>JBLWWM010000007.1:0-219589 GCA_048267905.1 Balneola sp.
TGCGTTTAAGCGGCGAGCCGAGTTAAAATTATTAAAGTTCCGAACCCTAACCGAGTCCGCTTGAAACGCTTGTTATGTGAAAACTGACGCCCCACGAACCAGTGCTAAATGTGGTAAAAGCAATGCATTGTTGCAACCTGTAATTTTGGATGTTGACTGGGCAGGCTCACTCGGAAAGTTCTATATGCTTTTTGACCAACGCCCCGAGCACAAACGGATTTCTAGAATAACTTAGAATACTGAACCTTTACGAAAATTCTTAAAAGCAACGGTGCAGATTGGGAATAAAAAAGTGGCAAGCCACAAACAACGGATGAAGTACTTTAGTAGCAAAGAAACGAGAAAAAGCACCGCACATTTACCCACGGAAAAAACGAGCCTGCCCAGGCACATAACGACCCTGCGTTTAAGCGGCGAGTCTGGTTTTAATTATTAAAGTTCCGAACCCTAACCGAGTCCGTTTGAAACGCTTGTTATGTGAAAACTGACGCCCCAAGAACTAGCGCTAAATGTGGTAAAAGCAATGCATTGTTGCAACCCGTTATTTTGGGTGTTGACTGGGCAGGCACACTCGGAATGTTCTATAAGCTTTTTGACCAACGCCCCGAGCACAAACGGATTTCTGGAATAAACTAGAATGCTGAACCTTTATAGAAATATTTAAAAGGAACGGTGCAGACTGGGAATAAAAAAGTGGCAAGCCACAAACAACGGGCGGATTACTTTAGTAGCAAAGAAACGAGAAAAAGCACCGCACATTTACCCGCGGAAAAAACGAGCCTGACCAGGCACATAACGACCCTGCGTTTAAGCGGCGAGCCGAGTTAAAATTAATAAAGTTCCGTACCTTAATCGAGTCCGACTTAAAACGCTTGTTATACTGTGAGTTAAGTATTTAATAATCATCAAATGTTGGTCTTCGATAATTTTGATGTAAAGCAGGTAAAAGAGAGTCAGGAATAGAAAGGTTGGAATCCATTAGAATTTCTTTTCTGATAGAATCTGCTTCGTTGTATATATTCTTAGTTAAATGATTTCTAAGAAATGCTCTTCTTTGATAATCTTTTCGATCATATTGTTCTAGTGAATCTCCATATGAATTTACAGGGCTATTGATCAGTTTAATTTCTTCTCTAAAAAGTTTAACTAATTCGAATACTTCAGCAGTTGATGAGTCAAAGTACTTTATATGATGAAGTATGGAACTCGGAAGAGGATAGTCCCAGTAAAATTCATTCTTTTGATAATCGAAATCAGGTTTTCCATCTAACTTGAGAGTATGAACAGCGATTTTCGCCAGAATAATGGAATCCATTGTTACGACCCTGTTACTTTCGAAAGATCGTTTTAAATCGGATACAAGATTGTAAGAACTTTCAGTGTTCCATTTTTTTAAAGTCCGGAGTGTTTCTTCGGAGTATTTAACCTGATATAATTCTTCAGCTTTTTGAATTTGTTGATCTATGTATTCAAACTCTTCCTCATACAGATCATAATAAAACAGGTTATTGACTATCGATCGATCTACAGCCGTAATCTTTGCCAAACTGATTATAATGATAATACATATTGGTAATGAAGAGAATATCCATTTGCCTGTTTTGTAAACAAGCCGAGTTTGAAACCAGGCTATCAAAAAAATATTAACGGGTAAAAGAAATAAAATGAATCCAGTTTGTTCTATCAAATTCAAATGATTCTCATAGCCATCAAGTCCAAGCGGAAGGAATGTAAACAAGCTACCTAATCGGACGACAAACATGATTGCCATTCCAAAGATCAGAAGAGGGTAAGTGAGGCTTAGCCTTTGAAAGAGTTGCTTTCTTCTGGACAGATTTTTACTCCCGGCAAACCAAATGGCGATACAAAAACAAAGACCCAATGTTGTAGCAAAGGAAGCAAAGAAGTAATTATAAAACTGAAAGGCAGAATCTGAAATAATTAATAAGTCTGCTCTCAACGTAGTAAAAACCCGCAAAGATTCTCTGCCATAATTGAAAAAAAGAGAAAGGATAACAGAAGCTGAGATACCAACTAATAAACCACTCCAAAACTTAAAGATTCCAATCTCTTGTATTGAAATCTTTTGCCTGCTGAATTTAAATCGATTCATGTTTTAGAGCAGTATAACGACCCTGCGTTTAAGCGGCGAGCCGAGTTAAAATTATTGATTTCCGAACCCTAACCGAGTCCGCTTGAAACGCTTGTTATAGGGCGAATTACATCTCTTTTTGATATGCTGCAATACAATATTCAAATTGAGATAAATCTATTGCATGAGAAACAGACTTTTGAATTCTGGCAAGATGCTTTTCATCAATGAGATAAACATGATACATTAAAGGATCATCGGTTTCACCAACAGTTACATCGAATAATTCTCTAAGTTCTTCAAGGGAAATATCATTTAGTTCTTCTTCACCAATTATTGATTCATCTTCTCCTTCTAATGGATACCATTCTAAAAGGCGTATGACTCCATAATTAATTCCAGTGATGGATAATTCTAATCCGTTGTCACTTTTATCTACATATAATCTGGAGCCGTCTGAAAATTCAATTAAAACCTCGGCTTTTTGATAGCGCAATATTTTAGAAACCGTTTTTCCTTGAAGCATCTTTGTAGCCTTTTCAGCTTCAGAATTCAAAAGTTCTTTTTCCATTTGAGATACTCTATTAAGCCCTATAACGACCCTGCGTTTAAGCGGCGAGTCGAGTTAAAATTATTGATTTCCGAACCCTAAACGAGTCCGACTTGAAACGCTTGTTATGTGAAAACTGACGCCCCAAGAACTAGCGCTAAATGTAGTAAAAGCAATGCATTGTTGCAACCCGTTATTTTGGGTGTTGACTGGGCAGGCACACTCGGAATGTTCTATAAGCTTTTTAAACAACGCCCCGAGCACAAACGGATTTCTGGAATAAACTAGAATGCTGAACCTTTACAGAAATTCTTAAAAGTAACGGTGCAGATAAGGAATGAAAAAGTGGCAAACCACAAACAACGGACGGATTACTTTATTAGCAAAGAAACGAGAAAAAGCACCGCACATTTACCCACAGAAAAAGCGAGCCTGACCAGGCGCATAACGTTCCCGCGTTTAAGGTGCGAGGGTTTTCGGTTGAACGGAAAGTAACAGAATTAATGGATTAGCAAAAAGTTTTTAATTGCGGAGCCAATACCCGAGTCAGCCTTGAAACGCTTGTTAGGTGTACGGTTTATGTTTTAGTAATGATTCCGATTCTACAAGAGTTTTCTCAATATGGTTATAATTTGTACGTACGAAGTAAGCCAAAAATATCCCAAAGCCAGTTGAAAAAAGCACTGAAATAAAGGAAACTTGGGCAAAAGCTACTCTAATAATAGACAGTATAATTATGAAGGATGCAGTTAATATTGCAAAATGATAAAAACGTTTAGCTCGTTTACGAACGGATTTAATAACAGGATAAACTATCCCTTGTTTTAGAAGCTGTTTCTCATTGTATTTAAGAGTTCTTTTAAGGCTCAGAATTCTTTCTGATGCTTTTTGAGTTTCATCCATTTTGTAAGTACACCTAACATTATATTATTCGAACAAGGATTTTTGTGTTTAGTCCCGATAAAATCCAGAAAACCCTCTTTCAACAGCATAAACTAATGTTTTGAGAGGTTATCAGAACCAAATCTGATGAAATTAGTCCTGATAAAATCCACAAATTTTGTAAGGACTTCCTCGCTCACCGCTCTAATATATACAATCGAATCCTAAAAACAAGCGGTAATGGGCAAGTCGAAATTGTTGGAGCAGGTGCGCTCCGAAATCAGAAGGCGAAATTATAGCTATAGAACTGAGCAGGCTTATATCAATTGGATGGTTAGGTACATTAAATTTAATGGCACCAAACACCCCAATCTATTGGGCGATTCTGACGTTGAGAATTACCTGAATTATCTTGCAAATACTAGAATGGTGGCCGCATCTACTCAAAATCAGGCATTATCGGCACTGGTTTTTCTCTATAAACACATATTGGGTAAAAAATTAATGGTTTTGAACAAACTCAAAAGAGCCAAAATGCCCGAAAAACTTCCTGTAGTACTTTCACAAGAGGAAGCAATGAGCGTATTAGCTCATCTTGATGGATTGCCTTATCTGATAACGTTGCTTTTGTACGGCTCTGGCCTTCGCGTTTCAGAATGTTTACGCCTAAGAGTTCAAGATGTGGATTTCGAGTTCCAACAACTTTGGGTTCGCTCTGGTAAAGGAAATAAAGATCGAGTAACATTGCTCCCCAAAAAAGCCATTTCCTTATTAAAAGATCAAATTCGAAAAGTGATGCTGCTTCATGGTAAGGACATAAAAGAGGGATACGGATTTGCATTATTGCCCAAAGCACTTGCAACAAAATATCCAAACGAAAACCGCCAACTTAGATGGCAATATCTGTTTCCATCCTCACGTAGAGCAGCAGATCCGCGCACAAAGCTCATCCATCGCTTTCATATTTCTGTTTCTTGGATTAATAAGGAAATTAAACGAGCTGCAATAAAAGCAGGCATCAACAAAAAAATATCCGCACATACTTTTCGGCATAGTTTTGCAACTCAATTGCTCCAAAGTTCATACGATATCCGAACGGTGCAAGAACTACTCGGCCATAAAAACCTAAAAACCACGATGATTTACACACACGTGATTAATAAGGGCGGTAACTACATAAAAAGCCCCGTGGATATTCTTGGAGATGCTAGTTAATCCGACTGCGAATACTGGTAATTAGGAGTGTTAGATTATGGATTGATATGCAAAAAAACTCGATTCCCAAACTTCCAAACCAAAATCTCTCTCCCAAGCTCTTGCTTGGGATACATGGTATGAAAATCATCCCTAATTGTTGCACTTCAAACTTGAACCTAGACAGCAACTTCATGGGGTTGTTCATTTCTTAACATTGCCCAACTGATATAATAAAATTCTATCTCTATCTCCCTCATAAAGCTCTCAGGGACACAGAAAACCCAGGTCTAAGACTATTTTATCAACAGCATCTTCTTAGTCTGCTGGAACTCCCCAGCCTGTATCGTGTAAAAATATACCCCACTTGAAAACTGGGAAGCATCAAAATTGACTATATATCGCCCAGCGCTCTTTGGCTCATTCACCAGGGTTGCTACTTGCTGCCCAAGCATGTTTATAACATCTAGTCTTACTTCAGTAGCTTCTGGTAAGGCGTAGCTTATCTGCGTAGTTGGGTTGAAGGGGTTTGGGTAGTTCTGTGATATGGCATAATCAATTGGAATATCCTCAGTTTCAATTGATACAGAATTAGGTATAAAAAAATTAAATATCTCACTCCATTCGCCTTCCCCCCCGCTACCTATTGCTTTTACTCTCCAATAATACTTTGTGGTATTTTCTAATTTGGTAACAGGTATAAAGCTTGTATCAGTTACCGCAGAATCTATTAATGAATAAGCAAAATTTTGAGTATCAGTCAATTGAAATATATAACTATTTGTTCTTACCGCTTTAGACCAAATAAAACTAGGTTGCAAGGTGCTTATATCAGCACCATTTTCAGGACTATATGGAGTGCTAATATTTGGTACTTCAATAACAGTTTTAAAAGTCCAAATTTCACTCCATTCACTTTCTCCACCATCGTTAATTGCTTTAACACGCCAATAATAGTCAGTATCCTTAAAAAGGTTTTGTTGTAGTGATATTGATGTGTCACTTAATATTGAATCTATTTGAATACTACTAAAATCTGATTCATCTGACAATTGTAAGATATTGCGTGTAGCTCTGGATGCTCTATTCCAGACAAATGAAGGGCTATTAGATACACCATCCGCATTATTATTAGGACTGATCAAAGTAACTATTTCAGGCAACTCAATTATTGTTGTAAATTCAAAAGTATCACTCCAAAAACCTTCTCCGAGATCATTAATTGCTTTGACACGCCAGTAATATTTTGTGTTGTGTACTAATGCATTCTCTAAGTTTAGCGTGGTATCGGCGAGTACAGAATCAAAAATTAATGATGAGAAATCAGACTTACTTGAAACTTGAAATTGATAATCATCAGCCTGATCAATTTTATTCCATTCAAAAGTTGGTGATATAGACGTATTAATTTTTGTATTTGTTGGGCTTACCAACATAACTGGTTCTAAAACTTCAACTACTTGTGTATAATCTTCCTCTCCAATATATACTCGTCCTTGATTATCAATTTCTGCAACGTAAATTTCAATTTGTTGTGCATCACTAAATAATGCTTTATCAATGCCATCAATAAATCCGAACTCTATGTTTGTTTGATTAATCGTATCACTGTAAAATGCACACTGTAAATAAAGAGTATTTGTTACTTCGTTGAAATGACTTAATAAAATAGAACCGTTTTCTACATCCATGTTTCCAAGAAAGTCACTTTTTCTAAATTTGATATCACTTTGAGATAATAGTTGCTCATTAAACTCAATCCGTATCTCAACTGTTGAAACTTGATCAACTGGATTATAAAGTATTTCAAGAGTGTCAGCATTCGGGCTAATTCTCAAACTCTCATTAATTGACCTGAATTCACTTGATTCAATTACTAAAACTGATCTCTCAGGTTTTGTATTCATATACCATACCCAGTCTTCTCGATAAATTTCAATATCTTCATTATCAAATTTACCATCTAGCTTTGGTTCAAACCTTGGGGCTTCTCCATTTGCTGGTCCGATATCAAATGTGGTTGAAGAAGCACTTTTCCAGGCATCTCTTAATTCAATAAGATCAACTAGATTAGTGGACCCATCAGTATTCATATCGCTAAGTTGTGCAATGTATATGTCAATGATAGCATCATCTGCCGGTGAACCTTCGGCAACTTCATCACCATCTCCATCTAAAAAGGACCCATCAGTACCTAACAGACCATTTATAAAGCTAGCCTTAAATGTAGCTCTTAAACTATCTCCTGGTAAAATATATCGTTGAAAAACTGGAGTCCAGTAAACTCGTTTTTGATCTTCAGAAAAAGATGAGGTTTTATTTATGGATCTATCCAGCGTCAGATTATATAATGGTGCATTTCCAGCTAATGAAGGCGAGTAAATAGATTTTGTGAAATCAATTTCTATCTCACTATCATATCTAAAGTAATAATCATGGGTATTATCAATGCTAAACGTAGTAGTTGGGCCAGATGGAACAGATTCAGAGTCATAAATGTCATTAATTTCCCCATTTGATAGCTCTCTGTCATATACTCGAATGTTATCTATTACTCCTTTATAGTAATTCCCATTAGAACTATCTGAAGTTTTAAAGTAAAACGATCCAAAATAATCTGGCTGATTTTCAACAGGATCAAAATCATTGCTATCAGAATATCGCGACATTCCAACCGATTCACCATTTAAGAATAATTCAGCTTGAAGATTTGCATTCACTTTTATAGTTAAATGAGTCCATTTATTAGCTTGAATGGTATTTTGATTACTTGATTCACTTATATTGTGACTAGTTTGTTTTGAACTACCATCATCACCAACAGATACTTCTCTAAACAAATTACATTGAATTCTTCCATCATCTAAAATATTAAGAATAATACCTTTTTCGTCTAAATTTCTTCGATAAATAGTTTGATGTCGTTTTTCCAAATCGTCGGGCTTCAACCACATACTAATGGACATTGGGAAATCGCTTAATGGTATGATTCCAGGCACTTGTATAAATTGCTCTTCCCCGTTTAAGTAAACAGCATTGAGTGGCTTTAAAAAACGGTCTGTAACAAGTTCATAGCCCGCCGACTGAGCATCATTATTAAAATTACTTTCATCTTCTAGGTTTCCGTCAAACTTATAAAAAGCAATTAGCCCATCTGTAACCTGAACATCTGAATACAATTTCTTCTGAATAGCTACTCCAGATCCATTTGTAGGAGTTATCATACTACGGCTAATAAAACTTTCGTCAGAGTTAACTCCTAGTTTTTTAAGTGGATTTCCTAGTGTTACAGCGCTGTTTGATATAAAATCTTCCTCAAAATGTAAGATCACATTTGACTCGATATTATGTTGTGCTTGTATATTAATCTGAATATCCAACAATAATAGAAAGCACACGAGAAGTCGCTTTTTCATATAAACAATTATTTTTTATTGATACCTTTCAAGGTAATAAATAAAAAAAGTTTTTAACAATATTCTAAGCTACGGAAGAGAAGGCTAGCCTTCTCTTCCGTAGCTTACTTTACATATAAAGAAAACTCCTCAGGACTCTTATAATCGGGTCGATTAATCACTCTTTCATAGTTCTCAGAATGAAGCTAGCTCGTTCCATGCCATTGGAAACACCGAAGCTTTTAACAAACTCAAAACTAGCCCAAACAAATCCAACAATACTAAAGCTTAACGTTCAGGAATTGTTAATCGTTATCCTTGGCTGTTTTATATAAAAAAGGCAGGCATCTTAAAAAGATACCTGCCATATAATTTCCTCAGTTATTCAACTGAGCTATTATAATATAATGGATCGGACAACTAAGCCTCAAAGCTTAGGGCTCAATCCTCACATCTCTTGTTAACTACAGAATTGTAATCTCTGAGTGATCGCCTACATCAACTTTACCTTTTACATTGGTAAGTGTTGTGTTTGCACCAATAGTAGAGCCTGATGTTTCTACATCTTTCAGCTTAGCGTTTTCGCGGATGATGGTATTCTCAATTCTTGAGTTTACGATATGCGCACCAGCTTCAATGCTTACATTCGGGCCAATTACGCTACCATCAATAGTTACTCCATCAGCAATAAATACTGGTGGAATTATTTTTGTGGCAGTATAATTTTTCTCATCGTAAGGATGGTTTTCTTTTGCTACAATCTCTCCAGTAGTTTCTAACCAAGCAGGGAGCGTTCCACAATCTAACCACTCATCTACGGTAGCAATCTTAAACACTTTCCCCTCATTAATCATGTTGTCTAAAGCTACTGTTAAGAAATATTCGCCCCCAGGACCTTTAGCATCATCGTCCATCACGCGCTGAACTTGGCGTTTTAGATCTTGTCCGTCTTTAAAATAATACACACCAATAATGGCCAAGTCAGAAATAAATTCCTCTGGCTTTTCAACAAAACCTGTAATAGTGTCGTTTTTATGAATGGCAACGCCAAAACGTGAAGGGTCATCCACTTGCTTTAACCAAATAACGCTATCGGCACCATCGAGGTTGAATTTTTCTTTGCTATCAAATAGTGTGTCTGCAAAGGCAACAATTACTTCGCCATCTAAATCTTCGCTTGCGCAAGAAACCGCATGGGCTGTGCCTAGCGCAGTGAATTGAACGCGGAATGTGGCTGTGGCGTCGTGTCGGTCGCTCATTACCGTAAGTTGATCTTTAATATCTTGCCCAAAATCGGGTCCAAGAATGTACACAATCTCATCAATCTTGCGGTCTAGTGTCCTAACAAAAGTCTCTACCAAACGCTCAATAATCATGGTGCCTGCAACGGGCAATAATGGTTTCGGTACGGTATGCGAGTGTGGGCGAACACGTGTTCCCCGTCCCGCCATTGGGATAATTAATTTCATATATTCTACTCCATTTTTTGGAAACTTAATCTCTAATAGGGCGTGAATATAGCGTTGCTTCCAATCAAATTCGACAATCTTGTTCTATAATCACAAATAATCACCGTTTAATAACACACTCTTGTACTGGTATCTTACTTTTCTAAACTTACTCTCAGTTATATTTTGCGTTATTTTATTTCGATATCATTGGGTGCGCGGTAAATTCTTTTTGCATGTGTATCAGCAAATGGGCTACAAAAACAACGAATACAGGCATTGGCTTAAATCTCATTGGGATGCCAAAGTGTTACCGTGGGAGCTGGGACTGTTTAATATATTCATCTTTGTAACCGTCCTTCCTGACGATTGGTTTCCTTTTGTACTCACTCGAACTTCAGTAGCTATTATTCTATTTATATACGGTTTTTTCTGGTTGGGAAGTGTTCGTCGCTACAAAGAGGAGAAAGTGAAGAAGCCACTCGTTTTTACCAGCCGAGTTAAACGTTTAGTGGCACCAATAGTTCTTTTTTCCACAATAATGCCGTTATTTTTCACCTACGCTGCTTATACAGGAAATGTGATATTTCTGAATGTTGGTTTAATAAACTTCAATCCAGATATTCTAGGTTTCGATGTAACTTTACTTATTTTTGGATGGGTTTTTGGCGCGATTTTACTTCCGTTTTGGGTTCTGTTGGCTGGCTGGGTAACAGCTCCTATCGAGCAAAACATTCAAGAAGGATTTAAAAAACAAGCGCGAAAGAAGTTAGCTTCAATGCCACATCTTAAAGTGGTCGCAATTACAGGTAGCTATGGCAAAACGAGTACTAAATTTATGGTGCGCGATTTACTGAAAGAACGATTTAGCGTGTGTTCAACTCCAGGGAGTTACAATACGCCAATGGGAATTTGCAAAGTGATTAATAATGACTTGCAATCGCATCATCAAATCTTAATTCTTGAGATGGGCGCTCGTTATGAGGGCAATATTCAAGAATTATGCGATATCGCACAGCCAGATGTTGCCATTGTTACCAATGTGGGAGTTGCCCATTTAGAAACGTTTGGCTCCAAAGAGATTATTGCAAAAGAAAAAGGAACTTTGGTAGATAACTTGCCAGCCGGTGGCGTAGCAATTCTAAATGCAGATGACGAATTAGTGACCAAAATGGGTGCCAATCGAGCGGATATCGAAAGAATTTGCACGGGCCTTGCTGCTGGTGATATAAAAGGCGGAGAGATTACCTATAACACTTCGGGTTCGAATTTTACGGTGAAGATTGGTGAAGCTGAAGAAGATTTTCAAACACGACTGTTGGGCGCTCACAATGTGCAGAATATGCTTTTGGCGATTGGTGTAGCACATCATTTTGGAGTGCGTATTAAAACCATGTCGGTTGCGGCAAAAAACATTGAACCGATTGAACATCGTCTTGAGCTAAAGCAAGCAGGCGATTTGTTTATCATTGATGATGCTTTTAACTCAAATCCAGTAGGTGCAAAAAACGCGGTGGAAATTCTTGGGGCGTTTAACTCAGGTAAGCGAATTATCATCACTCCAGGAATGGTGGAGTTGGGTGAGCTAGAGTTTGAAGAGAATAAGAAATTCGGGGAAGCAATCGGAAATGCCAATTTGGATATGATTGTTTTGGTAGGCGAAGAGCGCGCTAAGCCCATTTTCGAAGGCGTTAAATTGGTAGAAGGTCAAGCCGAGAAAGTTCATATCGTGCATGCCTTGTTTGAAGCAAACGAAGTAGTGCGAAATGTCGCCACTTCCGGTGATGTAATACTCTACGAAAACGACCTCCCTGATGTGTATAACGAATCTTGATTTGTAATTCTTTTCTCCCTCCTTGGGGAGGGACAGATTGATGCACTTGTGCAGCAATCAGGGTGAGGACTGTGGGGTTTAGACCCAGAAAACGATCTCGGTCATCGTCATTCAGAGGATACTTCCGATGAATCTTCAAAGTCATCAATCTGCAATCGTTGTATTGGAAGCTAGAGCTTCCAGACTGCATTACGAACAAAGACGTTCGTAATGAGGGAAAGTTTTTCATTCGGCTGGTTGTCACGACAACGAACAACCTCCGATTTTTGGGAATACCAAACAGTTCTTTGGATGATTCGAGGGGTGTTAGTTATAACAAGCACGTAATTACCCAATCCCCAATTCGTAATCATTAATTCTACATTCTTAATTCTCTTCCTACCCTAATCCAAAATCTCTTAATTCTCTTCCTCTTTACTCAAACCGAACGGCATCAGCAGGTTGAACTTGAGAAGCTCTATGTGCAGGATACCAGCTTGCCAACAAGCAAAGCACTAAACTTCCCACCAGAATAATTCCAACATCCAACGGTCGAATTTCTACAGGGTAAGCATCTATAATAAAAGCAGAAGAAAGTTTAACCAAGCCGAATTTCATCTGCACCCAACTTAGCGCAAGTCCGAGCGTGCCACCAATTAAACACCCGATTAAGCCAATATAAAGCCCTTGTTTTCTGAAGATAGATCGTATTGCAGCTCTAGAATATCCCATCGACATCAATATCCCTATATCGCGTCTTTTTTGGATAACAATCATCGTTAACGAGCCTACAATATTAAGAACCGCTACAATAATTATAATCATCAAGATGATGTAGGAACTCCATTTCTCTAGATACATTACGTCATAGAGTGGTTTTTGTAAATCGTACCAACTCGAAATTTTAAAATCACTTCCTAAAAGAGTTTCCAGTTCGTCTTTTATCCGTTCAGAATCCTCATTCTCCGTCAATTTTATATCAAGCCCAGAAATTTCATTTCGAGATTTAAAAAGACGTTGGGCTGCTGCAATGTCTACAAAAACTTGTGCTTCGCCGCTAATCTGTTGTGAAAAATACGAACCACGCGCTTCAAAGCGGTATATGCGTGGAGTAGAAATTTGGGTAAGTGCTTTCCGCATTCCCGAAGCGCTAAGCAAAGCGACTTCCTCGCCTAGATAAATGTCCAAATCGTTGCGCAATTGCTCGTGCAGAATTACACCCGGTTTACGATTTCGCACTCCAACATCAAAAACGCCAGAGGTTACGCTTTCTTCAATATCTATAAGTTGAAAGAACAGATCTTTGTCTACTCCCTTTACTTCTACCACTTTATTTTCATTCTCTCCGTGCGCTAGTAAAGCCTTACCAATTACATATGGAGAGATTACTCGAACCTCTGGTAGGGCTTTAATTTTGTCGAGCATAACTTGGTTTTGCGCAAAAGTAGATGAGCTAGAAGCTTCAACACGAAGATCGGGATCGTTAGAAAGTAGAAAGCCTTTTATAAGCTCAAAAAAACCATTAAGTACTGATAAAACTACAATTAAAAGTGCTACGCCAATAGTTAAACCCGCAATGCTAATTAAAGTAAGCGTGGAAATAAGCGAAATATGCTTTTTAGAAAATAAATAGCGGCGGGCGATTCGTCCAGTATTGTTCATAATTTTAAAATAAAGAATAGCTACGTTGGAAACATACCGATTAGCGCAAAAGATTTGAGCTAAATTTGTTATCTTCATTCCCGTTTAATTTAACTAAACTGATGAGTTCAACGCTTAGTAATGAAATTATTACATCCATCTCGGATGGCTCTCATGGAGATCCTTTTTCAGTATTAGGATTACAAAGTATTGTCGAGAAAAAAACTGAGAAGCTTGTCATTAGAGCTTTTAGGCCTGAAGCGGAACAGATTTACGCTCTTATAGGAAAAGCTAAACCTATTGAGCTACAACGGGTTTCAGATGAAGGGCTTTTCGAAATAGTAGTACCTCGCCGCAAAAATAGATTCGACTATCGCCTGCTAGTTAAGCCTTTTAACGGCAATAATTTTGAAATTATAGACGCTTACAATTACAGCTCTCTATTATCCAACTTTGATTTGCAGCTTTGGGGAGAGGGAAATCATCAGAAAGCGTATGAGTTTATGGGGGCGCATCCGCGCGAAATTGATGGAGTTGGTGGGGTTCATTTTGTAGTAACAGCTCCAAGTGCTTATCGTGTAAGTGTAATCGGTTCTTTTAACAATTGGGATGGACGTGTTCATGGCATGCGTAAATTTCATGAGCAGGGATTGTGGGAGATATTTATTCCCCATGTAGCCTCGGGCGATAATTACAAATTCGAAATCAAAACTCCCGTTCAGGAGGCACCACTAAAAAAAGCAGATCCATTCGCATTTTATGCCGAATTGAGACCAGGTACAGCTTCCATTGTTGCCGACATCGAAGAGTTTGAATGGAGCGATAAAAAATGGGTAGAAAACAGAAAAAAACACCAAGCTCAAGATCAACCCATTTCGGTTTATGAAGTCCATTTAGGATCATGGAAGAAAAAATTTGGCGAAACACCCGATTATCTCAGTTATAGAGAGTTAGCAAAAGATTTAATTCCATACGCAAAAGAACAAGGGTTTACACATTTAGAACTATTACCAATTTCAGAACATCCCTATGATCCTTCTTGGGGATATCAAGTAACTGGATATTACGCGCCAACAAGCAGATTCGGTTCTCCTAAAGATTTTATGTTTTTTGTGGATGAATGCCACAAAGCAGGGCTAGGTGTAATTATAGATTGGGTTCCGGCTCACTTTGCAAAAGATGAACATGGTTTACGTCGTTTTGATGGCACAGGACTTTTCGAGCACGAAGATCCACGCCAAGGTGAACACAAAGATTGGGGTACGTGTATCTTTAACTTCGGGCGAACTGAAGTTCAGAATTTTCTAGTTTCTAACGCTGTGTATTGGTGTGATAAGTTTCATATTGATGGGCTTCGTGTTGATGCCGTAGCTTCGATGCTCTACCTCGATTATTCAAGAAAAGCCGACGAATGGGTACCCAATAAATATGGTGGGCGAGAAAATATCGAAGCCATCGATTTTCTAAGGAAATTCAATTCTGCGGTACACACTCAATATCCTGGTGTGGTTACATTTGCTGAAGAATCTACATCTTGGGGAGGAGTTTCTCGCCCTATAGAAACGGGTGGGTTAGGTTTTGATTATAAATGGAATATGGGGTGGATGAATGATACGCTTGATTATATTGATGAAGATCCCATTTATAGAAAATTTCACCAAGATCAGCTTACTTTTTCGTTAATCTATGCGTTCTCAGAAAATTTCACCTTGCCTTTTTCCCACGATGAAGTGGTGCACATGAAGCAGGCAATGATAAGTAAAATGCCTGGAGACGACTGGCAAAAGTTTGCAAACCTAAGGCTTCTATACACTTACATGTTTGCTCATCCAGGTAAGAATTTATTGTTTATGGGGTGTGAGTTTGGGCAATGGTCAGAATGGAACCAAGATAAGTCCTTAGATTGGCATTTGTTAGAATGGGAAAAGCATCAAGGCTTACAATTGCTCGTTCGCGACTTGAACAAATTGAACAAACAAGAACCCGCGTTACATGAAGCAGATTCTGATTGGCGTGGTTTTGAATGGATTGATGTTAGCGATGCAGATAATAGCTTAATTTCCTTTTTGCGCAGAGCTAAAGATCCAGAAGATTTTTTATTAGTTGTGCTTAATTTTACTCCAACAGTGCATCATGAATATAAATTTGGCGTACCACAAGCCGGAGACTATGAAATAGTTCTGAATAGCGACTCTGAGTTTTATGGAGGCAGTAACGCTGGGGATTCAGTAATCCGAGCAGAGTTAGGCGATTGGAATAACCAAATTGCCCATATAAAAATAACAATACCTCCATTGGCTGGAATAATAATTAAACCAAAGAAGTTGAAATAATGAGATTTCCTCGTTCAAGCGGGACTTTAGTCCATCCCACCTCGTTTCCAGGTAAATACGGAATTGGCGAGCTAGGCCATGAAGCTAGAGCATTTCTAGATTTTTTAGCAGAAACAAACCAAACGATTTGGCAAATTTTGCCACTTACTCCAACGGGCTATGGTAACTCACCATATGCTAGTTACTCAGCATTCGCTGGTAATCCGTATTTAATTAGCTTAGATATTCTGGTTGAAAAAGGACTACTGAATTCAACAGAAGTGGCTACAGCTGAGTTAGAGTCAGGGGCTAAAGTGCTTTATGATGAGGCTTTTGCAAATAAAGATGCGTTATTCAGGAAAGCGTCGCAACGATTCTATAGCAACAAATCTAAAGAACAAGAGAAAGCATTTAAGCTATTTAAAAAACTAAATAAGCATTGGTTAGATGATTATAGCTTATTCATGGCTTGTGCTCTATCTTATAATAAACAACCTTGGAATACGTGGGCTCCTGAAATTGCACAGCGCCAACCAGATGCGCTAAAGGCTGCCAAAAAGAAGCATAAAGATGAAGTGCAGCTTCAGGAATGGCTACAATTTGAGTTTTATGAGCAGTGGAAATCGCTTAAGGATTATGCAAATCAGAAAGGAATTCGCATTATCGGTGATATTCCAATCTTTGTAGATCACAATAGTGCAGACGTATGGGCAAACCCTCAGTATTTTGAAATAGACAAGAAAGGAAACCGTAAACTTATAGCGGGCGTACCTCCAGATTATTTTAGCGCTACGGGCCAGCTTTGGGGAAATCCTCTCTATAAATGGAAAACTCTTGAAGCAGATGGGTTTTCTTGGTGGGTCGATCGTTTTAAGCATATGTTCAAAACTTGTGATGCAATCAGGGTAGATCACTTTAGAGGTTTTGAAGCCTATTGGGAAGTTAAAGCGTCTGAGAAAACTGCAGAAAAAGGGCGCTGGGTTAAAGGCCCTGGTGAAAAGCTTTTTGATACCATTCTGGAAAAGTGTGGTGAGTTACCGATTATTGCAGAGGATTTAGGCTTTGTTACCGAAGGCGTGGAGAAGTTGCGAGATAAGTACAATTTCCCAGGCATGAAAATTATCCAATTCGCATTTGATGCAGATTCATCAAATGCTTTTCTGCCACATAACTACCCACAGAACTGTGTGGTTTATACGGGTACTCACGACAATGACACAAGTAAAGGTTGGTATAGGAGTGCTCCAGAAGTAGAGCAGCATCGTGCCAGGGTTTATACGCATTCTGACGGAAATGAGATAAATTGGGAGTTTATTCGATTGGGAATGTTTTCGGTTGCCGATCAAGCCATTACACCATTGCAAGACTTTATGAGCCTAGGTAGTGAAGATAGAACTAACATTCCAGGGACGTCTTCTAACAACTGGCTTTGGAGGTATACAAGAAAAGATTTGGACTGTGTAGATAAGGCACGAATTATTGAATTAATAAAACAAACAAATCGAATTTAATCTGAAATTAACATCAAAAAGCCTTCCTTTAATACGAGTAGCTAATTCCGTATATTCAAGGCTTTAAAATTTGTGACAAAGATGCCATTTAAGTTAAATCAATTACCAACCCGTTCTCAAAAGCCTAGAAATAATGGAATGACCTTAGTGTTAGACAAAGGTTATAGTACACGGCAAGCTGAAGACTTTTGTGAAGTATGCTCCGATTTGGTGGATGTAGTTAAGTTAGGGTGGGGTACTAGCTATGTAACTCAGAATTTAGAGGCAAAATTAGCAGTGTATGCAAATGCAGGAATTCCTGTTTATTTAGGTGGTACACTCTTTGAAGCATACTTATTGCGTGATCAATTAGATTCGTATCTTAAGCTGTTGAATAAGTATCACATAAATACTCTAGAAGTATCTAATGGTACTATTTGGCTGTCAGATAAACGAAAGCAAGAGATAATTCGGGATTTAAGCCAAGATTATGACGTATATTCCGAGGTTGGAAGTAAGAATCCCAATGAAATAATTCCTCCATACAAATGGGTGCGTGTTATCCAAGAAGAACTTGAAGCTGGCGCAATTAAAGTTATTTGTGAAGCCCGAGAAAGTGGTACAGTGGGTGTTTTTCGACCAAATGGCGAAATCCGCGCTGGGCTAATAGAAGAGATTACTGACCAGATTACTGCGGAAAAATTAATATTTGAAGCTCCAAAAAAAGATCAACAAGTTTGGTTTATACGCAAGTATGGAAGTAATGTGAATTTGGGAAATATCCCTCCAGAAGAGGCTATTTCCTTAGAAACTATACGTTTAGGTCTTCGAGGTGACACTCTCTTGGAGTTTAATTCAGTAGATAACCAGAAGTTCGACGAAATGATGATTGATAAGTCCAATTCAAACGAAGAGTAATCAGAGATCCTATTTTTATGAAAATACTATATGCAGCCGCTGAAATTTCCCCATTTGCTAGAATGACTTACACCGCCGATTTACTTCGGTTCCTTCCAGCGTCTCTACAAGATAAAGGCTTTGAAATACGCATTCTGCTACCCAAATACGGTAGTATTAACGACCGTAGAAATAGACTTCACGAAGTAATTCGCCTATCTGGAATTGAAGTAGAAGTTGGTGATAAAGTTGAAAGTATGAAAATTAAAGTAGCTAGCATTCCAAATGCGAAGTTACAAGTCTACTTTTTAGATAACGACACCTATTTCAAAAGAAAAGGTTTGTTTAAGAAGCCAGATAAAGAAGAATATTACAAAGATAATGACGAAAGATTGGCCTTCTACAATAAAGGTGTACTCGAAACAGTTATGAAGCTCGGTTGGCAACCGGATATAATCCATTGCCATGATTGGCCGGCTGGCTTAATTCCTTTGTTGGTTAAAACAAAATACAAGGATGAAGAGATTTTTAAGAACACAAAAATAATCTATAATCTCCATCACCCACAAAATGAAGGACATGCTGAGACGGCGCGTATACTTGAATTGCTTGGCCTCCCTGAAGATGTTGACATCGATTCGCTTACAGATAATGGTAAAGTAGACTTACTTAAATTAGGGCTACAGTATAGTGACCATGTGGTTACTGGAAACTATTTGAATAACGAATTTGACGAGATATTTTCTGCATTGGGAATTACACCAACAAAAATTCAGGGTTCACCCGAAGATGTTTCGGATAAATTCGCTGAATACTATAAGAAAATAGCGGAATAACAGATTTAATTTTTTAGAGATTTTTTGATGCAAAGAAATGTGAAGGCCGCAGGTATCAGACGGCTTGTTTTATTCCTAACAATAAGTGGATTATTTCTAGCTTGTGGGACTAAGTCTGGACCAGTTGGTGGCGGTATTATTCCAGAAGTAGAAGTTACTCATGATACCTTGATGGTGTCTGGGTTTCAAGCTGACTCGGTAACTAGCTATACAGGTAGGCTTACTATTACACCGATTGGTAAATATTCAGATCCTGCTTTTGGTGATGTTGAAGCAGTCGCGTATATAAAACCAACAATCTACAGCTTCAATGTAGATACTACGCTAGACAACTCCTACTCGATGTATTTGGATCTCATGTTCGATACAACTCAGGTATATGGTGATAGTCTCGCTCAAACAGAGTTTTCAGTGTACAAGGTTACAGAACTCTGGAGAAGTAACGAGCTGTATAACAACTCCCAACCTGCGTATGATGAGTCGGTTGAAATCGCCTCATTTACCCGCCTAAAAGAAGATAGCATAAGGATATCATTATCACAGAACTGGTTTGCAGAGTATGCAAGTCTTGTAAATGATACCTCGGCATCACAAGACTCTAGTTTTGTTTACGATTTTTATGGACTAGCCATTGTAGCTAAAGGAGCTTCAAGTAAAATATCTTTCCCAGTACCTAATGCCTCGGCATTTAGGCTGATTAATGAAGATGTTGGAGATACTACAATTGTAGGCCTTAGTGACTGGGGTTATTCTCTCGATTATGCAAATAAGCCATACCCTGCTAATAAATTAGCTCTTTATAATTCTTTAGATAGGTTTTATTCGTTTAGCTTAGAAGAAGAAGTAGATTCGCTGACAATAAGAAACTTATTAAAAGCGGAGCTTATTCTTTATCAAGATACCGACCTTCTTGAAAGTTCATTACAGGCAAACAGTACTAGAATAGATATTCCATATCTAGAACTGAAATCTGGAATTACTAATGGCCTAGCGTATGGACTTCAGTTCTCATCATCAGAAATTGTAGGTTATCTAGACGAAAGCATTAGCGGATATCGATTTGATGTTACCTCTCACGTTAACACATATATCTTTGATGATCCGAGTAGTAAAACATTATATCTGCACATGAACCCCGCAAACGGCTTGTTGAGGTCTACTCTATTGTACGATGAGACTGCGATAAAGGCGTTTAAACCGAAACTGATTTTATTAACAGCTAAGTAAGGGCAGAGTCATGAAGAAATTAAGTATAGTAATTGTATTCCTATTTATTGTAAGCTCAGCTGTTGCTCAAACTGTAAGCGACTCTGAGGCAAACAGCGGTTCTATTTATTCGTTTTATGGTGTAGGAACGCCAATTTTACAAAACAGCGCCCAAGAGAAAGGAATGGGTATTTTTGGTGTTTCATCAAACGACCTAGAAACTTCTGGTCTTAGTAATCCGGCATTTTGGGGCTTAGGTGCATTTGTACGGGGAACGGCTAATTTTACTCTAGCAAAGTACAATGCCGAGGATAATTTTAGCTCAAACACCAACTCTTTGTTTGAAGCGGGAACAATTCACGTTGTTTTCCCAGTTGTTAAGCAGAAATTAGGTGTTTCAGCAGCTCTTTACCCAGTTACGCGAACTAATTTTAAATCTTCTATAACCAAACAACTCTTTCCAAATGCTACAGATACTTTAGGGTATCAATTTGATAAAAATGGTAGTGGTGGAATTAGCAAGCTAGAGTTTGGCTTCGGATATGCGATAAATAAGTATATCGCTATTGGATATGCTCCGTCATTAGCTTTTATGAGAACGAATAATAGCGAGAAAATAGACTTTAGTACTTCAGGATATTCAACCAATACCGTTAATACTGATATTACTGCATCTGCTTTTTCACAACGTTTCGGTATACTTTTTAGTAAAAGAGGTTTGCTAAATAATAACGATATTATTCAGTTGGGTTCTTCTGTTGTACTTCCGGTAAATTTTAATGCAAAAAGTAAATCGTTGACAACTAAAGTAATTAATGGAACAACTACTACTATCGATTTGGATAGAAGTGGTATAGGAAATGTGTCACTTCCTCTACAAGTGAGTGGGGGTTTAACCTATTTCGCGAGTCCTTACTTTAATGTCTCTGCAGATGGTTTATACGAGGAATGGAGTAAAGCCAAGTACGAATTAAACTTAGAAGAAGTGAATAATTACAGTGATAGATATTTATTAGGTATAGGTGCACAATTTCATCCATATAGGAAGGGATCGGACAAATTTTTTTCTAAATTCAAATATAGCGCTGGCGTCTCTTACGATAAAGGGCATTTGACTATCGACAACCAAGATATAAATACACTTTGGTTTTCTACTGGATTGGGAGTTTTTTCGCCAAGATCTTCTAGGTCATCATTTGACTTAAGTATTCAGTATGGAATTCGAGGGACTACAACGCAGAATTTAGTTCAGGAAAAAATTTGGGCAATTAATTTTTCAGTTAATTTAACTGAGTTAATGTTTATCAGACCAAAACTTAATTAATTCTATAATAATAAATCCGCTAACTACAGTGTTACAATAAAAGACACTAATAACATTTATACGAGATGATGAAAAATTTAATAGCAATCGTAGGGTTCCTGCTTGTTAGCACTAATATGGTGACAGCTCAGGCTGAGTGTAATACTAACCCGCCACAAGGTCTTAGTCCATTACAAGCTTATTCTATCTTTCAGTCTAACTATAAAGGCAAAGATTATAGTTTTGCTTTAGACTATGGCCGCTGGATGATTTGTGCAAAACCGTTAACAATTGAGTCTTATAAAGGATTCAACTTGTCTACACAGTACGACAAATTTGTAAAGATTTATCAGGCTCTAGCTGAAGAGCAAAATGACCCGACTATTAAAGCAGCTTACTTAGATACAGCGTTAACGTTATTTGATGATAAGATGGCGCTTTTTGGTGAAGTTAATGGGGAAGCTTTCGAAATTCACCAGCAAAAGGGTCGTTTTTACTTACAAAACTATACTCATATCGACAATGGACTAGGGAAAGCGTATTCCGAATTTCAAACTATGTTTGAAATAAATCCAAAGCGGGCAACTGAATCTGCGAATGGATACTATGTAAAAGTAGTACTTGATGATTTGGTTTCAAAAGGTGAAAAAGACGCAGCACAAGCTGTTATCGATAAAGCAATGCCTTTTGCTAGCCCAGATATTCAAGAGTATTTAAATAAAAAACAGCAAGATATTTTAGGCTCACCAGAAGAGCAAATTGCATTTTTTAACTGCTCTGAAGAAGGAGAAGGTGGATTAGCTGCAGAGCCGAACAACCTTGAGATTCTAGAAGCTTGTAAAGGTGCATACAAACAACTTGATGACCTTAGCAATATGGCTCGTATAAGCAGAACTTTGCATGATTTGCAACCAACATTTCAAAGTGCATCTGATTTAGGAGACATTGAAAAAGGTAATGCTCGCTACTCTGCGGCGTTAACTTTTTACAAGCAAGCTTTAACGTTAGCTGAAACTGAAGAAGACAAATTGTCTTTATATCTAGACCTTTCTGATGTTAATATCAGCTTGGGACAGTTGAAAGATGCTAAATCTTATGCGCAACAAGCAATTAAAGCGAATCCAAATTTTGGTAGAGCTTACATTGAAATGGCTCGAATCTATGGTGCAGTAATTTCTAAGTGTACAGAAGACAGAAAGCTTGAAGCCAACGATAAAGTAGTTTATTGGGTAGTTATTGATTACTTAAACCTTGCTAAGCGTAAAGACCCATCTGTTACTAACACGGTTAACAGCCAGCTTTCAACGTATGAAGCGGTTACACCAACAGCAGAGGATAAATTCTTAAAATTAAATTATAAAGACGGCGAAAAAATTAAAGTTGATGGTTCTTTAATGCCTTGCTACAGCATAGTTAATGAAACTACTACTGCTCGTTAATTTGCTATCAATTAAAACATTTGTATATTTTCTCATCTTCTGAATTAGATTGCGGTGTGGGAACTAGCCCACACCGTATTTTTTCCCAGCTCTCCTTCGAATTTCCAACATATTATTGAAATCGATATCTCAAAACCGGAGATCGGGTAACTTTATATATCAAACATATTAATGGCACGGAATAGAAAGAACTATAAAAACCGTAACAAGGGTAAAAACAATTCTAATACAAATAATAACCGCAATAAAAATGCGGGCAATGTTTTTATACCTAAATTTTATTGGAAAGAAAATCTTGGGCTAGCTGGTCGTTATGCTGGTGTTCTAGAAATAAACGCGAAAGGGTGGGGACTAATTCGTAAACTTGATTACGAATTTAGCTATAGCCCCCAAGATCCTTTCCTAAAACCTGAAGAAGTAAAAGAGTTAGATTTACGTCCAGGTCTTATCCTTGAAGGTGAATATGAAGAGGATAAACGAGGAAATAAGCACGTTTGTGCCATCGATCAAATAAACCGCAAGCCTGTTGAAGCTTGGACAAAATCCAGCCGTTTTGAACGCCAAACACCGATTATGCCTGTAGATTGGATTCGAATGGGTGATCGCGCAGATAACATTGAAATGCGTGTGATTGATTTAGTAGCACCCGTGGGTAAGGGGCAAAGAGCGCTTATAGTTGCTCCTCCAAGAACAGGTAAAACGGTAATGTTAAAGCAAATTGCGAATAGCATTACAGAAAGCCATCCTGATATTCACCTAAGTGTACTTTTGGTAGATGAACGTCCTGAAGAGGTTACCGATTTTATTCGCTCTACTAAAGCGGAAGTATTCGCATCGTCAAACGACAAGAAAACGCAGAGTCATATCCGTATTACAGAAATGGCCCTAGGTTACGCTAAACGAAAAGCAGAGATGGGTGAAGACGCTGTTTTGCTTATAGACTCGCTAACACGACTAGGAAGAGCGTATAATGCAGTTCAGTCAAATAGTGGGCGAACACTTTCTGGTGGTTTAGATATCCGAGCTTTAGAAATACCTAAGAAAATATTTGGTTCTGCACGCAAGATTGAAGGTGGTGGTTCTTTAACTATTATTGCCACTTGTTTAGTAGAAACGAATTCGAGAATGGATGATTTGATTTTTGAGGAATTTAAAGGAACTGGTAATATGGAATTGGTTCTCGACAGAGAATTAGCCAATGACCGAATATATCCTGCCATTAATATCACGGCATCCGGGACAAGAAATGAAGATAAATTCATAACAGACTCACTTGAAGAGCGAAATATGGTGCGCCGTTATTTGCTCAAAAAATCTCCCAAAGAATCAATGTTGGGGTTACTTAAAGTTTTGAAGAATACAGACAGTAACCAAGAGCTACTGAATCAAATAGCGGCTTTATCGTAACAAAATCTGTTATATATTCTATCTCATGAACTTAAAAAGCCCTTCACGGCATTATAGTTATAAGTGAAGGGCTTTTTATTCTTAATAAGAAAAATGATTAAGCTACAGGAATGCTAGTATCAATTTCTTTAGACCATGCTGTAATGCCACCTTTTAGGTTTGAAACATTTGTAAAGCCATTCTTTTCCAGTAGTTCACAAGCTCTTGCACTGCGGCCACCAGAACGACACATAATGATAACTTCAGCATCTTTGTGCTGCTTAATCTCATCAAGTCGTACATCTAATTGACCTAGAGAAATAAGTTCTCCCTCTAAATTAGAAACCAAGTACTCGAAATGCTCACGAACATCGAGTAGGAAGATATTCTCTCCGGCTTCTTTTTTTTCTTTTAATTCCTGTACTGTAATTTCTTTCATTTAAATATTAATTATGAATTTGAATATCTATCTAGTTTAAATTGCTCACCTAAATATAACTTTTTAGCGTCTTCATTTTCAGCTAAAGTATCGGCAGATCCTTCCATTAAAATTTTTCCCTCAAACATTAGATAAGCACGGTCGGTAATGGCGAGTGTTTCGTGGACGTTATGATCGGTAATCAAAATGCCAATGTTCTGATGCCGTAACTTTGATACAATTTCTTGAATATCTTCAACAGCTATTGGGTCAACGCCAGCAAAAGGCTCATCTAAGAGAATAAAATTGGGCTCAGTAACCAAAGCTCTTGCAATCTCGGTTCGTCTACGTTCTCCGCCCGACAAGCTATAACCTTTATTATTTACAACTTTATGTAGTGTAAACTCTTCAATAAGTCGATCTACACGTTCTTTAATTTCTTGCTTAGAATAGGAAAAAAATTGAAGAACGGATTCTAAGTTTTGACGGACAGTAAGATTTCGAAAAACACTCGCTTCCTGTGCTAAGTATCCTACGCCCATACGTGCCCTTTTGTACATGGCTTTTTGAGTGATATTCTTTTCATCAAGGAAAATAGAGCCAGAGTTTGGAGTAACAAGACCAACCATCATATAAAAAGTAGTTGTTTTCCCAGCTCCGTTTGGACCGAGTAAACCAACAATTTCACCCTGCTTTACATTGATAGAAACTCTATCAACAACGGTACGTTTTCGGTACCGTTTCACCAACTCTTTGCTATGTAGTGTTAAGGATGTGTCTTGGCTACTGCTCATAATGCATAAGGTAATAAAACTTATGCTATCGACAAGGAGTTTAGGATAGAATCGAAGAATGGTTTTCCGTCTTCTGAACCAAGAATACTTTCCATTGCACGTTCTGGATGAGGCATCATGCCAAGTACGTTTTTACCAACACTTGTAATTCCTGCTATATGGTCTATAGAGCCATTGAAGTTAGATTCTTCTGTTAGCTCGCCTTCTGAGTTACAATAGCGGAACACAATTTGGTCGTTATCCTGAAGTAGTTTCAGGCCGTCATCATTTATATGGTAGTTTCCTTCACCATGAGAAACAGGAACATTGAAGACCTGATTTTTCTCGAGTGAGGCAGTAAAAAGACTGTCAGTAGATTCACAACGCATAAAAATATCTTTACAAACGTGGCGTAAATCTTTGTTGTGCATCATGGCCCCCGGAATAAGGTGAGCTTCTAACAAGATTTGAAAGCCGTTGCAAATACCGAGAACAGGGCCACCTTTTTCCGCAAATTTTACCACTTCCTGCATGATAGGTGAAAATCTTGCAATAGCGCCAGAGCGTAGGTAATCACCATAAGAAAAACCGCCAGGAACGATAAGAAAATCGATTCCTGTGAGGTCAGTTTCTTTATGCCAAAGAAATTTTACATCACATTTCATGATGTGTTTCATTGCGTGATAGGCATCGTGATCACAATTTGAGCCTGGAAAAATAATTACTCCGAATGTTGCCAATTTAACCTCTTATTTCGGTAACGAGTTGAATTTCTTTAAGAACACTATCAATTTGTAGGCACTCGACAAAGTCGCCTTCATAAACCACCGCTTTCCCTTCATTGTGTACCTGCAGGGTAAGCTCCTGAGCTTTGTTGTAATTACAACCAGTTGCTTTCATTATTTGTTCAATTACTTCGTCAAAAGAGTGGATATCATCATCAAAAAGTAACACTCTCCACGGATAGTCAATACTATCTTTAACTTGAACATCAGTTTGTGTAAGCTCTTTAATATCAGCAGAAGTTGCTATTGCTAGGGTATTTTGAGCTTTAAACTGCATTATTCTTCAAATACTATTTCAAAGTCTTCCATTACTTCGTTTGCAAGTAACTTGGCGCATGCAGATTCTGCAATTTTAGATGCAGCTTCTTTATCAGATGCGTCTATATCCAATTCAATAAATTTACCAATTCGTACTTGTTGGACTTCGCTAAGACCTAAATTATGAAGAGCATGGTGCGCAGCTTTTCCTTTGGGATCGAGAATGGAAGGTCGTAGAGTAACGTGAACTTTTGCTTTATACATGAAACGAGTTTTTAAGTGAAGCCTAAAGTTACTGCTTATCGAGCTTAGCTGCTAAATGAGAAAGCACAATTTCTTTCAGTTCTTCATTTTTTTTTGTTTGAACAGGTAACCAGTCAATAAAATTCCATCTCTTGAACCACGTAAGTTGGCGTTTTGCGTATCTGCGAGAGTGAGTTTTTATTTTATCTATAGCTTCATCATAAGTTAAGTCACCATCAAAATGGGATATAATCTCTCTATACCCAACAGCATTCAAAGGTTGTAATTCTTTAGAGAAGCCTTGGTCTAAAATTGCCCTCACTTCATCAATTAAACCCTCCTCAATCATAATGTCTACGCGGGTGTTGATGCGTTGGTATAAGTTTTCACGCTCGCGATGTAATCCAAGTACAAGAGTATTGTTTGGTAAAGTAAATTCTTTGTTTACATGGAAAGAGCTAAATGGTTTACCAGTTTGCATCCAAACATCAAGTGCACGAATAATTCGCTGGCGATTCATACCGTCTATAGTTTTAATATAATCAGGGTCTACTTCTGTAAGGCGTTTATATAACACTTCAATTCCGTGTTGCACAACTTCTTCAGTTAAAGCTTCAATATTAGCTTTGTTGGCAGATGGGATGTCATCCATTGGGCGGATGAGACTTTGTAGGTGAAGAGTGCTTCCTCCCACAAATAAAGAATGTTGGTGCTGAGATAGAATCTCTTGTTCCCAAAGTTTTGCACGTTTTGAAAAAGCCTGAACGGAGTCGCTTTCAGTTAGTTCAAGGTTAGAAATATTGTAATGTTGAACACGCTCTAGATCGGTTTTAGAAGGTTTTGCCGTTCCAATATCTACATACTTGTAACATTGACGAGAGTCTACAGAAATGATAGGAATGCCAAGTTCTTCAGCAATTTGAATAGAAAGTTCTGTTTTGCCAGAGGCTGTAGGACCGAGAAGGATTACGCGCAAGATAATTACCTATCGAATTAATGACACTTAAACATTAAAATCGTGAATTGATATTATACCGCAAAGAAATACGATGAGTATAACCCAAGTTACTGGTAGAGCCTGCAAAACTGGCAAACCCATAATCGAGATTGAAACCTTTTAGTTGAAGTCCAAGTCCTAGGGTTGGCGAAACCGAAAAGCCACTTACAGGATCAGTAACAAAGTCGGTTAATCCAGTTCTAAAGCTTATAATCTCTTTATAACTAAGTTCAGCGCCGATATGAGGTTCAATGCTCATTGAGCCTACATTCATGTAATACGCACGGCGATTTTCGAATAGTAAGTCGGTATCAAGAGCGGTTAGTAATTCAAAATCATTGAAAGTAAAAGCTTTGGAAGCTCCGATTTTTAAAGAAGGAAGTACATATTCGTTTTGTCCGCTCGGAATTGAATCTCCAAAAACTTCTTGAAACCCTTCAAATTCAGATTCATCCACATCCCACATTTTCTGCATGGTGGTAACATCTCTAATCGAGACTCCAAAATGAGCAAAATCTGTTTTAAGCTGCGCGCCAACATCCAAGCTATAGCCCCAAGCGGTAGCAAATGGCCCTAAGCGCTGGTTAAGAATTTTAGCCGAAACTCCATAAGAAAGAACTTCGCTACTTTGTTTAGCAAAAGAGAAAAACACAGCCATGTCTGCAGCACTAAAGCGAGTTATATAATCTTCAGGATTTTCTTTAGGTGCGTTTCGATCTTTGTCCCAAGCGTTTAGTGTGTTGGCAATGTTATCTACGCCCTGTCGGAAAAAACTAATTGAGAAAACGGCGTTCTTGGAAGAAAGTGGCAATGCAACAGCACCATAATCGTAGCCAACAATGCCATCAAAACGCTCAGAATGCATGTACATAATTTGTGTTTGAGTAATCGAAGAAAGGCCTGCAACATTCCAATACCCAGCGGTTACATCGTTACCATGAGCGACATATGCACTCCCCATACCTAACGCACGAGCTCCTGCCCCTGTACTCAAAAAATCGTTACCATATTTAGACAATGCAGACTGAGCATGAGCTAAAGTTGGTAGTAATAATAAAAAAAGTAGCGCCTTGAGAGGTTTATACATCGGAATTAGAATTTATTGCCGGTTTTATAGTAGCGCTTTAACGATATTGTAAGGGTGTTATTAAAAGGAATTTTGCTCTGCAAGTTGTTGCAGAGGGATTAAGTATTTCTTAGTATAAGCACACGTTTACGAAAGGGCAATAGTGCACTTAAAAATGTCCTTACTAACTCAATTTTAGCATTTCATGAAATTTTCTGTATCAAGTAACGAACTCAACAAAGGCTTATCTGCGGTAATTGGAGCAGTACCTTCAAAAGCAACTTTGCCAATTCTCGAAACAATTTTGTTTGAAAGCGAGGATGGAAAGCTGAAATTAACAGCTACCGATCTCGAGATTTCAATTATCGAATATATTGAAGCTGATATCGAAGAGGAAGGAGCGGTAGCAATTCCAGCACGTCGTTTGTTAGAAACTCTGCGTCAGTTGCCAAATATCCCAGTGTTTTTTACTGTAGATGAGCGCAAAAATATCAACTTTCGCACAGATAAAGGAACCTACAAACTTGTTGGGGATGATGCGGATGAGTTTCCAGAAGTGCCAAATTTAGACGAAGGTGTAGAGATTAGTGCTTCTACAGAAGTTATTAATAATGCCATCCATAAAACGCTATTTGCAGTTTCTAGCGATGATTTACGCCCTGCAATGATGGGGGTCTACTTCAAAATTGGAACTTCAGAAAGTAAATTTGTAGCTACCGATGGATATAGGTTAGTAGAATACACTAATCGCGAAATTGTTGGTTCTAGTGAAATCGATTTTATCGTACCTGATAAAGCACTGAATCTTATACAAAAAACAGCACATGCAGAAACGTATGAGCTTACTGTAACCAAAGATCACGCACGCTTCAAAAATGGAAATACTATTGTTATCACGCGCTTAATTAATGAGCAGTACCCAAATTATGATTCAGTAATTCCTAGGGATAACGATAAGTTTCTGACCATATCTAAAGAGCAAATGCTCTCTACCGTTAAACGTGTGGCTATTTTTTCAAGTTCATCAACACGTCAAATCCGTCTGTTATTAGAAACAGATAAGCTGACTATACGTGCAGAAGATTTAGACATGAGTAGCGAAGCAAAGGAAACTATTGAGTGTGATTACAGCAATGATACCTTAGAAATAGGTTTCAATGCAAAGTATCTAGGTGATGTACTTAGTAATATCGATGATACTGATGTAAGCTTTGAGTTTTCTGTGCCAAACCGAGCAGGGATAGTTCGTCCTTCTCAGAAAGATGATAGCGAAGATATCTTGATGGTAGTAATGCCCGTTATGTTGAATAGCTATTCTTAATGAGTCAAATAATCACCCTTACTTCTGATTTTGGATTACAAGACCATTATGTAAGCGCTATGAAAGCCGCAATGCTAGAAGTGGCTCCTGAGGCAAGGATGATTGATGTTTCTCACGAAATTCCACCACAAGATATTATGGCAGGGGCATGGGTAATTCGAAATGCTGCATTCATGTTCCCTGAAAAAAGCGTGCATTTAGTGGTGGTTGATCCAGGAGTTGGGACAAGCCGAAACCCCGTGGTAGTAAAAATGAACGGGCACTATTTTGTGGGCCCTGATAATGGGATTTTTTCGCTGCTTTACGATGAGTATGAGTACGAAGCAGTAAAATTAACCAATTCTGAATTTTGGCGAGATCAGAGATCTCACACCTTTGACGGTAGAGATATTTTTGGCCCCGTTGCTGCTCATCTTAGCAAAGGTGTACCAATGAGTGAATTCGGAGAGCCAATAAAAGAAATGGTGGTTTATCATTGGGCCGTACCTATTGGTGATAAAGATGGGCTGCAAGGATGGGTGCTCCACATAGATAGATTCGGGAATTTGATTACGAATATTTCTGAGTCACTTATTAAAGAATATGTAGGCGACCGGAAAGTAAAGGTCTATGTGGGTACAACAGTAATTGAAAATATAGTAACTACATTTGGAGATGTAGAAGAGGGCGACTCTGCTGTATTTTTAGGTAGTTCTGGCATGTTAGAAATTGGCATTAATAAAGGAAATGCTGCAAAACTATTAAGTGTTCATAAAGGAGCACAAATATCTATTGTGCTTCAAAAATAGATATGTAACTCTTAGAGGTATATGTCGTAAGATTTTATGGAATTCCAATAATGAGTCTCTATGAATTTAGAATTACGATCACCTGTTAATGAACGTGTCGCTATCCAAGTACCAAAAGAAGTTTCTAACTTAGCTAAACCTTTTAATGGTTCGCTTTGTTCTCAAGAAGGTGATGAATACTCGGTAAACAACAATATCATCGATATTTTAGGTAAAAGCCCAGACTTTACGAGTATTGCCCAAAGTACCAATCACTGGAAATTAACTGCTTCTATCTACGAAGACATTTGGAGGAAGCGCTCACTTACGCTTCTTTCTGGTGAAGATTTTCCGATTGAAAAAGAACATGAATTGCTTATAGAATGGACGGCTCCTAAACCAAACGGGCTTTATCTTGATTTTGGTTGTTCCACGGCGCTATATGGTCGTGCTTTAAAAGCATCACAGCCGGAAGCTCAAATTGTAGGGCTAGATTTTTCCTCCCAAATGCTAAACGAAGCTCGCCTAAAAGCTGAAGCTGATGAAACCAATATGTTTCTCGTTCGTGCTGATGGCAGAGATCTCCCTTTCTTTAGCAAAACCTTTGATGGCATTGTGATGGGTGGAACCTTAAATGAGCTAACAGAAGAATTGAAGGTGCTATACGAAGCTCGTCGTGTGATTAAGAACGACGGCGTATTTTTTATGATGCACCTTATTAAATCTGATGTTTGGTATGGGCGTTTACTTCAAGAGTCTATCGGTTTGGGTGGTATTAAATTCTGGACGGTAGATGAGAGTAATAAGTTGTTCAATCAAACAGGGTTTAAGATCGAATCTCAGCTAGTTCGTGGAATTGTTTGCTTCACAAAATTGGTTCCCAACTAACTTTTTTCTTAATTGTTGAAAAGCTATCATAAGGCATAGTATATAGTCTTATGAGTTTGCGCAAAACTACAATATTAATTAGCATATCTATTCTTGTTTCAGTTTTTGGTGGAAGGAGCTCGCAGCTTCTTGCTCAATCCTTTGATAAAGAAGCGCTAATTAGATTTTCTCAACAGCAAAAAACGAAGCATGTTGCAAAGGATAGCCTTAGGAATATGCTTCCTATCATCTATCAATCAGCAAATCTAAGCGCAGCTGAAGCTGTAAAAAGCAGCCAGCTTTGGAGCGGTGGAATTACTGGATTAAGCCTTTCTGGAAATTCACAAGTTATAGGGTATTGGGATGTTGACCAGCCTTTGCTTACCCATCAAGAATATTCAGGTAGAGTTAGTTTTGATGATTTCGAAGTTGGAACCAATAACACACATGCTACTCATATTGTTGGCACCATGATTTCTTCTGGGGTGATTGCAAGTGCACGCGGAATGGCCAGCAGCGCAGAAGTTAGCGCGTATAATTGGGAAAACGATATTTCAGAAATGGCCACATCGGCTTCAAATCTTCTTTTAATATCGTCTCATCCTTACGCTGAAATTGCAGGCTGGACAACCAGCTCAACAATTTGCGGCTCTGGTTGGACATGGTATTCTCTAGAGTCTGAAAATACTTCAAAAGCGTATCAGTTTGGATTTTACGATACTCAAGCTCAAAACTGGGATAGCGTAGCGTATTTAGCGCCAGATTATTTAATTGTAAAAGCTGCTGGAAATCAAAGGGGGGGTGGCCCCGAAACTCAACCAACTAAACACTGGAAATATGATGGAAGTTTGAATTGTGTGGAAGACTCGACAAGTGTGCGACAAGTGAACGGAGATTTAGATGGATTTGAAACTATAAATTCGGCAGCCGTTGCTAAAAATATACTTGTAGTAGGTGGTGTTGAAAGTTCTAGCAATAATTTTGAAGATTTATCTTCTATTACTCCTATTTCAGGTTCTGGCTTTGGGCCGACCGATGATGGAAGAATCAAACCAGATATCGTCGCTCCAGCTTCTAATTTATATACATCTACATCAAGTGCTAATGACGCATATACGTTTAGCTCAGGAGGAACTTCAGCCGCAACAGGTATCGTTGCTGGATCTGTTGCTTTGCTTCGGGAGCATTACCAAGCGCTAAACTCAGACACGCTTTCATCAGCTTCTTTAAGAGCTTTACTTACGCAAACAACCGATGATGTTGGAAATAAAGGTCCAGATTATAAAACAGGTTGGGGATTATTGAATACGGAGCGAGCGGCGCGTTTTATTTCAGCATACAGTTCGAATAAAACCAAAGCGGTATTAAAAGATACTTTACTCAGTAATTCTTCATCGATTACCATTTCGTATGAGCATTCTTCTAGTGAGCCGCTCATTGTTACCATGGCATGGACGGACCCGAAAGGAACTATTCCGTCAACTTACGATGACCCGACAGATGTGATTCTTGTGAATGATATAGATATCACTATTTCGAGTCCAAGTGCCACTACATATTTACCTTGGAAATTGGATAGAAGCAATCCTTCATCACTCGCTACTACTGGCGATAATACGGTAGATAATATTGAACAAGTTTTGATTGAAGATGCCGAATCTGGCACGTATACAATCACGATTTCTCATAAAGGAACACTGCAGTCTGGTAGCCAAAGAGTATCCATTCTAGCTGGAGAAGCAGAACCAGAAGTTCAGATTTTAAGTAAGCAGAGTGGAGATTGGTCGGATGTAAATACGTGGAGTGGTGGTGTTGTCCCGTCAACAACTCAGCAACGTGCGCACATAAAGCATGCAGTTACTTTAGATGTGGATGCCAACATACGCGGAATTACTTTTGATGGAGTCTCAGCGGAGTTAGAGTTAGAAGATCAAACGTTGACGTTAAATGGTGGTGTTGAGTATCTCTCGGATGGATTGGGTTTTGTTGGAGATTCGCTTTCCTCGCTAGAAATTCTTGGCTGGGATGTGTTTTCAGATTCGCTCCGTTTTAAATCGGGGAATGAAAAACTGGGAAACTTAGTAATTAACACAAATTCCGATACTGTGGGTCTTACGGGTTCGCTTTCCATCTACACGAAACTGAAAATGCAGGCGGGGGTTCTGAATGTAGAACATGGGGCGCTTGCACTTCTTTCAAACCAAAGTAATACGGCTTTTTATGAAAGAGGAGATGGAAAGTTGGTAGGTGAATTCACTTATTCTAGGCTATATAATCATGTAGGATCGGGTTGGCGAATGATTTCATCTCCACTAGAAAATATTTCGTTCAGTAGTTTGAACGACGCTTTTTTCACGCAGGGTGGACTTTGGGCTACAAATGTAGCTAATGCTCCCAATTCTAGCCTATGGTTATACAACGCCGAAAGCCAAAGTTTTGAGGGGTATTACGGAGCTGATTCTACATTCACTTTAGGTGAAGGCTATCTGTTTTATATGTTCGAAAAAGACTCGGAGGGAAATCAGGTTCTGCCAGCTACTTTGGAAATGAAAGGAACCGAGGCAGATTCAGTAATTGTTGATTTACATCGTGGCACCGTGGATTCATTGAGTTATTCTTTAGTTGGAAACGCATTTGCCGCCACAATTGATTGGCATGAAGTTGTAAGTGCTAGTTCGGATATGGGAACGAGTTATGCAGTTTGGAGCCCTGAAGAAGAATCTGGTGGCGGTGCAGCTGCATTCAAATACTATAATCAAGCTAATGGAATAGGAGATGCTGGAAGATACATAGCACCCATGCAGGGTTTTGTTGTGCAAGCCGTGGATGAATCCGCCCAAATAAAATTCAGACAAAACCAAAAAGTTGCCAACACACCCAACAAATTTGGAAAAGAGATTTCGGATAATGACGCAGTGTTTTTACATCTAATACTTAAAGACGCCGAAGGAAAAGTGTTGGATAACCAAGCACATCTTATTTTTAGCCAAGTGGCACATTCAGGTAAGGATGTGTTAGATGTTCAACGAATCAAATCGTTAAATGGAATTGAAAATAATATCTCTTTTCTAGCTGAAACGGGTGGGCGAAATGTGTTTGAAGGAAGATCCTCCGAGCTTCAAGAAGAAGAAGAGATTCCTTTAATCCTGATGGTTGGAACGGCAGGATATTATGAACTGGAATGGGAAGCTTTCAATAATATTCCAGATGATTGGCAACTAGATCTTGTAGATGAGCAAACGAATAACAGAATAGATTTGCGCTCGAAGAATAACTACAGCTTCTACCAACAAAAGTCGGAAGAGAATACTTCATCTTTGAGATTTAAGATTGAGGTAAAAAGAGGGGCAACTGATGTTGAAAAGACAGAGTTGCCAGCTTCCTATTCACTGAGCCAAAACTATCCAAATCCGTTTAATCCGAGCACTTATATAATGTACAGTCTCAAGAGAGATACGCATGTAAGGCTCTCAATATTCAATAATATTGGGCAAGAAGTTGAAGTGCTTGTAGACGAGTACAAGCCCAAAGGTGGGCATAACGAGCTGTTTAATTCAGGTCAACTGGCAAGCGGTGTATATTATTACCGCTTGCAGACCGATGAGTTTACTCAAACCCGCTCAATGATGCTGATTAAGTAATTTGGAATTACATCCTTTCCGGCGCGTTAATCCCTAAAATGGTTAATCCATTTCTAAGAACTTGAGCCGTTGCTTTTGAAAGCTCAATTCTAGCTTGTGCAAGATTTTCATCAACACCAACAATGCGGCAATCGTGGTAGAAACTTGTAAATGCTGATGCCACATCGTTTAGGTAATTAATAAGGCGATGTGGTTCTCTTACTTCGGCAGCATTAGCAATAACATCTGGAAATTTGATCATTATTTTGATGAGCGCTTTTTCCGCATCGTGAGAAAGAAGTTCTAGATTTGCAGAAGTTCCAGCATCAAAACTATACACTTCATCAGTTTTGCGTAGAATACTGGCTATACGAGCATGTGCGTATTGAAGATAAAAAACGGGATTCTTATCGCCAGCTTCTTTGGCTTGTGCAATATCGAATTCCAGATGTGTATTTGGAGAACGCATTAGAAAGAAGAAACGAGTGATGTCAGCGCCAACTTCGTCCATAAGTTCATCTAAAGTCACGAAATTCGCTTTTCGTGTACTCATCTTAAATGGCTTTCCATCTTTAACGATTGTCACAAACTGATATACAATTACATCAACTTTTTCTTTGTTGTAGCCAAGCGATTCTAAACCAGAGAGCACATCAGGATAGGTTGCAATATGATCGGCACCAAATACATCCACGCATAAATCGTAACCACGATCTAATTTGTTGGCGTGATAAGCAATGTCAGGTAAGCGATAAGTAGGCTCACCCGTACTTTTAATAAGTACAGTGTCTTTTTCTTTGCCGAATTTGGTTGTTCTAAACCAGGTAGCGCCTTCAGCATCGTAAGCGAGATCTAGTTCGCGGAGTTTAGCTACAATTCCATCAATAGAGCCATCTTCGTACAAGCTATGTTCGTTAAAAAATGAATCCATGTTGATATTCATTCTCTCCAGCGTAGTGCTGATATCCGCAAAAATAGCTTCTTTGGCTTTGTCTTTAAATGGAGTCCAATCTTCGTTTTCAGAAAGGGAATCACTTTTCTCGGCAATAAGTTCTGAAGCGATATCTTTGATGTATTCGCCTTCGTAACCACCTTCAGGAAATTCGTTCGGTTTGCCAAGTTGTTCTAAATAGCGAGACTGAACACTTTGGCCCAACACACGCATTTGGCGACCAGCATCATTGAAATAATATTCTCTATCTACTTCGGCTCCGGTCCATTCTAACAAACGAGCAACCGTATCACCTAAAACGGCATTTCTGCCGTGTCCCACAGTTAATGGGCCTGTTGGGTTAGCGCTCACAAACTCAACGAGAATCTTCTTGCCTGAGAATGTGGAAGTTTTTCCATAATCAACGCCTGTATTAATGATGGTAGCCAATTCATCAAATAAATAATCTTCTGCATAGCGGAAGTTGATAAAACCTGGACCAGCAATTTCTACTGCAGCAATCTTGTTAGCGTCGTACTTCAATCCTTCCACAATCTGTTGCGCAATGGTTCTAGGATTATTACGTAGAGGTTTAGAGAGCATCATTGCGATGTTTGTGGAAGCGTCTCCGTGACTAGCAATTTTTGGAGCTTCGGTATGGACTTCAGGAAGTTCGTCTAAATTAAACTGCTGTAAAGATTCGGAGATTATTTTGTGGAGGTAGTCGTTCATGGAAAAATTCGGATATAAAATTCCCCCAAATATAAAGAATTAGTAATTAGATAGTGAACTTGGAATAGGACAATGTAGAATTAGAAATCCGATGTATTTTTTGACTGGATTTGAACGAATTAGCCTAGATTTATTTCCCATTGCTAGATAATCATTCCTTCATTGGAGAACGAGACAAAATTGTACCCAGCAATAATGATGTGATCATCCACAGGGATACCGAGCAGTTTACCCGACTCGGCAATGCGTTTGGTGAGTTGGATGTCGGCGTTGGAAGCTTTTGCATTTCCCGAAGGATGATTGTGAAACAAGAGTATAGAATTTGCTTTGTTGAGCACCGCTTGGCGAAGAACTTCAGCAGGTTCTACAATAGTGGCATTGCTTCCGCCTGAGCTAATTTGATGAAAGCCAGTGAGTACTTTTTTATGATTTAGGAAGGCTACGATGAAGACTTCTTTGGTGAGATGGCGCAACTTGGGTCCAAAATATGCAGCGGCGTCATCGGGAGAAGTGATTTGAATTTCTTCGCCTAAAGCAGCTACTTGAATACGCCGTGCAAGTTCAAAAGCGGCTTCGAGTGTGATAGCTTTAACTTTGGCGATGCCAGGAATAACTCGCAATTCCACCCACTCTTTTCTGATAAGGGAATGTAAACCGCCAAAGTGGTCGAGTAGAGCGCGTGAAGTTTCTATAACATTCATTTTTTTAGTACCTGTGCGAAGCAAAATGGCTAGAAGTTCTGAATCGGAAAGCGAACCGGCGCCATATCTTATGAGTTTTTCGCGAGGTTGCTCATCCGGACGCATGTCTTTTACGCTACGGTTTAAGAAATCATCCGCTGAAAAGGTTTCTGTGTCTCTCATATCAAACTTATCATCTTTTTCTAAAGTGAGAGCGGGATAAGAGACATTCCTTACAAAAAAATTCAGTTGTTAGCTCCAGCTTCCCATACTAATCTCGCAAACAATATTATTTTGTAAGGATTGGCGGAGAATACAGTCTTACTGAAATAAAAAACTATGGGAAGAAGTCGGTTTCTATTTCATGAGAAAGAGTATCCTTACTTTGTCACAAGCTCAATAATAGATGGCGTTCCCCTGTGTTCAGATCCCGCCATCGTAACTATCATCTTAGATTCCTTAGCTTTTATTCAAGATCAGTTTGAGGTCATTGTTTATGGGTATGTGATAATGGAAAATCATATTCATGTGGTGCTAAATTCTTCCACCGTTTCTGAAGATATCAGAAGAATGAAATCCTACACGGCTAGACAGGTTATTCTATCTTTGGAAAGCCGCGGAAGGACTAAGTTGCTTGATAAATTACGCTTTGTAAAGAAAATGCATAAACATCAAAGCGAGTATCAAGTATGGCAAGAGGGTGTGCATCCTAAACAAATCGAGAGTCATCAGAAGATGATACAATGTTTAGAATATATTCATAACAATCCAGTTAAGGCTGGTTTTGTTGACGATCCGATACATTGGAGATACTCTTCAGCAAGGAATTATAATGCCGAGACAGGATTGATTGACGTTACTTTATTTGAGGGCTGAGGAAGCTGGAGCTTCCAGACTGCATTACCAAGCAGGAGCTTGGTAACGAGAGTGAAATAATTAACCGAGGTCATATTTAGTTTTTTTTGTTAGTAACTCTTTTTCATCAAGGAGGTCAATAAGGAATTCCGCATCATCTGCTATGATTTCGTCGAAGACTGTGTTACCTCTTCCAAAAGTCCATTCCAGTGAATTAAAAATATCCCTAATTATCTGTAAAATATTTTCAATCTCAGTTCTACTAACTCCAGGCAAAGTCTCATTTTTATTAAGTTTTATATTTAAATCAGAATGAGCAATAAGTTTATTTCTTAGGTCTCTAATCTTCTTCGTTTTTAATGATAACTCTTTTAAAGTTGCTTGTAGATCTAACTCTCTATTCTTGTCCAAGTTTTTATTGGTGCGTTGAAGCAACATTGGGAAAGAAGCATTGTCTTTCTCTTTACCAGACGAAGCGGGATCGGTTAATCGTCCAATTGATAAAATTATATTATGAAGTAAAATATCATGTAGCGATCCAAAGAAATTTGGTGCGAATCTATTTAAAAGCTCAACTCTATCTTTATTTGTGCCAAAAAAGATTCTGTAATTTTTCCAGTTATAGTGTAATTCCAAAATGTCATTCCACAAAAAGTAAGCGAGCTCCCCAGAGTCTTTGGGAAAACTTTCGATAAAGCCTTTTTTTATATTTTTCTCAGATAATTGTAATCCCATATTCAGCTAATTAAACACAAACCTTACTCCCCACCGCCCATCAAAGGCTCGTTCATGGCGCGAATACTAGAGTTTGGAAGTCCTTCGGGATAGTTCTCCTTAATCATATCGATGGTTTCAATAACCAGCTTTAAATGAAGCTCTTTTGAATTTTGATAGAACGATTGTGCTGCTCCTGAAAGCTTCGGTTTTCCGTGAAGCGGTTTATCACTTACACAAAGTAAGGTAGCGTGAGGAACTCTATATCGGAAGCCATTCGTTGCTACTGTTGCCGATTCCATATCTACCGCCATACTTCTGCTTTGGTGAATTTGGTCCACTGCCACTTTTTTAGAAAACTCCCAGTTTCTGTTGGCTGTGGTGTAAACGGTTCCCACGCGATGTTCCAATCCATGCTGATCAAGCACTTGCTTCAAATAGAGATTGAGCATATAGTTCGGAACTACTGGAATTCCAATCGGGAAAAGTTCATCAAGCACTTTGTCTTCACGCATGTAACCACTAGCAAGTACAAAATCCCCAATTTCCTGGTGATTGCGAAGTCCGCCACAGTGTCCAACCATAATCATGGCATCAGGACGTAAAACAGCAACGTGGTCGGTAATGGTTTTTGCGTTCGATGGCCCCACACCAATGTTAATCAGCGTGATACCTTTGTTGTCGTCTAATTTATGATGATAAGCAGGCATTTGAACGCCTTCGCGAGCTGGCTTCACACAATCAGGATATCTTTCCAAAAACACTTCAACGTGCATGGCATAGTTCGTAAACAGGATATATCTCTGGAAATCACTAGCATCCGTTCCTGTATAATGTTGCAACCGATCGATAGAAATATTGGTGCGCTCTGGGCTAAATAAGAATAATTTCTTTTTGGTGATGTCCCAATTCTGTTCGTCCGTATGGTCTAGTAATTGAGGATCATTTAAAGGAATAATCTCTCTTGAAGGCTTAATAGTAATGCTAGCCGGTTTAGTAAGTAGTCGGTTAAGCTCTCGTTTAAGATACCAACGCAAAGCTTTGGGTTGTGCAAGTTCGCCACTAATAACCGGATTATGCTCCGACCAATCGCGTTGAACAATCATTTTAGCGTAATTACCATTAGCGTAAATTTCTTCCATAAGGTCGCATGCTTTTTCCGTAGCTTTCTTAAGCTCTTCGGAGTTCGAGAAATCAGAATGCGATAAAATCAGTGAGTCTGACATATGAATAAACAGTCTTTTAAGTTTACGATTGAACCTTGGTTAACCACGGATGAACGTGTTGAATATACGACTAATATATTCAAGGTATTAAAGCGAGATATGAAGATTCCTTCAGAAAATCATAAAGCTACCTTTTCTATTCTTGAAGCTCCAGATTGGATTAATGTAATTGCTATCACTAAAAAAAACGAATTAGTGCTTGTAGAGCAATTTAGGTATGGAACCGAAAAAGCCACTTTAGAACTACCTGGCGGTGTGTGCGACCCAGGCGAGGAACCTCTTGAAACTGCAGAAAGAGAATTGCTCGAAGAAACTGGCTTTGTGGGAGATGATTGTATTTATTTGGGAAGAGTGAGTTCAAATCCCGCTATACAAACAAATCATACGCATACTATTTTGATTAAGAATTGCCAAAAAGTAAGCGAACAGGCATTGGATGGTAACGAGAGAATAAATGTTCATATCATGCCTATGAACGATTTCTTGGAACTAGTTAGAGCGGGAGAAGTTGACCATTCTTTAATTGTGGCTGCGATGGCAAAATTTATGTTGAGCGAACACTATATATCTGAATAAATATACAAACCATGTCGAAAAATCATCATTATTCAGCGCGTATAAACTGGACGGGAAATAAAGGAAGTGGAACATCAAGCTATAGAAATTATGAACGAAGTTACGATATCGCAATTGAAGGTAAGCCTATCATAAAAGCTTCTTCAGACCCTGCATTTTTAGGAGATGAAACGAAGCATAATCCAGAAGACCTTTTCTTGGCATCCATTTCATCCTGCCACATGTTATGGTTTTTGCATTTGTGCGCTCAGGCGGGTGTAATTGTTTCTAGTTATCATGATGATGTAATAGGGACGATGGAAGAAGAAAAAGACGGAAAAGGTAGATTTGTTGAGGTTGTTCTCGCTCCCAAAGTAGAAGTTGAGTACGAAGAGATGATTGAACAAACCGACGCGCTACACAAAAAAGCGAACGAGATGTGCTTTATAGCGAACTCCTGCAACTTTAAGATTGTTCATCAAGCCGAAGCGTTTGTAAAAACGAAAAAATAAAGCATCAATTTGTAAGGAAGAATAGATTTATGATTGACCTAAATAAAAAGATGGACACGAATTTTTCGCTCAAAATAGTTGACGGTAGTGAAGAAAAGACGGTAGAGTTTAGTTCTCTTCTGACTCGAAAAACTATCGTTTCGGTATATATGAAGAACAATACATCGAGCTGTGATAAACAAACATTAAGCTTGGCTGAAAACGCTGCATGGTTTGATGAACATGGATTCAACCTAATTGCAATAAGTAAAGACACTTGTGGCTCGCATAAAAAATACGCCAATAAACAAGGTATCAACTACGTATTAGCGTCTGATCCTGAATATAAATTCGCAACAGCTACGGATTCTTTGGTTGAAAAAAAGATGTATGGAAAAACCTTTGTAGGTCCTTCACGTTCGGCCTTTGTTATTGATGCGGATGGTACTATTTTGAGAACTATTGAAAAAATCGACGCAAAAGCACACGCAGAAGAGTTGAAAGCTCTTGTCGAACGTTTATAATAAATCTGTTTGAATATGAAAAGTCTGGTAATCGTAGAGTCCCCTACCAAAACGAAAACAATAAGTAAGTACTTACCAAAGGGCTACGAAGTAGACTCTTCGATGGGGCACATCAGAGATTTGCCTTCATCAGCAAAGTTGGTACCCGCGAAATATAAAAAAGAGCCGTGGTCTAGCTTAAGTATAAATGCAGATGATGATTATTTCGCAATTTATGTTACCCCACCAGATAAAAAGAAAATTGTAAAGCGTCTTAAAGACAAACTGAAAAACGTAGACGAACTGATACTCGCAACTGATGAGGATCGTGAAGGTGAAGCTATTTCTTGGCACTTGTTAGAAGTGTTAAAACCTAAAGTGCCCGTTAAGAGAATGGCATTTCGGGAGATTACAAAAGAAGCGGTGTTGAATGCACTCGAAAATACTCGTGATATTGATATGAACCTTGTGTACGCACAAGAAACGCGTAGAATTTTAGATCGGTTGGCGGGTTATACGGTTTCACCACTGCTTTGGAAAAAGATTTCTCCAGGTCTTTCGGCAGGGCGAGTACAGTCTGTAGCGGTTAAGTTTCTTGTTGAGCGCGAACGCGAGCGTATGAAGTTCAGAAGTGGTACGTACTACGATTTGCAAGCACTTGTTCAAAAAGCAGGTGACAGCTACGATTTTAAAGCTGATTTGACTCATTTAGATGGTAAACGAATTGCCAGTGGGAAAGATTTTGATGAAAGCACTGGTAAGCTAAAAAAGCCAGACTCTGTAGTTCTACTAGATGAAAAAGCATCAAAAGCATTAGTAGATGATTTGAAAAACGCGGATTGGTCGGTTACAGATGTTGATGTTAAAAAGCAGAAACGAAATCCATCGCCGCCATTTATAACTTCTACTTTGCAGCAGGAAGCAAATCGGAAGTTCAATTTCTCTGCACGCGACACCATGAGTGTAGCTCAAAAATTGTATGAAAAAGGTTTTATAACCTACATGAGAACAGATTCTACAAGACTGTCGTCTCAAGCAATTGAAGCTGCCCGTGAAGGAATTTTAAGCCAATATGGGGAAGAGTATTTATTTGACCGCGTAAGAAATTATAATGCGAAAGGTAAATCGGCTCAGGAAGCTCACGAAGCTATTCGTCCATCAGGTTCTAAGTTTATACTTCCAGAAAAATCTGGTCTAAAAGATCGTGAATTTAAGCTCTATGATTTAATTTGGAAGCGTACTATTGCCACTCAAATGGCTGAAGCTGAGTTAGAGTTTACAGGTGTAACTATCACGGCAAATAATAACGATACTACTGCTGATTTTAGAGCTAGCGGAAAGAAAATTCTTTTCCCCGGATTTTTCCGCGCCTACGTTGAAGGCAGTGATGACCCAGAAGTTGCGTTGGAAAACCAAGAAAATTTCTTGCCACCAATGAAGAAGGGTGACGCGACCAAGCTTCAAGATTTGAATTTTAACGCTCACCAAACGAAGCCACCGGCACGTTATACCGAAGCAACGTTGGTGAAAGAGCTTGAGAAAAGAGGAATTGGACGCCCGAGCACATACGCAACGGTAATAAGTACGGTTCAGGATAGAGGATATGCCAAAAATGAAGGCAAAATGCTTATCCCAACTTTCACTGCTTTTGCGGTTTCTGCTTTATTAGAGAAACATTTTCCAGACTTGGTAGATAGTGATTTTACTTCTGCTTTAGAGGATAAACTAGATGGTATTGCGAATGGAACTGAAGACCGAATTAAGTACTTGGACGATTACTACAAGGGTGAAAACGGCTTAAAAGCAAGTGTAGAACGCCAAGACGAAATAATTAACCCACAAGAAGCGAAGCTGTTGGACTTACCTCTTGAGGGAATTGAAGACATCCAAGTATCTGTGGGTAGGTTTGGCCCTTACGCTAAGATGATGAAAGATGGAGAGGAAGTTTCTACTTCATTGCCTATAGATATGGATCCAAGCGATTTAACAGTAGCTAAATTAGAAGCTTTGATCAAAATTTCTGAAGAAGAAGACAAGCCAATAGGTGTCCATCCAGAAGAAGGGTTACCGATATTCTTATTGTCTGGTAGATATGGTCCGTATGTTCAGCTTGGTGAAATTACTGAAGAGAATAAAAAACCAAAGCGTTCTTCGTTGTTAAAAGGAATGACACCCGAAGATGTTGATTTAAAACTAGCTATAAAACTACTAGAACTTCCAAGATTACTTGGAGAGCACCCCGAAGATGGAAAGGTGGTAAGAGCTGGTGTTGGGCGATTTGGCCCGTATGTGGTTCACGATGGCAAGTTTAAATCTATTCCTAAAGATGACGACGTACTAACAATTGAAATGGCTCGTGCAATTGAACTTTTGAATCAGAAAGTAGCTTCTCGAAAAAGTTCTGAATTAAAAGATTTAGGCGAACATCCTGAATCTAAAAACCCGATTAAAGTTATGAGCGGGCGATATGGGCCTTATATCAAATACGGTAAGAAAAATATCGGTTTGCCAAAAGGTACAGAGCCTGAAAATTATACTCTTGCCGAAGCGGTTGAACTCATTGCTTCAAAAGGATAAATTATTAGGGTTGATTCCTCTCATAAAGGAAACTATTTTCAAGATGTTGGTTATTCTACAAAAATGTGATTTCCATGCAGAAGCGAAGTAATTTTCATTTTAAATATCCGCCTAATATTCACGAATTGGACTTAGCAACCATGGTGAATATGTTTAGGACAAGAGGTGAGCCTCGGCATGCTTCGCCGGGACAGCATTTTGCGTGTGGAATCACACAAGAGCTTATCAAGGAAGGAAAATGGTGGTTTGGGTTACATTATTCCCAAAAGACTTGGGATAACATGCTTACTAAAGGAGCAGAGGGGTTTCCGCTAACCGAAGCAGAATTGAATGTCCTCGGTAAAATCTATTTGAATGATGAGGAAGCTCCTCACCGAGAGATTATTGAACGAAGTGCTGGGGTAACCGAAAAACTCGCTTACCTTATTGTAAACGACTTACGCGCTTTCGGCTTTCTTATAGAAGATGAAAGTGGTTTTCTACGCATTACCCCAAGAGGCGAAAAAGCATTAAATGGCATTGCTCGACGTATTTATGAGAAGCGTTTTATGCCAGAGATGTTGAATAGCTATGAAATACGTGAAGAGCCTACCATAGAACAAGCTTTAAAGAAAGACCAAGAACAAAGAAGCTTGTTCTAAAACACATCTCAATGAGTTTTCATCATGATGAAATGAATGGATGAACCCTCCACTTAAAAGGCTTAATAAAACTAGTTTATCTGATATAATTAAAGCCACTTAAAAAGTGGCTTTAATTATTTTGAACAAAGAATATCAAAAAATATGGGATTAAACTTGTATTTGAAAAGAGCATTTTTACACTTTAAAGTGTCGTACAGCTTCCGCTACACGCCCAGGAACACGTTCATCAAACGGACTTGGTATAATTGTATCGACACTTATTTCGTCAACACAATCAGCAATTGCTTCGGAAACTTTAATGAACATCTCAGTGGTTAGGCTACTTATTCTCGCGTCAAGTGCGCCTCGAAATAATCCAGGGAAAGCTAATACATTATTTATTTGATTTGGAAAATCGGATCGGCCAGTAGCAATGATATGAGCTCCAGCTTCTTTGGCTTCATGGGGCATTATCTCAGGTGTTGGATTTGCCATTGCAAAGATTATGGGGTCTTTTGCCATTGTTTTCACCATATCCTTGGTAAGAACACCGGGCGCTGAAACCCCAATAAACACATCAGCACCAATAACAGCATCAGTAAGAGTACCTGTTCGTTGATTTTTATTCGTCAACTTAGACATTTCTTCTTTTACGGGATTTAAGTCAGTTCTTCCAGTATGAATAACTCCCTTACTATCACACATAATAACTTCTTTAACACCGGCTGCAAAAAGCAGTTTAACAATTGCAACACCTGCAGCGCCAGCTCCGTTTATAATAACGGTGAGATCTTTAAGTTCACGCTTTGTTAATCGGCAAGCATTAATCATGCCTGCAAGTGTAACAATAGCTGTTCCGTGTTGATCGTCATGAAAAACAGGAATAGGTAATTCTTCTTTAAGTCGTTGTTCAATTTCAAAACAACGAGGTGCTGAAATATCCTCTAAGTTAATTCCTCCAAATGTAGGCGCAATTGCTTTTACAGCAGTAATAATTTCTTCGGTATCCTGTGTTGAAAGGACAATAGGAACAGCATTTACTCCAGCAAATTTTTTGAAAAGAACAGCTTTTCCTTCCATTACAGGAAGAGCAGCTTCAGGTCCGATGTTGCCAAGTCCTAGAACTGCTGATCCATCGCTAATAACCGCAACTAAGTTTCCTTTTGCGGTATATAAATAAGCTTTTTCTACATTCTCAGCTATTTCTTTACATGGCGCTGCAACACCAGGTGTATAAGCAATACTTAAATCGTCGGCAGTCTCCAGAGGCATTGTGGATTCGATAGAGATTTTACCTTTAGCTTTTTTATGAGCCTCGATAGAAAGAACTGCGTAGTCTTTTTTCGACATTAGATTGGGGTCAGAATTTTAATAAAAAGCGTACAAGTGATCTTGTACGCTTTGGGAAAACAAAATATTATTTGTTCAGCATTTCTTTGATGTCGAAAGAGTTATTTGCGCTTTCGATATCAGCTAATCGACCAGAAGGATCAATTGATATTGTTTTTATGCTTGAAGCAGATATTGGGATTTCAAAACTATAAGAAGGAGTTACCCAAGTCCAATCTGGAAGAATGGTGCGCTTTATATCATTTTCAGCGGGCTTTTCACCACGCATAATTCTTAGTGGGATATAAAATAATTCTTTGCTTCCGTCAGTATATTCTACAACTACATCTAGAGGCATTGGCATTAATCCAATGCGTTCAAGCTCAACTACGGTTTTGTTATTGTCGCCAACAACCGCTTTAATACCATAATCAATAGTTTTGATTGTTTGAACGAAATACTCGTAATACCAATCCAATATCATTCCGGACTCTTTTTCCATCACTCTAATAAAGTCTAAGTCGGTTGGGTGCTTTAGCTTCCATGTTTCGTGATAAGTCAACATTCCTTTTCGGAAAGCCTCATCCCCAATGATATAGCTTAATTGATAAAGGAAAACAGCTCCTTTTGAATATGCAGCTCTACCATATGCTGAATTAGTATTATAGTGATCGGCATGAGTAGTCATTGGTTCTTCTAAGCCTGAGCTTACAATGCCATAGTATCCATTGTAGGAACCTCTATGAGGATTTCCTTGTCTATTACTTAGGGCAGCTCTAGTTTCCGCTGTTGCAAAACTTGTAAATCCTTCATCCATCCATTCGTAAAGAGATTCATTCGTGGCAAGTACATTTTGGTACCAACTGTGGAAGAGCTCATGCGTCATACTACCAGTGTTAGCTCCTCTTAAAAACGTTCCCATTGGATACTCCATAGCACCATCACCGCCCTGAATTGCAGAAAACTGAGGGTATGGATAAACCCCAAAATGCTCATTGCCGTATTCCATGGCTTTTACAATAGCTTCAGGAAGTGCTTCCCATGCTCTTCGATACTTTTCATTGTCTTCTTCTGTGCCATTTTCATTAACTTTAGACTGATATAGGACATGAATTTTGGCTCCACCAGGTACTTGTGCTGTTGTATGGATATAGTCAGGATCAGCGCCCCAGAAAAAGTCCAAGACATTCTCAGCTTTAAAGTGCCAAGTAATTCTATCGTCTTTGTATTTAACTTTCTTTCCTTTGTCTTCGTAACCGTGCCCAACTTCATTTTGGTTTTGAACAATACCTGTTCCACCTAATACATATTCATTATCGATAGTGATTTTAACGTCGAAATCTCCAAAAACACCATGAAACTCTCTTCCGATATATGGATTTGGGTTCCAGCCATGAATATCATATTCAGAAAGTTTTGGATACCACTGGCTCATCGAGAATTCTACACCCATTTCGTTATCCCAACCAGAGCGCCGGATTTGGCGGGGTACTTGCGCTTTAAAATCCATGAGGAACGTAGAAGTAGCTCCCGGTGCGATTGGATGATTCAATTCAACTACCAAGATGGTTCCATCTACTTCGTATTCAACATCTTTACCATCTTGTTTTAGGGAAAGAATATGCTGATAGCCAATTTCATCAGCACTTAGCTTAGAAATACGATCACCAACACGGCGATCTGGATCAACTATTGTTCGAGAGCGAACATCCATCATACTACCTGGTTGGAAAGCATTGAAGTACAAGTGATAATAAACACGAGTAAGAACGTCTGGTGAGTTATTAGTATAAACTAACTTCTGCTTTCCAGTAAATTGATGTTTAGCAACGTCTACGTCAACTTCCATGGTGTAATCAACATGTTGTTGCCAGTATGAGGTGCTATTTTGAGCGAAAGCAGACAATGAGCCAACGCATAAAAAAGTGAAAAGGAATAAAATTTTCTTCATATCAATAATTAATAAATTTGCGCTAAAGGAACTCACAAAATCAGAAAAACACTAATTGTTTTACACCTTTTAGTCTTTTAAAGAATTTAAAAGGCATTTCTGCTAGCAAAAGCTCTGCTCAATGTGGCTTCATCGATGTATTCGAGTTCTGTTCCCATCGGAATTCCATAAGCGATTCTGGTTACGTTTACATCATAAGCGCTTAGCAACTTATTGATGTAATATGAGGTGGCTTCACCTTCAGCATCTGGGTTTAAAGCTAAAATCACTTCGGTTACCTCTTCTTGATTTCCCAAACGTTTTAGCAACTCTTGAATGCGGAGGTTATTTGGACCAATATTATCCATAGGTGAAATTACACCCCCAAGTACATGATATCGGCCTCTGAATTCATTTGTTCTTTCAATGATATAAACATCATTAAACTCTTCTACCACACAAAGAATCCCATTCTGTCTTTTGGGATTTTCGCAAATAGCGCAGGGATTATGGTCGCTGATTGTGCCACACGTTTCACATCGAGTAACTTTGTTCTTAAGGTCGATAATAGCATTTGCGAGACGGAAAGCTGATTCTTCGTTTTGCTTTAACAGGTGTATAGCAATGCGTTGCGCCGATTTTCGCCCGGTTCCAGGTAGTTTGGCGAGTTGCTCAATGGCGCGTTCTAAATATTCGGATGTTATTTGCATGTAAAGTAAAAGAGGTAAAGATTGGAAATCTTAAGCTGTAACTATTTGAAAGTTCTAAAGCCCAAATTTAGAAAGGTCCATTCCTGGAATTCCCCCTCCAGGAATCATTCCTTTGTAAGCTTCTTGCATCTGCTCTTTAGAAGCTATTTCGGCTTTTTCGAGAGCTTTATTTACTCCCGCAACAACTAAATCTTCTAACATCTCTTTATCGCTAGGGTCAACTACATCCTCATCAAATTTAATAGAAACTATTTGTCTAAGTCCGTTTGCTTTAACTTTTACCATTCCGCCACCAGCATCTGCTTCAACTATAATTGTAGCAAGTTTAGCTTGTGTTTCTTGCATTTTGGACTGCATTTCCTGAATCTTACCGAACATATCGGCCATATTTAGATTGCTCATAATAACCTTGTTTTTAGTATTCTAGTTCTGCCCCAAAACGATTTACTATTTCAGTAATAATGGGGTCTTTTTCTTGAATTTCCTTAAATCGGTCGTAAGGATTTCTCGCCTTAGTTCCATTTGTGTTTGTTTTATTAAGCTCAAACTTAAAACGTAACAAAGTGCCTAGGCATTCCTTTAATTTTTTGGCCAATTCTACAGCCTGCTCTTCCAACATTCTTAATGCGAGAGGATTGTCACACTCTATGGTAAGCTCGGTTCCCTGCAAGGCTCGTGGTTTAACACGTTGAACTTGCATATGTAGTACCATTTGGAAATCTTTCTTTACTGCTAATAAATAATCTTGCCAAACAGCTTTAACATCTTCAATACGCAGAATTTTAGTTTCGATTGGCTCAAGCTTCTCAAGTTCTACTGTTGCTTGAACTGAAATTATATCCGCTTTATTATTCGACTGCAGGGCTTGCGCGTGCTTGTTAATATTTGTGATTAACGCAGGGCGACCTAAGCCAAATTGATCATCCTCGTCTTCAGTGTCTTCTACTACATTTTGAATGTCGACTTCAATCTCGGGCTTAATTTCCTCCGAATCTGTTAGGCTTTTCTGGGAAGTGTTTTCTGCTGGACTTTCAGACTTAGATACTTCTGAAGTAGATGGTTTTTTTGTCGCCTGTTCTTCATTTAAAGTCTCTTTTGGAGCTTTTACGAAGTTACTAGAGTTTTTTTTTAAGTCTTCGAGCGCAGCTAAAAGTTGGCCAAGATTCTCAGAGCGTTCCATATGGATGAGCTTGAGTAGAGTAATCTCGAACTGTATACGAGGTTGGCTGGCATCTTTTAGCTTGATTTGAGCTTCACTTACAATGTGAAGCATTCGCATCAAATCGTCTCTAGAAAAATCTGGAGCGGTACTTTTATACTTAGTTTTTGTCTCTTCAGAAGCTTCTACTAAATATAATTTATCAGAATGATGAGCGATGTATAAATTTCGAAGGTGTTCGGTCAACCCAATTAAGAATTCCTGGATGTCGTATCCTTCTTGCAAAAGGGTGTTGATAAGCTCTAAGCCTTTATCTGCGTCGTGATCTTTCACGCAGAGCATGAACTGGAATAAGCGATCAGTACCAACCACATTTAAGGCTTGCAATAATTCGTTATGAGTGATGGTATCGCCACAGAAAGCGATTGCTTGATCCATCAATCCTAAAGCGTCACGAAGTGCTCCATCGGCCTTTTTTGCTATTACATGAAGAGATTCCTCATCGATGGCAATGTGTTCATCTATAGAGATTTTGCGAAGCCTGTGTACAATTTCTTCTACCGCAATTCGCTTAAAATCAAAACGTTGTACACGAGATAAAATAGTAGGGAGAACTTTATGAGGCTCTGTGGTTGCAAATATAAAAATTGCATGCTCTGGTGGTTCTTCAAGGGTTTTAAGCAAAGCATTAAAAGCCGCTTTCGAAAGCATGTGAACCTCATCTACAATAAATACCTTGTAGCGACCATTTTGTGGCGGAATACGAACACTTTCACGAAGGTGATGAACATCTTCAACTTTGTTGTTAGATGCGGCATCCATCTCAATAATGTTCAATGTCTGATTGAGAGATTCGCCATCAACACTAGAATCAATTTGGTTGATGATACGTGCTAAAACACGCGCCATCGTTGTTTTACCAACGCCTCGAGGCCCGCAAAACATATAGGCATGAGATAACCTGTTTTGCTTAATAGCATTTAATAAAGTGCTACTCACATGTTCTTGAGAAACGATATCCTCAAAATTCTGTGGTCTATATTTTCGTGTAAGTGCGCGGTAGTTTTCTGACATTCTTTAAACAGCTTTTTCTAGCAGTTGGAATGTACAAAATGAAGAGATGGAATAGTAATGTTAAGTAGAAGCTGGGCAAGAAAATCTTGTTTTTATTTTAGCCAAAGCACCTCAATTCTAGAAAGTTAGCTTCTACTCCACGTCGTAATCGCTGGGTAGTAGTCTTGAAACACGTTCGGTGCTCCACTTACCATTAAATAAAAAATCCGCCGGGTTGTGAACTTGTCCGGAAGTATTTATAAAAACAAAAGGAGCTTTTACTTGGAGAGTTATGCTAGTAACAGCAGATGGATTTTCTACTTTTTTACCACGATTAATACGAAGTTGGTAGCCGACAAAAACCGGGGAGCGGGATAAAGTGTAGGCAGAGTACTTGTTAGCTACCATGGCCCGCCAATTTTTTGGATAAAATTGCACTATTGTTTCCATATCATCAAAAGGTTCAACAACGCCCCCTTCGGGTAGATAAGTAAAACCATCTTTACGAAGTGTATTATTTAATAAGCTTCGGAAGAAATGCATAGAAGATCCAAGATATGCAGACTTTCTGTTTTTAGCCCATTCTTTAGTTTGTTTGGGGCTACTAGGAGAACTAAGATCTTGGTAGTTGGTGTACATGGTATACAAACCGGTTTTGTCATAAGGGTTAAAGTATACCGAAGCGAAGTCAATACGTATCACATAACCTAGCGCATTATTTCTTACAATCAGAGGTGCTACAGCTGTGACATTAATCCGCTTCAAGCGAGGGTCTTGTTTGAAGGTAAGAACTTCTGGATTTTCGATAACCACATCAGAAGCAAAGTTGTCTTCTCCAATAAAAAACTTCTCAAAGGATTCGAAATTTTTCACCCATTCCTTGTTGGAAGATTTTACAACAATAGTTTCTAGTTGAACTACGAAAGGTGTTAAGGAAATGTTGAAAGAGTACGTAGAACCAGGCTCTACACTGATTTTTTGCTGAATGGTTTTATACCCAACCATACTTACAACGAAAGTATAATCACCAGAAGCTTTATAAGCGAAAGAGTATTCACCATCAGCATTAGCTTGGGCACCAAGAGTAGTTTGAGATAAATATACGGAAGCCCCAGGAACGCCTTCTTTGGTATCTTTATCAATAATTCTACCAGAAATAACTCCGTTTTGTTGGGCAAAGCCAATTGTGGTGAGAATTAGACCAAGGAAAATACTAAGTGTTAATTTCAAAATATAGATTGCTAGAATTATAGGAGTTATAGCTAATATATAATAAAAAAGGGGAGATTGGAAAATCACCCCTATAAAAAGCTCCTCAAAAATGTTTATTTCATCAAAGCTTCAATTTCTTCAATCTTTTTGGGAACATTGGTAAGATTTTCATAACCGGTTGCGGTTACCGCAATGTTATCTTCAATTCTTACCCCACCAAAATTAAGAAGCGAACGAACTTTCTCGGAGTTCAAATACTTTTTGGTTTTTGGATCTTCGAGAGCTGGTTCTAATACAGCGGGTACAAAGTAAATTCCAGGTTCCACAGTAATTACCATTCCGGGTTGCAAGTCTCTTCGGGCGCGGAGGAATTTTATCCCCGGCCTATCGATACGATCTACGCCTTTTGGGTAACCGCCAACATCATGCGTATCTAAGCCAAGGAAATGACCTAAACCATGTGGGAAGAATAGCGCGAAAATGTTTTCTTTCATCAATTCGTCGATATCGCCACGAACAATATCTAGTTTTTTTAAGCCCTCCATCATGGTGCGAGCAGCTAAAAGGTGCAAGTCTTCCATCTTTACACCGGGTTCGATAGCGTCGAGCACAGCTTGCATTCCTGCCAAAACAGTATTGTAAATGCTCGCTTGAATTTGCGTGAATTTTCCATTTGCAGGGAATGTGCGGGTATAATCAGCAGCGTAGCCTTGGCATTCAAATCCTGCATCCATCAAAAATAAATCGCCATCTTTAATATGACTTTTATTTTCAACATAATGGAGAATAGATGCGTTTTTCCCAGAGGCAAAAATTCCGTTGTAAGCATCTTGCATAAGACCGTTTTCAATCTGAACTTTATTAAAAACAGCTTTTAACTCATACTCATACATACCAGGCTTAATGGCTTTCATCACTTCTAGGTAAGCCAAGTTGTTTACACGGCAAGCCTCGCGCATTAAATTGAGTTCACCTTCTGTTTTGATAACTCGGCAGTAAGTAAGTGCGTCGGTAAGTGAGTCTGTATCAACAGTAAAATCTCTATTTAAATCTTCAATAAATTCAGCCTGTTCATCGTCGATGCAGTAAACCAATTCTGGTTTTAATTTATTTAGAACGGTTAGAATATCGTTTTGAGAATGTAGATGGTCGGGTTGGTACTCCTGTTGATATTGTTCTTTTGTTTTTACATAGCCGTGCCAAACCGCATATTGCGCATCACGTTCTGGTACAAAAAGATGATACTCTTCTTTATTCAAATCTAAGAGCATAGCACAATCAGGCTCATTTACTCCCGTGAGATACCAAAAATTGGATTCTTGACGGAAAGGAAATTCGTAATCGGTACCATAACGGTACATAATTTCTTTGCCTTGTATAAAAACAACGCCGTTTTGGTTATCATCAAAAAGTGAAAATAATTTTTCTCTGTGTTGGCTATACATGGTATCTCATTTGAATCTTAATGTTTGTTGTAGGATAGCAAAATGCCTATCGAATATCGAACAAGGAAAACAGAATTATTCTGAAAATATTTCTACAAACTTAGAAAAGAATTGTGATATTGGAATTTCAAAATCAAAATCGATTTGTTCACCAAGATCTAATTGAAAAAGACCATCTTGAGTTTGAAGTAACATGTTTTGTGGCTCCCCGTCTGCTAATAAGTCAAGTGAACATGAAAGTAGTGCTACATTTTGCCCGTTTGTATTTAAAATGACAGATAGTTTTGTAGAGTGGTAAGGGGTTCCACTAAAAGAAATGGCGAGCTTCTGCTCGGGACTATGTGTATAAATATAATAGAAATTTGGGAGCGCTAAGTCAGGGTCGCTGCCTTCAAAGTTGAAAAATTTAATCCTCTCAGGAATATCTTGAGCAAAAAGTTCATTGCACGATTCTAGAATCCATTTTCTAGAATCAGGATGTGATTTAGAACCTGAAAATCCTCGTTTCGACCAATAAGAAAAATCTAAAGTTGGGTTTTGTTGGCTTTGAAATATAGATGGGATAGTTTGGAGTGAAGATAGTTCTCCGTCCTCGATGGCAAACCAGTAGTCTTGAATCCCGTTCGAAATCAACAGAAAAGGTGCGCTCACTTGTTGGTTGTATCGGGCAATCTGAACGGCGGCTTTCTCGGTGAGCTGAATTTCTGGAGCTTTGCATTCAATCAGCAGAAGAGGGCTGAAATCTTTGCTATAGCAAATTAAATCGGTTCTAGAGGCGGATTTATCTCTCGGAAGATTTACAGGCGATTCAAACGAAATTCGGCTTTGCAAGAAGTTGGCTTCTTCAAGAAGATATTCAACTAGTTGAAGTCGAACTCTTTCTTCGGGCCGATTCTTAAATACTTTTTTAAGAATCGGATTCCATAATAGCTTTTCGCCATCGCGGAATACAAATTGTGGGTAATGATGTGTGGCTTTGCTCAGCAAGGAACAGGTAGTTAAGTGTTACATTGAGAATGTATGCCCAATGTAACACTTCATAGAAATTATTTGGTAACTACAGCGGCTTCTTTTTTAGCATGAATACTTTTATTGATAAAGTACTGCTGAATAATAGAAAGCACGTTGAAAACGAGGTAATACAAACTTAAACCAGCTGCAAATTTGTTGAAAATAAATAGCATCATAAATGGGAAGATGTACTGCATTATTTTCATTTGTTGTGCCATAGCGTTATTACCGCCACCACCGCCACTCATGCCGCCAGTTAATCTGCTTTGAACTACCATTGCGGCAGACATCAATAGTACAAAACCTGCAATTGACTCACCTAAAAAAGGAATACTGAAAGGCAAGTGAATGATATAATCTGGTGCAGAAAGGTCATCGGCCCAAAGGAATGATTCCTGACGTAACAAAATCGAATTCTGGAAAAATCTCCAAAGCGTTATCAAAATTGGGAACTGTAAAAGGTTTGGTAAACAACCACCAAGCGGGTTTACTTTTTCCTTTTTATAGAGCTTCATTGTTTCTTGTTGCTGCTTCTGAGGGTTGTCCTTGAACTTATCTTGAAGCTCTTTAAGTTGAGGCTGTAACTCGCGCATAGCTGCCATACTTCGGTAACTTTTTAACGTAAGCGGAGTTAAAATAAGTTTTACACCAGCCGCAAAAATCACAACTAAAACACCATAATTGCCAATAAACTGGCTAAAAAATGTAAAGAATGGAATAATAATGAAACGCACAAAAGGATCGGAGAAGAAGCGTAGCCAATCGTAGCCAACTTTCACCATGTCGTAACCGTGCTCATCAACTTTTTTGATGTCATAGTATTTCAAGGGGCCTACAAAAAGTTGATAGGATAGAGATTCTCCACTTGCGACGTCAGAAGTTATTGCAGAAGTGTAATGGTATTCTACGGAAGGGCTATCTATTTCGCCAGTAATTTCGCCTGTAAGGATGGCACCCTCGGTTGGATGTAACGGCTTTATAAACTGGGTAAAGAATTTAGTTCTAGTAGCCGCCCATTGTACGTTTCCGTTAAGTGTGGTTTCATCTCTACCGGGCTTGTCGAGCTTAAACTCTTCTAGTTCGTCGGCAAGGTACACATACGAAGCTGTTTCGAGAGCTTCTTGAGCTTTGTCTTTCTCAGTAAAATTAAGTTTTGAAGTCCAACTGAAATCAACTGAACCACCTACGATATAATCAGCAAGGCCAATGAACTTAACATCTAAATCAATTTCGTAGTTGTCACCATGAAAAGAATAGGTGTAAAGGATTTTACGTCCGTCAGCAAGCTCAAGTGCGTACTGTAGTTCTTTAGTATCATCAGAGTTTAAGGAGAGTTCAGTTCCTGTTGCTAGCTGTGTGAAAAGTAAATATTGAGTATCAACGTTGTAATTCTCAGTTGTTAAAAACCCGAAATTATAAGCAGATTGTGTGGTGTCGCCAAGCATTTGTACAGGCGTACCGTCCCAATTGTTGTAATCATTTAGTGTGAAGGTAATAGGGCCGCCACCTTTATTGGAAAAAACGGCAGTGTAAAGAGGCGTTTTTACGGCGAAATTTGAAACTTCAGATACAGAAGATGCAGCAAAAATACCGGATTGGGGAAGTTTAGCGGGGTCTTTGGTGTCTGAATCGATGAAGCGTGTTTCTGGAACTTCTTGCTGTTGGGCGAGCGACTCTTGGCGCAAAGCCTCAACGTTGGCAACGCTATCTCGTTTAGCTAAGTCTCTTTGTTGTTGCAGGCGCTCTTGCTCGGAAGGCATGGTATAAACGAACCAGCCAATCATGATTAAAAAGATTATGCCAAATCCGATAAAGTTATTTTTATCCAAAAGTCTGAGTTTTTAAGAGAGATTGTTGTTTTGCAGGAGGCGAGTACGCAACTCATCCATAAGAGTTGCCACTTGTTGCTGAACCGAAGAAAAGTCAAGGTCTGTGTTTCGAGCTATGAGCACGGCATGAAGTCCTATATTCAAGGAATCTAAGGTGTCCTTGAGAGCGTGTTGGTTCAATCGGAACGCTTCACGCAATAGACGTTTACATCTGTTACGTTGCACAGCCTTGCCAATTTTTTTTGGGGCGATGAAGCCGACATTGTAACCCATTTCAGGGTCTGAATACGAGGTAAAGCGAAGATTCACTAAAGGTGATTTGATGAGCGAAGAATCAGAAAATAAATTCTGAAAATTTCGCTTACCACGTAAAATTCGAGATTTAGGTAAAGTAAATCTACGGGCAGAAGTAACGCTGGGGTTACTTAGCTCCTTTTTGCTCATCACTAACAGTAAGCTTATGGCGGCCTTTAGCGCGGCGGCCGGCAATAACTCTACGTCCGTTTTTTGTAGACATACGTTCACGGAATCCGTGCTTGTTCTTGCGCTTTCTATTACTTGGTTGGAATGTACGTTTCATTGGTCAGGATAAATTTGCGTTCAGTTTCGAATCCGAAAAAGGCCTTAAAGATAGTGAGAAATTCCTAAAAATCAGAACAAATATTTTGTTTTAAATTGTGCTGGTCTTTTTGGCTTTAAAGGAAGAAGATACAACCTATAAAATTAGGATGAACTATACGCTTCAATTAATATTTTAGATAAATTTAATTCTGAAAATCGAAGTGATTACGCGTACACAAAATAAAAAAAGGTGCTACGTTAAAGCTTGGTCTAATATTTGTATCTATTACATTATTAGTTGATGGGGCTTTTGAATAAAGTTAACTTGAACGCCTATAATAAAAACCGTTGAAAAAGTAACATGATTGACACAGTAGGAAAGGTACTTTCCAAAATATTTGGCTCAAAAAGTGAAAAAGACATTAAAAAAATTCAACCTATTGTAGCGCAAATTAATGCGTTAGGGCCTGAAATTGAGAAATTAAGCGACGAGCAGCTTAAAGAAAAGACGGAGAGTTTTAAGCAGAAAATTAAGGATGAAACTGCCGAAACAGAGAAGAATATAGCCGAAGTAAAGGCAAAAATGGAGAACTTTGAAGAGCTCTCGCAGGGTGAAAGTAGAGAGTTAGCCGAACAATTGGATAAATTACAAAAACAATGGCTTGAGATTCTTGAAGACACTTTAGATGACATTTTGCCCGAAGCATACGCTGTATTAAAAGATACGTGCCGTCGTTTTGTCGGTAAAAGTTGGAGCGTTGCAGGCGATGAAGTGGAGTGGAACATGGTGCCTTACGATGTTCAGCTAGTTGGTGCTATTTGCCTTCATCAAAAGAAGATTGCGGAAATGAAAACGGGTGAAGGTAAAACGCTTGTAGCTATTTTCCCTGCGTATTTAAACGCTCTTGCTGGGCGCGGCGTACACGTAATTACAGTAAACGATTATTTAGCAAAACGTGATGCAGAATGGAATGAACCTATTTTTAATTTCCATGGCTTATATGTTGACTGTATAGATAACTACAAACCAAACACCGAAGCTCGTCGTAAAGCTTACCGTTGTGATATAACTTATGGTACAAATAATGAGTTTGGCTTTGATTATCTCCGAGATAACATGGTGATTGAAAAAGAACAACTTGTTCAACGCGAACATCACTATGCAATTATTGATGAGGTTGATTCTATTTTAATTGATGAAGCTAGAACTCCTCTTATCATCTCTGGGCCAGTTCCCAACGATAATAAATCTGACAAATATGAGGAAACCAAGCCTCGAGTAGCGTCTTTAGTTGATGCGCAAAAAAAATTAGTTTCTCATTTAGTGCAAGAAGCTCAACAACTTCTGGAGGCAGGTGATGAAGAACAAGCAGGCTTAGCTCTTTATCGTGCGCAACGTGGTTTCCCTAAAAATTCGCGGTTTAAGAAAATGGTTCAAGAGCCAGCGAATCAAAAACTGATTCAGAGAACAGAGAATATTTATCTTGCGGATAATGCGAAACGAATGCCTGAAGTAGATGAGTATTTATTTTACGCGGTAGACATGAAGCAGAATTCGATTGAAATGACAGAGAAAGGTCGTGAGTTCATTACCAAGAAAGGTGAAGACCCTGATTTCTTTATCATTCCTGATTTAGGAGTAGAATCTGCAGAAATTGAAACCGCAATGGCAACGCTTGAAGCGCAAAAAATTGCAGAAATCGAAGCCGAAGACCTTAGTGGAGAGTACAAAGAGAAGAAAATTCAAGAAGCTAAGCAGGAAGTTCGCAATGAACGTGAACTTAAATTTAATGAACTGCATCTACTATTTGGTGAGCGTGGCGATCGTATTCATACTGTAAATCAGCTTTTGAAAGCTTACACACTTTTCGAAAAAGAAGAAGAGTACATTGTGCAGAATGGAAAAGTGAATATTGTTGATGAGCATACAGGTCGTGTACTTTCAGGTCGACGTTATTCTGATGGTTTGCACCAAGCTATTGAGGCAAAAGAGCAGGTTAAAATTGAGGCTTCCACTCAGACTTACGCTACCATTACTTTGCAAAATTACTTCCGTATGTATCATAAACTTTCGGGTATGACGGGTACAGCTGAAACGGAGGAAGGTGAATTTAACGAGATTTACGATTTAGATGTGATGGTAATTCCTACCAATCGCCCAATTCAGAGAGCTGATACTGAGGATTTGGTGTTTAAAACCAAACGAGAAAAGTTCAACGCTTCCATCGAAAAAATTCGTGAATATCACGAGAAAGGTCAGCCTGTTCTTGTGGGTACTACAAGTATCGATGTTTCGGAAACGATGAGCCGAATGCTTCAAAGAGCAGGAATTCCTCATAATGTTTTAAATGCAAAGCAACATGCTAGTGAAAGTGATATTGTTAAATCAGCGGGAAAGCCTGGTGCGGTAACAGTGGCTACAAACATGGCAGGGCGTGGTACCGATATTAAGTTGGCTCCAGGAGTTAAAGAACGTGGTGGGTTAGCAATTCTGGGAACAGAGCGCCATGAATCACGCCGAATTGATTTACAGTTGCGCGGTCGCTCAGGTCGTCAAGGTGACCCTGGGGAATCACAATTTTATGTTTCTTTAGAAGATAATCTGATGGCAATGTTTGGCTCTGATCGAGTTGCTGGTGTGATGGATCGATTGAAATTTGAAGATGGAGAAGTAATTACACATCCGTGGATTACCAAATCTTTGGAACGTGCTCAATCAAAAGTAGAGCAGAATAACTTCAGCATTCGTAAGAAACAGCTTGAATATGATGACGTGCTGAATAACCAACGTAAGGTAATTTACTCTCGTCGTTTACACGCACTCCAAGGCGATCAATTACTAGCAGATATCATGGATATGCTAGAAGATTATGTAGAAACCTTGGTTCAAACTCATGTAGCAGCAGGTGATTATGAAGGATTGTATACCGAAGTACTTCGCAATCTCGCTGTAGATGCCGATTATGATGAGCAAGCTTGGCCTAAGATGAACTCGGAAGAGCTGATGGATTTAATTCTTGATAAAGCTTTAGATACGTACCGCCGTAAGGAAGAAAGAATGGCGAAACCACTTTACGAAGTGATGAAACGCATCAACGATAGTGACCCAGATAATCGCCCGGAAAGGGTTCAGGTGATTTTTACTGATGGCATTAAAAGAATGCGAGTAGTTGTGGAAGTTGAAGCAGCTCTTAAGAATGAAGGTCGAGAAGTTGCCCGTGCTCTAGAAAGAACAGCTGTTCTAGCTACAATTGATGAGAAATGGATGCAACATTTACGTGAACTCGACTCTGTTAAAGAAGGTATCGGTTTGCGAGCATTTGGGCAGAAAGATCCTTTGTTGGAATACAAAAGAGAAGCGTTCGATATGTTTCGACAACTTTTGGATATGGTAAACAAAGATGTAGTTACCACAATATGGAAGTCTGTGCCAGAAGCACAAGTTGAGAACGATAGACTTCAACAAGCTCAACAACAAAAATCTCGATTTGATACTAGCAAAATGCAAACTCAACATGCCGACTCAAGCGGAATGGGTATGCAAGCTCCAGCTGGTCAACAAGCTGGTGGTAACCAACAGCGCCCAATGGGCCCAAATACTAAACGTCAACCAGTACATGTAGAACAAGAGCCGGGCAGAAATGACCGAGTTACGATACAAAATATGGGTACAGGCGAAGTAAAAGAAGTAAAGTGGAAATACGCTAAAGATTTAGTAGAAACCCAAGGATGGATTATGGTAGAGAAATAAGCTCTACTATAAAAATTTCAAATATAGAAAGCTTAATATGGCTTTATTGCCCGTATTACTTAAGTTTAAACTTCTCATTAAAACATGATTAAAGAAGTTATCTGAGTGGAAGTTTTAGGCATTGATATTGGAAGTTACGGTATAAAAGGAGCTATCGTCGATACGGAAAAGGGCGAGATTATATCCAATAAACGATCTACTGATAAGATTGAGGATATGAGCCCACACAAACTTATTGCGAAAATGCATAAGATTGTGAAGATGTTTGAATGGAAAGGACCAATTGGTTGTGCTTTTCCTGCTCCCGTAAGTAACGGAATTGTAATTTCAACAAACCGTGTAGATTCTGGATGGGTTGATGCTGATGCAGAGCATTTATTTTCAGAAATAACAGGCTGCTCGGTAAGGGTAATTAATGATACCGATGCTACGGGATTAGCAGAAATGACTTTTGGTGTTGGGAAAAGACAAAGTGGAACTGTAGTTGTGCTAACTGTGGGTAGAGGAATTGGGTCATCAATTTTCGTAGATGGAATGCTAGTTCCCAATACAGAACTCGGTCAGATTTCAATTGGTGGAAATACCATAGAGTCTCGGGCTTCTAATAAAGCAAGAAAGCAGGAAGGTATTCAGCGCAAAACGTGGGCTAAACGTTTGCAACATGTGCTAGAACATTATGAGAAATTATTTCATCCTAGCTTATTCATTTTAGGTGGGCAGCTTAGTAAAAAGGCTGACAAAACCTTCCCTTACATAAAATTGAATACACGATTTAAAGCGGCAGCACTCAGAAACGATGCAAGTATTGTAGGGGCAGCATACTATGCAGCGTCGCTTGAAAAACAAAGACAAGAGTTGAATAAATAGGTTGGCAATAATATAACGCCAATGCTAAGAAAGACTGTCGCAGTCTATCTTGTCTCACATCCCAAAACCCATAACTCTTTCTACCAATATGGAGATTCTCAGGAGCGACGCAACGAGGACTGAATAAGTTAGCATATTGATCTAAGAATCATTTTCAAATCTTAATTTAGCGAGCTTTTCTTGCCACAATTCCCACTCATTCGGTTTAGGCTCATCTGAATAATTAGACTTTTGATTCTTCTTTTTATCCGATTTGGTAGCTCTAAAAGATGCAGCATTAATAAACTCAATGTTTAAGCCTCGTAGTGCTTTTTTTATCCCATTATCAGATGTAGCAATACATATCTTCTCAGGTGCAGACTTTTTAGCTTTTTCAATAATAAGTGTATCTGCTTCTTGATGTTTACTAAAGGTGAAATGCAGGCCTTTTTTCCTTAGAGGAATGGGAAAAGGATAGCCATCCACCATGAAGAATAGTTTGTTGTATTTCTTTGTGGAGCCATTTTGTTCCAATAAAGAAATCAACTGAATAATGCCGCTTTGTTTGTTTCTATTGAGCCCCAAACCGTGCATTATATTCATGGTGTCTATAATTAAAATCATAGTTACAAAATATACAGACTCGGTTTAACTTAAAAACTCAATCACTTTCGAGAGTATAGGATTCCGGCTATCTGTTTTCCAGATGGCAGAAAGTGTAGTTCGTTGTGGAATATTCTTTAGCTCAATAAACTTGATGTTTAAATCGAATCCATGTTTTAAAGAACTTGGTACAATTCCAATTCCCAATTCATTTTCAACAAGTCGGAAAATGGTGTTGGCGTGAACCGATTCGTGTGCCACTTTGGGAGAGAATCCTTGATCTTCAAAAATGCTTAGAATCTTATCGTAATAGCCATGACTGTATTGGCTAGAAAACAGAATGAAGTTTTCATCTCCTAAGACATCAATAGAAGTGAAATTTTCAGCTGAAACTGGATGAGAAGCTGGAAGAACTAAGCAGAAATTTTCTTCATACACATCCAGTTTATTCAGACCTACTGGTAATCTCATACTTCTAATAAAACCGACATCGAGTTGGTCGTTTCTAATTCTATCAAGCTGTTCTTGGTTAGGTAACTCAGTAAGGATTGAATGAATGCCAGGATAATCTTTGTTTATCTGTTTCAGCAAACTGGGAATTACTGTTTGCATTGCCGAGCCCACAAATCCAATGCGCAGTTCCCCTTCATCCCCTTGTTGAAGGTGCTCAATTGTTTGTTGAACAAAATCTAAATGATTGAAAAGAAAACGTGCCTCTTCCATTAAATACTCACCAGATTTGGTGAGGGCTACATTGCGCTTATCTCTAATAAATAACGGTGCGCCAATGAACTGTTCTAGTTGTTGAATCTGCCGACTTAGTGCGGGTTGGGTAATAAACAGCTTTTCAGCGGCTTTGCGGAAATGCAATTCCTCTGCAACCGTGATGAAATAGCGAAGATGTCGAAATTCTATTTGATTACTCATAAGCATCAATATATACATATAAAGTAATACAAAACATTACTAATAGAATGTACATTCAAGAAAATAGGTAAGAAATGTATGGCAAAATTTAGACTGGGATTAGATCGACTCACCATTCAAAACGTGGTGGATATTTGTAATGGTACAATGCAGGTTTCGCTTGAGGGTGAAGCTCGAAAAAGAGTGCGAGAAAGTGCCGAATATGTATCAAAAATTGTGGAGAGTGGCGAGGTTGTGTATGGAGTAAATACAGGTTTTGGCCCGCTTTGTAACACTATTATTTCAAAGGAGAACACGGCACGATTACAGGATAATTTATTACGAAGCCATAGTGTAGGTGTTGGGAATTCTATAGCGTTGAACATCGCTAAAGCCATGCTCGTTTTAAAAGCGCATAACTTGAGTTTCGGTTATTCTGGAATAAGAGAAGAACCTTTAGATAGAATTATCTTCTTTATCGAGAACGATATTATTTCAGAAGTTCCTGAGCAAGGCTCGGTTGGCGCATCAGGGGATTTAGCTCCACTTGCTCATCTTTTCTTGCCGCTAATTGGTTTAGGAAAGTTGAATTACAAGGGAGAATGGAGAGACAGTTTAGAAGTACTAAATGAACTTAACCTAGAGCCAATAGCGCTCGGAGCTAAAGAAGGTTTAGCGCTCATAAATGGAACTCAATTTATAGCGGCACATGCTGTTTGGGGGGTGTATAATCTTCATCATTGTTTAAACACTGCCGATATAATTGGGGCAATGAGTTTGGAAGGTGTGTTGGGAAGTAAAAGCCCATTTGATTCAAGAATCCATGAAATCCGTGCTTTTGATGGGACTAGATTTGTGGCACATCGCTTAAGGGCATTATTGAAAGGATCGGAAATGGTGGAATCACACGAAAACTGTGGCCGAGTCCAAGATCCGTATTCAATCCGTTGTATGCCTCAAGTACATGGAACGAGTAGAAATGCTTGGCTTCATGTTAAGCAGATGGTAGATATTGAGATAAATTCAGTAACAGATAATCCCATTATACTTTCGGCTGAAGAAGCCATTAGCGGTGGGAATTTCCATGGTCAACCTTTGGCGTTACCGTGCGATTACCTAACTCTTGCGGCTCACGAAATTGGGAATATTTCAGATCGAAGATCTTATCTGTTGCTTGGTGGAGAGCATCCGGGCTTACCAAAATTACTAATGACAGATATTGGTTTGAACTCTGGATTTATGATTCCTCAATACACTTCGGCAGCGTTGGTAAGTGAGAATAAAGCTCTTTGTTTTCCCGCTTCTGCAGATAGTATTCCAACTTCACTAGGGCAAGAAGATCACGTTAGTATGGGGTCAATAAGTGCAAGGAAGTTAAACCAAGTGATAGATAATGTAGAAAAGATTCTGGCAGTAGAGATGGTAAACGCAGCTCAAGCTTTTGATTTTAGAAAGCCCATGAAATCTGGTCCTATTCTAGATGCTTGCCATGAAATAATACGTTCAAGAATCGACCACGCTGACGAAGATCGAGTATTCGCTGATGATATTGCAAAAGCTTTGAAACTAGTTCAAAGCCACGAAATTACTCAAAAAGCTGATGAAGTAGCCCAAGAGTTAAACATTGATGTAAATGGAGTTTACGATGAACTATTCAGAGTTTCTTAAGAAATACGCAACGCATCCACACTACAAAGCCCCAACGGGAAGTCAACTTCATACAAAAAGCTGGCAAACAGAAGCTCCATTGCGGATGTTGCTAAACAACTTGGATAGCGAAGTAGCTGAAGATCCTGAGAATTTCATTGTTTATGGTGGAAATGGACAGGCGGTAAGAAATAGAGCAGCGCTTGAAAAAATCATCAAAATATTACTGACACTTGACGAAAACCACAGTTTGTTGGTTCAATCTGGTAAACCTGTTGGCATTGTACGAACGCATCCCGAAGCACCACGCGTGTTGATTGCTAACAGTAATTTGGTTCCCGAATGGGCTAATTGGGATCATTTCAACGAGTTGAAAGAACGTGGCTTAATGATGTATGGCCAGATGACGGCCGGTTCATGGATTTATATCGGAACGCAAGGAATTTTACAGGGAACCTACGAGACGTTCGTTGCTTGTGGAGAAAAACACTTTGGTGGAGATTTACGTGGGAAACTATTAGTTACGGGCGGAATTGGAGGAATGGGAGGAGCTCAACCTTTGGCCGCAACAATGGCTGGAGCTACTTTTTTAGGTGTTGATGTAGATCCTGCTCGCATCCAGAAAAGAATTAAAACTCGGTATATCGATAAAATGACTCACTCTTATGAGGAGGCAATCCGGTGGGTGATGGAAGCCAAAGCGAAGAAAGAAAACCTCTCAGTAGGTTTGGTGGGCGATATAGGCGATGTACTAGAACTTATGATTGAAGACGGAATTACACCTGATATTCTAACAGATCAAACATCAGCGCACGATCCCTTAAACGGTTATGTGCCTCATGGAATCACTTTTGAAAAAGCACTCGAACTTCGGAAATCAAATCCCAAAGAATACGAGATAAAATCTATTGCGAGTATGGCTAGGCATGTAAGACACATGCTTACTTTGAAAAATAGAGGAGCTATAACTTTCGATTACGGAAATAATCTAAGAGCTTATGCACAGCAAGGTGGCGTAGAAAATGCCTTCGACTTTCCGGGATTTGTACCCGCATATATTCGTCCTCTTTTTTGTGAAGGAAAAGGTCCATTTCGATGGGCAGCTTTATCTGGAGATCCGAAAGATATACACACTACAGACGAAGCTTTAAAACAAGCCTTTCCAGAAAACAAGAACCTGATTAATTGGTTGAATCAAGCTCAAGAGAAAGTGGCTTTTCAAGGCTTGCCATGTAGAATTTGTTGGCTGGGAATGGGTGAGCGAGAAAAGGCAGGATTGATATTCAACGACTTGGTTAGAACGGGAAAAGTAAGCGCACCCATTGTGATTGGTCGTGACCATTTAGATTGTGGCTCGGTTGCTTCCCCAAATAGAGAAACCGAAGCAATGAAAGATGGAACCGATGCGGTTAGCGATTGGCCATTACTTAACTTAATGAGTAACGCTTCAGGTGGTGCAACATGGATTAGCTTCCATCACGGTGGCGGTGTTGGTATAGGGTTTAGCCAGCATGCAGGAATGGTAGTACTTGCCGATGGAACCGATAGAGCTGAACAATGTTTGAAACGAGTTTTATACAATGACCCAGCAATGGGCGTCTTTAGGCATCATGATGCGGGCTACGAAGAAGCGACATCTGTTGGTGAGCAGCATAATCTTATAATCTAAAATTGAAGGTAAATATGGAACAAGCAATACTTTACGGTCCGTTTAGAGAATTAGTAACCATGCACGCACTTCCTCTACATGGTGCATTAAAAGACGAAGAATTGCCAATCATTAAAAATGGTGGAATTGTTGTAGAAGGAAGTGAAATTATAGCAATTGGCGACTACGATGTGCTTTCAGAAACATATAAAGCAAGTAATTGTTTGTTGAATGAAGATGAGAACTTAGTGGCAGTTCCTGCATTTGTAGATTGCCACACGCATATTTGTTGGGCAGGAGACAGAACCAACGATTATGCACTTCGAGTTTCCGGAAAATCATATTTAGAGATAGCAAAAGCTGGCGGTGGAATTATGGATACCGTTATTGAAACTCGAAAAGCGAGCCAAAGCGAGTTAGTTGAAATAATCTTAAATCATGCTGATGCATTACTTGATCAAGGCATAGCAACGGTAGAAGTGAAGTCGGGTTATGGGCTTGAAATTGAATCGGAATTGAAAATGCTTAGAGCTATAAAAGAGGCAAACGAACATACTTTGGTAGATTTAATTCCAACATTTCTTGGTGCTCACATCAAACCAAAAGATTATGACGGAAGCCATGAAGAATATTTGACGATGCTTTTAGAGGAAGTAGTTCCAGTAATTGAAAATGAAAAACTGTGCACCCGTACCGATATTTTTGTAGAAGAGGGCGCTTTTAAAGTAGATCTCGCCAGAAATTATGCTAAGAACATGCAAGACAGAGGCTTCGATATCACCATGCATGTAGATCAGTTTAATGCTGGTGGTGCAAAAATGGCGATTGAAGTGGGAAGTGTTTCAGCCGATCATCTAGAATGTACAGATAGTGAAGCGATAAAGTTATTTACGAATTCGCGTACCGTAGCAGTGGCTTTGCCCGGCGCATCATTGGGTTTGGGAATGCAATTCACACCATGTAGAGAATTATTAGATAATGACGCATGCGTTGCCATTGCTACGGATTGGAATCCTGGTTCTGCACCTATGGGCGATTTGATAACGCAAGCGGCTTTGTTAGGTGCGAGTGAAAAGCTGTCGATTAGCGAAACCTTGGCGGCAATAACATACCGAGCTGCACAAGCTTTAAGAGTTGATGCAGGAGTAATTCACGAAGGTGCTAAGGCGAAGTTTGCTGTATTTTCGACCAACGATTATCGTTCAATTTTCTATCACCAAGGTAAGTTGAAACCAAAATTTACGGTTATTGGAGATGAGTGTGTCGAACATTAATTCAGCATTTTATAAAGCCTCCAAAGCTGAGGATTGGACGGGACGAATAGATTCAGAAACAGATTTTGATCAATTTCGATATCATCAAGTGGTGAAGTGCGATTCGTTGTTTGAACTAAGTAGCGTGACTGATGTTGCGCTACTAGGCTTTGCTTCCGATGAAGGCGTTCGAAGAAATAAAGGTAGAATTGGAGCGAGTGAGGGTCCTGAAAGTTTTAGAAAGGTAATTGGCTCGTTATGCTGGCAAGGAAAGGAAGAAGGATTCCTAGATGTTGGAATTATATTTCCAAAAGATGGGGATTTAGAAGTAGCCCAAAATGAACTGGGAAAAGCTATTAAAATTCTTCTAAACCAAAAAAAGCGACCATTTATTATAGGTGGTGGACACGAAACTGCCTATGGGCATTACCTAGGGATTGCCAGTTACTTGAAAGCAACAAACCCAGATGCAAAGCTCGGAATATTAAACATCGATGCACATTTTGATCTTCGTCCGCATAATGGGATTCCTCATTCAGGTTCTCCTTTCCTACAAGCCCACGAACACGCCCAAAAGAATAATCTTGATTTGAAATATTTTGTATATGGAATCAATCCTCAGAACAATACAAAAGCGTTGTTCAAAACTGCAGAAGAATTGGGAGTTGAATTTTGTACCACTCAAGAAGTATGGGGTTCAAATTCAGAGACACTAGCAAAAGTTCAGAATTTCATTGAAAGTAGAACTCACATCTATCTAACAATCTGTTTAGATGTTTTTAAAGCTGAAATTGCGCCTGGTGTAAGTGCTCCCGCATGGCATGGAATTGAATTAAACCACGCATTAAAAGTACTTGAGTTGGCGAAAAGTTCTGGAAAAATGCTTTCGATGGATGTGTGTGAGTTAAACCCTGAATACGATTTGAATAATTTAACTGTAAAATTAGCTGGTATGTTATTCAGTGAGTATATCGGGTAAATGCTTTTCTAAAGTATCTACAGGAACTTTGAGCTCTGGCACACGAGGGAATGAGTCTTTTTTCTTTTTCGATGATCGAAGAGCAACCACATTTCCAATAAGGATTAAAGCGGCACCGGAGAAACTAGTAACTGACCATTGGTAATCTTCAAAAATGGTAGAAATAATGAGTGCAATTACAGGTCCTATTAAGTTAACATAAGCGGCTTTGCTTGCCCCGATGTTCCCGATTAAGGTCATGTAAGCTCCAAATGCGATGATTGATCCAAAAATGGATAGATAGAGAAGGGATGCAAGATAAGGTGTTCCAACTCCAAAAGAGAGGGTCTTTCCAGAAACAATGGCAATAAGAAACATGGCAGTGGCGCCATAAGTCATCCCAAAAGCATTTGATTGTATGACTGGAATGCCCGCTTTTTGATTACGTGCAGAAGTAATGTTCCCTAAAGATGCAATAAAAGTGGCAGAGATGGCCAACATTATTCCGATAATTTTCCCATCTGAAAAGGAGAAGTTTGCCAAGTCTCGTTGAAACACTAAAGCGGTTCCCATTAAGCCTAAAAAACCACCTAAAATCACTTTCATCTCGATGGGGGTTTTAAGGAATACACGTCCGTTTATGATGTTTAAGAATACAAGTAGTGAGAAAATGAGACCAACCAACCCACTTGTTAAATGTAACTCCGACGTGTAAACCATCCAGTAATTAAAGCCGAAAATGAGTAAGCCTTGGAGTAGCATAAAGCGATGCTCTTTTACAGAAAAGCGGAGATTTAATCCCCACAGTCTACAAATGATAAGCATTAAAAACCCCGCTATACCAAAGCGATAAGCCACAGAAAACAAGGGGTCTACATCGCCCACTTGAAATTTGATAACATACCACGTTGAACCCCAAATGAGAACGGGTGTTAAAAAGAGGAGTACATTTTTCATGGGTTAAATAATACCGACAGAAACCATGAAATGGAATAGGGGTTTAAATAATTTATTTCATCAATAAATTTGGAGAAACTCCAATCTTTAAAATTAATAATGGATTTTATCTAGTATCAATTAATTTTGAGGAAATAAGCTCAAAACAGTTACATTCACGAGCTCTTAAAAAAAGGACATAATAAATGACTCATTTTTCTTTTGGTACCAAACAATATATCAATTTAATTGTAATTCTGTTTCTTCTGATAGTCTCTTGTACTGAGGAAGGTCCATCAAGCCCTGAAATCGTGGGACCAGACCCGATTGAATTGAAATTCAACGAAACTGATGAGTTCGAACTAAAAGTTGCAACATATACCAGTGTCAACATTTCTGGTTTTCATGTATTGGTTGAAAAAAAAGCTATAGAGAGTTCCATTACTAAAACTAACAAAGCCCTAGCGCTATTAGAAACATCATTGAATAAGGTGAACAACCTTCCTTTTAATGACACTATTAAAAATCAACTTTTAGCCGTTCCAATTTTCATTGATTTAGCTACAGAAACCGATAAAGCGGCTGTGTATCATGCGAGTAGAGATTGGCTTTCAGCTAATGGCTATATAGTAGAAAAGGAAAGAGCGGTTGAAATCACAAATATCACCAATTTTATGAATTGGAGTGAGCAAAACCAACCATATATGGTACTTCATGAATTGACACATGCTTTTCACCATAGAGTGTATGATTTTCAAAATTCCGATATCACTAATGCATTTAATAATTTAATGGATAAAGGCTTGTACCAAAATGTTCGGCGGCATAATGGTAATGGTAACTATACGGTAGAAGCTGAAGCTTATGCGCGAGTTAATGAGATTGAGTTCTTTGCAGAGGTATCGGAAGCATATTTCGGAGAGAACGATTACTTTCCTTTTGATAAAGAAGATTTAGCAGCCTATGACTCTGTGGCTTTTAAAATGGTAGAAAAAGTGTGGGAACAAGAATAGTACCCTCGTTCTAAGTGAGCAATCCTTAACTTTGGAAAAGTTTGTATTCAGTGTAGGCTAGAATACGAGACACTCTTTTGTAAAAACGACGATTCTTTTTTATTACGTCCAACAAGATCTATTTCAACTATTCTTATAAAAATAAAATATTAAATCACGCCAAAATCTGAAATAGAACTATCTGTTGATATTCAATATTATATTGTAGTTTAGGTTGTAAATACTAAATTCTAATTGATTTTAAAACCAGAAATGTCTTTTATGATTAAGAGTTTTGAAAAGCTAAAAGGATTTTAAATAGAAAGGTGTTTTATGGAAGAATCCAATAAAAAAGTTACTACTTCAATTATTCTATGTTTGTGTTTTTTACTAACACTTAATTGTGCACCAATAGAAAGTCTGAATAAGAAAGAAGATGCAAACTCAACAACGAACTTAGAGGGAACGAAAAGGTTCGACAACTCGATAGATTTGACATCGCATTTGCAAAAAATATCGGGGGTGATTGTTACTGGAAATGGTGAATATGCAAGAGTACGCATTAGAGGGGGAGCAAATAGTATCTCGCTTTCATCAGATCCTCTTTTTGTAGTAAATGGTACTCCTAAATCAGGAGGTTATGCTTCTATTTACAACACTATAGATGTAGCTTCTATTAAGAGTATTAAAGTTTTAAAAGGTTCTCAAGCAGCATTATATGGTGCCAGAGGCACTAATGGGGTAATAATTATCGACACCACATTGTAATTTTGGCCAAAAAAAAGAATTAGCACCAACTTATCCAAAATTGCTAACCAACACAATTAACACATCTTGTAGTGTGGGGCATGTATTCCAACCTCCCAAAGGGAATCTCTTTTCCGCATTTAGAGCATAACCCAAAGTTTTTAGAAGATGAGTTTTCTATAGCTTTTTCCAATCGCTGTAAAATCTTCTTTTTCTCTCTTAACGAAACCTCATTAATCGTTTTATTATTGATGGCATCCATACGAGAAACTCTTCCTATGGCAGCATCAAGAGGGATGGGTTTGGTGAGTTCTTCGAGTTCAGTCATTTCATTTCGAACGCTTTCAATCTTAGAGTTAATTATCGAAATAAGTTGATCTTTTTCTTTAGGTGTCATAGTTAAAGGTCTATATCCTCATCTTGTTTTGCAATATAAAGTGGACTCCAGAGTATAACGGGTCTTACTACAATAAAGCATGACTCTGAAAACAAATCTTTTGAAGATCGAATTCTAAATTTTTGGCTACTCATTTTTTCAGTTTGGTACTAGGTTAAGCTATTATTGAGCGCTTTTATATGCATTAATCTGGAGTGAAAGTAGAGATTCAGTATTTAAAACAGGCAACATTCACATCTCAGCACCTCCACTAAATATGGTTTGATTTTTTTATCCGAGAAATTCTACACTCTTTAACATCAGCGATTCAAACACTATGTTTGCTATCTATTTTAAAACAGTTTGAATCACCGAATCGGATGGTAGGATGAACACGGATTTGAAATACGAAGATATTACCAAGAAAATAATTGGAGCCTCATTTCAGGTTCACTCATTCTTGGGGGTGGGGGGAATGGTTTTCAGGAAGTGATATATCAACGGGCGCTTGCTCATGAACTAGAGCATGCAGGGTTAAGTTTCCAACGAGAAATAGAGCAAAATATATTCTACAAAGAACTACCGCACCCTATTGGCACTCGCAGAGCAGATTTTGTTGTAGAAGAAAAAGTCTTGGTAGAAATAAAGGTTGTTATAGAGTTAGAGGATGTTCACTTTGCTCAAGCCAACTTCAAGCTTATAAGCTTGAAGTTGGCTTACTCATTAATTTTGGTTCAAAGAGCCTTACCTTTAAACGGCTGGTATTAACCCAAAACCATCAGTGAAATCCTTTAATCCATAAAATCAGCGATTCAAACACTTATGCTCCATCATCTCCGAAATATCCGAAAGAAGCTCATCCTTCAGGACAATGCTCGAAAATATCTTATTTATGCCATTGGGGAAATTTTGCTCGTTGTAGTCGGGATTTTGATAGCCTTCCAAATTGATAACTGGAATGAAGATCGGGTAAAGCGAAATCAAGAATTTAAAATATTAACTCAGATTCAGTCGGACTTGAGCTCTAACTATAGGGAAGTAGAAAGCCTCCTTTCGAAGCTAGAGTTTTCAAAATCTTCATCCGATTCTCTCCTTAAAAGTTTTCGAGATAAAAAAGAAATCAAAGTCTTTTCTGTGTATTCATCAGTGGTTCACCAACGCTTTTTCTTTAATATATCCTCATCGGCATATTCGTTGTTGGGTGGTTCTTTGGGCACACTCATTACTAATGAGCAAATGAGAAATAACATCGTGCAGATTTATGAAGGAGATTTTAAAGAAATTGAAAAGAGACAACAAATGCTTTCAAACCATTTGGATCAAAACCTGAATCCGAAATCAAATAAACTTTTTGAAATTACACAAAGAGTGAATTTTAAACTCCCTGTATTTGATGAAAATGAATTTGATTTTTATGACCCAATAAATTTTAACACTATTGCTAAAGATAAAGAGTACATCAATACCATTGTTATTCTGAGACGAATGTATACCATCCAAATACAACAACTCAATAAAACAAAAGCCGATTTAACTGATGTGCTTAAGCTAGTAGATTCTGAAATCTCAAAACTTGATTCTTGATACCCTAAACATCGAATAAGCACATTAATGTCTAGGCAAGTGATTCGGGTTTATAAATTTGTAAAGTAAAAATAGCCCATTACACCAGCGGCCATAATTTTAAGTCCTGTTGCTGTCATAAATCCCACAAAAGAGCCAACGGCAGACTTCAAAGCTTTGTCTGTTTTACTGCCACCAATTATTTCACCAGCAAAAGCGCCAATTAGAGGACCAAAAACAAAACCAAGAGGTGGGAAAAATATCCCAACTATAAGTCCAACTACACTTCCCCAAACACCATAAGCTGTCCCTCCAAATTTCTTGGTTCCCCAAGTTGGTAAAGCATTATCCAAAAACATAAGTAGAAGAACTATTGCCAACCAAACAATCATAAAAGTAGTAGAGAATGGCGATTGTGTTAGTTGAAGTACAAGCAGTCCAAAATAGCTAAAGGGTAAACCTGGCATAACCGGTAAAAAAGCACCAATTAAGCCAATTATGATGAGCAAAGCGCCAAGAATAATCCAGATAATTTCCATAATAAATAGTGTATATGAACGAAATAGTTCACGCAAAGTATAGCTGAAAGTTTCGCCAGTTGGTATCCTAAAATTGAATAGAATATATGGATAAAAGCAGATGTGCTTTAAGTATTGATTCTTGCACTCTAACCCATGTTTAACTATCATAACCAGTCTTTACGATTCTATGAAATTATAAACGAATACATTTATTTATGGCAAATGGTACAAACGGCGGTGGAGCTACCTTTTTTGGGCATCCACGAGGATTAGCAACTCTGTTTTTTACGGAGATGTTTGAGCGCTTCAGTTATTATGGAATGCGTGCGCTTCTTATTCTATTTATGACAACTCCACTGTTAAATGGTGGATTAGAGCTCGATGACAAAACAGCAGGTGCTATTTACGGCCTTTATGTAATGGGTGTTTATATTTTAGCCCTTCCTGGAGGCTGGTTAGCTGATAGACTATTTGGCTTAAAAAAATCAGTTTGGTATGGTGGTATCATCATTGCTTTAGGTCACTTTACAATGGCTATCCCTGGGTTATTGGAAGTTATTGGAATGAATGAGCCTGGTGTAACTACCGGTGTTGACACCTTCCCATTTTACTTAGGGTTGATTTTGATTGCAATTGGTACGGGTTTATTGAAACCGAATATCAGTGCTATTGTTGGGAATTTATACAAGGAAAATGAAAGCGCTCGTCGTGATGCTGGGTTCTCCATTTTCTACTCTGGGATTAATATTGGTGCTTTTTTAGCTCCTCTTATTACGAGTCCATTAGGTGAACAAGTTAACTGGCATTTAGGTTTTGCTTCAGCAGGGTTTTTTATGTTACTCGGATTAATTCAGTATAAATTTACAGCTCGTCACCTTGATGATGTTGGTAATGCTCCTGTTTTTGCTACTGAAGAAGAAGTTGCTGGCAAAAATAAATTGGTAAGTGGGCTTCGTATTTTCTCAATAGCCGTTATAGGCCTATTGGCTCTCGCTTTTCTAGGTATAATTCCAGTGGATGCTGTTTCTATTGCCGATACTTCTGGTATATTAATTTTAGCAGTTTCTTTTTTCTTTTTGGGATATGTGATTTTCTTCGGCGGTCTGAATGAAGACGAGCGTAAAAAAACTGTTGTTATTGGTATTGTGTTTATTTTCTCAGCCATTTTCTGGTCAGGATTTGAACAAGCAGGTTCAACTCTAAATTTGTTTGCTCAGCGCTTTACAGATTTAAATATACTCGGATATGAAATGCCTGCAGGTGTACTTCAATCTGTAAACCCATTGTTTATCATTTTCTTTGCTCCGGTATTTGGTGCAATGTGGGTTTGGTTGGCTAAAAAGAACCTAGAACCTTCTAGTCCTGTTAAGTTTGCAATGGGTTTAATCCTTCTAGGTATTGGGTTTTTAGTAATGTTTTTTGCAGCAGGAATTGCAGCTTCGGGAGAGTTAGCAGCACCAACTTGGTTATTGCTTACGTATATGTTTCACACTTTTGGTGAATTGAGTTTAAGCCCCGTTGGTCTAAGCTTAACCACAAAACTGGCTCCTAAAAAATACTATAGCCAAATGATGGGGATGTGGTTTATGTCAGTATCTTTAGGAAATTTAATTGCAGGTAGAGTAGGTGGTGAAATTTCTGGCGAAAGTGCTGAAGCTATTACACAAATGCCAGATCAATATCTGACAATCGTTTATATTGCTCTTGGAGCAGGCTTGGTATTGTTATTATTAGTTAAACCAATTAAGAAATTAATGGGCAACGTTCATTAGAACGAATCTCTTAGGTAGTAAATTAAAGGGCTTCTTCCAAATTGATGGTGGAAGCCCTTTTTTGGTATGCTTTAGTGGTTTCTTCATGTAAAAATCACAATTCAAATATAAGTTTCTCTAAATTCAATTAAACGGAGAAACATATGTCTGGTAAGGATTTTGATAAACATGTATTTGTTTTCGGTGCAGGTGAAGCCGAAGGAAACACCACCATGAAAGCTTTGCTGGGTGGTAAAGGCGCAAACCTGGCAGAGATGTCATCAATAGGGTTGCCTGTTCCTGCGGGAATCACTATTTCTACTGATAGTTGCCATTACTATTCAACAAACAATCATAAATGGCCAAATGGCTTAAAGGAGCAAGTACAGAAAGGGATTGGCTTTATTGAAAAAAACATGGGTGCCGGGTTTGGAGATTTCAGAAACCCATTGTTAGTTTCTGTTCGGTCTGGTGCAGCTATTTCAATGCCTGGTATGATGGATACCGTTTTGAATCTTGGGCTAAATGACGAAACCGTTTTAGGCCTTGCTAAACATACCGACAATGAACGGTTTGCGTATGATAGTTACAGACGTTTCATTGATATGTTTGGCGATGTAGTGATGGGTATTCCTCATAGTAAATTCGAAGAAGTAATTGAGACTTTAAAAAATAAAAAAGGCGCTAAAGAAGATACCGAGCTTACCGCAGATGATTTAAAAGAGTTGGTAAACTCTTACAAAGCTGTATATAGAAATGCTACGGGTTATATGTTTCCGAGCGACCCATACGAACAACTTCATCTTGCAATAAATGCGGTTTTCAACTCATGGGATAGCGATAGAGCAAAAAAATATCGACAAATAAACCATATCACAGGATTGCTAGGTACTGCGGTAAATATCCAAGCAATGGTTTATGGAAATATGGGAGATGATTGCGCCACTGGAGTATGTTTTTCGAGAAATCCATCCAACGGTGAAAACGAATTGTACGGAGAATTTCTAATTAATGCACAAGGCGAAGACGTTGTTGCAGGCATCAGAACTCCAAAACCAATTTCTGAGCTTAAGAATGAAATGCCAGAAGCTTTTGATTTACTTTATAAGCATGTACAAAAATTAGAAAGACACTATGGTAATATGCAGGATATCGAGTTCACCATTCAAAAGGGAACACTATTTATCCTCCAAACCAGAAATGGTAAAAGAACCGGGAAAGCGGCCTTAAAAATTGCTGTTGATATGGTGAAAGAGAATCTGATTAACCGAAGACAAGCCGTAAAATCATTAGTTGAACCTCCACATCTCGACCAACTTCTGCATCCACAAATTGACACAGATAAAGTTGATGCTAGCTTACTTTTAGGAGTTGGACTTCCTGCGTCTCCAGGCGCTGCTGTAGGGCAAGTTGTATTGAGTTCCGAAATGGCAGAAACTTTAGCCGCCGAAGGTAAGTCGGTGGTATTGGTTCGTATCGAAACTTCTCCAGAAGATGTTGGAGGTATGTCTGCTTCTGAAGGGATTTTAACCTCTCGAGGTGGTATGACAAGCCATGCTGCCGTTGTAGCCAGAGGATGGGGAAAACCATGCGTTGCAGGTTGTAATGATATAATAATTGATTATTCGAACAAGTCTTTTACTAATGGTACAGTAACTGTTAAGGAAGGCGATTGGATATCAATTGATGGTACAAGCGGTAAAGTATTTGTAGGTAAAAATGAAGTTGTAAAACCAAAAATGGACGAAAACTTCTCTACTTTCATGAAATGGGTAGATAGCTATAGAGATATGCAAGTTCGCACAAATGCTGACACACCTGTAGATGCAAAAAGAGCTCGTGAGTTTGGTGCTGAAGGCATCGGACTTTGCAGGACAGAGCATATGTTTTTTGGTGAAGAGCGAATAAAAGCTATCCGAAAAATGATCATCTCAGAAACTGAGGATGCAAGAAGAGATGCTTTGATGGAATTATTGCCATATCAAAAAAATGACTTCAAAGAGATCTTTAAAGCAATGAAGGGACTTCCTGTTACTGTTCGATTACTAGACCCTCCACTTCATGAATTTATACCAAGTGAAAAAGAAGAAATTGCTAAAGTTGCAGAAGATTTAGGTATCCCTGTTGATAAATTCACGCAAATTGCTCGCTCACTTAAAGAATTCAATCCTATGCTTGGGCACAGAGGCTGTCGTTTAGGGATTACCTATCCCGAAATAACAGAAATGCAAACTCGAGCTATCATTGAAGCTGCTATTGAACTTCAAAAAGAAAACATTGATGTAGTTCCCGAGATTATGGTGCCTTTGATCGGAACTCAGCAAGAGTTTGTAAGTCAAAAAATGACCATTGATAGAACATCCGAGAAAGTATTCGAAGAAACAGGAATAAGAATTAAATACTTAGTCGGTACTATGATTGAGATTCCAAGAGCAGCGCTTGTAGCTTCAGACATTGCTAAACATGCAGCTTTCTTCAGCTTTGGAACCAATGACCTTACCCAAATGACTTTCGGTTACAGTAGGGATGATGCGGGGAAATTCTTGGCTGAATATCTAAGACAAGGAATTCTTGCAGATGATCCATTCCAAGTACTAGATCAGGAAGGTGTTGGGCAGTTAATCGAAAGAGCAACTACGCAAGGTCGAATTCAACATCCAGGTTTAAAAGTTGGTATTTGTGGAGAACACGGAGGGGAACCAAGCTCTGTAGCATTCTGCTACAAACAAGGTTTAGACTATGTCTCATGTTCCCCATTTAGAGTTCCCGTGGCTCGCCTAGCTGCAGCACAGGCTTCACTAAATAGTCATTGATTGATTAAGAAGTTAACAAAAAAGGCTCCTCTCAATTAGAAAGGAGCCTTTTTTTATTTCAAAAGTGTGATACGTTGTGTTTTGTGGAAATTAGGAGCTTCCATCTTTACAAAATAAATACCGCTCCCAAGAGCATTAGCATCAAAACGAACTGTATGGTCGCCCGAGCTTTGATTGCCATCAATAAGCGTTGCTATGTGCCTACCTAGAACATCATACACGCTAATGGTAACATGGCTGGCACTTGCTAGAGAATAAGCAATGTTGGTAGATGGATTAAACGGATTTGGGTAAGCAGGCCTAAGTACGAAGTCTGAAATTTCAGTAACAAATTCGTTGCTAGTACTAACGCCATTCCATTCAAAATCTACCTTATATTGGTTTTGAAATCCCTCGCCATCATTATACTGAGCTATGACTACATCATATAAACCTAAATTATTATAAGAGTAGATTTCTTTCGAGTATTTAAACCATTCAAAACTCGACTCGCCCTCTTCTAACAAACTATAAATAGCCGAATCTGGGTTTGCTTTTTCGTTATAATAATATTGAATGCTTGAGTAGGGAGCCCATTCATCATCAACCCAAACATTATGATTTATGTATTTGGATTCAGGAAGTTGGTTGGGAGTTAGATAGTCGGTAGTTCTTTGCTCTTCAACATTTACCCATTGCTCTCCATCCCATAGTTGTATTAAGTTATCTGGACTTTGAGCCGTGAGTAAAAATAAAGAGGTTTGGTAATAAACGTTTAGGTAGAAGGATTGTTCATAAAGCTCGATGAAAGTAATGTCTGGGAACACCTGTCTTTCATCATTCACCCAGTTTTCTCCATCCCATGTTTGATTGGTAATAATGAGTGAATCGTTGGATTCGGCTAATACAAACTTATCAGATTGTACCCACTCATCATCAAGCCAAACAAATCCTATTCCTTCTGTAATTTTATTATTTACCACGGTGTAAATATCTTTGTAATCATTATGCCAAGCATCCTCTTCCCAATATTCGTATACCGTTTCTTGTATTATTGCAGGATTGGTACTTGGGGCGTATGAATAGTTATACCTTTCGTAAGGGACTAATTCGTTGGTTAAAAAATCAGCTTCTTCGTATAATTCGGTAATAAGTAAACCGTTTGAATAGGTATTGGTGGTTTTGTCTGAAATGAACCAAGATTCACCACTCCATGAACTGTTAACTATGCTAGTAACTTGGTCATCCGTATATTCAAAGTCAGTTTTGCCAAAAAGAAACCAATCATCCTCAGTATAGATAGAATTACTCAACTTGGTAAGTAAATCATCGGTTCTTTTTTGCTTTGTATGAGCGTTCAAAAACATTGCTCTACTAGTTCTATCAATAAACTTTGATATAGAGTTTTTAGAACTATCTGTATCCAATTTCTTTTGGGCCAAAATATTAGTAGAGCCCAAAAGAAGACATGCAATAAACAAGGTGTATATTTGTCTCATAGTACTTGAGTTAATTTAGAATTATTCAGAAAACCGTTGTTGAGGAAGAGAAAATATTAAAACAACTAGTTTTCGCGAGGCTTAGCTCAAAATAATAGTAGCTTATTTCCAGAAATAAGTAAATAGTTTCAAGTAACTAATTTATAGGTGTTTATTTTCTTAGAATCTTTTTGCAATGCCAAAAGTTAGATAAAGATTCTCGCCACTGCCATAAATTAGACCCGCATCTAACTGAAAAGAAGAATCCAGTAAATAAGTAACGCCACCCTCAATTAAATCGCTCGAGAAATTCTCGTCGAACGTGACAGCATAACCAAAATACGCTGCAACATTATTGTTGATGGAAACACTTGGTGTAAGGTTAAAGTTAAACGAACCGTTTTCTAGTCCGTTAATAAAATCACCGTAACCAAAGTTGGAGTTTAGCGCCCAGGTGTCGTTAATGGAATAATCAGCCAAAACCATAAAGCGAGTAAAGTAATACTCGTAGTTTGAGTTTAAGAATGGAAGATTTGTTCTACTTAGTAAAGAAAGATTCAGTTTCTCGTTTGCGAAAGAGCCCAATGCATACTTGAACGCAAAAGACTGTGATCCCACGCGCGCTCCATCCACACCATCAATAAATAAAAGTGATCCAACATTGAACTGAATTTCTAAGTTTTCCATCAATCCCGTTCTAAGGTAAAGCTGGCCAAAATCAATAACATTGTCACCAATAGAGCTACCGGCTTCAAGTAAAAGAGTTTTTGAGGGAACAGTGAACGTTCCGTAACCCGCGCCTGGTCGGTCGGCAGAAATTGTTTCTTGGGCAAAAAGTGCTGTTGAAGAAGCACAAAAAACTAAAAGTAATAGAGTAACTAGTCGATTATTCATAGTAGAGGATTAAGCTTATATTTGTTCAAACCAATGATACAAAGAAGATGACCTCAATCATACAAAATTCCTTAATAGCCGCAATCGCCACACCCGTCGGAGAAGGCGGTATTGCCGTAATTCGAGTTTCGGGTAAAGACGCCATCGCAACCGTTAATAAAGCGTTTAAGGGCAAGGTTTTAACCGCTCAAAGTTCGCACACGGTTCATTTTGGTAAGATTTTAGACAAGTCGGGAATGCCCGTTGATGAAGTTCTAGTTACACTTTTTCACTCTCCAAAATCTTATACTGGCGAAGAAACGGTAGAAATTGCTTGCCACGGTGGTGTTTTAGTTACTCAAAAAGTATTAGAAACGGTTTTAGCGTTGGGAATTAAATCTGCGGAAGCGGGCGAATTCACACAACGTGCATTTTTGAATGGGAAATTAGGGTTAGATCAAGCCGAAGCGGTGGCGGATCTCATCCACGCAAAAAGTATCAAAGCGGTGGATGCGGCTCATCAACAGTTGGAAGGAAAGTTAGGCGAGCACATAAAGCAATTTCGCCAGCAGATTATTGATGCTACGGCAATGATAGAGTTAGAGCTCGATTTTATTGAAGAAGATGTAGAATTTGCCAACAAAACTCAGCTTCAGAAACTACTAGAAGATGTAGATACGGAACTCTCAGATTTGTTGGAAACCTATGAAACAGGTCGCCTAGTAAAAGATGGTGTTAAAACGGTTTTGATTGGAAGGCCGAATGCAGGGAAGTCAACCTTGCTGAATACTTTGGTTGGAACCGATCGAGCTATTGTTACCGAAATTGCAGGAACCACGCGCGATACGATTGATGTAGATTGGAACTACGACGGACTTCTGTTCAAGCTGATTGACACCGCAGGCCTACGTGAGACGGAAGATATTGTAGAAGCGGAAGGCGTGAAACGATCTCAAAAAGCTTTTGAACAAGCCGATTTAGTGGTTTATCTGAAAGATTTATCGCATTCTTTTACGGATGTAGAACGATCTGAAATTGCTGTTTTTCAACAAAGAGCGGGCGAAACTCCGTTTATTTTGATTGGAACCAAAGCCGATGTTGAAGCAAAAGAAGAATGGCGAACGGAATTTGATTTAAAGATTTCGGCTTCGGCTGGCGAAAAAATCGGAGAGCTTAAAAAACTACTTCGCGACCGCGCATTGGAAAATAAACACTACGACGCCTCAAGTTTACTGGTAACTTCTACTCGTCACCGAGACGGACTTCAAAAAGCACAACAACATGTGCAGGCTGCTCTAAACGGATTGGCAATGAATATGACAGGGGATTTTCTATCTATTGATTTGCGTGCGGCTCTGAATGAGCTTGGTGCCATCACAGGTGAAATCACCAACGAGCACATCCTCGATTCCATATTTTCGCGGTTTTGTATCGGAAAGTGAGATTAAACCATCAATAACTACACAAATAACCAAACTCCCAAAACACTCCCTCACCCCATTTTTCTGTATAAAAGGAATTAGTAATTCTCTATTGGCCTCATAGAAAAGCTCGTCTTCGTGAGGATATACACTCCCACTAGTTAAAAAAAACGCTTCCAAAGCTGGGTATTAATTGAATGTAAAAATTTTAGTTCGGCATTTACCGAACTTAAGAAAACTCTATCTTTAGCCTCATTATTTAAACCAACCATATCATGGGAAACGAGGAAAAAGAAAAGAAAGAACTGGTTGAACAGTTCGGCATTCATTTTAACAGGTATCATAACCTGCCGCCTCTTACTGCACGCATAATGGGGATTTTGATTGTGAACTGTAGTAAAGAAGGTCTCACATTTCAAGAACTTGTAACTCGAACTGATGCGAGCAAAAGTTCGGTTTCTACAAGTTTAAATCATCTATTAGAGCTTGGTAAGGTCATGTATTACAATCTCCCAGATGATCGCAAAAAGTATTTCAGACCAAAAAGATTGGTAGATAGAATGGATAGCCATTTACGAGTTTTGAGCTCAGAAGTGGAATTGATAGAGAAAATGCGAGCTTTCAGCTTAAAATATCAAGATCCAAAAAATTCCGAAGAATTTTCGGGAGTAGTAGACACCTATTTGAAGTACACCACAAAAATTAAAAAAACTCTTGAGGAAGCTTCTAAAGAGCTGACTGAAAAAGAGCAAAAAATTATATAATTAAAATTAATAGAATGAACAAAAAGCCAATTTGGATAATTTTTATTGCCTTAATAGCACTTGCTAGCTGCGGAAAAGAACCTGCACAAATGCAAGGACCTAGCGGTCCAGTTCCTTTTGAAGTTACTGCGGTAAGCAAACAAAATGTAACAACGCTTCAAGAGTTTATTACAAACCTAGAAGGACAGCAAAATGTTGAAATCCGCCCTAAGGTAAGTGGTTTTATACAAAAGATATATATAGATGAGGGTGAGCAAGTTAAAAAAGGAGATCTTTTATTTAAGCTTGAAACACAGACTTTATCTCAAGATGCAGAAGCAGCAAAAGCTAGAGTTTCTGTAGCAGAACTTGAAGTAAACCGATTAGCTCCTCTTGTTGAAAAGAATATTGTTAGTAAGATTCAGCTAGAAACGGCTAAGGCTAATTTAGCACAAGCAAAAAGTAGTTATAGTAGTATTAAAGCAAATATTGACTACGCGAAAATTACAAGTCCTGTTGATGGTATTGTTGGAAGTTTACCATATCGCGAAGGTAGTTTGGTGAGTGCAAGTAATGCAGAGCCATTAACTGTAATCTCGGATATTAAAAATGTAAGGGCTTACTTCTCGCTGAACGAAAAGCAATTGTTGAGCTTCAATAAAGCATCGGGCAATGCAAGTTTAAAAGAGAGAATCTCAACATTTCCTGAAGTGTCGTTGAAAATGGTAGACAACACTATGTACGATCATAAAGGTAAAGTAGAGACCATCAATGGCCTTATAAATGAAAGAACTGGCACCGTTCAGTTTAGAGCTCTTTTTCCAAATCCTGATTATTTACTCCGCAGTGGTGGAAGTGGAACTATCCAAATTCCTACTGAAGAAAATGATGTATTGCTTATTCCTCAAGTAGCAGTTTTTGAAATCCAAGGGAAGAAATTAGTGTACGTAGTTAAGGAAGATAACACGGTAGAAAGCCGAGTAATTCATACAAAAGGCACTAAGTCTTTAGACTATATAGTTGTCGATGGATTAGAAGAAGGCGAGAAAATCGTTGTTGAAGGTGTTTCGAAATTAGGCGAGGGACAAGAAATAATTCCAAAAGAACAAACACCAGCCAGCTCTATTCTTAGCGCTGTTAAGTAAATCCAAGTTCAAAAATAGTTAACCTATGTTTAAGATATTCATTGATAGACCCGTTCTATCAACCGTGATTTCTATACTAATCACCATTTTGGGTGTACTTGGATTATCCTCGTTGCCTGTAGAACAATATCCCGATATCGCTCCTCCTACCGTTCAGGTAACAGCAAATTATACCGGAGCAAATGCTGAAACCGTACTAAATAGTGTGGTTGTACCTCTTGAAGAGGAAATTAATGGTGTTGAGGGGATGTCTTATATCACCTCAGTAGCAAGTAACGATGGTAGAGCTACCATAAGCGTGTTTTTTGAGCTTGGTGTAGATCCTGATATCGCAGCTGTAAACGTTCAAAACAGAGTTGCAAAAGCTAATAATAGGCTTCCTGCGGCAGTAGTTGCAACAGGTGTTACCACTGTAAAAAGCCAGACTAGTGCGTTGATGTTTGTGTCAATATTTTCGGAAAACACGGAATACGATGACATCTTTGTGCAGAACTACGCAAGTATCAACCTTGTTCCAAAACTGCAACGTGTGAAGGGTGTTGGCCAGGTAAGTGTGTTAGGTTCAAAAGAATACTCAATGCGTGTTTGGATTGACCCTGATAAAATGGCTGCTTACGATGTTGTTCCAGCGGATGTGCAAACCGCTCTTAGAGAACAAAATTTAGAAGCAGCGATTGGTAAGTTTGGCGAAAATGCACAAGGCGTGTATGAGTACGTAATAAAGTATAAAGGGCGTTTAGCTGAAATCGAGGAGTATGAGAATATCATTGTAAAGTCTGATGGAAATGGAAATTTCTTAAGACTAAAAGATTTAGCTACCATCGAGCTGGGTGGACTTAGTTATGGTTCAAACAACTTCGGAAACGGTAATCCAGGTGTTGCAATGGCTGTTTATCAAGCGGCAGGTTCTAATGCGCAAACAATTGTAGAAGAAGTGATGCAAATTCTTGAGGATAGTCGTCCTGATTTTCCAAAAGGCTTAGATTATGTGATTCCTTTCAACACAAAGACTTTCTTAGATGCCTCTATCGAAAAAGTAATAAGTACTTTGTTTGAAGCATTTATACTGGTGTTCATTGTAGTATTCGTATTTTTGCAGGATTTTCGATCAACCTTAATTCCCCTTTTAGCTGTTCCTGTAGCTATAATAGGTACATTTTTCTTTCTTGAACTTTTTGGTTACACCATAAACATGCTAACACTATTTGCCATGGTGCTCGCCATTGGTATTGTAGTGGATGATGCAATTGTAGTAGTTGAAGCTGTCCATGCAAAACTTCAGCATGGTGTGCAATCTGCTAAAGAAGCTACTTATTCTGCAATGAGCGAGATTACCGGCGCCATTATTTCTATCACATTGGTGATGTCTGCGGTGTTTGTTCCTGTAACGTTTATTCAAGGTTCATCCGGAGTTTTCTACCAACAGTTTGCGATAACCTTGGCAATTGCGATCCTCATTTCAGCAGTAAATGCACTAACACTAAGCCCTGCTTTATGTGCTCTTTTACTAAAACCTCATAATGAAACTCCTGCAGAGAAGAAAAACCTCAAAGAGCGTTTGTATGCTGCTTTTAACGTAAGTTTTGATGCTTTCTCTAGAAAGTATACCAACATAGTTTATTTCTTATTAAACCGTAAATGGATTGCAGTTGGTGGTCTAGCTTTATCCATAGTTGTAGCTATTATTCTATTCCAAACTACATCAACAGGATTTATTCCAGCTGAGGATAGAGGAATTATTATGGGCGATATTACTTTGCCTCCAGGTTCAACAATGGAACAAACTCAGAAAGTAGTAGATGAGTTTGATAAAATTGTGAGTTCAATGGACATCGTTGAAATGCGCATGAACATTGTAGGTTTCAGTATGCTAAATAGAATTAATGGCGGTTCATATGCGTTTGCTGTAATTAAGTTAAAGGACTGGGACGAAAGAACTGAGGACAGCGAAACTGTTCAAGCGGTAGTTCAAGAATTATTCATGAGAACCGCGAGTATAAAGGAAGCTAAATTCTTATTCTTTTCGCCTCCAAGTGTACGTGGTTTTGGTAATACGGATGGTTTTGAGTTTAAACTTCAGGATAAAGGGGATAACAGCTGGCAAGATATCAACAAGGTATCGGGCTCGTTTTTACAAGCACTTAATGCCCGCCCAGAAGTTCAGTACGCTATTACCAACTTTAATCCGAATTTCCCACAGTATCAGCTTGATGTGAACTTGGAGAAACTGAAAGATGCTGGCCTAAGCCTAAGTAGTGTGTTCAATACACTACAAGGTTATTATGGTGGATTGTATACTACCGATTTCAATAGATTTGGTAAGCAATACCGAGTGATGATTCAGGCAAAACCTGAAGATAGAGACACTCCAGAAACGCTTGACAAAATCTTTGCTCGAAATGATAAAGGCGAAATGGTAAGTATTAGCCAATTTGTGAGTATAGAGCGAATTTATGGCCCCGAATATGTTTCTCGATACAACCTCCTTAAATCTATCGATATCACAGGAAAGGCAAATCCTGGTTATAGTACTGGGGATGCAATTACAGCCGTTCGTGAAGTTGCCGCAGAACAATTGACAAATAGTTATGGTTTTGAGTTCTCTGGATTAACGCGTGAGGAAATTAGATCGGGTGGACAGGCAACAGGAATTTTCCTATTGAGTTTAATCTTTGTGTATTTCCTACTTGCAGCGCAGTACGAAAGTTATATTCTGCCTCTTTCAATTATTCTTTCTATTCCAGTTGGTGTTGCAGGAGCTATCGCTTTTATAAACATAGCTGGGTTAGAGAACAACATCTATTTCCAAGTAGCACTTATTATGCTTATTGGTTTGTTGGCTAAAAATGCCATCCTAGTAGTAGAATTTGCACTCCAAAGGCGTAGGCAAGGCATGTCTCTTATTCGAGCTGCTGAAGAAGGAGCAAGAGCTCGTCTTCGCCCAATTTTGATGACATCGTTTGCCTTTATTTTAGGCCTATTTCCTCTTGCTTTTGCAAGTGGTGTTGGCGCCGTAGGTAACCGATCAATTGGTATGGGTGCTGTAGGTGGTATGTTTGTGGGCACAATGTTAGGATTGTTAGTAATCCCTGTGCTGTTCGTGATTTTTCAAAATCTTCAAGAAAAGATTAGTGGAAAGCCGTTTTCGGAAGAAACAGAATCTTGATAAAATTTTATTCCTAGATGTACATGAAAAAAATAAATAACTATAAATTGTTAATCTTAGTTGCAGCCGCATTTACAATGCAATCGTGCTTGGCAACTAAGAATTATGAAAGTCCTGAGGTAGAGGCTGAAAACCTCTACAGGACCGACATTGAATTGGATAGCACTACGCTGGCAGATGTGCCTTGGAAAGAGCTGTTTACAGATTCTCACCTTCAAGGTTATATTCAGCAAGGGTTGGATAGTAACTACGATTTACAAATTGCGGTCCAAAGCTTAGAAGCAGCTACAGCACAAATGAAACAAGGGAAAGCCGAGTATTTCCCAACTATTAATGCCAATGGCTCTTGGGTGCGTCAAGAAACTTCAGAAAATGGAACCTATGGAGGTGGCACTATCGAGCAATTTCAACTTGGTGGCGCGGCTACATGGGAGCTGGATATTTGGGGAAAGCTAAATAGTACTAATAAAGCAGCAACGGCAAGTTATCTTCAAAGTGCAGCTACAAGGCAGGCAGTTCAAACTCAGATAATTTCAGCAATATCTTCAACTTACTATCAACTCCTAGCATTAGATGCTCAAGTTTTGGTGGCTAAAGAAAATCTTAAAAACCGAGTTCGAGGTGTTGAAGTAATCAAATCTTTAAAAGAGTCTGGTGATGTAAATGAGATTGCTGTAAAACAAACGGAGGCTCAGAAGCTAGGTACTCAGATTATTCTTGAAGATTTAAAGTACAATGTGAAAGTATTAGAGAATACATTGAGTATTCTAATTGGCAGGGTTCCTACTACTTTAGAAAGAGGTACTTTTAGTGATCAAGAAATTATGGTAGATATCAAGCCAGGTTTACCAACTTTGTTACTGAGTAAACGTCCGGATGTTGTAAGTGCAGAGATGAACTTTAGACGTACTTTTGAGCTAACAAATGTAGCGAGAAGTAAGTTTTATCCTTCTATTAAGCTTAGCGCCGAAGGTGGACTTCAGAGCTTGGATTTCTCTAATTTATTTAGTGATAAATCGATTTTCGGCAATTTGGGTGCAGGGTTAACACAGCCTATTTTCAATCGCAGAGCGATTAAAACTGAGTATGAAGTTTCACAGGCTAATCAACAAAAAGCATATTTACAATACGAGAAAGCCTTGCTAACTGCTGGTAAAGAAGTTTCTGATGCGCTAGCTGATTACGAAAATGAGACAGTAAAACTTACAGTTAGAACCGAACAGTTGGATGCGTTAAAACAGGCTTCGGAGTACTCAGAGCAACTGCTTGAGTTCGGAAGGATTAATTACTTGGAAGTATTAACGGTAAAAGACAATGTTCTAAACTCAGAACTACAATTGATTAGTAATAAGTTTAATCAGTTAAACGCTGTTATAACTTTATACCGCTCTCTTGGTGGCGGTGTTTAATTAGAACTAATTAAGTGCTAGATTAACCTTTAAAAGCTCTGTTTCAACAACAGAGCTTTTTTTACGTCCTTTATACAATGTCTAAATCAATCGTTTTTAGCGATTACCCATATAGCATGGATGATACCAGGTATAAAACCAAGTAAGGTTAGCAAAATGTTAATCCAAAAAGCAGGTTTAATACCAACAGTAAAAAATACACCAAGTGGTGGGAGGATAATGGCGAATATGATTCTAATAATACTCATGATAGTGTAATTTGTGAGCTATTGTAGCGAAGTTCCATAATAGTAGATACGCTAGAGTTTGCCAAATAATCTAGCTTTCAATCCAAAAAAAAGCCACACTCATTGAGCGTGGCTTTACAAATTCAATAAAAGCGGAAAGTATTAGTTTTCGCCTTCAGTAGAGCTAGAAGCATCTTCGTTAGCAGGTGGTAATACCGGAACTGCTGAGTTAGTTTGTGCAGGTGCGCTAATATCTGGAGCGCCAGCACCGTCTTGGAGAACACTTCTATTTACGGTTCCTCTATCAATTGCAAAGTTAGCAAGAACACACAGTACAAGAAATGAACCGCCAAAAATACTAGTAGCTTTAGAAAGTAAGTCGGCTGTGCGACGTGCACCTAAACCAGAATTTCCACCTAAAGAGCCGCCACCGCCGCCCATTCCAGAAAGGCCTTCGCCCTGTCCGTTTTGTAATAGTACTACTAGGATTAGTAGAGCACAGATTAAAGTAATTACGCCGATGATTATATTATAAAGCATTTTTTAATTTCTTAAATTATTCCAGAAGAGTGCAAAGATATTCAAATTTAGATACTATCCCAAGTAAAAGCTCTTTAAGAAATACAGTTAAGGTAAATTTATGCAAGATATTGGTTTAAATATCGAAGAATTCCTTGAAAACTCGCCAAATCTGATGACAAATGTTCTCAAGTCATTAGGGTTGGTTCTATTTTTATGGCTAGCTCGTATTATAATTCTGAAGTTTGTCTACCGAAATGTAGATAGCAAGAAGGCACAGTATAGGTGGCGGAAAAACCTAACTTATACTACTTCAATCCTAGGAGTACTGTTTATCATCCAAATTTGGTACACCGGAATTAGAGATTGGGCAACATTTTTGGGTTTACTTTCAGCGGGTATTGCCATCGCCTTAAAAGATCCCGTAACAGACTTAGCAGCTTGGCTTTTTCTTATTTGGAGAAAACCTTTTAATGTTGGTGACAGAATCGAGATTGGAAACTCTAAAGGCGATGTGATTGATGTGCGCCCTTTCAAATTTACCTTGTTAGAAATTGGTAATTGGGTGCATGCCGACCAAAGTACTGGACGTATAATCCATGTTCCCAATCATAAAATATTTACGGAACATTTAGCCAATTATACTGGCGATTTTGAATTTATATGGAATGAAATACAAGTGCTTATTACTTTTGAAAGTGATTGGAAAAAGGCAAAAAAAATATTAGAAACTATTGCCAATCAAGAGTCTGCTAGTTTTATAGAGTACGCAGAAGAACAGGTTAAGAGAGCTTCAAAATCGTACTTAATCGAGTATAAATACTTAACGCCTATTGTATATACAGATGTGAAAGATAGCGGGATAAATCTGTCGATTAGATATTTAACCGATCCTAGAAAAAGGCGTGGTTCTTCCCAAATAATATGGGAGAGGATACTCGATGAATTCGAACAGCTTCCAGGTATTGATTTAGCTTACCCAACTATCCGTTATTATGATAACCAAAAAGAAGGAAAGCTGGATAAAAGCAAGGTTGACTCAACTACTAAAAAGTAAATGTCTTTTCGGTATTTCCTTGTTTAAGAATGGCACTCAACTTTTTTCCAACTACTTGTATGTGCACAATGTTATTTTGGAGTTCGAAAAGTTCAAGAAAAACGGTTGATGAGATTTTCAATTTGTGGGGTTTTTCAATTGGTTGAGATTCGAAATAGCACCAAATTGCTTCGAGTTCGGTTTCTTTACCAATAAAATTTAGGCTTAATGGATTTCCATCGGTCCTTATGTTGAAGTGATCTTTAAAGTATTCTGTAATTAACGAATCAGTTTCTAAAAGTTCATTTGATTTCCCCAAATAATAATCTTTTTGAGTTCTAGCTTGTAATGCTTGTTCAATGTCTGTGGTAAAAACCTTGACCGCAACTTGAATAGTTTTAGTATCTGTATTGTGTGTTACCTCGAAAATACTAACATAATATGGGTGGAGGTAAGCTGCGAAGGCAATAATTATAGAAATATAAAAATGCATTGTTCTTGAGTAAGTGAGGTCATGGATGTATTGTGATGGAGAGGAAGCCCTACAAGATTCTTATTATCATAACCAATCTTTAATGCTTCGGTAACATTAATTCGTGATTATGAATAATGCATACATGATAAGCTCTATGCATTATTAAAACTGTTATTTTTAAGTAAACAAATTACTTCATTGAACGAATTAAGCACCTACTTACAACTAGGATTTGAGCACATATCAGATTTAAGTGCCTATGATCATATTGTTTTTATTATCGCCCTAACAGCAATTTATCGAATTAAAGATATTAAGATTATCTTTTGGTTAGTCTCAGCATTCACAGTTGGACATTCTCTGAGTTTGGCATTAGGTACTTTGCATGTAGTTGTAATCCCATCAGCTATGGTAGAGTTCTTGATACCAGTTACAATATTAAGCACTGCTATCTATAATGTGCTTTTAAAAGGGCGGAGTGAAAAAGAATTTAAAGGGTCTAATAGAGCTAATTATGGAATAGCCATTGTATTTGGGTTAATTCACGGATTGGGGTTTTCAAATTACCTCCAAATGCTACTTGGCTCCGAAGCGAATATCTTGCTTCCTCTTTTATCATTTAATATTGGGTTGGAGCTCGGACAATTACTAATCGTAGCCTTAATTCTAGGTGCAATGTTTATTGCAGAACGCGTTTTAAAAATGAAACAAACAGAATGGGTGTTGTTTTTAAGCGGCGCTGCAGCTGGTATATCTCTCATCCTGATGCAGCAAACTAAGTTCTGGTAATATTTAGATGAATTTATTCTTCTTCTCGAAGTTTGGGGATGGGCTGTATAAGCTCTTTAGAGTTTTGCGAAGGGTCATTCACTAAGTCTGGCACTCGATATACAGCTAAATCTGGAATTAGGGCGGTGTCTTTGAATTTTGTGCTGATGATATTTTTAATATCTCCATTTAACCAGTCGCTGAAATCTGTTGGTTCCAATACACAAGGCATCGTTTCTTCAAGTGGTTTCAAGAGAACGTTTGCGGGCATAGTGAGCACGGCAAATTGGATGCTCGAATTTCCATGCTTATCAATAACTTCAGAGTAGAACCCAGCTAACCCAAGTACAGGCAAAGAAAGGCGCCGTACGTAAAAAGGAAGGGGGTCATTTACGGTTTTTTTCCACATATAAAATCCACTAGCAGGAATGATACATGGATGTGCTTGTACCGAAGCTGCTAACTTTGGGTTATTAATAACAGCGTCCTTATCAATCGCTGAAGTAGTAATTCCTTTTTTCTCTGTAATCCCCCAAGTTCCTTTTTTAATGATTCGAGGGTTTGTACTTAGAACAATTGGCATCAATGAATTGGGAAGCACATTGTAGGAGCTACTATACATTGAGTCCGAATTAGACTGAACTGCAAAAGTACGTTCTAGAATTTCTTTGTCAGCATTTAACACATATCTTAGCATAGCAATAAATTTTAATAGTCAGTTTATGTTGTCAATCAAAGTATAGACAACTCCAATTGCAACACTCTTAGTATGAATCCTTTTTATAATGTAGAAGAAAATAGGTTTCGGGCTGGTATTCGAATCCTTCTTTACTTACTGCTCACCATAATTTTTGTCTTTCCAGCGGAGTATATAAATCATAGTTCTCTGAAATATATTGCACTTTCCATTGCTTTCTTTGTGGCTGTTTATTTGGCAACTGCTGGTTTAGATAAAAGAAAGTTATCTGGAGTAGGACTTGATTGGAACGTCAAATGGCAGAAAGAACTCATATTGGGTTCAACAATGGCTTTTGTAGCACAGACACTCATATTTCTAATCGAATGGCAAAGCGGTTGGATTGAAATAACAGGTTTTGGCTGGCAAAGGGTTGGTGAAGAATTCTGGTTATTTTCTATACTATTTGTGCTTATTCAAATGCTTTCGGTTGGTTTTTATGAAGAGATTCTTTTTCGTGGATATCCGGTTCGTAATTTATCCGAAGGTTTTTCTATGTGGAAAATTAGCCCCAAAATTGGTCTTATTATTGCCGTGCTCTTTACATCTTCTCTATTTGGCATTGCCCACGCTTGGAACGATAATGCAGGTTTAATTTCAACCATAAATATCATATTAGCTGGTTTGATGCTAGCCTTGCCTTATGTGCTAACAGGTAGTTTAGCTCTTTCAGTAGGAATTCATTTTTCATGGAACTTTGTAATGGGTGGAATTTATGGGTTGCCTGTAAGTGGTGTTGCTGTCCGAAGGTCTCTTATACAAGTTCATGAAGTGGGCCCAGATACTTTTACAGGAGGTAAATTTGGCCCAGAAGCGGGGCTTACAGGAATTTTTGGAATGTTGCTCATTGTGTTACTTGTGTGTCTTTATCAAAAGAAAACAGCAGGTAAGGTGAGTATTCATCCTTCGTTTCAGAAAAGTTATCTAGAAGAGAGAGAAAGTTTTAACGGAAAAGATGAGCTTGCTTAACAACTTTCGTATATTAGATAAATCTGAGCCACGTGGCCTAGATATCGATCTTTGAAAATTGAACTATAACGCCAAAAGAAGAAGAGGTGTAACATTGTCTTTTGCAGAATTTGGCCTGAGTCCTGAACTAATGAATGGACTGGCCGATACCAGAATAGAAACCCCAACACCTCTCCAACAATTAGTAGTACCTGTAGCATTACAAGGCAAACATTTACTTGTAAAAACTGAAGCTGCAGACGAAGGAGCTTTTTTGATTCCTACACTACAAACACTGACGACCAATGGAGAGGTTTCCGGCACACGAGTTTTAATCTTAACACCATCTATAGAGCGGGCTAAAATAATTGATGAGCAAATTTGGGCTCTGGGCTATCATGCTCAAATCAGTAGCGCTTCTGTTTCCATGAAAGGAGACAAGAAAGAGCAAGAAAATGCCGTTTTAGATGGAGCTCCGGTGATTGTTGCCAATCCCGGACGGTTAATTGACATATTGGAAAAAACCAAAGTTGGCTTCAAAAACCTCGCTACCATAGTGATTGATGAAGCGCATAACATGGAGAATTTTAACCTAGTTAGTAGGGTGAAGTCTATCTTAGAATTGGTAGAGAATACACCTCAGGTTATGGTTTTTTCTGCGTCAATGAATAAAGCTACTCAAGAGCTTGCTAAAACTGCGCTCACAAACCCAGAGTATGTTGGTTTCGAGGATTCAGAAATTGATGCTTCAGTTGAAAAAGAAAAAGAACCGGCAGCACCCCCTGTTGATGAAAAAACTGCACAAGAACGTTTGAAAAAAGTTTCTGTTAAAGTGGTTCTTAATCCTGAAAAGAATCAGGATAAAGCAGAAGAAACACCTGCTATTGAAGTAGAAGCTGTAGATACAGTAGAGGCACAAAATAGCTCAGATGAACTTGAGCAAGCGCCTATTGAAATTGAAGAAAAAGCGAAAGAGATTATAGAAGAGGAGACGTCGGAAGTAGCAAAAGTTGTGGAAACACCGGCATCAGAGCTAGAGCAAGAGGAGGAAACAGAAGGTGTTTCTGAAGTTGAATCGGCTAAAAAAGAGAAGGTTTCTCCTGAAGAAAAGCTAAAGAAAACCAGTGTTAAAGTGGTGTTAAACCCTAAGAAAGTGGAAGAAAACACAGACAATAATGAGGCTGAAGAAGTTTTGGAAGCCACTCCTGAAAATAAGGAAGCTCCAGCTCAGGTTGATAACATTAAGCCAAAAGAGAAGCTTAAGGCAGCTAGCATAAAAGTGGTACTTAAGGAAGACCGAGTTGAGGAGATTAAGGAGAAACCAGAAGAGAAAGTTGCAGAAAACTCTAAACCAGATCCAATAGCTGGAGATTTAACTCAAGGTTATATTCATGTGCCACCGCGCATGAAAATATCAACGCTTATGGCTCACTTGGAAAAATCACCAACCGATAAAGTGGTGGTTTTTGCGGCATCAAAGCGTACAACAGATCGCCTTTTCCGCATAATTCTCAAGAAGAATTGGGGCGTTGTTAGTGTTCATGAAGGTATCGATCAAGCAACATTCGACGAGCGTTTCGAGAAGTTTACTTCAGGCGAAATGAAAGTGCTTCTAGTTGGTGGGATTTCTGCAAAGGACATAAACATTGATGAAGTAAAACAGGTTATTAACTATGATGTACCTGGTGATGTTGATGAATATCGTTATAGAGCAGAGCTTGTGGGAAATGGGAAAGCAGCTCGTATTGTATCGTTAGTTTCCAAAATGGATAAAGAAGATATCGATCGGATTGTGAAGGAAGCAGGTTATGCCCCCGTTGAAATTACACTTCCAGACGAAATTAAAGAAAAGAAGCAACGTAAGAAGCCAGCCGCTAAAAAGTCTGATGAAGCTAAACCCTCTAAGACTAATAAAAGAACGGCTAAAGGACCAAGGGTTAGCAAGCGTGGCCGTGGTGGTAGCAATGACCGAAATAAAGCGAATCCTAAAGCCAAGGTGCGAAGCCCGAAAAAAGAATACGAATTGCCAAGACCAAGCTATGATGGGCTCACAGGAGGTCGAGACGGCAAAGATTCTGGTAAATCGGGTGGAATGTTTGGCTGGGTAAAAAAATTATTCAACTAGCAGATCTGTGTTATTATTTTGAACTACAAAGACTCCTCAAGAAATTGAAGAGTCTTTTTTTTGTCTTGGTTTTAAAGGAATCTTTAAAACCATTGCTATTGATTATAAAATCAGTAATAATTGAAGAAAGCTTAAATTCTAAATAAGGGAGTTGAACATGGCTGATTTCATCAAATTATATGAAGAGAATATTGACCCTCGAAAATTGGCACAAATTGTTAAAGTTCTTAGAAATGGTGGGCTAGTTATTTACCCCACAGATACCGTTTACGGCTTGGGATGTGATTTTCAGAATAAAAAAGCTCTCGAAAAGTTGGCGCTCATAAAGGGTGTGAAATTAGCTAAAGCCAATTTTTCATTTATTTGCGAAGATTTGAGAAATTTATCAGATCATGTAAGCCAAATTGAGACGAGTAAGTTCAAGTTATTAAAGCGAGCGTTGCCTGGGCCATATACGTTTATTCTTCCAGGTAGTAATAGCCTACCGCCCATGTTCAAGAAAAAGAAAACCGTAGGTATTAGAATTCCTGATAATAAAATAGCTCTTGCTTTAGTGAGGGAACTAGGAAACCCTATAGTTTCAACTTCTATCAAAGATGAAGACGAAGTAATTGAGTACACAACTGACCCAGAATTGATATTCGAGAAGTGGGAAAACTTAGTCGATATAGTTATTGATGGCGGGTATGGCGGAAATGAGGCTTCAACGGTTATTGATTTAACTGGAAGTGAACCGGTACTGCTTAGAGAAGGAAAGGGGAAAATAGAAGTTTAATATTAGTTTAATTAACATCCTATTAATAAAAAAAAGCCTCCCCACAAATGTGAAGAGGCTTGATGAATGCAGCAATATGTTTAATAATTAGCTTGCAAGGTCAGCCGCTGATGCAAATACAAAGTCTTTGATTGCAGCAAAAGCTTCTAAAGTTTTGTCAATGTGTTCGTTATTATGAGCCGCTGTAGGAATCAAACGTATAAGTACAGTTCCTTTAGGAACAACGGGGTATGAAACTCCACTCACAAAAATACCATGCTCTTCGCGTAATTTGCGCATAATATCTTGGCAAAGGTCGGTACTTCCTTGAGTTAACACTGGTGTAACTGGGCTTTCAGATGGAAGAACAGTATAACCTAAGTCTACCAAACCATTTCTTAAGCGCATAGTATTTTCCCACAGCTTTTCTCTCCATTCTGGATGCTGACGAATCATTTTTAAGCGCTCGCGTGCAGTAACAACGATTGGCATTGGGAGTGATTTGGCAAAAATTTGGCTACGAACATTAGCTTTCAAAAACTCGATAACGCGAGGTTCAGAAGCAACAAAAGCACCAATAAGTGCTACCGCTTTGGCAAAAGTACCGAAGTAAATATCAATTCCTTCTTGGCAACCTAATTGAGTTCCAGCTCCAGAGCCGTCGTTTCCTAAAGTACCAAAACCATGTGCATCATCAACAAGTAAACGAAATGGTACTTCCTTTTTTAGCTCAATGATCTCTCGAAGAATTCCGAGATCTCCAGTCATTCCAAAAACACCTTCTGTAATCACAAGAATGGAAGAATCGTCTTTCTTTTTAGCTGCCGCTCGGTATAACTGCTTTTTAAAACTTTCTATGTCGTTGTGCTTAAACACGGATGTCTCAGCCATAGCCAATTGTTTGCCATCAACAATACATGCATGGCTCAATTCGTCATAAATCAAGTAATCTTTACGATCTACAAGCGCATGAATAACACTCATAATACCTTGGTAACCATAGTTCAAAAGGAGTGCTTCTGGCTTATGAACAAATTCAGCAAGCTCTTGTTCTAAAAGTTCGTGTTCTGTTGAATTTCCAGTCATCAACCGTGCGCCCATCGGAACACTTAGTGAGTATTTTGCGGTAGCTTCGGCATCAATATTTCTGATTTCGGGGTTGCTTCCAACTCCTAAATAATCATTGATACTCCAAACAATTACATCTTTGTCATTGAATTTCATTTCTGGACCTAGTGGTCCCTCTAGTTTTGGGAAAGTGTAGTAGCCGTAGCCAGCTGAAGTAAACGGTCCTAGTGGACTTGGACGTCCTTCAAGCTTGTCAAATAAATCCATATAATGGTAGAATTTTTTTTGTCTTAATTGGTATTAACCTTAATTAATTGGTAAAAAACGGCAAAAATTACAAAATAAATTGATCTATCTCGCAAAATAGACTTTTCTATTTATGAATAGTTTAGGAAACGAGAGAGCTTTTTGAGTAGTCGAATTTTGCTAAGTCATTAAGCTTTTTATAGTTGAATGACTTATAAACAGCCATTCAATTACAAGCTTACAATTTACTGAGATTTTTAGGAATTTTCAGGTCTATTTTAAAATTCTAAGAATATAGAATATGAGTTTTTTACTCTATGAAAGTGGGTCTTAATACAAAAAGGCCTCGATTTATATCGCTTACTATAATAGTTCCGCTTTTAAAATATGGATAGCTACTCCAAGTTCCCTCAAACATTTTATTAGGCTGAGCAAATGTCCTTGGCTCAGTATCAAAAAAAGCTGCTAATGATAATTCTGCTGAACTTATATCATCCATTCTAAGTACGCGAAGTCCCGAGATGTAATTGGTTGCGTAAACATAATCACCCTTCACGTAAAGGTTGTGGTCTATTGCTTCTGTATTGTGTTCGTAAAAGGCGACAAAAGATGGACTATCTAAATCTCTAACGTCGAAAATATAGGTTTTTGTTGTTCGGCCTAAGTTATACTCATCAAGCTCATCATTCATCAAAAAGTAAGCTTGGTCTTCAGTTAACCAACCTTGATGAGCATAATTCATATTAACTTGCTCAATGAAACTCAAGGTAATTGGGTTTTCTTTATCAGTTACATCTGAAATTGCTAACGAACGTTCAGCTGAGCTAAAGCATACTTCTTTGCCTGAATAATCAGAATCAGGGCCGTTGTAGATAACGCATTGTGCGTCGTGAATGTACGCTGAGTTACTCACTCTACGTGGTGGAGTTGTATCTTCATAACATCCAGCAAAAGTAGGGTTTTTAGGATCGTTAATATCAATCATATGGAGCCCACCCGTTGCACAAGTATCTGCATTTGTTACTCCCACAGCATATGCAAAACCAGTTTCTTCATTGATAACAATATTGTGTGCATTAGCAATTTTAGTATACAAAGCATCTTGAGAGAATTGAAGCTCTGTTCCACTGAATGCACGAAGTTTAGTGAGATCAAAAACCTGCATACCATGTGCTTGAGCATCACTTACAATAAATAAATGGTCTTTATAAACTTTATGATCACGCCAAACCGAAGCTTGAGTATTCGATTTGGCATATTCTGTATCTCCTATCCCAACAGCACATGCGGCGTAAGAGATGTCATTCACAGGGATTTTGAATTTGCTAGCAATAGAAGATTCATTAAGTTTACCGATAACAATTGGGTTGTTCGGGTCTGTAACATCTACAAAGGAGATCCCATCGGTTAACCCAACTAAGGCGTATTCTATGTTTGTTTGCGAATCAGTCCATCCCCAAATGTCATTCAAGTTTTCGCCACCAAGGTCAGTAGCGCTAACAACAGAATAAAGATCAATATTTGAACATTCGTAAATGTTTGATGCCAACCCGTTCTCGCATGGAAAGTTAGCAATTGGACTGTCATTACCTTTGTCTTTACAGGAAAGTGCGCAAAGACTAAGCAATAGTAGCGAAACAATAGTTTTGTTTTTCATATCTAAAAGGAAGGGTAAATATTCACTTAATATATTTAAGATAATAAAGATAACGAATTAAACCTTTCTGTGATTGTGATCGATTATGTAAAGGTTTGAACATACAATTCACATTATAAAAAAATATGTTTATGATGTGTTATATTCATGCGAGAACTAAACACTACGCATACCTATGCTTCTACTAAAATACATTGCTAAACTATTGAAAGAACTGTCTTCGGAGGCAAAACCTAGCCAACTTGCAGGAGGATTTATTTTGGGGATGATTATTGGCTTAACACCAGTAATGTCTTTACACAATCTGCTCATAGTTGTCTTAATACTTGTTCTAAAAGTAAATATCGGGATGGCAATTCTGTCTTTCGCAGTGTTTAGTGGCGTTGCTTACCTCGCAGATCCTGCTTTTCATGCGTTTGGAGTTTGGATGCTAGAGAACGAAAGTCTTAAAGGTTTTTGGACTTCGATATACGATAACGAATGGTTGGCAATGACTCGCTTTTACAACACCGTAGTGTTAGGTAGTTTTGTTGCTGCTGTGATTCTTTGTGTGCCAATGTTTCCATTAACAATGGTTGGAATAAAACAATATCGAATACATATCCATGCAAAGGTGCAGAAGTGGAAGATTGTTAAAGCGCTTAAGGGATCTAAGATATATTCGATTTATCAAACGGTAAACCGAGTGAGAGGGTAAGACTATGAGAGTTAAAGGAATTATATTTATTGCAGTACTGGTAGCTATGGGGTTTGGACTAAGCATGCTACTTACCGACAGCTGGATTGAAAATAAAATTGAATACAACGCCAGTGTTGCTAACGAGGCAAAAGTTGAAATAGATGGCTTTGAGTTTGATTTATTTAGTTTGAAAATACGCTGGGATCGGTTACAGGTTGCCAATTCAAAAAATACGATGATGAATACTTTTGAGACGGCTGAAACCGAGTTCGATATGGATTTCTGGCCGTTGCTTTGGAGCAAAGTAATTATTGAAGACGTGAAATTAACAGGTTTCCAGCTTGATACCGAGCGAGAAACTGATGGTTATTTCGAAATGCCTACTAATGAAGCTGGGGAACCGGAAGAGCCTGGGTTTATTTCAGAAGTTACGAGCCAAATTTCGGGCGAAATAAAGAAAAATGCACAAACTAAGCTTGATGAAATAAAGACAGACATAAATGTAGATGCGCTGTTGGCAAAAGTTGACCTAAGGTCTTTAAATAGGATGGATTCTCTACAAACAGGCTTGCAACAAAACTATACAAAGTGGGAAAACACCTTAAAGAATAATCCTATTGAGAAGAATGTTGACGAAATCAAAAAAAACGCTGATGGCCTCGAAGTACCTAAACTGAAAGATCCTAAACAAGCGATTGAAGCGCTCGAAGATGTTAAAAAATTGAGTGAACAGGTTAAGAAACTAAAAACGGAAACAGAACAGCTTAAAAAAGATTTTGACAAAGATTTCAACAACTCTTCAAAAAGCGTTGGCCAAATAGACAATTGGATAAAAGATGATATTCAGAGTGCTGTTAATGTTGCAAAACTTCCAGATTTTGACATTCAAAGTATAGGAACGGCACTTTTTGGTGGAAATTTACTCGGCGATTTTAACATATATCTTGAATATATCGGGGTTGCGAGAAAATATGGCAGTCGTTTTGTTGGCGCCGAAGATGAGGAAAAAATTGAACGTTATAAAGGAAAAAATTACAAATTCTCTGATAAATACGATTGGCCAGAGCTTTGGATCAAAAATGTGTCGCTATCTGGAAAAACCAAAACAGAGATAGATCTCTCTGGTACCGTTACAAATATTAGTAACGATCAAAAGAAAACCGGGTTTCCCATTATTATTGATTTGGGTGGCGTAGATAAAAACAAGGTATCGCTTTCCGTTAAAGGAGAGTTGAACTACTTAAGTAACGAACCTAAAGAAAATGTGTCCGTTATATATGATGGTTTTTCACTAAAAAAGGCCAAGATTTCTCCATCCAATCTGTTGCCTTACGAATTGAAAGAAGGTAAAGGTGAAGTAAGTGCCCAGCTCGACATAATAGACAAAAGAATTAAGAGCGAAATTGGATATAAAGCCAAGGGAATTGCTTTTGATTTCGAAAAAGCTGGCAAGCCAAAAAATAAAATAGAAACGGTAATTAGAGAGGCCATTCAAAGTACTGATGAAGTATACGCAACTGCTTTAATTGATGGGACAGCTAAGAAACTGAACATCAAAGTTCGCTCAAATATTGATGACCTTTTTGTGAATGCATTAAAAAATACCGTTAAGAAAGAAGTGGACGCTGCTAAGAAGAAAATTCAAGACGAAGTAGAACGCCAAGTAACAGAAAAGCGCAACGAAGTCGAGAAAATTGCCAAGGAGAAAGAAGCTCAACTTAGAGCCGAATACGAAAAACTACAGGCAAAAGTTGACGAACAGACTAAAAAGGTAGAAGAGAAAAAAGCAGAGATAGAGAAGAAAAAGAAAGAGCTAGAAGATGCCGTAAAAGACGCGGCTAAGAATGCGTTAAAGAAGAAAATCGGATTTTAACCCTAAGGTTAAAGATGAATTTTCTGCTTGTTCGTAGCTCTTTTGCGCAAGGTTGAGGGAATTAGTACTCAGGAATATCTAAATCAATTAACCTAGCATCCATCATCTGGTTGATGTGGTCTATTTCATCATCATTTACTAAATGCCCCATTCTTGGATAGATTCTTTGTGTAAGCGAACCGTTTAATTTCTCGAAAATTGTAGCCGTTTCCGTTAATCGTTGAATGGGGATATGAGGATCTATATCGCTACATCCCATAAAAATTGGAGTCTGTGCAAGATTCCCAAAATAGTTATCTGATAAAATATTATCACCAATTAGTCCACCGCTCAGTGCAATTAAGCCTGCATATTTTGCGGAATGTCGTGCAACAAATTCAGAAGCTAAACACGCTCCTTGAGAAAATCCGAGTAAGAAAATTTTATCCTTAGAAAAACCGTGTTTATTTGCAAGCTCGATAATATCAAATATTGCTTGAAGGCCAGAATTTAATCCAGGTTGATTCTGCTCTTGGGGAGCTAAAAAAGAATACGGATACCAAGTGAAGTTGAAAGCTTGAGGCGCTAAAAAGGTGATTTTATCAGCATGTTTTAGTGTGAGTCCTAATTGCAGAATACTTTCCGCGCTAGCTCCACGGCCATGAATCATAATCATGACCGCTTTCGCATTGTTCAAATTAGCTCCAGCTTTTAAAACTTGTTGGCTTTGATGTGGGCCAACAAAATTTTTGGTTGGTGAAACTCTAAACAGACTCATTATAGTTCCAAGTTTGGAAGTGTTCGTTCAATTAGTTGTCTACGTGGTTCTAACCACGGTGTAAGTATGAGTTTCTCACCAAGGTGATTGAAATCTTCATCGGTTGCGTAGCCTGGTCCATCTGTAGCAAGTTCAAAAAGAATACCATTTGGCTCTCTGAAATACACCGAATTAAACCAATGTCGGTCAATAACTTCTGTGGGGTGTAGACCTTTTGCAAGTACTTGCTCACGCATATTTTTCAAATCGTCCATATCTTTGGCACGAAATGCTACGTGATGTACAATCCCTCTGCCTCCACGACCTTGCTCTGTTGTTTCGGATTCTTCAATTATTACATGAGTGCCGATATTTCCTTCCGAAGATAATAAAGTTAGATTCCCCTCAGTTTTTTGCTCCTCAAAACCCAAAATATTGGTTAGAATATCTGTGGTACCTTCAGCTTTTGTTAACTTCAAGCGGGTAGACCAAAATCCTTGGATGGCTTGCTCAACCGGTACTGAACTTTCATAGGTGCTAATTTTTTCCTTGGCGGTTCCATTAAAAATCAGATCCAATTCTAAACCATCAGGGTCTTTAAACCGCACCGCCTCTTTTCCAAAAATAGACAATTCTTTATGCTCAATACCTAATTCAGATAATCTATTCATCCAAAAAGATTCAGAACCTAAAGGAACTTGAAACGCCACGTTTACAGCTTCACCAGTGCCTGTTGTTCCTTGATGCGCTCTTGGCCAAGGGAAAAAAGTAATACTAGAACCAGGATTTGCCGCTTCATTTCCATAAAACAAATGGTAGGTATTTGGATCGTCTTGATTTACAGATTTTTTAACCAGGCGCATTCCTAATTTCTTGATATAAAACTGGGCATTCTGAGTTGGGTTACCTGCTAGAACAGAAATGTGGTGTAAGCCTTTATGGTGTGTCATAATTTTTCATTGTTGATTATTGTGAGGTAAAAGTATAAAATAGTTTAACATTAAACTATTTAGAAAAATCTATAAGCTTAATTGAAGTAATCGATTATCACTTGACTGATGATAAGTATTGCATTATTAGATAATTTCAACTATGATTAAGTATGTCTAACTCACGAAAAATAGATGAACTTGCGCTTTCTAGAATCTCATCGAAATTGGGAGATGTTTCTACTGAAAAAATGGTAGAGTTCTTTTTTTATTTTCCTACTGAGATGGATGCTACAATGGCACAAGTAGAGTTGGTAAACCTTCAATTTCAATGTTCGGTTAGTAAAAGTCCGACTAAAAATGACTGGCTTTGCTTTGCAACTAAAAAAATGCTGGTGTCCGAAGAACGGTTTTCTGAACTCAGAAGGTGGATGGAAAATCTATCAGCCAAACATAACGGTACTTATGATGGTTGGGGAATGGAAGTTTAGCTAAGTGTGTCTATAAAAGGACATGATTGTGTATCTTTAGCAAAAATTAAGCTGAGCTAATCACATTAAATGAATATCTACCTTATAATAATTTTATCTGCTATTGCAGTAGATTTTGTACTCGATCTTGTTTCTAATTATCTGAATTTAAGATCTCTATCGAAAGAACTCCCAAAAGAATTTGAAGGGGTTTACGATGAAGATACCTACTCTAAATCACAGGAATACACCAGAGTTGTTACTCGTTTCGGATTTATTACAGGAGCATTTGATCTTGTAGTTACTCTAGTATTTTGGTTTTCAGGTGGATTCAACTGGTTAGATCAAATTGTTCGCGCATGGGGATTTGGTGAACTTATCACGGGGCTTCTTTTTATCATTCTTTTGATGGTAGCCAAGTCCATTATTTCATTACCATTTAGTATTTATTCAACCTTTGTTATTGAAGAACGCTTTGGTTTCAATAAAACCACACCAAAAACTTTCATAGTAGATATGCTGAAAGGAATGGCGCTAGGTGCGATTATTGGGATTCCCGTACTTGCAGGAATTTTGAGTTTCTTTATGTTCACAGGCTCTCTTTCTTGGCTTTATGCATGGGGTGCAGTAACTATTTTAACGTTGGTGATGCAATATGTGGCCCCAACATGGATTATGCCGATTTTCAACAAATTTACACCGCTCGAAGAAGGTGAGCTTAGAACCGCTATTGAAAGTTACACGGCAAAAGTAGACTTCCCCTTACAAGGCCTTTTTGTTATCGACGGCTCAAAACGCTCAAGCAAATCGAACGCTTTTTTTACGGGTTTTGGAAAGAATAAACGCGTTGCACTTTATGATACGCTCATTGAAAATCATACTAACGAAGAACTTGTGGCTGTGTTGGCTCACGAAATTGGGCATTACAAGAAGAAACATATCATAAAAGGGATGATAACAAGCATCTTGCATACAGGGGTTTTGTTCTATTTACTTTCGATTTTCTTGAATGTGGAAGGATTATTCGATGCTTTTTATATGGAAAATATGTCGGTTTATGCAGGATTAATCTTTTTCGGAATGCTTTATGCTCCCATAGAAATGATTTTATCCATATTCATGCAAATGTCTTCAAGAAAGCACGAGTTTGAGGCGGATGCTTTTGCTGCAGAAACAACAGACAAACCAGAAGACATGATTTCAACGCTCAAAAAATTATCAAAAGACAATCTTTCTAATTTAACACCGCATCCATTTTACGTATTCTTAAATTACTCGCACCCTCCGGTATTACAACGTATTAATGCAATAAGAGAAGGCAGTCAAAGTCCCATTTAAATATTGAACTCATGCATACATCAAAAAAAATAGAAACTATAGCCATTCATTCTGGAATGGATCATTCATCGGGTTCACGGTCTATCGTTCCGCCGTTGGAGTCGTCCACAAATTATGAACACGATGAAAAAGGATATCAGGAAGGGGATTTTATTTATACTCGTTACGAGAATCCGAATAGGTTACAGCTCGAAAAAGTATTAGCGGATCTTGAAGAAGGCGAAGCTTGTGCAACATTTTCGTCGGGTGTAGCTGCGATTTCGGCAATTTTCCAAGCTCTAGAAGCTGGTTCACATGTACTTTTACCGAACGATTTGTACCATGGAACACGTGTAATTTTACAGAATTTTGGTCGACGTTGGGGCCTAGAATTTTCCTATACCGATATGACTGATATGGATATAGTAAAAGCTGATTGTAGAAAAAATACTAAGCTAATTTTTGTTGAAACTCCTTCTAACCCGCTAATGCTAATTACCGATGTGGAGAAGATGTGTAACTTCGCCAAAACTATTGGCGCAAAAGTATGTGTAGATAATACGTGGCCTACGCCCTTGAACCTGAATCCCATTCATTATGGTGCTGATTTGGTGATGCATTCAACAACAAAATATTTAGCAGGACATAGCGATATTTTAGGTGGTGCTGTAATATCAGCCAAGAAAGATGAGTTTTTTGATGAAATCCGATCAATTCAACGAGTTCAGGGTGCAGTTCCATCTCCAAGAGATTGTTGGTTGTTGAGTAGAAGTATCAGAAGTTTCCCATACCGCATGCGTGGGCATAATGAAAATGCGATGAACATTGCCAATTATTTAGTAATTCATCCAAAAGTAAAAAGTGTGTTTTATCCCGGACTTGAATTTCACCCTGGTCACGAAATTGCGCGGAGTCAAATGAGTGGTTTTGGAGGAATGGTTTCGTTTCTTTTTGACGGAACTGCGAACGAGACTTTAAAAGTAGTTTCAAAGTCTAAATTAATTAAAAGAGCTACGAGTTTGGGTGGAGTAGAAAGTACGTGGGAACATCGTCAATCCAGCGAAAGTGAAGGCTCAACTACACCAGAAAATCTAATTCGATTTAGTGTTGGGCTCGAACATATAGATGATTTATTAGCCGATCTGAAGTTAGCGCTAGGGTAACTTACAAATGATTGGATAACTTATTATAGGGCTGAAGGAAGCCATTGCCAAGTACATTCAGCAATAATGGACGCACCTTCCTCATTTGGATGAGAATCTCCGGGAATGCGAATACCATCAAGATTATGGGAAGCTAGAGAATCCACACAAAGCGAGTTGTCATAAAAAAGAAGTTCATTGGGCAATCCATTCTTAAGGATTGAATTGTAAAATTTGGCAGTGTGAGTATCAGTCTTATTTTGTTCGAAAAAGCCTGTGGTAGTTACAATTAGCTCACAGTTGTTTGAAGCACACCAATTTTGCATTCTTTCGAATAATGCCAAACTGAGTTCTTTTGAATAATTTGATTCGAGTGAAAAATCATCGTATTTCGGAATGACGGTGCTACTATTTTTAGCGTCGAAATTATTAGTCACATCGTTGAAATACACATTCTTCCACAAAACCTTCACTATGATATTGGCTAGCTGGGAATGTGCTTGGAGCCAACGGTACCAACCTTTTTTGCCAAGGCTGAACATGAATTGCTGTGGTTCCCAGCGCTTTGATTGTATTAGTGAATCGTTTTGTAAAACGAATAAATTCTTTGATAACGCACGGTCGATATCGTGAACATTCAGAAAATAAAGAACTTTGTCGGGCTGAATGTTCTCTCCAAAAGTCTCTAACCAAAGTGGCCAATCTGCTAAACCTGCCCCGCCAACACCTCCGTTTAGAATGAACGTTAAATCATTTCCAGAATTTAAAAGCCTCTGGTTTAGATGGTGGATATAAGTACGCTCTTCATCTAGCAATAAACCAAAAGTAAATGAATCACCGATAGCTAAAATTCTTTGCTCAGGTACTCTATCTTTATTTGAACCTCTTAATCGTTGCTCTGTAAAAGTATAACTAGCGACTCTTGAATCAAGTTCTTGAAATGAGTTTCCATTAATTTGATTCATCATAAAGCCTTGTTCATGCATTTCTAGCCAAGTAACCATTTTGTCTTGAGGTAGAACTATGCGAATTGCCAACTCAGCAAGTAAGAGTGTAAAAAATATACTCAGAAGAAATAAACTTGAATTAAGTAGTGCGCGAATGTAGATAGGTTTTTTTTGTTGAGCGTGCATGAATCAAAAGCAGAAATAAAATGTTATTTAAATCAAAATAACACAGATGTGTAAACATTAACATGTAAAAAAACGCTATTTTATGAAGGAATGGAAATAATGTAAATAAAAGCGCTTTTCTGTGATTTTTGAATGATATAACTATTTTGAACTAACTAGAATAATCCTGAACTTTAAGTCCTTTGCAAAGACAGGAAAAAACGCCTTAATTGGCATCAAATTAAAGATTTTTATGGCTAAGGTTGAAGTTGTTATGCCCCAAATGGGCGAATCGGTAATGGAAGGAACAGTTATTGAGTGGAGCAAGAAAGTGGGAGACACTGTTGAGCTTGACGAAACACTTCTCGAAATCGCTACGGATAAAGTAGACAGTGAAGTACCATCGCCAGAAGCTGGTATTTTGGTTGAAATTTTAGTTGAAGAAGGTGATACCATTGAAGTTGGTAAAGCTATTGCCATTATTGAAACTGATGCTGCAGCGGCAAGTGATGTGAGCACATCACCAGAAGCAAAAGAAGAAAGTGCTGAAGAAGTACAAGTTGAACCAACGTCAGCTCCTGAGCAAACAGCACCCGCTAATTCAGGCGACGCAGAAGGCGAGCGAATTGAAGTGGTAATGCCTCAAATGGGTGAGTCGGTAGTGGAAGCAACCGTAATTGGTTGGTCTAAAGCTGTTGGCGATACTGTTGAAGAAGATGAAACACTTCTTGAAATTTCTACGGATAAAGTAGATAGCGAAGTGCCATCCCCAGCGGCAGGTACCTTAGTAGAAATTCGTGCTGAAGAGAATGACACGATAGAAGTTGGTCAAGTGATTGCTGTGATTGCAACAGGCAACGCAGCTGCAAGTAGCGCTCCAGCTAAAAGTAATAATGTGGCTTCTGAGCCAACTATGAGTAAAGAAGAAATTGCGGCAGCAACTCCAGAGCAATTATTGAAAACTGATTCTGCTTCTACAAACGGCACTGAGCCACAACGTGTGGGAAGTGACGGTAGGTTCTTCTCTCCGTTAGTTCGTTCTATTGCAAAAGAAGAAGGTATTAGCCAAGAAGAGCTCGACACTATTAAAGGCTCGGGCCAAGGTGGGCGAGTTTCTAAAAAGGATATTCTTTCATTCATTGAAGACCGTAAATCTGGTAAAGTTTCAGCTCCTGCTAAACCTGCGCCAACACCATCTGCAACAAAGCCAGTTTCTGGCAGAGATTCTATTTCTGCAGGTCAGCTTGATGTTACACACTCACCATCTGGCGAAGTGGAAGTGGTAAAAATGGATCGTATGCGAAAAATGATTGCGGAGCATATGGTTAAATCGATTCAGACTTCAGCTCACGTAACAACTTTCGCAGAAGTTGATGTGACTAATATGGTAAAATGGAGAAATGCGAATAAGAATACATTTTTCGGTAAAACTGGGCATAAATTAACTTTTACACCTCTTTTTGTAGAGTCTATTATCAAAGCAATGTTAGAGTTCCCTTTGCTAAATAGCTCGATTGACGGTGATAACATTATCTTGAAAAAGAATATCAATTTCGGACTAGCTGTAGCTTTAGGTGAAGGTGGTGAAGGTGGATTAATTGTGCCTGTTATCAAAAAAGCACAGCAAAAAAATCTTGTTGGTCTGGCTGAATCAGTGAACGAAGTTGCGACCAAAGCCCGCAGTAGAAAATTAAGCCCCGATGATTTAGTGGGTGGTACTATTACACTAACTAACTATGGTAGTGTAGGTAACTTGATGGGAACACCTATTATTAATCAGCCACAAGTTGCAATTATTGGAACAGGCGCTATACAAAAACGTCCGGTTGTACTGGAAACAGAGGATGGTGATGTAATAGCTATTCGCCATATGATGTTTTTATCTATGAGCTATGATCACCGTATTATTGATGGAGCACATGGTGGCGCATTCTTGAATAGAATTAAGCAGATTCTAGAAGCGTTTGACATGAATCGTGCGGTTTAATGCTATTTATATAATTAATTAGAGTAAGAAGAGGCGTTATTTTTGACGTCTCTTTTTTTTTCAACCCCCATTAGATAGGTTAAGTTTTGACGATGAAAAATTACTTACAAGCAAAACTACATAGAGTTTTAAAATGAAAGTTGTACATACTATCGCCGATATTCGTGCTGAAGTACGAGTGCTAAAGGCCCAAGGTAAAAAAGTGGCTTTTGTACCAACAATGGGAGCGCTTCACGGTGGGCATTTATCTCTTATCCATTTGGCTCATAAAAAAGCGGATGCGATTGTAGTTTCTATTTATGTAAACCCGGCACAATTTGCTCCAACTGATGACTTTGACACCTATCCCAAAACCACAGAATCTGATTTAAAACTATGCGAACAGGAAGGGGTGAGCTTAGTTTTTATGCCAGATACCGAAATCATGTATGGTTCTGGGAAAAAATACTTTAGCATAGAAATTGAAGAGCTAAACAAACATTTGGATGGAGGTAGTCGACAAGGATATTTCCAAGGAATCTCTCTAGTTGTGAACAAGCTTTTCAATATTGTAAATGCTGACATTGCTGTTTTTGGGCAAAAAGATTACCAACAGTTCCGAATTATTGAGCAAATGGTAAAAGAATTTAATCACGATATAGAATTAATTATGGCTCCAATAGGTAGAGCTGAAGATGGTTTAGCTCTTAGCAGTCGTAATGTTTATTTAAGCGTAGAAGAACGAGCTATTGCTCCAGCACTTTATAACGTTTTAAAAAATATTGAGAAAGAGATTAAGGCAGGTTTAATTGAACCAAAATTATTTTTGGAAGAGCAGCAGGGTGAACTAAAAGCAAAAGGCTTCAAGAATGACTACCTTGCAGTATTCTCCTTAGAAAAAATGTGGCCAGTTGAAAAGTTGGAAAAAGGGAGTCAATATCTAATTGCAACGGCAGCTTATTTGGGAAAAACCCGTTTGATCGACAATATTATATTCGAAATTTGAGATTATAGACAATGCAAATAACCATGTTTAAATCTAAACTGCACCAAATGGCAGTTACCGAAGCTAACCTCATGTACGAAGGTAGCATCACTATTGATCAGGATTTGCTAGATTTAGCAAATTTATTGCCATACGAAAAAGTACAGGTAGTAAATATTACTAATGGTTCTCGTTTAGAAACATATACAATACCTGGTGAACGTGGAAGCAGAATTTGTTGCCTAAACGGCGCAGCTGCACGGCTCACTCAAATTGGAGATCGTATTATCGTAATCAGTTATGCTAATATGACTCCTGAAGAAGCCAAGACTCATAAGCCAGTAGTAGTTGTTGTAGATGAAAACAACAACCCTACTAAAGTAATCGATGAGACAAAGTATGCCACTGAATATGACTTAGAATCTGGCAATCTAAAAAACTAGAGCTTTCTAAGCATCTCAGTTTTACCCTTTTATATAAAAGATGAAAAATCCTTTCCGCAAAAAATATCCAGAACAACTTAATGTTCTGGAAAGCACTAAAGATGGCTTTGGAACTTTCGGAGGTGTGTTTACACCCTCAATTCTAACTATTTTAGGCGTAATAATGTACCTGCGTTTTGGATGGGTTGTTGGTAATGTGGGGTTAATTGGCACATTAATTATCGTAACACTTTCAACTACAATAACCTTTTTTACGGCACTGTCTATCGCCTCTATTGCAACCGACCAACGTGTTAGAACTGGCGGTGCATATTATATGATTAGCCGCTCTCTTGGCATTGAGTCGGGTGGGGCTATTGGAATTCCCTTATATTTAGCCCAAGCATTATCGGTAGCATTATATACTGTTGGGTTTGCTGAAAGTGTAGTTTCTGTGTTCCCTACGCTTAGTATGCGGGCAGTAGGTTTAATCACAACAGTTCTAGTAACAATCTTAGCACTTGCTTCTGCTCGTACTGCAATTCGGGCGCAATACTTTATTATGGTTGGTATAGTTTTGTCTCTCCTATCATTATTATTAGGTGATAGTATCGAGCCGACAACTATTGATTATTGGGGTACTTCAATAGAAAACAAAGAAAATTTCTGGACGGTGTTCGCTGTTTTTTTTCCAGCCGTAACGGGTATCATGGCTGGTGTTAATATGAGTGGAGATCTTAAAGACCCAGGTAAATCTATCCCAAAAGGGACGTTTGCAGCTGTTGGAGTTGGCTATCTAATCTATATGATTCTTCCAATTGTATTAGTAATGCGTGCAAGTTCGGCATCACTTATTGAGGATCCATTAATTATGCGGAAATTGGCTTATTGGGGAGATGCAATTCTTGTAGGTGTTTGGGGGGCGACACTTTCTAGTGCTGTGGGTAGTATTTTAGGTGCTCCAAGAGTGCTCCAAGCCTTAGCTCGTGACAAAGTTTTACCAAGTTGGCTATATTGGTTAGGACGTGGAGACGGGAGTGATGACGCGCCTAGAGTAGGGACATTAGTAACATTAGGAGTTGCTTTAATAGCAGTTTATCTTGGAAATTTGAATGTTATTGCTCCCGTAATCACAATGTTTTTTCTAACAACGTATGGGGTTCTAAACATAACAGCAGGAGTAGAACGTTTATTAGGAAGCCCATCTTTTCGTCCAAAGTTTAAAGTACATTGGGCGTTTTCAATTCTAGGAGCTCTAGGTTGTATCGCTGTAATGTTTCTTATTAACACCGTAGCTACAATTATAGCTTTTCTATTTGTATTAAGTATTTTTATTTGGCTGGAGCGTCAAGAAATGCAATCTACTTGGGGAGATGTACGTCGTGGAGTTTGGATGGCAATTACGCGTGCGGGTTTACTCCGTCTCAATTCAAGTGAGGAATCAAAAACATGGAGACCTCATCCTTTAGTGCTATCTGGAGCACCTACAAAACGGTGGCACTTAATTGATTTAGCAGCAGCATTGACACATAACCGCGGCATGTTAACAGTTTCAACTGTTTTGAAAAATGAAGGAATTACCTCTACTCATAAATCTACCATGGAAGAGAATATCAAAGACTTTCTTGCCAAACGTGGGATTCAAGGTTTAGTTAGAGTAACATCGGCAGAGGAGCCATTTCAAGGAGCTGAACGATTAGTAGAGGCATATGGGCTTGGTGCTTTAGTGCCAAACACGGTGATATTGGGTGATAGTGAAAATTTGCAAGTTCAAGCTAATTACTGCCAAATGATTGCAAAATTTCACCAGCTTCATCGGAATGTTCTCATTGTTCATGACGATAAGCAAAAAGGCTTTGGGAAGAAAAAAAGAATAGATATTTGGTGGGGCGGACTTAAAGGAAATGGTGGCCTTATGATGATTCTGGGTTATTTACTGCAAAGTAGTAGAAGTTGGTTAGATGCCGATGTGTATCTGAAAATGGTTGTGAGTAATGAAAAGGGAGCTGAAGATGCTCAGAAAAATCTTACAGAAATAAGCAAGAGGTTGCGAACGGGTGCTATTGCAGAAGTTATAGTTGCAAACGGTCGCAATTTCGACGAGATACTCCATGAATCTTCGAAAGAAACTGATTTAATCTTTATGGGAATGGCCGAGCCTGACGAACATTTTCTTAATTACTATAAAAAAAGCCAAGAACGTCTAAAGGGACTTCCAACAACAATTCTTGTACTAGCTGCTGAAGAAATATCATTCGGGGAAGTGCTACTCCAGCAAGATTCTTTACGAGAAGATTAGCCTAACTTTTTTGCAAATGTAAAACTATTTTATGGATACCAGCGTCTATCAATAAAAGCTTTATCTTTAAACATCTATTTAAGTAAAATTTAAATCTGAGAGATGCAGAAAAAATATTTAATTCCAATTATCCTAATTGCTGTAGTTTTTACTATGTGGTTTTTTGTAAGAGGAGGTAATAGCGAAAGTGTAGAGCTACTGACTTCTCCCAAACGCGGCGACTTTGTAGTTGATGTTAACACCACTGGCGAGTTAAGAGCCAAGAACTCAACTGAAATAAAAGGGCCACAAGGCGGAAGGGATATTCGATTATTTAATCTTAAAATTCAGCGCATTATTCCTGAAGGAACTCTTGTTAAGAAAGGTGACTTTGTAGCAGAGCTAGATCGATCTGAAATCACAGCTAAACTTCAAGACTCTCAATTAGAGCTACAGCAAGCCCAATCTAAAGTTACGCAAGCAGAATTAGATAGTACTCTAGAACTTTCTCAGGCTAGAGATAATTTAATTAATCTTAAATATGCATTAGAAGAGAGACAAATTGCTGTAGATCAATCTCAGTATGAATCACCTGCGGTACAACGCCAATCTGAAATTGATTTGGACAAAGCTCGTCGGCAGTTAGCTCAAGAAACGAAAAACTACCAAACAAAAGTGAAACAGAACATCGCTAAGATGAGCGATGTTGAAGCAGAACTTACGAAGAAGCAAAACGAAACGAATAAAATCCGATCGCTTATGGGTGAGTTCACTGTTAAGGCTCCAGATCAAGGTATGTTGATTTACAAACGAGACTGGAATGGAAATAAGATTACTGAAGGGGGCGAAGTTAGTGCTTGGAATCCTATTGTAGCAGAACTTCCAGATTTCACAACGATGGAGTCGGTTACCTATGTGAATGAAGTGGATATCCAGAAAATTAAAAATGGGCAGAAAGTAACCATGGGATTAGATGCCGTTCCTGATAAAATACTTAGTGGTGAAGTGACAAGCGTAGCTAACATCGGGGAACAGAAGAAAAACTCTGACTCCAAAGTGTTTGAAGTTGTAATAGTTATCTCAGGAACAGATAGCCTTCTACGTCCTGCTATGACAACGAGCAATCAGATTTTTGTGGAAAAACTAAAGGATGTGCTTTACATCCCTCTAGAAACTGTTCATGCTATAGATTCACTGAGTTTTGTTTTTAAGAAAGATGGAATTTCTACGGTTCTTCAACAGGTGCAACTTGGCTTAATGAACGAGAATGAAGTAGTTGTTAATAGAGGCCTTTCGTTAGATAACGAAATCTTTATTTCAATGCCCAACGATACTACTGGCATCAAGCGCATCTATATAGAAGAAGAAATCACTTCAGCCAATTAAACTGTGTTTCAAAAGATATTCTACAACTTTGACATAGCTATTGAGGCTATCCAACGAAACAAACTTAGAGCGTTTTTAACGTCTTTAGGTATCATTTTTGGAGTAGCCTCAGTAATAGCTATGCTTGCCATAGGTCGAGGAGCTCAAGAAGTAGTGCTAAAACAAATGGAACTACTGGGTACTAATAACGTGATTATCCAACCCGTTTTAGAGCAAAAAGATGGTTTAGTGGATGACGATGGAGGTCAGGAAGAAAGTAAAAAATTCTCACCAGGACTCACTCTAGATGACCTTAGAAGTATTAATGTAATGCTATCCGAGGTTGAGTATATAAGCCCTGAAATTATTTATGATACAAATTTCATCCGAAATGCCCGGATGCGTACTGGGAAGTTAGTAGGTGTGAATGCTGACTATTTCAAGATTAATAATTTTAAATTTCTAGAAGGCTCGGTATTTAGTGACTTACAAATCGAAAACTCGCAACCTGTTTGTGTTATCGGTTACGACGTAAAAACTAAATTTTTTGCAGGCCTTGACCCTGTTGGCGAAAAGATTAAAGCCGGGGGAATTTGGTTTACGGTAATTGGAGTGCTTGAAAAAAGAGAAGTAACCTCTGAGAATATCGAAAATTTGGGTATTAGAAATTATAATTTAGATATTTACGCACCAGCAACAACGGTACTTTTACGGTTCAAAAATAGAGCTACAGTCACAAAAAGTGATCTAAGTAGTGGAGGTGGAAATATGGTAGTATTTTCTTCTGGTGGTGGTTTTGCTAGCTCATCTGATGGAAATGATTCTGAAGGAACTACAAATTACAACCAGCTAGATAAGTTAATAGTTAGAGTTACCGATACTAAATATAGTGGTAAAGTAGCGGAGGTAATCTCTAGAATGTTGAAACGGAGGCATAATAATGTAGTAGATTTCGAAATCATCGTTCCTGAGCAATTACTAAAGCAGGAGCAACAGACCAAGAGAATATTTAGCATCGTTTTGTCGTCAATTGCCTCTATTTCTTTAATTGTTGGTGGTATCGGTATTATGAATATTATGCTAGCTTCTGTGGTTGAGCGTTATCGAGAAATTGGTGTTCGAATGGCGGTAGGAGCCCAAAAAAGAGATATAGAACTTCAGTTTTTAACCGAAGCTCTGGCTCTTTGTATTTCAGGAGGAGTAGTTGGTATAATTCTAGGAATGGCTTTTAGCTATGGAATAGAAGCAACGGCAGGCATCGAAACAGTTGTAACTCCTTCTTCAATTTTCATTTCATTTGGCGTAGCATTTCTTATCGGGGTTGTGTTTGGTTTCATCCCCGCAAAGCGCGCCGCTCAACAAGATCCTGTACATGCATTACGCCATGAATAAAAGAATTTTAGTAGCCCTAGTTTTATTGTTTACAATAGTGCCAGGAGTCCAACTCTTTGCGCAAAGTGAAAGGCAATTGACCTTAGAGGAAAGTATCACGATTGCAAAAGAGAATAGCCCGTTAGCTCGTGCAGCTAAGTACTCATTAGTTGCTTCTAAATGGAGATACAAATCATTCAAAGCAGATTTACTTCCTAGTTTAGTTGCAAGTGGCGATGTACCTAATTATTCTTTTGGCCAACGCACCATCATTACTGAAAATGGTACTCAATTTGTAGATATTCGTCAGTCGGATGCTAATTTAAGACTCTCTGTTAATCAATCTATATTGCCAACAGGTGGGGCACTTTCTCTTTCTTCAGGTTTATCTAGATTAGGTATTTTTACAGGAGAAGATAATTATGGATGGCAAAGCACACCTATCGAGATTGGACTAACGCAGCCTCTTTTCCAGTTTAATAGTTTAAAATGGAGAAATAAAACCGAGCCATTACGGTATAAAATTGCGCAGAAGCAATTTGTTGAAGATTTAGAAGACTTGGCATTCACGGTAACTCAGAACTTTTTTGACGTGCTTCTGGCTAAAATAAATGTGGAAGTTTCTGAATTTAACGTTGCGGTAAACGATTCCATATATAATATTTCTAAAGGTCGTTTTCAGGTGGGTAATATTGCAGAGAATGAGTTACTACAAAGTGAATTGGGGTTCAGAAATGCGGAAGCATCTTTGACAACGGCAAAGCTAAATTACCAGCGTACAGTTGAGAATTTCAAAGGGTTGTTAGGACTTTCTGACGATGAAAAATTAAGTATAATTTCGCCAGAAAAAGCTCCAGAAATTACACTAGATGTTATGAAAGCACAGGAATTAGCCAGAGAGAATAATAGCAGATCATTACAATTTCAATTAAGTGAGATTCAAGCTAATCAAGAATATGAGCGAGCTAAAAAGGAAAGCGGTTTTTCTGCTAGTATACAGGCGAGTTATGGACTAAACCAGGTAGCTGAAGATTTTGATAAACTGTATGAAAACCCAGCTAATCGTCAGTTTTTTACTGTTGGGTTTCAAGTTCCAATATTCAACTGGGGTAAGCAAGTTGCGGAGATTAAGTCTGCTCGAAATGTTCAGCAGGAAACGGCAAACACGATAGAGTATCAACGATTACAGTTTGAACTAGATGTGCGAAGTACAGTAAGAGAGTTCGGTTTACTTAAGCAACAAGTGGATTTGGCAGCTGTATCAAACGATATAGGTGATCGCCGTTATGATGTATCAAAAAACCGTTATTTGATTGGGAAAATTGATATCACAAACTTATTTATAGCCCAAAACGAAAAGGATAGTGCTCGGAGAAATTACATCCAAGCGCTAAGAAATTATTGGACAGGTTTCTACAACCTGAGGAGATTAACTCTCTATGATTTTGAACTTGATGAGCCCATTACTTATCAAATAGAATATTAAAAAAAAGAGCCGATAAACATCGGCTCTTTTTGTATTACTTCATTTCTGCTAAATGTTCCATAAACCTTGCAGAAGTTCTAATTCCTCTCTGGAAATCTTGTAGCGAAAATTTCTCATTTGGGGAATGAATGGCATCGCTAGTAAGCCCAAAGCCCATTAAAATAGACTCTACTCCCAAAACTCGTTTAAAATCTGCTACAATTGGAATTGAGCCACCTTCTCTTGAAAATAAGGGCTCTTTACCAAAAACATCTTCGAAAGCTTTAGCAGCAGCTTTTAAGCCATAGAATGAAAGGTCTGTTACGGATGGATGCCCTCCATGATGTTCATTCACAACTACTTTTACAGTATCTGGTGCAATAGAATTGAAATAATCACTAAAGAGTTTCGCAATTTCCTGTGGATGTTGGTCTGGCACTAAGCGCATGCTTATTTTAGCTGCTGCTTTTGATGGCAATACTGTTTTAGCGCCTTCAGCTTGATATCCGCCCCAAATTCCGTTCACATCAAGTGTTGGGCGAGCTGATCCTCGTTCTAATGTGGTGTATCCTTTCTCTCCGTGAATAGCTTTTATGTCTAACGATTTTTTGTAGGCTTCTTCATCAAAAGGAAGTGCTGCAGATGCAGCTCTATCCTCTGGCGTGAGGGCTTTAACTTTATCGTAAAATCCCGGAACACTAATAACACCATTATCATCCTTAAGCTTTGCAATCATCTCACAAAGTACGTTTATAGGATTTTCTACAGCACCTCCATAAACTCCAGAATGTAAATCTCGGTTTGGGCCGGTAACTTCAACTTCCATGTAAGCCAAACCACGCAATCCATATGTTATTGACGGAATATCTTTACCAAACATGGATGTATCAGAAATTAACACCATATCGCAGTTGAGTAAATCGATATGTGATTCTATAAATGGAACAAGATTAGGGGAGCCAATTTCTTCTTCACCTTCTAGAAGGAACTTAACATTAACAGGTATTTCTTGTCCCGTTTTAACAAAAGATTCTACCGCTTTTATGTGCGTATAAGATTGACCTTTATCATCACTTGCTCCTCGTGCGTAGATATTTCCATTTTTAATAACGGGTTCAAAAGCTGGAGATTCCCAAAGATCGTCTGGGTCTGAAGGCTGGACATCATAATGTCCATAAATAAGAACCGTTGGTTTATCGTCGTGTGGGCAATGCTCTGCATATACAATAGGATTACCAGGGGTTTCAAAAAGCTCCACTTTGTTGAAATCAAACTGCTTAAATTGACTCAATAAAAAATTTGCTGCTTGATGAATAGCATCCTTCCTAGACGAATCAGTGCTTACACTCGGAATGCGTAATAACTCGATGAGCTCTTCTATGTATCGATCTTTGTTCTGTTGGATATATTCTTGAGATGTGTTCATGAGTCTATGTTAGAATTAAAGGATCTAAAGTGGGTAAACCACATTTTTGTTAATCCAGCCGTACTGTCCATTACCGAGTCGTACATAATACCATGCTGGATTATCATTGCTAGAATTATAGTCGATTGTGAGTGTATAACCTTCGTAAGCTAAGCTTTCTACAGGACTAGTTTCATCAGGATTTTGAAAGACTTGGGCCTCTTGGTGAACCATCACCGCTTGATCATAACGTTTGTCAATATAACTCACATAAAAAGCCAACCCTATGACAAGTACAGCAGAAATTGAGAAGATTAAAATCAAAGAATACTGTTTTTTAAAAGAGAAAAAGTGAAACCAATTACTTAAAACAATGATTATTGCAATTAACCCTAGTGAGTAGCCAAACCAAAATACGCCACTAGAAGAGGGACCTTCCTTAAGCCAATCAACAGCTTTATCCCATGGAAGTTTTGGCAGTGTTGCAGATTGTCTACTAAACTGAGAATTCACAAACTCCAAAGCGCGAGTGGCTTGAGCAGATGTTTCAGGAATCTCAGGAAAATATTTGATTGTTTTTAGAAAATAGTATTTAGCTAACCCTAAAGAATCAATTTGAACGGCTGAAATTCCCATGTTTAAGTATAATGGGCCCGAAATGGAGCCTTGGGACTCAATCTTTTGATAACCTTTTAGGGCACCTCTATAATCACCTTCTTCTAGAAGTGTATTAGCTTTATCAAACTCTAATTGGGCTGTTTGTTGGGCAAATAAAGGAGAAATTAAAAAAGTAAGAAAGAATAGGATTGAAATGAATCTCATAAATTTTTACCCATTTTCTTAATAAGCTCTTTTGATAACTCGATGTCATTAGTGAGTGTGTCTTGTGATACATTAGGAGCATATGCGATGGTTTCGCACTTTTCGAAAAGTCTTTTTAAGTCATCAATGAACATCTCCGGAGATTTTGTTTGAACTTCTTGAATTAAGCGATTCGCAGATAGCCCAGCTTCTGGTAGGTTTAATCTATCAGCTATATATAATGACAGTGCTTGTTGTATGAGGTGATATCCAAGTTTAATCTCAGTAGTTTTGGAAGCTTCTTGCAGTGTATTCAAAGCCTTCTGTTTTGCTTTTTGAGATCTGGCAAAACCCGAGTCAGTGTTCATTCTATCGCTATATTTTTTGATACCAAAAGCACTAAGAAGCACTAATAAGGGTAAAAATAGCCAAGACCAAAGTGTTGTACGGTCAATTAAAAAAACGTTATCTAAAGTTTTCCATTGAGCGAGCCCAGTGCTCGGTTTAATGTCTAACCGAGTTTCTGTTAAGTTAGAATTAAAAGCTTTAGGATCTGGGGTAGCCGAAAATTTAAGTGCAGGTAATGTGGTGTAATCAAAGGCTTTTCGGTTTGGGTTATAGATAGCAATACTCTTCTCGGGAATTTCGAATGTCCCTTCATTTCTAGCAATAACAATATCGGTAAAGGTTTTAGAACCAGAAATTTGATTATTACCGCGTTCTATTTTGCTACTTTCTTGAGGATTATATTTTTCAAGTGCTTCCGGAAACTCATAATTGGGTTTGTTTAGTAAAGGTACATTTCCAGCTCCTGAAATCGTAGTTTCCACCTCAATACTTTCTCCAACCATGGCTTTAGTAGTCGAAATTTTTCTGTTGATTTTAAAGTTACCAACGGCCCCAATCACTTCTCCATCGCTTGCGTTAGGTAGACTTTGAACTTCTAAAGTGATAGGAAGTGTTTTGAGTTCTTTATTCTCTTGGCCGAAACTTAAACTAAATGGATCTCTAATTCCATTTCGGCTTTGTCTCATTCGAACGGTAATTGTAAATGGACTTAACGTTAAAGTACCCGTTTTTGTGGGGAAAAGAGCATAATTTAATAATTGTGCTCGTTGATAGCGCACTCCATTTATTAAGGTAGAATTTGATCGAGCTTGGCGCTGCATTTCTAGTTCTTCTTTCCAAAATCCTTCTGCTTTCCAACCAGGTGAAGCTTGATAAGAGTTTACTTCGATACCCGTTTTAAAATAAAGAACTATAGTAGCTACTACTTGTTGGCCAACAACAGGTTTGGTTACGTTTGCTTCAAGACGAACATAAATATCGGGCGAGCGTTCAGCTTTCCCAGTATCTATCGTTTTTGGATCTAGAACCTTAAAAGAAATAGGTTTGGTAGTATAAGTCTTGCCTTCTATAGTAATACCAATAGCAGGTATCCTGTGGCTTCCAACATCTTGTGCAATAAGTTGAAAGCCATAGCTAATAGTAACAGACGGTCTATTATTCAGATAAGTGTAATTGCTACTCTGGCTCGTTCTATTTGGCAGCCAGCGTAGTCCAGGGATTTCCGGTAAAGTTGGGCGATCCAAGGTTCCTACTGATGTACCAGATACAGCAATTTGTAAGGTGACACCCTCACCTGCAAAAATATTTGTTTCGCTTAATGTTGCTTCCACTTTAACGTCTTGGGCGTTAAGTGTTGACGTTAATAAAAGCGATAGAAAAATAAATACTACAGAGCTTAGCCTATTACCAATCTTTGTCATGCTTAGCACTGTTATTTGATTTTTGTTTTTTAAATTCTTTGAGCAATTCTTTTTCTTTTTGAGCCAAAGCTTTTAAAATTTTCTCGGCATCTTCCTTGCTAATTTCTTTGGGAGCGCGCCCTTCACCTTCTTTTGGCTCTTGCAAGTCACTCTTTTCTTCACTGTCACTTTCTTGAGGATTCTCTTTTTGTTCTTGTTCCTCTTCATTCTGTTGCTCTTCTTGAGAATCTTGTTGTTGCTCGTCTTTCTCTTCCTGCTGCTCGTTGTTTTTCTGGTCCTGATTCTGTTGTTGTTGTTGCTGCTCTTGTTTCTCCTTTTCCTCTTCAATCTTTTTCTTCAGCTCATTCAACTTCATATCGTTTGGGAATTGAGAAAGTCCTTGATCCACATTGTCAAGAGCGCTTTGCATATCGGCATTAATAAAAGCCTGAGCAGAGTTGTGGAAATAGAAGTCGGCAGATTGAGCTTGCGCATTAATCGAAAAGAAAAGTGAAATTATAAAAAGAAAGAAAGAGTGCTTCATAATTAAGAGTCTATTTGATCAACGGAGCCAATACGTTCAATGAAGTCTTTAAAATTAGAGACTGTTTCATCAACTTTTTGAGCTTGTTGCATTAAATCATATGCTTGGTTGTACTTTTTTTCTGAAACTAATTTCTCTGCTTGTTGTTTCATTGCAAGAGCATATTCAGATGGTTCCTTCTGTTCTTGATCCTGGTTTTCTTGATCTTGCTGTTGTTCATTTTCGTCTTCTTCAGCTTTCGCAGAAGCTAATTCATAATTTTGTTGAGCCTCAGCATCGCTAGGGTTTAATTTTAGCGCATTTCTTAAGTGTAGTTTTGCGGGTTCCCATTTCTCACCCTTAGCTAATAATGTGCCCATATTATACTGTGCTAAAGCTTTATCAGAATCTGCTATTGAGAGCTTATCAAACTCCATATATGCATCTAAAGCTTCTTGAACTTTATCTTGTTTTGCAAGTGCATTACCTAGGTTAAAATAGAGACGAGCATTATCAGGGTTATTCTCAAGCGCGGTACGATAAAGGGTTTCTGCTTCAACAAAATCCCCTTTTTCAAAAGCTTCATTCCCTTTTCGTGCGTCTCCCAATCCGGCTGCCGAAAGTATAAAAACTAAAAGTATGTAGAGAAATGGTTGCTTCATTAAAGATGAATAAAAATTTTAATCAAAATTAATCTGGTATAAACGTTCATATAACATATTTAAAAATCTGCTTAGGATGTAGTTTTTATAAGATACTTTCGATTGAACGCTAAACTAAATATAGCTTTGCTCAAACAAGCATGAAACGATATCAAAAGTATCCATATTGTCACTTTTTTCTAAAAAAGAATGATGAATTTGCATCTCTTCAGAAGGTTGCGCCATATTTAATTCTAATGAATTTAAAAGCTATGGAACTAATTTGCCTTAAGCATCCAAAATTAACATTCTATCTGTTTAAGTGGAAATATTTACTACTTAATTTGAAAGAAACACAATCTTTGGAACCTTAACTGTTAAAGCTTGTGTTAGCCGTACAATATATTGAGAAGTATTACTTATTTTTTGATGAATAAAATGGAGATATAATAGAATGAATATTGGTATAGTTTGTTACCCAACATTTGGAGGTAGTGGGGTTGTAGCCACTGAATTAGCTAAAGTGTTAGCTAAGAAAGGCCACGTAATTCATGTTATGAGCTATGCTAAGCCAGCGCGATTAGATACTCTAGAGCCAAATATTATGTATCACGAAGTTTCAATCAACTCGTACCCATTGTTCGAGTATCCTCCGTATGATTTGGCGTTAGCAACACAAATGGTTAACCTAATTGAGCACGAAGATTTAGATTTACTGCACGTGCACTACGCACTTCCTCATGCTACAAGTGCGTATCTAGCCAAACAAATTGTTGCTGAAAAGAATAAAAAAATATGCATCATAACTACGTTGCATGGAACTGACATAACTGTTGTAGGTAGCGATCCTAGTTATAAACACGTGGTAGAGTTTTCTATTGATAAAAGTGATGGAGTTACAGCTGTTTCAGAATATCTAAAGCAAGAAACGTACAATCGGTTTGATATAAAACGTGATATACGAGTGATTCCAAATTTTATTGATCTAGAGCGGTTTCAAAAATCAAACAAAAGTCACTTTAAAAAAGCCATTTGTCCGAATGATGAAAAGGTTGTTGTGCATGTCTCTAATTTTAGAAAAGTTAAAAGAATAGCCGATGTTGTTGATATATTCGGTGGAATTCTAAAGCATGGTATTAAAGCAAAGTTGTTAATGGTAGGAGATGGCCCTGAAAGGCAGCACGCCGAACAACAGTGTAGAGACTTAGGAGTATGTGAGCATGTACGTTTTCTAGGTAAATTAGAAGCGGTAGAAGAAGTGCTTTCTATTGCAGATTTATTTTTGATTCCATCAGGTTCAGAAACTTTTGGTTTAGCCGCCTTAGAAGCTATGAGTTGTTCAGTTCCTGTGGTAAGTACAAATATTGGTGGGCTCCCTGAAGTGAATATACATGGTGAAACTGGATATTTATGTGATCTAGGTGATGTAGAGAGTATGTCGAAGTATTCTGTTGAAATACTCTCTAACGAATCGCTACATGCAGAAATGGCTGCTAATGCAAGAAAGCGAGCCGAGCGTTTCAATCAAGATTTTATTGTGCAAGAGTATGAAACCTTTTACGAGGAAATTAGGTCAGGATGTGCTCAGGTTAAGTAAGGGTTTATAACCAGAAGATTACCCAAAAATATTCCACTTACTTTTAGCAGATGCTTTTGCCACAGCAATATATTTGCATTTTTTTAAGTTGAGTATTTTGTCATTCTCTAAAGAATCGTCGATAACATAAGCTATTGCAATGGTAAGATCTTTCATTGAGCTATCAACTTTTTGTCCTTTAAATTTTGAGCAAATCACAAAATTTGAAATCTCAGTGTTGATACCTTTTGCTTTGTCTACCCAAAATACTGGCAACTCCAATGTCGCTAGCATATAATCAGAACGATCTTTTCCAGGAATCTCTCTAATCACTTCAGCCTGTATAGGTAGTTGAAGTTTAAGTTCTTCGGGGCCCTGCTCAATAGTAGTTATTTCAATTTTAAATGGTTTCATGCTCGTAATGAAATAATATATGTTGGTTAAAACTAGCGTTGAATATAAGTGCTATAATTTGATTCTTAAACAAAAAAAATCCCTGCAAATTTAAATGCAAGGATTTTAAATATCTGTAAATAAATTACAATGCGTTTAAGCGAGAACTTTAGACACTTCTTCGGCTGCTTCTTTAAGGAGAACAGCTGAGATTACATTTAATCCAGAGTTATCGATAATTTCTTTTGCTTCAGCAGCATTAGTACCTTGTAGACGTACAATAATAGGTACTTTGGCAACTTTGCTTGCAATTTCTGGATCTTTGACAGCTTCAATAACACCGTTTGCTACACGATCGCAACGAACAATTCCACCAAAGATGTTAATCAAAATAGCTTTAACATTTGGATCATCTAGGATGATGCGGAAACCATTCTTTACGGTATCAACATTCGCCCCGCCGCCAACGTCCAAGAAGTTAGCAGGCTCGCCACCAGAAAGTTTGATGATGTCCATAGTTGCCATTGCAAGCCCAGCACCATTAACCATGCATCCAACGTTCCCGTCAAGTTTGATGTAGTTTAGGTTGTATTTTTGCGCTTCCAATTCAAATGGATCTTCTTCAGCGTCGTCTTTCAATTCTGCTAAATCAGGATGGCGGTATAAAGCGTTTCCGTCGAAGGTTACTTTAGCATCAAGGGCTAGAATGTTCTGATCTGGGGTAAGGATGAGTGGATTAATCTCAAACATATCAGAATCAGTCTCAACATATGCGTTGTAAATAGCCATGATAAATTTAACGGCTTTTTTAAGTGCAGGCCCTTCTAAACCTAGAGCAAAAGCTAGGTGCCGTGCTTGGTTAACCTGAAGAGGCATACCTGGCTCAACCCATTCTTTAATAATTTTATCTGGGGTTTCTTCTGCAACTTGCTCAATCTCAACTCCACCTTCGGTTGAAACCATGATTACGTTTTTGCTAATTGCACGATCAAGTAGAATACCTAAGTAAAATTCTTTTTCGATATCAACGCCGTCAGTAACATATAATTGTTGTACAAGCTGTCCAGCTTCACCGGTTTGGATGGTAACGAGAACATCACCTAATAAAGATTCAGCCGCTTCGCGAACTTCATCAATGCTTTTGCATAAGATAACACCTTTTGCATTGCTCTTCACAGTTCGCCCTTTACCACGGCCACCTGCGTGAATTTGAGCTTTTACAACAAACAGAGAGGTTCCGTTCTTTTTCATTTCTTCGGCAGCTTGCACAGCTTCTTCAACTGTAGTTGCTGCGGTGCCATCAGGAACAGCTACGCCATATTTCTTAAGAATTTCTTTGGCTTGGTACTCGTGGATTTTCATGAATTATAATCTAATGAACGTTCAAAAAAAGCGATTTTTATGGGCTTCAATAATAGGGAGAATACATGCTAAAGGAAAGTCATCATAGCTAGTGGATAGTTGATTTTATAAAAGTTTGTGATTTCGACTTTTTGTAACTTAAATTTAAGGAGAATTAATCAGAAGCGAACCCATTGCAAAAAGCTAAAATAATGTCTGCCGAGGAACTGGAACGCACCTATGTTCGGTTTGCACACCAGTTTCTTGAACCTTATGATGATCCGTCCCGACTTGCCATAATTGGCATGCAGACTAGAGGTGTTTACATTGGTAAGCGCATTAACGACGAAATAAAGAAGAAATTTGGTGTAGAGGTAGACTTTGGAGTGCTTGATGTTACTTTCTATAGAGATGATTTTCGTACTAAATTAAAGATGCCTCAAGTACAAGTCACGGAAATTCCCTTCGATTTATATGATAGAGATATTGTACTTGTAGACGACGTGCTTTATACGGGTAGAACAGTACGTTCAGCTATGGATGCGCTAATGGGCTATGGACGTCCAAGGAAAATTCAGTTTTGCTGCATGGTAGATCGTGGCCACAGAGAACTACCAATTGCAGCAGATTACACAGGGCTGTATATACCAACTCATGAGAAAGAGGAAGTAAGAGTGAAAGTTAAAGAGCTTGATGGCGAAGATGCAGTTTATTTAGTCGAAGCAGGAGAGGAAGTATGACGAGTGACCCATTAAACGGTTACCAGTTTAAGCAAAAACATTTGCTCGGGCTAGCTGATTACTCTAAAGAAGATATTCTTTACGTATTAGAACAAGCAAAATATTTCAGGGAGATTTTAGAACGCCCTGTACCTAAAGTGCCTACTTTACGCGACAAAACTATTGTAAATTTATTTTACGAAAATAGCACTCGTACAAGGCTTTCTTTTGAACTTGCCCAGAAAAGAATGGGTGCTGATGTTTTGAATTTTTCAGCGAGTAACTCTTCCGCAAAAAAAGGAGAATCTCTTAAAGATACTATTCAGAATATCAGTTCTATGAAGATTGATATGGTGGTTGTTCGTCATGAAAGTCCAGGTGTACCTCACTTTCTAACACAATGCGTTGATGCCGCTATTCTAAATGCTGGTGACGGTTCCCATGAGCACCCAACGCAAGCTCTGTTGGATATGTTTACTATGCAAAAAATCCACCCAGATTTATCTGGCAAAAAAGTAGCAATTATTGGAGATATCTCGCACAGCAGAGTGGTAAGGTCTAATATTATTGGCCTCACAAAACTGGGCGCTAAAGTTGTGCTGTGCGGCCCAAAAACTTTTATGCCTGTTTTTGTAAAAGACATGGGAGTAGAAGTTTCCCATAGTTTAGAGGAAACTTTAGCATGGTGTGATGTGGCAATGGCACTTCGTATACAGCTTGAACGACAAGGTGAAAGCACTGAGTTGTTCCCAAGTTTAAGAGAATACCACGAGCGATTTGGTATAAAATTAGAACATCTTGATAGATATCCTGACTTTAAAATTATGCATCCAGGCCCAATTAACAGAGGTGTTGAAATGCAAAGCGAAGTAGCTGATAGCGATAGAGCGGTAATACTAGATCAAGTAACTAATGGGGTAGCTGTTAGAATGGCGGTACTTTATTTATTAAGCGGTGGTAATAGGGTGTAGATAAATGTGTATTTTGTATAGCTAGAATTAGTAAATTGAATATTGTTGAATCAAAAATTTTATCAAGAACGTTAGTCATCGAAGAACAAGAAATTGATATTAAAGCTTCCACGGCACCTTCTGTAACAATAGGAATTCCTGTTCTTAATGAAGAGGAGCATATTGAACGTGTGGTTAGAGGTTTTTTAGGCTGTGGGTACCCGAACTTAGTAGAGATATTAATTGCTGATGGTGGGAGTACGGACAGAACTCGTGAAATTATTAGTCTGATATCTCAAGAAGATACTAGGGTTAAATTAGTCGAAAATCCCAAAAAGTTTCAATCATTTGGCTTAAATATAATGATTGATAACGCTATTGGAGATGTTTTTTTAAGAGCTGATGCACATTGCTATTATAAAGAGAATTATGTTGCAAAGTGCATTGAGGTGCTTTTAGGAACAGGTGCTAGGAATGTAGGTGGGTCTCAACGTTATAAGGCGGATAATATAGTTCAAGCGGGCATCGCCATAGCTGTAAAAAGCTTTTTAGGTAATGGAGGAGCCAAGTATATGAATGATCAATACGAAGGCTATGGAGACACTGTTTTTTTAGGGTGCTTTTGGACAAATGATTTAAAGCAAATTGGAAATTTTAGCACTGATAATATTACTAACCAAGATTCTGAGCTTAATCTTAGATTAATTGAGGTGTTTGGTGATGAAAGTGTTTTTATTAGTCCAGAGATACAAAGCTGGTATTTTCCACGAGATACCTTGTGGAAGCTGTTTAAACAATATTTTAGATATGGAAGAGGTAGGTTTATTACTAAAGTACATCATCCTCAGCAGTCACCTATAAGGGGTATGCTCCCATTCTTGTTTATCTGCGGAATATCAACTCTCGTAATATCAGATTTAATAGTTGAAACAAATCTAAGTTCAGTCTGGGTTTTAGGAATATTGTTTGTAATACTTATAACGGAATCTCTGAAAACTGTGTCTTCAACTCAAGAAATATTTAGCCATGAAATTTGGTCTAGCGATAAAAAAGAACCAAACTTAATTGTTAGAGTATTTATTACATCAATTAGCTTGGCCTTGATGCAAATTGGCCACTTTAGTGGCTTTTTATATCAAATTCTCCGAAGGGTGGTTCTGCTACAAAAAGGTTGGTGATTGTAAAAACTATTTTCCTAGTTATAACTCTCGCCTAAAAAGAAACCTACCCATTTTTTCTACTTTGGAGATAGCATCTGGGTTCGTGTCTAAGCGAATCTCATAGACTTCTATTAAAGCCGCGTTCTTAGGCATGGAGTTTGATTTTTGTGAAATAGAAATTAAGGTGTTAACCTGATTTTCATCAACTTCACTCTTGTTTAAGATAGTTTCTAAAAAACCTCTCAATCGCCCAGTGTATTTAAATTGGCTGATAAAGTCTTTATCAAGTAGGGGGATGCTTTCATAGATGATTTTATCATCTATATCTTTGGCTTGAATTATAATACTCGGAACAGAGCCTGTTTCAATTGATGCAAAAGTCGGATAAACGGCAAACGGCCAACTATTTATTAAAAGGAATCCTGTAATAATATTTCCTGCCACCAATAGAATTCCTACTCGCTTTATGTTGGGTAAGAATTTATTAGAAAGCTGATATTTCTGTTCTTTTAAATAGTCTGCTTTTACCTTGAAAAATAATGCTATTCTGTCCCAATCTATAAATACGATATATATTATCATCAATGTGAGAAAAGAAATTCTCATTAAATAATAAACTGATAGATGGAAAGAAAAAGCCGCTACAACAAAAATTAATCTAGTTTTCTTAAAAAATATCCCAAAGATAAACCCTAGCTCTATGATTAGTGTTGATAGTGCAGCTGTTTTATATAAAAAGGGGTATCTATCAACTCTTAAAGAAGGGAGCCATCCTCCAAACTCGAGCCATTTTGAATGGAGTTTAAATGCTAAATTATCACTAAAAGCCCAATCGAAGCCGGAGAATGCGAACTTCCAAAACCCTGGAAAAAAGTACACTAGCCCAATTATTATCATGGAAATTCTAATTGGAAGACCAAATGCGATGGATTTATTGAGATTTATCTGAGGAATTTTTTTCCTCCAACAGTCGATAGAAAGACTGTAACCAGAAGGGCTAAAACTTAATAATAATAATAGGTGCCAAAGGTTGTGGTAATGATCTATCTTTCCATAGAATTGAGGTATTCCTAATACGAACAAACCTATAAAGGCAGCGCCTAAAAGCATAAATCTAGTATATATCCCTACAAAAGCTCCAAGGCAAAATAGTGTGAAGGCAATCCCAAGGAAGTAAGATATATCTTGGTTAACAAGGAGGTGGACTAGGCCCTCAGACCAACCTAATGGAGGCACGGTAGCATCACTTCCTAAATAGACTAATTCCTCTATTAACTTGGGGAAATTTAAATAAAGCAGATATCCAGTTACTACTATTCTTAAAAGAGCTAGCTTGAAGGCCGACTCTTCGGCTAAAAAAAACTGTTTAAATACATGTTTATTATCTCGGAAGATTATCCAAATAAAAATTAGAGAAAAAGTAACTAGGGCGAGTAATCTGTTGATATATTTGGGAACTTCTAATCTATAAAAATCGAGTGTCCGAGCAGAAGGATCTTTGAGGTGGTGATGAGTAATTAATTTATTCAAATACTCGAAAGATTCTCCGTTAAAAGCATTTTCAACTAATGGGGAGAGAAGATAGACTTGGACTATTTTCCCAAGAATTATCAAAATCACTAACACGAGTAAAAGAGGAAGATAACGGTTGAAATTTTTCAAGAGAGTAACTAAAATTTTTTGGAAAACCACTAAAATTAAGATAGAAGATACTAATCAAAGTTGTTTTTTATTATTATTTAAGGACAAAAAGTAATTAAATAAATTGCTATCATTGGTGGATGGGAGTTAACTTTTTGGCAGTGTTGTCTAGCTATAATAACCTTTTGAAAATCAATTTAACAACCGTCATAAAAAATCTGTTGGCTCAGGCCTTATCAAAAAAAATAATCATGAAGGATGGAATGAATAGATTTCTCCAGAGAATATCTTTTTATGAGGGCATAAGAATAATAAAACTACTTATGGTTGTTGGAATTGAAGTTGCTAAACGGGTATTTATAAGTACTCATGAATACAGTTTAATCCCTATAAATTTGTCAGAAAGTAGTCGCCAAAAACATTCCAAGTTCACAGAGATATTAACCTTTGAGAATTAAGATGGGTAGCTATAAAGTAGTACAACTCTCTTCTGTCCATCCCTCGCATGATACACGAATCTTTCATAAGGTTTGTAAATCGTTAGTAGCTCATGGATTTGATTTGGATCTTATTATTCAACATCCACACGATGAGATTAAGGATGGTATAAATATAGTAGCCCTTCCTGTAGCTACGAAAAAAGCGGATAGAATTTTAAAAATAATTCCAAAGCTATTTCTAAAAGCTATTAAATATCCCAAGAAAACCATTTTTCATTTCCATGACCCAGAACTGATTCCAGTTGGGTACATACTCAAGATGCTTGGTTATAAAGTTATATATGATGTGCACGAAGATGTGCCTAAAAGTATCTTGAGTAAGGAATGGATACCAAGCTATGTAAGGAAGATTGTTGCTTTAGTTATTTCTGGATTCGAAAAGGTGGCACTCTATTTGTTCGACCATATAATTGTTGTTACCAGATCAATAGAGCAAAGGTTCAGTTCTAGTAGTACTATACTGATTCAAAATTTTCCAACTCTATCAAATGAGAATATAACTGTGAAGCCTATCAAGCAGGATAGTATTTTTTATATTGGAGATATAACTTTTGTAAGGGGTCTTAAGGAAGTGATTCGTGCGGTGGATATAGTAAATCAATCACAAGACTTGAAATTCATCCTTGGTGGTAAGTTTAACCCAAAATCTTTGGAAAGTGAGTTGAGATTGGAGCCAGGATGGAAGAATACAGATTTTGTTGGCTGGGTCGGGAAGAACGAGTTTATGAGGTATGCGGAAAGATCATATGTTGGTATTGTTACCTTCCACCCCATACCTAATCATATTGAAGCTCAGCCCAATAAATTATTTGAGTATATGCATGCAGGGCTGCCTGTAGTAGCATCCAACTTTCCTCTTTGGGTTGAAATTGTAGAGAAAAATAAATGTGGATTATTGGTCAATCCTATGAATCCCTCAGAAATTGCTCATGCTATTCTATGGGTGATGGATAATCCAAAAGAAGCACAAAAAATGGGTGAAAATGGGCGAAAAGCAGTACTCGAAAAATACAATTGGGCCATTGAAGAAAAGAAACTTATAAAACTATATAATAACCTATCTTGAATCTTTTAGAAGCAGAGAATAAAATTACCAAAGAATACTATGAATGAGCTAAAAAGAATAGATTTATTAGATGTTGCTACGATCTTTGCAAAAAGAAAAAGGACGCTGATACTAGTAGTTGGTGTTATTACCATGTTGGGGGTAATAACTGCATTTGTTTGGCCGAAAAGCTACGAATCTGAAATGACATTCATTGTTACGGATGGTAATGGAATTAACTTCTCTAGTGGAGGCTTACTCAGTGGTTTAGCCAACCTCTCTGTAGGTGGGGCTAAAATAACATCAGATCAGGCTCTTATATTGATTAGAAGCACGGCAATTCAGGATAAGGTGATTGAGAAGTTTAACCTGAAAGAAGTTTTTGGAAATGATGTGCCTGAAGCACTTAGGAAAAGCCTAGATCAAAAGCTTGTTATAAACGAAAAGCGTGAAGGTGGGCTAGGTTTCAATTCCATAATAGCTATAACAATCTCTTACACTGATTTAGATCCAAAACGCGCCTATGATATAATCAGTTATTACTATGATTTATTAGACTCAACTGTAACAGATTTGAATCGTAAAGGAGTAGGTGATGGTTATACCATGATTAAAACTAGGCTAGAGCAAAATGAAATAGAACTAGAGGTTGCAGAGGATAGTTTAGTTAGTTTTCAAAAGAGATATGGAATACTTGAAGTTGAGGAACAAGCAAAGTCTCAAATTAAAACACTTGCAGAACTGAAAACAGAAATTGTGAAACTAGAGGTTCAAATTGGTTATACAAAGGAAACCCTTGGTTCAGGCAATAATAAAATTGAAGATTTAGAAGTTCAAAAAAAGCAGTTTGAAAGAAAGTACAATGAACTTTTAACAGGGAAAACAACAGGTGTTAGCGGCTCTTTTGATGTATTTCAATCTGTGCAGGAAATGCCAGAGCTATTCCTAGAGTACTTAAGAAGATATCGAGAAGTGATTATACAAGAGGAAATATATAAAGTTCTGTATCCTCAGTTCGAACAACAAAAGCTGAGTTATGAAGAGGCTAACTCAGGGTTGAGAGTAGTGGATCCAGCAATTGTTCCAACTTATAAAACGGCTCCTAAACGAGCATATATAATATTAGCATCGATGTTTTTTGGAGGATTAGTGGGAGTCTTAATAGTGCTTTTCAAAGAGTGGAAAGAAAGTCTTCGTTTAAGTAATCCGGATGAGTTACGCCGATTCGAAGAGTTTGCTAAAGAGCTTAAAAGATTCTAGTGAATTCCATTGATAGGACATACAGTGGTTTAATAATTGTAGTTCCTATTATAATAGGGGCTTTTTTGTCTGGGATAGTGTATTTATCTGAAGGTTCGGCAATTCCTCTTACCGTATTTCAGGTAGCACTTATTACGGGCTTTCTATTTTTTGTACTTAAAAAAATTTCAACCAGAGATATAAGTTTAGATGTATACGGCTTAGAGCTCGAGTATATTCTTTTTTTAGCTATAATATTTTTATCTCTAGTATATAGCCCAGAAAGAATAGAAGGGTTTTTTTATGTAATTAGATATGTTACACTACTGGCAATGACGTATCTAATTTATAATTCAATATCCACAAGAGAAGAGATTTATATTATTTGCTTCATTATAGTTGGAATGGGTTTGTTAATTGCGACTCAGAATATTATCAATATTTATTTAAATCCCGAGATAGCTGCATTTAATTATTTGAATGAAGGGAGAAAGTTGATTCGATCAAGTGGTAATGAAATTGATCCAAATATATTTGCTAGTAATTTTATCATGCCTATTATGTTGTTAATAGCCATGTTTGGAAACGCTCAATCAAAAAAGAGTCGAATACTAATCTTTATAGTATTTAGTATTTTAATCTCATCTGTATTGCTTAGCTATTCCCGTAGTACTTGGATTGCTATTTTTATAGGGGTGCTTGTTATTATAATAAAGCAAAAAAAATATACCATTTTTGGTTATGGATTAGTTCTAATAATATTGCTACTTGCAACAAGTGGAGCAATAAGGTCTTTGCTGATGAGTGTTCTTGAGAGAGCTGCTGATATATTCGCAGGCTCTTCTGACGATTCCTCGAAGTTTAGATTGATATTAGCGGAAACAGCAATATTAATGTGGTTTGATAGCTTTTTTATGGGAGTAGGTTATCAAGGCTTTCCAACCGTATTTCAAACTTATCATCGCCCCCAAGAAACCGCGGGTATTTATGAACCGCATAACGAATTCTATACAGTTTTAGCTGAGTTGGGTTTGATTGGGTTCTCTGTTTTTATGATTATTATTTGGAAGCTAATTAAAAAAGGCAGAGAAATATCAATAGGTGATGATTCATTCTCATTAGTAGTAGGTAATGCGCTGTTCGCATCTTTGATAGCCTACCTAGTATTCTTTCAATTTTTAGGAGGAATGCAATATCATACTATTCTTATGATTAACATTGGGTTACTTCTATGTGTACATAAGGTTAAATCGAATCAATTGGTTATAGTTAATTCGTAATTGACAAGTTGGCGCCTCAGAAAAGCGTTCTGCCCATATGACTTTTTAATATAGGAATGAATTTCTTTAGCTGAATAACCAGAAAAATTATCGTTCATTAACTCTATATATTTTACCAAATGATCTCCTTTCGGTATGATGAGTCCGGCATCTTTAATTTCTTTAGCACCTCCAACATCTGTTGCAACAACGGGTAATCCGCAGGATGCAGCTTCAAGTATAGAAACATTAAAACCCTCTCGCCTACTGGGTAAAATGTAATAATCAGCAGAAAAATAATAATCTATTAATTCATCAGGCGAAACCGTTGGATGTACCTGTATATTCTGAAAGCGACCTTGTTCTAATTTCTTCTCAATCTCTTTTGAATACTCTGTATTTTCATAATTCCCGATAATATGAAAAATAGTATTCTTGAGTTCTGGATTATCAATAATGGCATCTAACAGTAAATCAATACCTTTTTCTTCTCTAATACTGGCAACCGTTAAGGCATGTAATTTGGAGTCATCCCAACCTAATTTAGTCCGTTTTTCAACTCTTTTTGCTTTAGATGGAACCGTGTATTTTCGGGCATCCACCATATTATAAATAATATCAGATTTTGCCGATAGCATTGGGAACTCATTTTCAATATCAATTTTCAACTTTGGCCCGGAATAAAGCACTCTGTCAACGTTGTCAAAGATTTCAGATATTATCGGTCTAAAGTGAGGCTTGTTGATACTTTGATACCAATCACTCCCATGTATTGTAAGAATCACTTTGTAGCCTGCTTTTTTTAATGCTGGAATTGCTAAACCGTCAGGGTACAACCAATGGACATGTACAATATCAGGAGAAAGCCCCTCTAAATGTGATATTAATGTGTATGAAATAGATTTTTGAATAACTCGAGGGAGTATTTTTTTGGGGAAGGAGAGGTATTTTATTCTAGTAATTTCTTCTGATGTAATTGTAAATGGAGCATTATTCAAAGAGTTCCTCTTAGTAAAAGGAACTGTGAGTGGTGTTGGTACTATGAGTGAGATATCTGCGGAACTATTATCCTTTAAGAGTTCAAACATATCTTTTATGAATTTGCCTTGGGATGTAGCTAGTTCATTAGGAAATAAATGACTGACTAATGCAATATTCATAGTGTACAGGTTTAACTCAGGCTGAGGTGAAGTATGCTTAATTGGTGAATAAGAGATTGTTAAAGAAGCCTAGCAAATATAAACACTACCTATTCAATGCTACGTAAGTTGTGATAATACCTGTGATTGTGGAAATACCAGCTAGCCAAAGTTGAACGCGTTGGTTTTTCAATTGCCCTCTTTGATATTCATAGGTTTGTTTGGATGAGAACTCAACAATTGGTTGTTTGTCTACAAATATGCGGTCACCAGATTCTAATTGTGCTTCATTTGGTTTATACCAGGCTCCACTTCCTGCTTTTATAATAAACACGCGGTCTTTATCTGCAGCTAGGGCAAGACCTCCAGCTTTTGATATGTACTCGTTCACAGATACAACGCTAGATGATAAGTATGGGAAATAACCAGGTTTGTTTACTTGCCCAAAAATAAAGATAGTGTGTTCGTCTTTTGGAACATAGAGACTGTCACCACTAAAAATCTTTAGTTGTTGTAGTTGGTCGGAGTCTTTTAAATCTAAATACACTCTATTTTGGCTAAGTTTAGTTTCACTTTCAAAATACTCTACCCCTTCAACTAGTTGGTCAGAAGTTCTTAGCATTAGTTTTGCATTAAACTTATTTGGTATTTCGTTTTCGAAATTTGTTCCTCTTATTAAATATGCACTAGCTGGTAAAGCCTCATCGGTTAAGCCACCACTTAATTTTAGGAGGTCGCTAGCAGAAGTTTTTCCAGTTACAATTGGAAAACTACCTGGGATTTTAACTTCACCAAGAACCCAAGCGGAGCCTAGTATAGGCTTAGATCTGTCGTAAGGTACTACAATGCGGTCGTTAGGAGCTAGCTCAAAGTTAGCCCAGTCATTCGCTCCTAATTCAATCATCTCAACCGTATCAGCTTGACGTCTGTATACAATCATTTTTGAGCGATCTGCTGATTCTTCAAAACCACCACTAATTGCTAAAAGCGAAGCTGGAGTGTCTCCTTTTTTATACTCTAGCTCATACCCATAGTTAACAGCTCCGGAAATACTAACGGTTGGGGTTCTCGGCGTTACCATTTTAATAGTGATTTGATCTCCATCACGAATAATTGGGTTGCCATGTAAATCACCAGCTCTAAAGTAGCTAATTAAATCGGCAGTAGATTTTTCGCCATTACTATGTGTAATAGATATATTACGGTAGGAATATACTCCATCATCCAAAAGTTGACTGGTATTTTGAGGTGCCAAAACCAATGAATCCTGTAAAGACTTTTGAGGAAAAGATTTAGTTGCTAAGAAAATGGCTAAATCTATTCGGGTTTGAGCAGGCAATACAAATTTACCTGGAGATGGGATCGCACCGTTAATATGAATGTTTACCGGACGAGGTATCTCTACAGATATTGAAATTTTTGGTTTTTTATAAGCTACACTTGCAGCTTCAGTAATTTTCTTTTCAGCCTCTAAAACGGTAAGTAAATTTAAATTTACAGATCCAATTGATGGGATAATAACTTCACCAGAAGCATTAACGAGGAGGCCGCGGAGTACCATGTTCTGAATCGTTTCGATTTGAATCGAAATAAGATCATTTGGGCCGAGTATATAAGATGCTTTATCAATGCTACCCTCGTAAGTAAGGCCTTCTATTGCTAGTTGGATACCAGTTGGGTCTTGGAAGTAGAATCCACCTAAACCATTTGAACCGCTTATGTTTAAAGAACTTTGTGAAGAGGTGTTTCCCGTGGTTTGGGCAGTAGCATTAGCGAAAATGAATAAGGATAATGCTAATAAAAAGAGCGGTTGAAATCGTCTCATATATATATGTCGTATTCGAAAGTCGAAATTTATTTTTTAAAACGTGCCAGTATAATACCAGCTATTACAAAAAGAGCACCAATATATTGAAATAGAGTGAGTTGTTCATCTAAAATTATTGCTCCAAATATCAAACCGAGCACAGGGACTAGGTTTTGATATGCGGCGGTTCTAACTGCCCCTAATTTATGAACTCCATTGTTCCAGATAAGATAAGCAATACCTACTGATAATAAACCACTATATAGTACGCCTCCGTAACTTTTAATTGAAATTTGTCCCCAGTCTAGAGTTATTAGCGACGGTAGGCCCACAATTGTTAAACTAATAAGACCTACTAACGACATAAACGTAGAAAACTGTGTAGAGTTGTAGATCTGTAAATATTTTTTAGAGAGAATGGTATAAGCCGACCAAACGATGGCGGCAAATATGATTATCAAATCGCCTATAAAAGTTTCAGATTCAAAAGAGATTGGGTTTTTCCCTCCTGTGATGATTCCACAGATTCCCGCAAAAGCGAAAAGAATACCAATAGATTTTATAGGTGTTAGTTTTTCGTCAGTAAAGAACTGAGCGAATAAGGCAACCCAAATTGGAATGGTGCCGAGCATGACAGATGCATTAGCAGAATAGGTGTAGTTTAAGCCGACTATAAAAGCAAGTTGATAAACTAGGTTCCCTAGAAACCCAAGGCCTACCATTTTCCAGAAATGTTCTTTTTTAACTTTAATAGATACACCTCGCTTCCAGGCAACGATATATAAAACTAAGAAGGCAAAAATAAATCTAAGAACATTGAAACTGTTGGGGTCAATTTCTTGAAGAGAAATCTTAGCTACACTAAAGTTAAGAGCCCACAAAATCGCGACAATTACTAAACTAAAATCTGTAAGATATTTTTTAAACAATGAAGAGAATTTGAGTGCGAGAAAAAGTACAGGTTTTTGAACATTTAATCATGGTGCGGTGAAAGAATTAATGCATAAAAAAATTATAGTAACTATGAACTAAAAACGGTACCTTTTTGACTTGTTTTAAATAAAATGACTCAAAGTCAGTAAATGGGAATTGTAGAACGAAAAGAAAGGGAAAAAGAACGTAAGCGTTCTTTGATGATAGATGCCGCTGAAGAGCTAATTCAGGAAAGGGGCTTGGCAAATCTAAATATGGATGAGGTAGCATTGCGTGCAGAGGTAAGTAAAGGATCTTTGTATCAGTATTTTAATACCAAGACAAACCTCATTCTTGGAATTTGTGATAAGGCATCCTCTTTGTTTAATGAAGAAGTAGCTAAGGTGTTAGGCCAAGATTTACCTGGCTTACAATTGGTGTACTTACTTGGCGAAACGTTCTTGAAATTTGTAACTGAGCATCCAGAGTACTTTAGAGCCATGCGCTTTCTAGATACACTAAAAGAAGCAAATGAGGCGGATGGGAGCGGTTATTTTAAGTCTTGTGTTGCACACAGGCAAAGTACATTTACCTATATGGTAAGGGCTATACAAATTGGAATGCAGGATGGAAGTATCAACTCATCTTATGACGCAAAAGAGCTAGCTGTTTTGATATGGAGTACATCGCATGGACTTGTGAGCTTGGTGTATCAGAATCAAAATAATCAGAACCATGATTTATTGAATCAATTAGATTTGGATATACATTCTTTATTAAGAGGGTATATTAAATTAATTGGCTGTGGGATTGCCACGGATGAAAATAAAAAATAATTATGACTAGCAGTCATTTTAATGTAACAAAATGAACATCTTTCCGTAGGTCAGCGCCGACTTATGAATGGACTTTCTAAACTCAACGAAAAAATTTAATGCAGAATAAAATATTAAACCGCTCACTATTACTTTTTCTAGTTATGTGGACTTTTATAGGCACAAAAGTAGCCGTTTCGCAAGAAGCTCAAAAGGGGGTAGTAGTTTCGCTTGATCAAATGATTGAAATGGCTATTGCTAATAGCCCAGAGATTAAGCGAGCTTTGTTAGCAGTTAAAGATGCAGACCAACTTGTGAAGATTGCATATGGCGAGGTTTTCCCAGATGTAAGCTCGTCAATTAGCTACACAAAGAATATCGAAATTCCTGTGAATTATATACCTGCGAAACTTTTCGACCCAACAGCTCCTGATGGCTTGTTAGCCCCTGTTGAGTTTGGTACAGATAATAATTGGCAAGGTGGATTTACAGTAGAGCAGAATATATTTAAAGGAGAAGCTTTAGTAGGAATTAGCAGCTCTACGGTATTTAAATTAGTTCAGCAAGAAAGCTTTAGAGCAACCAGCCAACAAATTATTACTCAAGTTCGAGTAGCCTATTATAGTGTGTTAGCTGCCAATGAGCAACTAAGGTTGCAACAAGCTCAGATTGATAGGTTAGAACAGAATATTAAAGAGAATGAAGTTCGTGCAAAAGCAGGTATAATTGATGAGTACGATGTGCTTAGGTTAAAAGTGCAGTTAAGTAATCAAACTCCACTGTTAGTGCAAGCTAAATATGCATTAGCTGAAGCTTATAGAACTCTTAAGGTTATTTCGGGCTTACCAAACACTTTCGATTTTAAGGTCAAAGGTAACTTGAATAACTTTGATATCGTTTCAAAGGACGCAATAAACACAGAGAACCTGCAAATCAAAGAAATTGACCGAATGAATCCGTTTGAGTTTAGCACTCTTAGTGTCGATTCATCTGAACTCGTAGCTTATCGTGGTGATCTCCGTGTTATTGACGCAACTATTGGTTTAAAAGAGAAAGAAATCACAGCAGTAAAAAGTCGCTTTCTTCCTACTCTTACAGCTTCATACAATTTACAATGGAGCGCTGCAGAGCCAGGTGCCCCAACCTTCTTTGAGAATAGTAATCGCTTTCAAACTTTTGGATTAAATCTACGCTTTCCTCTTTTTCAAGGCTTTGAGCGTGTTGCCAATGTGAACCGTGCGAAAATTCAGAGAAAAGATTTAGAAGAGCAAAAAAAAGCAATTTTCTTAGCAGCTAACAATGAGGTTGCTTCGGCATCTGAAAAAGTGAACGAAACTTTTGAAACATCCAATGCGCGTAAAGCAGCAGTGAGTTTAGCAAAAGATGGGTATGAAAGAGCAAAGCGAAGATTTGAAAATGGTTTGGGCTCTCAATTAGAGTTGACCGAAGCTGAAATTCAAGTTCGCGAAGCTGAAGTAAATTACGCCATTATGGTATTTAATTATCTCTCCGCAAAAGCACAGTATGATCTTGCAACAGGCATGGTTCCTTTTGTAGATACAACCCAATACTAAGATTTTAATGAACACTTCAAAAAACAAACTAATGAGAAAAAGATATTTAGCAATATTATTAAGTGTAAGCCTTATGGCTGTAGCGTGTTCTGGTGAGGGAGATAAAGTAGAAACAGCGCCAGAAGAGATTGTGAAAACTGTAAACGTATCTACAAAAGTTATTGAAAACTCTACTTTTACTAGCTATTTACAGGTTGTTGGAACAGTAGAAACAACCAATGATATCTTTATTTCTTCGGAAGTAAGCGGTAGAGTAGTTTCCTACAAAGCCAAAATTGGCCAATCTGTAAAGAAAGGAGATGTGATTCTTAAAATCGACGACTCTAAGTTGAAACAAGAAAAAATTCGCCTTGAGTCGATTACAGCGCAAACCAAAGATTCTTATACTAGATTAAAGAAAATCTATGAAGAGGATAGCATTGGTTCTGAACTCGATTACTTAAATGCAAAACATGCCTACGACCAAAGTAACTCAGCATTAGAGTCGATTAAAGTAGATTTAGAAAATACCAACATTAAAGCCCCTTTTAATGGACGCTTAGAAACGAAGTTGGTAGAAGAGGGCGAAATGGTAAGTCCAGGAATGCAAGTTGTTCGCCTTATTGGCTCAGATGAATTTGTGATTTCAGCCGGTGTACCAGCAAGATATGCTGACGTGATTAAACAAGGTGATTACGTAGATTTTTGGTTTGATTCGCAAGTTAAAGACTCTCTATCAGGCACAATTAGTTATGTAGGAAATAGCATTAACACTCAGAACAGAACCTTTCGTATTGAAACGAAACTCCCAAATAATGACGGACGCTTTAAAGTAGATATGATTGTAAACATGAGGCTAAAAACGCTTGAACGCAATGATGTTATTATTGAAAGCGAAGAGTTTGTGTATTCCAAGAAAGATGGATACGTAGTATACGTGCTTGCTGAGAATGAAGAAGGCAAACAAATGGCAGAAGAACGGTTGGTAAATTTAGGCCCTTCGTATAGAACTGAAGTTATTATTGAAAACGGACTAGAGGTGGGCGATAATTTAATAACCATCGGCTCTGCTTTCTTAAATGACGGTATGCGCATAAATGTGCTTAATAAACAAGAGCAACCATTAGCGGCTCAATAAGAACCATTTTACTTTAATAAATTTATGAGCACAGAATATAATAATAGCCCCAATGGAGAAAAGGGAAACAGAGCTTCGAATGGCTCTGATACCGACTCCAATCACGATAGAAAAGAATTTTGGTTATCCTCATTTTCGATTAATAATAGGATTAGTATCCTTGTTCTTATCACTCTAGTTTCAGTTTTAGGAATTGTTTCATACATCACAATTCCTAAAGAATCGTTTCCTAGTATTACCATACCTAATATCTTCGTAGTAACGGTTTATCCTGGTGTTTCGCCAGAGGATATGGAAAGTTTGGTAACACGAAAACTTGAAGATGAACTAGGGACCATTTCTGAAGTTAAAACGATGACATCTACTTCTTCAGAAGGGTATTCCAGTATAAATCTTGAATTTACAACCGACGTTGATATAGAAGATGCTCTCCAAAAAGTTAGAGAGAAAGTAGATCTAGCGAAGCCCGAGCTCCCTGAAGATGCGGAGGAACCAGCTGTTCAGGAAGTGAATCTGTCAGAGTTGCCTATTATGCAGGTTAATATTTCGGGTGATTATGATTTAGATATCCTGAAAGAAATAGCTGAAGATCTCCAAGACAGAATCGAACAAGTTCCATCAGTTTTAGGTGTGGATTTAACGGGAGGACTAGAACGTGAGGTTCAAGTTGATGTAGACCTTCCTAAAATGAAGTACTATAATATCACTTTCATGGATATTATAACTGCGATTTCAAACGAAAACGTGACTATTCCTGGCGGTGATATTTCAGTAGGAACTAAGAAATTCTTATTACGTGTTCCTGGTCAGTATGAAAATACTGAACCACTTGAAGATATTGTAATTAAGGGCGAAAATAGGGAGCCTATATATGTCCGTGATGTAGCAAAGGTAACATTCGGATATAAAGAAAGAGAAACGTATTCCACTTTAGATGATGCTCCTGTAATTACACTCGGAATTAAAAAACGCTCTGGCGAAAACATCCTTGAAACAGCCAAGAATGTAAAAGCTATTTTGGATGAGCAAATTCCTCTACTTCCTCCAACTACAACTTACAAAATCACAAACGATCAGAGTAAGCAAGTAGTGAGCATGGTGAGTAATCTAGAGAATAACATCATTTCAGGATTGTTTTTGGTTGTTGGTGTGCTATTGTTCTTTTTAGGGGTTAGAAATTCATCATTTGTTGGGATATCAATTCCAATGTCGATGTTTCTTTCGTTCATTATTCTGAGCGCTGTGGGCATTACAATGAACATGATTGTACTCTTCTCGCTTATTTTAGCGCTTGGGATGTTGGTAGATAACGCCATTGTTGTAGTTGAGAATATTTATCGCTTTCTAGAGGAAGGTTATGATAGATTTGAAGCCGCTAAGAAAGGAACAGGAGAAGTAGCTATTCCAATTATTTCTGGTACGGCAACAACAGTTGCAGCTTTTGCACCAATGGTATTTTGGCCAGGAGTAACTGGTGAGTTTATGAGTTATCTGCCAAAAACGTTAATCATAACGTTAAGTAGTTCGTTGTTTGTAGGTTTAGTAATTAACCCTGTTATTTGTGCCCTTTTTATGGAAGTAGATGGAGCTAAAGGTAAAGCGACATTAACTCGGGATGGTAAAATGATATTAACGGTCGCAGGTTTTATAGTCTTAGGTTTTGCACTTCTTATAAGCTTTCTAAGTGGTGGAATAACAGGATTTAGTGTTAGTATTACAATGTTAGTCATGCTTAGTTACTTATTCTGGCTAACAAATAAATACTTCTTAAATCCTGTTGGTATTTGGTGGCAAAGTAATGGATTAAGTGCCATACTAGATAAGTATGAATCAACACTTACTTGGTCATTAAATCATCGTCTTTCGGTGGTGTTTTTAGCTGTAGTTGTATTTTTTTCTAGTATAGGTGTTCTAATTGCATTCAATCCTGGTGTTGAATTCTTCCCTGAAGATATACCCCCGAGTGATGTGTATGTTCAAATTGAAGCTCCAATAGGTTCTGATGTTGAGTTTACAAAAACCTTAATCGACGAAGCGAAAGCCAGAATTACCAATTTACCTTATTTTAGCGATGTAAACTCAGTGTTAGCCACTTCTGGTGCGGTTATTTCGAATGACATGAGCGGTGGCGGGGGAAATGTAACTAACAAAGGTACTATTGCCATAAACTTTAAAGATTACCAATTACGTGAAGGTGATGTGTTTGAAGCGATGGAATTTCTTCGAAACGATTTAAATAAAAATATTGTCGGTGCAAAGATTACGGTAGAGAAACCAGCCGATGGACCTCCAACAGGCCCACCAATAAACTTGGAAATTGCTGGCACCGATATGGATGTTTTGACAAAAATATCAAACGACATCCTAGATATTATTGAAGGAGATTCTATTTACGCAAAAATGGATGGCCTAAAATCAGATTTGCCAGAAGCTCGGCCTGAAATCCGCGTAACCGTTGATCGTGAAAAAGCAGCTCTATATGAACTTTCTACAAACGCTATTGGGATGACTATTCGTCAAGCAATTAATGGGGTAGAAGCTTCAAAATTTAGAGATGGTAAGGAAGAATACGATATCGTAGTTCGTCTAGCTCAACAGTATCGAGAAGATTTAAGTACCCTTGCTGATTTAACAATTTCACATGAAGGAAATCAAATTCCGCTGTCTGAAGTTGCTACTTGGGAAATTAGCAATGGATTAGGTGGTATTCGCCACAAAGATTCAGATCGAGTTATTACCATTAGCGCTGACAATCGTTCTGATTATCAAGCAAATGCTGTGTTAGCGGAAGCAAAAATTGTTTTAGCTGATTATCTAGATAATATGCCAACAGGATATTCACATGACTGGACAGGGCAACAACAAGAGCAAGATGAAACCTTTCAATTTCTTGGAACGGCATTCTTAATCGCAATTTTCTTAATTGCCTTCATTCTTGTTTCACAGTTCAATTCAATTGCAAAGCCAATGATTATTCTTAGCTCGGTAATTATGTCTACTGCTGGCGTATTTTTCGGGTTAGTAACATTTCAGATGGCCTTTGGGTTGATGGCATTTCTAGGAATTATTTCGCTAGCAGGTGTAGTAGTAAACAATGCAATTGTGCTAATCGATTATGTTGATATTTTACGTGAACGTGATAACTTACCTTTACGAGAAGCATTGTTACAAGCTGGTAAAGTACGTTTTCGTCCAGTTATATTAACAGCAATAACCACAACATTGGGTTTGGTTCCATTAGCGATTGGATTCAATTTCGATTTCTTAGTACTTGTACAAGAACCACTTTTATTCTTCTCTCACCTAAGTGAATATGTATACATGGGTGGCGAACAAGCAGCTTGGTGGGGACCAATGGCAATTTCAGTAATTGTTGGTCTTATTTTCTCAACAGCGCTTACACTAATTCTAGTTCCTGTACTTTATAGTCTATTTGAACGCGGAAGAAGAGGTTTAAACAGAACAATGTTTGGCACAGAAGAGCCTGGGATTATAAAAGACCAAAGCTCTTTAAATGCAGTTAGCGCAGATAAGATAGAATACGAATTAAGCTAAGCACTAAAATAGTGTTATTATAGTAATGTAAAAAAGGCGTCGGATAGACGCCTTTTTGTTATTCGATTTTCCATTTTCATTGCAAAATCTACTATCTTTACCCATCAACTAGAACTTGAAAGAATTTATTTATCGTGATTCAACGAATCCAGACTATTTTTTTAGCACTCGCCATTCTATGTACTCTTTCCGTGGTATTTACTCCTATTTATGATAGAGCAATGGAAGATCCTCAAAATTGGATAGGTATAGGTTTATCTGTAAGCTTACTAATAGCCATGCTCCTAGATATCATTAGCATCGGTCTTTATCAGAAGAGAAAAAACCAAATTAGTTGGGTAAAAAGAGCGATGGCTTTTCAAGTGATTGGTATTGGTTTTGGATTAGGAGTCCTATTTTCTCTAGGAGGATTTGGAACTTATTTGTGGGATGAAGCCCTTGGCTGTGGATTAGCTGTTTTAGCCTTAATTTTCCAAATACTGGCTTTGCGCTCTATCGTTAAAGATGAAAAATTAGTACGATCGATAGATCGTATTAGATAGAAAAAGCGTTTTTGAGCTCAGGTTATCCAAAAGCAAAAGTAATCATAGCCCTAGCATTAGGGCTTACTTCTTTCGGATTTGCTCCCATCATTGTAAAACTCGCTGGCGATTATTCAGCCTTTCAAGTATCTGCAGTTCGTACCGTTCTAGCTGCGATAATACTGTTCCCGTTCTATTTTTTTAGACCTAAAGAAGAAAAAATAGCCACAAAGGTTGTTGTAAATGAGCGTTGGTGGATGGCTGCCTCGGGGATTCTATTAGGCCTACACTTTATAAGTTGGACAAGTTCTATTTACTTTACTTCTGTTGCATCGGCTTCAGTACTCGTGACAGTTCACCCAATTATTCTAATTCTAGTTGAGCGACTTCTTTTTAGAGTTAAATTTGCAACAACTATTTGGATTGGTGTAATTGTTGCTTTTCTAGGTTCTATGATATTAGGATACAGCGACTACAGCGCAGAAAGTACATTTTCAAACCCCGCGCTTGGAAACTTCCTAGCCTTTTTCGCGGCAGTAATTTTTGCGATTTACTTTTTAATCGGCCGAAAAGTGAGAAAAAATCATAACTGGATTGATTACGTATTTCCTGTTTATTCATGGGCTGCATTAACCTGCGTTTTCGTTCTATTTATTTTGGAAGGTTTTTCGAATCCAATAGATGGAAAATTACTTCTTTTAGGTTTAGGAATGGCTTTAGGCCCTCAAATTATGGGGCATGGCTCATTGAACTTCGCAATTAAATATGTAACACCAACACTACTTTCTACTTTAATACTGGTAGAGCCTTTGCTTGCGTCATTATTAGCTTTATTTATATTTAAAGAATGGCCAGAAATTAGCTCCCTAGTTGCAATGGCCATTATTTTGATTGGAGTAAGCTTAACTTGGAAGAAATCTGGTAAAAGAGCAGTTCCTAACCCAGGTTGAATATATAGGCTAAATTTATAGCATATAAATACTTATGAGTATTATAGTGAACGATATCGCAGTTAGATATTGTTAATTTATAGGCAAAACTGAAGAATATACAGTATAATAGCAAAGCTATGCCGAGATTAGTTATTTTAAAGTACGGCAGTAGCTCGTAAAGAAAATAAGATTATTATGATTTATCATAATCACTTACTGGCCTCTCGTTCTCGACTACTACTTATAGGTTTAAGTTTTAGCCTACTTAGTTGCATAAACGGTTCTGAGAAAAAACCTATTATTCCTGAAGATGCGAACTTAATCGCAAATATTAAGGAACCTGTAGAGCGTGATTACGCCAATATAAAACGTTCTGGTGTCTTACGGATGATAACTACCTATAGCTCAAACTCTTACTTTTTACATCGTGGGATTCAAGCTGGTTTTGAGTATGAGATGATAAAGAATTTCGCAAAAGAAAATGACCTCGCTCTAGAAGTAGTTATTGTTGGGGAAGAAGATAATCCTTATGACTTACTAAATAGTGGGGAGGGCGATCTTATTGCAGCTAACTATACTATTACGGATGAAAGGCGAGAGGTGGTAGAATTTACTCGGCCCTATAACATAGTTGATCAGATTATAGTTTTTTCTGAAGAGATTGGTGTGAAACCCGAAAGCATAACAGAACTTGCAAACATAAGTATAGCCATTAGAAGAAACAGTTCGTACTACGTGAGATTGAAAGAACTTCAAGAAGAAGGCTTTAAAATCAATATAGAAGTAGTTTCTGACGATTTAGATACAGAAGCACTACTTTTTATGGTTTCTAGTGGCCAATATATGGCTACTGTTGCAGATGATAATATTTACCAAGCGAGTAGTAAATACATGGGTGGGCTTTTACGAGGTCCTGTTATTGCCGAGAGAGATACCATTGCTTGGGCTATAAGGAAAAATGCCCCAGACCTTGAAAGGCAGCTTAATCGCTATTTGTATAAACATTTTAGATTTGGTGAAGCAGGTATTCCAAAGAGATCGGAATTCCTAAATGTATTACGCCAGCGTTATTTTGAGGGAGGGGAGCGGATTGAAGCTTATTTTAAACCTGAGTTAGAGACTAGCGAATTCGGCGCAATTTCACCCTACGATAGTTTAATTCAAGCTGTTTCTGAAGATAATGCATTAGACTGGGTAATGATGACTTCTATTGCTGCTCAAGAATCTAAATTCGACCGATTTTCAGAAAGTTGGGCTGGTGCTGTAGGAATTATGCAAATTTTACCTCGATTTAGTGAAGTGACTCTTGACTCACTCTATATTCCCGAAATAAATATCAGAGAAGGTGCTCGAATTCTGAAAGAGCATCTAGACCATTATTCGTATATGGATTCAACAAGTCAGTGGCAATTTGCGCTAGCTACTTACAACGCTGGGCAAGGTCATGTTGCCGATGCCCGAAGACTAGCAATTGACCATAACGACGATCCGAACGATTGGGAAAGTGTTTCAAAAGCATTAATCCGATTAATGCAGAGGAAATATTATCAAAATGCGAGATATGGTTTTTGTAGAGGTATAGAAACGGTACGCTACGTAAATGAAATTACTAATCGAAATAATACCTATTTAGCTATTTTGGCCCTTTCTAGAAACCAGAATGCTACTTTTCCACGAGTTTTGGGGCTTAAAACGGTTAATTAACTCTCAGTACAATCATTGTAATATCATCGTACTGAATGTTGTTAGAAAAGACGTTTATGTCATTTATTACTTTGTCAATAATTTCTTGAGAGCTTAGGTGGCGGTTTTTACGGATACATTCCACTAAACGCCATTCATCGTATTCTTCTGTTTGGTCAATATTTAGTGCCTCGGTAACACCATCCGTGAAAAAAGTAAGGATATCGCCTGATTTCAATTCAATTTCTGCAGTTTCATAAGGGAACATCGTGGGCATTGCGCCCAAAATTAATCCACCTTCCTCAAGTAGAATGGGTTCATCACTTTCTTTTCGGAATAAAATAGGAGGGTTGTGCCCCGCATTTACATATTTAAAACGTTTGCCATCACTCGACATTTTCCCCCAAAAGAAGGTGATAAACTTATCGGCTGGAGTGTTTTTGTGGATGATATCATTAATACTAGCAGTCGCTTCACTCAAACTTATATCAATTGGCGCTAAAGCGTGCAACATTGACTGCAGATTCGCCATCAGCAAGGATGCGGGCACACCCTTGCCTGTAACATCCGCGATCGCTAGAAGGTGGCCTTGGTCGGGTGTAGTAATAAAATCAAAATAATCGCCTCCAACTTGGCGAGAAGAAACATTAATTGCTGCCAACTCAAAACCAGGTAATTCAGGCAACGGTTCTGGGAGTAAACCTTTTTGGATGGCTTTGGCAAGATTGAGTTCTTCGTCAAGTCGTTGTTTCTCTAATCGCTCCTCGAGTAACAAAGACTTTTGGATGGTAAGCAAAGCAAGATTTCCAAGCGATTGCAAGAAATTCACTTCTGCTTCACCATACTCTTGCTGGTTAGCGCTAGCTCCAACTCCAACCACTCCAATTTTTTCATTCTGAAAGCGAAGGCCAATAAGTAACTTAATATCATTCTTTCTAAGAAAATCGCAGTCTTCATCATTTTGACAATGAACAACATCTTCCATCTCAAAAAGATGATCTAAATCTTCGTCGCTTGGCGTTTCTTTCATTCCACTAATCGAAACAATAGACTTCTTGCCATCTACGTCAAGCGCAAAAAAGAAAGTTCGGATGAGCATTTGCCCAAGCATGGCAAATTTGAAAACACGAGCTATTTCATCTCTATCAACCATTAGATTGAAATCTTTACTAAGCTGCAGTAGAGTATTAAGATCGTGAACCTTTCGATCTAATCGCCGGTTTATATGGCGCAATTCCTGAAACATGCGAGAGTTCGAAATAGCTACTGACGAAATAATTGTAAGGCTTTCAATAAACTCAAGCTCGCGATCAGTGAGGGCGTTTTTATTCCCCTTTGGTCCTAGGCACAAAAATCCAATGTGGTAATTACTCGTTTTAAGATTGAAAAGAACACTTCCAGGCTCAATACCCAATTGGTTAAATAAGGTGATGTACTTTTCGCCATGGATTATAGATGTATCTTGTAGCTTGGCATCTACATCAAAAACAATTTCATCATCTTCTTTTCTCCAGCCTCGGCCTTTAGATTTTGAAACAAAATAGGAGTCCTCACCCGGTTTGTGGATTATAATCATCCCTTTGGTAACCAATAATTTGCCCATGGTTATGAGCAGTAAATTATTTAACACAAAGTCAGGATCCTGAGACTCTATCAGTAGGCGGCTCGTTTCTAGAAGAGTGCGAAGCTCAAATCGGCTGTGGCGTTCGTCGATATTAGGAGGTAGACTCACCGCTATTAAAGGTTTTTAACCATTTTAATCTCATTCATTTCACCTTTTCTATTATACTGAACGTGATCCATAAGTTTGCGAATTAGATAAACGCCCATTCCACCACGCTGTTTATTTTTAATCCGCTTCATTAAATCTGGTTCATTATAAGTACTTGGGTCAAAACTTTCACCTTCATCGGTGATAGAAATCCAAAGTTTAGAATCTTCAAAACCCATTTCAATTTGAACGGGTTTTTTAGGCCTATTTTTATAAGCGTGTTTTATAATATTAGTATAAGCCTCATCAACAGCTAAGCGAATTTCAGAGATATCTTTCTCAGAAAGACCTTTTTCTAAAGCGTGTCTAGCAACAAAATCACGCACCTCAGCCAAATAAGCCGTGGAGGCTTCAACTGAAATGGAATATTTGATTACTTTGTTGCTCACGATATTACTTTAATTGAATCCTGTTATTGCTTCACTTTCATCGTCTAGAATGTCATATAGAGTTGGAAAACCAAGCAAGTCGAACACATTATATACTCGTTCGTTCATATTAGTGAGCTTGATATCACCCCCCATTCCACGTACGTCTTCAATGTAGGCCATAAATACACCCAAACCTGCGCTTGCGATATAATCCAGTAATCTACAATTAACAATGATTCTAATTTTGTCCTTGTCGATAAGAGCTTTCAACGAATTCTCTAGCTGTGAGGCTGTATGAGCATCAAGCTCGCCACTAATATCTAGCACGTGTACAGCGTCGACTTCCCGTATTGCAATACTAAAGTTCTTCATTATGCTAGTTTTAAAATTTATTATGGATATTGTTTCTCACTGAATGATAACGCTAACCAGAGAATATGAAAAATTAAACAAGGTTAAACGAGTACGTTATTTGAAAAATAAGTTTCGAAATGGGCTGATTTATTTTGTAGTAGCTAAAAAGCTAGATGTTCCCAAAGCTAAAAAGGACTAAAAATCGATCTATTAGGCAAAAAAATAGCCCATCACATTGTTCATATGTAATGGGCTGACTATTCATCAAGAGAGACGCTACTTGAGCGCACTCATAATTACGTAAATGCCTAGCAGATATACAACTAAAATCTGTTCGATGTTAAACAGAATGATTTAGCATTCTGTTTTATCTAACTTTAGATACCCAGTATCCAGAGTTAATTTCTTTGGCAAGTTCTGCTCCTAATGCTTCCGCTCCTGCTTTGTCATCAAAAAAGCCAATACGAACACGGAACCAAACATCGCCGTCTGCTTCGTTTCCAACTTTCACAACATAAGAGCTTGGATATTCGCGGTCTTTCCATTTGGCCACAAAGCCATTTGCTTTATCCTCAGATCGGAAGGCACCCACTTGCACGGCGTACATACCATTTTCTACAAAGTTGTAATTTGAAGTACTAGTGTTAGTTTTAGTCTCCGTCTTTGACTCAGGCTTAGAAGTTAGTTCGCCACCATCATCAGTGGTGTCTAAACTGTCTTGCATTGCTGCCATTTGTTCAGCAATTTGCTGTTGTTGAACTGCTCTAAGAGAGTCCATTCTAGCTTGTTCCGCAGCTCTTTTTTCTTCTTCACTAGGTCCACAAGCCTGAATAAGAATCAAGCCAAGCACTAGGAAAAGTAATTTACTTCCGAATTTTTTCATAAGAATAGTTTGTTTAATGAACATCCAATATAACCGTTTAAGATACAGAAACATAAGTTTTAGGAACGGCTTTCACAACTAAGTAAAGCATAAATATTTACTAATGTTTCTTAGAGGCCAAAAAAAAAGAAACTATTTTATAGAAAAAGCGAAAGCCATGCTATTTTAAAGTAGGAATTTAGGAAAGTGATATTTTTGAAATAAAATTTTCCTTTCATCATTAAAGTTAACGGATATGTCATTTTTTGGATTTATAATCTATGTATTAATCGCTTCCATTTGTGGAGGAATCGGCCAGAGTATAGGCGGCTTTAAAATTGGAAGTGGTGGTTGTTTGATATCTGCTGCGGTGGGTTTTGTGGGCGCTATTTTGGGAAAGTGGATGGCGACTGAGCTAGACCTGCCTCTCCTTTGGACGATTGAAATCAGCGGAAAACCTTTTCCTATTATTTGGTCCATCATTGGCGCCGCATTTCTAACCGCTATTCTAGGTGCAGTTTTTAAGGGTAAGAAGGATTGAGAGTAGAGCTAAATCCCGAAATAATCTCACAGTTTAATAAAAAATAGTAACCCCTCCGGGGCTCGAACCCAGATCTAGAGCTTAGGAGGCTCCTATTCTATCCAGTTGAACTAAAGGGTCAAATTAGATAGGTAAAGATACAGATTTGTTGAAACTTTGCTTTTAAAATTAAGTACAGTGCTTTCAATATTAAAGTGAATGAAATTAGGGTTTTTAAAATGAGAAGAATCATAGCGTTAGTAGTATTCATTTGTGGGTATTCTGCGGGGGTAGCTGCTCAGAAGCAAATCTCAGGAAAAGTTACCGATGGTACAACGGGCGAAGGATTAGCGGCTGCTCATGTTATAATTAAAGGTACCTATACTGGTACCATTGCTAACGAAGATGGCGAGTTTTCGCTAATTGTGAAAGAATTTCCAGCTACTATAGTAGCCCGATTTATTGGATTTGAAACCGAAGAGATAACAATTGAAGAACAATTCTCAGGTAATTTAAACTTTGTACTTAAAGAAGCAGTCGTTCAAATGAATGAGCTTACTGTTACTGGAGAAGACCCCGCCATTTCAATTATGAAAGAGGTAATCCGGCGAAAGAAAATTTGGCGAGCAACCTTGAAAACTTATAAAGTAGATGCTTATAGTCGCCAGCAGTTGTTAAATGACACCACCATTGTATCTATCTCGGAGACTATTTCGGAAGCATTTTGGGATAGCGAAAAAGGGCCGCGAGAAGTTTTAAAATCAAAGAGACAAACAGCGAATATAGAAGGTGCAGATAATTTTGCTGGAGTTAGTTATCTCCCAAACTTTTACAACGACCATTTGGATGTCGCCGGGTTTGATGTAGTTGGTATTACCAACGAGCGTGCCTTAAAGTATTATAATTTCAAGTTGGTGGATTACAAAAGTATTGACGATAAAGTAGTGTATGAGATTGATGTTTCACCAAAAAAACCATTTCAGCCTCTTTTCGAGGGTACTATTTACGTTGTGGATGAAGACTTTGCACTTCTTTCAGTGAAATTAAAGCCTAACCAAGTAGTAGTATTTCCGCCACCAGTGCAAGATTTTAACTTAGCCTATGAGCAACAGTTTAGTAACTTTGGTGGTGATTATTGGCTACCAGTTGATGTACGTATTGAGGGTCTTGTAGAAGTTGGAGTAATTGGGTTACGTTTTCCACCTATTGGTTTTAAACAAGTCTCTAAGCTAAATAACTACCAAGTAAATGTGGATTTGCCAGACTCACTTTATAAAGTTGGTAATTGGATGAGTGTTGATTCCACAACTATTGGTCAAGCAGATTCCCTTTTCGAAAATACTGCCGATGCGGTTCCTCTTTCAAACAAAGAAACTACGGCATACACAGAACTTGATAGTACAGCCACACTAGAAAAAGCGTTTAAGCCAAAGGGTTTTCTGACTCGTTTTTTAGATTTGGATGAAGATGATGGAGAAAGTAGCAGTGTAACGATAAGTTCTGATGGAGGAAGTAGTAAAAAAAGAAATAATTCTACAGGAGCTTCAAATAAACCGCCAAACGCTTTACAAAAATTTGTTCATAAACTTACACCAATAGGTAGGTACAATAAAGTTGATGCACTCCACCTAGGATTGAAACATACAAACAATTACGCAGAGAACAGACTTCGATCAGAAGTGAAATTAGCCTATAGCTTGGGTAATGAGGATTGGTCACACGGAGTAAGATTAGCTTGGTGGCCACTTAAAAAATCAAGACGTTTGGTTACAAGCTTTGGTTATGATTATGATACTAGCCCAAGTTACCAATCCGATATATATGGAATAGTGTTGCCAAGCGTGATGCCAATTTTAGGCTTCGATGATTATTACAACTATTTCAGAAAAGAGCGGGTGTTTCTGAACTTTGGCTACATTCCTAAGAAAAGCCGAACAACCTATAGACTAAACTACACCTACGAAAACCATCGTTCTATTGATTTTAAAACGAGTTATGACATTCTTGGAAGAGATAACATACAGCCACTAAATCCATTAATTGAAGATGGAAGATTGAGTGCCTTAGAGTTTAGTTTAAGCCGTGGTGATAGGAATAATACCTATGGTTCTATTGAACAGAATGGTATGGAAATGAGCGTGGAACAGTCGGCGAAGTTAATTGGAAGTGATTGGAACTATACAAGATTTAAGGTAGATGTCTATAAACGCTTTTCCACATTCTATAAGAAACGCTTTTTGCCGAACGTTTTAGATATACGAGTAAATGCTGGAACCTATTTAGGTGACTTACCTGTACAAGAGAATGGTATTTTGGATGCGTCTTTTGGTTACTTCACACCATTTGGGGCTTTTAAAACCAAAAGATATATCCCATATCAAGGAGCAAGTTATGCAGGGGTGTATGCAGAGCATAATTTTAGAAGCGTACCTCTAGAGATGTTAGGGTGGAGATCGGCCCCGAAAACAGGTTTAAGTATTATCGCATTTGGAGGAGTAGGTAAAACTTGGAATCCAGAAGACAAAGTGAGCAGGTTTAATGTGGAAGGCACTAATGACTTACATATTGAAGTTGGCGGATCTCTTAGTAATATCTTTAGTCTTTTCAGAATAGATTTTGCCTTCAGGCTTGACGATCCAGGTTTTTATCCTGGAGTAAGTATAGCGAGGTTCTTTTAAAACTATTTATCAAAAATCTTAGGCATAAAAAAAGGCGAGCTAAAAGCTCGCCTTTTTTAATTTCAATAAAATACGATTACCACTTAGGCGCGTATTTCAAAGTGCTTACTGGCTTAGATTCAGCACGTCGGTTAGCTTCGCAACCACGGTCTGAAGTGTCGTCCATACAAGCAACTGGTGCTTTACCTAATCCACGAGATTCAATACGGTCTGCAGAAATACCATTGCTAGTGTAGAAATCTACAACAGATTTAGCACGGCGTAAGCTTAAACGTAAGTTGTACTGATCGCCACCAACATGATCGGTGTAAGCGTCAACTCGTACTTTAAAAGCAGGAGCAGAGTTCAGCATTTCTACGTTGTCAGCAAGAGATGCAGCTGCGTCATCACGGAGGCTAGAACGGTCAAAGTCAAAGTTGATCGTTTTAAGAGCGTCCATTTTGATGAAAACAGGATCAGAACCATTTTTTGGGTTAGTACCCATGTCAAGTTCTTGACCATCAGAGAAGCCGTCACCATCAGAATCTGCATTATTAGGATCGGTACCGTGAACCATGATTTCATCATAGTCAGAAACACCATCACCGTCAGCGTCTCCGTTAGCGTCGTTAGGGTTTGTTTTGTACTTATTTACTTCATCGCCATCACTAATACCATCGCCATCAGAGTCAGCATTGTTAGGGTCAGTTTTGTAAGAGTTTACTTCATCACCATCACTAAGGCCATCGCCATCAGAGTCAGCGTTGTTAGGATCAGTGTTATACTTTTTAACTTCATCACCATCACTAAGTCCGTCACCATCGGTGTCTGCTTTTGTTGGGTCAGTGTTATAGGTAGTTGTTTCTTCTGTGTCAGTTAGTCCATCGCCATCGGTGTCAACAACGGGAGGTACTGCTGGTTCGCTGGAACCGCAACCCGTTTGTATAACCACACCGCCAGTTAGGAATAGTGCAAGAACTAGGAAATGTAATTTACGTTTCATATTAGGGAATGCTCCTGTTTAGTTAATTTGCGTTAGGATTTTATTTTAAATTCTATACAAAATAATGAACCTATCAAGTCTATCAAACAAAAAACCTAATATTACTAGGATATTTTTTATGGGAGACATATATTTGCAACCCTTATGGGGCTATAGCTCAGTTGGCTAGAGCGTCGCGCTGGCAGCGCGAAGGTCCAGGGTTCGAATCCCTGTAGCTCCACAAAAGCCTCTCAGGATGTCTTGAGAGGCTTTTTTTGTGGCATTAATACATTAAATAGTCATTATTGAGTAATTATAAATTCTAATGGAAAGCTAACGTAGTTTTAGTATAATAGCATTACAAAACAATTAAGGGATTTGTTATGGATAAAAAAAATAAGCGTAATGCTTTCCTTGGGTATGTTACACTATGTGTTCTGTTATTTGTTCCTAGTGTAAATGTGATTGCTCAATCGGAAGTTTTGAGCATTGAAATTGATGTTTCTGAACAATTACAAAACTCTCAAGTATTTGGACTTTCTAGCTTAGGTCTAGACGAAAAGGGAGGTGGCCCAGTGTTAATTTCAGGGCTAATGCAGAATCTAACCTCAGAGAAATTAGAGGACCTTTATTTCGAGTTTCGAGTTTCTACCGGAAAAAGAGGTGATATAATTAGTATAACGCAAAGAAATGGGTTCCCATTTTCTTTGGAACCTATGCAGTCGGTATATGTGACGAATAATGCACTTAGAGAAGAAATTATTCCAGGAATAGAAGAAACAATGAAGTTTGATGGAGGCCTCACACCTGAAGGTGATGCGCTTATTGAAGGACTAGATGGAAAATTAGTTCTACCCTCAGATACTTATTCTGTTCAGGTCATAGTTTTTCAAATAAGTAATGCTTTAGGAAGGCAGAACTTAGCAGAGGCTAGCGCCGAAATTGGCAACACTATTGGCTCAGAAACGGAAGACATCTTTTTGAGAACACCTGGAGATGTTATTGATGGTAATGTAGAGATTACAAATCCTTACCCTCAGTTTAGTTGGGATGGTGATACGGATGTTGATTATAGACTATTAGTAGTAAATAGTAGTGGTGAAGATAGCCCTGAGTCGTTATTAGAGAGCGCCAAAAGCACACAGCCTATTACAGATGGAGGTTCGTTATTAACATTTGAAAATCTTGATGTTAAAGTACAAGGAAATACGTTTCAATTTCCTGCATCTAGGGCACAACCACTTGAGTACGGTCTTACCTATTATTGGCAATTAATAACCAATGTGCAAGTTGGTGCTGGAAATGAAGAGAAATCATCAGAAATTTGGAGTTTTAAACTAGCCGAGCCTGAAACAAGTAGCGAGCCTGCGGTTATGGATAACGAACTCAGAAATGCACTAATAAGATTAATTGGAGAGTCTAGGCTTAAGCAATTGCAAGATGCTGGTTTTACTCTCCAAGGATTAGAGATGGATGGTACGCCAATTATTGGAACTCAAGTGAATATAAAAATTACTGAGTTTTTGAGAAAAATAGAAGATGGCGAAATCATTCTAGGAGTTAAAAAATGACTAAGAATATTAAATACAGAACAATTATTTCCATCTTTTTTTCTGCGTTATTTCTGATGGGTTTTGTTCAAACGGATGTGATCACGATAAGTGATGATCGACCTTTAGCTATTGTTAGACGCTTTAAGCCAACTGTAAGTGTTGATAATGCCAAGTTAACGGAGCGAAAGGATCTTAATTTGGAAGATAATTTAGGAGAAAAGTTATACAGTGGAGATACTTTATATACTGATAGCGAAGGTTATGCTCTTGTGGTATTTATGGATAATAGCATCGCAAAAGTGAAGCCAAACTCTATGCTAGTGGTTCGTGGAGATACTGACAAGGCGATTAAAAAAGGGAATACTCGAATTGATTTAGGTCTTGGCGAAATTTTTCTTGAAGTGCAGCCGCAAGGTGGAAATGATTTCGAGGTAAACACTTCTCGTTCGCTGGCATCTGTAAAAGGAACAAAGTTTGGGAATACGAATGATGGGTATGTATGGGTAAAGGAAGGGCAGGTTGATGTGGTAGCTCTTGTATCTGGTGAGACCGTGTCATTATTTGAGAAAATGTACGCTCAAGTGAATGAGGAAGGGAATGAAATTGAATCGGGAACTTTAAGCGACAATGAGGTAGAGTCGCTTGAAGGTGGATACGAAAGCTTGGATGAAAATTTAATTAAAAAGCAGATGAAAGTAAGATTCCGAGATGCGAATGGCCAGATCCGTGAAGTTATTATAGACTATTTTGAGAAAGGTGATCAATAATTAGTTTAGCTTTTAAGAAACGGGGTTAACGGGAGGTTTATGAGAATAAATACTTACGGTAAAATATTTTTATGTGTCATCATATCTTTGATAACTCAGGTCTCTTATGCTCAATATATTGTTCAGCACCAAGCCCCACCTACCATATCTAAAAGTGAAACAAATACCTTAGAGTTTATCGTTTCTGGGGTTTCTCAAGCCGAGGTTCAGGAAGCACTGCTTTTTTATCGATACGATGATGGAATAGGGTACCAACAGAAAGAGGTGTTTTATAGAAATGGCGCATTTTTAACCAATTTAGATGTTGAGGATTCAAATACATCTACCCTAGAGTATTACTTCCAACTCACTTTAATTTCAGGTGAAACTGTTTTTTACCCTGAATCGCTTCCATCAGAAAACCCTATTCGTATTGATGTTGTCGAAAGTCCAGTTGAAACAAAGAGTGACAAACGAAACGAACATATAGACTTTACGGTTCTTTCGCCACTTCAAGGGGAAACACTAGCAAGTGATAAAGTGCTTATCGCAATCGCACTTTTTTATGATGTTGAAAAGCTTGAGCCTGGCGAATTTCGCTTATTTGTAGATGATGTAGATATCACTACACAAGTTGATACAAGTGCATACTACTGGTCTTTTTTATCGCGAGAGTATAGAGATGGGCAGCATACTATTCGTTTAAACTATATCACAGAGAAAGAAACATATTTGGTTAATGAATGGGATTTTACTGTTGTAAATCCCTCAACCTTATCACAATATACCGGTGTTGATGGTGGTAGTGCGAGACCTATAGGAAATGTAGAACTTGGAGCTAGAAATCAGGTTATTGGCGGCGATGTAAACAATGCATACACAGGTAGAACGGCAATTTCTGGAAACTTGGGTTTGTTAAAGTATTCAGTGAATGGCTTTTTAACCTCTCAGGAATCTAATCGACTCCAGCCACAAAATAGATATGGAGTAAATCTCCAATTAGGAAAGTGGTGGAGGTTTCAAGCTGGGCATGTGTATCCCAATATGAGCCGATTTACAATTAGTGGTCGTAGAATTTATGGAATAAATACAGAACTCCATTTGCTTAAAGATAATTTTAATGTGCAGTTCATCTACGGTGAGGTAAATAGGAAAATAGAAAACCTATATACAGGAATTGATAGGCAAGAAGTTGTTCTTGGTAGTCAAGTAGTAGATACAAGCTATGCTTTAAAGTATGATAATAGAGGTAAAGGTACTTTTAAACGAGAGATTATTGGTGGGCGTGTTGCCCTTGGTAACGAGCGTAAATTTCAGATTGGCTTCCAAGCAATGAAGGTGGAAGATGATACCACATCTGTGTTTAATGCTCGATCTTTTACAGATATTTTTGGTCGAACACCTGCGTATTATTCCAACTTAGATCCTAATACTGACATAGTAAAGCTTTCAGACAACCCTGATTTGCTACAAATTGAAAATGGTAGTTTACAAGCAAAAGGTAATTTTGTAGCAGGTACAGATTTAAAAATTGGTGTTGCTCAGAATAAAATTCGATTTGAGGCTGAGGGCGTTATAAGTGCATTGAATAACGATATTTATGGCGGTGTTCTTACAGTTGAAAGGGCTGAAGATTTGGGTTTCGAAATAAAAGATAAAGAAGGTAATTTGCTTGATAGGCTTTCACAATTCATTATTGTGAATGAAAACATGGATGTTTTGCCATTACGAATTAAGGATATTGATTCGGATAGTGCGGAAGCAGATTTGTTTTTCCCAACAAGCTTGTTAGCAAGCAATGCAGAACTATCTTTTAACTACCCTAAGAATAATTTACGGATTCAATACCGTTGGGTTGGGCCAAATTATAATTCTTTAGCCAATTCAACAGTAAGGAAAGATATAGCTGGCTTTACTATAAGTGATAGGTTTAGAATGCTCCAGAATAGATTGTTTGTAACGCTGGGTTATGAGTTCTTAGAAGATAATGTAACCAATGCGAAACAGGCTACTACAGAGTCAATCACCTATAGAACAAATGTTAGTTGGTACCCTATTTCGCAAGAGCTTCCGCGTGTAAGTCTAGGAATGAGATATCGAACAAGAGATAACGGAATAGCTCGCTTTAATCCATTGCTATCCACAAGTTTACAGAATCAAGCAGTTCAGAATTTCAGTATTTCTGGTGTAGATACTCTTCTTACCTCCGTTCCAAAAGATAATATTACACTGAATTTATCAGGTTCAATAACTCAGCAATTTAGGTTTCTGGATATTATACATGATGCATCATTAAGTTTTTCGACTTTAAAAACTACGGATGATGTGTTTGCTTTTGGCGATGTGAAAAGTTCTGCTATGAGTTTGAATTTTACAAGTAGGTTTACAGAACTTAAGCTGAGAACTCAGCTTGGGCTAACACTCAATAATACTCAAACTGGGAGTGGGCAATCTGACTTCAAAATTTTTGGTATTTATGCAGGAGGAAGTTATTTCTTGTTAGAAAGTAAGCTTAATATTAACGCTAGAATTGCGGCTACTAATAATAGGTCTAAATCTCGTTCTCTTATTGTTGACCCGATATCGCAAGCTGATGGCGATGCTAATAACGATTACTTCATTTTAGATAACAACTCAACCAAGAATAATTATGGGACCTATGTGTTTCAAACTGGAGCTCAGTACAATGTTAATGAGTATCACTCATTTCTTTTTGACGCAAACCTGACCAATGTTTCTGGAATTGGAAATACTAACGATAGGATTGTCCAGCTACGTTACATCTTTAAATTTTAGTTGGAATGAAGGTTGCAAAAACGCGTAGAAAGTCCATTTGGGTATATCTTGTTTTAGCAATTACAGTATTTGTGTGTTCGGTTCTAATAAGTGCTATTCCAACCCTCCGGAAAGCAGAGTTGAGTTATAGAGATCAACTTTTTGAATGGCGCGGCCCTCTTTCTATTGAAAATTCTCCTATTGTTTTGGTTGAAATGAGCCAGCAAGCAGATGACGAAATCCCTGAAAAATATCCTTGGCCAACTAGTATTTATGCAAGGCTAATCAATAATTTGAGTAGAGCGGGGGCTAAAGTCATTTTATTTGATGTGATATATGACCAACCCGATATCTATAGCCCAAAGAATGATACTCTTTTTGCGGAAGCAATTAAAAACCATGGTGGAGTTGTTCTTGCAGGACAGATTAATATTGTTACCACTAATAAAGGCGAGCAGAGAGTAGAGCTTTTTCCTCAGAAGGTAATGCAAGATTTTAACCGAAACCGAGTAGGGATGGTTGCTGTTCTACCAGATATTGACGGCTTTGTGAGGAATTATCGCTTTGGTCAGACTCATAACGACACGCCATACTACATGTTGGGTTTAGAGGCGTTGCGCATTTATAAAGGGGTAGAGCGTAATGCGATGGATAAGCCTATTGCAAGTTCGGATGAGGTTTTTAGAGTTGGGGAATTTCAGATTCCCAAAAATGCGGTAAACTCATTTTTGATTAATTATTACGGGCCTGAAGCTCATTTCCCAAGTTACTCACTAGATTTTGTGATTGATGATCCGACTTATACCACTGTTATGGAATCGGAAGCGTTTGAGATTAACTATTTTGATGACCCCGAAACTGGCTCTGGTTTATTATATGAGGGAGTTTTTAAAGACAAAATTGTGATTGTTGGTTCTACAATGGCATTGCTTAAAGACTTTTATCCAACACCTTTTTCTAGTGAGAGTTTACCAAGACCTGGTTTTGAAATTCATGCAAATGCTCTCCAAACTATACTAGATGGGAATTATCTTTACATCCAAAGCAATTGGTCGGTATTGTTAGTGATGATGTGTATCGCTTTGATAATGATTTTTATAAATCGAAATATAGGCGCTCTTCGGGGCGTTTTAGTTATGGTCATTTTGATGAGTGGATACATCTTTGCTACCTATAAATTATTTGTGATTTTCGGAATTTTCTTCAACCTAACGGCCAATTTAACGGTGTTTATATTGAGCCAAATAATCTCGATTGGCTATGAGTATTTTATTGTTGAGAATGAAAGAGATAGAATTCAGGGGATGTTCTCGTCGTATGTTTCTCCGGCACTAGTAAATCAGATGATTGAATCAGGTTCTGAGCCACAATTAGGTGGTGAAGAAACACATATGACTGCTTTTTTTAGTGATATAGAATCATTTTCAACTTTCTCTGAGCAACTTGAAGCAAAGCAATTAGTAGCCTTAATTAATGAGTACCTGAGTGCAATGACTAACATTGTAACTGATAAAAATGGTACGCTGGATAAATATATTGGAGATGCAATAGTCGCATTTTTTGGAGCACCACTCCCAATGGATGATCACGCATTACGAGCGTGTGTAGCCTCTCAACTAATGCAGAAAGAGTTAGTGGAACTTCGGAAAAAGTGGAAAAAAGATGGCTGGCCAGATGTTGTTGTCAATATGAAGCATCGTATGGGAATAAACACTGGAGATATGGTGACAGGAAATATGGGTTCAAGCCGGCGATTCAATTATACCATGATGGGAGATAATGTAAACCTTGCGGCACGTTGTGAAAGCGGTGCTAAGCAGTACGGAGTATATACCATGGTAACAGAGTCCACAAAGCTTGAAGCGGAAAAATATGGAGATGACTGTTTATTTCGCCTACTCGACAATATTATTGTAAAAGGAAGAACGTTGCCCGTAAAAGTATACGAATTGGCTAATCTAAAGAATGACGCTAGCCAAAAAGTGCATGACTGTATTGGGCTTTATGAAGAAGGAATGGCTCACTATTTTAACCAAGAATGGGATAGCGCATTGAGACTCTTTAATCAATCATTCGAGCTGGAAAACTATGGTGTCAATCCTTCAGGAATTTTTATTGAGCGGTGTAAGGATATGAAAGAATTTCCACCATCCAAAGATTGGGATGGCGTTTTTGTGATGAATAAGAAATGATTTAGAAACTCCGACTTTTGCACAATCTTTTCATAAGATTAAATAAAATTCTAGCGAATAAAACTTGAACCTTGTCTGTTAATACCCTTATCTTTGGAGTCTTGGGCAAGTCCTATACAGTCAGCTCCCTTTGAACTCCGTCAGGGCAGGAATGCAGCAGCGGTAATTTGGTCGTAGCGGCGTGATATAGGTCGCTTGCCCATTTTTTATGTCCAGTGTTTTTCGATGTGCGCCGCAATTTGATCTGCATGAACCCTCGTGTTTTCAATAAACAATCGGCTTGTATCCATCCCTCCGCAAACAACGCCAGCCACATAAACACCTTTTTTCTTAGTCTCCAATGTACGTTCTTCATGAATAGGCATACATTGTTCATCATCAGAAAGCTCAATATTTAGCTTTCCCATGAGCTCGAAATTAGGATGATATCCCGTCATTGCTAGCACAAAATCGTTCTCTAAAGTAACTTCGCCCTCTGGAGTATTCAACACAACTTCATGCTCATGAATCTCTTTCACAGTGGTGTTAAAGTAGGCCTTAATTTCTTCGTTTTTAATTCGGTTTTCGATATCAGGTTTTACCCAATATTTAACTTTAGGCTTAATGGTGTCGTGTTTAACAGCTAGGGTTACCTTCGCATTTACACGAAAGCATTCTAAGGCAACATCAACGGCGGAATTCCCTCCGCCAACAACCAATACTTTTTGCCAAGCGTACGGATGCGGTTCGTTATAATAATGTTTCACTTTAGGTAGATCTTCGCCAGGAACATTCATCAAATTAGCCGTTCCGTAAAAACCCGTTGCTACTACTATCTTTGTAGCTTCGTAGGTTCCTTTATCTGTGATAACGGTGAAATTGCCATCCTCGCCCGTAAGAGATTGAACTTCTTCGTACAAATGAACGGGTAACTTATAATGCTCAGTAACACGGCGATAATATTCTAAAGCTTCACTTCGTGTTGGTTTGGCTCCGTGTGAGATAAAAGGAACATTACCAATTTCTAAGCGGTCGGAGGTTGAGAAGAAGGTCATATTTACTGGATAATGAAACAGCGAGTGGACCAAACTTCCTTTCTCAATAATTAGAAAGGGAATATTTTTCTGTTGAAGTTGAATGCCTGTTGCAATGCCGATAGGACCGGCGCCAATAATAATTACCATGATGTGTTTTTTGGAGTGAGTTCAAATAACACACTTAAGATACGAATCGTTTTATGCTTTTAGCCATTTTAAGATGCATCTATTTAACCAACCTGGGTGCGAGCTCATAAAACCAACATGGCCACCTTGTTCGGTGAATAAAGTCTCTATATCTGGGTTTGTCTCTATCATTGGGAACGGCGCAAACTTTAGCGGGCATAGAGAATCTTCTTTACTGTGAATGACGAGAAGAGGTCGGCGTACATGCTCAAAGAAAGGCCCAGATGATGATTTCGCATAATAATCTTCAGCATTTTTAAAGCCGTGAACAGGAGCTGTAATCTGGTCGTCGAACTCATAAACGGTAGAGCCATTAAACGTAGGGATGTCGGGGAAGGCAATTTGCTTTTGCACAGCTTTTTTTGCCAACGTTCGGATGAAACGTTTTTGGTAAACTCTATTAAATCCTGTGCTCATTTCCAGAGAGCCACCTTTGAGGCTATACGGCGGAGATACGGCTACCGCTCTAGAAACAGAATGTTGATTTCCTTCTTCACCCAGCGACTTTACAAGAGCATTTCCACCTAAAGAAAATCCAACGGCATAAATCTCTTTTTTGGGAAATTGTTGGCTAATCCAGTTAAAAAGTGTGCCATAATCGGTAGTTTCGCCAGAGTGATAAAGCCTTTTTTGTCTGTTCATCTTACTGCCACAACTTCTAAAGTTCAGTGCAATCGAAGAGAATCCTTCCTGTTGCAAGCTAAACATTAAGCTACGAATGTACGGGCGCTCAGATGAGCCTTCTAATCCATGGAAAAGCGCAACAATAGGCTTATCGTTTTGAAGGTCTATAAGATCAATTTCAAGAAAGTCATCATCGGGAGTTTCAATCTCAATGCGCTTTACGTCTATATTTTCGGGGGTTATGAAGGAAGAAACCACGGTGTGAACGTGTACATTGGCTGCCCACCAAGCGGGTTTAAAAGCTTCAAAATCTATACTAGAATCAACTTGCTGCATATTGTAAATTACAAAAACTCCAATCTTTTTATGTATTCTGAATTGGTTTAAACAAAATCTAAGGTATTTGTGATATTAAATAGCTCTTCTTCTATTCAAATCGTTCCCATAAAACGAATTGCCGCCATCGATTTAGGCACCAATTCCTTCCACGCAGTGATTGTAGATTTATACTCTGATGGAAGTTTCCGCAAAATCGATGATCTGAAAGAGATGGTGCAGTTGGCCAAGGGCGGATTAGGAAAACGACTTACTGATTCGGCAATAAAACGTGGAATGAGCGCACTCAGAAATATAAAAGTATTGTGCGACAGCCACGGCGTAGAAAAGATTTTAGCCTACGCCACAAGTGCCATTCGTGAAGCTGAGAATGGTGGGGAATTTATACAACGTAGTATTGATGAATTGGGGATAAAAATCAACGCCATTCCTGGTTATATGGAAGCCGAGCTTATTGGCTATGCTGTTCAGCATGGTATTAGTTTAGGCGAAGAACCCGTTTTGATGGCTGATATTGGTGGTGGAAGTGTTGAGTTTATTATTGGTAACGGGAAAGAGTTTTTCTATTTAACGAGCCGCAAGATTGGTGTTTCCAGAATGGCGGATATTTTTAAGCCATCTGACCCCATCACTCCAAAAGAAATAGAAATACTCGAGAACCATTATAGAGGTGAACTAGAGTCGCTCTCAGAAGCATTTGCACAACATCGTACGGATACTATCATCGGGTCGTCTGGAACTATGCAGAATATTGCCTTAATGATTGCCGCCCGCAAAGGACTTTCGGTAGATGTTACCTTGAACGAATTAGAATTTTCAGCTCAAGATTTTTTCGACTTCTACGAAGAATTCTTAACACTGAATCGAAAAGAGCGCGCCAGAGTAAAAGGACTAGATGTAAAACGTCTTGATTTTATTAATACTGGAGTGGTGCTTGTTAATTTGTTATTGAGACAATTCAGTATCAAAAAAGTAAAAATATCTACTCAAGCTTTGCGAGAGGGAATCATCATCCGCTACCTAAAAAAGGATATGATTGGATTATCTTGGGCTGGAGAATTTGCAGACCCGCGCCGGCGCAGTGTATTTGAGTTGCTTAGAAAATGCCAGTGGCACGAAGAGCATTCTCGGCATGTTGCTAAAATGGCGCTAACTATGTTTGATCATCTCAGAGAAGAACTAAAGCTAACTGATAACGATCGTGAGTTGTTGGAATACGCGGCCTATTTGCATGATATTGGGTATTACATATCGCACTCTGAGCATCATAAACATGCGCTTTATATTATCCGTAATGCGGAACTGAAAGGTTTTAAGCAGGATGAAATTGAGATTATGGCGAATGTATCTCGCTACCATCGTCGTTCCATTCCGAAACAAACTCATTTAGAATATTGGAAGCTCAGCCGAGCAACTAGAGCTCGAATTAAAAAACTTGCAGGAATTTTGCGAGTTGCCGATGGATTGGATCGAAGCCATTACCAAAATGTGAAAAGGCTTGTTGTTAACTCGGAAGCAACGGAGATTAAAGTGCAAATTACTAGCGAAAGTGAGCCTTATCTAGAAATTTGGGGTGCTATGCGAAAAGCACATCTTCTAAAAGAAGTAACCAGCAAAACCATAAAGATCGAACGAGTTCCCGAAGTAACAATGATAGGGTAGTTTGGTTGTGTGGTGGCTGGTAAGTTGTTGAGGGATTTAGATTCGAAAAAATTCGGTCATGCTGAACTTGTTTCAGCATCTTTGTAAGGAGTAGGATTTTAATCAGGCTTTCTATTTATGGAAGAGCGGGTAAACATTTTTGGAGCAGAGCTGCAATGTGGCATTCCGCAGCGGAGTTACGGAACGAGGATAAGAGATAGGGCACAAAACTAATGGAAGTCAGAGACTTCCTAGACTATATCTTTTAATAGTAGTTTATCATTGATTTGACTCTTAGTATTGGTTCTGATTGAGTAATGTCTATAAACCTTACTACTCCTTGCTCTCTTATATTTTCAATTATTGATGTTTTGTCTGCACTTAACGGTTTGGCTAAACTGCGTTTTAATGCAGTTTAGGTTTTGTTGAAGCAATTAATATTAATATAGTTCTATTTAAATAAATCATCTATTATTGTAGGTTTTGATTTATTTTTTGATCGAGACGCAATAGCCATAAACGACATTAAGAATCCAATACACAGGTAGACGAAGCTATCCTGAATAACTGAGAATAATGTAGTGACACCTTTGGTAGGCAGTTGTGCATACATGATTTTATCATTATCGTTAAAACTGCTCATTTGTGAAACCATTTCACCGTATGGTGTAATTGCTGCAGAGAGACCAAAACGAGTTGAACGCAGTACCGAGTGACCTTGCTCAACTGCTCTAAATGCAGCCATCTTTGTATGCACAGGGTCAATGCCTCTCCAATCACTTGACGGAAGTATAACCATATCTGCTCCTAATTCACCATATCCTTTTGCCAGATATGGAAAATCATAATCATAGCAAATTGCAGCCCCGATTTTTGTTCCTGTTATATCAACCACTTTTAAAGGTGACTTTCCCTGCACAGCTGGTTCTCCTGGTACGGGTTGATGCTTGAGGTATGTTTGCGTAATGTTTCCTGTCGAATCGATAAACTGGTACTTGTTCTCGTACTTAAGAGGTGTTGTGGAAATAGGCATCACATAAGAAGCGACCAATGTGATATTAAGCTCGGCAACTAGTTCCTTGATGGAGTTAATCCATTTACCTTCATCTTCAGGCATTATAAATATGGCGGCTTCGTTCCATGATATTATTTTAGCGCCACCGTTTGCTGCAGTTCTTGTTCGTTTAAATAATGCAGTTTTAACTTGTTCATTTCTTTCCTTAGTTGGCAATGGTAAACCACTTGCTTTCGAGTCTGTTCCAACTGCGGCAACAGTTACTGTGTCAAAACCATTAGCTTTGCTCATGTCGTAACGGATGGAGCCAAAAGCAATTAAAAGGAACAGCATAATTAACGGGAGCTGAAATGTTGAAATAGAGGTTTTTCTTTTGATAATTATATTAGCAATAGAGGCATTAACCCAATAAATCAGAAAGCTTAGTCCAGCCAACCCAAACAGGGATACTGTTTGTATAAGAGATACATTGTCGTGCATGGTATATGCTGCAACTCCCCAACTGGCAAGAGGTGTAAAGGTGTATTGAATCCATTCCATGACGATCATGATAACAGGAAATAGAAACAGCGCATATTTTTGATTTTCAAACTTACTCCATATCAGGTATCCCGGCAGGTGAAATAAACTAATTGGAATCGCGTAGAGGAAGACCAACACCAGTGGAATTGGATCGCTAATAATCTTCGTTACAACAAAGGACCAAGCCAAAACCAAAGCGAGAAAAAAGGTTAATCTCGACTTCCAGCCTTGCGTGAGACTTAGATAAATTAAAAATGGTACACTTGAAACCCAAGCCATGACTTCAATACTAAAGGTCATGTGAGTTAAGGCCATGGTAGCTACTCCAATTGCGAGATACCATAGTGGATTAATTTTATTTAGATTAAATCCTTGTGTGGTGGTACTTGAAAAATTCTTCATCTTTCTTTGTTTGTTTTTAAGTTCACTACAAAGATTGATGATGTTGATTGCATATCCATTAACATTTGTTAAAGGATTACATTTTACTTCTTAAGTTCTTTACGAAGTCTGCTTAGGGAAATATTTGTAATTCCCAGATAGGAGGCGATGTCAACATGTGAAATTAGGTTTTCCAGAAAGTGATATTTTTCTCTAAAAAGAATGAGCCTTTCTTTAGCGTTCAGGGAGGCCAGTGCTATTTCTTTTTCAACTTTTGCAAGGAGTTCATTTTGTAAAACCATATTTCCAAACTCGCGTATGTCAATGTGATTTATCATTAGCTGTTCAAACTTGTCAGCGTTTAGGCTGGCAACAGTTAATTTTGTGAGCGCTTGAAAGTTAAGGTGAGATATTTGATTAGCTGTTCTCGTTTTATTTGGAGAGAGTACACCGCCTTCAAGAAAATAAGATATTGTTACTTCCTCACCTTCCGGGCTTAGCAAAAAGCTCCGGCAGACGCCTTCGTAAACAAAGTATTCCTTGTTATTTTTTTTCCCTCTATCAATAAACAAATCTCCTTTTTCATAAACTTCAACTACAATCAAGTCACTCATCAGATCTAATGACCCCTCCGATACAGGAGACACTTTGTTGACTAATGGTCTTGTTCGTTCTTTAATCAGTTCGAAATTCATGATTATCTTTTACTTGCTACAACGACTAGCTATGATGAGTGGGGAATAGAAACCACTAATCTATCCTCATGCACATAGCCACGCCTTGATTTAATTTTAAAACTTGTGGCGGACTTTCCAAGTGCCACCAAACTTTCCTGACCGATAAAACCCCATTCATTCATAGCATTTGTTAGCATCTTTACTTTTTCTAGTCAAAAATCGTATTGCAAGTTTTGCAAATTTTGCTTGGTCTTTTCAGATCTGAATCACATCCTGTTTCTCCACATATTAGGCATGGATGGTTGTCATCAGGTTCTTCCACAAAATGCCTCAAATAAACTGGAGCGTTAAAATAATTTGAAAGTTCCGCCCTAATTCGCTCACCTTCTTTGTTCAGCTTACCTTCTCGATAGTTTGTTAATTCTTGATAAGCATCATGTTCAAAGATTCCGCTATCTAACCAGTTCAGATAAAAACGCTGATGATAGTTTTGCCATTCTTCAATCTTAATATCAAGTGGGATTCGAGAATATGGAACTTGTTTTAAGCAAGAGCCGCAAGTTAGTTCGTCCGTAAATTGTAGAGAACGACCTTGAAGAATATAGAAATCTGAAGTATCACATTCACAGTTCTCAATCTTGTCAAATTCAATTATTACATCTACTTCTTCTAATGTTTTCGGAGCTTGAGTTAATAGTGTCCCAAATTTCTCGGTCCAGTATTCTTTAACCTTAGAATGGGAAAGCCAATTGTCAAATGAATACCTGTTTCTGAATACTACAGACAGTTCTAATGATTCGTTAGCTCGTCTCAATTCTCTTGGTTCAGAGTAAATCAGATTTTGCTGATACAATGTTCCAGAAAGACCAATAAAATCTTCTCCAGAGTCCTGACCGTTCAGTAAGTTCAGGATTATTTTAGCTGCTATTGGTTTGTCTATGCTCATTGCACTATTGTTGCCAGTAGTATTTATTCCATTCGATTAATTTCAGTCGCTCCTTGTATTGCTCCAATTGATTCAAAAACTTCTTCTTGGTCTTGTTTTTCAGTCCAACCCATTTTTGATAGTTCGTCTCTGACTTGGTTTTCTGTTTTTTCCTTTACAAAGTGGTAATATGCGAAATCCACGACTTCCATTGGTACTCTTTCAAGTGAATAAGATATTAGACTTGAGGAAAGTCTTAAAACACCAATAAAATAAGTAATTACTAATTGTAAACCCCAACTGATTAATAATCCTACCCAACCTGTATTTAGTTTTTTAATTGTTAGTCCTGCTTCAAATCTAGCTTGCATAAATTCCCAAAAACTAAAAGGTTGAAAGTTGTTTTCATTTAGTATTATTTGGTACTGAAAATATTGATTTGAAATATATGTTATCAAAATCATTCCTATTAGCAGATAATGCAAATGGTCATAAAAAGTGTAATTACTTATTTTAATAAGTTGTTTTAGCACAAATCCCATAACAATTGCTACTCCTAACTCAAAAAGACCAATTATATAAATCCCTTTTACAGATAGAAATGCAACAATAAAACCTAATAATAGTGCAGTAATTATTCCACCAACAATTGGAATCCAAAATTGTGGCTCTTTTCTAATTTTTGGTTGTGGTAAACTTTCGGGTATTACATAGTCATCCCAATTATTTTTCTTCTCTACTTCTTTTTCAAGTTCAGCTAAAGTTTCTCGGTCAAATTCTTTTTCGGTGTTTTGAAATGCGTAAATAAATAATTTTACTCTTTTAGAATTTCTTCCATTATCCCACATTTCGTTTCCAAGAGAAACACTTTTGACTTTTACCTTTCCATATTCGTAAGTCACAGAAATTTTTTCTGTCCACCTGTCCCAATCTCCTTTTCTTTTAGCTTCTGCAGAAATTTCGTCTTGGAAAACTAAATCCCATCCTAACTTTTCAAAAGTCTTTATGGCAATTGGTACGAAAACACTTTTACTCAAATCAGTCCTAAATTCTTCTTCAAATTTTGGTGCCCAATTGAAGCTGTGTTTTTTCTTAATTGTCGATTCGTATTTCTTTAGTTCTTCTGTCATTTTATATTACTGCCAACGGTAAATTGTATGAGTAGTGGCAGATTGCGTGGTAGTTTCCTGTCAAACCGATACGCTGTTTGATCGGGCTACAAACCTTGATATTTAGCACTTTGCCTGCCATTACTTATACAAAATGTTGTAGCACGTATTATTCTGCTTTTGGTTTTGTAATATCTTCCTCCTCTGAAACGGAATTTGGGTCAGTCCCTTCATCTTGTATGTACTCAGGAGGAATCCTATTTTTTATTCTGGTTATAATCGATTTTATTGACTTTCTACCTCGCCACCAAAGAACGATTAGTAATAATCCACCTATTAAACCAATAATGGCGAGAAATAAGAAAATGTTCTCCATTCTAGATGACGAAAAAGTAGCACTACCTAAAGCGAGAATACAAGACAGTGCAACCGACAATAGAAAAATAGAAAAATTAAGATAAATTCCTGTCGGTTCTCCGTTTTCTAGAATTTCAAGTTCATGTTCCTTAACTTCAAATAAGTCTACAGAGTCAACTCTACCTCTTCGAACTCGCAGAGGCTTTTCCTGTGTGTTTTTCTGCGTGTTCATAAATATTTCTTTAACCAGTTATCATTGTCTTCACCATAAGAATTTTTCCAGGCTGCTTCTGTCCCTGTACGTATTACAAACAGTCGGTCTTCTGCAACCATGAACTGCATTAATTCATCACGAATTTCAGAGGACTTTTTTTCATCTCGAATAGCATATGCATTCTCATGAATAGGACAAACAGCAGATTTTTTATCACGTAAATGATTTTTAATCTTATTCAATCTCGATTTGTCCTTAATGTCAAAAGTGATTATGTATGTTGTCATTAAGTATTAATTAAGTTTTATCTTTTTTGTATATCGTTTCCATATGTGCTACAACAACAGAGTAAAGTGAACTCTATTCACTTTATCCCTATTTCATGCTTAAGTGTTATTCAGTTTATTCTCTAAATTTCAGGGATAAGATGAATAAAACCGATTTTATATCAAAATGGGAGTTAGTGATAACCCAAGGCGAAATATGTTTTTATAGATGTGAGCTTTGAGCAGTGAGGAAATGACCGTGTGAAATCTATCTCCCCCGAGGGAGACACTCATAGCAGCAACACCAAGACGAGTCAACGAATTATCTAGCAACTACAACCGATGATTTACTTAATCTCTCAATCCCCTAACAACTAACATCTACCCTCAAATAAACAATAACTCCCCTCCTTTCCCAACTGTAACTAATTATTACAAGCGCTGTTTTATAAGTCTTTTACAAGTAAAAACCGTTTATTTAGGGCATCATTAACTAACTACTACTATGACTAAAAGATACCTCCCTATACTGTTTTCAGTTTTAGCTTTACTGATTACCGTTCAAACTGCTTTTGCGCAACAACAGAAGGCTAATTTCGATCTTGCCGAGCGGTTCACTACCGAACAAATGAGCAAAATGGTTGGCTCTACCAGCGTTAATCCTAATTGGATTAAAAACACCAATAAATTCTGGTATGAGTACGAAAATCCAATAGGAAAAAACTGGTTTTTTGTTGATGCCCAAAAAGCCAGCCAGCGTTTACTTTTCGACCAAGAAGAAATGGCGGGCCAACTTTCTGAAATTTTCTCAAAGCCTTTTAACGCCAAAGATCTCCCTCTAAAAAGCTTTGAATACGATACCGACAAAAACCTTTTCACCTTTCATGTAGACAGTGTAAAATTCACGTATAACTTGAATGGTAACAAGCTCGTTAAAGGCGATTCGCTCACCAAAGAAAAGCAAGAACGCTGGGCTAATTTCTCCCCTGATAGCACTTGGATTGCTTTCGCAAAAAATCACAACCTTTTTGTGATGAAAGCCAATGACAAAGATAGCGTTGAAATTCAACTTACTGACGACGGCGAACTGTGGTATAGTTATCAAGCTGATGATTCAGACACTACTACTAACAAGAGACTTCGAACTCGTGTAAACTGGTTCGAAGATTCAAAGAAGTTCTGGGTTAAGCGCCAAGACAAGCGTAAAGTATCTGATCTTTGGGTGATTAACTCCATTAAAAAACGTCCAGAATTAGAAACGTACAAATACCCAATGCCGGGCGACAAAGAAGTTATTCTAGATGAAATTCAAGTTTTTGAGCCTGCTACAAAATCCAAAGTTCTTTTAGATACTGATAAGTGGAAAGATCAATCGCTTGGCGGCGCTTATTTTAATAAAGGAGGCATTTTCGAAACTGATAGATCTGACTTTCTATACATCTTGCGAAGAGATAGAACTTGGAGTAAAATTGATGTACTGAAAGCAAATACAGCCACCGGAGCGGTTGAAGTTCTATTTTCAGAAGAAAGTAAACCTTATTTCAACACTCGTTTTGCAGACCTCGCCATTATTAACGAAGGCAAGGAATATCTCTGGTGGAGCGAACGTACTGGTTGGGGACAACTTTACCGCTACGATAGCAACGGGAAACTGAAGAATAAAATCACTTCTGGTTCTTTTGTCACTGGCGATATCGCTCGAATTGACACCGCTGCACAAACTGTTTTCTTCTCTGCTTATGGTCGTGAAGAAGGACAGAATCCATATTATGCCAATTTGTATTCTGTTAAGTTTGATGGAAGTAATTTCAAACATCTATCCACAGAAGATGCCGACCATAGCATAAAAGCTTCTGAAAATGGGAACTACTTTGTAGATAATTATTCTCGTGTAGATTTACCAACAATCTCCGTTTTGCGTGATGGCACTGGAAAAGTGATTTCAACCTTACAAAAAACCGATATTTCGTTGATGCTTGAAAAAGGCTGGAAAGCTCCGGAAACATTTAGCGTAAAAGCTGTGGACGGTGCTACCGATTTATACGGCGTAATGTGGAAACCATTCGATTTCGATTCCACTAAAACTTATCCTGTCATTTCGTATGTGTACCCTGGCCCACAAACGGAGCCTTTCCCTTCAAACTTTACGATATCAGGTTCGAAAGCACGAACAAACACTCTTGCTCAAGTTGGTTTTATTGTAGTATCGATGGGGCAACGTGGCGGAAGTCCACTCCGTAATAAATATTATCACAACTACGGTTATGGCAATATGCGCGATTATCCCCTCGCTGATAACAAATACGGAATTGAGCAATTAGCCGCTCGCCATTCTTTCATCGATGATGATAAAGTTGGTATTTACGGTCACTCGGGTGGCGGTTTTATGAGTACAGCTGCGCTACTTACATATCCTGAGTTTTATAAAGTGGCGGTTTCATCAGCAGGAAATCACGATAACAACATCTATAATATTTGGTGGGGTGAAGTTCATAACGGCGTAAAAGAAAAACGTAAAACCGTTACCAAAATGAACGACGATAGTGTTAAGGTGAAAGAAGAACAAATCACTTTTGAAGCACCTGTTGAAACCAACATTGCACTCGCTAAAAACTTACAAGGACATCTTCTTCTTGTTCACGGTGATATTGATAACAACGTTCACCCAGCGAACACGCTAAGAATGGCCGATGCTCTTATCAAAGCGGGCAAACGTTTTGATATGATGATGTTACCAGGTCGCCGTCATGGTTTTGGTGCTTCACAAGCTTATTTCGATAGAATGACGTGGTATTATTTTGCTGAGCATTTGTTAGGAGATTACCGAACGAATTCGGATTTCAACCTTCCAAAGGATGAGGATTAACTCATTCTACAAATTAATAAGGGACGTCAGCTAAATCTGCGTCCCTTTTTTTATACTTTTGAGTTTTTGGAGATGGGAGAGTTTAAAGAGTCATCCATGTAGACGCTAAGTAATTCGTTGACAGAAATAATTTTTTTTTATTTCCCTCAGAGTGTCAATGCGCCCACCAAACCATATCGACGTTTAGAATTATTGGCGAAGAAAGAAATTGTTATGCCGCTATTGGGGATGGTGGGAATATAATTTATATAGATACTTTAGAAAAAAGAATCATTGCTATTACCTCTAGATTTAAACCACGCGCTAAAGATAGAATTGAGTTCATTAGAAAATACATCCTTCCACAGATTGGTAAATCTGGCAGCCCCTAACCTAATGTAAGCGTCTCCCTTGTACATCATAACTCCAATCACAAGAAGCTGGAGCTTCTAGACTGCATTACGAACGAAGACGTTCGTAACGAGGATAAACAAGGGGCGTGTTTACTATTGCTTCTCAGATAATTCTATTAAAGCTTTGATGGCTTTGTCGGCGTCTTTTTTATCCACGAAAATATGATCGTGATAATATCCAGCAATTACATTACAGCTAATATCATGTTCTGCTAACTCGGTTGAGAATTTTGCCGTCAAGCCTACGGCATCAAGGGATGAGTGAATCGATAGAGTAATCCAAGAAGCAATATACTCGTAGCTCAAATGTAGCTCGTCTGCTTTTTGTTTCTCGATAACAATAGTTGTGCCTTCTGCTTCTTTGAACTCACAAATGGTATCTCTTCGGTCAATCTTACTAACATCTTGTACCGTTGAAAAGACATATACTCCATCGTGTAGCTTTGGAGTCATTCCTTTTAATAATTGAGATAAATTCGTTTCACCAGCCATGCTATGTGTTCTTTAATGCTTTAGAAGTGAAGTTAAGGATATAATCGCCTATACGTCTTCAAATATTATGGATTGAAAAATTCCCTAGTCTGGAGCTTCGAAGTTACAAATTTAGAAGATTATTGAGGTGTTTTGGCAACTGCACTTTTTCACTTAGTAATTATTTCTCTCCATTTATCCGTTTCAGCAAAGTCCTTTACGATTCTATTTCGTTCTTCTAGTAAGTTCGTCATATATTTTAACAAGAATGACTTGTCAACTAACTTGCCCAAGATTCCAAAAGGAGATTCGTAATCAAAAAAGTCGGTCATCAATGTCCCACCATTGAAGTTTTTAAAATGATGTTCGTGTCTAAAACCTTTGAACGCTCCCTTTACCATTTCATCCACAAATAAATTCGGTCGTTCAAATTCTGTAATCTTTGACGTGAGTACTTGATAAATTCCAAAGTGTTTTGCTCTCCATGTAACGGCTTCATTCATGCCAATTAGTCCACTAGTTTTTCCAGAGATAGCAGTTTCATTTGTGTGTTTGGTAGAGATTTTATGTAAATCAATACTCCTAGATAAGTCGAATACGATTTCCTTACTTGCTTTGATTTCTGTTCGTAATTCGATTCTTGGCATGATGAGTTTCAGAAAGTAGTTAACGTTTCCTTTGTGAAGATGTACTGACAGCGATTTCAATTCACCAATGGTGTTCTAAACTGTTCACCATTGGTGAATTAAGTAAAACACCAATGGTGAAATAGAATTTTGGTGGTAAGAAAAAATATCTATCTACTCACCAAAAGAGCCCGCTGCACCAGGGAAAACAACAGGACTTTCAATTCCATCTTTAGAGACTGAAGCCACACCGAAATAGTAGTTATCAATAACAACGTTTTCTAAGGTGTGTTCGGTTACGTTTGCTGGAACAAGCACACTTTTTTGCCATTGGTTAGCATCGGTTAAGCGCCAATAAATTTTATAGCCTGCTAATTGAGGATTTTGTTTTGCATCCACCGCTTGCCATTTCAGGGTAGTACTTGGTTGTACGGCTCCGCTAATTTGAACGTTAACCGGAGGATTAGGCGCAGCCGCCATTCCAGCCATAACAACAGCATTAAGTGCGGTTAGTTTTGCAGCATAATCGAAGTTTACGCCGTCAATAGTATCGCCGTACTTAATTCCATTCTCAGTTCGTAAATCTTGGTGTTGACGCGTGTAATTTTCATTCGTTTCCATAATACGAACGCCAGGAAAGCCAGCTTCATTAAACGGACGATGATGTCCACCGCGGCCAAAGCGATCTAGCCGATAAATCATCATAACATCAAGGTTAGGAATGTATTGATCGGCCATGGTATCTACATAGCGAGCGACGTTACGAGAAGGCGAATCTACTTCACCACCAGTAAAACGACGAGTTCTAGCTTCGCGCTCTGTTTCAACATCGCGTGTTCCTTCTGAGAAAACACGAGCGGTAGTGTTATTAATCACACCATTAACGCCTTCAATATTTCCAATCATATCGTTGTTCAACACGGCTTTAATTCTCCAGCCTTCTTCTTGAGCGTGTTTAGCAAGAATCTGTCCGCCAAACAATCCTTGCTCTTCCCCAGATAAACCAACGTACATGATTGACCCTGGGAATTTGTACTGAGTAAGCACACGTGCCGATTCGAGAACGCCTGCCAAGCCTGATGCATTGTCGTTTGCTCCAGGTGAGTCAGATTTGCCATCTAAAGCGTCCGATACGCGAGAGTCTATATCGCCACTCATCATCACAAAACGATTCGGGTCAGCGTAACCTCGTTGGATGGCCACCACATTCACTACTTTGGTAGCTTCAGGAATTCGATTTCCAGTAACAACATCGCTTACGTAGTACACTTCTAAACATGCACCACAGTTTTCCGAAATTTTTTCAAACTCTAGTTTTAACCAACGCCGTGCTGCACCAATTCCTCGAGTGCTAGAAAGCGTATCAGAAAGAGTATGTCGGGTTCCAAACCCCACCAAAGATTCAATGTCAGATTGAATTCTATCTGCCGATGGAGCAGTTCCGATTTTGTGTAAATCGGCGGTTGTAATTGCTTGTCTTTGAGCTAACGAAAGCGCAGAGTTAGCAAAAAGAAAAAAGAGAACAATGATTGAAAGTCGGAGAAATTTCATGCTGATGTGGGTTAGTTCTGATTATCCTGTATTGGCTTTGATAAACGCTCTTCACGTTCTAAATAGGTTTTTAAGTCTTTCTGGAATTTGACTTGAGCTTTAAGGCCCATTTTGTGGCCAAACCAAGCACCAGATGCACAGGCGATGGCAAGCATCGGTACAAAGACTAAGGCTGAAGTTGCTTCACCACCTTTATAAATAAAAGCCCAGGCGGCAGGAGAGATAAAAACAATTGCACCAAAAATAAAAGGTACAGTTGTGGAACCTTGAAGCCTGCGCATATAGCGTTTACTACTTTGCGAAACCATGCCCATATAAACTAAACCGTAACCAAAAAACAGAACGGTTCCAGTAGTAGTGCCATCGTTTACTTTAACAAGAAGCTCGGAAGTAAAAATGATGAAAGCGGCTGAAATAAAAAGTAAGCCAGATGTATAAAAAAGAAGTCTAGGTAAGTTATTCACGAAGTAGATAGTTTATTGTGATAATAAGAGTTTAAATACAGAGAATGTAATATTGGAACGTAAAACTATTTTTTACGAAGCCAGTCTTGTGGATTCAAGTTCGTTTTGTCTTTTCGAACCATAAAAAAAAGATTCTCGCCTAATGGGGAGTTTGTAACGCCAGAAAGTCCGATTCGGTCGCCAGCTTTCAATACTTGATTTTTGGAAACATCAATTTGACTGAGGTTTCCATAAGCGGTGTAATAGCCACCGTGGTTTACAAAAACAACATCACCAAAACCACTTATTGGAGATACAACAAAAACATAACCATCTGAAACCACCTGAACTGAAGATCTTGGTTCGGTTACAATATTAACTCCCAAGTGCTCTGTTTCGGTGCCATAAATTGGGTTTCGCGTTTTCCCGAATTTCTTTGAAATAGTACGACTGCTAACAGGCCAAGGGAGCGTTCCTTTTTTGGTTGCAAAAGTTGCTCCAAAGGCTTTAAGCATATCATCAGAAACAGCTCTTTTAACAACAGTAGGTTTAGAATATCTAGCAACTTCGGTATTTCTTAGATTCTCATCAGCGATATTACGAGCAGCGGCAAGTTTCTCTAATCGTTCCTCTTCTGCTTTTCGTGCCACTTCTTCGTCGGCAATTAAAGCGTTAAAAGTATCTTCTAAATCTTCTTTCTGTTCTCTATTCTTTCTTAACTCGGCAAGAAGTACAGATCTCTGACTTTTAATACTCTCTACTGTTTCTTTTTGTTTAGAACGTTGCCCATCAAGCGTACTTTTTTCTTGTTTAATTTCCTCCAAGAGAAGCACGTTTTTATTTAAGCTTTGCCGGAGACTCGTTCTCACTTGGTCTAAATCGCTTTTTCTTTGGCGAATGTGTTGTGCTTGCGTTGCTTTATGTTCCTCAAACTTGTTGAGGTAAAAGGAACGAACGAGCATCTGGTTGAATGAATCAGATGTAAGAAGTAGCTCTAAATTATTTGAACGGCCATTTTTATAAGCGTATAAAAGTATTTTCTTATAATTATCGATAAGAACTTTAAGCTCTGTTTCTCTTTTTTCTATTTCGTCTTGAGTAAGAGTTATTTCTGCTTCAATCTGGATTTGCTCGGTTTCTAGGCTCGAAATTTTATCATCCTGTAGAGAGATGAGACTATTTAAATTCTCGTATTGTTTAAAAGACTTATTGTATTGAACCTCTGTTTCATCAACCCTTTTTTGGTACGATTTTATACGAGCATCAAGCACATTAATTTCAGCGCGGGTATTGGTCTGTTTCTTTAGAATCTCTTTACGTTTTTCCTCATAGGTACTTTGTCCTTGTGCAGGAGCAAGCGCAAGAAAGCATAGCCCAATGGCGAAAAAAAAGGAAGAGAATCTAGAAATCATAGTCGCTCTAAAGGGATGTTGTCTGGAATAATAAGTTCTATATTCAACTTACTTGGGTTAATATCTAATTGAAGAATTTGCAATGTGACACGTGAATTGCCATTGTTGCTTAATATGGTGATTTTTCGAGGCAATTTGTAGCCTTCCACTTCAGCATAACTTTCGTATTCAATCTGGGAATAAGGAAGCCCAGAAGACCAAGCTTGTTGAACTTTACTAACGGTGCCATTTTTTTTGTTGATGCGCACTACGCCTTTGTTGAGTAACCCTAGCACATATTCGGTATCGGTCTGCATGGCAATCTCAATATCCGATTCATACACCTTGAAATTCATCAAGTCGAGGAAATTTACTGAAGCGAGTTCGTTCAGGTTTGTTAGCCTTCCATCTTGAATGGAAACTTTCTGGGCGTACTTATCAATTTTATTGTAAATGAGAATGGAATCTTTATCCACCAGCATTTTCCCGCCTTCAATGCCCACTCTATTCTTAATAGATAACAAGCTTAAAACAGAGTCGGTTTCGAAGCTAATGGAAATGCGATCGCTGTTACCAGGCTCACTCACTAGAGCTCTGCCCTTCCCTTTTGCGGAAGTAATGCTTGTTTTGTAATTAGGTATTTGCGCAATCACAGACTCGATTGACTCTGTGAGTGGATACAATGGCTCTTCTTTTTCTAAAACCGTTTTACTTGTTGTACACGACGAAATAAACACTAGGGCGCAAATTATACTTAATAATAAAATACGAGGGGAGAGGCTCATTGAGAATCTAGATCAGTTTTTGCTTTCAAGTGAGTTCTTGTACTATCCAAATCAAGAGCTTGTTTCCACCATTTACGTGCTTCGGGAAGATTATCAAGTTTCTCATACACATCGCCCAAGTGTTCTAGAACTTCTGCACTAGCTGAGCCCGTGTCGATAGATGCTTTGACATAACGTCGTGCTCGTTCGTAGTCGGCTAGTTTAAAATATACCCAGCCGATAGTATCTAAATAAGCAGAATTGTCGGGTTCTAATTCTATCGCTTTTAAGGCTAATTCTTTGGCTCGTTCTAATTGATCCTCTCGGATGGAAAGGTTGTAGGCGTAATTATTCATCGCCGTATGATTCTCAGGATCGTAGCGCAAAGCAAGCTCGTACACTCGATCGGATTCTTCATAGTTCTTTAAGTTTCCATAAGCATCGCCGAGCGTAGAGTAGATTACGGATTTAAATGGTCGTCTTGAGGGAGAGCGCGAAGCTTTTTGAAGCCACTCAACAGCCAGTTTATTTTCATTTTTGAGAAGGTGTGCCGAGCCTATAAAAAACTGAATAAAAGCATCTTCAGGAACGGCTTGGTCTGCTTTTTGTCCAACTTCAATGGTTTCATCGAGCTTCTGTTGGTTTAAAAGAAGTTGAAGACGTAACCTCCACGCAATGTCGTCTTGGGGAAGGAGTTCATTTCCTTTTTCGAGCTTCAAAAGAGCGTTGTCGATGTCGTTGTTCTGCGAATAAAACTGTCCAGCCAAAGTGAAAGCAAGCCCGTAATCTGGCTCAGATTCACAAAAAAGATCTAAAACCCGACCGCTTTCAATACGAAGTTGAACGTTATTCGGTTCTTCTTGTTGGCGCGAGTAGAGGTATTGAGCTACTTGTAATTTTTCTTCAGGTGTAATGAGTTTATCGGATACAAAATTGCCGATGAGTGTGCCAGCGCTATCCCACTTTTCACCATCGATGTAAATGGCTGCAAGGTTTATCAAGCTTTGGGGATCGCGACTATTTCTAGATAATGCCTCTGTTAACACACTTTTTGCTTGGTCGCTTTTACCAGAAGTGGAATAGTATTCACTAAGGAGATTTAGAGTATTTAAATCATCAGGATCGAGCTTTCTCAAAGATTCTAATTGAACGAGCATGGAATCCCGAGCAGAGAGTGATTCAAAATTTCTGAATTTAAGCAGATAAATAGATCTATTTGGCCCCATTAACTCAAGTGCACGGTTGAGTACTTGGTTTGATTTTAGATATTCGCCATAATCTTGATAAGTATCGGCGAGCATGAAAAGAGCATCGTAATCAAAGGGATGATATTCTAAGAGTTTGATTAGTTCTTCTAAAGTGGCTTGGTTCTGGCCAGCACTGCGATAAATTTGAGCTAACTTAAAACGATACCATTTATTATCAGGCTCAAGAGACACCGATTGCTTCCCATAAAGGGCGGCGTTTGGCAAATCTTCTAACATGATGTAAGTATCAGCTAAGGCAAATGAAATGCCAGCAGTGCCACCAAGCTCGCTATAAGCTGTAAGTAGTAATTCTTTAGCTTGGGAATAATCTTCAAGAGCAAAAGCTTCCATCGCTCGGATATATGCTGATTTACCCGTTAGTTCTGCACGTGTTTGAACTTGCGCAAAACTAGGTTGAATGCCTGTAAAGCAAAAAAAGATGAATATGTATAGGATTGTTTTCATGTGGAGCACTTGAATCTCATAAACCAGAAAAGTGCGAATTTAGTTTGAAGAATTTGAATCTTGGATGTTAAAATAATCATTCTAGCACTAAATGGAGATGTTCTATTGATTTAGATTCTGCACTTTATTTCTCTTTGAAAAAAGCTAGAACCTCATCAGCGCTTTTGGTGTTCAGCACTCGTTCTTTTTCGTATTTACCTTTTCGCGCAATTTTTACGCCGTACTTTATTACATCGATACCATCAATGCTATGTGCATCGGGGTTGATGGAGGTCATTAACTGAACTTCTAGAGCTTTGTTGCCGAAACTCCAATCTAAATCTAAGCGCCACGGACTTGCGTTAATTTCTATGGCGGTGTTGTGTTCCGCAGCAAGAGCAACCAATTCATTTAAGTCGATATCACTTCCGTTTCGTTTAAGTAATAAACGTCCTGTTGGGTGACCTAAAATTCGTGTGTATGGATTTTTGATAGCATTGCGAAACCGTTCCATCATTTTCTCGCGAGGCATATCTAACGTTTGGTGAACGCTTGCAATCACGAAGTCGAAGCCTGCTAGAATATCGTCTTCATAATCCAAACTTCCATCAGCTAGGATGTCGGATTCGATTCCTTTGAAAATCACAAAATTAGTCCCAGCGCTTTTGAACTCTTCGTTAAGTTGATCTATCTCATCCCATTGTTGCTTGATTTCCTCCACTGAAAGTCCCCCAGCATAGGCTGCTGTTTTAGAGTGGTCGGATATTCCCAAATATTCGTAACCAAGTACTATACAAGCTTCGGCCATTTCTCGGATGGAGAATTTTCCATCGCTCCAAGTACTGTGTGCATGAATTACACCACGAATATCTTTCTCCTCCACTAAAGGAAGAATTTCTGTATGATCAAAAATCTCGAACTCACCACGATCTTCTCGTAATTCTGGTGGTACGAAATTGAGATCTAACATTTTGTAGATGTCGGCTTCAGTTTCGAAAGGATGGGGAGCTTCCCAGTTTGTTTCTCCAGATTCTGTCAAGGAATACAATCCATATTCATTCAAGCTCATGCCTCGTTCACGTGCTCTAGAGCGCATCACCACATTGTGTTCTTTGCTGCCAGTAAAATACATAAGCGCAGCTGCAAAATGTTCGGGTTTTACAATGCGTAAATCCACTTGTCTACCTTCCTTGGTACGTACAGAACTTTTCGTGTCGCCTTTACCAAGAATCTCTGTAACGCGCTCGTGGTTCGTAAATACTTCGAAAAGGTTGGGGATGTATTCTTCATCTGCAGCAATTAAAAGGTCGATATCGCCAATGGTTTCTTTAGCGCGACGAAGAGAGCCTGCAATTTCGATACGCTGTACGCCTTCCAAATCTTTCAAGCTTTCAAAGATAACATCGGCGATAACGGTAGCTTCGTCAATACGGCAACGTTCATCAAATTTCTCCATCCATTCGATGGATTTACGAATTTTCTCGGCAGACTTCCCACCCAAACCAGGAAGCTGCGCTAAATCACCATTATCGATTAAAGCTTTGAGTTCCTCAATTTCTGAAATACCAAACTGTTCATGAATTTTGAGAATATTCTTGGGTCCAAGTCCTGATATCTCCAACCATTTAATCAAACCCACCGGTACTTTTTCTTGAAGAGCATCGAGTACGGGCATGGTTCCTGTTTCGGCGAAGGAGTAAATGTCTTGTGCAATAGACTTGCCAATTCCTTTAATGTCGGTAAGTGTTTTGGAATCGATGTAGGTGTTAATGTCGTCACTTAAACCTGCAATTGTTTGAGAAGCTTTGTCGAAAGCAATGGCTTTAAATCGATTTTCGCCTGCAAGCTGCATAAGCTGAAAGACGAGGTTTAATTTTTCTGCTACATCTTGATTGGTTGGCATGGAACTCAATTTTGGGAATTATAAACTCAGCTCAAGTATACACACCGCAGGAGCACATCTCAATACTGAAATTTCTTTAATCTGAGTTCGATTCCACTGGAAGCTGGGCCTTCCAAACTGCATTACGAACGAAGACGTTAGAAGGTAAAGTAAGCTATTCAACTCCCAAGCCACTCAGAATGAAATCTCAATCATGCTGAACTTGTTTCAGCATCTTTGGTATGGATGAATTTGATCAGCCTTCCTTGCTTTAAACAAAGGCTTGGTAACGAGACTAACTAGCGAAGTGTAGTTGAACCTAAATATTAAGATATGGTCTTCATATTACTCTATGCTACAAAAAATTAAATATGGATTATCTGTATCCTTTAGAGCTTCAAAAAGAGTTGTTAACTTAATATTTCTATCCTTGAATTCTTTAAACTCACTTTCTGATAAGCTTTCCTCTTTTTGTTTAAAGTATCTTTGTAATTGATCATTATGCTGAAACCAGACTAAATTTTCTTGTTCTAAAGTTAAGGGCATGCCTGTAATCGGCCCTATTCCTTGAAAAATATTACTATAAGAGTCATGCTTTTCTTCGCCACTGATTAATGACTTGTAGTAAAAATTATACTTTCTATTAAAATTATAAGTGAAAAATCTGATTTTTTCGTTTTCAAAATAGGTACTTACATTGTACGCTTTTCCATCCAATAGCCTGTATCTGTCGCGCTTGTTAGGAAATTTATTATAGAATGCTTCACTGATATTGAAATCTGCAAAATCTATTGAGATTTTCTCCAATTCTAATTCACTATTTAACCTATAAAGAGTATTGTCGAATGGAATTGTAACTAAGAATGTGGATTTGTTTTTTGTAATATTTGTCGGTATGTCAAAATGTAAACCAATGAGTTCACTTCTCATTTCTACAAAGCTTTCCAAAACTTTAAATGTACTATCTGTTACAACTAGCTTTTTGTTCCCATTATTTTCATCAAAATTTCCCAACAAAAATATATATTTATCTTTTATATGACCGAATCTATCAGGATTAAGATTAAGGGTTTTCTCAAGTTTAAAATTTCCATCTTGATCATAGAAAATTAATTTTAATCCAGCTTGGTCATAAATAATTATTTCTTGAGTTTCATCAGTTATTTCAAAGTCGACTGGTGAAAGAAATTCACCGGGACCTCGGCCAGGTCGGTTGATAGTATTTAAATGATTGCCTTTTTTATCAAAAATAAACAGAGACATTGACCTATATATGTCTAGTATATAAATATTGTCTTTACCGATAATGACCTTGTCGGCTGTACCGATGAAATTATTTTTAATCTTAAGCTCTAAGAAGTGCCAGTCCTTAATTAAACCTTTGAGTCCGATATCGGTTGTAGATTTGGGGTTTAAACTTATGACACTACTAGTAACTTTAGCATTATCAGGCTCTGTACAACAAAGGAATAAAGCAGTAAGAAAAAATAATTGCCTATATATTTTGCTTGAATAAATTATCATTTTACGCATAACTAATTGTGTGTCAATTATCTAAATAAAAACACATAAATAAGCAAATGAATTTCTTTTATGGAGTCAACTATAGAGTATAATTGTGTGCTCTACCCATAAGATTCCGAATTTATTTCGGGATTGTAGAAGTCAGATAATTCGTTGACAGTTTTTTTTATTAAATAACGCTCAAAGTCATCCTGAAGATACTTCTGAAGGATCTTCCCAGTTATTAAAAAGCAATTTTTTATTCGCGGGTGATAACTGACCTTGCCGTCACATTATTTAATTGCTCCTGCCGGAGACGTCGATTCCATTGCGTTCTTCCTCCGCCAATAATTCTACGTCGATGGGGTTTGGTGGGCGTAATGACACTCTGGGTTTTAAAAATAACTAGGTGCTTTGTGAGGAATCAAATAGTTATTTCTGTCAGCGAATTATCTCACACTTACTATTCCTGCAAAGGCTGGAAACCAGAGCTAGACAACAAGATCAAGACTTTCTAGAATCCAGCTTCGCAGTTTGGGGAATAGAGATGTGGTAAGAGTTGTAAACAAGTAAAGAACTATTTTGCTAAATATTTCAGCTTCAATAACTTGTTCATTCGGAATCTAAGCGGTACAATTCAGCAATTAAAAAAGGACATTTATGAAGACTGTATTTTATAGCATAATTTTATGCCTCTTTGTGGGGTGTTCTGCATCGCTAACTCCAGAAATGGTTGAACAGCATGTGAAGGATGTAAACCAAGTAATGGACGATTGGCACAATGCAGCTGCCGAAGCCGATTTTGATAGATATTTTGGTCATTTTGCAGATGAAAGCTCCATTTTTATGGGAACCGATGCTACCGAACGCTGGGATGTAGCTGAGTTTAAAGCATACAGTAAACCCCATTTTGATAAAGGTCGCGCATGGAACTTTACGCCCGTTGTTCGACATGTGTATATTTCAGAAGGAGGAAAAACGGCTTGGTTTGATGAAGAGTTGGATACTCCAAACTTGGGACCTAGTAGAGGTACAGGTACATTAGTTTTAAAAGATGGCATCTGGAAATTAGCTCATTATAATCTCACAGTTCCAATTCCTAATGCCATTATGGATGATGTAAAAGCTCAGATTGAGCAAACATTAAGTCAATAAATATAAAAGCAAAAAGTGGATGAGCTTGGCGAGTTATCGAAACTTACTGAGGCTCCGATTTTTTAAATTCCTAACACAACACTATGAAAAAAAGTATTTCAGCACTTATTCTATTCATTGTTTTATCGGTGGCTGTAAAAGCACAGATTCAATCTCCGGCCGAGTTTCTAGGCTATGAACTTGGTGAACAATGGACTCCTCACTACAAAGTAGACGCCTACTTTAAGCATGTAGCAGATAACTCGCCCATGGTAACATTCACCGAATATGGCAAAACCTACGAAGGTAGAGAGTTGGTGTATGTGGTAGTTACATCCGAAGAAAACCAGGCGAACATCGAAGAAATCCGTACTAATAATTTGAAGTTGGTGGGATTTGAACAAGGCGAACCAACAGAGAACAAAAAAGCTATTGTGTGGTTGAGCTACAACGTACATGGCAATGAGACTTCCTCAAGCGAGGCAGCATTAAATACCTTATACAAGTTAGTTACCGAGAAGAAAGCTTGGTTGAATGATGTCGTGGTGATTATGGATCCGATGATTAACCCTGATGGTAGAGATCGCTATGTGAACTGGAATAAATCGGTAACAGGAAGCGAATACAATCCACTTATTGAAGCGAGAGAACATAATGAACCTTGGCCTGGTGGAAGAACGAATCACTATTACTTCGATCTAAACAGAGATTGGGCTTGGCAAACTCAAATTGAAAGCCAACAACGTGTTGCCGTTTACCAACAGTGGATGCCTCACGTTCATGTAGATTTTCATGAGCAAGGCCACAACAGTCCGTATTATTTTGCACCAGCAGCTGAACCATTCCACGCAGCAATTACGGATTGGCAACGTGAATACCAAACCATGGTTGGTAAAAATCATACGAAGTATTTCGACAAAGAAAACTGGTTGTACTTTACTCGCGAAGTGTTCGACCTATTTTACCCAAGTTATGGCGATTCATGGCCAATTTTTAATGGTGCTATTGGGATGACTTACGAGCAAGGTGGACACAGCAGAGGCGGGCTTGGTGTTATAACAGCTGAAGAAGACACACTTACCTTGTTAGATCGTCTTACGCATCATTCGACTTCTGGACTTTCAACAGTTGAAGTTACTGCTGCAAACAAAACCAAAGTGGTAAACGAGTTTGCTAAGTATTTTGAAACAACAAGAGAAAATGGCTCTGGAGATTACAAGACTTTTGTGGTGAAAAAAACTAGTAATCCTGATAAAGTTTCGATGTTACTTCGTCATTTATTATCACAAAATATTGAATTTGGCGTAGCAAAAAGTTCTTCGAAAGTGGAAGGATATAATTACACCAACGGGAAAAACGAGCGTGTTGGAATTGAAAAAGGTGATTATGTAATTAGCACCTACCAACCACAAGGAACAATGGTTCGAGTCCTGTTTGAACCAAAACCAGAGCTAGCTGATTCGGTTACTTACGATATCACTGCTTGGGAAAATTTCTATACTTTTGGCGTTGAAGGCTATGCAGTTAAGGGACAAATAGCCCAAGAAGATGTACCGATGGAAACCGTAGCTTCAACGTCGCCATACATCGAAAAACCATACGCATACATTGCAAAATGGAATTCTTTAGATGATTTGAAATACTTGGCAGCGATTCTTAAAAAAGGAGTGAAGGCGCGTTATAGCGAATCGGATTTTGTTATGAATGGCAAGAATTTCGATCGCGGAACACTGGTAATTACTCGAAGAGGAAATGAGAAATTAGGTGATTCATTCGATGAAATTGTAAAGACAACGGCTGATGAATTAGGTCGTACTCTTACTCCAGTTTCAACGGGTTTAGTAACGTCAGGAAAGGACTTTGGTTCTTCATCAGTTCGCTATATCAAAACACCTAAAGTGGCACTTATTGCAGGAGAAGGAACAAGTAGCAACATGGTTGGACATATTTGGCATTACTTCGATCAGCAGATTAAATATCCTGTTACTTTGATTAATAGAGATGATTTAAGTCGCGCTGACTGGTCCGATTATACTGTGATTATTATGCCAACAGGAAGTTATAATTCTACCTTTGATGAAGATGGCTTAAAGGAATTAAAAAGCTGGATTCGTGATGGAGGAACTTTGATTGCTTTGGATGGTGCGAATCGTTTCTTGGCTGGAAAAGATGATTTTAGTTTAAAAACGAAGTCTTCCGGAAAAAAAGACGATGACAAAAAAGAAGATGAAGAATCAAAGTTGAAAAAATATGCTGATTCTGAGCGAGATTATTCATCTAACTCAAATCCCGGTTCTATATTTCAAGTAAGCATGGATAAAACTCATCCGTTAGCTTTTGGTTATGGTGATGAATATATGTCGTTAAAACTAGGTTCTTCAGCTTATGAATATCTAGAAAATGGCTGGAATGTAGGTGTTGCAAAAAAAGGCTCACAACGAAGTGGATTTGTAGGTTATAAAGCCAAAGAAAAGCTAGAAGAATCACTCAGTTTTGGAGTTCAAAACATGGGTTCAGGAGCTGTGGTTTATATGATTGATAATCCACTATTCCGTGGCTTTTGGCACAATGGAAAACTTCTGTTTGGTAACGCTGTGTTCTTTGTTGGGAACTAGTTGAGGTAGAAAATTTAAAAGTTCAGAAAGCCCGTAGAGATACGGGCTTTCTGTTTTTATAACCGTTGACCGTTTTATTCGCAGTGATAGCCGACTTTACCTTTACACTATTTCAGTGCTCGTTATCACAATCACCTCGTTGATGGATGTATTTTTGGACCGCCCCAGAATCTTCAGTTTAGTACGTACCAAAAAGCTCTCGATAAAAATAATCGGCGAAAATATTATTTAATGAATATGAGTCTAAGAGTTAAAATAATAATAATATGCGCTTCATATTCTGAAATTAATGTTACTAAATTGCGATAAGTGATTAAATAAATTTCAGAAATTCATCATTTCTTCATTTTAATAATTCAACGTTTAGTATACGTTAATTAATAGCGGGGAGATAATGAGACACTTGGCTTTATTAATTATAATTGTAATGATTGGTGCAGAAACGTTGGCTCAAGCTGGGTTAAACAAATTGCAGCAATATGAAAACAGCTCACAACAAACAATTCTATTTGAGGCTGTGCCACAACTTAAAATGGCAAAATTTGAGAAAATGCAGACCTTTTTAAAGCCTAAATTAATGTCTGTAAGCGATTTAGTATTCTCGAATGATACGACTTGGTCGTATGACGAGATAAGGAGAGATGGAGAAAAAGTGTTTGTTCCAGAATTTTATTCACAAGGATATTATAAAGGCAATCAAACGAATTTCTCAACATTTAATCAAAGTATGACTTGGAATGGGGCCTCGGCTGAATGGCAACTAGATTATACCCAAGAAAGATGGTTTAATGATAGTTTTAATGATAGTAGCAAATCCTACTATTTTTATAACGGCTCACCCATCCCAACAAGTGGTGATAAGTACATATATACCAAAAACCCACCAGAGGGTTTTGGATCTGAAGAATATTATTTCCAACTAGGAAATGATGGTAATTGGGAGCCAATTTCTATAACTCAGATGGGAGAAATGTACAGCATAGATAATTACCTCTACAGAATGTTCACGTTCAGTGAAACATTAGGTGATTATTACTTGTCTTTAGTGATGAGTGGTGCACTTACAGACAGCTCAGTAATAAGTGAAAATAAGCAACTTAATGAGGACGGAATCACTTATCAAAGCTCTTTTTATAAAAAATTGGATAAGCAAGGCAAGGCAATCTACTCAGTATTTTACTGGTATGATATGGAAACAAAAAAATTAGTACCGACGGATAGCACTCACTTCTACTATGCGGGAAACACTCAAACTTCAGTAACATTTGAAAAAGATTGGAATGATGAATGGGTAATTCAGACATTTAGCCGCACTTACCAAAGCCCTGCTATTTTTAGTGATTCTGGTTTAAAAGCAGATAGTATAATTGGTTATAACGCCAGCTACGATACCGAGGCTGACTCTGTTATTTTAGGCGAAATTCTGAGTAAACACTATTTTCAATATAATGAAGAAGGTGATTTAACTGAGCATATTACCTATTTCAGATATGCTGAAGACTTAGTGATTACTTATAAAATGGAGACCGACAATTTTGTGGAGGGAGAGTATAACATCACACGGGAGACTTCCTATAATAGGGATTACACGATAGAACAATTGGTGCGTACCAGTGTGTCTGAAATTGGAGAAAATACCTATGGTAATAAAAGCATTAACCGATATTTTAATTTTGCGTTCAATGGGGACACCCTGATTGGGAGTAAAGATTTGATGTTTACTGAAGAAGGTGGCTTGGTAATGTATTCAATGTCTTACTTCTGGGATAAAAATATCAGCGACTTTGTGTTGTATAATGTATCGGTTTATACTGAAAAAATACCCATTGCAACCACCTCAATTATTACTGAGGATGGAGATGACAGACGAGGTATCTATGCTACTTCGGCTTTACCAGGTGCACTTACCGATGGCCCATTATTTATTGAAATGGGTGATACGTTAGATTTTATAATAAGTGCACGTAATCCAGATATGAGTATTCCAAAGGTTGAGGTTACCAATTTTCCACAAACGGCAACATACTATCCGGAAACACGTCGATTCTACTGGATTGTGGATGATCTAAATCCTGAACCAATGACTTACACCGCTATTAGAGGAACTCAATCAACCCAAACGGTGGTAAAATTTGCTTATGGTGAGATTGCTACTCCACTGGAAAGAGAAAATAGCATGCCTAAACAAGTTCAGCTTAATCAGAACTATCCAAACCCGTTTAACCCCAGCACTAACATTACTTATTCTATAGGAAGTGCAGGTATAGTACAGCTAAAAGTATACAATGTTATGGGACAGTTGGTAGGCACACTTGTAAACGAGCTCAAACAAGTCGGTCGTCACGATGTGCAATGGAATGCCATTGACGGTGCATCAGGTGTATATTATTACCGCTTAGAAGCAAATAATACGGTGATTACTAAAAAGATGACGCTCATTAAATAGGAATGAACATCAAGGTTTGAGGATTGAGATTTGAATATTTAAATCAGAAATCCTCAAACTATTTTAATTGGGATTCTATAAGTTCATTCATTAGCTCTTTGCTATCTTCAGGGAATAGTTTCAAAGACTTCAAAGCATAAATTTCAACATCGGTTATGGATCCCATTACCCACGGGCTCATTGGCGCAACTGCCACTCAGTCTTTTTCTAATAAACAAAATCTGCGGGAGGTGTCACTTGTAGCGTTTTTCAGTGCGCTACTACCTGATTTGGATGTGTTTATTAACCGAGCCTCTGATCCATTGCTAAACCTAGAGTTTCACAGACAGTTTAGCCACTCTTTGGTTTTTATTCCTGTTGGTGCTCTCATTGCGTCTGCACTTATTTGGTGGTTGGTCAAAAAACAATTGAGCTTTAAAGAAACCTACTTCTATAGTTTGGTAGCTTATGGATCTGCTTGTCTTTCCGATGCCGCAACTAGTTATGGTGTTCAACTTCTCTGGCCTTTTCTGGATGAACGGTTTTCATGGAATTTGATTTCCATTTTCGATCCTCTTTTTTCGTTGGGTCTTATTTTTGCAGTAGGCTTTGCGTTCTATAAAAAGAGAACCTTGTACGCTTGGGCTGGATTCGGATGGGTAGTAATTTATCTCACATTTGGATTCTCTCAACAAAAAAAGGCCGGGAATGTAGCCTACCAAGTAGCCAGTCAGCGAGGGCATATCATCGAGCATTTGACGGTAAAACCAACTATGACGAATGAAATTTTGTGGAGCATTAGATATACCCATTCGGATAGTTTATTCACTCTTGGGGCACGACTAATTCCTTTCTCAAAACCTATTTTGTATGAGGGCGAATCTGTAGCTTTACTTCAATGGAGACAAAAATACGCTTTATTTGAAAGAAGTACTTTGTATCAGGATATTGAGCGATTTAGTAAGCTTTCGGATGGGGTATTGATTACGCATCCTGATTATGAGAACGTAATTGGAGATGGTCGTTATTCATTATTGCCAACCTCGCTTTCCCCACTTTGGGGAATTGAAATTGATACAACCAAAAGTAATAATCATGTCCCATTTGGCACTTACCGAAAGCCAACTAAAGAAGTACGTCAGCGTTTTATGGAGATGCTTCAAGGGCAATAATGTAAATAGATTTTTTTCGAGCTTATCTGGTGGCTGGTAGTTTAAGGCAAACTCTACTGGAAGCTAGAGCTTCCATAGCAGCGAGATTAAGCGGCCACTTTTATACAGTATTTCGTCGCAAATCCCCCCAGAAAAAATTTGATTGCGAATAAAGCTTTGAATCTTGTCCCTAACTGCTAACTGCTAACTGCTAACTGCTAACTGTGCTATTTCCCCAACTCCGCTTCGCTGGCAATAAAGCCAAAGGGAGACCAATTGTTTGTATCGTAAACTTGCTGCCAAATTTCGCGAGCTCTTTCGGTTCTGCCATTTATGGAATGCCAAAAACCAAGTCCATAGCCAAGTGTGGCATTATCGAGTGCCGTTGAGTTTTCATCTAACAATAATTCGGAATCAAATTCGCCTTTAAAAACGAGAAGTAATTTATGGTAACTCGTGTTTTCGATGAGGTCTAGCTCCGTTGGAATAGTCGCTAAAATCTTACCAGCGAGTTCATCTTTCCCTGCCTTGCGAAGAGTCATGTAATACCAGTAAGTCGTAGCCACTTTCATATCGTTATTGAGGCTCACCTTGAGGCAATTCTCATAAGCTTTTTGAGCGTTTACATAATCGTGTTTAAGGTAATAAGCCAATCCCAAGTGATACCATATATTAGATTGGAGTGTGCTAGTTGGCTTATTTTGAGCGTTTGGCAAACCATCGGGTTCAACAATATCTTCTTTTCCTTCAATTAGCGTGGTGGCTTTTTTAAAGTCGGCGATAGCAAGGTCGAACTGGCGCAATGTTAGGTAGCGGTGACCGCGATGACGATACAACCGAGCGTCTTCAGGAAAGGAGGTAATGGCATCAGAAAGCACATCTATTGCTACTCGGTATTCACCTTGGTAGCCTTTTTTACGAGCTTGCCATATCATCATAGTAGCAAGGTCATCGTTGTTGGCTTCTGCAACATCAATCAAGGAATCAATTCTAGACTCTAGCTTTGCAGAAAGTTGAGATAGATTGGTATACAAAGTATCTCCAACTAGAGAGATTGCTTGCACATTTTCTGGAAGAGTTTTATTAGCAGAATCTTCACGTTGGCAAGCGGTTATAATAATTATCAGTGTTGCAAAAAGTAGTTTTGATGAGTACATAGAACGTCTTGTTTTTCTGAATGTATGGAAAGCTGAGCAAGTGCCAAAATCAGTAATGATTTTTTAGAGAAGTGATGGAGAGACACAAAGAATGAAAAAGAAACTAATCAAACTTCCAGATAAGAAGCTTGATTAGTTTTCGAGAAATAAATCTATAATTGAAGGTCAAAAGTAAGCTCTTTGCCGTCTCTGAGAACGGTTATGGTAGTAAGCTGACCTTTTTTGAGCTTGTTAAGTGCACCCATATATGCGTAGATGTCGTTTAAGTCTTCATTACCAATTTTTATAATGGTATCACCACCTTTAACGCCAGCATTTGCTGCTGAACGGCCTTTGGTAACACCTGTAAGTCTCATGCCTTTACCATCATAACCGTAATCTGGTAAAACACCAAGGGTAGGGCCATCTAAACTCATAGATTGGCGTTGTTCGCCTGGAGCTTCTTTAAAAGCCAACTGCGTTTTATCTAATGCATCTAAGCTTTTTACCACGTTTGCAACATGCTTTAAAGTAAGTTCTTCGCCTTTAAAATTGATGTAATCAGTGTCATCGCTTGGGCGGTGATAATCAGCGTGAGTGTCGGTGAAGTAGTGAAGCACAGGAATGTTTTTGTAATAGAAACTAGTGTGGTCACTTGCTCCAGTTCCATCTTTAACTAAGTTTAGCGCTAAAGAGTCAACGTTTGCTTCGTTTAAGATATCAGCCCAATTATCAGCGGTTCCAATTCCAAAAATAATGAGTTTCTTTTCAACCATTCGGCCAATCATATCCATGTTTATCATGGCGATTGCTTTTTCTAAATCTACTGTTGGATGCTTTACATAATAATCAGAGCCAAGTAATCCCATTTCTTCGCCAGAGAATGCAAGAAATAGAATGTCTTTAGAAGGACGGTTTTCAGAGAAATATTGAGCGAGCTCTAACACGCCAGCGGTTCCAGAAGCATTGTCGTCGGCACCATTATGGATACGAAGTGAATCGCCACGGTATAAAGAACCATAACCACCATCGCCTAAGCCTAAGTGATCGTAATGCGCTCCGATAACTATAAATTCATCGCTATTTCCAGTTCCTTGTAGCAAACCAGCAACATTGCGCGCTAATAACTTTTCGCCGGATGAGGTGTCTGCGGAATGTGGATTTTTAAGAATCGAGGTGTTGATAGTAAACTCTTGGAGATAAGTGTTGTCGTCTCCAGCAGGCTCTAACCCGTAATCTCTGAATAAATCAGAAATATAATTAGCTGCGGTTGCTTCTTCTGCGGAGCCAGCTTCACGCCCACCTAAATCGTCGTCAGCTAAATAGCTAATGTGAACTTTGATATCGTTAGCATCAATTTCGGAATTTCCTTGAGACTCTTGTTTTGTAGCACAAGAAGAAACAAGAAGAAGGAGCAAGCCAAAAAAGCTAAATGTTTTTAAAAATCGAGAGTTAATCATGTAGGAATAAATTTTTTTAGAATAAGAAGCGAAAAGTACGAGATTTTTGTGTGTTTTTGATGAATTTAGTGCTTAGTTTTACATCTAACGGTTAGGGGTGCTTTTGTTGAACGACAAAGGCTGAGATTACACCCTTTCACCTGATCCGGATAATACCGGCGGAGGAAAACCTGTTTGCTTATCTATGCACTTGTTTCGCCTCCTCCTATTTTTTTAATAACAATCAAATTGGAGGAAAATGTTTAAAACATTCCTATCAAAAGCTCTAGCAATAGCGGCTTTATTGCTCATTACGTCACAAATATCTTACGCTCAATCGGTTACTGGCCGAGTTATTGATGCACAAACCAAAGAAACCCTTATCGGGGCAACTGTTGTACAAACAGAAACCCAAAATGGCGAAAACACTGATTTAAAAGGTGAATTTTCGCTTAAACTAAGAGAGGGTAAAAACTCAATTACTGTCTCATTTGTAGGTTATAAAACCAAAACCGTTTCCGTAAAAGGAAATGAACAAGGTTTGGAAATCCTATTATTGCCAACAACCTTTATTGGTGATGAAGTTTTTGTTGAAGCTACCAGAGTGGATGACTCAACACCTATGAGCTACACCAACGTTACTAAAGACGATATTGAAAAGCAGAATTTGGGCCAAGATGTTCCTTATTTACTTCAATCAACACCATCGGTTATAAGCACTTCTGATGCAGGAACTGGAATTGGCTACACTGGTATCAGAATCCGAGGCGTAGACCCTGCTCGTGTTAATGTCACTATCAACGGAATTCCTGTTAACGATGCTGAATCTCATGGTATTTTTTGGGTGAACTTACCAGATATTGCATCTTCAATCGATAACCTCCAAGTGCAACGTGGTGTTGGAACTTCAACCAACGGTGCCGGCGCTTTTGGGGCTTCAGTAAATCTTCAAACAAGTAGCAACCGTGTAGACCCATTTGCTGAAATTAATACAGGATTTGGCTCATTCAACACTCGGAAAGCAAATATCATGCTTGGCTCGGGTCTCATGAAAAACGGTTGGCAATTTGAAGGAAGATTATCAAAAATCATGTCAGATGGTTTTATCGATAGATCCTCTGCTGATTTAAACTCTTTCTATCTATCCGCTACAAAACGAGGAGAGCGTAGCCTACTAAAAGCGGATATGTTTTCAGGAAAAGAAATCACATACCAAGCTTGGTATGGCGTTGAAGAAAGTGTATTGGAAGGTGGAAATAGAACCTTTAACGAAGCCGGAACAGAGAAGCCTGGTTCGCCCTACGACAATCAAGTTGATAACTACCGCCAAGATTATTACCAATTGCATTACTCGTACAGATTAGCAGATAACTGGTCGGCCAACGCATCGCTCCATTACACACACGGACAAGGTTTTTACGAAGAATATAAAGCCGGACAAGATGTGGATGACTACGGAATTACCCCTGTGCCAATAACTCAAACAACTACTGATTTGGTACGCCGACGTTGGTTAGATAACGATTTTTATGGAATTGTTTTTAACACCAAATACACATATTCAGACAATTGGAATGTAACTTTTGGTGGTGGAGTCAATCGCTATGACGGTGATCATTTCGGAGAAATTATTTGGGCTCGTTTTGCAGGAAATAGTGAAACAGAACAACGCTATTACGATAACAATGCCATTAAAACAGATTTCAATGTGTTTGGTAAAATGCAGTATTTACTTAGCGAGAATTTGAACGCCTATCTCGATTTACAAGTGCGTCGTATTAACTATGAATTTGATGGAGTTGATATCCAGCAAAGTGGTGCTGTAAATATCAGAAATGAAGATGATCTTGTATTCTTCAATCCTAAATTTGGATTGGTTTACCGCAAAGCTAATCACCGCATGTTTGCTTCATTTGGTGTTGCCAGTAAAGAGCCAACTAGAGATGAATACGTAAATTCAAGCACTCAAAGTAGACCAAAAGAAGAAACGCTCTACAATATAGAAACAGGTTATCGTGGCGAGTTTGATCGTTTCTTTGTTGCAGTGAATGGCTACGGAATGTTCTACAAAGACCAACTTATTCTAACCGGACAAATAAATGATGTTGGGGAAGCTGTTCGCCAAAATATTCCAAATAGTTATAGAATTGGACTAGAGTTGGAGGGTGGAATACAGATAACCGACAGCTTTAACTGGGCGGGAAATACAACCATCAGCCAAAACAAGGTAGAATCGTTTACCGAGTATATTGATGATTATGATAATGGTGGACAGATTGCGGAAACTTTTGATGACGCCGATATCGCTTTCTCTCCAAATTTGATTGCAAACTCCATTTTCAGTTATACAAACTCTGGTTTTACGGGAGCGATTTCGAGCAAATATGTTTCTAAACAATATTTAGATAACACCCAAAATGATGCGCGTAGCATTGATGCTTATTTTGTGAACGATTTAAGACTCGCATACAAACTTCAAAACCTGCTTTCCTTTAAAGCGGTAACCGCAACGTTGATGGTTAACAATATTTTGGATGCAGAATATGAAACCAATGGATATACCTACGGATATGTGTATGGTGGAATGCAACGTTTCAATTACTATTACCCACAAGCTGGTACAAATTTCTTGTTCCAAGTGAAGTGGGAATTTTAGACTGAATTTACAGAGGTTGAGAAAATCACTTTCTTAGCCTCCCATATCAGAAAGATTTATTATCTATTTAACTAGCACCAGTTTCTTTGAGAGGCTGGTGTTTTTTGTAGATAGTTTGTACAAGTATACACCACTGGAAAGCTCGGATGCATCAAAATGAACTTCGTACTCACCAGCGGAGTATGTTTGATTGACGATGGTCTTTATAAACTGCCCAGAAATGGAGTACACGGCAATAGTAACATTACCAGCTTCGCTTATTCTAAAAGGAATGGTCGTTTCTGGATTGAAAGGATTGGGAAAGTTCTGTCCTAACTCTGCAGAATTTGGTATAGAAATCTCTTCATCATTACTTACCACAAGATGATTCGATAATCCAGGGGAAGGTTTATCTAAAATCCCAAATAATCCGTCGCCGTCAGTAGCTCTGCCAAATGCGTGGTCGGGTGCTTGTTCTCCAAAACTTACTGAATCGATAAGAATGAAATCGGTGAAGCTTTTATAAAAGATAGCAAGCTCTTCGCCGGCTTTACTTAAACCAAAAGGTGCATGCGTAGAACCTTCTTCAATGTCTCCATCTGCCCAAATAAGAATAAACTGCTTGCTACCCAAAACGGTATCAGGCAAAGCCCATTTATCTGGATTTTCGAAATCATCTGTTAGATAATAATTCGCCAAAGAGAGTGTGCTTCCATTATTATAAAGCTCAATGTAATCTTCAAAAGACTCGCTTTTGTCGGTAATGGTGGCGCTGTTATCTGCCATGAACTCATTAATTACTACAGAGGATGAAACATCTCTTACAGAAGTTGATAAATCTTTGGCTGGATTAGAAGGATATCGAGATTTTGTATCGATTGCATCTGTAGCTTCGATGTAAAAAGCCAAGTTTCCAGAGAATCCCGAAAGGTTATAGGTTCCGGAATAAATTCCATCGTCAGCTTCTGCATCAGCGCCCATTCCATCATCTAGCAGGTTAATGCTATTTCCTCTGTTGGGGAAAAATGTAGTTACATTTAGTGATGTATCTTCATCTAAAAGCTTTGCGGTAATTACGAGCTCTTTTTGGTCAGCTTGGTAATGCGTGGTGAAGTCTACCTTTCTAAAAACTGGTGAAATATTCTGTAACTGAAGCTGGCTAGTAGCCGAGTTTGCCCGAGTTGAGATGTACGGTTTTAAACCATATTTAACATGTCCACCTGTACTTTCAGTAAAAGAAGCATTGTATTGCTCAACAGTAAAACCATAATCTTTGGTCCGGTAAGTATCTTCTTCAGCGGCTTCTTTTGTTAAGGCATAAAGCCTATCTATTTCTGGAGAAAGCTCCGTTTCGTTGAAAAAAGAAGTGATGAATTCATTCAAATAAAAGTGAAGTCTATTCTTAAACTCTGAGATGCCCAAAATACGATCAGTAAGCGGGCGCGACTCATTAGGACCCCAGTTGTTGATGTCTTGATTTCCCCAATCTGGCCCTATAAAATCTATCCCAAAAGTATTGTCGTAATCGTATGGGATGAACTCGAATCGATTTGTTTCAGGATCGTGGTACAAGTAATAGTTGTTCTTATTGTACCAATAGTCGTCCCAATTTCCGGTTAAAATATCGATAGCCATCCAGCGAATAACTCCATCAACATTTAGGTAAGTTTGAATTTCGTTTTCGAAACGTTCATCGCTAGCATTTTTTAAAAAGCTTATAAAAACGGCTAAATCAGAATAATCAGGTGCGTCTTCATTGGTCTTGAGTTCATAAGCAGGTCGGTCGCCATTTTTAATATTCTCGTAATCTTTAGGATTGGAACCTTTATACGTTAAATCGGCAGGCCATAAACATTTGAAGAGGTTGCCAGCATCACTACCAAAGCGGTTTTTAACAAACTCATCGTCAATGTGTTCTACGTTCAAATAAAGCCCAAAATACTCGTCGTTGATGTATAGCTTTACATGATTGGCTCTAGGTGCAATAACATCAGCTTTTTCAAAAATATCCCAACTTAGTTTGGCTCTTAGAATAGTTGGGTCGTTGTGTTCTCCATTCAAATTCATTTTATCAAGCCCGTGAAATTCATCGCTATCGGGAAAGGTGTTGAAAGAGACTTTGAATGATTTTTTCTGGGAATCTCGAGATGTATTTCCTCGTAATCGAAATCCGATGTTTTCCACCGTTTCCGTAGTTCCGTTCCTTGTAAAACTAAATGTAGCTGGAAACTCGTGGTCGCTGTTTCGGTTGTCATCATCTAAAATAAAATCGAGCGAATCAGTATCTATGATGATGTTTACTACAGGAAGGCTGGTGTCATCAAAAACCCAATCACTTTGTGCAAAAAGTGTGTTAGTGCCTAAAAAGTATAAGAAAAACAGGGCAACGGAATTTTTAATCATAGAATAATGGATAAAAAAAAGGGAGCCATAATTGACTCCCTTCCAATGTAATCTAAAATAAGTTTACTTCACAGAAACAGGAACTGCTACGTTGGTTGTTCCCCAATGTAAGTTCAAATGTGCTTTTGTTGCAGAAAGTGTATCAAAATAGATGTTAAACCACTCAGCAGAGGCAGCATTGTTACTTACGGCAGTAGTTGTAACTCTTACAACATCTTCAGCAACATCATATTGAGTTCCCCAAGAAAGCTTCTTATTGATGATAATGGTCCATTCTTTTGCACCAGGAATAGTGTAGATAGAATATGTGCCAGCTTTAACGGCTTTTCCACCAACCATAACATCAGTAGAAAAAGTAACTACAGTAGATTCGTTCGCACCTGTTCTCCAAACTTTGCTTGCAGGAGCTAATTTAGCATCTGCTGAAAAGTAAGTGCGCTCTTTAAGTGCTGGTCGACCATAAGTAACACTCACATTAGTTGCACCAATGGCTTGGCTAACAGCTGCATTTGGGCTGGCACGCTCACCTTCACCTCGCTCTTGGGCAAAAGTTAAGCCTGTAGTTAAAAGAACAGCTAAAATTGTAAATAAACCTGCTTTAAGTAATGTTTTCATAATAAAAGATATGTAGTTGTTTGTTAGATATAATTCTTGGAATGATAACGAGTGAGCTAAAGTCATTGTTCTAAAATCTCACCACGTTATTAATAAAGACGATAGATTTATAATACTGAAAAAAATCAGAATCTTTAAATTATGAGTCTTTTAATAAGTGTTTAAACTCTTTTTTGAATTTAGCTACTTTAGGAGCAATCACATACGAGCAGTAACCCGCAGTAGGATTGTTTTTGAAATAGTCTTGATGGTAGTTCTCGGCAACAAAGTAATTTTTAAGTGGATCTATGGTAGTTACAATCGGATCCTTCCAAAGCTTAGCAGCATCTGTTTTCTTTAGAGAAGCTTCTGCAGTGGATTTCTGTTCTGCATTGTGATAAAAAATTACGGAACGATATTGTTCGCCTACATCATTGCCTTGGCGGTTTAGCGTTGTAGGGTCATGGCTGTGCCAGAAAACCTCTAATAATTCGCCATACGTAATTACTGATGGGTCAAAAGTAATGCGAGCAACTTCAACATGGCCAGTTTTTCCGGTGGTTACTTCTTTGTAAGATGGATTGTCAACATGCCCACCAGAATATCCTGATTCTACATTTTCAACTCCTTTAACGAGTTCAAAAACTGCTTCCACACACCAGAAACATCCGGCACCAAGAGTAGCTACTTCCAATTTTTTTTGTGATTTCATGCTTTGCGCAAATATTAAGGTTGAAGAGAAAATAAATAAAAGTGATGCAATTGTAACTTTTCGAAACATAAAGAGCCTTTAATTCTAATTTAAAACTATAGTCCGTCATGAAACGAAAAATAGTATCCAACATTGCCAATGCAAAAAAGATAGTAATTCGTTCCATGTTTAATTGTTTGTTTGATGTTGCTACATTACCAGAAATAAACAAGGATAGATTTATGAAAGGGATTTCAATTTTTTTGTGTTTAGTTATGCTTGCTGTAGGGCTAAGTTGTAGCCCTATTGGTCTATTAAAAGGGATTGCCGACGAATCTTTTTTAGAATTAGGAGAACTAGATTCCCCAACAGGAAAATTAAAGCTCAATTTTTATTTAGAACAAGGAGCTCCAACATACACCATCTCTAAAAATGACTCTGTGGTAATTGCTCCTTCAAAACTTGGAGTGGAACTGAAAGACCGCAGTATGCTCGACGAATTTATAATCGTAGGATTTAACAATCGTGGTCGTAACGAAACTTGGACACAACCTTGGGGGGAAGAGAAAGAGATTGAAAATAACTACAGAGAACTTGAAGTAAAGCTAGAAAGAAGCACCGGCGAACGGATGCAAATTACATTCCGCCTTTATGATGATGGCGTTGGTTTTAGATATGAATGGCCCGAGCAACATGCGTTCAAGGATTTTGTGATTATGAATGAGCGTACTGAATTTGTACTTGCTGGAAACCACGATGCTTGGTGGATTCAAGCGTACATTCCCAATCGATACGAGCATTTGCCAATAGCCTCTAAAGCATCAGAAATTGATACCGCAGCCACACCGCTCACCATGAAAACAGCCGATGGTTTGTACCTTAGTTTTCACGAGGCTGCGCTAACCGATTATTCATCTATGTCTCTAATTAATCGTGGTAATAACACTTTAGAAGCTACTCTATTTCCTTGGATGGATGGAACGGGCGATAAAGTGCGAGCAACAACTCCCTTCGTTTCGCCTTGGAGAACGGTAAAAATAAATGAAACTCCTGGCGGATTGGTGACCAACTATTTGGAACTGAATTTGAACGAGCCAAACAAAATTGAAGACACTTCTTGGATTAAGCCCGGCAAATATGTAGGCATTTGGTGGGATATGCACCTGAACCGAAAAACGTGGCATTCTGGCGATAAACACGGTGCGACAAACGAGTACACCAAAAAATACATCGACTTTGCAGCAGAACACGGTTTTGACGGCGTACTTGTTGAAGGTTGGAACATCGGCTGGGATGGTGATTGGGTGAAAAATGCCAATCAATTCAATTTCACGAAAGCTTATCCTGATTATGACTTGGAAGGACTTACCAAGTATGCCCTAGAAAAAGGCACCAATATCATCATGCATAATGAAACCTCAACAGGAATTGAGAATTACGAAGCTCAGATGGATTCGGCTTTTGCTCTGTATGAAAAGCTCGGAATTACGACTATAAAATCTGGCTACGTGGGCGATATGATTGCAAACGGACAATGGCATCATGGGCAGTATATGGTTCGTCACTATCGCAAAGCGGTGGAGAAAGCAGCAGAGCATCACATCATGCTAGATGTTCATGAGCCAATCAAAGACACCGGAATTCGAAGAACGTGGCCTAACATGATGACTAGAGAGGGCGCACGCGGACAAGAATACAATGCTTGGAGCCCAGATGGAGGAAATCCTCCGAATTATGTTCCTACCATTTTGTTTACACGCATGCTTTCAGGGCCGTTCGATTACACACCAGGAGTTATTGATATAATGCTGAACGATAACGAAGCTGGTCGCCCTAAAAATAGAGTTCATTCAACCATAGCGGGCGAGTTGGCGTTGTATGTAGTTATTTATAGTCCGCAACACATGGCCGCAGATTTGATAAAAAACTATGAAGCCAATCCCGGCGCCTTTCAGTTTATAAAAGATGTACCCACCGATTGGGAACACACCAAAGTGCTTAATGCTGAAATTGGGAAATATGCGACTATAGTTCGTAAAGATCGTAATTCCGACGATTGGTACTTGGGAGCAGTAACCGATGAAGAAGCTCGAGAATTTACGATTGATCTCGATTTCTTGAATCCCGATTTAGTATACGAAGCTCAGATTTATAGAGATGGCCCATTATCGGATTGGGAAACAAGTCCGTACGGAATGATGACGTACAAAACGATGATTGATGCCACCAAAGAGCTAAAAATTGAGATGGCCCGCGGAGGCGGTATGGCCGTTCGCTTTAAGGCAGTGATGAGTAAAGTGAAGGAGTGAGGATTTTCGAGAAATAGAATCTGTATCCCAAGCTCCTGCTTGGGATAGTAACAAGGAGCTCCTGCTCCCAATAAATTATTCAAGCCAAAACAGTAAGGAATAGGAAGCGAATTTGTCTAACTGTGTATGGCACGAAGTAATTTTAAAATTCATGAAAACGAGTACCCGTACTTTCTAACCTGTACAGTTGTTGATGGAATAGACCTCTTTTCAAACCCAAGAATAAGCCAGATAATTCTTGACGCTTTAGTGCATCTGCAAACCGAGATGCAGGCGAAAATTTATGGGTTTATAATCATGCATAATCACATCCACTTGGTTGCTGAAAACCAAAATCTATCCGAAAGTATTCGACGGTTTAAATCATTTACTGCTCGAGAAGTTATCCGCTATTTAGAATCAACTAATCGTACTGTTCTCTTAGAAAGGCTTAAGCGAGGAAAGAGAAATCATAAAAAAGAAAGTACGTTTCAAGTTTGGCAAGAAGGTTCGTATCCAAAACAAGTAAATACGCTACGGAAAATGGAAGCCTTCTTGGATTATATTCACTTCAACCCAGTGAAAGCTGGTTTTGTTCAGAAACCTGAGTATTGGCTGAATTCTTCCGCAGTGAATTATTTGGGAGGGGATGGGGCAATCCCCATAACTTTATTTACAGGTTAGTTACTCGGAGCAGGAGCTCCTTGTGGTTCTCCCAAGCAGGAGCTTGGGAAAGAGGTTAAAGTGAAGGAGTGAGGATTTTCGAGAAATAGAACCTGTATCCCAAGTAGGAGCTTGGGATACAGATTAGGTAGTTTTAATAACAGCTATTTGACTATGAGCTCCAGAGCCATGGGAGCAGTTGCGTCCTGTATTTTGATGAGTCCAACCATTAAATGGAACTCGTCTATAATTAGCATGGCTACAAGCTTGTGAATAGCTTCCGTCTCCTCTGTGATATCTGTAGTAATTACCATCAAAAGATGTATTATGAACATAATATGCAGTAACGAACTGTTTTGATAATTCATCCCACTCATATCTTGTTTCATCTTCAATATCATCTTGATAGTCATGGCTAAGATATTCTTCTGTTATGAAGTCTACTTCTTTTGGATCATTTATTCCAAAGTGCTCCATTGTTAACTTTTTTACTTCTTCTACATTCAGCTTTGTCATAATAATACCTCATTCTATATTTATTTAGCTTTATAAGCTAAATCATAATCCTAAATAAAAATGATTATTGAACTACATAAGTATGTGGTAATTTTGAGGTAGACTAAACTACGTTTGTAGTTTCTTCTTATAATCAGAAAAGCCTTCACCAGTTTTCCATAATGAACAAATTTGTAGTTTTAGCAATCGCTCTGCTAGTATGTCCGCTAAGTGCCCAGGCTCAAACTACGACTGGGGAAGAATATCAAAAGGCAAACGAAGCCTATAAAGTAAAAGAATACAGCAGTTTTTTAACTCATATAGAGAAAGCGAACGAACTAAGGCCAAATCACCGTACCATTCTTTACAATCTGGCGGTTGCGTATGCGCTCAATCAGAACTACCAAAGCGCGATAGAAACGTTGGGTTACAGAGCTTCTTTTTATGCCATGAAAGATTTTACCGAAGATGAGGATTTGAAAGATCTTTGGGAAATGGAAGCGTATAAAACATTGCTAGCTCATATAGATGAAAAGAACACCCCAATTTCTTCGAGTGAATTACAGTTTGAGTTTTCGCAACCGGGATTTCACCCCGAAGGTCTTGCCATCAAGCTCGAAACAGGTCATTTCCTTATTTCGGATGTGAGATGTGGCTTAATCAACTCTTTTACGAAAGAGGGAGCGAACAGAAAGCAAATCCTAGACCTTAAGGAATTCGGATTTTGGGGAGCAATGGGGATGAAGTTCGACACCAATGACTCAAATGTACTTTGGGTAACCACATCCGCATTACCAGAGTTTTGTAACTATTCTGAAGAACTCGCTGGGAAATCTGCCTTGCTTAAAATTGAAGTATCGAAAAGAAAATTACTAAAGGCTTATCAATTAGAAGGAGATCACGTATTTGGTGATTTGACGATGGATGCAAGCGGTGAAATTTATGTCTCTGATTCCGCCAGCCCGACCATTTACAAATTGAACAGATTAAACAACCAATTGGAAGAGTTTTTATCTTTCGAGAAGTGGTTTAATCTACAAGGATTGGTGATTGGTACTGATAACAAAATGTATGTTTCGGATTATATCTTGGGCGTTTATGAAGTAGATCTAGCAACAAAGTTGGTGAAAGCAGTGTTAGATGAAAATCAATTAACTCGCGGCACCGACGGATTGTATTTCACGGGTAATAAACTGGTGCTTCTTCAAAATGGAACGCAGCCATTCCAAGTGGCGGAAGTAAGTTTAACGAAGACGAAGTCATCGAGTAGTGTGAAGGTTCTTGAACGGGCAATTCCCGAGCTCAACGAGCCAACACTTGGAGTTATTCATGATGATGCGCTCTACTTCATCCCCAACAGCCCTTGGGCTTTTTATATAGATGGAAAACCAAACATTGAACAGTGGCCAACACTTCAAATCCGAAAAATTGCTTTAAAGAAGTGATTTCTGTGAAGTGAGGAAGTTTTGGCTTTAGATTGAAATTAGGTGTATTTCATACATCGGTTCAGAACCGTAATTCATTGAACTAAAACAGCTATTTGTATTTACGAGCCATCCATAAAGATATAAGCGCCCAACAAATTTCCAATAGAGCAACGATGGGTTGACTCGGGTCCTCAAATCCGAACCGAATAATTCCAAAAAGGCGAGCTATGCCGGCAGTAAGAAACACGAAAAAAACCATCATTAACGCAAAATACACACGGCTCTTATTATTTGATGACCATAATAGATAAAAGGCTAAGCCTAACTCAAGTCCGCCATAAAAAGCGGTCACTTCAACTAGTGTATTTGGGCTGTGATGTTTAAAGCCAACAAGTTCACCTAAGAGCTCAGGGTAAATAAGAAAGGAAATCGAATAAACTGATAGTATCAGTGAGCTGACACGTAGAAATATTTTTGGTTTATTCATTAGGTATAAAGATTCCGAGTTTAAGCGGTACAGAGCTCAAGTTTTCTTTGAATTAACGAAATTTTGGATTTAGAACAAACTTGAGCCTAGATAGTGTTTTAAGTGATTACCCTATAATTAACCTTTACTTTTATTTTTGAATCTGTTTCAAATATCAGACATTGTCGAGGCGGAGTTATTATGCACCTTAAACGAAGTGTGCCCGTACAAAGTTAAAAACAATACGCATAGAAACGATTATGAAACTGTACACAAAGAAGGAAGTCGGGGAAATACTAAAGAAAGCAGCAGATAACTCTTCTAAGAGTGATTCTGAATTGTCTGATGGGTTGACTATCGAGGAACTACAGCAAATAGCTTCGGAAACTGGGATTGATCCAGAGCAAATAGCACGGGCTGCTGCAGAAATTGATGTAGAAGTAGATAATCAAGCGCCAACTTTTTGGGGTGGCCCTTTTTCGTTTAATAGCCAAGTTTTGGCAGAGGGTGAAATTACGGATGCTCAGTGGGAAGAAATGCTCATTTCTATTCGGGCGTTTTTTAAATCCAATGGAGAAGTTACCGCTAGGAAATCAGTGTTTGAATGGAGTTCACCATGGGGTACAACCAATTCAGCTCAGGTAACAGCGCTGAAGGATCAAGGGAAAACAAAGATAAGTGTAAGTTGGAACGGCCCACTAACCGCCATTCCATTCTACATTCCTGTGCCTTTAGTTGCAATCGCCTCTGTATTCTTTGCGTCTGAATTTCTTGGATTATCTAGTGTTCCAGGTATAGCCTTCGCAATATTGGCAACTGGACTTTCTTTTCTGGCTGGACGGTGGGCACTTCGCAAAACCCTGAACAAGGGATTTAAAAAACTCCAACAAATGGTAGCGGGTTTGAACCTAATTGCTAATGCAAAAAACAGAAATGCTGAAAATGTTCCAACTCAACCCGTCACAGTTAAGAAGCAAGCTGGTGCTAAGAACTCTAATTCTCAAATAGAAATAACGGAAGGCTCGGATAACGGAACTCTAAATAACGAGACAGCACAACGCAATCGATCTCGAACATAATTGAAGAGCATAACTGGCTCTGGTAAAAGGTAAACGAAGACCACTGGCAGATTAATCAGCAGTATAGCTAGGCAATTAATTTGCTGGAATAAACTCTCTTAGTGTAAAGCTAAATCTCTGACGGAGCGTCAGGGTTGAGTCATTAAGAAGACCAAAATAAGCTTGCTCCCACTTTATAAAACCGACTTCAGGTGAAATGACACGTTGGAATTCATAAGATTGGTCAAAGGAAAATGAGCGACTTGAGGTGGGTTCGGTATAATATGAGTATTCAGCGGTATAGTTTTTTGAAGGAACACCAAAATTTGAGTCTTCTGACTCCCCATTATACTTTGTAACCCATTTTGCATACTCAGTTTCGTTAACGAAAACTTCGCCTTGTTCATCGGTGCTCTTTAGCAGTAAAGTGTTATCGGTAATTTCTTCTGAACCTGAATATTTGTACAGACCATTTTTATGATTCAAATATATACCATGGAATGTTTCACTGATTCTAATATCATTGCTTTTAAGTTCGTACCAGGTGTTATTACCAATTAGGCTGTCACTTACCACAGATAGAGTGCCTGTAGCAATTTCACCGTTGGTTAAGTTTATGTCCATAACCCAAGAATTACCAACTTCGAGAGGAATAAGTTGGGGGATAATTTTGTCATCAGAGTCGTTTAATAACGAACATGAAGAAACTAATGCAAGAATTAGTAAAAGAGATAGTGCAGATCGCATAATTGTAACTTTAAGTTAAAAAATGTGGTAGCTATAATCTGACTATATAAATTCTCCGTAGTTTATTTCCGCCCAATATTGTTAATATATAGAACTTATGCAAATATCGGTTTTATAAAGTTGAGATTTGGATGCTTAATCATAGATCAATTTTGTTACCCGATCCTATCTTAAAATGCTTGTTAGGCAGCTGATTAATCATAAGTACTGATAATGAGTCTGTCAGAAATTTGGCAATTTTCAACTCTAAGAAAGCCATTTGAGCTGCCTTCGATTTGCTTATTTCTTGAATCATAAAACCAAATTTCATCATTTGAGGTAACGTTTTTTATGAAATTATCAATAGAATGTCGAAAGAATTCAATTTGTTGATCAATTATTCTGCTGTCTAATTCATCTGATGGATCTAAATCTTCAGTGATTTCTTCAACAGCTATTTCTTTAAACTTAGAATGTGGAATTTTCTTAACCAAAAATTTTGAACTGAATCCTTCAATTTCATTGCAAGAACTGTTTTGTTTGATTAGAGGTGACTTTTGACAAGAGAAGGAAAAAATTAATAGTAAAAAGGTTAAATATCTCATTTAAAAGAACCCTAACGACCCTGCGTTTAAGTGGCGAGTCTGGTTTTAGTTATTAAAGTTCCGAATCCTAAACGAATCCGATTTAAAGCGCTTGTTAGTACGCGGTTTTAGATTCGTAATCGATTGAAACAAACCAAGTTGTTGCAATACTTACCCCTCGTATTTTTGCTGGGGTAAATTCATTGATTTTTTTAACTAGTTGAATTGCATTTTCATTGCACTCATCATTCAATGAAAAAGTTTGCCAGATTTCAAAATTGGAAAGCTGCCCACTATTAGACACTTCAAAACCTACGTAAACAGTTGAAGGTTTCTTTTCCAATTCTAAGTCATTCATATATATATCTAAACTGTCAGGAGGTGGTATCAACAGAGTTTCTTTAGGCCATTTTCTTCGTTCTGGAAGCTCGCAGTTTTTAAGATTTTTTTGAGTAAAAAGATTCAGGCTATCTATTCCATAAGGGAATTCAGGCTCTTCATCAAAGTTGTCAAATACTTCTCCTGACCAGATATGATTATAGAGTGTGTCAGCGGGTAATTCAGCGAATGGAATATTTACTGAAAAAGCTTGATTCAAAAGTCTCAATAATCTTTCTGAGTTCGTTAGATTTCCTGTTCCTGCACAAATTCCGCTTGGGCGAATACTTCTTTCAAGTATGGCGTTTGCATTAGGTATTAAGTAATTATTAGCAAATAGGAGATAATGTTCACTCTCTTCAGAATAGAAGGAACAAGGACCTAAATCATTGACAATTTGCAAAGTGTCTTTTTCGTCAGACTTAAATTTCTTCTCAATCAGAAATGTAACCAATTGGGTGTCTATATTATACTCTTCGTTAGGGATAGTTTTGATACTGATAACTTTACCAGTTACAATTATTGAGTGACGGTTAATTCTTTCTTCTAAGGTGCGATCTGAACATATACAAGCTTTTGATACACCGGAAAAAGAAATAACAAATATGATGAACGAGAATAAGTACTTCATTTGTATGAAAGCAGCCTAACGACCCCGCGTTTAAGAGACGAAGCGTTTTTGATTTCTTTGAATTAACGAAATTCTGGAGATAGAACAAACTAGTTGATTTACGTTACTGCATACAGCTTAAAGCTGGTTTACTACACAGAAAGCAACAATCTTAAATGTTTATGATATGATTCTGAGGGGCGATTTTATCATAAATATCTTTGCTGAACATGTAAAGGTTCGATGGTTTTTTTGAGTTCCCAGTCATTTTTTTTTCATCGATTGGAATGATATATGATTTGTTCAGAGCCTTTTTTCTGAAATTTCGATTATCAATTTCGATTCCAAGTACCGACTCGTAGGCAAAGTGCAATTCGTTGAGGGTAAACTTGTCTTCCAAGAACTCAAAGATAGCCGGCTCATTAAGTACTTTACTCTGAAGGTCGTCGAAAGATCGTCTGATGACTAGTTCATGATCAAATCCTAGTTGAGGGAGTTGGTCGATGGGAAACCAACGCATATCACTATCGTTTACTTTGATTTTTGAGCTGGGAATGAGGAAATAGTAGATTACAGAGAATATCCGTGTGTCTATTCCTTTGCTTCTTAACCACAACAAATCCTTCTCATCTTTTACTCGTTCTGGGTTGCCAAATGTGCGAAATTGTTTCTTATACACATTGCTAAGGGTTGTGTAATCTCGGAATACTCGATCGGCCGACTCGTCAAGTTGCTCACTTTTTAGAACCAAGTCGCCTAAAAGAACCCAATCATTGATGTCAGGATATTTGTTGTCGTACATGTGCAATTCCCGTTTTGAAAGAAGCACATTCACTCCGCTTTCTAGCAACCCAAAAACCACACAATTAATGTAGACATTTGGAATTTTTCGAAAATCCATAGAAGCGTGACCTGAACGTTTAATAATTGATTTATTCTGTATGTGCAAGGTAGTAACGATTTCTATTAAATCCCATTGGTTAGTAATGTTAAGCGTTTCTCTATATACGTAAAATATACGTATATAAAATATTTAAATCGCCTTTCTCGATATTTAGCCAGCTTTTATAGCTTATATGTAATGCTATTTTTATACTACAAAATGTGTAAAAATAGTAATTTGATGTGTATTTATGTTTGAGTTATAAAATAAATTTTGGTTTTATTAATTAGAATTAAGTAAGTTTATATTAAACGTATTTAATACGTTTTAAATAAATAGTGCAATTATTCATAAAAATTGGAGCCGAATGGAAAAGCAACACAAGCACGAATGTTATAGGTTGTTGATGTTTACATCTAAGCAATGTCGGTTAATACGTTTTAAAACAAGACTATTACTTTTTGGGATAATGTTAATAGGAACAGCTTTAACTCCGAACTCTGTTTTTGCGCAGGATGATAGTTCGTTAGCTGAGAATTTTGATCTTGGGCTAAATCTTCAAAACATGCATACCTGGCATGGATTTGTAGTTACTCCAGGTTTTATGCTAGGCTCTAGTATTCAGTACACTTCAAATAATGAAAAATTTGTAGGTGGCTTATGGGGCGGTGCTAGTAGCAATGGTTCCTACCGTGAATTTTCATATTACATGAATTACTCAGTAACGAATGACTTTACTGTGTCGTTAATTAGTCATAACAACTACAGTGATTCTGAAAACCCGAATATCTTTAGTTACGACAAGTACACATCGCCTAACTTTGTTGACATCGTGTTTGAGTATAACCTACCTGATAAAGTACCTCTAACACTCTATTGGTCTACAATTTTATTTGGTAATGGCGGTGATTATGCGGTTGATAACCAAGGAGATGTAACCGATTCCTATTCCAATTATGCCGAGATACGGTACCGCTTTTTACCAAGCAAAGATGTTAATTTTAGTTTGTTTGTTGGAAGCGCTTTTTCTTTTGCTACGGAAAAGACATTTTATAGCAATAAACCAAGCATAGTAAATACGGGACTGACTCTAAGTTATGATGTGGAATTGCTAAATCAAGAATTTCCCGTTTCTGCAACAGCCTTTTGGAATCCGGAGTCAAAAATCGGAGTCCTACAAATGGCTATTTCATTATTCTAATTTTAATTCTTTAGTATACCATCATGAAAGAAGAACTAATCAATAAATTCAATCAACTCGATGAAGAGCAGTTACCGATTGCAGAGCACAAACTTCATGGGGGTAAACATTTTGCTGGTTTGTATGCCGGCGAACATGTTGCAGCTACCGAATTTGTTATCGGAGCAACATTCGTATCTCTAGGTGCAGGAACACGTGATATATTACTCGGTCTTTTAATCGGAAACATATTGGCGGTATTAAGCTGGACTTTCCTCACCTCTCCAATTGCTGTACAAACTCGTTTGAGCCTGTATACTTATCTGAATAAGATTGCAGGAAATTCGATGACCAATCTTTATAATTGGGCAAATGCTATAATTTTCACTGTGATTTCGGCAGCAATGATTACGGTTTCGTCATCAGCGGTTCGTTTTCTTTTTAACATTCCGGCTCAGCTTAATTGGTACTCTACCAATATTGGTTTTTTATTGATAGTAGTAGCCGTAGGTTTTATTGTAGTGGTGGTAGCAATCTATGGTTTTAATACCGTGGCAGATTTTTCTACTATTTGTGCTCCCTGGCTATTTACTCTTTTTGTAACAGGGGCGCTTGCATTGCTTCCAGCATTGGCCTATTCCGTATTAGGTTCAACTACTATTTCAAGTTTTAGCGACTTCCTGTATATCGGAGATCAATCAATATGGAAAGGAGTAACCGATTCTGGAGAATCAGGAATCGGTCTTTTGGAAGTAATTGGTTTTGCTTGGGCCGCCAATACCATAACGCACGTCGGGTTGATAGACATGGCATTATTACGATACGCTAAAAAAGCTAGCTACGGTCTATATTCCAGTTTTGGTATGCTGTTTGGTCATTACATAGCATGGATTGCAGCAGGGATTATGGGAGCTGGAGCTGCAGTATTGTTAAATCAATCTGTATCAGCTTTAGATCCGGGAGATGTAGCTTTTTATGCTTTGGGAGCTTCTGGTTTTGTAATTGTGATTGTAGCAGGTTGGACCACCGCAAACGCAAATTTATACCGGGCAGGACTCGCCGCACAGGCTATTTTTAAAAATCATTCTAGAAGAAAAACTACTTTAGTGGTAGGAATATTCACGGTAATTATTGCTTGTTTCCCATTTGTATTCTCAAAAATGTTACCGATGCTTACTTATGCGGGGCTAATTGTTGTTCCTGTGGGTGGAATTGTATTTGCAGAACATTTCATATTTCCTAAAATCGGACTTACTCGTTATTGGGCTTACTATAAAAACCTCGTTACCAGTAAATCTGCAATTATTGCTTGGGGCGTAGGACTAGGCGTAGGTTTTGGGTTAAATGCGATGAACCTCATGTCGTTTTATTATCTATTTATTCCATCTTGGTTTGCTTCCGTAATTGTTTATATCGTTCTCGCGAAAATGAGTGGAGCAGCGGATGATTATACCGAAGAAATTAAAGAAGAAGTGCAATTGCAGGCAGACATCAAAGAGTATCAGCATGAAAAAGCACAGTATGATCAAATAAAAGTAAAAGACACTAGATTACCTTCTAGGATTCTTAATTATCTTGCAATTACATGCTTGGTAATAATTGCTGTGCTTGCGTTAAATACGTTCTTAGGAAGTCCAAATATAACTGCCTACGAAGCGAATAAAGCGTTACTTCACAAGTATTCTTTCTATTGTACCATAGGGTATTTTGTTTTTGCCTATTGGCGATTACGCAGAGAAAAAGCATTGAGAGTAACCCCAGAAATAAGCAACAGATAACCATTTTTTCACCACATAAACCATAAAATTGCGAGTCGATTGAGGCCGCGGAAAGGTTTGAATTATGAACACAACAGTAGCATTAAATCAAGAAAATTTGGGTGCATTGTCACCAAACGTAAAAGTACCTTCCTATAACCGCGATGAAGTAAAAACAACCATTGTACATATTGGAGTTGGGAACTTTCACCGATCTCATGAGGCATTTTATACAAATGAACTTATGGAAAGGTATGGCGTGTTAGATTGCGGAATATGCGGGATTGGTCTATTAGATTACGATCGCCGCATTTATAATATCCTGAAGGATCAGGATGGCCTATACACATTGGTTACCAAAGAACTAGATGGCTCGCTAAGCGCAAGAGTAATTGGCTCGATTGTGGAGTACATCTTTGCCCCAGAAAATCCAATTGCCGTTATAGAAAAAATGGCTCATCCAGATATTAAAATTATTTCCCTAACAATCACTGAAGGTGGGTATAACCTTAATGAAGGTACTGGGGAATTTGATTTTAGTAATCCAGTTATTGTAGAGGATATGAAAAATCCATTGTCTCCTAAAACCGTGTTCGGATATTTAGCACAGGCTTTGAAATTACGCATGAAAAGAGGTATTGGAGGATGTACCATTCAGTCTTGCGATAATATTCAGGGAAATGGAGATGTTGCTAAACGTTCGCTACTGAATTATGTAGAAAAAGCAGAGCCAGAATTAGTTTCTTGGATTAAGGAGAACGTATCGTTTCCTAATGCAATGGTTGACAGAATTACGCCTGTGACAGTAGCAAGCGACATCGAAAAGTTACAAGAGGAGTTTTTGCTCGAAGACCAGTGGCCTGTAGTGTGCGAACCATTTATTCAATGGGTAATTGAGGATGATTTTATTGCAGGTAGACCTGAGTGGGAAAAAGTAGGTGCTCAGTTTGTAGAAAGCGTAGTGCCGTTCGAGAATATGAAGCTAAGGTTGCTGAATGCAGGTCATACTGTGTTAGGTATGTTGGGTGCTTTACATGGCTACAAAACCATTGATGAAGTAGCTCAAGATGAAGATTTCAATATTTTCTTGCGTGCATTCATGGACGAAGAAGTAACTCCTATTCTATCAGACTTGGGGGATATAGATTTGGACGCGTATAAGAATAGCCTTATTGAACGCTTTCAGAATATTTATATCAAAGATTTAGTAGCTCGTATTTGTCTCGAAAGCTCAGCTAAATTCCCAATTTTCTTGCTACCTACCATCAAGGCACAATTAAAAGCCGGTGGTGATTTTACTCGTTCGGCATTTATAGTAGCCGCTTGGTGTAAATATAACGATGGTGTTGATGAAGAGGGAAATACCTATAAAATTGAGGATGCAATGAGCAACGAGCTTATTCGTGCTGCCGCTCTTTCACATGAAAACCCAACTCGGTTTTTAGAGATTGAATCTATATTTGGAGACTTGGCGAAAAACCAAACTTTTGTAAATGCTTATGTTTCGTCGTTGGAGATGCTAAGAAGCAAAAAAGTTAAAGAATGCGTTAAAGAACTCAATTCTAAAATATCTTAGAACAATGAAAAACATAGTATGTTTTGGCGAGGTATTGTGGGACATGCTACCCAGTGGTAAAAAACTGGGTGGTGCCCCGCTTAATGTGGCTCTTCGGGCTCAATCGGTGGGAAATCAGGTGAAGGTAATCAGCGCTGTTGGTAATGATGATCTTGGTAAAGAGATTCTAGAAAAAATAACTAGTTATTCGGCCAGTATAGACCATATTCAGGTTAATAAAGAACTAGAGACGAGTAAAGTACTTGTTAGTCTCGATGAAAAAGGCTCGGCGACATACCGAATTAAATTTCCATGTGCGTGGGATGCTATCCATCTTTTGAACAGAGATATCGAAATTGTGAAAAATTCGGATGCGTTTATCTATGGTAGTTTGATTGCTCGTAATCAGGAGTCGAGAGAAACCCTACTTGAGCTCTTGAAATATGCTCCATTCAAAGTATTCGATATCAATCTTCGTCCTCCTCACTATAATCTAGAAACTCTGAAAAAGTTGATGAGCTATGCAGATTTCATAAAGTTTAATGATGATGAGCTCTTTGGAATTTGTAAAGATTTTGGACAGAATGAAGCCAGCCTAGAAGAGTGTATGAGATTTATATCTAAGGAAACGAATACGCCCCGTATTTGTGTAACAAGAGGTGCTGAAGGTGCAATTCTTCTTCACAATAACGAGATGGTATACAACAAAGGATACTCTGTAACTGTTGCGGATACGGTTGGTTCGGGAGATTCATTTTTGGCCATAGTTGTGAGCAAAATGTTAGAAGGCGCTGCTGCTCAGGAAACAATAGATTACGCTAGTGCAATGGGAGCAATTGTAGCTTCTAAAAGTGGGGCAAACCCAACGGTATCTATTGAGGAGATGGAGACGATGTTGAAGGGTGGTGGCTCAATCTGAGTTAAAGCGGAGTAAAAGTTTGGGTTTTCTTAAATAAATTGGGCAGAATCTCTAACTGTTGCACTTTAAACTTGAACCTAGACAATTTTTAAAGATTTAGCTTAGCAAGCAAACTTAAAGCAAAGAATAAAACCGCTAATAGTAAAAGGTAAATAGGTTTTTTTAAAGATAATCCTCTTTCCAGAACAGACATTGCAGGCCTTAAAGGATTGTACCAACATTCTCTGACCTCATCTTCCTTATAAATACTAGACCGTTTTACCGCTTTAGAAAAACTTGAAAAACCTATTAACCCAAAGCTAATTTTATTTGATGTAAAGCTCTCACCATCTACAGTATAAGTATAATAGACCAATGAATGCCACGATGTGCCTCCAGTTCCTGCTCCTTTAGATTCTTGATCTGTAACAAGAATTGTACATTTTGTTGATGTCCATTTTCGAGTTGAAAGTTGTTGATATAGGTTCCAAATAGCAAAACCCAAAAAAACAGTACCAAAAAATGCAAAAATTAAAACCATTGGTGCCTGAGCTTCCCAAAATGGTAAATCATTAGTGATAATCATCAAAAGAGTAAAAAACACGAGAACAAAGAGCTTAATTAAAGTATCTTTTAAATCCTCTTTTGCTCGAACTTTTTTAAAGGTTTTCCGACGTTTTTGAATTTCTCTAGTTCTTTTTTTCGAACTGCTTTTATGCCCCATATTAAATAGAAGGAAAGTTATTATAAAAAGTACCTAACGACCCCGCGTTTAAGTGACGAGCCGAGTTAAAATTAAAAATTTCCGAACCCTGTGATGGTCTCGTATGAAACGCTTGTTATAGCGCAATTTAAAGGCAATCTTCATCGAAGTGTTGCCATTTAAGTTTCCATTCGCCTTCAACATTTACCAATAATCTTTTATAAGTATTTGGTAAAACTAAATTTGAATCCGCAGTTTTATAGTAAATAAAAGCATCATTTACACCATCATTATCGAGATCAAAACCATCACCTGATATGGTATTCCCTTGAGAGGTTATGAGAGTGGTTTTGTTTTTTGAAATCGATTCAAAACTGCTATCAAAAGGAAAGATGAAGAGACCAGTTTCAAAATTTAATCGAGGGTTCTCTACTTCAAATACTTGTTCAAATTTTACATTTGGAAAATTTCTTATACCTACACAATCACTTCGCCCAATTAAATACCAATATATTAATTTTGATTGATATGTTACATTATCAAACCAAAGAAGAGTAGATAACTCATCTTTCCACTTTACCTTGCTTCCAAGATAGTTTGGATCAGCTTCAGCACCAGTAAAAATAGTACTTGAATCAAGTTTAGTTGAGATAAAATTCAACATGGATAGGTCTGAGTCCCATGCAAATGGTTGATTAAAACCGCTAACCTGTAGTTCACCTAAATAAAAGGTTTCAAAATTTTCTTCGTCGAAAAATGAAGGTGAAGTTTTAGTAAATGTTGGAGGTTCTGTTATCCAATCTCTTTCAACCATAGATTGGAATCTCTGAGAAATATTCTCTTGAGCTTGTACAGAGTTAAGCAGAATAATGGAAATAAATATTACTGAAATATTTCTCATGTGAATGATTTGCGCTATAACGACCCCGCGTTTAAGCGGCGAGTCTGGGTAATATTATTAAAGTTCCGAACCATAAATGAGTTCGATTTGAAACGCTTGTTATACTGGTTTTTAGTAACTAATAAAACAGTTTGCGCCATTTAGGATCTGCTAATGACTTTTTGGATACTCCAAATTGATTTATATGATTAATAAAGGAATTAATTTCATGTTCCGTTGCTGTTGAGCTAACGATTATGACTTCTTTTGCGCCAGAGTGTTCTAATGCATCTCTCACTGCTCTCATCTCAATACTAGTGAACCCTTGTTCTGGCTCATAATCTAGTTGAAAGATGAAAGTCTTTCTAGATTCCCACCATTTTTTTGGGAAACACTTTAGTACAAATTGTAAGTACTGTTCTAGGATAAAAAATTCAGCTACTATCAAACGAGGGTGTTTGAAAGCATTTAATTCAATACAGTTCTCAGATGGTGTTTTTTGCGGTCGGTTTATATTTTTGATATTTCCTGAATTAATGTAGACAATTGGGTTTTCACCTTCCAGAAGATGGTAATTAGAATTAAACTGTGCCCAATGGTCTAAATTCAATCTTTTTACGAATGTAGTTTCACGACCAGCTCTGATAAAAAAAGATTGATAAAGTGAATTCAGCTTCATTTGTAGTATAACGACCCCGCATTTAAGCGGCGAGCCGAGTTAAAATTAAAAATTTCCGAACCCTGTGATGGTCTCGTATGAAACGCTTGTTATACCACCGGTTTTAAGCTGGTATTTCATAATCCTCAGGAAGCTCTCCTGGTTCAATTTGTATCCATTCCTCGTTAATAAGAGCTTCTAAATTCTTAA
>JBLWWM010000008.1:0-183610 GCA_048267905.1 Balneola sp.
GATCATTTTCTGAATCACATTATCAGAAAGTACTTCGATTTTTAGAATCTCATGAGAAGTTCTGAAACCGTCAAAAATATGTAGAAAAGGAATTCGAGAAGCTAGGGTAGAGGCTTGGGAAATTAGAATGAATTTTTGTTGGGCGGGATATGAGCAGTAATCTTAGAGCTTATAAGTATGAAGATTCTTTCAATTAATTACTCAATGTCTTACGTTTTTCATCTCAAAAAAAGGTGTAGAAACAGAATTGGATTGGAAAGAAAAACTAATATTGAACTGTAAAAAAAATGTTAGACATTCTATGAACGGTGAAATACATTAGGTTAAACATGAAAACTACCGTTCTCAAAAATCTTTTATTAGTTGTTATCCTATGCTTTACAGCTCAAACTGCATTGCCACAGGATATTGACCTTCAGAACTATATAGTCACACAGTTTGGTATGGAGGAGGGGTTGCCCCAGAGCTCGGTGAACGACATCATTCAAACAAAAGATGGATACATATGGCTAGCAACTTTTGGAGGATTGGTTCGCTTTGATGGAAATACCTTTACTACATATGACCGATCAAATACTTCATGTTTGATATCCGATAGATTGTTAAAGATTTTTCCAGACAAAGATGGGGGTATATGGTTGTTCCCTGGTTTTGCTGACACAATTGTCTCTCGGTTTAAGAATGGGGTTTGCACAACCTACAAAATAGGTGAAGGGGTTTCTTCTGTTGTTGATATGATTGAGGATGAACGTGGAATTATTTGGCTCACTGCTTTTTCTAAAGTATATCGTTTTGATGGAAATGAGTTTTTAGAGGTTCCTATTAAAAAAGATCAAGTATCTATCCAAAGAGCAAAAAAGAGTAAAGAGGGTGTTTGGTTTGGGTACGAGAAAAAGATTCTTCATACACTCGGAGATTCAGTAGTAGAAGTTTATGATTCATTACCAGGTTTAACCTCGAACATAATTAGGATCTATGAACATCCCCTCAATAGTAGAACTTTATTAATTGGGACTAGCTACGACGGTATTCTTGAAGTCGACTTAAATCAGGATGACTTTAACTATAAAGCAGATAAACTGCCCTATAATTATTTCCTAAGTTTACGATTTGATAAGAAGTTTAACTCTTTTGCCATAACACCAGACGGCATAGCTGCTAAAAAAGAGTCAGGGTTTGTGCCATTTAATCCATTTGATAAGGAGCAGGGGATTCGGCTGAAATCAATATTGCAAGATAATGAGGGAAATTATTGGATAGGAACTGGAGGGAATGGTCTGTTTCGATTTCGGAATAAGATAATTTCGATGATTGATAAGGATCAAGGATTGCAGAACGAGAAAATGCTTTCTATAACTCAGCTAAAAAATGGAACTAAACTACTTTCAACCAACTGTAGTGGTATTTATGAATGGAAAGATGGGAAAGCTAGCTTGTCTACTATACATAAATATTTGGATATTGGATGCTTTTGGTCTGTATTCCAAGATTCTAAAGATAGGATTTGGGTGGGAGGAGGCGCACCCTACATGACAGAATCTCTTGATAAACCAGGGAAGCTGTTTGGAGTGAAAGATGGATATACTGGTTATTTTGTCTTTGCTATAACTGAAGACTCAAAAGGAAATATCTGGGTGGCTTCCTCCAATGGAATTTTTATTTATGATGGGAATTCATTTGTAAGAGAAATCACAGTAGATGATGGGCTTTTTTATAGTGATGCTAGAGTATTGTATGAAGATGAATCGGGAGTGATGTGGGTTGGAACTAACGGCGGGTTAAATACAATTGATGGCGTTGTTGTGTCGAAGATCGAATTGTTTAACAATGTAGAACATGCTATTCCTAGACAGCCTGAAGTTAGAGCAATTTATAAAGATGAAGACGGAGCATTTTGGATTGGGACATACGGTGATGGACTATTTAGAATTAAAGAAGGAAAGGTTGTAAGCATCACTACGAAGGATGGATTATTTGACAATGTTGTGTCACATATTATTGCGGATAAACAGGGGTATTTTTGGATGGGGAGCAACCGTGGCATCTCGCGAATAAACAGGCAGGAACTAAATGATTATATTGATGGGGAAATTGGAACAATACACTCCTATTCTTATGGTATTTCTGATGGAATGAATTCAGCAGAGACAAATGGAGGGTTTCAACCAAGCTCAATAGTAGATTCACTAGAAAATATTTATTTCCCAACAGTTGCTGGGGTTGCAATTGTGTCTACGGAAACGGTGAGACAGAATGTAGTTCCCCCTCCTGTATATATTGAAAACTTGAGAGACAATGAAAAGAGTTTGCCTTTATCAAATACGATTACTTTGGCATATGACAATCCTTTTCTTGAAATTAATTATACAGCCATTTGTTTTAGTGATCCTAAGAAAGTACAGTTTAAATATAGGATGGAAGGGCTAAACGATAACTGGATTGAAGTTGGTACCCGGAGAGAAGCTCTGTATTCAAAGATACCTCCTGGCCAATATACCTTTCAGGTAATTGCCAGTAATAACGATGGGATATGGAATATGGAAGGAGCTTCGCTTCAGATTATTGTGGTTCCTCCATATTGGCGAACACTCTGGTTTTATAATCTGATTGTATTAGTGATTCTTATGTCAGGGTTTCTAGCATACAAAAAGAGATTAAAGTATTTTAAAAAAGAAAAAGAGAAACAAAAGAGATTTACAGAACAGCTGATTGATTCCCAAGAGCGAGAACGCCGGCGTATTGCATCAGAACTACATGATGGGCTAGGGCAACAAATACTAGTTATAAAGAATCGTGCAGAACTGGCTCAACTACAAGTAGATAACCCTGAAGAAATTGCAGTACAACTTTCCGAAATTACAAAAAGCGCAGTCATTTCAATCTCGGATGTACGTACGATTTCCTATGGGTTGCGCCCCGTACATCTAGAAAATTTTGGACTAACTGAGGCCATTAATAATTTATGCGATCAAATCAAAAGCAGCTCAACTATTGAGTGGAGTTATCATATCGATAGCATAGATGAAACTATTGAGAAGGAAAAAGAGATTAATTTCTACAGAGTGCTTCAGGAAGCTACAAAGAATATTCTTAAGCATTCCGCGGCAAGTCAAGCGTCGGTAATGGTAAAATTATTTGAAACAGAAATCAGAGTTACCTTATGGGATGATGGTAAGGGTTTTGCAATGAAAAAAATGGAAGGACTGGGAGGTTTAGGCTTTCTTGGGATGAAGGAACGTGTAGAGAATTTAGGGGGCTCTTTGGTTGTACAGTCTAGTTTAGGTGAAGGAACAGTTATAAAATTTGTAATACCAATTAACAAGAATGGATAAACAAAAAAGCCTTTTAATAGCAGATGATCATGCCCTTATTCGTAATGGGTTGCGGCAAGTCATTGAATCACAGAACCTGTTTGATGTCATAGAGGCCAAAAACGGGGAAGAAGCATTAAAGCTGATTCGCGAAAAGAAACCAGATATCGCCATTCTTGATATTGAAATGCCCAAAATTTCTGGGTTTGCGGTAGCAAAACAGGTTCAAAAAGAAAGACTTACAATTAATATTGTCTTTCTTACCATGTTTAATGACGAAACGATCTTTAATAAAGCGATGGATATTGGCGTAAAAGGATATGTTTTAAAGGAGAACACCGTCACAGAAATAATGCAGTGTATACAATCTGTGTTAGAAGGAAAGCACTACTTGAGTCCCGCTATTTCAGATTTTTTAATTAACCGTAATAGCAGGTTAATTTCTACACCTACCGACAAGAATGGAATAAATTTTCTAACTCCATCTGAAAAGAATATTCTTAAACAGCTCGCTATGATGAAAACCAATCAGGAGTTAGCAGAAGAATTTAGCGTCAGCATTAAAACCATTAAAAATCATCGCAATAACATTTGCAACAAACTTGGGCTACACGGCGCCCACGCTCTTCTCAAATTTGCTGTTGAACACGCCTCAGAGCTTTAAATACTCACTTAAGAGATGATAATATTCGTATTAGGCACTAGTGCCTATGTGATTGAGTAGTTATTCCTATTGGAATCCACTCCCACAAAGTCAATTTTCAATTTGGCTTGGGGGGTACAGCCCTATCTATAATTAAATCCAAAAATCAATTAATGAAAATAATGATTGTGGACGATCATGCGGACATGAGGCGCGTGTTAAGGAGTGTTGTTTCATTTTCAACCGTTAAACCTACCGAAATAATCGAATGTGAGAGTGGGGAGGATGCTGTTGGTAAATATAAATTTCATCATCCTGAATGCGTATTGATGGATGTTGAATTGAAAGATATGAACGGTTTTGAAGCAACCGAAAGAATATACACTCAGGATTCAAATGCTAATGTGGTGATTGTAACAAGTTATGACACACCGGCATTTAGAGCTAGAGCCGAGAGACTCCACGTGAAGGGATTTATATCTAAAGATAAGCTATCCGACATTAAGCAAGTTTTAAAAACCATCACCATTAAATAAGGGTACAATGAAAACAGTGAATAAATTGGCATTCATAATTTCGATGTTTGTGTTATTTGCAGGGGCAGCGTTGGCGCAGACAGTTACATCGATATCTCCTTCGCTGAACAGCAAGAATATTAGTACTACTTCTGATATTACTATCATTTTCAGTGAAAGCATGGATAATGCAACCATAACTACTTCAACCGTAATTGTAAGCGGAATCCAAAGGGGAGTTTATAGCGGATCTTTTTCCTATGGATCTAATTCAGCTATCTTTAATCCGGACGACTCTTTTTTACCTGGTGAAATTATCTCTGTTATAGTTACAGAGGGAGTTGAGAATGCAACAAACACTCCGATTACAGCCCCATACAGAACTATGTTCACAGCAGCAGCGATAGGATCTGCTGAATTTTCATCGGGTGATGAGTACACTGTAGATGGATCAAATTTTACAGACTGGTCGATAACGGCTGATGTCAATGAGGATGGGTATGTTGATATAATCACTTTGGTACCCTCTTTGAACAGGATGTCAGTTTTTACTAACGATGGTGATGGTACATTCACCGGACCTACCAATTATACTACAGCAAATTCATTCCAGGTTGAAGCAAAAGACGTAAATCATGATGGGGCTATTGACTTAGTAACCTCCAATAATAATGCGTACATGATGTCGGTGTTCATAAACAACGGTAGCGGTTCAGGTACATTTGCTTCGAAAGTTGACTATGCAAACGGATCTAGTTGGAATGGAAAAGGGTTAACAACTGGTGACATTGACAATGATGGTGATGAAGACGTGCTGGTTGATATTATAGCGTCATCAATAGATAGCGTTCAAATTTTCTTAAATGATGGTGATGGAACTTTCACCGTATCAGATGGAATATCTACAACAACAGGGTTTGAGCAATTAAAAATGGCCGATATTGATGAGGACGGAGACCTCGATTTAGTTGGATTAAGCCCAGTATTGGGACAATTAATTACTTATGTGAATGATGGGACTGGATCATTTTCTATCCAAACAACCAGTGCTGCAACATCGTCATCTTACCAATTTACTCTTGCAAGCTTCGATATCTATTCTCATATAGATGCAATAACTGCCGATCAGGATAATGATGAAATTAGCTTTTTTGGAGATGGCTCTCCTTATGCATTTGGAGCATTACCAGTAAATACTGTCATTGGAGACGGTCCTAATGCGATTGCTTCCGGTGATCTAGATGGAGATGGAGATATCGATGTGTTAGTATCAAATGCATTTGATAAAAATCTTTCGATACTTTTGAATAATGGGTCATCAACTTTTTCTGAAAGTAATTATTCGACAGGTACAACATATGCGAATTACATCTCTCTCGCCGATGTTGATAATGATGGTGATCTTGATATCATCACGGCAAATCAGGATGGAACCTTATTGGTTGTAGATAACTTTGCGGGTACACAAGTTACTTCAATTACACCATCCAATAGTTCGAGCAATGTTGCAGTTAATGACAGCATTATTGTTAAGTTTAATGATGCAATGAATTCCTCTACTCTAAATTCTACCAATGTTACCGTGGTAGGAAATACTGCAGGTACAATCAGTGGTACATATACCTATAATTCAGCAGATAGCACACTTAAAATAGTTCCAGGGTCGGATTTTATTCTTGGAGATGATGTTACCGTGACTGTTACCACAAATGTAACCAACATGGGTGGACAAGCTATATTGTCCAGTGCTTCTTCAACTTTTACTGCTGAAGGCGTGAATGTTCAAACGGTGTCGCCTTCACAATTTGCAACTGGTGTTTCAGCAAGTAACAATATTGATATCACTTTCAATGATGCGATGGATAACGCCACTTTAACAACCAGCAACATCTTAGTATTCGGTTCAAGAAGCGGGTCTGTTGCAGGGTCAATTTCAATTTCAGGGAATACTGCCACATTCAATCCAACCAGTGATTTCATACCTGGCGAAACAATTTCGGTGATCGTAACAACCGGAGTTGAAAACAGCAGTAATGTGGCAATGGGATCTCCGGTTATTGTGGAATTTATGGTCGACGGAGAAGTGGGCTACATCTCTCAGGATGATACTGTTAAATCGGTTGGGCAAGATCCAAACGATGTAGCTATTTTGGATGTGGATGTGGATGGTGACCTGGATCTGGTGATTACAAATGGTACCGATAATACGGTAAGCATCATGCTTAATGATGGTAGTGGAGGGTATTCATCCGGGAGTACGGTTGCTACTGGATCCTATCCCACCAGCATCGCAAGCGGGGACTTTGACAACCAAAATGGAATGGATTTTGTGGTCACGAATTACACTGATTCCGGCATTCGGGTATACCTAAATAATGGGAGCGGAAGTTTTAGTACTGCTAATTATACAGCAGGATCAGGTACAGTTGATGCGGCCGTAGCTGATTTTGATGGGGATGGCTATCTGGATATCGCTGTACACAACAGAAGTGCTGGTAACGAGCAGATCTTTTTGAATGATGGAGACGGTACTTTCACTTCGGCTGGAACAGTATCCACAACTACAAACATGACGCGCATCTTTGCTGCTGATATTGATAGTGACAACGATATTGATATTATATCTGGTGGTAGTGGATATGGATTATATACTGCCTTGAATAATGGTGATGGTACCTTTGCGACAGCAACGGCTACTTCTATCCCATCCCACGATGCGGAATTTGTGGACTTGAATGGTGATGATTATCTGGATTTGGTTGTTTCTGATAAAAGTTCTAATGAAGTATCCGTTCATTTGAGTAACGGTAATGGCACTTTTGGTTCAGCAACCAATTATACAGTTTCTAATGCGTACGATTTGTCTATTGTAGATTATAACGGAGACGGCGATATGGACATTATTGCTATAAACTATGATGGTACAAGCGGACAGGTACTTAAAAATAATGGTAGTGGTACATTTACAACAGGCCAAACTTTTGATGTGGGTGCTACTCCCGATAGAATGGAGTTTGCGGATCTTAATGAGGACGGTCAGATGGATTTTGTTTCTGTGGCAAGAACAGAAGATGCCATTTCCATTAATTATGGTACAGAATATGTTGAGGTTAGCTCATTCACTCCAACTGAGAATGCAATTGATGTATCATCAACCGCAAATATTACTGCAACTTTTAACGATGATATGGATTCAGGTACGTTTACTGATTCTACTGTTTTAATATCTGGTTCTAATTCAGGATTGATTTCAGGTGCCTTCACATACGATGGACCGTCAAAAACAATGACTTTTAATCCGGATAACGCATTTAAAGCGGGTGAAAAAATTAATGTAACCTTTAGTACAGGAATTAAGAATTCGAATGGGAGTGCTCTGACAATACCCACACAATTTACAATCACGGCAGAAGCCTCCGGAGCCGGGTATTTTTCTTACGCAGTTGAGAGTAGTGTATTCCCTAATTATGTGAGCTCACTTTTTGGTGCCGATTTAGATGGTGATGGTGACCAGGATATGGTAGGTCTAAACAATCTATATATGTCGGTTCGAATTAATGACGGATCAGGAACTTATGGCTTTGGAACAGCAACTGATTACTTCATGAGTGGAGGTGGAGCTTCTATACTACCAGCAGATCTCGACAATGACGGTGATGTTGATATGCTTGCTATGAGAGGTAACTCCAAGTATTTGGTATTCATGGAGAATGACGGATCGGGCACGTTTAGTCGTAAAGACAGTATATCTACTAATCAGGTGGTATCTGGTGGCCGATGGACCACGGGCGACTTTAACAATGACGGCAATATAGATGTTGCCATCATAGACCAAGGAGTTTCTAACTATGCACTATACATTTATACCAATGACGGGGATATGAATTTCAGCTCGTACTATCAGAGTGATGATTTTGATGATAGTGCAAGTCTAACCTCATCAGACTTAGATAATGATGGTAATTTAGACTTTATACTAAGTGGGCGTTATGAGTATTATTCTGTAATACTTAGCAATGGTGATGGTACATATGGATCTGAAACCACATATGCCGCACCTACTGGTTCATATACTCGTGCAACGGTCGGAGATTTTGATGGTGACGGTTATATGGATATAGCAATTGCAAATCAATATTCAGAAGATGGTAACAGCTTTTCAATACGGTTGAATGATGGCGATGGCACATTTGGTGATAAAACAGATCACGCGACAATAAATGATAATAATTGGGCATCAACCGGAGATATGGATGGCGATGGTGATCTGGATATTATTATAGGAAAAAGTAATAGCTTGTCCATCGCTTTCAATGATGGAAGTGGGGGGGTCGACGAAGTTGTTGATTATTCTATTACTGGTTCCAATATTGGAACAGCCATTTTTGACTATGATAGTGACGGAGATTTGGATATTGTGAATCCGGCATATCCCAACCTATCCTATTTAACCAACGAAGCACCAACTACACCTTCAAGCGAAGTTACAAGTTTAACTTTCAGCAATAATTATGGTGAGCAAATTACAACCAATTGGAGTAATGGTGATGGAACTGGAAGGTTAGTACTTGCTAAACAAGGTAGTGCCGTAGATGCAACTCCTACCGATGATACATTCTATACAGCTGATGATTTCGGAATAGGAACACAACTGGGAACCGGGAATTATGTAGTGTATGCGGGATCTTCAAATTCAGCAGATATTGCGGGGTTGACAATAAATACGACTTACCATTTTGCTGTATTCGAATACAACAAAGGCGGTACTGAAATCAAATATCTCACTTCTAGTCCTGCTACTGGTAATGTAACAACAGCAGGAGAGCCAACTACGTCCGCGACATCGGTTGAATTCTCTGCGGTTAAAGATACTCGCATGACAATTAGCTGGACTAATGGTGATGGCCAAAATCGTATTGTTTTAGTTAAAGAAGCTGGAGCAGTAGATGGAACCCCTTCAGATAATACCTCTTATAGCGACAGTACAGAATTCGGTGAAGGTGCAGAAGTCGGGTCTGGAAATTATGTGGTCTATAATGGAAATGGAAATTCAGTAACTGTAACAGGTTTAACTGCTGAAACAATTTATCATGTATCCGTCTTTGAGTTCAACGGAACTGACGGAATGGGAAGATTTAGAACCACTTCCCCAGCAACTGGAAATACTACTACCCTGCCAACTCCAACTATCTGGAGCAAAAACGATAGTACGCTTACCTTTACAAAAGCAAACCATGCTGACTGGACTCAGGCTGCAAATCAGGATAGGATTAGCGACAACTTATGGATAACAAGAGGAGATAAAAGCTATATATTCAATTATGCGGATGAAGTAGAAGCTGACAGTGATGTATCACCTAATGGTACACAATGGGCTTTGGGTACTACAGATAACCTGGATACCCTAACATTTGGGACTTTTGGTGATCTTTGGAATGAAAATGTTTCCGAAATAGCCAATAATGATATGGTAGTGTATGTGGAGAGCGATAACGTATATTTTGATATAAATTTTTCATCATGGACCCAAGGTAGTTCTAATGGCGGTGGTTTTTCTTATACACGGGCTAAAGGGCCTGAACCAACTCCAATTATACAATCTTTTCAGGATTCAGCTGGTTATGCATATAAGTTCGATGGAGGAGATACCGAATATTATATGGAAGCACATCTTAGCGATTATGCTATGGGAAACCAATTTAGTGTTGAAATGTGGGTAAAACCAGATTCTGTAGGGATAGACCAAGTATTTTTAGAATTATACTCTGAATTATACGTAGGTATAAATAGCTCCAATAAATTCTATGCAACTCATAGCGAACCAAATGCCAGTAGTGGTGGTGGCGAAGAAGAAGAATATGTGATTTCAAATAATATCAAAAGTGAAAATCAAAAAGGACGTTCACTTGTAGCCTCTAAAGCTGAACTTGCTGATAATACCAGTAATATCGCTACAAAAGATGAGTGGTATCATGTAGCATTAACTGGAGTATCCGGTGGTTTGTTAACACTTTATGTGAATGGTGTTGCAGTGGATACCACATCTGTGAGTGATGTTACAATTGACGAACAATATTGGTATATCGGTAGTGATTATAACGAGGATAAATATTTCTATGGAACGGTTGATGAACTTAGAATATGGAAATCGGTTAGGACAGATTCTCAGATAAGATCATTTATGCATACACCATATACGGGTGCAGTAGGGCGTTTAGTAGCATACTGGCAGTTTAATGAGGGTACTGGAGGCTCTTCTTTTGATGGTTTAAATAATTACGAGGCAGAGTCTTATAACTCCGATGAAGCTTCATGGACTTCCTCTGATGTTCCGATTGGAGATGGTACTGTTGAAGAAACTTCTGATTTCCAAAATGGAACTGCCAACATTGGAAATGCTTCCCTTACAATGGCTGAAGGTTTTGATAACCCAGTTGATGTACAGGTTACTGAAGTTTCTGCAGACCCGAATGTATTTCCAAGTGGTTATACATCTGGAATCGGAGGCAAATACTTTGTAATCAACCTATTTGGTACTCCTGGAACCTTTTCCGCTAACCTTACATTAACATTCGGTTCTGGTGTAATAACTGCTACTCAGGAAAGTCATCCTGACTTACTGAAATTATACCACCGTAGTACAAATTCCACCGGAGCCTGGACTGAGATTGCAAGTGCGAGTTCTGCAAATGCTTCTACTGGGGTTGTTATCTGGAATGGTATCACATCTTTCAGCCAGTTTATGTCAGTTGCGGATGAATATGTTTCACCAACATTTGATATACAGATTTCCGATGGAGCGGATGTTGTTTCATACAATGACAGTACCTATGAATTTGCATCTACATTCTTCGATTTTACTGATAATTTTGCAGATTCAGTGTTAACCATAAACTCAAAATCAACACTGAACGGATCGCTTTATCTCGATCAAAATTCGAATGGGGCATATGATGGAGGTACAGACTCGTTGCTTACTGCAGGTAAAGAAGTAGAATACACCCCTTCTGGAAGTATTAAGCTGAGATACAGTTCATCTTCAGCCGGTGAAGAAACAGCAGTCATTAAGATGCAACTTGGTTCGTCTGCAGATTCCGTTTCTCTGGACTTTTACACCGTGGAAGGTGATCCAACCATTTCTGGTAATGCCGGCGAAAATGGTTGGTATCTACTATCCAATCCATTTACAACTACAGTAGGAGAGCTCCTAGATAATATCTGGACTCAAGGCGCCCCAAATTCAGGTGCACCAGGCGGTGACGCAACCTTGTTTACGTTTAGCCAAGACAGTTCAAAATATGTAGCAATTTCAACCGATCTTGATACTACTAAATTGGCTGCTGGAACTGGGTTGTTAGCCTACATTTTTGCCGATGATGATAATAATGCAGGTACTCCTTTAGTGAATAATGGTTGGCCAAAAACACTTACTAACTATGGAAATCCATTTGGTACCGATGTATCTGTAACAATCAAAAATGTGGATCATGATGGTTTATCAGGAACATCAGGTAGCGAAGGCTTTGCTTTACTTGGTAATCCTTATGGCTGGCCACTTTCTGCCGACTCAGTAATTGCAACCATCAAACGCGAAGATGCACTGGCCAATAGCTATGTGTACCGTTGGAACCCTGTTGAAAAACAGTACCAATTGGTTACAACTGGAGCTATTGAAGCCTATGAGTCTTTCTTTGTGCGAATCGTCACTTCTGGAGCAACCGCAAACCTAAGTTTCGATTATGATGACGCAGATATAGCAGATCCTTCAAAAAAGGTGGCCAATAATCCATTTGAATTGGTACTGACTCACTCAAAAAGTGGATTCAAGTCTCGTTCGTATCTACGTTTTGATGAGAAAGCATCTGATGGTATAGATCCGTTCGATGGTTATTACTTGGGCTCTTATGCAAGGAATTATTCCAACCTGTATACTCAAGTTAACGACCAAAGACTTACAATTAATAATATTCCATCAAATCTTGATCAAGAAGTTGAGTTCCCAATGTACATAGATGGAACACTTTCAGGAGAATATGATTTAGTATGGAACAGCGAAAGTCTTCCAAAAGACTTTAGATTCATTCTTACTGAAGTAGCCACGGGTACAGAAATAGACTTAGCAACACAGAACTCTTATTCCTTTAGTGACGGACTTATGGCTAAAAAAGTTGGTACTAAGGAGGCGACAAGTAAGTCTATTGATTCGGATTTAGATGAGGAGGAAAGCATCGATGGAAAATCCGTTTCTTCAGAATTAGATGAAGATGTAAGTGTGCAGTTACTAGATTCGCAATCCGAAAAATCTGCAACGGATTCGAAAGATGAAGCTAAGGCTAAGGCAAGTAGCTCTGATGCACTTTTTGTCCTGAAGATTACTCCACTGCTTGCGTCAGGAAACGAAAACGAAGATGGGTTGGGTATACCAACAACAGTAGAACTTGAACAAAACTATCCAAATCCGTTCAATCCAACGTCAGTAATCCGGTTTGGAGTTCCAAACACAGCTGAAGTTCAACTGGAAGTATTCGACGTACTTGGCCGAAAAGTAATGACGCTTATAAACAACGAAACCAAGCAGGCAGGTCGATACAATGTTCAATTCGAAGCAAGGAATCTAGCTACGGGAATGTACATTTATCGCCTTGTAATTGGAGATAAAGTATTAACTAAGAAAATGCTTCTTATTAAGTAAATGAGAATGATAAATAGACTTATTTAACATTACACACCATGAACATCAAAGCCAAGAAATGCGACTTTTGCCAATCTACCGAGGGGGTATCCCGCCCCATCGGTGGCTTTGTGGTAGAATTAAGACAGGTTGAGATTGATGGAAAAAACAAAATGGCTTGTCAAAGCTGTTACCGCTTTCACTTAGAAACAAGTAGAATTATGGAATCTAAAAGAGTAAACCAAACCACATTCAAAAACTTCATGCAAAAAATAAAGGCCATAAGCGTTAGAGTTTTTTACGGGCTATTGTTTACATGCTATTTTACAAGCTACGCATTTGCGCAAGGACCTCCCGGATTACCAGGATTTCCCGATGTACCCGACGCTGCGCCTATTGATGGTGGTCTTGGACTGCTAGCCGTTGCAGGTGGAGCGTACGCTTGGAAAAAGCTGACAACTAAAAGTGGTGAGAACAATATAGACTGACCGAATCAATCCTCATAAGCTATGAGGGGGATTACGGCCCTGAGTATTAGTTAACTGAAGGCTTTATTCATGAGGAAGGGTTTGGGAGAATTTATAATAAGCATGGGTTATGCTTGTGGATGTCTGATATTTCGTTAACAAAAATAGTTCTTGGTGGTACGAGATAAACCCGAGATTCGGGGGCGGCACAAAAGTACAACTCTCATCGAGATGAGAGTGATATAAGGGCTAGTAAATAATATAAAGAAATGGAGGTCATAGCCCATAAACAATATCATTTGGCTGTGAAGATCCTTCTGAGGTATTTACAAGGATGACGGTGAGCGTTGTTAAGTTAATTAAAACTGTCAACAAATTACCTGATATCTACATTAATGCCTGAGGCTTAAAGAACTAAAACATCCCCAATCGAATTTTCTGATAGTACAAAAATACCTAAGATCAAATGCTGAGTAAGGTTGACAAAGTATGCGGTAGATGGGATTTACATGAGTAGACTTACCTATATAGTTGGGTATCCCTTCCTATTGTAGTTCAAAGTCTACATTAATATGTTAAGAATTCTTTATTCTCCATCTCAAATACTGCTCTTAAATGAAAATAATGATCGTTGACAATGATGCGAGTATGCTTCGTATGCTTAAAAGTATCATCATGAGTAGCAGTATCAAATACAGGCAAATAATAGAATGTTTAAGTGCTGAGGAAGCCATTACAAACTACTTTATTCATAAACCAGATTGTGTGTTGATGGATGTTGAATTAGATAAAATGGATGGACTTGAAGCAACAAAAATCATTTATGCACAAGACAAGCTAGCTAAAGTTATAATAGTAACAAGTTATGACTCTCAAATTGCTAGAAATAAAGCAAATGAAATAGGAGCTAAAGGTTTTGTGGCGAAGGACCACCTCTCTGATCTTATTCCCATTATTAAAGAAATAACTCATTCTAGATGAATCGCATATAGGTACTACTACCTATGAAGTTGAGGAGTACTTCCTATTGTAGTACTCATGTATAAATTGAATCTTGTTATAGTTAAAGAAGTCTTAGAGCTTAATTCAAAAAAGATTTTAGGGTACAAAGAGTTTTTGCGTCTTCTTTAATAAGGATTTCCAAATGGGAATTACTGAAAATAGGAAGATTACAAAAGCGGCTCAGGAATATAAAAATGGGGCAAACTGGGAAAGGGTTAACGGCCAATAAGGGCATCTAGGGGTATTTAGGAAAGATGGGTTAATGTGGGGAATGATGAACAATCATTCCCCGATAAATCTTATTATGATTATAGCCTCGAGCATTAACTTGTTTGGGGCTTTTTATTACCATCATAAAAACTACCTTAACCTATGCTAAGGGGTTTGTTCAGTTTCTGTTATCTCAGGATATGATACCTACATATCCAATGAACCATTGATGATGGCTTTCCAATCAATGAAGTATGAGAGGAGGCCTTTTTTAATAAGCTTGAATTTATTCAGTAATTAAGTTCTGTTATTTATGGCATCTTTTATGATGCTCAACTCGGTAGCGTTTTTCTAACAAACTAAACTCATCCGCTGTTATAACTCTACACATCTTTTTCGCAGTAATGCCAAATTTTTAGAGTTTGGGAGATGAGCAACAAATTAGCTATTTGGTTCTTACCCCCCCAACCACTTCTCATTCCAGAGAAGTTATCCATGAAGTTTTAAGGAACTCATTCTTTTCTGTGTTTCTATCTGAAGAGATATGACCAAGATATTAATCATGAAATTGGTTCACACTATGGAAATATCAAATATTTGTATTATAAATTAAAGTTAAAGTTGGTTTTACCACAGAATAAATAGCTGTAAAAGTAGGAGGCATTATTAATGGCATTTATTATTGTAACTTTTAGTAATTTTAAAACAGTCTTATTTGAAGACTAATATATTATATGTAGCTATTTTTATGATTTTATATAAACATATTTACTTAATTCTTAGCATCAATTATTACAATTATTAACTCCTATCTTTAAAATGATTCAAAAAATTATTAAAAGAATTAGCGATCCCTTTTTGGCTATTAAATATAAAGACGGTGAGAAAATATTCTGTATTGGCAGAAACAAAACAGGGACAACTAGTATGTCTCAATTGTTCAATAATTTAGGATATCGAGTAGCATCACAACGCCCAGCGGAACTACTAATTGAAGATTGGCAAAAAGGTGATTTCGCAAAAATTATCAGATTTGCGAAATATAGAGGTGAAGTCTTTCAGGATATTCCATTCAGTTTACCTGGAACTTATAAAATATTGGATGAAGAGTTTAAAAATGCAAAATTCATACTAACAGTTAGAGATTCCCCAGACGAGTGGTATAGCTCTTTAATAAATTTTCATTCTAAGGTTTTTGGAAATGGAAGTATTCCACAAAAAACTGATTTGCTTAATGCATCCTATATTTATCCAGGATGGGCATGGAAAGCATTTAGATGTATATATGATACTCCAGAAGAGGATTTATACAATAAGGAAATTCTTATCAATAGTTATATAAACTATAACAATGATGTTCAAGAATACTTTAAAGACAAACCAAATCAACTGATTGTAATAAATCTTAAGGATGAAGATACTAATGCAAAACTAAGAGATTTTTTAGCATTGGAAAGTCCCATACAGGAAATACCTTGGGAAAACAGAACATAGAACCTAATCTGCAAATATGGGGGTCTAATTTTAGACACAAAGATCCCATTTTTTACCTGCTGCCCTAAAAGCAAATAAACGCATAAACTAATTACTTTCACTAGGTTTTTTCATGTCATTTAACAAGAAGGTTGCAAAAGGGCTTAAATGGACTTTAATTGAAAATATTTTAGGGAAAGGCACTGCATTTGTTACAACAATACTGCTTACACGATTTTTAACACCAAATGATTTTGGTTTAGTTGGTCTAATGGCTGTATTCATTACAACAGGTAATGCTCTTGTTCAGGGAGGGTTAGCTTCATCACTCATTAGAGACAACGAATCGAACACTGTTGATTTTTCAACAGTATTTTATACAAATTTCGCAATGAGTTGTGCTATATATACCATTTTATATTTATGTGCTCCTTATATTTCTCTTTTCTTTGAAGAACCTAAGCTTCTGAGTCTTATTAGAGTTTATAGTATCATTTTTATTATAAATGCGTTTTCAACAATTCAGAAAACCATTTTAATAAAAGAAATGGCTTTCAAAAAGATCACGTTAATTGTTCTACCTAGTATCATTATAAGTTCAATTACAGCAATGTTTCTTGCGTACTCAAATTTTGGAGTTTGGAGTATCATAATCCTTCAACTATTGACTCAAACTATTAATGCTCTTTTCTTTTGGTTTTTATCTAGCTGGAAACCAAAGCTTGAGTTTAGTATACCCAAATTTAAATTCCATTTTAAATTTGGGTATAATTTGATGCTATCAACTATTCTTAACTCTGTATTTAATGAGTTCTATTCATTACTGATTGGAAAGAAATTCTCAGTTGCGGTATTAGGTTTTTATAGTCGCGCAAAAACATTTAATCAATTGCCAAATGGCATAATATCAAATGTGATTTCTACAGTTACTTACCCTTTATTATCTACAATTAGTAATGATAAAGAACAAATTTCTAAAATTTATCAATCTATTTTACGATCCATATTTTTTGGAATTACCCCTCTAATGCTAACTCTATGTATTGTTTCTGAACCTTTATTTATGTTTCTTTTTGGCGAGAAGTGGCTACCAGCAGTACCTTATTTTCAAATATTGACCTTATCAAGCATACTAACGCCTATTCATAATTTTAATCTAAATGTGTTTAAGGTCTACGGTAGGTCAGATTTAATCTTAAAATTATCAATTGTTAAGAAAGGAATTATACTTTTAGTTGCTTTTGTAGGTATGATTTGGGGTATGTACCCATTACTTTGGGCGATGGTTTTATCCTCTTATGTAGGTCTTTTTGTAAATACCTATTATAGCGGAGAGTTAATTAACTATACTACGGGGAATCAAATATTTGATATGCTTCCAATCCTTTTAACGGGTTTATTTTCCGCCGCAATGGGATTCTATGTACTCAACTCTCTAGACTCATTGCACTTAATTCTGCAAGTTTTAATTGTATCAATTATAATTCCTACAATATATCTTGGATTAAATAGATTAATTAGGAATAAATCATATAGAGATTTTTTCAAAAATTCTAAAATATTTTTTAACGAATCTGGACTACTTAAAAAGTAGAATTGTAAAATTTAGTTGATTAAAACTAATTAGAATAACTTATTGTCATTGCTAATTCAATAATGGTATTTTAATGTCCTAATAGGACACAAATAGAGTATTGATGATAAATGTCACAAAAACTTTCTTGCCAGATCAAGACGAGTACAATAATTATATCAAGGGGGTTTGGGAGAGTGGATGGCTAACAAATCATGGTAAATTATCAATTCAATTAGAAAAGAGTCTATGTTCCTATTTGGGCATAGAGAATATAGTATTAACTAACAACGGTACTGTTCCACTTCAAATCGCACTAAGGGTTGCAGGTGGTATTGGTGAAGTTATCACAACACCTTTTAGTTATATAGCTACTTCTGCAGCTATTGTGTGGCAGAATTGTACACCTGTATTCGTTGATATTCATCCAGAATATTTAACAATAAATGAGGCTGAAATTGAGCAGGCTATTACAGATAAGACTACTGCGATTTTAGCAACTCATGTTTTTGGTAATCCCTGCAATGTGGAGATAATAGAACAAATCGCCGAGAAGTATAACCTAACAGTTATTTATGACGCAGCTCACTGTTTTGGTGTAACTTTAAATGGACAATCTATATTTAAATACGGTGATATGAGCACTTGTAGTTTTCACGCTACAAAATTATTTCATACTGCTGAAGGTGGTGCTATTTTTTGTGATTCTCCTAGTCTATTTCAAAAGCTTCAATACAGTGCAAATTTTGGACACTCTGGATATTACGAGTACACAGGTACTGGGATAAATGCAAAAATGTCAGAAATACACGCCGCAATGGGCTTATGTGTTTTACCTCATATTGATAAATTAGTTGAGGAGCGTAAGAAAATTATAGAGAGATATAAAAAGTCACTTTCCCTTGAATATCTTAGTTTGTTGAAAATTAGAGAGGGTACAGAGTGGAACTATAGCTATTTCCCAATAACTTTTGATTCGGAAACTACATTATTGGCTTGCCTTGAATATCTTAACTCTAATGACATCTTTCCAAGAAGGTATTTTTATCCATCATTAAACAATGTAGAATATCTATCTGGACAAGAGATGCCAGTTTCTGAATCCATTGCTTCCCGTATTCTTTGTTTGCCCCTTTATAGTGGTCTAACTGAGCAGCAGGTAGACTTTATCTCAGATAAAATTAATTTTGTTCTACATAAGCTAAATTAGAACTCAATTACCTAGTGGATACGTTTGTAGTATATGAACATGTTAGTTTTAGAATGAACTAATTGAAAAGTATAAATGCATTGAAATGAGTATAAAAGACCTAAATAAAGTGTATAAAACACCTAATCATATCATATTTATTAGAATGATAAGCCATACTCTGACAAAACAATAAATTTAAATTAAAAATACACTTTCCTAGATTATATTAAGGATTTAACAGAAATCAATTTAGGTTTACAGCTAATGGAAGATGAAACTATCCATTTTATTTGAGAAGATTTTTAGCATGAAATTAAAGTAGTGATGGATTTTAAAACGTTTAAAGAAAAATACCAAAAGGCTGATGTTATTGAATATCCCAATAACTTATCTAAACTAGTACCCAAAGTAACAGTTCGTGTACTAGTTTATAATCATGTTAATTTTATTAAAGATTGTTTGGATTCAATTCTAAATCAGAAAACTACATTTGATTATGAATTACTTATTGCAGAGGATGATTCCTCTGATGGGAGTAGAGAGCTTTGTATCGAATATGCTCAAAAATTTCCGAAACAAATTCGATTATTACTCAATTCGCGTGAGAATAATATCTATATAGATGGAAAACCTACTGGTATATTTAATAGTACGTTTTCTAATTATTCTATTGGTTCAAAGTATATTGCAATTTGTGAGGCCGATGATTATTGGACGGATGAGTATTCGCTTCAGAAAAGAGTTGATTTTTTAGATCAGAATGAAGATTTCGTGCTAGCTTTTCATAATTCACTTAATCGATACGAGCCTTCAGGTGAAATTTCCCAAAAACTAGCTCTCCCAACTTTGAATGAGGACTTGGTAATTGATAAAGGGACTATTGCTGAATTTCAGTTTCCTACTGCTAGTATACTATACCGTAATAATCTCATCGATGTATTTGATGAATCATTGAAATACTGTTTTTGTGGCGACTACGTGTTAAAGGCTAAACTGAGTCAATTTGGAAAATCTATGTATCTACATAAAGTTAAACCTTCAGTTCGAAGATTTCACAATGATAGTAGCTATGGGCTAAAAAGCACTAAACAACAATATAGATACTCTACAGAAACTCGATTATTCTTAATTGATTATTTCAAGAATAAAGGTTGGTCTCCAAAACCAATTTATGTTAGTCTTGCAAGCTGGGATCTAGAATTATTCCTATTCGAATTGAAAAAGGAAAAGAAAATCAACTTTAAATTATTTAAAAGAATAATAAGTTATTCGAGAAAAGGTGAGGCTTCCGCTCTTTCAGTCTTTTACAAGAGAATCAAAAGGAAGTTCAATAACTTATAAACACCACCTAGTTAAGCTAGAAAACAAGTTTTATTAGCTATCTATATTCGTTTAACAGAGATTTATAGATATATTAAAACAACCTTTATGGCGTCATCCCAATCTCTTTTGTAGAATTAAATTTTTGTATTTGTTTTGCAGCTTTTAGGGATGTTTCTAAAACAGTTTACACTTTTCATTTCTTGAATAAGTAAACATAGATATAAAATGTAGTATTTGATTATGGCTCGTCTTTTTTGTGGAATTGTGGCGCTTGATGGTGAAGAGATTGATGGCCAAATAGAACAAATGGCTTCCAACTTAAACTTTGGGAATCTGTACAATGTAAATAGTTATAAGTCTAAGCATGTAAGTACTGTTCACTTATATTCAGAGGGAGTAATAGCAACGCAGAGTGACTTTGTAAAAAAAATGAAGCCCACAGTTACCATAGTCTCTTCATCAATGTTGATTGAACGCAGGGGGTTGATGAAAAAGCTGAATATGAGTGTCTTATCAGAAATACCTTCGGATGAAGAATTGATATTGCGGTCATATTTGAAATGGGGAGAATCATGCGTTGATTTTTTAGATGGAGATTGGGCGTTTAGCATCTGGAATGAAAATATTCAATCCTTCTTTATGGCTCGAAATCAGCATGGTGATGGCACTCTTTATTACTATTACGATGGTGGTAGTAAAATTTACTTTGCTAGTTTGATAACTGGGTTGATTGGAATTCCGAATCTTCATCAAAGAAAGAATCACAAGAAATTCTTTATGGAATGCATGAAGTTGAGTGGAGTAGATGACAAAACACTTTTTGAAGATCGCTACTTGCTTTTACCAGCTCACTATGGGGTATTTAATGCCAGTGGATTGAAATTACGCCAGTTTTGGGATATAAATGAATTACCCACTATAATATATAAGAATGAAAGCGACTATTTTGAAAGCCTAATGGAGATATTCTCAAATGCTGTAAAGGCTAGAATTAGTGTTTATGATGAATGGACTAGTACGCAAAGTGACGGACTAGATTCAGCCGCATTGAACGCCGTTATATGTAATGATATTCTCCCAAAGAATGGCCAGCTCAAGGCCTTTTCTTACATCCCGACATTAATAGACAATTCAATTTCTACAGAGAATCGTTCTGTTATTGAAGAAATGTCAAAAGCTTTTCCTTCACTTCGAATAAAATATATAACTAGGTTAAGTGGGTTATTCGATTATATAGATTTATATACCAGTACATATGGTTTGCCTCCGTATACAATTAACTCGTGGTACGCTAATGCTTTAAGCATAGCAATTAAACAGGAAGGTTATAATCAATGTTTTATGGCTCAAGGTGGTAATAATACTATTTCATATACCGGAGTGTCAAGTTTAACCAATCTGAAACAATTTAGGCAAGATATTAATGATGGTTTAAACATTTCAAGAATATTTGATAATAAGAAGTATTTTTTGTCTGATATCAAATTAATAATGAAGAAAAGAGTAAGGGATAAATTGTTTATCAAAACGAAAATTGATGCAATCCTTTCAACAAAAACAATTTTTGACCAAGAATTTATTGAAGAGGTTAATGCTAGGGAAATTTTAGAGAATCATTTTATTGAGAAAAATAAAGGGCTTATTGAAGGCAAAAAACATTTTAGAAATAAACTAAATCCAGGTATGCATGATAGGCTTGGTATGTGGAATATGATAGGGGCTAAATATGATCTTTTGTATAGTGATCCAACCCGTGATCTTAAACTTATAGAATATTGTGCTTCACTTCCAAATCATGTTTTCAATAGAATGGGTACACAAAAATACCTTTATAAAAATACTTTTAAAAAACATGTGCCAAAACGAATTAGCGCCCATGATAGAAAGAGAGAAACCATCCCTGACCTAGCGTATCTTTATAAAATTGATATAGATCGATTTGAAGACTTGTTGCACAATTCCAAAAATGAATATTCCTCTATCATTAATAGAAAGCAATTAATAGACTTTCATAAAAAACTTAGGGGAGAAAATAAAATCTCTAGTAACTCCTATAATAAAATAAAGGATTATATGTCTATTGTGTGTATGACTTTATTTGGAGAATAATCTTTTAAAGTAGGCCCTTAACCTCTCACCCATCACCTGTATATAATCAATTTTAGGCTAGTGGAAGCCAAAATAGAAAGTATTAGAAAATCTTAACTTAATGAATTGAGATTAAAGTCATAAAAATAGTACCCCAAGCTATTTAAAGGTACTTGAATTTTAATCTACACTTGGCATGTAGAAAAGCGGTTACAAGTGCATTGCATAATTCGTACATGTTCAAAATTTGGCTTCTATTATTAATAATCAATACTTAATCCTCAGTACTGAATTGTTACATTAGAATTAAATATTTTTTAAAAAAACTGTTTTAACATAGTTTCCAGCCGTTAAGAAAGTGGGCTAATGAACTTTAGCAACCAGGACATAGGATTTTAAAAAAACTTTATTAGATGAAGATTGCGATAATGCAAGCTTATTTCTTTCCGTATATAGGCTATTTTCAACTTATCAATTCAGCAGACGTATTTATTATTTATGAATATGTAGGCTTTAGGAAAGGTTCTTGGGTAACACGGAATAGAATTTTAGATAAGGGTAAGAATGAACCCACTTACATCAACCTTTCAGTTTCAAAAAAGAGTATTGGAGAAATAGTATCTACAGTGAATTTAGCTCATAAAAAAGAGCGAGTTGAAGCTATAGATAACCTTATATATTTCAATTATAAAAAAGCCTCATTTTTCGATGAAATATACCCAATTTTAAAAGACTCTCTCTATTACGAGGAGCAAAACTTACATACTTATAACGCTAAGATAACTGAAGCTGTTTGCAAACTTCTTAGTATAGAAACAAAAATTATTGCCGTTAATACAGGCTGTGCGCTTATAGAAGACTCACTTGAAACTAAAGCAAAAGAATCTGGAAACAATACAATGACACAGCGAGTAATTGAGCTTTGTAAACATTATGGAGGCAATCATTATATCAACCCTATTGGAGGTTTGGAATTGTATTCAAGAGAAGATTTTCAAAAATCTGATTTAGAAATATCGTTTATCAAAACTGATCCGATAGCTTACGAGCAATTCAAATCACCTTTCGTTCCAGGTCTTTCGATTATTGATGTGCTAATGCACAATGGTATAGATGAAACTTGTAATCTGTTAGATAGCTATCAACTAGTATGATATCCTTACAAGAATCAGTAGATAAATTTGTAGAAGATAAAGCGGATTACTTTAAACAGTGGTCTTTTGATGAGCCTTTTGTATTCAGTAAAAATACGCATAAGGATCTCAAGCGATTACAAGGAATTATGTATCGGCTAGTAGTTCATTTTGTTGAGAATTATGAGTTATACAAACACCTAATGCCCGTTTCTGAAAAAGTGGAGGCTATTGTAAAGCTAGCGAAAAAGAAACCCTACTTACCAGGAACATATCGCACTGACTTTGTTTTTGATGGCGACTCTCAATTCAGATTAATAGAAATTACATGTAGGTTTGCATTGAATGGAATATTTCAAACTGCAATATTTCATAATCAAGGGACTTCATTCTACCACAACAAATTTCCAAATCAGAAAGTAGAAGATTCATTCACTGCTATTTATGCTCACCTTGAAAAATTCATTGAAGGCAAAAGTAGAGTTTTTGTAATTACTGGAAATGATCGGAAAAACGAATCAAAAATTTATCTAGATATATTTGAGAGAATCGGTTTAGACACTTACAAAGTGAACTATAAAGATGTGTCATCATATCTCTCTGAAATGGAAGATGCTTTAATAATTCCAGAGCTATCATTCGATGAAATTTGTACGATGGAATTACAGACTATTTCAAAGCTAATCGATTTCAATATTCTTAACGATTTCAGAACCATTTTTTTAATTCATGATAAGAGATTCTTTGCTGTACTTGGTGATGCAACATTCCTAGAGAATGCAATCGATAAATCCGATATAGATTTTTTTAAAAAATTCTACATCCCAACGCACACCGTTTCTAGAGGGGATGAACTATGGAAAGAGGTCTATGCAAATAAAGACCAATGGATTTTAAAACATCGTGCATTAGGTAAAAGCCAAAGTGTTTTTGCCGGCCCTGTAACAGAGAAAGAAGAATGGGAAGAAATACTTTTAGGTATTGAATCAGGTGAATTTGTGGTTCAAGAATGGGTTCCTCAAAGAACATTTGAAGGTACAGTACAAGGAAAACCAGTGAACGATTATATAACAGGAACGCTACTTTTTTTTGATGACAATTATTTTGGATTGGGGGAGTTTAGAACTTCTTCTTTTCCTGTAACCAACAAAACGGATCATAGAAAAGCAGCAGGATTAGTTCTTTCGACGTCTAATTCAACAATTAAGAAAAATTTTAAACATTACTTCAATTAATATGAGCCAACTAACAGAACAAGAGCTTTCATTACTCCCAACAGAAGAAGACATAAAGCTGTATGAGAAAAAAGGTTGGTATGCATCTCCTAAGATTATTTCTGACGAACTTATAGAAGAAGCTAGAAAAGGTGCCGAAAGATTTTATAAAGGCGAAAGAGATTTTCTACTTTCGAATGACTCTGGAATTGCAAACGATAGCATTGATGAATCTTCTGCATTACTTAATAACGAGTTTGTTAGCCTGCAAATGAAAGAGCTTAATGCTTTGGCCTTTTATCCTCTTATTGGGGCAATTGCTGCAAAATTAGCGCGCACCGATGCCATTAGGTTTTTTGCAGATTCATTAATTAATAAGAAGCCAAGCAAACCAACTAGTAAAGGTATTGTAGGCTGGCATTCTGATAAAGCCTATTGGCCAACGTGTTCTTCAAGCAAAATGTTGACCGCTTGGATTCCTCTTCAAGATGTAACTATTGATATGGGATCGCTAATGCATATTGATGAAAGTCATGAGTGGAGAAATGAGCTAGAGTTGAAACAATTCTACTCTTTCAATAATCAAGATCTTAGCAAGTTTGAGCAATTCCTTAAAGAGAACAAACCGGAACACGAACGTTCTACGATGTTACTTAAAAAGGGGCAAGTTAGTTTTCATAACTGTAATACAATTCACAGCAGTTCTACTAACGTGAGCCAAATTAACAGAATGGCTTTAGCAATTCACATGCAAGATGGTAGCAACCATTATGTAAAAGCATACAAAGATAATGGCGATCTAATTGAAATCGGTTACGACAAACTTTGTAATAAAGACGAATTAGGGAACCCTAACTACTCCGATGAAAACATCTTCCCAACTATGTGGAAGGGTTAAAAACAAACTTAATTAATACAACTCACTCAGTTTCACTCAAACTCACATGGAAACAAAACAAATAAACACTCTAGATTATACTTCTTTCACAGATAATCAAGTAGAATTGGTAAATGTAGTTTTAACAGAATTGGAAACTACTGGATATATTGTAATCAAAAACTTTGATGTTGATACCAATGATGTTGAAGCCTCTGGCAAAGCAATGCTTCATATATCTTCTTTAGTTGGTACACCAATATCCCACGATGCCGTTAACTCAATTATTTGGGATATCAAGTCTAATCCAGCATCTACAAGCAATATTAAGACCTACTCTGAGCACAGCCACGAAGCAGAATTGCATACAGATAGTCAGTATAGTTTCTATCCAGAAGATTACTTTGGATTACTTACCCTAAAACCAGCTGAATGCGGTGGTGGAGAATCTTTCTTATTAAGTCTGAAAGACATTTTAACGGAACTTAGAGCTTTGCCAAATGGTGAAGAACTCGAAAAAACTCTAAGAGAAACTAATTACCCGTTTATTGTTCCTAATGTGTTTAAGAAGACGGAAAAAGAAGATAATGAATTTAATTTTGGTCCTATTCTCCGTGAAAACGAAATTAGATTTAGAGTTGATACCTTTGAAAAAGCATTAAGATTGAGACCTGATTTTTGTACCGATGCTCAAGTTGAGGCTTATAATGCGCTAAAGGATATTATTTTGAACTCTCCAAGCACACAAAACTTTTTTCTTGAAGAGAAGGACTTAATCTTCATAAACAATAAGTCTATGCTACATGGTAGAGGCGAGTTCACTGACCACAATCGTCATCTTCTACGTATTAGAATGAACAAGGAAGGCGCAAATCTAAACTGATCTAGCAAAAGGCATGGTAACATGTCTTTAATGCTTCTTTTCTTGAAGGAACTACCTTAAATCAAGCTGGCCTACTAATCGAGTATTAATAGATCGGGCGAGGTCGTGTGGTGTATAAGTTATATCAGCTACGCTTTCCCAAGTAATGTTACTACTAGAAGTAGGGGAGTTCATGATGCTTTCAAATGAGTTTAGATAGCTCACAATCTCATCCAATTGTTCAGTTGTAACTGATTCCTTTGTAGAGGATATCTGATTGTTTTGATGTGATTTGGTTTGGAAGGATGTTAACGGCTTCTCGATGTGGTATTTACCGTCAGGTTTAGTTCTATTGTATATATACGCCACAGTTTCTGAACATACCAATCCTTTATCTTTACGGAATGCAACTACTTGGTTGATTACCTCATCGGCGAAGTTTTCAAAAAGCATCACAATTTGAACATGAAACTGAGTGAAAATTAGTTCAATATACTTTGAATGTTTGCTGGAAATTTGAGTTTTTAGAAAAGACTCGATTTCTTCAATCCATTCATTTCTTTTCCAACGAGTTAGGCAAAGAAAGATGTACAAATAAGCAGTATCGTACGAATAATTTAAATTTTTATTTACGAGATCTTCAGCCGTTTTTAAAAGTGGTTCAACTGGAAATTCTTTGGAATCAAGTTCGAAACCTTCTTTCTGAAAACGATAAATGTCTGTTGGAGTGCCAATATAATGTTCTATAGGATTAGCTTTCACACCTGATAACCCAGCTTCAACAATGGCTTCTCCATTCCAGAATGCTGCATGGGTGTAAATATCTCGATCAAAAGTAATGATTAGACCTCTAAGTATTGTTAAAGCTGCGGTCAAAAATTTAATCCGATCTGCATCATTGTTGTAATTACGGTATTTCAATGCAGTCAAGAATGCATCAATGTAAGCCGTTTTACCTGGGTGTTTAAAGCTACATAGCAAAATATCGCCAGGTACTAGGTCTTTCTTTTGAATATGAGGCATAGTTCAAATAATTTAAGGGGTAATTTTGATCTAAGAGTTGAAGTAATCTTTCGGGCTCTTACCAAAGCGATTAAAGTACATTTTTGCAAAGTAGTTGGGTGTCGAAAACCCAATAGAGTCGGAAAGTTCATTAAGCCTCGAAGCAGTTTTTGCTTCCAACATTTGACGGGCTTTTTGTAAACGAATTTCTTTTACGAAGGCTGCTGCTGAAAACCCTGTAGCTCTTTTTATCTCTCTATATAACGTGCTTCTACTCATTGCAACCTCGTTGGCTAATTCTTCAACATTGAACGTACTTCTAGACATACGCTCTTCGACAAGTAGAGTGAGCTTTTTTATGAACTGCTGGTCTATTGATGGCTTTTCTTCCTCAGAAAGTTCTATGAGAAATTGCTGTCTAGATTGGCTAAACTCCAATAAGTTTTCAACTCGGCATAGTAACTCAGTAGTGTTAAATGGTTTAATGAGGTAATCATTAACACCGATTCTCAAACTATCCAAAAGCCCTTCTTGATCGGAACGCGCTGTTAGAAAAATAGTGGGCAAGTTTTTATAAGCATCAATACTTTTCAGCTTTTTCATAAAAGCCATACCATCCATAACAGGCATCATGATATCGCTAATTATAAAATCTGGTTTTACAGTAGCTAGAAGTTCAAGCGCTACTTGTCCATTTTCGGCAATGGTAACGGTATAACCTTCTTGTTGTAGAATTGTTCGTATATAGTTTCCCATATCATAATTATCCTCAACCAAAAGTATGCGACCGAGGGTTCCTTCTTTTTGGCCAACTCCCTCTGATAAAACCGAATCTATTGGGCTTGGTTGGTTTTGAGAATACTCAGCGTTATTGATATCCTGTTCAATGCTATTAATTACATTATTATCAAAGTGAGTATTACCTCGCTTAAAAGTAATAGTAAATACCGTGCCCTTATTTATTTCACTTTCAACTTTAATGCTACCTTCATGTAGCTCAATATATTCCTTGGTAATGGAAAGCCCAAGGCCAAGACCTTCTCTATAATCAGCAGATTCTTTTGCACTAGTTTCAAAGCGGTTGAAAATAGTATGTAGTTTATCTGGGGGAATACCAACACCTGTATCTTTAAAAACAAATTGAACAATATCAGAAGTACAGGTACACTTAATCTGAATTGATCCTCCTTTTGGGGTAAATTTTACTGCATTTGTAATAAGATTAGTAATTATTATTTCAAGCTTGTCTGCATCAGCATATAAGTTGATATTTTCTTTAGGCAGGTCTAATTGAAACGTAATTTGGTTGTAATCGAATAAGCTTTGAAAGGAATTAGAGAAGAAAGTAAGTGTTTCTGGAACATCAATTTTAGAGATGCGAAGGACAAGTTGTTCGGACTCTAAGCGATTTAAATCCAATATTTGCTCAACGAGTTGTTTTAAGCGATTCGAATTTCGCTGAGATATCTTCAGTTTCTGTTCTACATCAGCTGTAAGATCATCCCGTAAAAGGAGGCTATCGATAGGGCCAGAAATCAACGTTAGAGGAGTTCTAAGTTCATGAGAAATATTCATGAATAATTTAGTCCTAAACTTATCCATCCGTTCAAGTTCTTTAGTCTGAATTTCAAGTAAGTTAGTTTTCGAGTTTAAATCTTTAGTTCTTTTTTTAACTCTTGCCTCTAATTTTTCAGCGTAATTTTGTAGCTCTGTATTCGCTAGGCGTAGATTTTTAGTCATATCATTAAAATGAGAGCTAACTATTCCGAATTCATCTTGATTTGCTATAGTTATAGTGACTCCTAAATTCCCATGGTTTACTTCATTAAGACCATGCAATATTACTTTAAGGGGCATTAACACACTTCGGTTATAAAAGACGGGAAAGAGGAGCATAATTATAGCGGAGGAACCGAAAAGGAAAAATACATACGGTAATACTTGGTCGTGAATTTCTTTTCGCTGTTCGGTAGTTATTACCTCTTCTTTCGGAATTTGATAATCTGGTACAACCAAAAAACCTTGTAAACCGATTATAGTAACAAAGAGTACTAAAGAGATTCCGACAAGTTTAACAAGTACGGTTGTCTTCTCAAGTAAATAGTTTAGAGCAGCGGCTGTGATTAATGTAAAAACGGCTAGGTTTAGAACAAAAAATACTACGGTAAAGACTGTACTGCTTATTAGGTTAAGCACCCAAAGTGCAGGTGAAATAGATATAAGAATGGCAATGAATGTAATGATATAAAAGGATTTATAAGCTTTTATAGAAACTGGGTCAGCGGAGTCGTTATTTACTGCGAATCGATACTTTCTATATAAAACAATAGCAGACCATGTAATCAATAGTAGCGGATATGGAAGCAAATTCTGAATAACTGTATAATCACCATAACCTATTTTAAAGAGCTGATAAATCGCAAAAATAATCCCTCCGAGCCCTACAAAAGAAGTAATTAACGTTACTATTCGATGTTCTTTCTGGAATAGATTTACCTTATATAAATAGGCAAATTGAAGGTAGCAGAACGTAAATACTAAACTAGAAAAGTATTGAAAGGGAAGGCCTAAGGTAGCCCAATCTGTTTTGAATACAATCCCTAGAAAAGCAAATAGGTCTAAAGCAGTATAACCGATTAAGTATCCATTAAACCAATAAATAGCTTTAGTGCTTTTAGGGGCTAGAGATAGATAGCCGGTTACAATAATTGCTAAAATAAGCTTTGCAAGAATTGGAATAGATTCAGGAGTTAAATAAAAATTCTCCATTAAATTATAGATGCCTTCTTTTCATTAGTCATAAGCATCGAAGATAAATTTTATCTGATACAATCACAGTACGATTACTAATTAGTTCTATAAGAGGCTTCTAAAGAAGAAAACAAACGAATTGACACGTTTTTTCACGATTTTGACACGTTTGTCACTTCCCTATTGAATAATTTTTTAGTTGTATTTACACAAACTTTATTCAGATAAACACTTCGGGTATATGAAACTACTTAGAACTTTGTGCTTATGCACCACACTTTTTTTGTTGCTTAATCCATCAATTATATTTGCCCAATTTACCGGGGGTGACGGCTCAGAGGGAAATCCATATCAGATTACCAATCTCACAGAATTAAATGAGGTGAGAAATTATAGCACTTCCATTAAATATTTCATTCTCATGAATGATATTGATGCTAGAGATACAAAAAATTGGAATGGTGGACAGGGCTGGGAGCCTATTGGTGGTGCAACAAATACTACATGGTTTAACGGAGAGTTTGATGGCAATGGCCATGTAATCTATGGGCTCTATAGTAATAGAGGTAGTGAATATTATGTAAGTTTATTCGGGTATGTCTATTTGGGTAAAATTAAAAATTTAGGAGTTGTTGATGCTAAAGTAACAGGAAATACATATAGTGGTATAATTGCAGGTTATTTATACGGAACAATAGAAAATACTTTTTCATCTGGAGAAGTTACAGGTTATAACCATACTGGTGGATTGATTGGTACCTTGTACGGGGAATCTGTCTCAAATGTAAACTATTCATTTTCACATGCTAAAGCCACATCAACCAATTATGGAGCATCAGGTTTAGTTGCTCGTCAACAAGGAGGTACGATTTTAAACAGTTATTCTACTGGAACAGCTTCGGCACCTAATGGCGGTGTTGGTGGATTAGTGGGAGAGTTAAACAGTGGTACTGTAACTAATAGTTTTTGGGATACGGAACATAGTGGTTTAGGAACTAGTGATGATGGACAGGCTATTGGAGAAACGACTGCGGAAATGCAAAATTCTTCAACTTTTACTGGGGCAGGCTGGGATTTTAGCTCAAAATGGGAAATTGCAGATACATATAATTCTGGATATCCTATGCATCAAATCACAAAAGAATATGGTGGTGGAGCGGGGATTTCAGGAGATCCATATTTGATTAAGAACACCTTCCATTTAAGAAATATAGATGATAACAATACTATTTATTATCAGCTTGTACATGATATTGATTTAGATATATACCCATATAATTCGGGCAAAGGTTGGAAGCCTATTGGTACTAACTCATCTGGGCAAGAATTTCATGGGCACTTTAATGGAAGTGGTTATAAGATTAAAAACTTATTTATAAACCGCCCAACTGAAGATTTTATTGGATTATTTGGCTCTGCAAGACATGGCAATGTTCGAAATGTAGGTTTCGAAAGTGTTGATATTACCGGGAAAAGTTATGTAGGCTCAATTGTTGGCGCTAATTATACCCTCATTTCACAAACATATAGTATAGGTACAATAACGGCCAACGATCATGGTGGAGGTCTTACAGGCCTTGTTGAATCATGGACTAGCTCTGGTGAAATTAGTAATTCATATTCGTTAGCTAATGTTACTGCAACTACGGCAAGTGCGGGTGGACTTACAGGTAGGTTTTTATCTGGAAATATCAGCAAATCATATGCAGTTGGTTCGGTTTCGGCCCCATCAAATGTAGGAGGTATCGTAGGTGAATATAATTCAGGAACGGTTGAAAACAACGTATTTTGGGATACAGCAACTACTGGCCAGGCTGTAAGTCCTGGAGGTGGTGTAGGTAAAACACTACATCAGCTTAAAACAAAAAGCACATTCACTGATGCCGGTTGGGATTTTAGTTCGGTATGGAATATAGTATCGGGAGATTCAACTAGTTATCCATATCTAGTGAGCACAGAGCAAACCACACCTCCGGGCAAACAATATAAACTCATTGATTATGCAGGAGGATTGGGTACGATTGCAAATCCATATCTCATTAGCACGCCTCAAGAATTAGATAGTGCTAGGTTTCATTTAACGAGACATTTTAAGTTAATTTCAGATATAGATTTAGACATCGCGCCATTCAATACAGAGGAAGGTTGGTTACCGATAGGAAGCAATAGTTCGGGGCAAGAATTTTCAGGCTCTTTAGATGGAGATGGTTATAAAATCCGAAATCTATTTATAAACAGGCCTACAACCAATTTTATTGGAGTTTTTGCAGCTACAAAAAACGCAGTGATTAAAAATATTGGTGTTGAAAACGCAAATGTTACGGGCGATGAATATGTAGGAGCGTTAGTAGGAATAAATTTTTCAGAAATAAGAAATAGTTATTCAACAGGTTCTATGAAAGGTGAAAATCATACCGGTGGTTTAATCGGTGGACAGGAAACTTGGGGCGAATCAATAGCGCTAGTTATAAATTCTTATTCAACGGCATCAGCGCATAGTTTGAATTCTACTGCGGGAGGACTACTAGGTAGACAAATAAGTGGAACTATAGAACACTCTTATGCTGTAGGTGAAACATTCTCATTGCAGAAAAGTGGAGGATTAATCGGCGAAAAAAATAGTGGAACGGTTTCTAATAGTTATTGGAACAACGAATTTCAATGTCAAGATAGTTCTGCGGATGGTACAGAACTAACAATTAATCAATTAAAGCAACAAGCGTCATTTTCAGATTGGGACTTTACTACTGTTTGGAATATCGATGAAAATAGCTCATTCCCATATCTACTGAATAATGAGCAAATTAGTCATCCTACTTCAGGACAAAGAACAGGTATTAAATTCTTCAATGGTGGATGCGGAACTGAATCACTTCCCTATCAGATAGCTACACCCACACAGCTTGACAGTGTTCGTTATTTCAAGGATAAGCATTTTATTCAAACTGCAGATATAGATTTAGATATTCCTCCATTTAATACTGGAGATGGTTGGAATCCTATTGGGGCAGAATCGAATAGTTATTTTAGAGGTAGTTATAACGGAGGTGGATTTAGCATTCTTAATCTGTTTATTAATCGATCAAATAATGATTTTGTAGGTTTATTCAGGGTGATACAATCTGCACCAAATCTAAGTAACATGCGAATTGATAGTGCTATCGTAAAAGGAAGAGATAAGGTAGGCATTTTCGCAGGGCTTGTATCCGATTCAGAGTTGTCAAATATTAATACTTCAGGCTCAATTGAAGGTCGCAATGAGGTAGGTGGGCTTATAGGTAATTCATTTAGAGTCGAAATTGATAGCGGTAAAAGTGATGTTTTCATTACTTTGGATAATTTACGAGGTGGAGGATTAATAGGTTTTAGTGATCGTAGTAGTATAACAAAAAGCTCTTCTTCAGGAACGGTTATAGGACGCACTCAAATAGGTGGTTTAATAGGTGTAAGTATAAGAAATGACATTGATAGTGTATATAGTGATGCGTCTATTAATGCAACTGTTGCTAAAGGAGGGGGGTTAATAGGTCACGATGATACTAGTGTTTTAACCAATAGTTATTCTTTAGGCGCCGTTACGGGAAGGGTTGAAACGGGTGGTTTAGTGGGGTTTGGATACCGGACAAATATTAGTCGATCTTATTCAGTATCTAACGTTTCAATAAATTTGGGTAATTTAAATGGCGGTTTTATAGGGCATGCAGCTAGTACATCTATTTCTAACAGTTATGCTACAGGGACTATTACTTCTAATTCAAATACTTTTGCAGGATTTGCTGGAAGAGCATATCTGGGAACCATTACGAATAGTTATTCCGTAGGAAAGGTGACGGGGGAGCATGCTAGCGCTAAAGGCTTCCTATCCGCAAATAGTGGTACTACTATTACTAATAGTTATTGGAGTACTGAGAATAGCGGACAATCGAGTTCAAACGGTGGTATAGGATTGTCCATTGATCAAATGAAAACTCAGTCTTTATTTACAAATTGGGATTTTTCAAATATCTGGGATATAAATGAAGGGGAATCTTTACCATATTTAAGAAGTAATGAGCAAAGTCCACATCCCGTACCAGCAAATTCACCTCAGATTTTTGAAGGAGGTAAAGGAACTGTATCAGAGCCCTACTTAATTAAATCAGCTATACAACTCGATAGTATGCGTCATTTTATGAGTGCACATTTTGTCCAAATTGCCGATATAGATTTGGATGTAGCGCCTTTTAATTCAGGTGCAGGTTGGGACCCAATAGGGACAAATGGAACTGGAAACGAATTTGGTGGACATTTTGATGGAAATGGATTCAAAATTTCGAATCTATTTATAAACAGAAATAGCACTAATTTTAATGGTTTATTTGGGGCAACTCATAGTGCTGTACTGAAAAATGTTATCCTCGAAAATGTAAATATTACAGGCGATGAATATACAGGAGCACTAGTAGGAATTAATTATTCAGAGGTTAGAAATAGTTATTCAACGGGTACTGTTACTGGTCTTAAGCACACAGGTGGTTTAGTAGGAGCAAATGAAACCTATAACGGCTCAAATGGGTTAGTTTCAAATTCATATTCATCGGCTTCAGCAACTAGTTCTAGTTATGGAGCGGGTTCTTTAGTAGGACGTCTAATTAGCGGAAATATAGAGTACAGTTTTGGGGTAGGAAGTGTATCAGCTCCATCTGGAAGTGGAGGACTAATTGGCGAGAAAGTTTCAGGTACTGTTACAAGTTCATACTGGGATACCCAAACTACTGGGCAAGCCTCTTCTGCGGACGGAACAGGCTTAACAACTACTCAAATGAAGCAAAGTAACTCATTCACTGGATTTGATTTTGCAAATACTTGGTACATTGAGGAAGGCTCGGGATATCCTATGCTACAGGAGCAAAAACATGAAGAGCTTGTAATTAATGGTAATGAAGGTTGGAGAATGTTGAGTTCACCTTTATCAGGCGTTTCCTTTGGTTCATTATTAGATACACTTTGGACTCAAGGTTTTACAGGAGCAGACATATCTACCGGTGCTTCAAATATTTATACTTGGAATGAGGTAAATCAAAGTTTTGAATCCATTAGCAACTCAACGGATGTACCTTTAGCTGGAACAGGATTTATTACCTATGTTTACGCAGATGATAACAACGATGGAGATGTTGAAGGATTTCCCAAAAAGATTCAACATTCAGGTACAGAATTTACTGGTGGAGTTTCTCCAACAATAACATATACTAATACTGGTAATATAATTAATGATGGATGGAATTTAGTAGGAAATCCATACGGAACTACTATCAATTGGAATGCAACTAACGGCTGGAATAAGAAAAACTTAGATGCCACCTATTATGTGTATAGCGATTCTGCGAACAATGGTAATGGTTCCTATTTAACTTGGAACGGGATAACAGGAACTCTCGAAAACGGGAAAATTGCACCTTGGCAGGGTTTTTGGGTGAAAGCCAATGCCGCTTCACCAGAGTTGTCAATTAATGACTCAACTAAAAATTCAGGTGGCACATTGTTGAAAGTAAGGGAGCCCTCTACTATAAAGTTTACAGCAAAAAGTGAAACAATGAGCTCTAAGGCAGTGGTTTTATTTTATAGTGAAGCGTCTTTAGAGAAAGATTCCTTCGATGCTTACAAACTTAAACCACTAACGAGCGAATATTTAAGTCTATCTAGTGGATTCCCTTTGAGTGTTGATGAAGAAGAAACTCAATTTGATATAAACGCTCTTCCAGAGGTACTTGATGAAACTATTAATCTTCCAATTAATACTGAATTAGTAACTAAAGATTCGAGTGGCTCTAAAACTGCAATCAATTTGTCTTGGGATTTAAAAGCGCTTCCTGAGAACTGGACGATAACAATAATTGATCATGAAGTGGATTCAACGTACGATTTAAAAGAAGTTACCTCTTTATCATTCGAAATAACGCATACCGAAAAATCAAAACAATACAATAAGGATACTCCCACTTTAAAATTGCAACAAGGGCCACAAATGCAAAAGACCAGTCTAAGTTCTAAAAATAGATTTATACTCCAAATTGTGCCACAGAGTAGCGTTGCTTCTGAATGGGATAACCAAATTCCGGCTTCGATAGAGCTTCTGCAAAACTACCCAAATCCATTTAACCCGACAACGAGTATAGCTTTTGGCCTACCGGAAAAGGTTAAAGTACGCCTCGAGGTATTTGATGTATTAGGTAGGAAAGTAGCCACATTAATTAATGGAGAATCTATTTTAGCTGGACGCTACACTGTAAATTTTGACGCTCGAAACTTAGCCTCTGGCATGTACATTTATCGCTTACAAGCTGGCAATACCATCATCACTAAGAAATTAACACTTATTAAATAATTCAAAATGTAGAATTCAAAATTAAGAATTCGGCAAGTTACCTATTCTTAATTTTGAATTCTTAATCCTCAATCCATCCCATTATGAAATATCCACTTTTACTTTTTATCACTCTCTGTATCATATTAATGCTAACAGTTCTTGTTACTGCACAACCAACATTACCAAGCGCTCCAGACCAAGCCCCAATCGATGGTGGACTCGGATTACTCGCTGCAGCAGGTGGTGCGTATGCGTGGAAGAAATTGAGGAGTTCAAAGAACTAGTTGTTCTCTTTCCGAATGAGAACCCTGTCACCCTAAATAAAAAGCGCAAGCGTCTCGCATGTGATTGTATCTATTTTCAGACAATTCAAACCCCTTCCACTTTAACTAAACCACCCGTTGGTTAATGGGTTTATAAAATCATAACTTCAAAGATGTTGCTTTTGCATGATGTAGAAGTGTTAAATATTTTATTCATCAAACATAATTTTATGAAGAAACTTGTTCTTGGGCTTGTGTTAGTAAGCATGGCCTATGGTTGTTCACCAAAATTGGGAGACAGCCTTAAGAATCCATTAGCTACAGAAACTCCCATAGCCACAGCTATAAACTTAGCTAACGTAACAAACGATAAAGTGTGGGTTGAAATTGATCCTGGCTTATTCACTCAGAGTATGGTAACCTATCGTTTACCAAAAGTAGTACAAGGTACCTATGCAGTAAGCGATTTCGGTAGCTTTGTTGATAGCTTAAAAGCTTTCGATTATTCTGGTAACGTGATGCCATCTACAAAAATCGATGCAAACTCTTGGACTATTAACAATGCCCAAAAACTCGATAAAATTGTGTATTACGTAAATGACACTTTCGATATCGAACGAACAGATAAGCCTACTCCGTTTTCACCTTCAGGTACCAATATTGCCGATGACAATTACATGCTTAATTTGCACGGATTTATCGGCTATTTCGATGAATTGAAGAACAGTCAGTACACGCTTCAAGTTACTGCGCCAGCTAGTTTTGAAAAATCATCAGCTTTAGAACGAGTTAGTTCTACTAGCATTGACGAAGGCACCACTGTGGTTGATGTTTACCACGCCGATAGATATTTCGACATCACTGATAACCCAATGATGTACGGCGATCTAGATACAGAAGAATTTCAAGTAGGTGATATCAAAATTGTATTAAGCGTGTATTCTCCAAATGGTGTGCATACTGCTGCTGAAATTAAGAAAACTGTTTTTGAGATGATGAAAGCTCAAAAATCGTATTTGGGTGAAATGAACAGTACTTCACGTTATGATATTTACTTGTATCTAGCGGATCAAAATGAAACTTCTCCAACTGGTTTTGGTGCGTTAGAGCATCACACTTCTACTGTAGTAGTTCTGCCAGAAGCGTATCCTGTTCAGGCATTAAGCACTTCAATGATTGATGTTGTATCTCACGAGTTTTTTCATATTGTAACTCCACTTTCAGTTCATTCTGAAGACGTGCATGATTTTGATTACAATGCACCAACCTTTTCTAAACATTTATGGATGTATGAGGGGGTGACTGAATATTTTGCGAGTCATTTTCAAGTGTATGAAGGACTTCAGATTCGTGAAAAGTTCTATTCAAAAATAAATGACAAAATTTCAACCTCTCTAAGTTTAGCCGATGATATGAGCTTCACTGAAATGAGTGAAAACATTTTGGATGAACCGTATGCATCTAATTATTACAACGTGTACATGAAAGGTGCACTTATTGGTATGTGTGTTGATATTTTGATGCGAGAAGAAAGTAATGGACAGCGTAGTATACTTTCTCTTCTTAAACAATTATCCGAGAAATACGGTAAAACCAAACCTTTTGAGGATGATGATTTGATTGCTGAAATCACTGCAATGACTTATCCATCCATTGGTGAATTTCTAACAACCCATGTTGTTGGTGGTACTCCCATCGATTACGAAGTATTCTTCGATAAAGTAGGTCTTGAAATGGGTGAAGAAGCTATTCAAACTACCTTACTATTTGTAGGACAAGTTCCTTTTATTGATGCAAATCCAAGCACCAAAGAAATCTTTTTTAGAGATATTGAACTCAATTCTTCTCTGAACGAATTGGGAATTCAAGCAGGGGATGTGTTAAAGTCTGTGGATGGTACAAAATATACACTAGACAACATTAGGCCACTTATTCAAGCATCTTTCCTTTGGACATCAGAAACCGACATTTCTTTTGTAGTTATAAGAGATGGTGAAGAAGTAGAGCTCACTGGCAAAGTTGGCTCACCTGTTCTAATGCAAGGGAAGCTAATGGAAAATGCCAAAGCTACTGAAGAACAAGTTCAGCTTAGAAATTGGTGGTTAGAGAAATAATTTCTTTCTAAAGACTATTATTCCGAAGCCTCGCCCCAAAAGCGAGGCTTTTTTTATATAGAAAATATTGGGAATAATCAGGGCAAAGGGAGATGTGTTAGATAATTCGAAGATAGAAATAACTTTTAATGCTCATAAAGTACCTAGGAATTTTTAGAGGCCAGAGTGACAACAAGCCCGCCAAACCACATTGACGTTTAGAATTATTGGCGAAGAAAGAACGTAATGGAATCGACGTCTCCGAAAGGGGCAATCATTCCACACCGGCTCGGGTTTGAATATTCTTCTCCCGAAACCTCGGGATCATGATGACGTTGGGCGTTGTTTGGTTTATTAAAACTATCAACGAATTATTTAACATCTACAAAAGGGAGATAATCTCGTCAATCCTTTTGAATTATTTAACAGAAACTAAACACTAGTTTTTGTTTATTGTTATCTATAAAGCAACCAATTATAAGTATGAAAAAATCATTCCAACTACTACTTATCCTAACGATACAGTTTTTAACACTCCAAAATCTTAATGCTCAAGGCACGTTCGCTCTAGCAGATAATGGAGTCACTATTACGTGCGAAGGTGCAAGCCCCGGAGATACGGGCGTTGTAAACGAAATTACCTACACCGCTGTAGATAGGAATCTATTATTTGCCAAACGTGACGCGGAAGATGATTTATCTAAGGTTTGTACCACTCCTGTTACGGATATGAGTCATACATTTTATAAAAAAGGCTCTTTTAATCAAGATGTTAGTAGTTGGGATGTGAGTTCGGTTACTGATATGAACTATATGTTTTCGTCGGCGTACATATTTAACCAAGATATTGGAAGTTGGGATGTTAGTTCGGTTACAAATATGGCTGCAATGTTTTTAAAAGCAACGGATTTCAATCAGGATATCGGTGATTGGGATGTAAGCTCAGTCATCAACATGACTAGTATGTTTTATGAAGCATTTTCCTTTAACCAACCAATAGGAAACTGGGATGTAAGTTCTGTTAAGTATATGGGTTCTATGTTTTATACTACTAGATCCTTCAACCAAGAAATAGGTGATTGGGATGTAAGCTCGGTTACGGACATGGAAAAAATGTTTTTTTATATGTTTAATTATGATAAATATATAGGAGATTGGGATGTAAGTTCAGTTACAAATATGAGTAACATGTTTTATAGAGCTGAGAAGTTTAATCAAGATATAGGAAATTGGGATGTAAGCTCGGTTACGGACATGGAAAAAATGTTTGGTAGAGCTGAGGCCTTCAATCAGGATATTAGTGATTGGGATGTAAGTTCGGTAGTAGACATGTCTTATATGTTTACAGAAACATTTTCCTTTAACCAACCAATAGGAAGCTGGGATGTAAGTTCAGTTACAGATTTGAAAGGAATATTTGCAAGAGCTAAAGTATTTAATCAAGATATTGGAAGTTGGGATGTGAGTTCGGTTACAAACATGAGCAATGTTTTTTATTATGCAATTGCATTTAATCAAGATTTAAATGATTGGGATGTAAGCTCGGTGACGAATATGTGGGAAATGTTTCATTGGGCTACTGATTTTGATCAGGATATAGGAAATTGGGATGTGAGTTCAGTTACAAACATGGCATACATGTTTTATAGAGCTACCTCATTTAATCAAGATATAGGAAACTGGGATGTGAGTTCTGTTACCGAGATGTATCAAATGTTTTATAGTGCTATATCCTTCAATCAAGATATAGGAAACTGGAATATGAGTTCTGTTACCAATATGGGGGAGATGTTTGCAAGTGCTACAGCCTTTAATCAGAATATTGGTAATTGGGATGTGAGTTCCGTAAGAAGTATGAAATCAATGTTTAAAAGCACTACAGCCTTCAATCAGGATATAGGAAATTGGGATGTTGGATCGGTTATATATATGAATTCCATGTTCGAGAATGCAGAGTCCTTCAATCAAGCAATAGGAAGTTGGGATGTGAGCTCTGTAATAGATATGGAAAATATGTTTAAAGGAGCTACTGTATTTAACCAAGATCTGAGTCGTTGGTGTGTCGGTGGAATTACGCAAGAACCAGCAGGATTTGCAGATGAAAGTGCTCTTTCAGCTGCATTTTTCCCAAATTGGGGAACCTGTCTTAGTGTAGGTATTTTTGAGTTATCATCTAATGGGGTTACTATTACCTGTGAAGGTGCAAAAGCAAGGGATATTGGTGATGTGGATGGAGTTATCTATACTGCTGTAGATAGTTATTTATTGGGTGTGAAATACGAAGAGAATGCAGACTTATCTAAATTATGTACTACGCCTGTTACAAGAATGAAAGAGTTATTTTATGAGGATACCTTATTTAATCAAGATATAAGTAGCTGGGATGTAAGTGCGGTTGCTGATATGAGCTTTATGTTTTCTGGGGCCACCTCATTTAATCAAGATCTAAGCAATTGGGATGTGAGTTCAGTAAAGGAAATGCCAGGAATATTTTCTGAGGCTACCTCATTTAATCAAGATATTGGTAATTGGGATGTGAGCATAGTAAGAAATATGGATAAAATGTTTTTAAACGCTACCTCTTTTAATCAAGATCTAAGCAATTGGTGTGTTACCAAAATAACGAGTGAACCGTCAGATTTTGCAACATCAAGCGCACTTTCATCATCTTTTTACCCAAATTGGGGGACGTGTGTGGACACTTCTTCGGAGGGAGATTCACTATTTCCAACCACGTTTGAGTTACAACAAAACTATCCAAATCCTTTCAACCCAACTACCAACATTAGCTTCAATCTTCCAGAAGCAACAAGTGTGAAAATAGCGGTATACAACACACTTGGCCAAGAAATAACAGTACTAGTTGATGGATTCAGAAATGCAGGCGTACATAACCTAACTTTTGATGCAAAGGGATTGTCCTCTGGAATGTATCTGTACAGAATGACCACCCCATCTCAAACATTCACCAAACAAATGCTTCTGTTAAAATAGAAGTTGGAATCAGATTGTCAAATAAACCCCAAATTAGAAATGAGTTGGGTTTTTTGTTTACGTCGTTTCTAATCCTTTTGAATTGTTTTAACAAAAAGTAAATACCAGTTTTTGTTTATTGTTATCTGTAAAACAACCAATTAGAAGCATGAAAAAATCTTCCCTATTAATACTTATCCTAGCTATACAGATTGTAGTACACCAAAACCTTAGCGCACAAGGAACATTTGCAATAGCAGAAAATGGAGTCACTATTACCTGCGAAGGTGCTAGCCCAGGGGATACCGCAATGGTAAACGAAAGATTGTACACTGCTGTAGATCGTGATTTATTGATGACCAAACGCGATGATGGTGATGATTTATCTATGGTTTGTACCACTCCTGTAGCTGATATGAGTAAGTTATTTATGAGTATGACTTCATTTAATCAGGATATAAGCAGTTGGGATGTAAGCTCAGTTGTAGAAATGGACAGTATGTTTTTACTTGCTAGTACTTTTAATCAAGATATAGGAGATTGGGACGTGAGTTCTGTTACTGATATGGAAGGTATGTTTCAGCTCGCGTATACATTTAATCAGGATATAAGCAATTGGGATGTAGGTTCGGTAACCGATATGGAAGGTATGTTTTATGGAGCATGGAAGTTTAACCAGGCTATAGGAAATTGGGACGTGAGCTCTGTTACAAATATGAGCTACATGTTATTTTCTGTGTCATCATTTAATCAAGATATAGGAGGTTGGGATGTGAGCTCTGTTACTGATATGAATAATATGTTCAATGGAGCAATTGCCTTCGATCAAGATATTGAAAATTGGGATGTGAGTTCTGTAACAAATATGCGATATATGTTTGGTAGTGCTTTTTCTTTTAATCAGGAAATAGGAGATTGGGACGTGAGCTCGGTAACTGATATGCAGGGTATGTTTTCAGAGACTAAAGTTTTTAACCAAGCCATTGGGGGATGGAATGTGAGTACAGTTTCTGATATGTCTTTTATGTTCCAAGAGGCTAAATCCTTTAATCAAGACATTGGAGATTGGGATGTGAGCTCGGTTGTAAATATGGCTGGAACGTTTCTACTTGCTGGAACTTTCAATCAAGATATAGGGGCCTGGGATGTGAGTTCGGTTACAGATATGCGGTCTATGTTCTGGATGGCTACTGTTTTTAATCAAGATTTGAGCAATTGGTGTGTGTCCAGCATACTGAGTGAACCAGAGGGATTTGCAGCATCAAGCACGCTTTCAACTCCTTTTTACCCGAATTGGGGAACGTGTGGTACCCAAGAGATATTTACTCTAGCAGAAAATGGAGTCACTATTACCTGCGAAGGCGCAAGTCCCGGTGATACCGGCGTTGTAAACGAAATTACCTACACCGCTGTAGATCGTGATTTACTAATCACTAAACGCGATGCAGGAGATGATTTATCTAAGGTTTGTACATCTCCTGTTACGGATTTAGGCAAAATGTTTGCAGGAGACGATGCATTTAATCAGGATATTGGAAATTGGGATGTCAGCTCTGTTGTAAAAATGGACAGTTTGTTTTTGGGCAGTGTGGTTGCCCCATCGATTTTCGATCAAGATATTGGAGCATGGGACGTAAGCTCAGTCACTAATATGAATGGTATGTTTTCAAACGCAACATCATTTAACCAAGATATCGGTGATTGGGATGTGAGTTCGGTCACTAATATGGAATATATGTTTAGAGGTTCAACTTTGTTTAATTGGAGTATAAATAATTGGGACGTGAGCTCAGTTACCGATATGAATGGCATGTTTTCTGGAGCAACTTCTTTTAATCAGGATATAGGTAGTTGGGACGTAAGCTCAGTTACCGATATGAGCGGTATGTTTTCACAGGCAACTTCTTTTAATCAAGATATCGGTGATTGGGATGTGAGTTCGGTCACTAATATGGAATATATGTTTAGAGGCTCAAGTTTGTTTAATAGGGATATAAGTAATTGGGATGTGGGTTCGGTAACAAATATGGAGAGTATGTTTTCGTTTGCTGAATCTTTTAATCAAGATATAAGAAGTTGGGATGTTAGTTCAGTAATAGATATGAGTAGTATGTTTAGAGGCTCAACTATGTTTAATCAAGATATAAGTGATTGGGATGTGAGTTCGATTACCAATATGAGTGTTATGTTCTATGGAGCAGCTTCATTTAATCAGAATATAGGAAGTTGGGATGTTAGCTCAGTTACCAATATGAAAAGTATGTTTTCTGGAGCAGCGCTATTTAACCAAGATATAAGTAATTGGCAGGTAAGCTCAGTTACCGATATGAGCGGTATGTTCTCATATGCCAAGGTTTTTGATGGAAATATTGGATCTTGGCAGGTAAGCTCAGTTACCGATATGAGCGGTATGTTCTCATATACCAAGGTTTTTGATGGAGATATTGGCAGTTGGGATGTAAGCTCAGTTACTGATATGGGTGGAATGTTTTCTGGCGCTACGGCTTTTGATCAGAAAATAGGAGATTGGGATGTGAGCTCAGTTACAGATATGAGTGGAATGTTTTCTGGCGCTACGGCTTTTGATCAGAAAATAGGAGATTGGGATGTGAGTTCGGTTACAAATATGGGCAATATGTTTTATAGGGCTAGTGGTTTTAATCAGGAAATTGGGAATTGGGATGTGAGTTCGGTTACCATCATGAGCTCTATGTTTTCTGAAGCTACGGCTTTTGATCAGGAAATTGGAAATTGGGATGTAAGCTCGGTTACAGATATGGATGCAATGTTTGAAGGAGATTTAACCTTTAGTAAAGATATAAGTAATTGGGACGTGAGTTCGGTTACTCGTATGATTTATATGTTTGTCGGATTCACGTCATTTAATCAAGATATCGGTCAGTGGGATGTTAGTTCAGTAATTTATATGCGTAGTATGTTTGAAGGGGCAACATCTTTCAATCAAGATATAGGAAATTGGGATGTTAGTTCTGTGACTAACATGGATGAGATGTTTAATAGTGCTACCTCGTTTAACCAAGACTTGAGCGGTTGGTGTGTATCAAATATCACAAATGAACCAGGTAGTTTTGCAACAGGAAGTGGTCTCTCGGCATCTTTTTATCCCAATTGGGGAACGTGTGTAGTAACTTCTGCCGAAGAAGATTTGCTACTACCAACCACGTTTGAGCTACAACAAAATTATCCAAACCCATTCAACCCAACTACCAATATCAGCTTTAATCTTCCAGAAGCAACGAGCGTGAAAATAGCGGTATACAACACACTCGGACAAGAAGTAGAAGTGCTGATTGATGGATTCAGAAATGCAGGCGTTCACAACCTAAGCTTTGATGCAAAAGGATTGTCCTCTGGGATGTATCTGTACAGAATGACTACCTCATCCCAAACATTCACCAAACAAATGCTTCTGCTTAAATAAATGCTAGTTATGACTATGAAAAAATCATTCCAACTACTACTTATCCTAACAATGCCATTTATAGCTCTTAAAGAACTTAACGCGCAAGGAACATTCGCCCTAGCAGAAAATGGAGTTACCATTACTTGCGAAGGAGCTAGCCCTGGGGATACCGCAATGGTAAACGAAAGATTGTACACCGCAGTAGATCGAGATTTAATGATTGCCAAACGTGATGGGGGAGAGCGATTGTCTAGAGTATGCACTACCCCAGTTACCGACTTGAGTATTATGTTTGTGCGGGGGAACTTATTAACAATAAATCTCGATAGTTGGGACGTAAGTTCGGTTGTGTTGATGGATAGTATGTTTTATTGGGCTTCTGATTTTAATCAAGACATAAGCCATTGGGATGTAAGTTCGGTAACCAGCATGAAAAACATGTTTTCAGGAGCTTCTGCATTTAATCAAGATATTGGGAATTGGGACGTGAGCTCTGTTACCGATATGAGTGGTATGTTTTCAAGGGTTTCAGAAAACCCTGAATTTAATCAAGATATAGGTGATTGGGATGTGAGTTCGGTGACAAATATGGAGTATATGTTTTCAGGAGCCTATGCATTTAATCAAGATATAGGTGATTGGGATGTGAGCTCAGTAACTAATATGGATGGTATGTTTTTAGGAGTCTCAGCATTGAATCTGAATATTGGAAATTGGGATGTGGGCTCAGTAACTAATATGGGTGGTATGTTTTATGGGGCTACTGATTTTGATCAAGATATCGGGAATTGGGATGTGAGCTCAGTAACTAATATGGTTGGTATGTTTTATGGGGCTACTGATTTTAACCAAGATATCGGGAATTGGGATGTGAGTTCGGTAACCAATATGTCGAGTATGTTTTCTGAGGCCAGCTCATTTAATCAAGATATAGGTAATTGGGATGTGAGTTCAGTTACTGAAATGCCTCTAATGTTTTCTGGTGCTTTATCTTTTAATCAAGATATTGGGAGTTGGGATGTGAGTTCTGTTACGGGCATGTCTTATATGTTTAAGAATGCTTATTTATTTAACCAAGGAATAGGTAGCTGGGATATGAGTTCTGTTACGAGCATGTCTTGGATGTTTTTTGAAGCAACCTCCTTTAATCAGGATATCGGGAACTGGGATGTAAGCTCTGTTACCAGAATGAGTTATATGTTTGGAAGAACTTCCACCTTTAATAAAGACATTGGTAATTGGGATGTTAGTTCGGTTACTGATATGAAATCTATGTTTTTTGAAGCAACCTCTTTTAATCAAGATATTGGCAGTTGGGATGTAAGTTCAGTTACTAGTATGGACAATTTTTTTGATGGAGCGACCACATTTAACCAAGACTTGAGCGGTTGGTGTGTATCAAATATCACAAAGGAACCAGGTAGTTTTGCAACAGCGAGTGCACTCTCTACGTCATTTTACCCAAATTGGGGAACATGTGTGGTAACTTCTGCAGAGGAAGATCAACTATTCCCAACTACGTTTGAGCTACAGCAAAATTATCCAAATCCGTTCAACCCAACTACCAACATTAGCTTCAATCTTCCAGAAGCCACAAGCGTAAAAATAGCGGTATACAACACACTCGGACAAGAAGTAGAAGTGCTAGTTGATGGATTCAAAAGCGCTGGCGTTCACAACCTAAGCTTTGATGCAAAAGGACTTTCATCTGGGATGTATCTTTATAGAATGAAGACATCATCTCAAACATACACCAAGCAAATGCTTTTGCTGAAATAGAGCTGGTTTTGTAGTGTGTGTATGATAATACAAGATGGATTTGAACAATTTTCAAAATAGCGTGTATTAAAAAAAGTACTTAAAAAGCTCCATTTAAGGAGCTTTTTAATATCAATTAGGGTCAATCTTTGCCCATTTTATCAATTATTTTTGCAGCCCATTCTTTTCCACCTAAACCAAACGCTAAACCTAAAGCCAAGCAAACCGATCCAAGTATTAATAAAAATGCATTAGAAACTAATTCATCGCCTATGTTAAGCTGCGAAAGTGAAAGAGAAACTACAAAAAAGATGATGGCATACTTTGCAATTGCTCCTACAATGGCAGCATGGGCTACACCAACATTCAGTAAATATGTTGTAACAACTTGAGAGATAAATCCGGCTAAGAATACTCCGAAAATCAATGCTAATACAGCCACAATTACATTGGGTATATATAGAATTATCTGATTAAATAATTCTGAAGCAACACCTAAGCCTAGTGTGTTCAGGCCAGCAAGTATAACAATCAACATTATTAACCAATAAATAATACCACCCAAAATATCAATTGCAGACTTGTTACTTCCTCCGTCTTTCAAAAATTGGTCTATTTTTGCTTTCTCCGTTACTACATCTAATCGAATTAGTTTTAGTAATCTCACCGCAGCTGTTTTTACCAGTTTTGCTATGATCCAACCAATGATCAATATCAGTAATGCACCAATAAGATTTGGTAAAAATGAAGCCATTTCATTGAAAAAAGTCTCATAAGACTGCATCAATACACCTTGTATTTCTTCAAACATAATACGTACCTCTAAGTTAGTTTTTGTGGTTAGTACGTATTACTTAAAAAGAATGTAAAAAACTAATTTTGAATCTTGCTAAGAACTTACACACCATCAAATTAGCGCCAATGCTAATACTAAAATCGAAATCCCAATTCAGAAATGAGTTGGGATTTATTCTAACTTTATAATCGTTGGAGCACTTTCTACACCAAATCGATTTACTTTAGTTATCATAAGCTCTTCCAATAGTAAAACCACTTCTAAATCTAACTCAGTATTTTCGGCTACTTCTTCCTGTTCTACAATATAAAATGGAATCACAGTTTCAAGTATAGCTCTGTTTTTGATACTGGTTTTCCATTTCTCTCCATATCTAGAGTAAACCACCCAATTTGAGAGCTCTTCACTTTCTGCATTAAGAGAAATCAGAATGCTATTATCTCCATACTGCAAAGAAACGTTAGGTTTGGGAGATTTTCGCCTGTATTCGTTGCTTATAGCGGGCACGAGCGCTTGGGTTGCATAAGGATAGGTTAAGAGTCCAGTCTGAAGGGTATCACTTTTCAAAAGAGGCCCGATGCTCCAATGAATAGTTCCTGGGCTTTTTGGTGTCATTCCCCGAGTAATCATAATTTCGTTAATCACTTCGTCTACCTGCTCTGCACCTTCATACTTCCCAATATTGATTCCCGGCCAAAGGTCACGACCTTTGGTGTTCTGCGATTCCCACCATCCCAAAAGCACAGGAAAACTCTGAGGAATCTGATTGATAGGCCAATAAAGCTGAGGTGAAAAGTAATCTACCCAGCCTTCATTCAACCATTTTTTGGCGTCGGCATATAACACGTCGTATTGATCTAAACCCGAAATCGATGCAGGATGATTGGGGCGCCACACTCCAAAAGGACTTAAACCAAATTTCACATAAGGTTTTTCTTTTTTGATGGAGTGATACATTCTTTCAACAAAATTATCTACAGCCTTTCGTCGCCAATCGGCTCGGCTTAGCTTCCCTCCAGATGCCAGATACTGATTCCAATTATCATCATCAGGAAAATCTTTGTCGTTATTGTAAGCAGGGTATGGATAGAAATAATCGTCAAAATGCACGCCATCAATATCATAACGCTCAACAATATCCATCACAACGGCATGAGCGTGATCTTGAGTTCCTTTTTTGGACGGATCAAACCAGTAAAAACCAGATTCAAGTTCTACTACTAACTCGCTCATAGTATTTGCTACCGAATATTCTGTTACTTCTCCACCTGCAGTGTGGTGAGCACGATAAGGATTAAGCCATACATGAAGTTCAAGACCTCTTTTATGTGCTTCTTCTACCCAAAACTGAAGTGGATCGTAATAAGGAAACGGAGCTTCACCCTGCTTACCCGTTAAAAAGTAGGACCAAGGTTCTAAATCACTTTCATATAATGCATCTGCTTGTGGACGTACTTGAAAAATTACCGCGTTGTAATTGGTTTTTTGGAGAAGATCTAACAGTGCAATGGCTTCGTCTTTTTGCTGATCGGATGTTAAATCACGGGAACTTGGCCAATTGATATTAGCAACAGTAGCTACCCAAGCAGCTCTAAATTCACGTTCAGTAGTAGGAATTTCAACTTCTGCGTGGTTATCGTTATGTGGGATGAGTAAGGTTTTACAGCTAATGGCAAAACTTAGAGGAATAAGAATAAGAGCAGTAAAAGTGATTTTCCGCATGAAATAGATGTAGAAGTGAGTAGATAGTATGCGTGCTAAGGTAGTAACTATAAACCTAGAAGGAAATAAACGGACAAGAAAGTACCGTTTACAAATTAGATAACTCATTGAATGTAAAAACGAGGCTTTCTTTATATATTTAAATGCTAAAAATCCGCATCTTCACATCAAAATTTGCACAAACGAAATTTATGATTGCACTATTTTTTATTCTAGGACTTATCGCTCTTATAGGTGGCGCCGAATTATTTCTTAAAGGAGTAGATCATTTCGGTTTAAAATGGCGAATATCTCCCGTAATTATGGGGTTAACCGTGGTGGCTTTTGCAACGGGGGCACCAGAACTTGCCGTAAGTTTACGAGCCGCAGCATCAGGTAGTGCCGATTTAGTGCTTGGAAATATAATAGGAAGTAACATTGCCAATATCCTTTTAATCTTAGGTATTTCCGCTTTAATTAAGCCTATTACAATCACATTGCGAATGGTTCGTGTAGATGTGCCCATTGTAATCGCAGCAAGTGCTTTGCTCTTCATTCTTGCTTACGACGGACAATTAACTCACCTAGATGGTGTAGTGCTATTTTGCGGACTAATACTATATTCAGTCTATACCTACTTCCATATACGTAAAGAGAGAAAAGACAATAGGAATATAGAAGAAGAAAATCTTGAGGAAGAAATTGAAAAACTTGCCTCAGGTTGGTTTTTCTATGTTAAAAATATTGGGTTCCTCATTATTGGTCTAACTCTGATTGTTCAGGGCTCAGCGTGGATGGTTGACAGCGCCGTGGAAATAGCTCGGATATTTGGGTTTTCAGAACTAATTATTGGCCTAACAATTGTTTCTATAGGCACATCTCTACCCGAAGTAGCTACAAGTGTTGCAGCTATTCGAAAAGGGAATGCCGATATGGCCGTTGCTAATGTGATGGGGAGTAACTTGTACAATATTCTTCTAACATTGGGTTTAACGCTCATGATAACACCTAATTTGTTAGAAGTATCAGCCGCCGCAATCCATTTCGACCTTCCTTTTATGCTAGCAATTAGTGTAGCATGTATTCCAATCTTTATAGCAGGGTTCAACCTAACGAAGTCGGATGGCTTTGTTTATTTGTTTTATTATACAGCTTATTTAACTTACTTAGGTTTTGATGCACTTAAATCTCCCTATAAAGACAATTTAGAGTTCGCAATGCTCTGGGGGTTTATTCCACTCACATTTATGTATATGATTTGGAGAGTTTATAAATTTAGAAGCAGCTTAAAAATTATATATAAGTAACGGAATGAATTTATTATAAGTCAGGTTTTTTTGATTTCAGAGTTAATACACAAGGATGCCATAATTAGTGACCTTTTATTTAATACATATTTTTAGATCTAATACAGTTGGTAGATCTCAGAACTTTATGTTTTGCCCAACAACGCTTTTCTTTCCTGCAATGGAATGTCCTCATCATCACTTTGATGAACGATAGTTTAGTATCTCGCTAATCTAATATTATACTACTATCAACACAGACTCGTAAGAGTTCACTTTTAAACAAAATTTTATCATGGACAAGACTTCAAATAAAAAGCCTCTGACACCGCTGTATGAATTTATAAAAACAGAATCTTTTTCGGGAATTCTACTTCTATTTACAGCAATCTTAGCACTAATAGTTGCGAATTCTCCATTGGCAGAAATGTATACTCAGCTATTTCAGGCGAAACTAACGGTAGGTTTTGAGGGCGCTAACATATCTAAACCTCTAATTCTTTGGATTAATGATGGCTTAATGGCGGTGTTCTTTTTGCTGATAGGTTTAGAAATAAAGCGAGAGATTAAATATGGAGAATTATCAACTCTACAATCAGCTTTACTTCCTGTTATTGCGGCTTTTGGCGGCGCTATTGTACCGGGCTTAATATTCTTTGGTTTTAACGCCGGAACTGAATACTTAGATGGTTGGGCAATCGCAATAGCTACAGATATTGCCTTTGCACTTGGAGTTTTAGCTTTGCTTGGAAGCCGTGTGCCTGTTTGGGCTAAAGTCTTTTTAACGGCAGTTGCGGTAGTAGATGATTTAATCGCTGTATTGGTAATCGCTATCTTTTACACCAGCAGTATTTCAGGAACGGCTTTAATCGTTGCCGGAGTAACAATTCTTGTTTTATTGGCAATGAATTTTTTTGGGAACCGATCTATTCTGCTGTATCTATTAGTAGGATTAGTGTTGTGGGTTGCTGTCCTAAAGTCGGGTATTCATGCTACCGTTGCGGGAGTAATTCTTGGGTTTTTAATCCCAGCAACTCCACATAAAGATAGAACTGGTTTATTGGAAAAAATTGAAAAGGGCGTGCAGATGCTCCGTTCATCTTTTAAAACAAAGGATAAAGAGGACGAAGAAACAGCGATGCATTATATTGAAGACGGTGTACAAGAGCTTGAAAGTCCTTTGCATAAATTGGAACATAAATTACATCCGATGGTGGCGTATTTCATTATGCCCGTCTTTGCATTCGCAAATGCTGGGGTAGCTTTATCGGCTGAGCAAGCGTCTATCGCGTTTTCATCATCATTAACATTGGGCATTATATTCGGCTTGTTCTTAGGGAAACAAGTTGGAGTATTGACCGCAGTATGGATTTCGAGTAAACTCGGCATTGTGAAATTACCTAATTCTGAACGAGTTTGGACCGTGTTTTACGGCATTGCCTGTTTAACGGGAATAGGATTTACCATGTCGCTATTTATTGGCGGTTTGGCATTCACAGATCCATCATTCATCGAATACTCTAAAGTCGGTATTTTTGTAGGCTCTCTATTAAGTGGATTGTTAGGATACTTTTTTCTTAAAACAAGATTGAAATCAAAAGCCTAACCCAGTTATTCGAGATGTATTTTAGGAACCGAGTATTTGATGATGGCTTTAGGCTAGTAAAAAATCTCGGTTATCCTCGTAGATGTTAGATAATTCACTGACAGTTTTTATAAATTAAACAACGCTCAAAGTCATCCTGATTCCGAGACTTCTTCTCGTTCCGTAGCTCTGCTGCGGAATGCAGTCTGGAAGCTCCTGCTTCCAGTGTCTGATGGACGGTGTGAGCTAGTGAGCGTATAAGCGAGATGCTTGCACGAGGTTGAGGTTTTTGCCAATACGAGTATTTGATGATGGGTTTAGTTTAGAATAAAACCTCGGTCATTCAGAGGATACTTCCGAAGAATCTTCAAAGCTGTTAAAAAGCAATAGTTCCGTTTGTAGGCGATAGCTCATTATAACGTTCCTCTTTTAGCAGTTAAAAGCAATTGAAACAGTAGCTTGGGAAAATATTTAAACCACCAACGAAAAACCCACCATCAATCCATCATTTTACCTTGGTAATGCTTGGCATAGTTTACTCCAAGGTTATCGAAACGTTGGAATTGTATTTGTAAACGCCCCCAAAAGCTGAACCAATCTTTATCAGCTTTGGGAGTCCAAAGTACTTCAGATAAGGCGGTCATTCGAGGTAGAACCATATACTCAATCTTCTCAGGAGAGTGAATAAATTCCGCCCACAAATTACCTTGCGAGCCAAGCACATATTTACCTTCCTCTTCAGTCAATTCTTTAGGAATAGGCTCGTAGTTATACACTTGAGTTAATGGAGTGAAGAAACCAATTGCTAGAGGTTCATCTGCCATGTCAGCTTGGTAGTGGTCAAAATAATTGGTGCTCCAAGGTGTCATAATAACATCGTGATTCAGCTTTGCGGCTTCAATACCGCCTTTCTCTTCGCGCCAGCTCATCACCGTTGCTCTAGGTGCTAATCCGCCTTCAAGAATCTCATCCCAGCCAATAATTTGTCGACCTTTTGAATTCAAGTACCTCTCTATGCGCTGAACGAAATAACTCTGTAATTCCAACTCGTCTTTTAACCCTTCTCTTTTTATAACACTCTGTGCAATGTCACTTTCTTTCCACTGTTTTTTAGGAGCTTCATCGCCACCAACGTGAATATACTCGCTAGGGAATAGATCAAGAACTTCATCAAATACATTTTCAAGAAAAGTAAATGTCTCTTCCTTCGGGCAGAAGATATCCTCAAAAATTCCCCACGTAGATTGTACTTTATATGCTTTATCAAAGCAGCCAAGTTCTGGATAAGCTGCCAATGCCGCACTTGAATGGCCTGGAAGCTCAATTTCCGGGATTACAGTAACGTATTTTGTTTTCGCATAAGCTACCACTTCTTTAACCTCATCTTGAGTAAAGAAACCGCCATGTTTTTTGCTATCATATTTCTTATCAACAGCTCTGCCAACGGAGGTAGAATCACGCCATGCCCCAACTTCAGTAAGCTTTGGATACTTTTTGATTTCTATGCGCCAGCCTTGGTCGTCGGTTAAATGCCAATGGAACCGGTTCATTTTATGCATAGCAATCAAATCAATGTATTCCTTCACAAACTCAATAGGTTGAAAATGTCGCGCAACATCTAAATGCATGCCTCGGTAGCCGAAACGTGGTTCATCAAATATTTCTACCGCTGGGATTTCCCACGTCATAGTTCGAGGTAAAAAAGAGGGGTCTTTGTATTCAATTTCAGCAGGTAATAGTTGGCGAAGAGATTGAATGCCATAAAACAGTCCTTGCTCAGTTGCTGCTGTAATTTCGACCTTAGAAGGCGTAACGACCAGAGAGTAGGCCTCTGGGTTTTGTGTTTGCGATAAAGGCGCTAGAACCAAGCTCACAGCAGTATCTTGAGCAGTGGCTTTGCTAACAACTGGAAGCTCAAACCAAGTTGCGGTTTCCAACAAGTCTTTAAGCTGAGAAGCTAATGCCGAGTTTTGAAGTTCTGCTTGTGAAATCTGAATTTTCGTAGTCTCTTTGAGCTCAAAAAAACTACCATCTGTATTAAGAGTAACAGAAACAGGCTTGGGAATGATGGAGATTTGCTGATTAGTATATTGAGCAGATACTAAAAAAGGGAGCAGTGCGAACAGGAAAATAGATAAGAGCTTCATTACGATATTAGTTTGATTTACTAACAGAAGTAACAGAGCTTTCAAATGTAATGCAAGGGGGGAAATGTTAGTAGTTAGATATTAGTATTTAGTATTGAGATGTTAGAAACTAGATGATAAGATTCTTATTTCGGACAAACCCAAACAACTTCATTCCTACGAAGGCAGGAATCTAGGTCTGTATTACAACTCCAATCTTCACTATCCACATGATCTCGAGCAAACCCCGCGAGATGACAGATAATTCGCTAACAGAATACTCTATATAATTTGCAAGGAAAATGGATCTGGGTCATCCAGAGGCTACTGCCGAAGGATCTTCACAGCTATTAAAAAGCAATGAGTTTGTAAGCTGATGTGAAATAGCACAAAGCCACAGGTTGGCATTTCAAAAGAGGAAAGAAGTCAGAGACTTCTTATTTGAGTTTTCTTTTAAGTCACCGCTTGGCTAAAGACTTAAAAGATCGTTTTTGATAGTTGGGAGTTAGTTTTTTCGGAAATCACTTAATCCATAATTTAAAATTCTGAATTATAAATTCTACTTCTTCGCCTTCTTCTCTTTCTCGGCTAGAATCCAATCTACATAGAGGAATTCAAGCGCAGCGCCTTCATTACCTTTCCAGGCTTTTATGAGCTCTTGGAAGTGTTCTTCAGAAGTGGTATTCGGGTCTTCACCGTAGCTCCAAATAATCCATCGACGCAATCCTTTTTCTTCGCCCTTCTGGAAATTACTCGGAAATATCGCATCGGTCTTTCCACGCATCATCAATAAATCTTGAGCCGCTGTTGGTCCAATTCCTTTTATCGAAATGAATTGCTCGTAAGCTGTTTGAGGATCGGTATTGGATATAAAATCCATATCAATGTTTCCGCCTACAATATCTGTTGCTAGGTTCACCAAGTACTCACCTTTGCGGACGGTCGGTCCTAATTTACGGATGTTGGCGGGCTCGGCTTGCATAAGTTGGTGGGGGCGAGGCCAAGCAGGAATATTTTTTCCTTTGTGAACGAGTGTGCTTCCATAAGCTTCCCGAACTTTGAACATCATCTTTTTTGCTGTAGGCTTGTGGTTCATCTGCATTTCCACAATTCTATTCTGAATGTCTTCAAATAAATTCGCACGAGTCATGCGTTTCAAACCGTATAACTCGGTTAGTTTATTGCCAACTAAAGGATCGTTTGCAGCGCTATCATATAGCGGGCGTAAATCCATTTCGGTTCCAAGAATTTTGGTAAGGCTTCTATTGGCGATAGAAATTTCTTCTTTACTAAGCGACTCATACGACTCAATGTGAAATTCGGGTGCGTCAGGGTCACCATTAAAGAAAACGGTTATAAGAACATCACGGTCGCCAACGGGAATGGGACGAGTAAAACCTTCTTCAAAAATAAGTTCTGGGTTATGCTCGTGATCGAAATAGGAGGCCACGTCTAAGCAAAGAAACCAGTCGTGTGGAGGGTTGGATTTGAGAGACCAATTAGACATTCTAAAAAGGTTTGGGAATTATACTAGATAGCTTGATAAGTAATTAGCTACTAATATAATTCCCAATGAATCTAATTATAGGATTCTTTTCCTTCGGCTACAATAAAATCATGATTTGGCTAATTCTACTTTATCAGCTTTACTCTTAAATGGATTTAAGTTCCATGCACTAGCTTTAACAAGTAGATTATCTACAGAAATATAAACTACAGGAATAAAGATGAGTGTAACAAGTGTTGAGGCGGTAAGGCCACCAATTACTACACGAGCTAGAGACGCTTGAATTTCAGCACCAGGTCCAATCCCAAATGAAAGTGGTAATAAACCAAGAACGGTAGTTAACGTAGTCATTAGAATTGGGCGTAAGCGAAGTTTACCAGATTGGATAACAGCGTCTACAACATTCATTCCTTGTTCACGACGTAACATGTTAATGTAATCTACCAGAACAATGGCGTTATTCACCACAATCCCGATAAGCATTATTATACCCATCAAACTTTGGATGTTAATAGTGGTGCCTGTAAGTAGCAGCGTTGGTACCACACCAATTATTGCTAAAGGTACAGAACACATAACTACTAATGGATCGACAAAGCGTTCGAATTGACCAGCCATTACCATGTAGATTAATATCAAAGCCATTACAATAGAAAGGCCAAAGTCTTTGGCAGCTTCTTGCTGTTCTTCGTATTCACCACTAAATACAATGCTGTATCCAGCCGGTAATTGATAATCTGAAAGTGAAGCTTGTGCGAGTTCTACTGCATCACCAAGAGCTAATTTAGAATCGAGGTTTGCACTAATTCCAGTAACACGTTGGCCGTTAATTCTGTTAATTCCTTCTGGTCCACGACCTGCATTTTTTACAATTACGGAAGAAACAGGGATTACAGCACCGCTCGGAGTGCGAATGGAGATGTTATCTAAATCGAGTGAGCTTAAACGATCTTCTGGTCTAAGACGGACAGTAATAGGATACTCATCGCCATCTTGTCTAAAAGCGCCAGCTCTGCTACCGCCAATATTAGTTTGAACTGCTCTTGCCACTTCGTTAATGGAAAGTCCGAGATTCGATATTTTTTCTCGATCAAAAACGATGTTTTCCTCAGGAGTTCCCTCACTTCGGTCAACTCTAACACCCGTGATGCCAGGAACGCTTTCAAGCTTTAGCTTAACATCTTGTGCAATTTGATAAGAACGATCTAAATCGAAGCCTCTAACTTCAAGTTGCAAATCTTCAGCTCCACCGGATCCAAAAATTCTTCTTAGTATCCATAATCCCGATTGAGCAGTTACCCGAACATCGGCACCTGGAATAACTCCTTCTACTCTTTTTTGTACTTCAAGTGCTAAATCAGAAGTATTTCCTTTTCTTTTGGAGGCATCTACCATTGTAATTTCAACTTCCGCACGGCCGTCTCTAATATCAGTGGTAAGATGTGCAATATCATCAAAAGGAATAGTGCTTCTGATAATATCCTCTAGTTCTTTCAGATATTCGTTAATTACGGTGATGTTAGTACCATCGGCCATCTTAAGGTCAATCTGAATTTCATCAGCATCGGTTTGAGGCGCAAGTTCTACTGGAATGATTGGAACCAATAAAAAGCTTCCGAAAACAAGTAGAATCGTTACAGAGAAAACCATTTTTCTATGTGCAAGCACCGTTGTTAACCAACCTGAATAACGAGCTTCTAAGCGGTTAAAGAATAACTGGAACTTGCCTTTTTTTGTAGAAGCATCATTTTTTTTAACACTTAAAAAGCGGCTAGAAAGCATAGGAACCAATGTTAATGCTACCAATAAAGAGCAGATAAGTGCGAAAACAACCACTAATGCTAACTGCTGGAATAATAGTCCTGAAACTGTTTGCATAAATACTACTGGCAAAAAGATAACGGTAGTAGTTAGTGTAGATGCGATAATAGCACCCGTTACTTGTTTTGTGCCTATAAGTGCACTCGTTTTTAAATCTTCGCCTTCCTCTTCTCTAATCCTAATGATATTCTCTAATACCACAATGGCATTATCAACAATAAGCCCGACCCCGAGGGCCAATCCTCCAAAACTCATTTGGTTGAGCGTGAGGTCATTGAAATACAACAATGCAAAAGTGGCAATAATAGAAATTGGGATAGATACCGCTATAATAAATGTCGATGACCCGTTTCGAAAGAATATGTAAAGTACAAATACCGCTAACAGTGCTCCCCACATTGCGGAACTCTGTACATTATCAATGGAACTCTGTATAAACTTACTTTGATCAGTTGTGATAAAGAGTTTTAAGTCACTGCGTTCTGCATTTATCCTATCCACCTCGGCACGGATATCATCGGTTACGGAAACAGTATTAGCACCGGTTTGCTTTCTAATACCAAAACGCAACATTGGTTGCCCATCAATAGTAACTAATCGGTTTAAATCCTGATATCCAAAGCTTACTTCTGCAATGTCTTGAACTCGAATTGGTTTGTTATCAACAGTAGAAATTACCGTATTGGCAATTTGATCAATATTTTCAAATTCACCTTTAGTTCGCACATAGAGCTGTTGCGTTCCAGAGTTTACATTTCCTCCAGGAAGATTCGCATTTTCACTTGAAATAGCTTGTTGAACTTGGGCCGCTGATAAACCACTCGCAATTAAACGGTCTCTTTTAAGGTCAATCTTAACTTCACGATTAATTCCACCCCAAATATCAATAGCACCAACGCCATTAATTTGCTCGAAACGCTTAGTGATTTCGCGGTCTAGTACTAAGGTTAAGTCGGCTAAGTTTTTATCTGAGCTTGCACCAATGATAACAATAGGGAAGTTATTTGGATCAAATTTAAATACACGAGGAGATTCAACTTCAGGAGGAAGAGATCCTCGAAGTCGGTCTAAAGCAGCTCGAACATCGTTGGCCGCAACATCAATATCTACGGATTGATCAAACTCTAATGTTACTTGGCTTCTCCCTTCAGTCGATTGCGATCGAACTCGTTCCACACCAGGAACGCCAGCAAGTGCATTTTCAACTTTTTCGGTAAGAATAGTTTCAATTTCTTGAGGCCCAACATTTGGGTATTCTGTTCTTACCGTAAGTTGTGGATACTCAATAGGAGGTAAGAGATCAACTGGTAAGAATCTAAAACCTATTACACCAAGTGTAATGACGATCAAAAAGAACATCGTGGTGGCAATAGGGCGTTTAATCGAAGTTTCTGTAATTGGCATGGCTTAGAATTATAGAGTTAATCCGTTGGTATTCTCAGTCTTTTTTTTTCCTTCAATAATCTCTTTAAGGAGATCTTCTTTTTGCATGGTTTGAAGATTTAAAACATGGTCCCAAGAAATAGTTTTAACTCGGGCTTCATTCTTTCCTTCAGCAAGTAGATTCTGGCCTAAAGTAATAATCCACTTTCCACTCTCTAATCCTAGAACGCCTACAGCCATTTTACCTCTAGCAATAATGTCAATTTCTTGGAAAGAAACACCTGTTGGCTCAGTAAGAGATGAACGATTTTCAGAATTATCACTTACAGGTTCAATTTCGGAGCCTATAGAGTTGGCGATGTAAATACCTTCGCGACCTGTTTGTGGGTCGATAAAAATGGCACTAGTCGGAATTAGTGTAGCTTGCTGACTTTCGCCGAAATGAACATCAACAGGAACATACATTCCTGGTTTTAACAAATCTCCAGCGTTAACAATATCAATTTCTGCTTCTGTACTTCTAGTTATTTCATTAAGAAATGGGCTTATGCGTGAAAGCTCAGCTGAAATAGTTTTAGGTACTCCATTTTCATCAACAATAGTAATAGTAGCTGTTTGTTCAACTTTAATACGGCTAAGTAGATTCTCTGTTAGTACAATTTCAACTCTTAGCTTAGATAAATCACCAATAGTAAAAATCTTTGTGTTTGTAGTAGCCTGCATTCCAACGCGAGCATTTCGTTGTCCTATGGTTCCAGTAACTGGAGAATTTATAACTGTTTTGGAAAGTTGATTTTTTCGTTCATCAACTAGGGCTCTAGATTGATCAATTTGTGCTTTGGCAAGTTCCACGTCAGCTTCAGCGGAAGTTTTCTGTGCATTGATTTGCTCTATTTGCAATTCGCTGGTCAAGTTTTTTTCAGCTAATGCAGAGATTCTTTTAAACTGAGCTTCTAATTCTTTTAACCGAGCATCTGCTTGTTTTAACCGAGCCTCATTGATTCTTAATCCAGCCTGAGCTTGTTGTAATTGCTTCTTAAAAGGTTCATCTTGTAACTTAACAAGAGGCTGCCCTTTGGTAACTATATCACCGTTTTCAACATAAACTTCAGCAATTTGTGCGTTCGTTTCTGGATAAAGCTCAATCTGGTTTTCAGAAATAACATTGCCACTAAATCTTTCAACAAGTGGTAACGAACCGTATTGAGATTGCACAGCTTCAACTGCAGGTATAACCAAATTTTGGAGCGGTTGCTGGGTAGGCTCATTTGAGGTACATGATATGAGTAGCAAAAAGCATAGCCCTAAGAAATAATTCCGTGCCATATTATAGATTGTGTGAGAGTATTATTGGGAGTTCAATTTATGAACAAGAAAATACTCTTAACCCTTTCTATTCTTATGTTAAAACTGATTAAAAAGGTAAAAATTGGTTACAACAAAAAAAGATACAATGTGCGTATGTGTAAATAAAATAATGCTATATGAAAATAATGATAGAAATGGTGTTATTACACTTGTAAATCTTAAAACCCTTTAAACGCTTTAAAGGTGGGCGTTTTTAAAAGAAATGATTCGAAGTTATCTTTTGTCTCTACTCAACAATAAGCTCTTCTTTTTGAGATCGCAATTCTAGAGGAATGGAGTCACGAATGGTTTTGGTAAATGCAGTAACAATATTTTTTTTGAGAAACTCACGGCTATAAACCAATCGGATCTTACGTGTAGGAACTGGATCCATAAATTCTTTGATTACTCCATTTGCACAGCGAGTATCATGGTCTTGCATTGCAAGATATGGCATTAACGTAATACCGAAATTCTGTTCAACAAGGCGTTTTAGAGTTTCTAAGTTTCCACTTTCAAAAGTGACAGGAGCTTTTTGTCGCTTGTCGTTATTCTGTTTGCAAAGTTTTATAGTTTGATCTCTAAAGCAGTGCCCCTCATTTAGTAACCATAAGTCTTGCGAGTACAAGTCATCAATGCAAAGCTTTTCTTTTCCCGCGAATTCATGCTCACCATATAAATAAGCTAAGAAAGGTTCTAAAAAGAGTTCTTCTTCATAAATATGTTGAGTAGTAGAAGTTGCTATAATACCAACATCAAAGTGATCTTCATGTAACCCATCTAAGACGTCTGCTGTAAGTGCTTCCTCGAAAGTAAGCTTAACCTTAGGGTATTTAGTAATAAAGGTTCTTAGAAATAATGGAACTAGATATGGAGCAATAGTTGGAATTATACCTACTCTAAATGAACCGCTGAGCTCGCCATCTTGCACAGAAACCATATCTTCAATATGCTTCGAACCACTTAGCATTACTTTGGCTTGCTCAATAATTCTAATCCCCATTTCAGTTGGAATAACAGGCGTCTTTGAACGATCAAAAATTAGAACACCAAGTTCATCCTCAAGCTTTTGAATCTGCATGCTAAGTGTTGGCTGCGTGATATAAATTTTCTGTGCAGCAGTAGCAAAGTGCCGATACTTATCAACAGCAACGATATAAGAAAGCTGGGTTAGTGTCATGAGATTCTATTTCTAAAATATTTGTTGAACTCTTGAATCTAATGAAGTCCGAGTTAAGAAGCCTACAGAAAATAATAGACAAAAAAAAGCTAGTGTTTTAAGCACTAGCTCTAATAGTAAATTGAAAAATTTTAGTCGATTAATGTATCGTAATAGTCGAGTAGTAAAGCAACATTAATAACATTGTTTACTTTGTTACGTGTTTTCTTTGCGAAAGCCTCAAGCTCTGATTTATGGTCACCGAGGTCATTAATAATATTCTTCTTTTTGATTTTTGTCTTAACAAATTTGCCGTCACCTCGCTTCAAAATAGTTGTCTCAAGCTTTGAAAAGCGATCCGTTATTATTCCTGTGAGAGGATCTTTGGAATTACCTCTTCTACGTGTTGTTTGATATTTGATGTATAGTTTAGTTTTACCATCATGAATTACTCTAATAGGCATATCAGCGGTAATGTCAAAGTCAGGACTAACTACACCAAGAGTAAAGGTTTCATTCTTTTTAGTAAAAGTGAATCCTTTCATCTTAGACTTATTAAGAACTTTTATTTCATCTCTTTCTTTATAAAATATTTCGCCAGTGTAAGTGTTAAGGCTTAGAAGAGTAGTTTTACTTTGAGTACCGTTCATGAGTGTTACTATTCCAGGCTCCCAATCATCATTGTAATATGGAGTACCTACAATTTCTTTAACATCATTTGTGGTGTAAATTTGTGTACCTGACGGGTTAGTTACTTCTACTTGGTCTAAACGAGCTGTTTGGGCTTTTAAAGTTGTCACCGTAAATAAAGCAGGTAGAATTAACAGAATGGTTGATGAACGAAATAAATTTTTCATAAGTAAGAAGGTTATTAAACTAAAAAAATGAAAATAATACTATGAGGATAAAGGTACAATAAATAAGTAGCTTTAAAAGGTATTTATTGATAAATGCTCATGAATTATAGGATTCAAGATTTTAAATAAATTGAAATTCAACTTAGTTTTAAGAAAGTTGCACTGTATATTGAAACGTTATTTTCTCCTTTTTCTTATGGGCACTTATGTATTTAATTTTTGATACCGAAACTACCGGTTTACCACAAAACTATTCAGCACCAATTACCGATTTTGATAATTGGCCGCGTTTGGTACAATTAGCTTGGCAACATCACGATCACACTGGGAAGTTAATTTCGAGCGGGAATTATATCATAAAGCCAGAAGGATTTACCATTCCTTATAACTCAGAGAAAATTCATGGTATTTCCACTCAAAAGGCTATCGATGAAGGGCATGATCTAGAAACTGTTCTACACATTTTCCGAAAAGAAATTGATAAAACATTTTTCTTAATAGGACATAATGTAAGTTTTGATGAGAAGGTGATGGGAGCCGAGTTTCTACGGAAAATGATCCCCTCTGCTATTATTTCGAAACCAAAAATTGATACTAAAGATGAGAGTACTCAATTTTGTGCTATTCCTGGTGGTAGAGGTTTTAAGTGGCCAACATTGTCAGAATTACATAGAAAATTATTTAACTATGATTTTGCAGATGCCCATGATGCAGCAGCTGATGTGGAAGCAACAACAAGAGCTTTTTTAGAACTTGTTCTCCTTGGAGTAATTCAGGTTAACTTCCCTCTAGATGCTCGACTATATGAACCATCAGCTAGTTATATAGTTCGGGAAAATTATATCGACTTAGTTTCCCCATCTCGTCTAAAAAAAAAAGATGAGGATTTAGAAGAAGAGGAATACGCCGAGCTCATTCCTGAAGAAGAAATTATAGAAGTAGCTCAAGATTTTGCATTTACTCATCTTCATTGTCATTCTAAATTTTCGGTGCTTCAAGCTACAGCTGGTGTAAAAGAACTGGTAAATAAAGCGAAAGAAGAAGGAATGTCTGCAGTTGCCCTTACCGATTTGGGTAACATGTACGGAGCTTTTTCATTTGTGGATGCTGCTAAAAATGCTGGAATAAAACCTATTGTAGGGTGTGAATTCTATTTAGTAGACGATAGAAATCAAAAGAAATTTACTAGGGAGAATCGCGATAAAAGATACCAGATTCCAATGCTGGCAAAAAACCAGAATGGATATAAGAACCTCGCAAAAATAAGTTCCATAGCCTTTACCGAAGGGTATTATTACAAATTTCCGCGTATAGATAAGGAGATTATTAAGCAATACAGCGCTGATATTATCTGCTTAAGTGGCGGTCAGCGAGGTATTATTGCAGACCTTGTTCTGAACAAAGGAGAAGCTTTTGCTGAAGAAGAGTTGCTTTGGTGGAAGGATGTTTTTGGGGATGATTTTTATCTAGAAGTGATGAATCACGGGCTGGATGAAGAACTTAGAGTGAATGAAGTTTTTAGAGAGTTCTCTCGCAAGCATAATGTAAAGTTAGTTGCTACAAACAATGCTTTTTATCTAGAAAAAGAAGATTCAGCTGCACACGATGCTTTAATCTGTATTGATAGTGGAACATTGGTAAGTACACCCATTGGAAGGGGCAGAGATTTTAGATATGGATTCCCAAATAAGGAGTTTTATTTCAAAACTACTTCCGAGATGCTGGAATTATTTCCAGAAATGCCCGAGGCTGTTACAAATACCCAAGAAATTGTAGACAAAATAGAGACAATCACGCTTGCTAGAGATGTGATTTTACCGAACTTTGAATTACCAGAGGGCTTCACTTCTGAAGACGACTATTTGCGGCACTTAACGATGGTTGGGGCTGAACCTCGCTATTCCGATTTTAACGATGTTGTTAAAGATAGAATAGAGATGGAGTTGGGGATTATCAAAAACATGGGTTTTGCTGGGTATTTCTTGATTGTACAAGATTTTATTGCAGCAGCTCGGGAAATGGGAGTGTATGTGGGGCCTGGACGAGGTTCTGCAGCTGGCTCTGTTGTTGCGTACTGTACAGGAATTACAAACATTGATCCATTAACGTACGATTTGCTTTTTGAACGTTTTCTAAATCCTGAACGTATTAGTATGCCTGATATCGATATCGATTTCGATGATGATGGAAGGCAAAAGGTTATTGAATATGTGGTAAATAAATACGGCAAAAACCAAGTAGCTCATATTATCACGTTCGGTTCTATGGCAGCTAGGTCTTCAGTTAGAGATGTTGCGCGTGTATTAGATTTGCCATTATTTGATGCCGATAGAATTGCTAAACTAGTTCCTGAAAAGCCAGGCACCTCGTTAGATGATGCATTTAAGGAAGTTAAAGAACTACGAGAACTAAAAGCAGGCGAAGGTTTAGAAGCTGAAACGTTGAAGATGGCGCATGTACTTGAAGGCTCAGTTCGAAATACCGGAATTCATGCTGCGGGTATAATTATCGCGCCATCTGATCTTACTGAATATATTCCAGTTAGTACCGCAAAAGATGCCGAGCTTAATGTTACCCAGTTTGACGGCAGTGTGATTGAAAGCGCTGGTATGTTAAAAATGGATTTTCTAGGTCTTAAAACACTTTCTATCCTAAAAACCGCGATTGGCTACGTTAAGGAGAATTTTGGGAAAGAATATAATTTAGACGACATCCCTCTAACAGATGAGAAAACCTATAAGCTCTATCAAAAGGGAGGTACTTTAGGAACTTTTCAGTTTGAAAGTGAGAATATGAGGAAATACCTCAAAGAATTGAAGCCTTCAAATATAAATGATTTGATTGCTATGAATGCTTTGTACCGTCCTGGCCCTATGCAATTCATTCCCGATTATATCAAAAGAAAGCACGGCTATGAAAAAGTTGAATACGATCATGAGTATATACGAGGTATTCTAGAACCCACTTTTGGTATTATGATTTATCAAGAACAGATAATGAGTTGTGCCCAGAAGCTTGCTAATTACTCGTTAGGCGATGCCGATTTACTTCGCCGAATAATGGGTAAGAAAAAGCACGAAGAAATGGTAAAGCAAGAGAAAATCTTTGTTGAGCGTGCTATTGATAATGGTATTGTGCCAAAAGTAGCTAAGGATATTTTTGATAAAATGGCAATGTTTGCCAGTTATGGATTCAATAAATCTCACTCTGCGGCTTACTCTGTAGTGGCATATCACACCATGTATTTCAAAGCAAATTATCCTGCAGAATATATGGCAGCGGTGATGAGCCATAATATGAGTGACATTAAAAAGATTGCATCTTTTATCGAAGAATGTCAGAAAATGAATATTCCAGTAGACCCTCCAAATATAAATACAGCTCGTGGTAAGTTCGTTGCCAAAGAAGGTAGAGTTCAGTACGGAATGTCGGCAATTAAAGGAGTTGGTTCATCTGCATTACAACACATTGTTGAAGAAAGGGAAGAGAATGGATTATTCGAAAGTATATTCGATTTTGCAACAAGAGTTGATTTGAAAATATGTAATCGCCGAACACTCGAAAGCTTAATTTCTGCTGGCGCTTTTGATGAACTAGATGACAATCGAGCTCAACTTCTTTCAGGGGTTGAAGATATTTTGTCATACGCTAATAGAAAGCAAGAAGAAAAGCGTATGAATCAGGTTAATTTGTTTGGAGGTGCCACTGGCGGTGGTATAGCACAAGAACCTAAATTAAAACCAGTTCCAAAGTGGAGTCAAATTGAGCGACTTAATAACGAACGCGAACTTATTGGCTTCTATTTAAGTGGGCATCCATTAAATAAATATTCTGAAGAACTAAAATTATTTGGTAAACAGAACTTGGGTGAAGAGTGCATTAATAGACTTCAGCACGAGTCTATTATAAATTTTATAGCCATAATAACTGCCAAACGTCAATTTACCGACAAAAGAGGAAGGCCTATCTCAATCCTCTCAGTTGAAGATCTATATTCTTCGTTAGATGTAGCCGTATTTAGTAAAGAGTATGATAAATTCGCACCTCTTTTAGAAATAGACAACGTGGTTTATATTACAGGGAAATTCACTAAATCAGAAAGAGGTGATAGAGTAAGTGTCATTTCTGTTGAACGAATAGAAAATTTACGAGAAAGATTCCAAGATAGATTGCGATTAAAAATAGATATTAAAACCGAGGGTTTAACGGTTGGAGATGTTACAAAGATGGAAACTTTGTTCCAGCTAAATAAAGGAAATACAATGGTGAAACTCGCAGTTCATAGCAAAGAAGCTAATGCCCCGATAAAGATGAATGTGCGTAATTACGTAGTAGAACCAAGCAACGAATTGCTAAAGGGATTGCGTGATGTTTTAGGTGAAGATTGTGTAGAATTAGAGTTTGCATCATAAACTCTTACGATACAGTTAATAACTACAAACAATGTGCAACTTGGTTCTAAAATTCACGATATTTGTTCACGAAAAAGATAATAATAAAACTTAGGTAACCTTGATGGGAAAATCATTAGAATTTACAGATAGCAACTTTGAAGCTGAAGTAGTTAACTCAGATAAACCTGTACTTGTCGATTTTTGGGCAGAATGGTGCGGTCCTTGTCGTATGATAGGGCCAGTTGTGGAAGAAATGGCTGGTGAATACGAAGGAAAAGCAAAAATTGGAAAAGTAAACGTTGATAACAATCCTGAAATTTCAGTGAAATATGGTATTCGTAGTATCCCTGCATTGCTCATATTCAAGAATGGACAAGTAGTGGATCAAATTGTAGGTGCAGTTCCAAAAAGCCAATTGGCAAAACAATTGGATGCTCAGCTAGCTTAAGTATTACTACATAAACTTTGAAAGCCGTTTTATTTACTTAAAACGGCTTTTTTTATGCTCAATAATTTTCAGATGAGCGCGATTATTTTGGCAATTTAAACTTTAGCATCAATCTTTTGCCATCATTTTGATAGAGTACTTCATCTGCAAATTCTTCCATCAAAAATACGCCACGACCACTTGTCTTTAGAAGATTTTCTTCGGCAAGAGGATCCGGAATAGCTTCTGGAATAAAACCTTCCCCTTCATCGTCAGTAGAAATACTTAGAGTTTTACCATCATAATCAGCTATGATGATAACTTTCTTTGATGCATCGAGCTTATTTCCATGAATAACCCCATTAGTAGCAGCTTCACTAACGGTAAGCATCAGTTTAGCGTAAAATTCGTCATCAAAATTTAGCTCAGCTTGGAGGTCGTTTAAGAGTCCTTCAACTTTTTCAAGCTCCTCGTAGGTTGAGTGTAAAACTAGTTGTTTCCGTAAGTTCATCTATTATGCATAAATTCCGCGCAGTTTTAATGTGGTTGCCACGCGATCTATTGCATACACATAAGCCGCCTGGCGAAGTGTAATACTATACTTTTCACTTACCATAAACAAGTTATCGAAAGATTCTCTCATCATTCTATTAAGTCTTCGATTTACACGTTCTTCTGTCCAGAAATAGCCGTGTCTGTCTTGAACCCACTCAAAATAAGATACTGTTACACCGCCCGCATTAGCGAGAATGTCGGGAATTACCATAATTCCTTTTTCTTCTAGAATTTTATCTGCATTTGCAGTAACGGGGCCATTAGCACCTTCAGCTATAATTTTGGCTTTTATCCTAGGGGCATTTTCTTTATTAATTTGATCTTCTTTGGCAGCAGGGATGAGAACATCGCATTCAAGTTCAAGAAGCTCTTTATTTGAAATAGGCTCTGCACCAGGGAATCCTTCAAGCGAGAAACCGTGACCTTTTGAATAATCCATTGCCTCTGGAATATCAATGCCATTAGGGTTATAGTAGCCACCACTAACATCGCTAATAGCAATTACACGAGCGCCTTGCTCATAAATAAGTTGTGCTGAAACCGATCCAACATTTCCGAAACCTTGTACTACAACAGTTGCATTACTTGCCGAAATGCGAAGTTTACTTAGCCCTGCAAGTGTGGTTGTAATTACACCACGCCCTGTAGCCTCCTTCCGACCTTTAGAGCCTCCTAAAATAATTGGCTTTCCAGTAACAACAGCAGTTTCATTTTTATGACTCTTCATGCTATAAGTGTCCATAATCCATGCCATTGTCTGTTCATTAGTATTCATGTCTGGGGCGGGAATGTCTCTATCAGGCCCAAAAACGTCAAACATGCTTGCGGTGTATCGTCTTGTTAAACGCTCAAGTTCATGAATAGATAGTTCTTTGGGATTAACGCGAATGCCACCTTTGGCCCCTCCAAAAGGGACGTTTACGCAAGCACATTTCCATGTCATCCAAGCAGCAAGGGCTTTAACTTCGTCTAGGGTCACATCATCAGCGTAGCGGATACCACCTTTAGATGGGCCTAGGATACTGTTATGAATAACTCGATATCCTTCAAAAACTTCAATTCTGCCATCATCCATAGTAATAGGAATGGAAACTATTACAACTTTTTCAGGGCTAGAAAGATATTTAAAAACTCCTGGGTTTAGATCTAATATCTCGGATGCGAAACGGAATCGCTCCATCATAGATTCAAAGGGAGATTCATTTTCAAGATGGGGCGCAGGCTCTTTATAATAGCCATTAACAAGCGCGTCTTTGAGTTGGGGCATTAGATGATATAAAAGATTGTCAGTATAATTAAAAAAGCGCTTCCAAATATAAGAATTAAGAATAATAATTATACTAAAATGTTGAGATTTATAATTTAATTATAAAGATGTTGAGGAAAACTTTGACAAAATCCTTTAAAGCGATATTTAAAATAATATGGCGAAGAGTAAACCGAGAAAATTAACATTCGGAACGTCTTATTTTTTAAACAAAACAACCCATATTGAGTTGAATATTCATATAGATTATGAGCCTAAATAATAATTTAACCTATTAGTTATTTGATATTAATGATCAATTATGACATTATGTGCTGATAGGATAGAATTATAAGTGCACTGTAGACACTTATGATGTTGGCATTCTTCAAATCGGAGTCGAGACAAGAGCTTTTAAATCTTTAAATGAATGCTTTATGACCGCAAACGTATTGGTGCTAAATCAAGATTATCAACCGCTGAGTGTTTGCTCCATTCAACGGTCTATGAAACTGCTTTTTTTAGAGAAAGCAGAACTACTTCACGATGACCCGAAAAGAATTTTACGAACATCAAGAAGAGCTTATTCCTATCCATCCGTAATAAGGTTGAGAAGCTATATTCGAGTTCCTTACACGCGTTTAGTTTTGTCTCGAAGAAATGTAATGCGTAGAGATGACTTTACATGCCAGTATTGTAACAAAAAAACAAAACTTACTATCGACCACGTAATTCCTAAAAGTAGAGGTGGTTCTGATACTTGGGAAAATCTTACTACAGCTTGTGAGAGATGTAATGTTAAAAAAGGAAGCTTTACTCCTAAAGAAGCTAATATGGTTTTAAAAACTAAGCCCTATCGGCCAATAGCATTTACTTTTTTTCGTGATATAAACGGAGGAGTTCAAGAGCCATGGAAACCTTATTTGTACATGACATAATTATATTATTGATCACTTATCTGTATATCTAACACCCTATAAGTGAGATAGTTTTTACCGATTAAGTTGTGTTTGTAAAAGCATAAATCAGTCTTCAAAAAAGCTTATCTTATACGATTACACAAGTGAAGCAAAAGTCTGATGTTTGGATTCATTTTATTTAAAGAAATGAAAAGACTGAACTAGTTCTTTATTTATGAACTAAAACTACCCCAAATTCAGCAGCTTAAAATGAAGTTTATACAATGAGCACAAAAGGAAGAGTATTAGTAGCCATGAGTGGGGGAGTTGATTCCTCCGTTGCAGCAGTAATGTTACGCGAACTAGGCTACGAAGTAATTGGTATTACAATGAAAACTTGGGATTATCACAGAAGTGGTGGTAATAACGGAAAGGAAACGGGGTGCTGTACGGTTGAATCAATGAATGATGCCCGCCACATTGCTGTAAATCATGGATTTAAACATTTTATTGTAGATATACGAGAGGAATTTGGTGATTGGGTCATCGATCGCTTTGTAGGTGACTATTTAGATGGCAGAACTCCAAATCCTTGTGTGCTTTGTAATACGCATATTAAATGGGCTGCCCTCTTAAAAAGAGCAGATAATTTAGGGTGCGATTTTATCGCAACAGGACATTATGCTAGAGTAAGAGAAGAAAACAATCGGTTTGTGATTTCAAGAGGATTAGATCCTAAAAAAGATCAATCGTATGCTCTTTGGGGTGTTGCACAAAAACATTTAGCGCGCACAATTTTTCCTTTAGGGAATTATCCAAAAACTGAAATCCGCCAAATTGCAGAAGATCATGGCTTGCTGAATGTGGCTAATAAACCAGATTCATATGAAATTTGTTTTGTGCCGGATGATGATTATCGTCGCTTTTTAAAGGATAAAGTATCTGGCCTTGAAGAAAGAGTAAAAGGCGGGAAATTTGTTGATAAAAATGGAATTATTCTTGGTGAACATGAAGGGTATCCTTTTTATACAATTGGCCAGCGTAGAGGCTTGAATTTACCGATGGGTAAGCCGGTGTATGTTACTCATATCGATGCTACAACTAATACGATTACTGTTGGTGAGAAAGATGAATTAATAAGCTCTACCTTAATAGCGCGCGAGATTAATCTTTTGAAATACGATCGGGTACCAACTTCTGAAATGGAAGTTACCGGTGCTATTCGGTACAATGACGATGGCGCAATAGGGCATCTCACCCAAACAGGTGATGACGAAATAAAAGTACATTTTCCTGCAGGCAGAGATGCAATTACTCCTGGCCAAGCAATTGTTTGCTACGAAGGAGATGATGTTGTAGCTGGGGGATGGATCAAAAAAGTTAATGTAGGCTTTGAAGAACTAATCGATGCCTAGATGTAACATGCTCTTCATTACTACGTTAGAAGACAGCACTTCAACCAAATAATAATATATTTATGAAAAACAGAATTTATTTAAGCTTTATACTCACTTTGGCATTTGTGATGTTTTCGCAAGTTGCTTCCGCTCAGTTTCAAGGGCAGATTAAAATGAATGTTTATGGCAATAGCGATGGTGATATTGAAGTGAACGAGGTTAATATGTATGTAACCTCCAATCGCATTTTTTTGAAAGGAGAGGATAAAGTTAGTTTTGCAGATGGAATGGAATCGGGTGGCTTATTGATTCGTAATGATAGCAAAGACTTTATTTTACTAATGAGCGACAAAGAAGCTTTGCAGATAACAAAATCTGAAATTGAAGGTCTTTTTGATATGGCTTCTATGGTGGGTGGAGGCAAGACAAATGCCAAAATGGATGGTAAAGACGTTAAACCTAGCTATAGATACTCTGATAAGACTCGCACTATAAATGGGTTTAAAAGTGCCGAAATGATTGTGGAAGATTCAAATGAAAAGAAAAAAGGTAGCTATCTTTCTATATGGCTAACTCCAAATATTGATATTAATTGGGGTATGCTTTCTGAGCCATGGAAAAACTTACCTGAAGAAGTTGAAACAACCGTAAACGGCATGTCCCGTGAAACTATCTTTAATGGGAAGAATTTCCCTACTCTAATCGAGTATTTTGATAGTGAAAAAGACGAGACTATAAAGATTATGGAAGTTACTTCTATCAAAGAATCGAATGTAGCTAAAGCAATGGTTCAAATTCCTGCAGGTGTAAATTTAGTAGGAATTAGTGAACTAATGTGGAAAATGATGATGAATGATAACTAAGACTTAGAAAATCAGTTTTATTAAATTTAAAAAAAGACTACTCTGTTTAAATCGAAGTAGTCTTTTTTTTGAATAAATCACAGCCTTCGCTACAGTGAAAAAATTATCTAAGCTGAAACTTTCAGAAATGATTACTCAGCTTTTCAACTTCAGTAATAGGCTCTGAACATGTATAATTAGTACAAATATAAATACTTGTCTGGCCGTCTTTCGGTAACATATCTGTCATATAAGAAGACAGTTTTCGTATTTTGTCTTCTTTTTGAGGTCTATAAACTAGAACTTTCTGAGGATTAAACTCTGATCTTAAAACGGAAATAAATGGTTTAGTGTCGGTGTTTCCTTCAGAAATCACAATCTCTTTCGGATTATGATGGACAAATTGTATAGCAGAAAGGCCTAAAGTAATACTCGATCCCGCTCTGATTAGTTCACTTGAAAAGAATTTGCCTATTGAATCTACCTTTTCTTCAAAATCGGTAGTCCCAGTGAGCTTGCTTAAACGTAATAAATTAAGCATCCCAACTGAATTTGCTGAAGGTATTGCTCCGTCGTAAATATGCTTTTGAAGCCCTAAAGGTTGGTTGGCTGAGTTTTTTGTTTGAAAGAACCCACCAAGTTTAGTATCCCAGCACTTTTCAATCATTACTTTGTTTAACGAAAGTGCAGATTCTAAATAATCGGAATTAAAAGTAGCTTCATAAAGCTCAATGGCTGCCCAAACTAAAAAAGCATAATCATCTGCGAATGCATCAATATCAGCTTCACCGTTTTTGTAACGATGCTTTAAATTTTCATCAATTTTCAAATTCTTCTCTAAGAATCGGAATGATTTTTCGGCGGCATCCAAATAATCAGGATTCTGAAGCGCAGCTCCGGCTTTAGCAAGTGCTGTAATCATTAATGCATTCCAGTCTGTAAGGATTTTATCATCTAAGAGAGGCTTAGCTCGGTTATTCCTTGCTTCAAATAGAGAAATACGAATGTTTTTAAGTCGTAATTCTTCGGAATTGGTTAGAGTTTTCTTTAAATGAGGAATGCTATTTCCCGTAAGTTTTTTTGTAGCCTCATCTTCAAAATTACCCTCTGGCTTAAATTGGTATACATTCTTAAACCAAGTAGCATCTTCAGGAGATAAAATAGTATCGATTTCCTGTTCAGACCAAATATAGAATTTCCCTTCTTCGCCTTCTGTATCGGCATCTTCGGCAGAATAGAACGCTCCTGATGGATCGGTCAATTCTCTAAACACATATTCTGAAATTTCTTCAATTGTTTGTTTAAATATAGGATTTTTACTAACCTGATAGCCCTCGGTATAAGCCATCATCAGTAGGGCTTGATCGTATAACATTTTCTCAAAATGGGGGAGAAGCCATTCAGCATCAGTAGAATAACGATGAAAGCCAAAACCAACATGATCCCAAATGCCACCTAAACGCATAGATGTTAAGGTTGCTTCCACAGCATCTTTAAAACGATCTTCTTTTGTATGATGCCATTGTCGTAGTAGAAACATCAAGTTGTGAGGACTTGGGAATTTAGGCGCTGAACCAAAACCTCCATTTTTATCATCATATTGTAGAGTTAATTGAGCAGCTGCAAAATCAATGGCTTCAGTACCAGGAAATAAACCAGATTCAAATTCTTGTGATCTATCGAACCCACCTTGAATACTTTCTACAGCTTTTTGAACTCTTTCAGGTTCGTGATCCCACATTCCCTTTACACCAGGAATTAATTGCTTAAGCCCAATTCTGTTAAATCGAGCTTCTTTCGGCAAATAAGTAGCGGCAAAAAATGGTTTTTTATCCGGTGTCATGATAATAGTTAATGGCCAACCACCATGCCCATTCAGCATTTGGCAAACCATCATATAGGTGCTATCAATCTCAGGTCGCTCTTCTCTATCTACCTTGATGTTGATGAAAGCGTCATTAAGTTTGGTTGCAATCTCTTCGTCCTCAAAGCTCTCGTGCGCCATCACGTGGCACCAATGGCATGTGGCATAACCTATGGATAAGAAAATGGGTTTGTTCTCAGCTTTAGCCTTTTCAAAAGCCTCATCACCCCATGGATACCAGTCTACAGGATTATTTTTATGCTGAAATAAATACGGGCTTTTTTCGTGTTCTAAACGGTTCAAACGAATAATCTTTATAAATGAAAAAATGGTAAAGGTTAACTTCTCGCAAAATCAACTATCGATATCTTTTTTGAATCTCTGACTATAATCAACAATAAATCGCTCGTATGGTTCATCCATTAGCTTAGAAGAAATTAAAAAATCTGCAGAAGAACGATTACATGCTAATGGGATATTATAAACCACACTTATCCTCAGTAATGCTTTAACGTCAACGTCATGAGGTTGAGCTTGCAATGGATCCCAAAAGAAAATCATTATATCGATTTGGTTATCAATAATTGCCGAACCAATTTGCAAATCGCCCCCTAGTGGTCCACTTTTGAATGTGTAAACTGGGAGTTTGAGTTTATCTGCTGCTAAGGAGCCTGTAGTTCCAGTTCCAAATAAGTTATGTTGAGCTAAGGAATCTCTATTATAAAACGCCCAATCTAGCAAATCCATTTTGCGATGATCATGGGCAATAAGAGCTATGTTTTTCTTAGGTTTCATTGCTAGGATAGAGTTAGCAATGGAAGGATGGTGTATTTTCTTCGCCATAATTTTTTTATTGGCAATATACATTAATCAAAGCATCATCGCTTTGTTATAGCCTAGGATATTTAAGGATAAATTAAATTACGAGGCGTAACTGAGAGCGTTCCATTCGGATTTGCTTCACTCTAAATGATTCATTCTCGAAACCTTTGAGTTCTTTTTGGCTATCTTTTATAAAAAGAGTATCTCTGTTTCTTTCTAAATACAGTTTTACGTCTTCATTATTATAAAAGGCTTCTGAAACAACAATTTCTTTCTCTTTGGCTACATCAACTAAGCGAGAAGCAATATTTACTGAGGTTCCAAAATAATCGATTCTATCGTTTAAATTTACCGTGGTGCAATCGCCTAGATGAATACCTGCTTTAAGTTTAAAAGCATCACCCATACCCGTTGAACTTGAAAAAATTTGCTGAATCCGTTCAACGGCTTTTAATGCGGAGACTGGTTCTCTAAAAACAGCCATCACCGAATCGCCGATAGTTTTAACAATACCCCCACGTTCTTCGGCCACAATTTGTTGTATAATTTTGAAATGGCTCATCAGTTGACCAATAGCAAACTCATCACCTTCTTGAACATATAAATCAGTTGAATTCATTAAATCGGTAAACAAGATACTCACATTAGTAGCTGATATTTTTTCGCCATCATTTAGAATCTCTTTCGCAAATAATGTTCTAAAATCATGAGAGGAAGTCACTTCAGAAGCATAGATAGCCTCCTGTTTCCAATTCTCTTTTTCCAAATAACACACAACTTTCTGAGAAGAATGGTTGATAATTGTGAGGTTTGGTTTTGTAGAAATAACAGCTTCTTGTCCTGAAAAGTCGTCGTCTTTAATATAAAGAGTAATTGTTTCTGGGCCGTCTTCACGCACATGAAGTTTTAAAACACCGTCATGTTGGTACGTTTTAAAAATATAGGTGCCTTCGTCGAGCCGGACATTTAAATACTGTTCCTCACCAATTTTTAAATAATGTTGTGTCGCACGGTAAGGTGTATTTTGTGGTCCACCAAAGCAATATATTTTAGAAGAGAGTTTTCTTATTAATGGGTTTGGAGTAAATACTAAATGTATATTTTTATTGAAATCAATGTTGTAGCTGATATTACATTCCTCACAATGTAAATTATCGTGAGTATCAGTCATTTTTCTAAAACTATGAGTTAATGCTTTACAGTTCGGGCATGAGATATCCCATTGGAAATCAAGCAAGTCTAACTTCGCAGCGTGAAGAAATACATTGAGAACGGAATATTTTTTCTCTCCCCAGTACTCTGCTAATTTATATGGATGGATTGCACGTAACTCTGCATCATCAGCTTTTTTTAGATATTCAAAAAGATGATTAATAATTCTTTGTCGGCGAGTATTTGCAAGGAGTTTTTTTCGAATCAGTTTCATTCTTTTCCCAGCACCTCTCACGAGGTTCTTTTCCTGCGCTAACTCATATGTTAGTAAATTATCAAAAGCACAGGCATCAATCCTATATAAGAACTTCGTAAACCTTTGGCGAAGAACTCTTGTAATGTATAGGCTAAGCGGAAGTGAGAATAGCTTATTGATGGAAAGAATCCATATGCGTAGATGAACCGATGTGCCCACAGAATTCTTACTTAAAGTAATTAATAAACGAACATTTTTTAAAAGTCCGATTTTATAATGCCTAGTACATCCAAAACGGTAAGGTTTCTCCCACATATAAGGCTCCTCTTGCCACACAAGATGTGAACTCAAACGAGTAGAAGCTAGCTCTAAAAAACCTTTGGAAGAGCTTCTAGAAAAAGGGGTTTTCTGGATTGGGTATAACCTAATATTCCTGAAAATACTATTTGTATCAGAAATTAGTGGCCATAACTGTTCAGGGGTGGCCTTAAGTTGAAACTTCCAACTAAAAAAATGTTTATGTCTGTCCTTCATATTAAAAGAAAACCTAGCAATGAGGTATAACTCGATAATTGTTTGCTGAACTCGTATCTTTAGTCACCATTTTGAAGAGGATATCTTAAAATGGTTGTTACAAAATTTTAATAATACATACCAATGGCAATAGAAAGAACTTTGACTATTCTGAAACCTGATTGTGTTCGTAAAGAACTAATTGGGGAAGTAACTCAGCGCATCCAAGAAGCTGGATTTACTATTCTTGCAATGAAATTGACAAGACTAACAATGGAAACTGCGGGCGGCTTTTATGCGGTTCATAAAGAACGTCCATTTTATGGCGAGCTATGTGAGTTCATGAGTAGCGGAGCATGTGTACCGATGATTCTTGAAAAAGAAAACGCAGTAGCAGACTTTAGAAAGCTTATTGGTGCTACAAACCCAGCTGAAGCAGAAGAAGGTACAATTCGCGCTGCTTTTGCAGATAGTTTAGGCGAAAACATCATTCACGGTTCCGATTCTGTTGAAAACGGACTAATAGAAGGATCTTATTTCTTTTCTGAGTCTGAAGTAGTAGCTAACCAGGCTTAATCCACTTCTTTTACTGTTTTTAAAAGCAACCTTGTTAAAGGTTGCTTTTTTTATTTGAGCATCAGCGAATGATTCATAAATTCCATCATGAAACTATCTCAATATATTCTCCCAATTTTATTCCTTACGGTAGCATTTAATTGCACCCCTAAAGAAACTTCAAAAACAAAACTAGTTAAAACGGGTGCACAAGTTCTAATACAAGAGCACTTGCCAGAACTTAAAGGCAAACGAGTTGGACTCTTTATGAACCCAACCGCTCGGATAGAAGGAGTTCACGTTTTGGATACTTTATTGGCGCTTGATGTTGATGTAACGGACCTTTTTGCACCAGAACATGGTTTTAGGGGAGATGCGGGTGCTGGGGAAACAATAAAATCTGGTATAGATAGCGCATCTGGATTACCGGTCCATTCACTGTATTCTGGTGGCAAAATTCTAAAACCATCTCCAGAAGTATTGAATAATCTGGATATCATTCTTTTTGATATGCAAGATGTGGGCGCTCGATTCTACACCTATAATGTTTCAATGAAATTGTTATTAGAAGCAGTCGCAGAAACAGGCACTGAAGTTTGGATACTCGATCGCCCAAATCCTGCAGGTGGTGAGTATGTTTCAGGCTGGATTCTAGAAGATAAATACAGATCTTTTGTTGGAGATTACCCAATTCCAATAGCACACGGATTGACTCTTGGTGAGCTTGCTTTAATGGCAGTTGGAGAGAGTTGGCTAGATACCATAAAGCCTGTAAATTTGAAAATAATTGAAATGGAAGGTTGGAAACGATCTTACAAATGGCCAGATACTGGACTAAATTGGTTCCCACCATCACCTAATCTGCCAGCATTTGAAAATGCATATGTATATTTAGGAACCTGCTTTATTGAAGGAACAAGTCTCTCGGAAGGTAGAGGTACAGATAACCCATTTCTAATTTTAGGTGCACCAAATACTAAGGTTCAATTAAAAGACTTGGCTGAGATTGGCGTAAAATATGGTGTTAAATTAGATACAGTTTCATTTACTCCAAAATCAATTCCTGGCAAATCTTTAAACCCCAAACATAAAGATTCAAAAAGTTTTGGTGTTAAAATTGTTAGTATGTCTACAAATGAGAAGAGTCTTGAAGACCCAGTAAAATTTGGAATAGAGTTGATGTATTTGCTTATGGATGCGACCCCCAAAGCCGAGTACAAAAGCTTTATTAAGAAACTATCTGGGACAGATAAAATTCTTAATAAGCAAGAGCTGGATTCGTGGGGTAAGAGCTTTGAAAATTATGTAACAACTAGAAAAGCTTACTTAATTTACGACTGACGTCTTCGCCATTCATAGCAAACTAAAGCAGCGCTTACTGATGCATTTAATGACTCCACATCGTTCGTCATTGGTAATGTTACCGAGTCGGAGCATTTTTTAAGGATATTTTTTTCAATCCCTCGGCCTTCGTTACCAATTAAAAACGCAACAGGTTTGTTAAAGTCCTTCTCCCAAACGGTTTTGGTAGCTTCTCCAGAGAGTGCTACAACCTCAAATCCAGCGGCAGTTAAATCTTTAATACCTTGGTTGGAATCGTGTACCCTGATGATTGGAATTCTTCCTGCTGTACCCGCAGATGTTTTGAACACGGTTGCATTGATTGGGGCTTGTCCTTGGCCTGAAACTAAAACTGCTGAAATACCAGAAGCTGCAGCTGTTCTAAGGATCGCTCCAAAGTTATGAGGGTCTTCAATTCCATCAAGAAGTAAGACCGCAGGATTGTTACTTTGGTCTAGAGTTTCTATCCATTCAAAGAAGTTTGCGTACTTGACGATACTCATCAATGCAACAAAGCCTTGATCATTTACTCTTCCAACAAGGTTATCAATTTTAACTTGTGGAACCTTAGAAACTGGAATTAGGTTCTCAGAAATGAGATCTGTGATTTCAGATATGGTAGATGGTTGAATAGAATTTTTAATAAAAATCTTTTCAATTTCATCAGGACGTTGTTGTAGGGCCTCTAAAATAGGCTTACGACCATAAATGAAAATATTTTTAATATTTTGCATAATTATTTTATTGTTATGACACTTTTACTATAATGTAGTAATAAAAGTCGTGTGTGAGTCTAAATAATAAGGACATGTTTGAGCAATCTAAAGAGAAATATCCGTTAACTTCGGAAAGTTTATCGCTAAAGAATAAATCCAAGACAGGTAAGGTCAACGAATCTGTTTTTTTAAGTCGTATCCAGTCAGTAAGTGTACTGCATTTTGTATCTGCCACCGCGCAGCTTTTTTTAGGAGTTTGCGTGGTAGCGCTTTCATTGGCTGAGTTAATTCAGCCAACTTGGCTAGCAACTGTAATGACAGTGCTAGGTAGCCTAACTAGCGTTATTGGTTTGTATTTTATGTATAACATTTTTTCAAGCATTGGAACCTTCGATTCTTTGCTTAATAAAGCAATTAAAAGAGTGATTACTTTCCAGAATTGACCATTGGCTTTGGTTCTGATTCTAAAGGATTGAAGCCATCTCGATACCATAAATTTTTGTATCGAGATATGGGTGTGGCTATTAACCTTGAATTATAGAGTATCAGCTTTACTATTAGTAATGTAAAGCATAAACATTTTTGATATATGCTCAAGCTAGCACAATGAGTCATGAGCATAAGTCACTTACTTAAAATTTCTATGGATATTATTAACAAGGGGTTTATTGTAATCGCTCATCGGGGCGCGCGCGCTTATAATCCTGAAAACACAATGTCTTCATTTAGAGCAGCACTTGATTTAGATGCTGATATGTTGGAATTGGATGTGCAGCTAAGTAAAGACAATATCCCTGTAGTTTTTCACGATACTAAACTAGATAAAAAAACAAACGGCACTGGTTTAGTTTCTGATTATACACTGGCGCAACTTCAAGAACTAGATGCTGGTTCTTGGTTTGACGATAAGTTTAAAGGAGAGAAAATTCCAAAGCTTGTGGAGCTTTTGGAATATGCCAAAGGTAGAATTTCGGTAAATATTGAGGTTAAAACGGAAGCAGTAAAAGATGATACTCACTATAACTCTGAAAATAGTGTGGAGAAGCAAGTAGTAGCACTTGTAAACGCTCTTGGGATGAAGGGAAGTGTGATGGTGTCAAGCTTTGATTATAGAGCCGTTAAAAGAGTTAAAGAGCTAGACCCAGAAATTTATACGGCACTACTTTACGAAAAGAAGCAATCAAAGGGTTTAAACCCCAAAGAGCTTGTCGATAAGTACAATGCAGATGCATTCAACTGCAACGGTAGAGAGTTAAACAAATCTTGGCTCGAAATTTTAAACGAAAATAACATTCCTTTTTTTGTGTACACCATTAACGATGCCTCACAAATGAAAATGGTGATAGAAGCAGGTGCTAAAGGTATTTTTTCGGATAAACCAGACTTGCTGAAGCAAGTTTCAGATGAGATGTTTTCTTCAAAAACAGAATAAAATCCATTTTGTTAAATCATTTATTGAACGGGGACTGTGAGAGTCCTATCTTTTTCATCCATCAACTACACTCTCTTCTTACATGTCTACCAAGTATATTTTTGTTACCGGTGGGGTAACATCCTCCCTCGGAAAAGGAATAATTTGCTCATCTTTAGGGCGATTATTAGTGGCTCAAGGCCTCAAAGTTACAATCCAGAAATTGGATCCGTATATCAACGTGGATCCTGGGACTATGAACCCTTACGAACATGGTGAAGTATATGTAACAGATGATGGTGCTGAAACTGATTTAGATTTAGGCCACTACGAGCGCTTTTTAGATATCCGTACTTCTCAATCTAATAATGTTACTACGGGTAGAATCTACTACGATGTAATAAAGAAAGAGCGCCAAGGTGCTTATTTAGGAAAAACAGTGCAGGTTATTCCTCACATTACAGATGAAATCCAATCTCATGTTCTAAAACTGGGAAATTCTGGGAAATATGATATTGTAATTGTAGAGATTGGTGGCACTGTTGGTGATATAGAAAGTCTTCCTTATATAGAAGCTGTTCGGCAGTTAAAATATAATGTGGGGAGAGCAAATACTCTCTCAATCCATCTTACTTTAGTACCTTATTTAGCTGCAGCCGGAGAGTTAAAAACAAAACCAACTCAGCATTCTGTTAAAACATTATCTGAAAGCGGCTTACAACCTGATATTTTAGTTTGCCGATCTGAACGCCCTCTTGATGATTCTATTCGTGGCAAAGTAGCTCGTTTCTGTAATGTTGATGTGGAAGATGTCATTGCATCTCTCGACGCAAAAAGCATTTATGAAGTGCCTTTGCTAATGCAGAAAGAAGGTCTTGATAAAAGAGTAATTGAGAAACTTAAGCTAGAAACCAAAGAATATAATCTTGATAACTGGATAGGCTTTGTTGAAGCAGTTTGTGAGCCTTCTGGAGCGATTGATATAGCTCTAGTTGGAAAGTATGTTGAGCATCACGATTCTTATAAATCTATTGTAGAAGCTTTTATCCATGCCGGTGCTGTGAATGATTGCAAGGTTAATATCCGTTGGGTGCAATCAGATGATCTTACAAAAAAGAATGTGGCAAAGTCTCTGAAAGGTGTTTCTGGAATTCTAGTAGCACCTGGTTTTGGTGGGCGTGGTATTGATGGAAAACTGGCCGCGGTAGAATATGCCAGAGTAAGCAATATCCCATTTTTTGGAATTTGTTTGGGAATGCAGTGCGCCGTAATTGAATATGCTCGAAATGTTTGTGGCTGGACTGGCGCGAACAGTGCTGAGTTTGATGAAGACACCGAGTATCCAATCATTGATATAATGAAAGACCAAAAGAATATTGAAAATATGGGCGGAACAATGCGCTTAGGTAAATATTCTTGTGAATTGAAAGAAGGAACAAATTCACACAAAGCATATGGTAGTACTTTAGTAGACGAGCGCCACCGCCACCGTTATGAAGTAAACAACAATTTGCGTTACAAGCTTGTAGAAAACGGAATGACTTTAGCGGGAATGAATCCTGAAAGAGATTTAGTGGAAATAGTGGAAATTGAAGAACATCCTTGGTTTGTTGGAGTTCAATTCCACCCAGAACTAAAGAGTACAGTTAGCAATCCTCAACCTCTATTTGTGGATTTTGTTAAAGCTAGTTTAAAGCAAGCGAAGAAAGAAAAACTTTATACACCACTTAAAAGCAATAAAGCTACGGTGTAGTTTCAACACTCTTATTTCTGTATCATAGTTCTTTAAAAAGGAATGTAGTTCAGCACTACATTCCTTTTTTTATTATGCAAACAATTTAAGACTGTGATGATTACTTCCCTTGTAAAAGGTTTGTAGAAATTTTATCAATACTAAATTGATTGTTTATATTGAACCGATTTTAAATTAATTATACTTATGAAGTACTTTTCAACACTATCAATATTATTACTACTAATAATTACGGCGTGCACAAAACAGAGTGATACAAAGGTAATTACCAATGTTAACGGATACACCATTTCTGGAGATTCTGTCCTGCAGTTTACAACTATTGCTTTCGAAAATGGGAAAATTGTAGGTTTAGGTGGTAAAGAAATTGAGCAGGAATTCGCAGCAGGAACTGTTGTTGATGGAGAATCAAAGACGATATTGCCAGGCTTAACAGATGCTCATGGGCATGTAATGGGTTTAGGATTTCAAGAACTACAAGTGAATGTGGCAGGAATTAAGTCCCTAGATGAAACACTTGAGAAAATAAAACAATATGCGGAAGAGAATCCTGATTTGGAATGGATTCAAGGTCGTGGCTGGAACCAGACTTTGTGGGAAGAAAATGAATTTCCAACCGCTGCAGATTTAGATGAAATAATCTCAGATCGCCCTGTTTGGTTGAGTAGAGTAGATGGGCATGCTGGTTGGGCAAATACTCTAGCAATGAAAAAAGCAGATATTAGTAATGATACACCGGACTCTCAAGGTGGGAAAATTATCCGAGACTCCAAAGGAAATGCATCGGGTGTTTTTATAGATGCTGCCCAATGGAATATTGGCTCTATTGTACCTGAACCAACAGAAGTGGAAAGAGAAATGGCGTTTAGAAAAGCACTTGAGCAAATGAAAAGCATGGGCTTAACATCAGTGCATGATGCTGGAGTGAGTGAACTTGATTGGAATTTGTATAAAAAAGTAGCAGACGAAGACAATCTTACTACTAGAATTTATGCTATGATTGGTGGTGCTGGTGAAGAGTTTGACAAGTTATCGAAAAATGGTCCCATCATTTCTTACTCGGATGATATACTTGCACTGAGAAGTGTGAAACTTTATTCAGATGGCGCTCTTGGAAGTCGAGGTGCGGCTATGATTGATTCATATTCTGATGATCCAGGAAATAATGGGTTACTTTTCTACGACCAAGAGCAGATGAACGAAATGGTTCTTAAAGTTACTGAAAAAGGGTTTCAAGCAAATGTTCATGCAATTGGTGATAGAGGAAACAGAGAAGTTCTTAATGCATTCGAATTTTCAAAAGATAAGTTGGCAGAACAAGGTCTCAGAAACCGAGTAGAGCATGCTCAAATTGTATCATTAGAAGATATCCCTAGATTTAAAGAGTTGAATATCATCGCCTCTATGCAACCAACTCATGCAACAAGCGATAAAAATATGGCAGAGGATAGAGTTGGTTCCGAACGAATAAAAGGAAGCTACGCATGGAAGACATTCCTTAAGCAAGGGACAGTTGTTGCGGCTGGTTCAGATTTTCCAGTAGAACACTCGAACCCATTCTTTGGACTCTACTCAGCTGTTACACGGATGGATCATGAGGGTGCGCCTAAAGGGGGCTGGTACTCTAATGAAGCTTTAACTCGCAAAGAGGCATTAAAAGCTTTTACCATAGATGCTGCTTATGCTGGGCATCAAGAGGAATCCCTCGGTAGTTTAGAGGTTGGGAAATGGGCTGATTTCATACTTATTGACAAAGATTACTTCCAAATTCCAGATAGTGAGTTATGGAAAATCAAGGTGCTAGAGACTTGGGTGGCAGGCAAAAAAGTGTATACTGCGAAAAAGTAGAATCCATCTTCGGAATTAATTCTTTATGTAAAGCCTCTTTTTTAAAGAGGCTTTTTTTTGGAGCTGAATAAAATATACCATAGATTATATGTATGAAATATGTAAATCTATGAACAAATTACAAAATCCACTGAGAGGAAGAGGCGCTTCCGATAATCCAATAAATCGTTTTGAAGGCAACTATGTGGATTACGAACTTGATGAAGAAACGGGTGAAAAGCCATCTCCTAAAACCCAGCTATTCGCTGATGATACCAAACAGGTTATATCATGGAATAAAAGTCCCGATATACCATTCGAGGCTGGTTTAAACCCTTATAGAGGTTGTGAACATGGTTGTATTTACTGTTATGCACGTCCTTATCATGAATATTTAGGGTTTTCCGCTGGAGTAGATTTTGAAAGTAAGATTGTAGTTAAGTATAACGCTCCGGAGTTACTCAGAAAGCAATTCATTTCTCCAAAATGGAAACCTCAAGTGGTGGTTATGAGTGGCGTTACAGATTGCTACCAACCGATGGAGAGAAAGTTAGAAATCACTAGAAAATGTTTGAAAGTATTTGCTGAGTTTAGAAATCCAGTAGGCATTATCACTAAAAATCACCTAGTTACAAGAGATATAGATTACCTTAAAGAGCTCAGTGATCAGAACTGTATCAGCGTAACTATTTCAGTTACTTCTTTAAATAATAAACTAACGGAAATTATGGAGCCGAGAACCTCGCGTGCAAAAAGAAGGCTCGAAGCAATTGAGAAGCTAGCAAAAGCAAATATTCCGGTAAGAGTTAATGTTGCTCCTATTATTCCAGGGTTAACAGATCACGAACTTCCAGATATACTCCAATCAGCGTGTGATGCTGGCGCAACTGAGGCGAACTATATTATTGTAAGGTTACCTTATAAGGTAAAAGACTTATTTTGTGATTGGCTAGAGCAACACTACCCTGATAGAAAAGATAAAGTAGAAAATAGATTGCTTGATATGCGAGGAGGTAAGCTTTATGAAGCCGAATGGAGTAACCGAATGAAAGGTCAGGGTGTATTTGCCAAGCAAATAAAAGATGTTTTTGATGTACAAGTAAAGCGACTTGGTATGAATTCGGTTCATAATCCCCTAACTACTGATAATTTCATAAAAAAATCAGGAGATCAGTTACAACTGTTTACATGAAAAGAAATAATTAATATTTAAATGACATTCGTTTACAAACTTCTGGGAAACTTTTTTCAAGTTCGTTCGTCTTTATAAATGTAGCCTCCCGGTACCCAATGCTAGAGAGTCATATTAGAGATAATAATATATTTATTTTTGGGTATCGGGTTTTTTTTGCCCAGTTGTTAAGCTTTCCTGTTATTTGCAGTTCTTGAAAGAAGTCTCAAATATTGTCCCACTCATTCAATATCTTTAGGCAAAATTCATGATTAATTTATAAATCTGACATATTTATAATGGCTGCAACCTCATCTATAATGCTACAATTGGGAACACAATCTCCATCTTTTTCACTTATCAACTCCACTGGTGGAGTGGTTTCATTGTCTGATTTTGATGAAGCAAAGGTTTTAGTGGTTATGTTTATATGTAATCACTGTCCATATGTTAAGCATTTAAACAAATCACTGGTAGAATTTGCTAACGATTTTAAGGAACTGGGTGTAGAGTGTGTGGCAATCAGTTCCAATGATGTAGAGAATTATCCTCAAGACGGAATTGAATTTATGGCACAATTATCTAAAGAAATGAGATTCCCTTTCCCCTATTTACTTGATGAAACTCAAGAGATTGCAAAAGCTTTTCAGGCTGCTTGTACTCCCGATTTTTATGTTTTCGATAGTAATAAGAGTTTGTTCTATAGAGGTCAATTCGATAATAGCCGGCCGGGAAACGATAAACCTGTAACGGGTTTTGATTTAAGAGGCGCAACTCAAGCGCTTCTTAACGGAAAATCTACCTACGAGCCTCAAATACCTAGTATTGGTTGCAATATAAAATGGAAACCAGGCAATGAGCCTGAATATTTTAAAGTAAAAAGTAATGGATAAGGTTGAGCTTCAGAAGTTAAGAGAAGAATATTCCCTTAGTAGTTTAGACGAAAGTGATGTATCACAAAACCCAATAGATCAGTTTAAGCAATGGATTGAGGAAGCTTTAAAAGCAGGCGTTCCAGAACCAAATGCAATGAATTTGGCTACAGTTGATAAAAAAGGAAGACCACATTCGCGCATAGTTCTATTAAAAGGATTTGATGAAAATGGGTTCGTGTTTTTTACAAATTATGCTAGTGATAAGGGCAAGGAAATTGAAGAGAATCCGCATGTTTCACTTTGTTTCTTTTGGATAGAATTAGAGCGACAAATCAGAATTGATGGTGTTGCCAAAAAGATATCAAAAGTAGAAAGTGAGGCTTATTTTAAGTCACGTCCTCATATGAGTCAGGTTGGAGCATTAGCTTCTAATCAAAGTGAAATTGTTGAAAACAGATTGTTTTTAGAGCAAAAATTTGAAAAGCTAGAAGCTAAGTTTACGGAAGGTGAAGTTCCTATGCCAGAATCATGGGGCGGTTATGTGATTGATCCCTCAGCTTTAGAATTTTGGCAGGGAAGAAGAAGCCGTTTACATGACAGAGTTAAGTATGAATGGAAAGCAGATAACTGGATTATAAATAGACTATCACCTTAATATGCCAAAAATAAAGAAAAGACGGTTCGAAGAAATGCGAGCCAAAGAGAATGTTTTTGAATGGTCCGATTATAACAGTGCGAATCCATTCCCAAAAGGTACATGGAAATCCGATATTTTTCACAACTCAAACCCAATAGTTCTGGAGTTGGCCTGTGGTAAAGGAGAGTATTCTGTTGGCCTTGCACAGTTATATCCCGACAAGAACTTAGTTGGAGTTGATATTAAAGGGAATAGAATGTGGGTTGGTGCAACTGAAGCTCAAGAAGAAGGATTGGACAATGTGCGTTTCTTAAGAGCTTATATTGATCATTTAGACCAGTTTTTTGCTGAAGAAGAGGTTGATGAACTTTGGATTTTGTTTTCCGATCCTTACATCCGGAAGGAAAGAAAACGTTTAACGGCACCCAAGTTTCTAGTTCTATATAGGAAATTTTTAAAAGCAGGGGGCATCATCAATCTAAAAACAGATAGTGATGTTCTCTATGAATACACCAAGGAAATAATTGAAGAGGAGAACTTAGAACTTCTTCGAGATATTTCAGATGTACATAATGAGTGCCCAGATGACCCTGAGCTGTCTATAAAAACCTATTACGAAAGAATGCATCTTAAAAACGGAAAGACTAGCAAATTTCTTTCTTTTAAGCTCTCCTAGAAATTTTTGCAGAATACTTGATTTTATAGATGGAATAGTTAACTTCGACAAGTTAACACTGTTAACCAGTTTTAAATAATGGATACTGAAGAAATTACTTTACGAGATAGGATACTAGAAATTAGTAGAAGGCAGCTATTTGTTGAAGGGCATAAATCATTATCAATGCGTGGTATAGCAAAAAAGGTTGGAGTATCAGCAACGAGTATATATCTATACTTCGAGAATAAGGATCATCTCTTACACACCTTAATAGAAGAATCGGTTGAAGACTTAAGCTCCACAATCGAGCAAGAAGTAGTTGGGAAAGTAGGTACCATCGACAAATTTGAGGCTACAATTAATGGTTACGTTAATTTTGCTATGAATAACCCTGAAAAATATGACATTATCTATAATGTGAATTCTACGGCAATGTCTCGCTACCCGAAAGAAAAATTTAGGAAAGCGCGACGAAGTTATGAATCGCTTGTTAAGGTAATTGAAGAGGGTGTTACTGAAGGATTGATGGCCTTGGAAAGCCCAGTAATTGCTGCATACTCAATTTGGGCGCAATTGCACGGGGTTGTATCGGTAGTTCTTAACCAACGTTTAGACAGCCGAATAGATAAAGATAGGTTTATAAAAGAGTCTCTAGAGCATATTGTTCAAGGATTCTTAGTTAGAACAACAGTTTCATAAATAATGGAGAAAAAATGGATGATTTAATGAATTTACTTGGATTCTTTTCTGAGATGCCGTTATGGGCATCTATTGGTTCTGTAGTATTGGTATTGCTAATATTAGGTTACACAGGCGCGCCTCTATTTCTGTGGACTATTGCAGGATACGCAGTCTTAATTGGTTTAGCAGCATCCGAATGGCTATTTATTGCATTTACAATAGTTGCTGTTATATTCAATGTTAAGCCAATACGACGAGCATTGATAAGTGCGCCAGTTATGAAATTACTGGATGTACTAAACTTTCTACCAACAATTTCAGAAACGGAACAAACCGCTATCGAAGCTGGTACCGTTTGGGTTGAAGGGGAGTTGTTCTCTGGGAAACCAGACTTTAAACGAATTTTAAACGAATCATATCCTGAGTTAAGTGACGAAGAGCAAGCTTTTTTGGATGGACCTGTGGAAGCGCTTTGCGGAATGGTTACTGATTGGGAAGTATTTGTTAAAAAAGATTTTGAGGATGATGTCTGGGAATTCATGCGTAAAGAAGGCTTTTTTGGGTTAATAATTCCAAAGAAATATGGAGGGCTTGAGTTTACTGCAACAGCGCATAGTGCAATTGTAGCAAAACTAGCTTCTCGGTGCGGACCGCTCGCTACTACAGTTATGGTTCCTAATTCATTAGGGCCAGCTGAACTATTGATGCATTATGGTACTCAGAAACAAAAAGATCATTATTTGCCTAAGCTTGCAACAGGTGAGGAAATGCCATGTTTTGCTCTTACTGAGCCAAGTGCAGGTTCTGATGCGGGTGGAATGACCTCGGATGGTGAAGTATTTAAAGGAGAAGACGGGGAATTGTATCTAAAGTTAAACTGGAATAAGAGATACATTACTTTAGCTGCAATATCTACAGTAATTGGTTTAGCATTTAAGCTTCGAGACCCGGAAAATCTTTTAGGTAAAGGTGAGGAGCTTGGCATTACTTGTGCGTTGATTCCATCAAATACTAATGGTGTTGAGTTAGGTAGGAGACACGATCCGCTAGGAGTTCCATTCTATAATTGTCCAACACATGGTCGTGACGTAATCGTACCTATAGATGCGATTATCGGAGATAAAGAAGGTGCTGGTAATGGCTGGCGAATGCTTATGGAATCGTTAGCAGTTGGGCGAGGAATTTCACTTCCGGCTCAAGGCTTGGGTGGCGCTAAAATGTCGACCAGAGCAGTTGGAGCTTATGCCGCAATCCGTAAACAATTTGGGCTCAATATTGGGAAATTCGAAGGTATTGAAGAACCAATGGCTCGAATTGGTGGCTACACTTACTTGATGGAAGCCGCTCGAAAATATACAACAGGTGGGTTGGATAAAGGTGCTAAGCCAGCAGTTGTGACAGCCATCGCAAAATATAATTTCACTGAATTAACTCGTGAAATCATAAACGATGCAATGGATATTGTAGGCGGATCTGGAATTTCTAGAGGCCCACGAAATATTTTTGCCAACGGTTATACATCATTGCCGATTGCTATCACTGTAGAGGGCGCAAATATTCTAACCAGAACGCTGATGATATTTGGACAAGGCGCTATTCGTTGCCATCCATATGCCTTTAATGAAATCAATGCATTGATGAATAAAGACACCAAAGCATTTGATGATAACTTCTGGCAACACATTGGACATGTTGTTCGCAACAAAGTACGCGCTTTCATTCTTAGTATAACTAGAGGTCGTTTAGCAAGTTCTCCCGTTGGTGGACCCGCAGCAAAGTATTTTAGAAAATTAGCTTGGGCTTCTGCTTCTTTCGCGTTTTTCACAGACATCGCTTTAGGATCTTATGGTGGTAGTTTGAAAATGAAGGAAAAAATTGCAGGCCGATACGCTGATATTCTTAGTTTTATGTATTTGTCAGCGGCAACATTGCGACGTTTTGAAGCAGAAGGAAGACGCAAAGAAGATCTCGATTTCTTCAACTGGTCGATGCAGTATATGTTCTACAGAATGCAAGTTGGTTTTGAAGGAATTCTTAGAGAAATACAAGTGCCAGGCTTAAGTTGGGCGTTCAGATTAATCGGAGTATGGTCTCGATTAAACCCAATCGGAACTTATCCTTCTGATAAGCTGGGACATAAAGTCGCTCAAGCTATGCAGATACCTGGTGAACTAAGAGATCATATAACAGATGGTATATACATTTCTAAAGATCCACAAGATGCGCTTGGACGTTACGAACATACACTTACGCTAATTACTGAAGCAGCACCTATCTATAAAAAGATGTTTGTAGCTATGAAGAAAAGAGAGCTGCCAAAGGCACCACTTTCTGAATTGATTGCACCTGCTTTAGCAAAAGGAGTAATTACTAAAGAGGAAGCGGAATTGGCTACAAGAGCTGAAGATGCACGAACTGATGCTGTTCAAGTTGATGATTTTACTTTGGAAGAATATTTAGCTGAGACACCCAAAATGCCTTCTGGAAATGGACTCCCAACAGGAAAAGTGGTAGGAGTTAAGTAAGCAAACTCTCAAATTCTTATTGTTATTGTGACATAATATTAGCCTTGTAGATTGATCTCTGCAGGGCTTTTTTTATGATTGTAATACTTTCTACTACTAAGCATAATAATGAGATGGTAAAAAAGGTATATATGCTGTAATTTTTATAAATATAGATTATTATTCTTTATTTGATATGATATTAGAATATCAGCAAGTAATTTACTTTTAATCTAGTGATATGTATTGTATAAATAATAGCCAAAAATGAGATTATTGCTATGCAAAAACTCCGTTTAGATACCATTGACCAAAATATTCTTGATATACTCCAATCAGAAGGGCGTATTGCTAATAATGAACTTGCAAATCGTATTGGGCTTACTCCAACCCCAACGTTAGAGCGTGTGAGACGTCTTGAAAGGGAAGGTGTAATTGAAGGGTATCAAGCTAGATTGAATAAAGAAAGGGTTGATAAAGGTTTTAGTGCGTTTATAACAGTTACGTTAGCGGTGCATCAACTGAATTTATTGGAAGAGTTTAGTAATGCAGTTAAAGCTATTCCTGAGATACTGGCATGTTACAATACTACAGGCGAAGGTGACTTTCTCCTTCATGTAGTTGCTAAAGATGTTAAAGACTATGAACTATTGATGAGAACGAAGTTAACTATGCTCCCAGATGTTCAGCGCCTACATACTAGTATTGTCTTAAATACAATTAAAGAACAATCAAACATTCCTGTACAATGATTAAGCAAAAGAGAAAAAATCTGTCATTTGAATCTAAAGCAGTTCACGCGGGAGAATTGAATAGAGATCAATATGGGTCCCACATTCCTCCTATATATCAAACTTCTACTTTTGTGTTTAAAAATGTTGAAGAAGGCGCCAAGGCTTTTGCCCACGAGGAAGGTGGAGCATCTCATATATACTCGAGGTTAGGTAACCCAACAGTAGAGCATCTAGAGAGAGCTATATGTGAGCTAGAAACGTTCGGAATGGAAAGTGCTGCGTCTTATATGGGTATGGCATTTGGAAGCGGTATGGCGGCAATTAGCACGGGTATCATTAGCTTTGCGAAAGGAAAGCATGTAATAGCGCAGGATGCACTTTATGGATGTACAAGCCAGTTTCTGAAAGAAGAAGCCCCTGTTTTGGGAATCTCAACGTCTTTTGTAGATACAAGCGATATAAAACAGATTGAAACTGATTTAAAAAAACATCCTAATACCGCAGTAATCTATTTAGAGAGCATCGCAAATCCGACAATGATGATAAGCGATATTGAAGCTATTTCGATGTTGGCAAAAGAGCATGGAGCTTTAGTGATGGTAGATAATACTTTTGCTACCCCGTATCATATCCAGCCCTTAATGTTAGGTGCCGATGCAGTTGTTCATTCAACAACAAAATATATGGGGGGACATGGCACCGTTATTGGTGGTGCGTTGGTTGCAAAGAAAGATCTTTTAGTGGAAACTGAATTGTTTCTATATCGCAAAAATTTAGGTGGAATTGCAGGGCCAATGGATGCATGGTTGACTTTGAACGGAGTAAAAACTTTGCCACTTCGTATGGAAAAACATGCTGCAAACGCAATGAAAATAGCTCAATTTTTAGATGCTCATCCGAATGTTGAGAAAATTTGGTATCCGGGATTAGAATCTCATCCTCAATATTCACTTGCCCAAAGAATTATGAGAAATGGTTATAGTGGGATAATAGCATTTGAACTGAAAGGTGGATTTGAGGCGGGTAAGTCTCTAATGAATAATGTGAAATTGTGTACTCTTGCGGTAAGTCTAGGCACCGTTGATACACTCATACAACATCCCGCATCAATGACGCACTCCATAGTTGATGAGGAAATCAAGAAACAAGCACATATTACGGATGGATTGGTTCGGCTAGCTGTTGGAATAGAAAGCGCTGAAGATATTATTCACGACCTTGAGCAAGCGTTAGAGAGCTAGAAGAACTTACTAGCAAACTCTAACATTTAGAATTAAGGTAGAGACATAAAAAAAAGAGGGCTTTAAATTTGTTGAGCCCTCTTTTAAGTTTGTTTCTTCAAAAATTACCAGCTACCACCGGCGCCACCACCGCCTGAGCCGAAACCGCCTCCTCCGCTAAAGCCACCAAAACCTCCGCCACCGAAGCTGCTTCCACCGCCACCTCCGAAACCGCCACCACGATTTCCTCCGCCCATCATACTTCCCCAAAGGAGAACATCAACAGGCCCGAGAGTACGGCGACCACCTCTGCCACCACCTTTACCAACTCGAGAAATAACAACAAAGATTATAACGATAAAGAAAATAATGAGGTCGATTGGAATATCGGGACCATCACTTTGCATTTCAGGAGCACCTTCAAACTCCCCAGCTGCAAGCTGAATCATGATATCTGTAGCTCTGTCCAAACCATTATAAACGGTTCCACTTCGCAGATTTGGAACTAACACATCTTGAACAATTCTATTTGCCATAGCATCAGGAATAGCTCCCTCAAGACCATAACCAACTTCAATTTTAAGCTCTCGGTCGTCTTTTGCTATCAGGATTAGAACGCCATTGTAACGATCTCCTTCCCACATCTTCCAATTACTAAATAATTCGTTGGCAACTTCATCACGCGAGTAGCCTTGCAAACTTTCTATGGTTGCGATAGCAATTACATTGGTTGTTGTATCACGATAATTTCTAAGCTTTCTTTCTAATTGGTTTACCTCGCTCGATGAAAGCATATTGGCATAATCATTAACCATTCCTTTTGGAATTTTGGGAAGGAAATCTTGTGAAAAAGCAGTTGATGTAATAACTAAGGCGATAAATATCGAAAGTAATTTACGCATCTGTTTTGCCTCCGTAACTAATGTCATCTGATAGTTCGTTTACATCATCTTTTTGGTAAGGAAAAAATTCCTTCAATTTTTTACCAATATGTAAAATAGCTTCTTGCAAGCCTGTCTCGTAATCATCAGCCTGAAAATACTTGGTCATTAGTTCAAGTTCAGCAGTCCAAAAATCTTGACCTACTTTTGAATTAATACCTTCATCGCCCCAAATAGCAATTTTATGGTCTTTGGTTGCTACATATATGATGGTTCCGTTTTGGAGCTCCGTTTCATGCATTTTAAGTTCAGCAAAAACTTCTTTAGCTCGTGTAATAGGATCTCCGGGCTTACATTTTGTCTCGATATGTACTCTAATTTCTCCCGATGTATTCGTTTCTGCTTCCTTTATGGCCGCTATAACTGTTCTCTCTTGTTCTTTTGATAAGAATTTTGACATGAATACTATTTGATAAATTTAAAAATAAAAAAGGATTTAAGGTTTGAGCCAACATATAAGTTAGCTCAAACCTCATATCCCGAATGGGATTGTTTAATTATTAAAATCCACTGTAGGAGCATTTTCAGCACCTTTATCGGCTTCAAAATATGCTTTACGTTCAAAGCCACCTATAGAAGCAAAAATGCTTGAAGGGAATTTCCTGATTGCAGTATTATAGCCTTGAGCAGCGTCATTAAAACGTTTACGCTCAGTAGCAATTCTGTTTTCGGTTCCTTCCAATTGAGATTGTAGGTCGCGGAAGTTAGCGTTAGCCTTTAGTTCAGGATATTTCTCAACGGTTACCAATAATCTTGATAATGCACCGCTCAATTGATTTTGAGCTTCTTGAAATTGTGCCAGTTTAGCAGAATCGTTCAAGTCTGATGCGCTAATATTGATAGAAGTTGCTTTACTTCGTGCTTCAATTACAGAAGTAAGCGTTTCTTGTTCAAAATTAGCTGCTCCTTTAACGGTATTTACCAAGTTTGGAATTAAATCAGCTCGGCGTTGATATTGGTTTTCAACTTGTGCCCAAGCTCCCTCAACGTTTTCTTCTTGGCTTACTAGCCCGTTATTAACACTGATGCCGTAAAACACTAATAGGAGAAGAACTCCTAGCCCAATAAGATATTTTGCTTTCATATTTTTGATTTTTGTTAATTACCTTGTGTCTCGCTTACGAGCCAAAAGTAGATTTGGTTCAAATTTCTTTCACAATCTTAATCAAAAATCGTTCCATTGTCAGACCTTACCCCAAAATTCATATTTTTTGACCTAGACGACACCTTATTAGACCACAAAAAGGCAGAACAAGCAGGCTTAGCAGATGTCCATGCTCACTTTGATGCCTTAAATGATGTTGAAATTGGTAATCTGGTAGAAACCTATCATCAAATTAACAAAGGACTTTGGGATGAATATGGGCGAGGAGAGATTGACAGACATATTCTACATCGCCGTAGATTCGAGGAAACCTTTATTGAGCTTGGAGTAGATGCTAGCTTGTATAAAGAAGCTGGTAAGGTGTACCTGAACTATTATAGGAACCATTGGAAATGGGTGAAAGGTGCCAAAATAGCATACGATAAAATTGCTAACCATTTTGATGTTGGGATAATAACAAATGGCTTTGCCGAAACGCAGTGGAAGAAGATTGACCAATTCGATTTTAAAGAAACGGCTAAACATATCGTTATCTCTGAAGAAATTGGAGTGATGAAGCCACACCCTAGAATATTTGATTATGCTACTGAACTTGTTGGCTTGGAGCGGTCAGAAATTCTATATGTGGGCGATTCACTTAACTCAGATGTTATTGGCGGGAATAATGCAGGTTGGAAAGTTGCTTGGTTTACTAAACACCCTACAGAGCAAGGCTCCAAACTCTCAGATTTAGTATTTGATGATTTTAACCAATTATTGTCAGCCTTGGGAATAGAATAGAACTCTATATCTCAAAAAGTTATTAGCTACCCGTTCCTGGGAATATGCAAAATGCATCGATGCGTTCTCGAAGTACTTCTGTAAGATGAAGGTCTTGCAGTGCAATGCCTCTTAGAATAAGGAAAACTCCAAGAGAGAATGCTAAATAGGGTAGATACTTTCGGATAGCAGATCTTAGATCGAGCGAAATAAAACTAGGTGCTAAATAAATTGAGAACATTGCAGGGATGGTTCCTAACCCAAATAGCGCCATATAAGCCATACTATGCAAAGGTGTGTTTGTTAAAACTGCGGCTGATAAACCGGTATATACAAAAGCACAAGGTAATAATCCATTAAGCACGCCCATGCCGAATAGCGATGATTTTGAATTTTTACGAAGTAGTTTACCGTAAGCAGTAGTTATTAAGTGCACAAATTTTTGGTAGAACTTAGGATTAGCTCGATTTCTAAAAAAACGTGGAAAGATAACGGCGACAAGAATGGAAACGCCTAAGACTATGGAGAGCCAACTTTGAAAGCCTGAAAGGGTAATGCCCCTACCTAAAAAACCAAATAAAAGACCAAAAAGGGAATAGGTTAGTACTCGACCAAAATTATAAATAAGTGCGTTAAAAGATAAAGAAAGTAGTCTAGAGCTTGTTCTAGGAATAGACAGAGCAATTGGTCCACACATGCCTACACAATGGAAGCTGCCTAGAAAACCTAAAACTAATGCCGTCCAAAGTTCCATATTAGATCATAATGGTTTTTTCTTCTAGATAGTTTTGGTCGTCCATAACCCAAAATATTTTTAGAATCCATTTCCCTTTTTCCATGCCTTTAACGGGTATTATTTGTGTGCCTGTTGCATTTACAGATAGAGGAATCATTTTATCTAAGGCAGGATTGTTGGGGCGATATAGGTTTACATCACCCTGAACTTTTCCAACTAGTTCAGTTGGAAAAACGATACGAAGCGATTCAATTTCTTCATCAAAAACCACTAGAATAGGATGCTCAAGATCCGCCGACCTTGATCTACTGTCAATGGTTTCTTGATATTGCACACCTTCCTCATAATGGTCATTGGAAACAAGAAAGAAGTCTAGGCTAATGAAATAGCTCACAAGGCTTAGCGTTGCAATCACAAATATTGTTATAGAAAGGGCAATTCCTTTACCCCAATCGAATTTCTTCATTATGGTATATTAAATTAGTTGGCAGGCCCTAAGAAGCCTGTTTTTTTTGTATCAATTTGTTTGCCATCTGCAAAAATTGCGAACTCAATTTCTGTTTGTAATCCCTCTAAATCTGTCTCATTAATTTTAACTAAAAAACGACCTTCTACTAATTCTTGTGGAGGTATTGTATTGATACTTCCAAGAGGAGTAAGTTCTCCCTTTGGTGAAATGAGTTTGATTTCGTAATTCTTAGTATCGAAAGTTTTATTGATAACTTTGATTTGATAAATGTTACTATAAACACCGTTGGGTAGCTCTTGATAAAGTGTTCCTGGTTGACGAAACATAGTTGTTTCAACTTCGGAACGCTTTAATAGTAATGTTGTAAAAATGCTAAATAGAATAATTAATACAGCGCTATAGCCTGCAATACGAGGGGTAAAGAACTTCTTTTTTCCTTCACGGATTAAGTTTTCAGAAGAGTAACGAATTAAACCAACAGGTTTATCGATTTTAATCATCACCTCATCACAAGCATCAATACATGCAGTACAATGAATACACTCTAATTGAGTACCGTTGCGAATATCAATACCCATTGGACAAACTTTAACACACTGATTGCAGTCTACACAATCACCAAAAGCAGTATCTTCTGAAAAGCCTAAATCAGCTAATGTTGCTTTACGGTTTTCTACTTTAAACCGGTCGCCTATTGATGCTCGTTCTTCTCCACGTTTGTAATCATACATCACATTAATGGAGTTATTATCAAGCATAACAGATTGCATACGTCCATATGGACAAACAAAATGGCATACTTGTTCTCTCATAAATGCAAATACACCATAAAACACTCCGCTAAAAATAACCATAGCTGCAAGACCACCGGCATGTTCTGAAGGAGATGCCGTAATGATTTCGAAGAGTTCGTCTTTCCCTATGATATATGCTAAAAAGAGATTAGAAATAAGAAAAGAAATGGCATAAAAAACGATGTGTTTAGCGCCTTTTTTAAAGATTTTTTCTTTGTTCCAAGGAGCACGATCTAATCGCATTTGAGCAGCAGAGTCGCCTTCAATCCAGTACTCGATTTTTCTAAAAACCATTTCCATGAAAATGGTTTGCGGGCAAGCCCAACCACAGAAAAGCCGACCAAGTATGATTGTAAAGAGAACAACAAAGATGATGAAAGACAGCATACCAAAAACAAGCAAATGCAAATCTTGAGGCCAAAAAGCGACCCCAAAAATTACAAACTTGGCTTTTATCACATTAACGAGCAACAGCGGGTGGCCGTTTATTGTGATGAAAGGACCTGAGAAGAAAAACGCCAATAAAAATACAGCGACAATATTACGTGCGTTATAAAACCGTCCACTTGGTTTCTTCGGAAATATCCAATTCCTTTTTCCAGTTTCGCTAACAGTAGCTAAGCGGTCTCTGAATTGATCTTTTCCTATCTGGCGTTTGTTCTCAGTTGACATTCTATCTCCTAGTTTATGCTACATTCTACAGCACGGTTTTCATCAATAGCTTTAGCATTGGGTGGGTTTGTACCTTGAATGGAGCCTATATAACTAACCAAAGAATTTAGGTCTTCGTTTGAAAGAGCGGCTCCACTTCCGTACGGCATCATTCCTTTATCAGGAAAGCCATCTTTAATACTAAGTGCTAACTCTTCTGCAGAACAGCCGTGAATCCAGAAGTTGTCGGTTAAGTTTGGCCCAACTAATCCTTCACCTGCGCTACCATGGCAGGTAAAACATAGGTTGTTAAACCCAGTGAATACTTCCTTGCCTTTTGCAATAGCATCAGGAGCATCGCTATAAACCCAAGTGAAAGAGGCGGCTTCTGAACTGCCGTCATTATTAGATTTATATTTCTCTTCTGCTAGAGCCATTTCTGTCTCGTATTCTTCGAACTGGTTTTGGCCCCAGCCAAATACTTGGTAGTAGAACATATAACCAATACCAAAAACAATAGAAATGTAAAAGAGCCATAACCACCAAACTGGCATGTGGTTATCTAGCTCTATAATTCCGTCATATTCATGGTCGAGTACTATATCTTTTTCGTCGTCTAAAATATCCATAACAAGTGTACTATAATGTTTGTGATTCTTCTGTTTCTAAGGGAAGTAGCGCCGCATCTTCCCATTTTTCTTTTCCGCTTTTAACTAGGTAAATCACTAGTAATACAAAGAAGGTGAAAAAAAGAATGAGTGAGATACTTGGATATAAGTTCACCCCTTCCATTGCTCTTAATACATCTTTATACATCTTATTCTCCTACAATTACTGGTGAAAGTTTTTTACTAGATGGAAGATCTCCAAACGGATCATTATTTCCATTTATGTCAGTTCCAAGTCGTTGTAAATAAGCAATTAAGGCTATTATCTGCTTATCAGAAGTAACTTCTACGCCTTCTATAGTTCCAAACCCATTTTCTCTTAAACCTTTAGTGATTCTGTCTGCCTGCGCTTTCATATCTGCAATGGCATATTCAGGGTAGCGAGGGGAGTAAGGGACACCAACAGTAGTCAACGCTTTGATTCTAGCAGGCATTGATTCCATATCCATTTCTCTTTCGAGCATCCAAGGGTACCCTGGCATGATAGAGCCTGGAGATGTTGAGGATGGTTGGTACATATGACGTAAATGCCAACTATCAGGATATTTCCCACCAATACGATGTAAATCTGGACCTGTACGTTTTGATCCCCACAAGAAAGGATGATCGTACACAAACTCTCCTGCTTTAGAGTATTCACCGTAACGTTCTGTTTCAGCTCTGAAAGGCCGAATCATTTGAGAGTGACAGTTATTACAACCTTCAGATATATAGATATCTCTTCCTTCAACTTCGAGTGCAGTATAAGGTTGTACACTTTCAATAGTCGGAATGTTGGAATCGATGAGAGCCGTTGGCATATATTCTACAATACCACCAATAAGGATCGCAATGACAGTAAGAAGAGTAAATTTTAGTGGTTTACCTTCTAATTTACGATGCCATGATTCGTTCTCATCAGATATCGAAGTATCTAGTGGTGATGCTTGGGCTTTTTCGAAACTCAATAACGTGCCACTTTTAGCTGTCTTAATAAGGTTGAAAACTCCAAAAAGGGCACCAATAATAAATAAAGTACCACCAAATGCACGTAAAGCATACATCGGGATGATTTGGATTAATGTTTCAAGGAAGTTTGGGTAAGTAAGTAAACCTTGATCGGTAAAATCTTTCCACATTAAACTCTGAACGATACCACCCCAATACATTGGAATTACATAAAAAATGGCTCCGAGTGTAGCAAACCAGAAATGGATATTAGCTAGTTTTGTAGAGAATAACTTGGTTTGATATATACGTGGAGTAATGTAATAAAGCATCGCAAAAGCTAGCCCACCATTCCATAATAAAGCACCATTGTGTACGTGACCGATAATATAATCGGAATAATGAGCAACGGCGTTAACGTTTGCAATGGAAAGCATTGGACCTTCAAAAGTAACCATACCATAAGCGGTTATACCAACCACAAGAAACTTAAGTACGGGATCTTCACGAACTCGATCCCAAGCTCCACGAAGTGTTAATAGTCCGTTTAACATCCCACCCCAAGATGGCGCAAGTAGCATTAAGCTAAATACAGTTCCTAAAGCTTGTGCCCAGCCTGGTAAAGCAGTGTATAACAAATGGTGAGGACCTGCCCAAATGTAGATGAAAATAAGCGACCAAAAGTGTACAATAGATAATCTATAAGAGAAAATTGGACGATTTGCAGCCTTTGGAATAAAGTAATACATAATTCCTAAAAACGGAGTTGTTAGGAAGAATGCAACCGCATTATGACCATACCACCACTGTACAAGAGCATCTTGAACTCCAGCATACACAGGATAACTTTTTAAGATAGTTGCAGGTACTTCGAAAGAGTTTACTAAGTGAAGAACAGCAACGGTTACAAATGTTGCGAGGTAGAACCAGATGGCAACGTAGATGTGTTTCTCGCGGCGTTTTAGAATGGTCATAATCATATTCAATCCGAATATGACCCAAATAAGAGTAATAGCAATGTCTATTGGCCACTCTAGCTCTGCATACTCTTTACTTGAAGTAAAGCCAAACGGTAGTGTAGCAACAGCCGAAACAATGATTGCTTGCCAGCCCCAAAAATGAATTTTACTGAGTGAGTCGCTCCACATAGAAGCTTTACACAGCCTTGGCAAAGAGTAATAAACCCCGTAGAAGATGGCATTTCCTGCGAATGCAAAAACTACAGCATTGGTATGGAGAGGCCTCATTCTACCAAATGAAAGTTCTGCTATACCGCCTAGAAATTCTGGCCATATAAATTTAAGTGCTACAGTAAGACCTACAAGGAATCCAATAATTCCCCAGGCCATTGTGGCTATCCCAAAATTGCGAACAATTTTGTTGTCATAATGAAAGGTGTCTACAGACATTACGCATCCCGTTTTTTTGTTAGTGGTTTGTTTTTTTTGTGTGAAATCTCGTTGTCGAATAATATTCGAACTGATGGTGTGTATGAGTCATCAAATTGACCTGACTTAACAGCCCAAAAGAAAGCTCCTAAAAATATGAGAGCAACCGTAACGCTGAACGCTATTAGGAAAAATATTACACCCATATCGTAAGCCCTTTTTTATTAGCTACAAAACGCGTAGCAAGTGTAGTAAAAATCATAACACTTACTGAGCTAAGTGGCATTAGAATTGCCGCAACCAAAGGAGAAAGATTCCCTGTTATTGCAAAACCTAAACCTGTGATATTATATATAAGGGAAACTCCAAAACTAGCTAAAATCACTTTAATAGCTGTTTTTGAGAAACTAAAAAGGTGATCAATATTCTTAAGAGAATCGCCTTCGAGGATAGCATCACATGCTGGAGAAAATGAGCTCATATCATCAGAAATCGCTATACCAAAATCGCTATACATTAGGGCTCCGGCATCATTTAGTCCGTCACCAATCATAGTTACAGTCTTGTTGTTTTCTCTAAGTGCCTTTACAAAATTAAGTTTGTCTTGCGGAGTCTGATTAAAAAGCATGTTTTTAGAATCGCCAAAGATAAAAGAAAGCTCTTTCCCTTCTTTTGCGTTATCGCCAGAGAGTAAAAAAAGATCGAAGTCACTTTTGAGTCGAATTAATAACTCATCAACACCTTCTCTAAATTGACTTTTAAACTCAAAGAAACCTATGTATTGATTGTTAATTGAGATGTGAACTTGTGAACCCATCTCATACTCATCATCATTAAAGGTGTTAATTAAGTCAGGGTTTTGTTCTATTAGAAATGATTTGCTCCCTAAGCACAAAGAAGTTTCTTGATATTTCGAAAAGATACCTTTTCCAGTCACTTCGTAGTAATCATCTAAATCCACAATATCATGGCTCGGGTAATTCCCAGCAATTTTTTTACTAAGCGGATGAATGGATGCTCTACATGTAGACTTAATAAGAGTTTTTTCCCCATCGGAGAGCTCAGATCCTTTAAAAGAAAGAGTAGATTTAGTCGACTCGGTGATAGTACCAGTCTTATCAAAAACTACAATATCTGTTTTTGATAACGCTTCAATTACTTGAGTGTTTTTAACATAAAGGCCATTCAAAGACAAAATATTGATTGCAGACCCCAGAGTAAAAGGTGTAGATAGCGCCAACGCGCACGGGCATGCCACAATAAGTACAGCGGTAAAAATGGTAAAAGCTTTTGAAGGATCTATTTGATACCAAACTATGCAAGATAAAACAGCGATTGCTACCACAACAAAGGTAAAAGCAGGGCTAATACGATCTGCAAAATTTGTAATTTTCTTTTCTTCAGATGTAGAACTAAATGCTTCGTTCTCCCATAATTGAGTTAGATAACTGTGCTCTACGTTTTTGCTGACAATCATCTCAGCGTTAGATCCAGAAATCTTACCACCAGCAAAAACTACTTCGCCTTTAGAAATTTTAACAGCCTCAACTTCTCCCGTAATAAAACTATAATCTATATAAGCCTCATCGCTTGAAAGGATAGAATCAACAGGGATTAATTCTTGGTTTCGAATGAGAATATAATTCCCAATTTCAAGATTCGTTACTGGAGTAGACACTTCTAAGCCATCGGTTATCCGCATTACCGAAATTGGAAGGTAAGATTTGTAATCGCGATCAAACGAAAGTCGATCGAACGTTTTCTTTTGTACAACTTTTCCTATAAGTAGAAAAAATATAAAGCCAGTAAAAGAATCAAGATAGCCTGCGCCAGTACCACTTATAATCTCATATAAACTTCTTCCAAATAGAGCAAGTATACCAATAGAAATGGGCACGTCAAGGTTGATTCCTTTTTGGCTAATTGCGGCCCAAGCTGATTTTAGATAATCAATACCGCTATAAAGTAGAACAGGTAAAGCAAATACGATGTTAAGAGCACCGAATAATACTCTGAAAGTATCAACCGAATCAGAGGAAGACATGTTAAGGTATTCAGGAAAACTGAATAACATTATGTTGCCGAAACTAAACCCAGCTACACCCAACTTAAGCCATAATTTACGACTAATATTTTGTGACTTCTTTTCCCCAAGGTGTTCAAGCTTTAAATCGGGTTCGTAACCAATAGTGGTTAAGAGCTCTACAATATTCCTGACGGTAGTTTTAGAAGGGTTGAATAGTATGGTAACTTTTCTTTTTAGAAAATTGACGGTGCCTTGATTAATGCCCTCGTCTAAACTTTGAAGATTTTCGAGTAACCATACACACGATGTACAATGGATATTAGGAATTAAGAACGTGATGGAAGCTTTGTTCTCTGTATAAAAGTCTACGAGTTTATGCTCAATTTCTGAATTCGCTAAATAATCGAATCTTTTCCGTTCTATAATGGATGAAATGGTTTTTCCCGGAAAAGCATCTAATGCATAATAAGTGCATAAATCATGATCAGATAAAAGTTGATATACGGTCTTACAACCTTCACAGCAGAATGCTTTGTCATCGAACAGTATATCTCCTTCGTCACATTGCTCGCCGCAATGAGTACAGGAAGTCTGTTCTAAAACCTGCTGTGTAGCCATGTTACTTGTTCACTCTATTTGTGAAGTTTAGCCTTAGATCGAACCATGCTTGAGTCATTGTATCATCTGCATCTGCAAAGGATGTAGATTTTAACCAGTGTTTAATCTTGTTTCTCTCAATAGACCAAAAATCATGGAAAGGGCAGGGCTCAATATGCCCACACCCCTCAATGCCCATAAAACAAGAAGTATAAGTTTTCTCTCCGTCGATGGCAGTTATCACATCATAAATCGAAATCTCACTGGTTGGCTTTGCCAAATAAACTCCTCCATTCAATCCTCGTTGAGATTTCAATATACCAGGTGCTTTGAGTTTTGCAAGTATTTGAGAGAGATAAGCGGCTGGACAATTCAAAGATTTAGCTAATTCCGCTGCAGAAATAACCTCATTAGGGTGCTTAGAAATAGCAAAAATCGCAGAAATGGCGTACTGAGCACCTTGTGAGGATAACTTCATAAATGACTGAATAAAATCTAATATTAATATTCTAATATCTGTATTAGATTTTAAGAACATCCTGAAATAAATGCAATGAAAGTTTTTACTAAAAGATAAAAAGTCAAAAACTGTGGATTACAAGTGGAAAACCTCTTCGCCATTTATTTGAAAAACCTTGTACCTTTAAGCTTGCCTTAACTCAACTCTCAATCTATCTTTTATATGGCTCACTCAACCGTTAAAGAACCAGAAGTAACGCTATCACTAGCGCAAGAACACGGATTAAACGAAGAAGAATTTGAAATGATAAAAACTCGACTTGGTCGAGTTCCAACATTTACCGAGCTCGGTATATACTCTGTTATGTGGAGTGAACATTGCTCGTACAAGAATTCTATAATCGAATTAAAAAAACTTCCTCGCGAAGGTGAGCACATGTTAGTTGCCGCTGGCGAAGAAAATGCTGGGCTTGTTGATATTGGTGAAGGCTGGGGGTGTGCTTTCAAAATTGAAAGCCATAATCATCCATCTGCAATTGAGCCATACCAAGGTGCAGCCACAGGAGTAGGTGGGATTCACCGCGATATATTTACAATGGGAGCTCGCCCAGTGGCAAGTTTAAACTCGCTACGTTTTGGAAGTCTTGAGAATCCACGTGTGCGTTTCTTATTGGATGGCGTAGTTCGAGGAATTGGTGATTATGGTAACTCGTTTGGTGTACCTGTAATTGGTGGCGAAGTTTGTTTTGATGAAAGTTATGAAGGCAATCCTCTTGTGAATGCCATGAGTATTGGCTTAGTACGCGCAGGGGAAACTGTTTCAGCTATTTCAAAAGGAATTGGCAACCCTGTACTTATTGTAGGTGCAAGCACGGGTAGGGATGGAATTCATGGGGCAACGTTTGCTTCAGAAGAAATTAGTGAGGCAAGTGAAGCAAAACGACCAAGTGTACAAGTAGGGGATCCATTCACAGAAAAGTTATTGCTTGAAGCAAGCCTTGAAGTATTGAAAACCGGCGCTGTTGTTGGTATGCAAGATATGGGAGCAGCTGGTATTGCATGCTCAACAAGTGAGATGACTGCAAAAGGTGAGCAAGGAATGCTTGTGGATTTAGACAAAGTTCCAGCTCGTGAAGCTGGGATGACTGCCTATGAGTTATTGCTATCAGAGAGCCAAGAACGAATGTTGATTGTAGCACATAAAGGTCGTGAGCAAGAAGTTATTGATGTGTACGAAAAATGGGATTTACACGGTGTAGTGATTGGTGAAGTAGTAGATACAGATCGTGTTACTTATATGAAAGAGGGCGAAATTAAAGCTGATATCCCTGCAGAGCATTTGGTACTTGGCGGTGGAGCACCTCAGTATATTAGAGAAACGAAAAAGCCTGCATATTTAGCAGAGACTCAAAGTTTTGATGCTAGTACTTTAGTACATCCTGAATCGCATGCAGAAACTTTGGGGAAGATATTAAACTCTCCAAATATCGCATCAAAGAAATGGGTGTTTGAGCAATATGATACCTCTGTTCGTACAAACACCGTAACTTATCCCGGCGCCTCAGATGCTGGTGTAATACGAGTGAAAGGAACGAAAAAAGGATTGGTTGCTAAAACGGATTGTAATAGTCGGTACGTGTATTTGAATCCTCGCCGTGGCGGACAAATAGCTGTAATTGAGTCAGCTAGAAATGTAGTTTGTGCTGGCGGTAAACCTCTTGCTATTACTAACTGTCTAAACTTTGGGAATCCTTACAAGCCAGAAGTGTACTGGACGTTCAAAGAAGCTTTAGGTGGAATGAGTGATGCATGTATAGCGCTTAATACACCAGTGACGGGTGGAAATGTGAGCTTTTACAACGAAAATCCTAAAAGTGCTATTTTCCCATCACCAATTATTGGGATGCTTGGTGTAATTGAAGATGTAGAGAAACATCGAACAACACCTGAGTTTAAAAATGATGGAGATATTGTAATCTATATCGGTGCAGATCGAGTAGGATTAGGAGGAACAGAATACTTAAAAGTCGTTCATGGTTTCACAACAGGCGATGCTCCAGAATTAGATATTCCATTCGAAGTTAATCTTCAAGAGACATTATTAGCGGCGATTAAAGAAGGATTTATAACTGCTGCTCATGATATTTCAGATGGTGGACTTGCTACAACCTTAGCTGAAATGGCCATTTTTGGAGAAAGAGGAGCTAAAGTATCTTTGGAAAACCTTTCTGGTGATATTGCTGAGATACTTTACAGTGAAGCTCAGTCTGGAATCGTTATTACTGTTAAAGCTGAAGACCTGCCAACAGCATTGGTTCATTTCCAAGGTAAAGAAGTACCGACTTACGTTCTTGGAACGGTTGCTGGCAAAACTCTTGAAATAGAAAATGTTGCTGAACTAGAAGTAAGCAGTATGAAAGATATTTATGAAAGTGCATTACCAAAGGCTGTTGCTGGGTAATTAGCTAACTATTCATAAAAAAAAAGCAATAAAAGCCCTATTGAGGTTGCAAAAGCAACCTCAATAGGGCTTTTATTTTTGAAGCTTAAATGAAGCCTCGGAAAATTATCCGATTACTGATTTATAAGCTTTCTCTAAGATGTCTAATCCTTCGTCAATTTGTACTTTAGTAATTGTTAAAGGTGGACGGAAACGAACAGTATTTGGTCCACAAGATAGAATCATCAAACCATTGGCAATACACTCATTAATTACTTTATCGCGAAGCTCGCCCGTAGGTAAATCGATTGCTGAAAATAATCCTAAACCACGCGGGTTTGAGAATTGCTCGTACTTATTCGCGAAATCTTGAAGCTTTTTAACCAAGTAATTGCCTACTTCGGCAGCGTTTTCTACTAGTTTATCTTCTTCAATAATGTCGAGGATTTTTCCAAAGCGAACCATGTCAACCAGATTGCCACCCCAAGTTGAATTAATACGAGATGAAACTTTAAAACAGTTTGTTTCAACTTCGTCAACTCTTGGTCCTGCAAGAATACCGCAAACTTGAGCTTTCTTTCCAAAAGAAAGAATATCAGGTTTTACAAAATGCTCGTGTGCCCAGAATTTGCCAGTCATACCAACACCTGTCTGAACTTCATCATAAATCAACAGAGCTTCATGTCTGTCAGCCATATCACGAAGTGCTTGATGGAATTCTAATCGGAAATGACGATCTCCTCCTTCACCTTGAATAGGCTCGATAAGAATACAAGCGATATCGTCTTTATACTGTTCAAAAAAGCGTTCTGCCTGTGCCAAAGCTAATTCTTCTTGATCAACTACCAGCTTTAAGCTTTCAGCGGTCTCAGGGAATGTAGTAGCAGGGCTTATAACTCTTGGCCAGTCAAATTTAGGGAAGAATTTAACTTTATCAGCTAGCGTGTTTGTTACAGACAGAGTGTATCCTGTACGTCCGTGAAATGCTTTCTCAAAGTGAAGCACTTTGTGACCAAGTTCATGGCGATAACCTTTTTGGAAATTTTTCTGAACTTTCCAATCAAAAGCTACTTTCATTGCGTTTTCTACAGCTAATGCGCCACCTGCAATAAAGAAAGAGTGGTTTAGATGCTCAGGAACTGCAACTCGGCTAAATGATTCCATAAACTCAGCAAGCTCTGTAGTATAAACATCAGAGTTTGAAGGTTTGTTAATAGCTGTTCTACCTAATTTTTGAACAAAATCAGCATCACCTGCAATTTTAGGGTGATTCATCCCAAGTGGATTAGAAGCGAAGAAAGTGAAAAAATCGAGGTAGTTCTTTCCGCTTTTAGAATCGTAAAGGTAAGCTCCTTGGCTTTTTTCGAGATCAAGAACCATATCAAGCCCATCGGCTAGGATATGTTTGCCAAGTATATCTTTAACTTGGCTCGGTTGAATAGTATTGGTTTTTGCCATCCGAGTATCTAATATTTAGTGCTAGTTTAAGTCTCAGTTTATTATAGTAGAAAACTACCAAATCCGACTTTGTAGCTCAACATAGAATATTAAATAATAGAATCTTATTTTTTGAACTCAGAAAGGGTTTTAGTGATTATAGATACACATTCTATTAGCTGAGCCTCTGTAATTACGAGTGGTGGGGCAAACCGAATGATGTTTCCATGGGTAGGTTTTGCGAGCAAACCGTTGTCTTTTAGCGCAACACAAAATCTCCAAGCAGTATCACTTTGGGCGGTATCGTTTATTACCACTGCATTCAACAAGCCCCGTCCGCGAACTTTTAAAAACAATGTTGAGCTTTCTACTAGCTTCTGCATTTCGGAACGGAAAAGGAGGCCCATAGTTAGAGCATTTTCAGCGAGACTTTCTTCCTTTACTACTTCAAGGGCAGCTATTGCAACCTTGCAGGCAATTGGGTTCCCGCCAAAGGTAGAACCATGTTGCCCAGGTTTGATTACTTCCATTATGGCATTGTCCGCAAGCACAGCGGATACGGGATAGGAGCCACCAGACAGAGCTTTACCAAGTATTAATAAATCTGGTTTAACATTATCATAGTCGGAAGCTAAAATTTTACCTGTTCTAGCGATTCCTGTTTGAACTTCATCTCCAATCAAAAGTACATTGTTTTGTTTACACAATTGTGCTGCATTTGATAAATAACCATCATCAGGGACAACAACTCCCGCTTCTCCTTGAATAGGTTCAACCAAAAATCCAGCTACATTAGGCTGTTTTAAAGCTTCTTGTAAGGCAGAAATATCGTTATAAGGTATTTTGATAAATCCAGGAGTGTATGGGCCGAAGTTTTTACGAGCATCAGGATCGTTTGAAAATGAAATTACCGTAGTTGTACGTCCGTGGAAGTTATTCTCACAAACAATAATCAGTGCTTCATTTTCAGAAATTCCTTTCTTTTCGTACGCCCATTTACGACAAATTTTTATAGCGGTTTCTACACCCTCGGCACCTGTGTTCATTGGTAAAACTTTATCGTAACCAAAAAAAGAAGTGATATAGCGTTCATACTCACCCAATACATTGCTGTAAAACGCTCTTGATGTGAGTGCTAACGTACTCGCTTGCTCAATTAGAGCCTGTGTTATCTTTGGGTGGCAATGTCCTTGATTTACAGCAGAGTAAGCTGATAGAAAATCGAAATATTGTTTTTCTTCAGGATCCCAAACAAATACGCCTTTACCTTTTGCCAATACAACGGGTAGGGGATGATAGTTATGGGCTCCATACTGCTCTTCTAAGCTAATTGCGTCTTTTGATGATAACATGGCTGTAATTCAGTTCTTTTTCTTTTAAGATACTGAAAGGATAAACAAAGAGATTAGGAAAAAGATAAAATTAAGGTTGATAGTGAGTGAAAATAAATCGTATCTTTGGATTCTAATCGCGGGGTGGAGCAGCTGGTAGCTCGTCGGGCTCATAACCCGAAGGTCGCAGGTTCGAATCCTGTCCCCGCCACTATTAAAAGGCTTCTTGAAAAAGAAGCCTTTTTTTTGTACAATAAATCTAAGCTCAAGTGTAATTCTAAGAAATGTAATCCCGCAGATTATAGCTTTTTGCCATACACTTCTGTATCAACAGATTTCTTCACCAATCTCTAGAATGTTATCTATGAGCTGGTTGATATGATTTGGGGTAAATAATGTACCTAGCATTAATGTAGGCTACACGATGCTCCACAATCTGCAAACCCATTCAGGAATATTAATTATGAACCCCATGTTCATCAAATTAGACCTGTTCTAAGTTGGCTAATACTTATTAAAAGCTTACTGAGGCGAAGTCATTTTTGGGGTCCTTCAAATTCCAATATTGTGATGTTTTCGATGGCCATAAAGTTATGCCTCATTTATTTATTAGCTTTTACGCTTTTAAGGATTAAAATAATAGATCAATTGAAAAGCTATTTCTTATAAATAAGGTGTTAAGACTATTATGTACACAGCATATTTATGTGTTTATATAAAGATTCGAGCTATAATTATGAAACTAATAGGTAGGTAAAATATTTCAGTATATATGTATTAAAAAACTGAAGAGCAAAAAAAAGGCTCACATCATTTGATGTGAGCCTTTTAAGTTCTAAAACCTAACTAATATTAGTTAGAGTTATAATCTTCGTTTTGAACCATGCTTGAGTTAGCATTAAGCTCTGACAATGGAATTGGGTAAACCAATCTAGAGTCACCAGCAGGAATACCAGTTGCATCAGGATATGGCTCTTGAGAATCACCACGAAGAATTTTTTGACCATTTCTTATTAAGTCAAAGAAACGGAATCCTTCACCAATAAGCTCTCTTCTTCTTTCTTTCATAACATCTGCAGTGGTAGGAGCAATATAAGGTGCAATACCACGCTTGTTAGCAATTAAGTTAAGAGTGTTAGCAACAGTAAGAGCAGCTACGCTACTTCTAGACTGAGCTTCAGCTTTGTTGAGGATTACTTCTTCGTAACGAACTAGAATTACGTTATCGTCGTTAGCAATCGCATCTGGAAATTTACCAGTTAAACGATACTGTAAACCATGGCTAGTGTGTGTATTTGTATCAATTAGAGCGATACGATCATCACCAGCATCATACAGATTAGTAGCAGCGTCGAGTGTTAACTCAACATCACCGTAATTAGTATTTAGGTAAAAACGAGCAATACTTTCATTGCCAGGGTTATTAGAAGGGAGGTAAGCTAATTCAAAAATTGAGTTAGTTTGTCCACCGTCAGCTGCATATGCAGTTAGAAGGTTTGCTCCATCAACTACAGTATAATCGCCAGAGTTGATAACTGCATCAGCTGCTGTTATAGCGTTTGCATATTGTTTAGTATACAAGAAATAACGAGACTGAAGAGCCTTAACAGCATTATATGTTATTAAAGTTTTATCGTTATTCATTGCCGCAGTTTGGCTCATATTAGTAGCAGCAGCTGCTAAGTCAGCCTCAACTTGTGCCCAAACTTCAGCTACAGTGTTACGTGCAGGAATGAGGTTACCATCATTGTAAACAGTAATGATAGGCACTCCTAAAGTACCACCAACATGCTCTTGTCCAAAAAACATATTAAGGTTCATGTAGATAAGTGCGCGCAATGCGTATGCTTGACCTTTAATGTGCTTAGTTGCAACAGTTTCTTCAAGTTCAGCATTAATTACTACGTTGGCATTTGCTATTGCTTGGTAACTAATTGTCCAAACGTCGCTAGCATAACCATCAGAAGCAGTTTGTGAAAACTGACTAACAGTAGTGAAGCGGCCAGAGTTAGCGTTAGCAAAAAAGTTATCAGAACGTACAGCCAAAGCCACAGGCATATGAGACCCGAGGTATTGTGTAGAGTTAATATCATCCATGATACCAAGCATGAATGCATTTAAATCATCTACAGTTCCTAATGCAGTAGCAGTATCCTTGCTATCACTTAGGGTTGGCTCCAAGAAATCTTCGCACGCTGTAGACACACCTGCTATAAAAAGCAGTGCAATTAGTAAGTTTTTATAATTTTTCATTGTCATCAAATTTAGAAATTAGCTCTTATACCTACAGTCACAGACTTAAGTGGCGCAGCTGTTAAATCAAGCTGACCATCAGAACGTACTTCAGGATCATACTCTAGTAAATCATCAAAAGCATGTGTCCATAAGTTTTGGCCTAAGAAATATACAGATGCAGATTTAACACCGATATTCTCAAGGTATTTTGCAGGTACATTATAACCAATGTTAAGGTTTTTAAGTCTTAAATAATCACCGTCATATAATCTACGAGTAGAAGGTTCAATTGCTAATCTAGTGTTGCTACCATAAATCGGTTTTGGATTTAAAGCGTCATCACCAGGTGCTTGCCATCTGTCATACTGACTAGCGTAAGAACCAAATGCACCGCCACGGCGACCATCAGCATTTAGATAGTGAGCCCAAATATCATACACTTTGTTTCCAAAAGAGTAGTAGAGAGTTGCACTAACGTAGAAATCTTTAACATCAACACGAGTATTAATACCACCAAATTTAGTTGGCATAGCAGATCCACCTTGGTAAGCAGTTTCAGCTAAGTTATAGTCGTTAGTTGTTGCACCACCTTTCCCATCGATGTACCATAATGGATCACCATTAGCAGGATCAACACCAGCCCATTTTCTCATGAACCAAGCACCAGTTTCGTAACCATTTACAGCGGTATAGCTAGTAGTACCTTTAATCTCAATGTCTTCGCCGTTACCATCTACTGGTAGGTCAGTTACTTCATTTTTGAGTAAAGTTAGGTTACCACCAATATTCCACTTGATGTCACGAGTTCTAACAACATCTACGTTTGCTTCAAATTCAAAACCTTGGTTGTATAATTCACCAATGTTCTGTGTTTGAGATGAGTGACCAGTTGTTCTAGATAATGGAACTGAGAATAGTAGATCGAAGCTATTTTTTCTAAAGAAAGTAGCAGAACCACTTAATTTTTCAAATGCTTCAAACTCTAAACCAATATCATATGAATGAGCATTTTCCCAAGTTAGGTCTTTGTTACCTAGATTATCAGTTGTGATAGCAGGAAGCTCGTTGTAAGCACCTGTGTAGCTAACTGTTGCTTGGTAAGTGTTTAAGCTTACACTTGCATTACCAGTTAAGCCGTAAGAAGCACGAACTTTTAAGAAGTTGATAAAGTCAATGTCATTGATGAAGTCTTCTTCACTAAGTACATAACCAACACCAACAGAATAGAAACTACCCCATCGTTTTTCATCAGCAAAACGAGAAGAACCTTCTTGTCTGAAACTTGCGTCAACAAAAATCTTGTCTTGGAAACCATAGTTTACCAATCCAGTGAACGACATTACTGACCAGTCGCTACTGTAAGACCAACCAGTATTGATAGCAGTTGTGTTTAGGTTAAATAGACCTGTAGTTGCAATACCTTCACCCGAACCACCAACTTGGAAGTTGTAATTCTTTTGAATTTCATTCCAAACTTTGAAGTTAAACGAATGAGCTGAAGATGGAACCCAGTTGTAGTTTAACATGTTTTGCCAAACATAATTAAAGTTACGGTAAGTATAATCATCAACAGTACCTGATTCGCCATCAGCATCACCATAATAGATGTTGTTGTAGTTCTTTTCTTCAGCTAGTGTAAAGTCAATCGCATATTTCGAAGTATAAGTAAGATTCTTGTTAATCTTAACTTCAAGCGATGAGTTGTTCATTAAACGGTAAGTTCTGTTACGGTCAATGTCATTTTCTTGAATGTATAACGGGTTGAACACTGAAGTAGAAAGATTGTCAATGTTTGGTGTACCGTCATCATTTCTAGCTTTGTCAATAGGAAGCATGAAATATTCAGCTAAAATTGGGCTACCGAAATAACCAGCACCTTCAAGGATACCATCTTGTTCTACAAATGAACCAGTTATAGAGTTTGAAAACTTAACTCTGTCATCTAGTTTGTGAGAGATATCGAAAGAACCAGTGTAACGATCAATACTAGAACCATTTACAGGACCTTCTTGAGCAAAAATACCCATAGAAGCATAGAAATTGGTTGTAGCATTACCACCACGAGCTGAGATATTGTATTCTTGCTGAACTGCATCCTCATTGCGAGCTTCTTCGCCCCAATCAGTATCAGTAACACCATCCCAACCACTTGGGCAGTTAGCTTGAATGGCAGCTTTTGTTGTGCCACAGCCTAACCCTGTAGTTGTATTGAAAATATATTCAGTATATAGTTCGTCATACTGAGATGCATTAAGTGCACCTGGGCCTTCTACAGCTGGGTTGTTCACACCACGTTGTGCAGAAACAGAATAGGTTGTATTACCTTCACGTCCACTTTTGGTTGTAATAACAATTACACCATTTGTTCCACGCGCACCATAAGGAGCAGTAGAAGCAGCATCTTTAAGAATAGTGATATTCTCAATATCAGCAGTGTTTAATGTAGATAAAAAGCCTAGCGAGCTAGTACCACCGTTAGTAGAAGTGTTACCATTAACAACAGGAACGCCATCAATTACGAATAATGGAGAAGTACCAGCGTTAATAGAGCTTATACCACGAATACGGATATCTTGAGTTGAACCAGGAGTACCAGAGCTTGCAGAAATCGAAACACCAGGAGCCTGGCCTTGTAACGCAGCATCAACAGATGCAACAGGAACACTTTCAAATTTATCTGCAGAAACAGAACTCACTGTACCTGTAAATGAAGCACGATCTATAGTTCCGTAACCAGTTACTACTAATTCTTCCATACCTACAAGGTCAAGATTAAGAGTAATATCTAGTTGAACAGTTCCAGAACCAACTTCAACAGTTGTATTAAATTTTCTGTAACCAATATAGTTTACTTCAAGCGCATAACTGCCAGAAGGTAGGTTAGAGATTGTGTAATTTCCATCGAGGTCAGCCTGAGCGCCTTTTTGGAGAGATTGAATATATGCTGTAGCACCTGCGAGAGGTTCTCCAGTTTTAGCATCTGTTACTTTACCTGTAATTGAGCCTGATTGTGCAAAAGCGCAAATTGGTAAAAGCATAGCTAACGCTAAGAATTGTAGCCTTTTTAACATAGTAGCCTTTAGTTTTTGTTTATAATGTGTAACCAAATGTAAAATTTGGTTACCTTAACGATTAGATAATATGCCTAGATTATATATTAATTACAACAAGTTCTAGTCAATTTACTTTCAAGGGCAAAGTTACTTATTAATAGAAAGTATGCTACCGTCATTCCACGAATTTATTTGGCCATATTCTAGCTGGCTCAAATTTTGGTTTCTTCGCAATATATAGTGGTTGAATGGATAACTATTATCATTGCTTCTTACTAAATCGAAGGTGATAGCGGGTTGACGATTGGCGGTATCGAAAGTGTAAATCCAAGTCATTTTATTAAACTCATAGTCTACATAAAGAGGGGGACCAAAAAGGATATACACCATGCCGGGGTCTGTTTTCCAACCTTCTTTAAAACTTGAAAATTGTTTGTTTGAATCTTCAACTCTAGAATAGTAGAGCTCTAACACTTGAAGAGCCTTAGTTCTGCTTTTGATATGAGACAACCAGTAAGAATCTATGGCTACTTTGATAGAGTCATCTGTACTGTATGATGCATAGTTTTCAAATTCTTTTTCTCTCATTATATATCGCATCGGCATCAATAGTTCACGAGCACTTTTTAAGCTAGGGTAATTGGCGCTTTTAATAGAAAAGTCTCTAGCCTTTACTAATTGATTTTGGCTACTAGTGGAAGTGGTGACTTCAAATCTGTAATTACCTCTTTTTAAAGCTGGAAATTTGAATATCACAGAAATATTCCCATTATCTGTAATAACTCTTCTAGAACTTTCAATAACTTTAGATTTGTAATACGCGATGCCTATATAGGGAAGGCTAGAGCGCTGATAATTTCGATAGCTCATGGGAATAGCAATACTGCTATCGGCATCAAACTCAATTAGCCTAGAATTAACAATCATCTCAGGCTCTGTATCAGGGCTGTATACTTGGAAGGTAAATTTTAAGGAGTCAAATCTGTTTGGAATATCATAGGTGTTTACATAACTATAGGGGCTGATTTGATTTGTATTTACTTTTACCTCCATTCTTATGTCAGTTAAGTAACTATCTACTGCATTCGGATTTGGTATATATAGCTTATTTTTTGACGTGGTCTCTTTCAAGGATTCACGGTCAGTTGCGGTTACAATAACGTCATACTCTCCTGGTTTTAAAGTGATGTTCCTTTCAAAAGAGGCAACTTCCTGGCTCAATATAACTTGGGGTGATGTATCTTCTATATATATAGTAAAACTTTCATTTGGTACAATGTTCGTAGTATCTCCTTTGCTGTTTAATCTGATCTCAATGTCGGCGGCTGCGTAAAAAAACTGATTGTTACTTTTATATATAAGGCTGCCTTTGACTAACTCGCCAGAAATAAGAACTCTTGATGTACCAAGAGAGTCAAAATAGCTTGCAGAAAATGTTCTGAGCTCTGGATAGCCTGGGCGGAAGTCGTAATTATCTCCTCGATGAACTTCTTGCACATAGGAGTTTGAACATCCAGTTATAATGATCACGAAAAAAATTATAACTACATTAAGTATATTCTTCATTGTTAGTAGTAATTTGTTCGCTAATATTAAAGTATAATTAGGCTTGCAAAGTATTAGATACTTCTTTTTAGTATTTGACCCGAAAGCCAAAGTTGTACCTGTTGGTATTGAGTGTTGTAATAAGCACTATTTCGTAACAAAAGGTAATTATCGAAAGGGTAGTACTTATTTTTTATTTTGGGAGTTTTAAAGTAAAAATTTTTCTCTGGGTCTGAAAGGTTATAGCTATAGCTCCATTTCATTTCGTCTAGCCGTACATCAACAACCCAAGGTGGGCCAAAAAGTATATAAATCATACCTGCATCTGTTTTCCAGCCTTCTTTAAAGCTTGAAAATTGTTTGTTAGCTTCTTCTACTCTTGCATAGTATAATGAAACAACATTACGGGCAGTAATAGAATTCTTAATATTGGAAAGCCAAAAACGATCTATTGCGTTTTTTAGTAAGCCATTGTCTTCAATTTTCATTAATGCTTTATACTCTTTTTCAGTCATTAAATAATAAAGAGGCTTTGCCAATTCTTTTGTTGTCATCAACGCAGGGTAATTGGGACTTTTTATACTAAAGTCTCGGGCTTTGTATAAAGTATTCTCGTCTTCCTTTTCATCATCAGCAATACTAGATACTTCTAATCTATAGTTTCCTCTTTCTAATGCAGGAAATACAAATTCAATTAACACGCTCCCAGGCTCGTTCAAAACTCGACGAGTGCTACTCATTTCTTCTTCTTTATCGTAATCAATACCTTTATAAGGGAGGCTTGATGGATAATAATTGCTAAAAGTCATGGGGCGGGCAATGGATGAGTCCGACCTAAAACGAATTAATTTAGCATATATAGTAAGTGGAGAGTCAGGGCGATTATTGGTTACTTGAAAAACAAATTTTAAAGAATCAATTGAACTTGGAATGTCGTAAGTAGTTTCAGGGGTGAATGCATATACTGTATCAGCGATATTACCTGCACGTTTACTAAGAATTTGAATATTTGTTATGTTTGTAACACTATTTCTAGGATTGGGGATGAAAGTACTTTCACTTCGATAAGTTTGTTTGCCAGTTTCTTGATCTATTAAAGAAACAGTTACAAGATAATTGCCAGGAGATACGTTAAACTCTTTTTCAAAAAGGTACGTTTCTTGACTATGAACGATATTAGGATTCTCTTTTTTGATTTGAATCATATACCTATTATTCATAGCCAGCACACTATCATTATCCGTGTTTTTAATTTGTATTTCGATACTGGCGTTCGCTTCAAAAAAACCATCAGATTTTTTATAAATCAAACTCCCATATACGATTTCCGAAGATATCGTAATTAATGCATTGTCATTGGCATCTAATAACCCCGAAGAAGTCATTCTGAGTTCTGGAAACCCTGGGCGGTATTGGTAACCAGCCCCTCTTTTTACTTGATCAATTTTTGTGGATGAACACCCATAAAAGAATAGAAGAGGGGTTCCCAATACTAGACATGTAAAAGTAAGTATTTTTCTTCGGCGCAGATCTAACATGGATTATGTTTGAAATTCAGTTTTGGATAAAGCGGTCTTTAATCAAAGCTCTTATTATAAAAGGAACTATAATTGAAAACATAATATATATAGTATATACATTGTCAAAAATTAAATCATAAAAAAGTGGCTTAAATTCGAATCAAGTTTTAAGTGTATCGTAATGGTGTTGCATAAATTGTGATAATTATGAGGTTCATAATCTCATAATTCAGCATTGATTGTTATGGTTCTATTATTTTCAAGCTGCTCAGGGTTAAGTATCTGTGGTATGCAAATGGTAGTTTAGAACAATTTACTGTGATGAAAATGTTTGCAAATGGGTTAAAAACGCAATATTCGAATAATAGTATAACTTGTTAAATTTATATAAATAAGTCTCTTATAGGTTCTTTAACTGTGCTTATGTTCCCTGAATAATTATCTCCAAAAGAATGCAAATTGATACAGGCAATTCATCTATCTTTACACCATTAAATTTCACTCACTACATTACAAATACCTTTATATATGATATCTGCAAGAAGACGTACAAAAATTGTTTGTACTATAGGCCCAAGTTGTAATACCCAAGAGGGGATTAATAATCTATTATTACACGGGATGAACGTTGCACGTGTTAACTTTTCACATGGAAGCCATGAGGACCACGCTCAAGTAATAGGATATATTAGGAAAGCTGCGCGAGAGTTTAATTATAGTATTCCTGTATTGATGGATTTACAAGGCCCAAAGATTCGCGTTGGCCAAATGAAAAATGGAGGGCAAGTCCTTAAAACAGGCAGCGAGATTAAGATTACTTCAGATAATATTGAAGGAACATCGACTATAATCCCTATCGATTTAGATAATCTTATTATCGAGGCTGAAGTTGGGAATTCAATTTTATTAGATGATGGATTATTAGAGTTTAAAGTGCTTGATAAGCAAGCCGATCATCTGATAGTAAAAGTTGTGGTTGGAGGACTGCTCAAATCTAGAAAAGGAGTAAACCTTCCAAATGTTAATATTACCATTCCTTCGCTTACAGAAAAGGATATTATAGATTTAGAATTTGGTCTAACCCAAGATGTTGATTATATAGCGTTATCGTTCGTGAGATCTGCTAAAGATGTTAGGGATTTAATATCAAGAGTTAGAGCAGCAGGCAGTCAAGCAGCTATTATAGCTAAAATTGAAAAGCCAGAAGCTTTAGAGGTTATCGATGAAATTATTGAAGAGTCGGACGGTATTATGGTGGCTCGTGGTGATTTGGGAATTGAGATTCCAACCGAGCAAGTACCAATCGTTCAAAAAATGATTATTGAAAAGTGTAGAATGGCTGGAAAACCTGTAATTACAGCTACTCAAATGCTAGATTCTATGATAAACAATCCTCGCCCAACACGTGCTGAGAGTTCTGATGTGGCTAATGCGGTCTTAGATGGTACAGACGCTGTGATGCTTTCTGGGGAAACAGCAGCTGGGAAGTATCCTTGTGAAGCGGTTAATGTAATGGATAGAATTTGTAGATCAGTTGAGGAAAATCGACCGCAACTGTATAACAGTTTAAAGTATCGTAAACCAGAGTGGAAAGAGAAACAAATTATCGAATCACTTTCATACTCGTGTGTTACCATTGCAGAGAATGTAGAAGCTAAAGTTATTAGTACTATCACCCACTCTGGAAGTACAGCACGTAGAATTGCAAAATTCCGTCCAAAAGTACCTATTGTGGCTTTTACTGAAAGCCAAAAAGTGAGACGACAATTAAACTTAGTTTGGGGAGTTCATTCCGTGAGACTTAGAGAGCTATTTGATACAGATAGCAGTGTAAAGATGATGGAAGAGTACTTGCAGGAAAACGGTTTAGTTAAAAAAGGTGATAGAGTAATTATCGCAACAGGTATGCCAATTGCAAAACGTGGTCGAACTAACATGATAAAAATTAGTACGATTGACTAACTAGTTTGAAATGCACTAATTAGCAATATTATTTTATGACTAGAAGAGTTCTAATTTTATTATTAATAGTTACTTCTATAAGTGGTTGTGGGAGCCTAAAGTCTCGGTGGGATAACTTTACGGCTCATTATAACACATTCTATAATGCAAAAAAGAACTATCAAATTGGGCTAGATAAGGTCTTAAACATAAAATTAGATTACTCTTCTGAGATTCCAATCCGTATCCACGAGGCTCCATTAAATAGCGGTGCTCAAGACTTTGAGAAAGCTATTGATAAAGGAGCTGAGGTGCTTAGAAAACACCCAAACTCGAAATGGGTGGATGATGCTATCTTATTAATTGGAAAATCGTACTATTTCAGGAAAGAGTATTTTTCTTCTGAGCAGAAATTCCAAGAGCTTTATCAATCTTCAAAAAGCGACGCTCTTATCCAAGAAGCTGTAATCTGGAAAAGTAGAGTTTACCTTGAAATGAAGTTGTATGACCAAGGCATTCAATATTTGAATGAACAAATTCTTCTTTTAGATGATATATGGAATAAGAATAATGACTTTGAGGCCAAATCGATTCTTGCTGAGTTTTATGTGGCTCAAGAAAATTGGGATTTAGCCGCACCACTTCTTGAAGAGTCGGTTCCCAAGCTTAACAAGAAAGAATACCGAGAAAGGGGCTTCTTTCTACTAGGCCAAGTTTACGACAACTTAAATGAACCTGATAATGCACTTGCTGCTTTTAATAAGGTAGAAAAAAATTATAGCGATTATAATCTTCAGTATCTTGCGAAGCGAAAGAAAGCGGAAAACGCTCGAGCATTAGGCGATTATAACACTGCTCTAGCAACTTTTACCGAAATGGTAAGAGATGATAAGAACCTAGAATTCAAACCAGAGCTACAGTATGAAATTGGACGTACGTTACAGAATTCTAATAGCTTTAAACAGGCAGAAGTAGTTTACCTAGAAATCTTATCAGATCGACTAAGACGTCCTAAAGCGGAGACTGCCGCTAAAACATATTATGGATTAGCCGAAATTCAACGCTATAGTTATAATAATTTTCAAATGGCTGCGGCTTACTACGATACTGCTTCTCGGCAAAATGTAAACCTAGACAAGCTTCCAGAAAGGTTTGAAGCAGGGGAGTTAGCTCAATCTTTTGGAGAGTATTCTAGTATTAAGAATGAGATTCATCTAAAAGATAGTTTGCTTTGGGTAGGAAATTTACCTGAAGAAGAGTTTAACTCATTGCTGTTAGCATTACGAGAGCAGAAGTTGCAAGGGCTTATTGCCGAGCAACGTAAAAGAGAACAACAGCAAAATACAATTGTTAATGTATCCACTCCTCAGCGTCCGGTTTCGGGACAAGGTTCAAACAATGGTTTCTTAAATGTAAAGAATCCGTCTCTATTAGCGGATAGCAAGAATCAGTTTAGAGCAATCTGGAACGATCGAACTTTGGCTGATAACTGGAGGGTTGCAGAGCTTTTAAGATCCGAAGTTTCTGCAAATCAAAATGGTGTAGATGCTAATAGCTCTAGCAATCAAGATGAATACGGCTTTAGTCAATCAGATTTAGCGATAGATATTTCCAATGTTCCCTTTTCGGAGGCTGAACAAGATTCCATGAGGGAAGTTATTGCAGGACTGAAATATGGACTAGGTAATTTATTCTTTCTAAACTTAGAAATGCCAGATAGTGCTGAAGTTTACTTTAGGGAGGTAATTAATAGTTACCCAAAAAGTACGGTAGCACCAGTTTCATATTATTCTTTATCGGAGCTTAATTTTGTTGAGGGAAGGACTGATTTAGCTAAAGAATATGCCCTTGACTTAATCGAAAAACATACCTCTTCTAGATATGCTAAACGGCTGTCTGAAAAACATAATATTCCTATTGAGAATGATACATCTGAGTTGGCTACATCAATACAAACCCAATTTGAAATAATTAGTAGCGACACCACACTTTCTCTGAGGGAGAAGGCAGAAAAAAGCACGGAACTGGCGGAGTTTAATCCAAAAGAAAACTACTCTGCAATTATTCTTTATAAAGCCGCGCAAAATTATATCACTTTAGGTAAAAAAGAAGAGGTTTATAAGTCTAAGATTAATAGCTGGATAAATCAAAAAATTGTATGGTCTCAACAATCAGATTCTTTAAAAAAGCATAAAATTGAAGCTAGAGAAAGTTTAAAAGATACGACGCTGACAGAAAGCGAAAAGTTAAAGCTCAATCAACTTGTAGACTCTACTCTAGCACCTTTAGATTTGACTTCGATATTCCCGTATGAGGGTGAATCTTGGGATAAAGTTCGTGTAAATCTCGACCTGTTTCTGCTTTACTTCAAAAACTCTCCTCTCAAAAATGAGATTTCGACACTAAAAACAGAACTTCAGGTTCCTGTTAAAGTAGAACCTGTTGTTGAAGCATCAACTGTATTATCTTCTGCTGAGGGAGAGATACCAACTTGTAGTGATATTAATGCAGAAATTATTATTCGTGGTGGGATGGAAGCTTTTATAGGCTCAATTTCTTTTGATAATAATTTTGATGTCCAAGAAGTCACGTATTCATTTCTAATTAACCAACGCGGTGTCATTGAAAGCTTTGAGCCAACATCAGCCGACTATCCCCGAGAGTTAATAGAAGTAATAGAGGCCGCTTTTTTAGATAATTTACTTTTCGAACCGGTTATTTATGAAGGACAAGCAATTACTGTAAAATGTGATGTTACTTTTCCAATCCAGTAACATTTATATCAGTAGCTCTAATCACATTTTTTAAATGCTTTACTAAACTAGGCCCTTCATAAATTAAACCTGTATATAGTTGTATCAGGTTTGCTCCTGCGTTTAATTTTGCCAATGCTTGTTCGGGGCTGTTTACACCACCTACACCAACTATTGGCTTAGAGCCTTTTAAAACATCGTATATCCAAGAAACAACTTCAGTGCTTCGTTTCGCAATAGCAGCACCGCTTAATCCGCCATTACCGATATTTTCCAATTGCTTAGCAGAAGTGGTTAAGCCCGATCTAATCGAAGATGTATTTGTGGCAACGTAACCATCTACATGAAAACCTTCACACAGTTCTATTAGTTGTTTAAGTGTAGCTCTCTCTGTATCTACCGAAAATTTTACCAATGTTGGAATGGTACTGTTTTTAAGATCAAGGCCAGATAGTAAGTCACTTAAAGCGGCTGGGTCTTCAAATGTTTTACCCTCGCCAGTATTAGGACACGAAATATTTACGGTAATATAATCGGCTACATTTTTTGCTAACTCGTAACTATAAAGATAATCCTGTATAGCCGCATCACCATGGATAGAAGCATCATTGGTTTTTGCGATATTAATTCCAAGTGGAATCTTAGTAGATGCGGAGGCCAAACGCTTGGTAATTACTTCAGCACCTTCGTTATTTAAGCCCATTCTGTTTATCAGCGATTCATCCTCTGTTAACCTAAATGCTCTCGGTTTAGGATTTCCCTTAGAAGGGACCGCTGTAATACTCCCAACTTCCACAAACCCAAAACCGAGGGCTTCCATGGCATTTGGTGTACATCCATTTTTATCAAAACCAGCTGCAAGTCCAATTGGGTTTGGGAATTTTAATCCCATCAACGTTTGACCAAGTCCTTTATCAGTACTTCCATAAATACTCCTAGCCAATAGCTGTAGAACTGTTGAATCATTAGTTATTGAAGAAACCCTTATGGCCCAATCGTGAGCAGTTTCGGCTTCTTGGCGAAATATATAAGGTTTAAAGAGGTGTTTATAGAGCATCGAAAAATTAGTTTGAGACAAGTATAAGAAAACCTTCAAATAAATGATGAAGAAGCCTTATTATCGACTCGATAAATGAATAAAAAAGATTACGTCATATCGCAACTTGTTGAGCACTTTAAAGGCGAAGGAAAGTTAATGCTTTTAGAGTCTCAAATGCTTGGACATACCGCAAGTAATTTAACTTACTTTGCTACACAACCAAACTCCTGGATTAAAGCCAAAGGTGAGAGTATTGAGATTTGGGACGGATCAAATGTCTTTTTTAAAAAAGGTGACGTTTGGCAGGAATTTAAAGCATTTAAACAGGCTTCAAAGGGTTGGTTATTCGGTTATCTAGGCTACGATTTAAAGAATAGTATAGAAGATCTAAGCTCCAGAAATGAATTACTTATAGATGCCCCAGACTTATATTTTTTTGAGCCTCGTACTCTTTTAGAAATAGATATGGAAGGAAACATAAGGGCGATACTTGGCTCTAATCCATTATCACTTCCATCTCCTGTTTCAAAACTTTTTAACATCAAGCCTAAAAAGTTTATAGGTAAGCAAGATTATTTAAAGAAAATAAGTCAGGCTAAGAAAGAAATAGAAGAGGGGGAATATTATGAGATTAACCTGTCTCATCCTCTCGAGTTTGAATTTGAAGGAAATGCATGGTCTTTGTATGAGGAGATGAAACGAGTGGGTCCGGTTCCTTTTGCTGGTTTTATGAAGTTAGAAAACCTAACGGTCTGTTCATCCTCCCCAGAGCGATTTCTTTCTAGAAAAGGGAATCAAGTATGTTCTCAGCCTATTAAAGGTACTATCCAGAGAGACTCAGATAATGAACAAGATGCTATTGAAAAGTTATTAAATTCTGAGAAAGAACGCGCAGAGAATTTGATGATCGTAGATTTAGTACGTAATGATTTGAATCGAATTGCAAAAAAAGGAACAGTTACAGTAAGTAATTTATTCGAAATTCAAACATTCCAAACCGTACATCAGTTAGTTTCTACTATAACTTGCGGAGTAGAAGATTCTACAAATTCGGTTGAGATTATCAAAGCATGCTTCCCAATGGGTTCAATGACTGGAGCTCCTAAAATTGCGACAATGAAAGCCATAGAACGACTTGAAGATTACCAAAGAGGGATTTACTCTGGTGCGATGGGTTATTTTAAACCGAACGGAGATTTCGATTTAAATGTAGTTATAAGGTCGGCGTTAATCCAGAATGGGAAATTGGTTTATCCTGTTGGAGGCGCAATAACGAGCGACTCAATCCCAGAAAACGAATGGGAAGAAACTTTTGTTAAGGCCAAAGCGCTTACCAATACGAAAGGTTCAAAATAAATCTTGCAATAACGAATGAAGTGAAATCATCTCTGGTTGAATGATTAAATAAGGAATTAAAATGGCTGATTTGCATACTAAAGTACTAACACTAGCAGAGCTTAAACAAAGTGGCTGGCAATCGGTAACTGTTAAAGAGGAGATTCGACGGAATTTAATCTGTAGAGTAAAAAAAAATGAAAAGCTTTTTGAAGGAATTTTAGGCTACGATAAAACCGTTCTACCTCAAGTTCAACACGCTATTCTATCTCATCATGATATGATTTTGTTAGGACTACGAGGCCAAGCCAAAACTCGTATACTTAGAAATTTAGTACAATTTTTAGACGAATATATGCCTATTGTTGAAGGCTCAGAAATTAATGATGATCCATACAATCCACTTTCGAGATATGCGAAAGAATTAGTAGCTACCAAAGGTGATGAAACTCCAATTAGTTGGGTGCATCGCTCAATGCGTTATGGAGAGAAATTAGCTACGCCAGACACTACTGTGGCAGACTTAATAGGCGACATTGATCCTATAAAAGCAGCTACAAATAGACTGAACCTAGCTGATGACAGAGTTATTAATTTCGGGTTAATCCCACGAACAAACCGGGGTATTTTTGTAATTAATGAACTTCCAGATCTTCAGCCTAGAATTCAGGTAGCGTTGCTAAATATTATGCAGGAGCGGGATATTCAGATTAGAGGATTTAATGTTCGAATTCCTATTGATGTATTTATGGCATTTTCTGCTAACCCAGAAGATTACACAAATCGAGGAAGCATTATCACTCCACTCAAAGATCGAATTGATGCTCAAATTATCACTCATTATCCCAAAGTTCTAGAAACTGGGATTAATATTACTCAACAAGAAGCTTGGCAGAATAGAAGCGATGAAATTTTAGTTCATATCCCAACAATTTACAGAGAGATTATTGAGAGAACGGCTTTCGAAGCTAGAGATTCTGAATATGTAGATCAAAAAAGTGGTGTTTCAACAAGAATGACTATTACTGCTTTGGAACAAGTTATATCTTCAGCAGAACGCCGAGCAATTTTGAATAACGAGCAGAAAACTTCAGTTCGAATCGCCGATATTTTCCATATGGTTCCTGCGTTAACTGGAAAGTTAGAGCTTGTTTATGAAGGAGAACAAGAAGGTGCAGCAAAGGTAGCAAAGCATATAATTGGGAAAGCGATTAACAAGACCTTTAAGAATCATTTTCCGGATCCTCAAAGTAAGAGGGAAAGCGAAAAAGCAGTTTATAAAGCCATTACCGATTGGTTCGCTTCAGGTAATGAAATAAACCTACCTGATACTCTACTTTCCAAAGAATATGAAACTTTACTGAACTCTATTCCAAAGTTGAAGGATTTGGTTACTAATTTCGCTAAAGGTGCAATTGAAGCTGATACATTTGCAATTATGGATTTGGCTCTGGAAGCTTTACATCAAAATTCGATGCTTAGTAAGCAGGATTTAGACGATCAAAATCTCTATTCAGATATGTTAGGTTCCATGTTTTCGTCGTTGGGTGGCATCGAAGATGACTTCGAAAATTTTGATAGTTAATAATTGAATTACCGCATATATAATCATATCTTAACAACCTCTAGAAAAACAGAACACGACCAAAGATTATGAAAACAGGTATCCACCCAGATTATAAAGAAATCACCGTTGTATTGAGCGATGGTACTGAAATGTTGACTCGCAGTACAATTAATACTAAAGATGGTGTGTACAAAAGTGAGATTGATTCTAAGAATCATCCATTTTATACAAGAAATAATAATTTTGCTTCTAAAGCAGGTCGTATTGATCGCTTTAAGCGCATGTACGAAAAGAAGTAAGTTTTACTTCTAGATTTTTAAGGATGCTCTTTAACCGGACGCATCCTTTTTTTATTTTAGGGATATGAAAATACGATATTTTGAAGTTGGTCCTTTTTTAGAGAACACTTATCTACTTATAAATGGTAATGAAGCTTTACTCATTGATCCTGGTTTTTCTAATGAGTCGGAGTTTGAGCACTTTAAAGCCGACTTATTAGGTTTTGAAGTAGAGCTGAAAGCGATTGTTCTTACCCATGCTCATGTTGATCACGTACTAGGCTTACAACGTGTTCTCAAAGATTTTCCAGTACAAGTATTTTTAAATACAAACGACTTATTTCTTTGGAATAATTTTGGCAATCAATCTCAAATGTTTGGGCTCAATCAAGTTGGCTTTTCATTTAATCCAGTTGCATTACCAATATCTGGAAATTTTAGTATAGGTACTTTTGTATTCGAATGCCTTTACACACCAGGACACGCTCCCGACCATACTTGTTTATATTTCAAAAATTTTGGGTTTGTTATCGCTGGCGATACTTTGTTTAGAGAAAGTATTGGCAGAACGGATTTATATAAAGGGAATTTCGAAACCCTTGAAAAATCTATAAAAGAAAAGCTCTATATATTGCCAAACGAAACAAAAGTGTATCCAGGGCATGGAAATTCAACAACTATAGGCCACGAAAAAGAATTTAATCCTTTCGTAAAAGCAAATTAGCTAAGTTGTTCTATTTTTGCTGTGAAATATTCAGCTTTATCGGAATTCAGTTCGATGAGTTGCTTATACATCTTAATGGCTTCTTTCTTATTTCCTTGAAGTACATGAATTTTTGCAAGCGTTTCTGAAACGATATCTTCCACATTATCCGCATCTGCTCCCAAATCTTCATCATTAAATGGCTCACCTTCTTCAGGAATACGAATACGTTTTGATTCCACAGCTTCAAGCATCGCAATTAAAGCATCAAGGTCGAGAATTTGAGAGTTTCGATTTGCTTGTAGAAGTTTTTTTGTAGAAGTATAAGTTTGATTAGGAACTGCAGCACTAAATAGCTCAGGGTGAACTAAGAAATAATGTAGATGTTGCATTAGAGGACTTCCTGGTGCAAATGTTTTCGCTTTTAGAGCTTCTTTAATAGCGAGTTTGTTTTCGTCTTTTAGATGATAAAACCAAGCTAGTAAAAAATGTCCTACCGCATCAGGCCCTCTTTTTTTGAGATGCGTCTTTAGGCGGGAAATGGTGCTTTCCGGGTCTGAATCGAATTTCTCTACATAAGAGTTTAGCGATTGTGGTATGTTAAATGGTAATTTGGTCATCTATATCAATTTCGTCAAAAATACGCTCTGATAGCATTACATTCAAAAGCAATTACCAGTTACTTACAGCGTCGTTAAAAATATTGTTGGTTATTTGCTTCAATGCCTCGTCTGCAGCAGTCTGTTCGCCATTTATTGGATCATCAGTTGGGTCAAAATTAAAACTACCACTAAAAGGCTTATTCCATTCTGGGTTAGGGTTTTTTGTATATAAAAACGAAACATTAACAGTAATTTGCACCTGATTCTGATTTGCAATTTCATCCCCACTAATACTAAATGGCCGATTTGAGTATCTACTGATTGTTCCATCTAATACAGCATCAGCTTCTTCTTCAGAGCTTGCTAGCCTTAATTTACTTTGATTGATAAAACGGTTTACTAACGCTTCATTTAACCTGTCACTTAAATCCCCTAGCCCGCTATTAGAACGGTCTGGGAAAAAAGGAATGTAGATGGTATTTACATCAGATGGAATAGAAGCGCCTGTAAAGCTATATCGCAAACAACTAGATGTAAGCAATGCTACTCCTAAAATCAGTATGAGTGAGAGCTTATTCAAGGCCGTATTGGTCAAGTTTTCGATACAGTGTGCGCTCACTAATGCCAAGTGTGTCAGAAGCTTTTCTTCTGTTTCCATCGTACTTAGTTAATGCTTGTTTAATTAGGAATTGTTCAGTTGCTTCGATAGATGGAATTTCATCTCCACCAAAAAACTTCATTAAAACAGATTCCTCACTTTCAGTAACTTCGTTATCATACTTAGCCGGTAAAGACGGTATATTTTCGGAGTGTTGTGAAGGAATTTCAACATTAAAATCTCCTACATGGCTTGAATTAATTTCATCACGCAATGCAGGTGGCAAAGCTTTAATGTCTTTACTCGAAAAGGAAGAGTAAATGAAATTAGCGAGCATTTTCTTTACATCACTAATATCTGTTCTGAGTTCTACAAGTGCTCTATAAACAAGTTCTCGATCCCGTCTATTAAAATCAGAGTTCTGTTCTTTCTGAGATTCTTGTTTCTCAGATACCATTGGTAAATTATCAGCGGATCCTCGCTTTTGACGACCTTTGAGATAATTTTTAAGCCGGTCAGTATCGATAAACTGTGACTTTTCTAAAACTACTAATTGCTCAGCTACATTCTTTAATTCTCGAATGTTTCCAGGCCATCTATACGAAATTAATAGTTCAGTAGCTTCATCAGAAAAACCTTTGAAAACAGAGTCGTATTTAGCCGAGAACTCTTGTGCAAATTTTTTAAAAATTGGAATGATATCTTCTTGACGTTCTCGGAGGGCCGGTAAGTGAATCTGTACGGTGTCGAGTCTGTAATATAAGTCCTCGCGAAACTCATCATCCTTCACCATTTGCCACAAATCTTTATTTGTAGCGGCTATAACACGTACATCTGTAGTTTGGATTTTACTTGAACCAACACGGAAATATTCGCCGTTTTCTAATACACGGAGCAACTTAACTTGTACATTTTTGGGGGTGTCACCAATCTCATCTAGAAAAATGGTTCCTCCATTGGCTTTCTCAAAATAACCTTCTCTAGAGTCGTTTGCTCCAGTAAAGGCTCCTTTTTCATGTCCAAAAAGCTCACTTTCTATAATACCTTCTGGAATTGCACCACAATTTACAATCACTAAATTACCGCGTTTTCGTTCACTCATGGCATGGATGGCGCGGGCTGTAACATCCTTTCCTACGCCACTTTCTCCTTGTAGAAGAACAGAAATGTCGGTTTTAGAAACCTGCATTATCTTATCTACAACATGCCTAATCTCAGGCGAGGTGCCTAATAAACCGAATTGTTCCTGAAATACTTCGCGATCCATGTCTTACTTTTTGGTCTGTCAGATTGACGTGAAGTTAAGCATTACAGCCAAAGTAAGTAAGTTTAATCTTGGATAAATTATGAACTAAGTTTATTGCTTTATAAGCTCAACAGCTTGCTCTATTGGAAGCGCCCTTGTTTCCTTAAAAGTAGAAAGAACAAGGTTTGATCGAGTTTTATTAACTCCTTGCCATCCTTGAATTCTAGATAGGAGTTTTTCAAATGAGCCCGTGTTTTTTGTGCGAACTTTTATAAAATGAGAACCATCTCCTGTAATAGAATGACACTCTTGAATTTCAGGTTCATCTAATGTTTTATCTACAAAATTTGAATAATACTCAGAGCCGTCAACCTGAACAAAAATGAAAGCGGTTATATCAAAATGGAAGTCTTTGCTATTTAGAATAGCGTTGTATCCTGAAATAAGTCCACGTTCTTCAAGTTTTTTCATTCGCTCTGAAACAGAGGGTACTGAAAGCCCAACGATTTCGGCAATTCGGTTACGCTGCGCGCGCCCATTATCTTGAAGATGGTTTAAAATAGAGATATCAATCTCGTCTAGTAGATTACTCATAAAGGTGTGCTGTTTACCCTAATAATTATTGATGAACTTAAAAGTAGCCTTAATATATTAGGTAAGCAATCAAAAAAAGCGCTTCCATTTTTTAATCACTTAAATTTGTTCAGTTTTAAAAAAAATAAAAATAAATGCTAATAGCTCTTATCTTTAGGCCTCTGAAATTAATAATGAATTAGTAGAATGCTAGACATAAACTTCATCAAAAAGAACGTAGAATTAGTTAAGACTGGAATGCTCAACAAAGGAGAGAAAGATTCTTCTTTGGTAGATTTGGTACTCAAGAAGGATGAGGAATGGAGAACTCTCGTTCAAGAAGTTGATGGTATTCGAACTGAAAGTAATGCCAACTCCAAAAAGATTGGTATGTTAATGGGACAGGGTAAAAAGGAAGAAGCCCAGGAGATAATTGCATCTACATCCAAAGACAAAGAGCGTATTAAGGATTTAGAAGAAGACCTGAAGAAGCTACAAACCGAGCGCGAAGAATTACTTCTTAGAATACCAAATGTCCCTCACCCAAGTGTACCCGTTGGAAAGCTTGAGGCCGACAATGAAGTTTTTGCAACTTGGGGTGAACCCAACAAAGAGGAGTGGAGAAAACCACATTGGGAAATAGTTGAGCGTTATGGCTGGGTAGATTTTGAGCGAGGTGTAAAGGTTACCGGAGCAGGTTTTCCATTTTATGTTGGTGCTGGTGCTCTATTGCAACGTGCTCTTATCAATTATTTTATAAATGAAGCTGTTGATGCAGGCTATACAGAATTACAAGCGCCATATTTTGTGAATGAAGACTCAGCGCGTGGAACGGGGCAAATTCCTGATAAGGAAGACATGATGTACACGGTTCCTCGAGACGAGTTTTTTGCGATTCCAACAGCCGAAGTTCCAGTTACAAATTTCCACCGAGATGAAATTCTTTCTGATAAAGAGCTTCCAGTAAAATATGTATGCTACACACCCTGTTGGAGAAGAGAAGCTGGCTCTTACGGAAAAGATGTTCGTGGTTTAAACCGTTTGCATCAATTCGATAAAGTTGAACTTGTTAAAATTGTGAAGCCTGAAGATTCTTACAAAGAGTTAGAAAGTCTAAAAGGTCACGCCGAAAAATTATTACAAGCTTTGAAATTACCTTATCGCACGTTGCTAATGTGTACAGGGGATATGGGCTTTACACAAACAAAAAAATACGATTTAGAAGTATGGAGTCCTGGCCAGCAACGCTGGTTGGAGGTGAGCTCTTGCTCAAATTTCGAAAGTTTCCAGGCAAGGAGAATGCAGCTTCGCTACCGTAAAGATGAAAAAGATATCGAAATGGTGCATACTTTGAATGGATCAGGTTTAGCACTTCCTAGAATTGTTTCGGCGATATTAGAAGCTTACCAAGAAGAAAATGGAAAGGTTAGAGTTCCTGAAGTTCTTAAAGGATTTATTAGAAGGGACTATCTGTAGTTAGATTTATAAAAAGGGGTTTCACTTATTAGAAGTAAAATCCCTTTTGAACTATTTCTTATTTGCCATCCACCAAATAAGCCATCCAATTCCTATAAGGATAAGAGCAATCCCAAATCCTCCCAGAAAAGACCACAACAGATAGGGAACGACGATGCTTACTACAATTCCAGTTATAGCTTTAACTGGTGATGTAGCCACACCAGCTGCGCCCACAAGTGATTTCAATACTCTTGCTAATCTTGGTAACATGTGCTCTCCTTAGTTTAGAAACTTTGAGCTTATACGAAGGGGATGAAAAAAAGATACATTTCATGATTACGAAGAATTATAACGAACATATTGATAATTCTAAACTATACAACAGCATAGAAATCTTCTTCTTTAAAATTGAGCATTATTTCAAGAATGGGCGCCATTTCATTGTGCTTCATAAGTTCAAGACGAAGTTTCTTTCCATTACGAATTCCTTTTAAATATTGGCCATAATGCTTTTTCATTATGATAACACCATATTTCTCTCCTTGATGAGCCACAGATAGTTCTAGTTGGTCGGCACAAACCCGAAGTCGTTCTTGAAGTGATGGCTCTGGTAACATTTCACCCGTTTCTATGTAATGGCGACTTTGTTCAAAAATCCAAGGATTTCCAATTGCTCCGCGACCAATCATCACACCATCAACACCCGTTTCATCGAACATTTTTTTGGCAAGTTCAGGAGAAGTTACATCTCCATTTCCGATAATTGGAATTTCAAGCCCAGGAGTGTCCCTAAGTTTTTTAAGCCATTCCCAGCGAGCGTCACCTTTGTATTTTTGTTCCCTAGTTCGTGCGTGAACAGTTAAAGCTTTTACGCCAACACGTTGCAACATTAAAGCCACTTCTTGAATGCGAATGGTATCTTCATCCCAGCCTAATCGCGTTTTTACAGTTACGGGTTTGTCAGAGATGGCGTCAACTACTGTTCCGGCCATACGCTCCATTAAATCCATATCTTTAAGGCAAGCTGCACCAGCGCCTTTGTTTACGACCTTGTAAACAGGGCACCCAAAATTGATGTCCACTAGATCAGGATTATTATTAGCCGCAACTTTTGCGGCACCTTCCATGGCTTCTTCACGGCCTCCAAAAATTTGGATGCCAAAAGGTCGCTCACTCTCAGCGTAGCTCATTTTGTGCAATGCAATATCAGAATCTCGTATTAGTGCTTCTGAGCTAATGAATTCAGTAAATACGATATCTGCTCCTTTTGCTCGGCAAATCTGGCGAAAGGGAGAGTCGGTTACGTCTTCCATCGGAGCAAGGAAAAGCGGTTTTTTTGGAAGTTGAATTGTGTCGATTTTCATAGTTCATCAAAATTTCACGAAAGATACTTATTTATATACGACGAATGAAGGAGTAACTCTCACTTTCGTTGAAATGAGCTAGTCATTTCGAGTATTAACTCATATATTTTTGATTCATTAAACTAATTTCAAAAAGGGAAAAATATGTCACTTGGAATAAAGAGTATAGAAGATCTTCTAGGAGATGAAGCTTCATACCTACTTGATCACGTTAGTAAAACAATAAGCAAAGACAGACTATCATTACCTTCACCTTCTTTTGTAGATGATGTTTGGAGCCTTTCGGATCGTAACAATCTGGTTTTAGGTAATTTGCAACGATTATATGGGAATGGTAGACTTGGTGGTACAGGCTATTTATCAATCTTACCAGTTGATCAAGGAATTGAGCATTCAGCTGGTGCATCTTTTGCGAAAAACCCAGACTATTTTGACCCTGAAAACATTATCAACTTAGCAATAGAAGCTGGGTGTAATGCAGTTGCTTCAACATTTGGCGCATTAGCTACAATGTCAAGAAAGTATGCGCACAAGATTCCGTTTGTAGTGAAAATTAATCACAACGAACTTCTCACATACCCAAACACATTTGATCAAATTATGTTTGGTAATATCGACCAAGCTTACAATATGGGGGCTGCTGCTGTTGGAGCAACCATTTATTTTGGTTCAGATCAATCTAACCGTCAAATTCAGGAAGTAGCAGAAGCTTTTGCTTATGCTCACGAATTAGGGCTAGCTACTATCTTATGGTGCTACACTCGTAACGATGCTTTCAAAGTTGATGGTGTAGATTACCACACTTCAGCTGATTTAACTGGCCAAGCAAACCACATTGGTACTACTTTGGGCGCAGATATAATCAAGCAAAAACTACCCACTAACAACGGTGGTTACAAAGCATTGAATGCGGGTAATTCTAGCTATGGTAAATTAGATGAACGTATTTACTCTGAATTAACTTCAGAGCACCCGATTGACTTAACAAGATACCAAGTTGCTAATTGCTACATGGGTCGTGCTGGCTTGATTAACTCTGGCGGTGCATCTGGTGATAATGATTTTGCTGATGCAGTAAAAACGGCTATTATCAACAAAAGAGCTGGTGGAATGGGCTTAATTAGTGGTAGAAAAGCTTTCCAACGTCCAATTAAAGAGGGCGTTGAATTACTTAACATGATTCAAGATGTTTATTTGAATGATGACATCACGATTGCGTAATTAATTTCGTAGATTATAAAAGCCTTAGAATTCTTCTAAGGCTTTTTTTTATACTTTAGCCAAATTAATTAGTTGTTTGAATAAGGAAGGTACAAATACCAGCGAACCCGTTAATTTTTTCTCTAAGAAGTATTTAATTATTTCTATGAGTCTTAGTTTTTTAACAATGGCTGGGGTAATTTGGTACACGTATACTCCTGGTGTACTCACTTATCTAGTTCCAAAGAGATTACCTGGATTAGGTATAGCGTTAGTTGTCTCTTTTTTAAGAGTATGGTTCGGAGCTGCAAAAATTCGATTTTTATCAGAAAAAGTGATTAGCTGGATGGGGGCTTTTAGAGTCGTTTTAGCTTGGGATTTTACCTCAGCAGTAACGCCATCAACTATTGGTGGAGCTCCAATGGCAACCTATGCCATGACGAAGGAAGGATTAAAACTTGGCGAATCCACAGCAATTGTGCTTTACGGAGTTCTACTAGATCAAATTTGGTTCGCATTGGCGATTCCAATTCTACTTCTAGCTGGTTTAAAATACGACGTAGTTCCACCAGATATTGGAATGATTGGCGAAGTATCAATGATAATTTTGTACGTTTCGCTGTTAAGCTATGCTGCTTTATTAGCATATGGGGTGCTGATTAATCCAGCTGCGATTAAAAAAGTGATTAAAGTAATCTTTAAGCTTCCTTTTCTTAGAAAGTTCCAAGACAAAGTTAGTGAGGAAGCAGAACATCTTGAGGGGTATGCACACCAGCTTAGAAAGAAACCATTTAGTTTTTTAGCAAAAGCTTTTTTTCTATCAACAATGTCGTGGCTTTGCAGAGTTGCACTAGCAACAATTGTAGTATTAAGCTTACTCCCAGCTCCCGAAATTCTATCAGTTTTACGAAGTTTAGCTATGAATTTAGCATTTTTGGTAGTTCCAACACCTGGTGGGAGTGGTGGTGTTGAAGGGTTGTTTGTTCTATTTCAAGGCTCGTTGATTTCAAGGAAATCATTTATTGGATTAGCTGTGTTTTTATGGCGTATAATTAGCTATTACATAAGTATTGCTTTGGGAATGTTTGCTACAACTTGGTATATAAACCGTTCTGTGATAGAGAAGCAAATGAAGGGTTGATATGGCAAAACTCAAAACACAGTTTGAGTGTGCTTCGTGTGGGCATATTTCGCCTAAATGGTTAGGAAGCTGTCCTACTTGTGGAGAGTGGAATACTTTTGTTGAAACAGACAAAGTAACTAAAGAAGTTGAACATAAGGCGAAAGTAAGTGGATTAGAAACTCATGAAAAGCCACAACAACTAGCAGAGGTTGAAACCTCCGAGAAATCTCGTTTTTTTAGCAACATAAGTGAGTTAGATAGAGTGCTTGGTGGGGGATTTTTACCTGGTGCATATATCTTAATTGGTGGAGAGCCTGGAGTTGGTAAAAGTACTTTAACGCTTCAAATTGCACAATCAAATCCAGAGTTGAGTATTCTGTATTGCGCGGGTGAGGAATCGGCGGGGCAGATTAAACAACGAGCAGAGCGACTTGGTGTGAAGTCGAAAAAGTTGCTTGTTTATAATGAAACTCAAGCCGATATCATTATTAAGGAAGCACAAAAAATAAAGCCCGATTTACTTATTGTAGATTCTATCCAAACGGTGTACAGAACGGAGCTTCAAAGTATGCCCGGTAGCATTCAGCAGGTGAAAGAATGTGCGGCAATGTTTCAACAGTTAGCTAAAAAGAAGAATATCACCACAATGGTGATTGGCCACGTGACCAAAGAAGGTGATATTGCAGGACCACGTGTGCTGGAGCATATGGTAGACACCGTATTGCAGTTTGAAGGTGATAAAAATTATACTTATCGATTGCTTCGAAGCCTAAAGAATCGGTTCGGCCCAGCTCAAGAAGTGGGTGTTTTTGAAATGAATGAACAGGGTTTAAAAGAGGTATCAAACCCTTCAGAGCTATTTATTTCAGATCGTACAGAAGGGATTAGCGGAAATGCGATTGTTTGCACAATGGAAGGCTCAAGACCGTTGCTAATTGAAGTGCAAGCCTTAGTTACACCTTCTGCATTTGGAACACCCCAACGCACATCTAACGGCTTTGATAGAAACCGTCTAGCTTTGCTCTTAGCTGTTCTCGAGAAAAGAGCAGGTTTTAGCTTTTCAAATCATGACGTGTATTTCAACATAGCGGGAGGTTTTCGTTTAAATGATCCCGCTGGAGACTTGGGTGTTTGCTGTGCACTTGTCTCAAGTTTAACAGATAAGGCGATAAACCAAAATACAATATTTATTGGAGAAGTTGGTTTGGGTGGGGAGGTTCGTACAGCTCCCCATATTGAACAGCGTATTAAAGAAGCCTCAAAATTAGGCTTTAGTAACTCGATAGTACCTGCTACTAAAAATTCTTCGGGAATTAGGTATGTCCGCGAGGCCATAAAAAAAGCCCTCGGTTAATACCAAGGGCTTAATATGTGTGACGACAGAGAAAACTAGTAGTTCTCTCGTTGACGGCGACGTTGTTCGCGTACGGCTTTTTTCATAGCCTCGCGACGGTCAACAGATGGTTTATTGAACTGTTGGCGGTCTTTGAATTCATTAAGAATTCGGGAACGCGTAATAAGTTTTTTAAACCTGTTGATCGCACGTTCAACACTTTCGTTGTCTTTAACTTCAACACCTAGCATTGAGTCTCACTTCCTTTCGTTTTTTATTTCCCTTAATTGGGATTTCCCAAAAATACGAAAAAAAATTATGGAATAGAAGTTAGGAAGCTTCAATCTATCTGATTTACGATAAGAGAAGCAGGGTTTGAATCTTTTAGGACCCCAATACCGAAAAGAGCAAAATCAAACCTCGAGGGGTCGGTTGGATCTAATAATTTCAATCTATTACTAAGCTCGAGAACTGCTTTCCAATCGTTTTGAGAGCGAGATAATAATCCTAGCTTTCTAGCTTGTCGGGCAACGTGAACATCTAATGGAATTTTGAGCTCAGAAGTGGGCATGAAACTCATTATCCCAGTATCTACAGCGCCATTTCTAATGCACCATCGCAAATACATGTAAAGTCGCTTACAAGTGCTATTTTTTTCAGAATTTGAAATATGTTTACGGGTTCTGCTGGGTATTTCTGGATAAAAAGTGAAAAACTCCTCATTAAAAACGGCAATTAACTCTCGCTCTTGGCTTTTAGCTTTTTGATAACACATTTCCCAGAATCCTTCGAAAGATTCATACTTCAGGTAAATGGATTGAAGTATTTTTATGAGCCAATACATATCAATGGGTTTAAAAGTGCGATGTTTGAACCCATCTAACTTTTGAGCCTCAGCTTCTGAAAATGAGGATATAAACTGATATGGTTTGTAATCCATTCGAGTTAGTAAATCATTCACTTTATTGATAACAATATCCCGCCGCCCCCAAGCCATAATTGCAGCAAAAAATCCTGCTATTTCTCTATCCATTTTATCCTCAAAAGCATACATAAACTGGATGGGATCATTATCAATAAATTCAGGCTGTTCAATCTTAGCAACTAAAGCATCCAATTCTGGTTTTAGTTCTAACAATTTCTTTTTGGAAAGTGGACGAGGCATTAACTAGAGTTTCAGTTTGTGATAGAATAGATGCCAATATATCAAATTCTTTTGTGCTATCGTGGAGCTTCTTAACTATTTATCTGTATCTCAAGTAGGAGCTTGGGAAAGAGGTTATAGTAGACCGACTCAAAATTAGATACCCATCACCAGTATTTTATAGACAGGAATTCATCAATACTTCACAATATTTTACTAAAGTATAGCTACAAGTTACTGATACCCTCACTTAAAACTATGGGGTAACACCATGAAACAGTTACTACTTCTTGGCGCTGGTACTGCTGGCACAATGATGTTGAATAAACTGTCTAAAACTCTCAACCCAGAGGAATGGCAGCTCACAATAGTTGACAAGCACGAAACACATTACTATCAGCCCGGCTTTCTCTTTATACCATTCGGGATGTACAGTAAAGAAGATGTTGAAAAGCCAAAGAATAAATTCTTTCCCAAAAATTCAAATGTAATCTTTTCCGACATTTATCAGATAAAACCGGATGAGAACACTGTCTTATTAAGTAATGGAAAAGTTCTGAAATATGATCTTTTAATCATTGCAACAGGAACCGAAATCAGGCCGGATGAAATTGAGGGAATGGATGGTCCATTATGGCACAAATCTATTTTTGACTTCTATACTATTGAGGGCGCATTAGCTCTTGCAGATTTTCTTGAAACCTGGAAAGGAGGAAAACTAGTCTTGAATATTGCAGAGATGCCTATCAAATGTCCGGTAGCACCCCTTGAGTTTATATTCCTTGCCGATGATTATTTCCGTAAGAAAGGGATTCGAGACAAAGTAGATTTAATACTCGCTACTCCTCTGGATGGTGCATTCACAAAACCTATTGCTTCACAAGAACTCTGTGGGTTTGTAAAAGAAAAGGGCATAAACTTAGTTACCGAATTCAACATTGGTCGGGTAGATAATGAGGAGAAAAAAATTGTTTCTTGGGATGAACGGGAAATAGAATTCGATCTTCTGGTAAGCATCCCTACTAATATGGGGATTGAGGCTATAGAAAGAAGTGGTATGGGAGATGAACTTAATTTTATTCCTACTGATAAACACACGTTGCAGTCCGAAAATTGGGAGAACATTTTTGTGATAGGTGATGCCACTGATATACCTGCATCAAAAGCCGGTTCTGTAGCTCATTTTGCCTCGGAAATCCTCTTTGAAAATATTCTCTCATATATTAAGGAAGAGCCACTGACCGCCAGCTTTGACGGCCATGCCAACTGCTTTATTGAATCTGGAGATGGAAAAGGCCTACTTATCGATTTCAATTACGATACAGAGCCTCTTCCAGGAAAATTTCCATTCCCAGGTATTGGTCCATTTTCGTTACTGAAAGAATCAAAAATGAATCACTACGGAAAATTAGGATTCAAGTGGATCTACTGGAACATGCTCATTAAAGGAAAAGAACTTCCAATGGAACCCCATATGAGCATGAAAGGAAAATATGTTCCTGAATCAAAGGAAGAATAATTACAAGATCAAGAATAGTAACCCAAAAGATGAGGAAAGTAATGCCTGAACTAAAAACACTGGAACTCGACAAAGATGGCCACTTGGCAAATCTGGACGATTGGTCACCTGAACTTGCTGAAGATCTTTCTGCTCAGGAAGGAGTGGGTGAATTAAATGAACGACACTGGGTGGTGATTAACTATATCCGTGAGCAGTTCATGGAAAAAGGTGATGCCCCATCTATCCGCAAACTCACTAAACAAAGTGGAGTATCCACTAAAGAGTTGTACAAGCTATTTCCTAAGGGGCCGGCTAAAAAAGCAGCAAAAATAGCTGGTTTACCCAAACCCAAGGGATGTATTTAAACAAAAGAGGCTTATATGAAAACGCAAGAAATACAAACATTAGAACGACCGGAAGAAGAAATTCCCCAACCAATTGAAAGGGTATCTATTATCATCTCAAAAGGATCTTTGGAAGGTGTGTACCCTGGGCTTATTATGGCAAACGGTGCCCGTATGGAAGGTATTGAAGCAACACTCTTCTTTACATTTTTTGGGCTTGAAACCGTTATTAATAAACGAATGGATAACCTCAAAGTGGCTACTGTTGGTAATCCAGCCATGCATATTCCAACTATGATCGGCGGACTGCCGGGGATGTCTTCCTTTGCAACTAAAAAGATGCAGGGTGAGATGGAGAAACTGGATATACCTCCGATTCGTGAATTTATCGAAATGATTCATGACACTGGTGCCGAAATCTATGTTTGCAAAGCAACGGTTGATATGTTCCACCTAAAGGAAGAAGACTTTTGTGAACAAGTTGATGGTGTGATATCTGTTGGTGAATTTTACGAAAAATCTGCTGGTGCAGAGATTATATTCACTTGAGGATATTATCTGTATCCCAAGTAGTAGCTTGGATAAGAGGGTTAACTTAAGTCTCAGATTAAGATATCTTTCGATGTTCGGCGTTAATTGGTTCGATGTTCTTAACCAATCTCTCTGTTAATATCTTATTTGCTTTTGGAAATGGATATTTTTCAAGGTCTGATTTTTTTACCCAGCGAATTTCTTGGCTACATTTTGGTGATGGAGTTCCCGAAATAAGTGTGCAAAACCATGCGTGCATGGTAATCGAAAAATGCGAGTAAATATGCTTAAACTGCATATATTCCTTGGTCGCGTGAACCTGAACACCTAACTCTTCTTGGAGTTCTCGTTCAACGGTTTGTTGAATGGTTTCTCCTTCTTCTTGTTTCCCGCCAGGGAATTCCCATAATCCGCCAAGCATTACATTTTCGGGGCGTAAAGCAATCAATACTTTTTCATCTTCTCGTTCGATAATGCCTACGCCGATGTGTTTATGTGGATTCTTTTTTGCGGTAGATTTGTAAGGAATGGAATCCGTTTTAGCCGTTTTTGTGGCAACGCAGCCGGTTTGAATAGGGCAATTTATACAGTCAGGTTTAGATGGTGAGCAAACAGTAGCCCCTAATTCCATCATAGCTTGGTTGAAGTCAGCAGGGTAATCTAATGGAATTAATTTGTCTACTAATTGCTGAACTTGTTTGGTAGTTTTTGAACTCCTTACGTCATCCTCAATTCCATAATATCGAGTTATAACACGAATCACATTACCATCAACCACGGCATTAGGCTGGTTGAACGCTATGCTTGTTATTGCAGCCGCTGTATATGGGCCAATGCCCTTAAGCTGTATAATTTCGTCATAACTTTCTGGTAGAATTCCTGAATAATCGGAAACGATAGTTTTTGCGGCATAATGTAGATTCCTTGCTCGACTGTAATAACCAAGGCCTTCCCAAGCTTTTAGAACTTGTTGTTGGCTAGCTTCGGCAAGCTCAAACACAGTAGGGAATTGAGCCATAAAGCGTTCAAAAAAAGGCCAAGCTTGGTCTACACGAGTTTGCTGTAGCATGATTTCTGAGATCCATATTTTGTAAGGATCTTTTGAACCTCGCCAAGGCATTTCTCTTTTATGTTCTTGATACCAGTTTAATAAATGTGAGGTAAATTCAGTAGAGTTCAAAGAATAAGATTTAGTTTAATCACCTCTAGAAATATCGAGTACATTGAGTGTTACTTCTACAGAAGATGCAGCTCCCAATTCATCGGATGCAATTACTTTAAAGCTATTTTCACCAACTTGTCGTTCATTCGGGGTCCAAGTAAACAAGCCTGTTTTCTCTTCCACTTTTGAGCCTTCGGGTAAATCTACACCAATGTATCGGATTAACTGGCTAGTTGGTTTTTCTGGATCAGTAGCGTTGAACTGAAGCTTAAATGGTTCATTAACAACAATAGATGAACCGCGAACAGGGCTAAATACGGGTGGCGAATTGAAGGAGCGAACATCAACAGTAAATCGTGTACTATCAGTTGTTCCATTTGAGTTTGATGCAATAATTGTAAACCAATTTAGGCCTAATTGATTTGGCGTTGGTTGCCATACAAAACCTTGTTTCTGTATAAGAGCATTTGTAACTGTTGAACGATAAGTAAACTCAACATCTTTAGATGGGTAATTACCTTCAAGCTCTAAAGCCATTATGAGAGGGTTTGGGTAGGTGAGTATCTTGTTTGGTATTTTCTGAATCCCAAAAGATGTGGCTGTAACATTTGTCTCAGTTTGCCCAATGTTTCCAACTTTGACTTTAGTTAAAGAGTTGTTCTCTGAAATCCATATTCTATCTATACTTTTAGTAATGAAATTTCCTGCATCAGAATCCGATTTCCAAATGGTAAGTGGTTCTCTATTTTTCGAAACCCAAACTTTTCCACTAATAGTTCTTACAAAAGTATAGTCTAACCAATATAAAATAGAGGTAATTCTTTCTTTTACAGTACCAACTTTTCGTCCAAGTCCATTACTCGTAATTTCATGCACATCGCCACTTTTTGTTGAAACCCAAATGCGTTCTCCATCAATAAATAGTTTTGAAGCTGGTGCGTTTAGCGAAAATGTTTTTGAATAGCTTAATTTGTTTTCTTTGGAGTTGAATAAGACAAGGTTGTTATGTGAAGTGAGCACAAAAAGTTGCTTACTGGAAATAGAAGATTCAACATCTAATACTTCAGCCCCATCAATTTCATTTTCTCCTATATACTTAATCTCAGAATCTACAGTTTCTGGTGTTTCTAAAGAGAGACTTCCTAAGCCTTTTGCTCCAAGAGCTACATATAGGTTGTTTTCTAACCGGGTGGCATCGAGTGGGGTTGCAGGCAACAACGTAGCTGAATAGACACCCAGAACCGAGGTTGGTTCTAAAACCGTAAGACGTTTTGCTCCACCAAATAGATAGGCAAATCGAATGTCAGCTGAGATTTCATCTCCACGACGTTGCATTCCTGAAGAAGTGTAAAGCCATTGTAAAGAATCTGAATAAACTCTAAATACAACCATTCCTTCTTTCTCTGAAAGTACATATAAGTGGGTTTCGGTAGCCTGAATATTTTTCGTCTCAGGAATAGAAATTATACTACTATAATCTTGTACTAAAGATTGCTGTGCTATGGTGAAGGGTGTAAGTAAAAAGGAAAGTAAGAGGTAAGAAAATACTTTCTTATAGTGAGTGTTGCGGGTCATAGCCAATTATGTTTTTTATACCAATGAATAGTTCTAGAAATTCCTTCTTCTAAGCTCATTTCTGCTTTATAATTTAACTCTTTCTCCGCTTTAACAGAAGAACAAGTCCATTCCAAAACCATTTCGTTTGCTTTTTCTCTGTTCACAACGGGATACTGACCAATTAATGATGCAGCACTTTCAATGAAACCAGAAATCTTTTTTACTAAAGCAGGTTTAATTCTAATGGGAATCGCTTTTTTCCCCATCACTACTGATGTAACACCACGAATTTGATTCCATGAATAATCTTCTGTTCCTGAAATAAAATAGGTGTGCACACCAGCATCTGTTTTTTGGGAAGATTTTATAATCCCGTTAACCAAGTCTGTTACATACACCATCGAAAGGCGAGGATGGTTCCCGTCTCCAACAATTGGGCAAATTCCTTTAGAAAAGGTTTTAAAAAACGTATAGATATCAGACTCTCTAGGCCCATATACAGCTGGAGGACGAATAATTTTAATACTGTCTTTTTTAGAAGCAGCTTCATGGATAATCTCTTCCATAAGTTTTTTTGATAGGCCGTACATACTCACCGGATTGAGTGCAGCTTTTTCAGTAAGAGGTTCTCCAGAACTTGGGCCAACTCCAGCAAGAGATGAAAGCATCACCATGTTTGTGATTCCTTTCTTCTGAGCTACGCGGATTAAGTTCTCTGTAGCGTCTACATTGGCGCGATTAAATTCTTTTTGAGTGCGCGCTCGAACTACTCCCGCAACGTGAAAAACCACATCAATTCCATCCAAAGCATTAGAAATAAGGCTTAGATCTGTAAGATCTCCTTTTACTCGTGTGAACTCTTTATTAGTGAGCCATTTGTCTTCACTACGCACTAAACAGCGTATTTCGTTATATTTTGGGTCGGCAATAAGGGCGTCAACTAAGTGGCTGCCAACAAAACCAGTCCCTCCAGTTACAAAGACATTCATTAATTGCGTATATTCTAAGGTTATTCTTATGATGTAATAAATTGAATCCGATAAAAGGCAAGATACACATCTGCCGTTTGCTTTTAAACTTTTATGAAAGAACTGCGAGTAGCATTATTTACAGGGAACTACAACCACATTCGAGATGGGGTTTCTCTTACATTGAATCGCTTAGTTAAGTACCTAGAAAGTCAAAATATTCCAGTTTTAGTATTTGGGCCATCTATCAAAAAGCCGTTAATCGATCACTGTGGAGAGCTTGTTGTAACACCTTCAATCCCAATGTTAGTTTCGGGGCGTGATGAATATCGTTTAACAACTACATTTCCAAAAGCTGCTCGCAAAAGGTTAGAAGAATTCAAGCCAACAGTCATACATATCGCAACACCTGATGCACTTGGTTACAAAGCTTTAAAATGGGCAAAGAAAAACGATGTAACCGTAGTTTCTTCTTATCACACCCACTTTACCAGCTATTTTAAATATTACAAACTTACCCCAATTGAAGGGCTTGCTTGGAAATACTTACGTTGGTTTTATGGGAAATGTGCTCACACATACGTTCCAAGCCAATCAATGATTGATGAACTAGGTACCTATGGGATTAAAAACGGATTACATGTTTGGGCGCGTGGTGTAGATACAAATCTGTTTAATCCAAATAAGCGAGACTTAGAGTTCAGAAGAAAAGTAGGCTTTAAAGACGATGAGATTGTAGTTACATTTGTTTCTAGATTAGTTTGGGAGAAAGAGTTGCGAACTTTTATAGAAAGCGTCAAAAATGTTAAAGCCACTAATCCGAAAGTACGAGCAATGGTGGTTGGAGATGGTCCAGCTTTAGAAGAAGCTCAGGAGCTTTTACCAGAAGCGCATTTTACAGGCTTTGTGAAAGGAGAAGACTTAGCTAGAGCTTATGCTAGCAGTGATATTTTCAACTTTCCATCGCATACTGAAACCTTTGGAAATGTGACATTAGAGGCAATGGCAAGCGGGCTACCATGTTTAGTTGCTGATGCAATAGGGAGTAAATCATTAGTAGTAAATGGTGGAAATGGATTATGGGCAGAGCAAGAAAACGTTGCCGATTTCACAGAGAAATTAACTCAGATAACTTCAAATATTGAGATGTTGAAGGCTATGGGTGCCAAATCTAGAGAATTATCTAAGCTATATGAATGGGATATGATAAATTCGGGTTTAGTGGAAAATTATAAGACTGCGATGGCACAAAATTCAGCAGTTGAAAAAAAAGGATAAGAAGAGTTTGAGAATCCTGTATATATCACATTTACACCCTCCAAAAAATGCACCACTTAAAAGCATTGGAGGAATGCAACGCGTTAGTATGCAATTAGTGAATGAGCTTGAGTCTCGAGATGATATTGAGTTGAAAACAATTATTCTGCATGCTCCTTGGAAAGGAATTGAAGTGAGAGCGGCCTTTTTTCTGATGAATTTGGCAAGAAAATTACCCAAAATTGTAAAAGAGTTTAAGCCAGATGTAATCCTTTTTTCTTCGATGGTGACGGCTAGTTTAGCAAAATTCACAAGAAAAAGAATAGATGTTCCAATGGTTACCATTAATCATGGGCAAGACGTTAAGATGCCAATCGGTATTTACCAGAATTTTGTACCGCGTATTTTTAAAGCGCTAAATGGTGTAATATCAGTTTCTGAAGCAACACGCCAAGAATGTATTAAGCGTGGAATGGATCCAGAAAAAGGTGTGGCATTGCCTAATGGTTTTGATATGACCGATTTCAAGGAAGCACCCAATAAAAAAGAATCCCAAAGCTTTATTGAGAATCAATTTGGATTAGATCTTTCCAATAAGAAATTGATATTGACAGTTGGACGTCAAGTTAAGAGGAAAGGTGTAGAATGGTTTATATCTGAAGTTTTCCCAAAAATCAAATCAGATGTTTTTTATTTCGCTATTGGCGAGGGGCCAGAGCACGTAAAATTAAAAGAACTTGTAAAGAATTCTCCTTATAAAGATAGAATCCTTCTCGCAGGAAGGCAGTCTGATGAGGTCTTAAAAAAGGCATATGCGGCTGCAGATGTGTTTGTGATGCCTAATATTCCAGTTTCTGGAGATATGGAAGGGTTTGGCATTGTATTACTAGAAGCTAATCTTGCGGGAACACCCGTTGTTGCTGCAGATTTGGAAGGAATTAAAGATGTAATTGAGAATGGAAAGAACGGTTACAAAGTTGAAGTATTAAACAGTGTGGAATTTTCATCTCAAGTTGATACATTAATTGAAACCGAACTAGATAAGATGAGCCATACATGCCGCGCGTATGTACTGGAAAACTTTACCTGGAATAACGTAGCTCAACGATATATTTCCTATCTTGAGCAAGTTATTGAGGATGAAAGAAGTGCAGTGAGCTGAGTAAGAACACCCTATTCAAAATTTGATAGAAATTTAATACTAGCTATATTTCGCTGTTAAAGAAGAATATTGAGGAATTAAAAGAATGGCCGATAAAAAAACTGAAATTGCAAAAAATGATATTTTTGCAAAAGCATTTAATTTCACGAAGGCTGACGAAGTTAAAAAATTAGGGCTTTACCCATACTTTAAGCCCTTAGAGGCTACCGATGGAACTATTGTTGAAATTGAAGGTCATGAAGTTATTATGGCAGGTTCCAACAATTATCTTGGGCTTACAAACGACCCAAGAACAATTAAAGCTGCACAAGATGCACTTACAAAATATGGAACTGGATGTACAGGTTCTCGATATTTAAACGGCACGCTAGATATTCATTTAGAGCTTGAGGAAAAGCTTGCTAAATTTATGGGCAAGGAAAATTGCGTACTATTTAGTACCGGTTATCAAACTAATGAAGGTTCAATTCAGACTATTGCAGCTAGAAATGACATTATTTTTTCTGATCGTGATAACCATGCATGTATCGTTGTAGGAACTATGTGTTCTAATGCAAAAACGGTTCGTTATACACATAACGACATGGATCAACTTCGTAAACATCTTGAAAAAGCTGATCCAAATGCTGGAAAGATTATTATTTCTGATGGCGTATTTTCCATGTCTGGTACTCTAGCTAAAGTACCAGAACTGGTTGCTTTAGCAAAAGAATTTGATGCAAGACTTTATCTAGATGATGCCCATGCTGTTGGCGTTGTAGGAAAGGGTGGCCGTGGTTCCGCATCTGTTTTTGGATTGCTTGATGATGTTGATTTAATAAGCGGTACCTTCTCTAAATCATTTGCTTCCTTAGGTGGTTTTATTGTTGGAAGTAATCCTGTAATCGAATTCATTCGTCACCACTCTCCGGCGCATATATTTAGTGCTTCAATGCCACCAGCTAATGTTGCTACAGTATTAAAAGCTTTAGAAATACTTCAAGAAGAACCTTGGAGAATAGATCGCCTCGAAGAGATTTCTCTATACATGCGTACTGAGTTAGAAAATATGGGTTTCAATGTTTGGACAAGCCAATCGCCTATTATACCGGTAGTTATTGGTGATATGATGAGCTGTTTCCAGTTCTGGAAAGACCTTTTTGAAGAAGGCGTATACACTAATGCTGTAGTTCCACCAGCGGTTCCTCAGGGCCAATCGCTATTAAGAACGAGTTATTCAGCAAGCCATACCGATGAGCATTTAAACCGTATTCTTGACGCTTTCCGAAAAGTCGGTATTAAGAATGGACTTATAGACCAAAACGGGCACTCAGCCATTTAAAAAAGCATTTTTATGAATACAAATGGGGTTACCATTGTTACTACAGACAGTGAACGTAAGAAATTTATTGAATTTCCATACACTCACTATGCAAGTGATGCTAACTGGGTGCCCCCGCTCAGAATGGAGCAGAAAAAGCTCATAAACACTGAGAAAAACCCCTATTACAAAAATGCTGAGATTGTCATTTTTATCGCCGAGCATAACGGCAAAATGGCTGGTCGAATTTCGGCAGTAATCGACCATCGCTACAATGAGTATCATGGAACAAAAACTGGTCATTTTGGTTTTTTTGAATGTATTGACCAACAAGAAACGGCAAATCTTTTATTTAAAGTTGCTGGAGATTGGTTAAAAGAAAAAGGGATGGAAGATGTACTTGGACCTGCAAGTCCAGGTATGATGGATATGGTTGGTTTCTTAGTAGACGGTTTTGATAAACTACCTTATATCTTAATGCCGTACAACAAGCCATACTATGAGAAGTTAGTGCTTGGTGCAGGTTTTGCACCAGATATGGATTTACTAGCCTTTGTTGTTGATAAAGAGCATGTTTCTATGGATCGAATAAACAGAGCTATTGCTATCGTAAATAAGCGTAATCCTAGCTTGGTTATCCGCCCTATAAACATGAAAAAGATCAAAGAGGAAGTGGAGATAGTTCGCGCAATCTACAATGAATCTTGGAAAGAAAATTGGGGCTTCATTCCACTTACTAAAGAAGAACTCGAGCTAACTGCCGAAGACTTCAAAATGATTTTAGATCCCGATTTTGCACATATTGCTGAAATTGACGGGAAAGCAGTTGCATTTTCGATTGCATTACCAGATTATAATCAAGTATTCAAAACTATGAATGGGAGTCTCTTTCCATTTGGGATTTTCAAACTGCTTCTGGGTAAGAAAAAAATTAATAGAATTCGTACTGCATTGATGGGTGTTATGCCCGAGCATAGAGGAAAAGGTATTGATGCACTCTTACATCAGAAAGCTATTGAAAACGGACTAAAGAAAGGTATGACGGAGTCTGAATTAAGTTGGATTCTTAGTAGTAACAAAGAAATGGTTCGAGTTGCAGAAAGAATTGGTGGCCATTTAGATAAAACATACCGTATGTATCGAAAAAAACTTTAACAAATAGTTGTAAAGTTTACGAACAAAACTGCTCCTCTTTTCTAAAAATGTTATCTTCATAGGTATTTTAAATCTAAGAGGACAAAATGAGCGATTACAGAATAGAAAAAGATTCCATGGGCGAAGTTAAAGTGCCCAAAAATGCGCTTTATGGTGCACAAACTCAACGAGCTCACGACAATTTTCCAATTTCTGGAATTAAATTCAGTCGTGATTTTATCCAAGCTTTAGGATACGTTAAAACTTCTGCGGCACTAGCCAATAATGAGCTAGAGTTAATAAGCACGGAAATTGCAGATGTAATTTCAACAGCTTCTCAAGAAATTATTGATGGCAAGCATGACGATCATTTTGTGATTGATATTTTTCAAACTGGATCTGGAACCTCTACGAACATGAATGCGAATGAGGTTATTGCACATCGCGCAAACGAGCTAAACAGTAATGCTAATGTCCATCCTAATGATCATGTAAATTTTGGTCAAAGCTCGAACGACGTAATTCCTACAGCTATCCGAGTTGCAGCAGTAATTTCCACAGCTGAAAAACTGATACCTGCTTTAGAGCATCTACAAAAAACCTTTATTGATAAAGGAAAAGAAAATGCAGATGTGGTGAAAACAGGACGGACTCATTTAATGGATGCCATGCCTGTTACAATTGAACAAGAGTTTGGTGGTTATGCTCGCCAAATTGAACTTGGAATTGAGCGCCTTAAATCTGCGTTAACAAGAGTTAGAGAATTACCTCAAGGAGGAACAGCGGTTGGTACAGGAATAAATACGCATCACGATTTTGGTGCTAAATTTGCTTCTCATATTTCAAAGTTAACGGGGCAGGATTTTAAAGAAGCTGTAAATCATTTTGAAGCTCAAGCAACTGTTGACGCCCCTGTAGAATTAAGTGGCCAGCTTAAAACTATAGCGGTTAGTTTAATGAAAATTGGTAACGACCTTCGTTGGATGAATTCAGGCCCTAATGGTGGTTTGGGTGAAGTTCAGCTAGCTGCATTGCAACCAGGTTCGTCAATTATGCCTGGTAAGGTAAACCCTGTTATAGAAGAATCGTTAACTATGGTTTGCGCTCAGGTTATTGGTAACGATACTACGATTACTATTGGTGGACAATCAGGCAATTTTGAACTTAATGTGATGCTTCCCGTAGTGGCACACAACTTGCTACAATCCATTGAGATTCTAGCAAATGCTGCCCGGAATTTAGCAGATCGCTCAGTTTCTAGGTTAGTAGTTCGGAAAGATGTTATTGCAGATAAAGTTGGTAGAAACCCAATTTTAGTTACCGCACTTAATCCTATCATTGGGTACGATTTGGCAGCGAAAATTGCAAAAAAAGCATTTGCTGAAAATAAACCTCTGAAAGAAGTGGCTAAAGAGATGACAGATTTATCGGAAGCAGAGCTTGATAGCGCTCTTGATCCAATAAAAATGACAAAAGGTGGCTTTACAGAGTAATAAGGTTAAGCCAAAGTTTTGTGCTTGTTAAAAGTGCGAAACTTTGGCTATATAACTTTGATGAAAAAGCGCTTTTTCGTATTATTACGCCCCTTTTTAAAGGGCATGAATCTCGCTATTTGAATAAATTTTAAAACACTAAATATGGCTCAAACAATGGCAAAATCTCCTAAAAGTGCATTCAATCAAGCACAAAAAAGAGAAATTCTTGCAGATTATAAGCTCGGATGGACTAGCCGTCATCTATCTCTTATAGGGCGTAAGGAAGTGTTATCGGGTAAAGCAAAGTTTGGTATTTTTGGTGATGGAAAAGAAATTCCACAAATAGCGTTATCTAAAGTTTTTAGAAATGGAGATTTTAGATCTGGGTATTATAGAGATCAGACTTTTATGCTTGCTATCGGTGAGTTAAAGCCCACTCAGTTTTTTGCACAATTGTACGCTCATGCTGATGTGAAATTTGAACCATTTTCTGGCGGGAGACAAATGAACTCTCATTTCGCCACTCGCTTAGTAGATGGTGAAGGAAATTGGATTGATCAAACTAAGTCAAAAAATACATCCTCAGATATTTCTCCAACCGCTGGGCAAATGGCTCGCTTGCTTGGTTTAGCTCAAGCTTCTAAAGTATTTAGAAATGAGAAGTCTTTGAAAGGAAAAGAATGGAAAAAATTCTCTAACAAAGGCAACGAGATTGCTTTTGGAACTATCGGCGATGCTAGTACATCAGAAGGTGTTTTTTGGGAAACAATAAACGCAGCAGGTGTTCTCCAAATTCCATTGGTGATGTCGGTTTGGGATGATGGATACGGAATATCGGTTGCCAAAAAATATCAAACTACTAAAGAAAGTATATCAGAAGCTTTAAGTGGTTTCCAGAGAACTGAAAATTCTAAAGGTTTCGAGATTCTAAAGGTGAGAGCTTGGGACTATCAAGGACTGATGGAAACTTATTTAAAGGCCGAAAAAATCGCACGAGAAGAACATGTCCCTGTGCTTGTTCATGTTACTGAAGTAACTCAACCTCAAGGGCATTCAACTTCAGGTTCACACGAGCGTTACAAAGATGAAGAGCGCCTCAAATTTGAAGTTGACTATTGTTGCTTAAACCAATTGAGAAAGTGGATTTTAAAGAACAAACTCGCTTCTTCAAAAGATTTGGATAAGTTAGAAAGCGAAGCGCTTATTATAGTTAACGAAGCCAAAAAGGAAGCTTGGGATGCGTACATGAGTCCCATAAAAGAAGAAAAAGTTTATATTCTTGGTTTGCTTCAAAATCTTCAAAAAGAAACTGGGGAAAAAAGAGTTGGAGAAGCAATTAGAAAACTCAAAATGTTTCCTAATTCAATCCGTAAAGATATTTATTCTGCAGCTCGAAAATCACTGCACTATACTGCGGGTAAAGAAAGTCTTTCGCGAAGTGAATTAAAACAATGGCTATCGGTAAGTGATAAAGAGAATTACGACCGTTATAATTCACATTTACTTAGTGAGACTCCCTTTTCACCAATGAATGTTTCAGAAATTAAACCTGAATACAATACTGATTCACCCATGGTTGATGGAAGGCTTGTGATTAGAGATAATTTTGAGAAGTTGTTCAAAAAATATCCAAACACACTAATTTTTGGTGAAGATGCTGGAAAATTGGGCGATGTGAATAAAGGTTTGGAGAATATGCAGGAAAAGTATGGTGAAATTCGTGTAACCGATACTGGAATTAGAGAAGCGACCATCCTAGGCCAAGGAATTGGAATGGCATTACGAGGTCTTAGACCGATTGCAGATATTCAGTACTTAGATTACCTGTTGTATTGTTTTCAAGGCTTGAGCGACGATTTAGCGACGTTGCGATATCGAACTAAAGGCGGCCAAACTGCACCCTTAATTGTTAGGACTAGAGGGCACCGTTTAGAAGGAATTTGGCATTCTGGCTCACCAATGGGAATGATTACAAGTGCACTTAGAGGAATCCATGTTTGTGTACCTCGAAATTTGACAACAGCTGCAGGTTTTTATAACACGCTGCTACAAGGCGATGATCCTGCAATTGTTATTGAACCACTAAATGGATATCGACTGAAAGAAAAGTTACCAGCTAATCTTGGTGAGTATACAACACCACTTGGTGTGCCAGAGATTATAAATACTGGCTCAGACTTAACCATCGTATCTTATGGTTCAACTTGTAATATTGTGGAAAGCGTTCTTCCTCAACTTGAGGCAGTGGGAATATCAGCTGAATTGATAGATATTCGTACACTTATGCCTTTTGATGTGAATGCTATGATTGTGGAGTCTTTAAAGAAAACTAATCGCTTGTTGATTATTGACGAAGATGTGCCAGGCGCAGGATCCGCTTATATTTTGCAAAAAGTGTTACAAGAGCAAGGTGGGTATAACTATCTTGATTCGAAGCCAATTTGCTTAACGGCAAAAGATCATCGTCCAGCTTATGCCTCTGATGGAGATTACTTCTCTAAGCCCAATGCTGAGGATATCTATGAGACTGCTTACAACATGATGAGAGAATGCGAACCAGATCGATTTCTAGAGATTTAGAAACTTAATTAATTATCAAAACGAAGCCAAGCTTTAGTATCTGAAAGCTCGAATAACTTTATACTAGTGTTTGTTCCAAGGAAGAAATAATCGTGGGTATTGCTATATCGAAGACTTGTTAAATTTGGTATAGATATATATCTATATCCGGATAGCTCTTCGGTTCTTAAATCATATACTTTAAGTTGATTCAAAAATAATGTTGCTAAATAATTATCGGTATAGTGCATATCTGCATATTGGCCATTAAATTTAAAAAAAACAGATCCGTTGCTAGTAAGCTGGACACCACCTGAGGTATAACTACGAATAGTTGTTAAGAATTTTCCAGATTTAGAAAATGAGACTCCCTGTGAAAGTATTCCATTATTAGAAAATGAAGGGAAATTTATAAGAGTTCCAGAGGGTGAAAATAATGGATGTCCACCATTTATGCTAACCGCTATACTATCTCCGGTTGGGCTAATACTTAACCCTCTAAATGACTCTGTTTGGCTTCTAGAGGTAGAACTGAAGATGATATTATTTGTTAATAAGCTATATTTGTTTAGCGCACTGAACGAACTTACGGTGTAGAAATAATTTCCATCAGAAGAAAATTCTATATCGTAAAGGCTATAATTAACTTTTAATTTTTCAAAAACTATAGTGTCTGCCAAAAAATCTACTATCCGAACAGATTTGTCTCTACTTGAAACCATTCCAATAAGATGTTTGTCTTCATTTATATCCACACCATCAACTGGATTATCAAACGGGGATGTTCGATAAATTTCAGCACCACTTTCGAGGTCAAAAACTACGACTTCATTTCTAGAAAATGGGTTATTGTAATAACCAGAAGAAGCGACGAGGTATTTATCCGTTTTACTACTTCTAATGGATGTAGCACCCGGAAAAGCCAAAGACATTTTCACAATTAAAGGGTGAAAATACGAGCTAATAATTGTATTTGAAGGTTGGGAAACTATAGTACGTAGCCTAAACCTATAGGTTTTAGATGTGTCAAGTTCAGTAACGGTATATTCAGAGGTGTGTTTATCAAAAGTCTTGTAAACCTTAAAGTCACTATTATCAACACTTCTTTCCAGAATAAGGTTTTTAACGTAACTAGTACTAGAAACTGTCCATCTTAAATCAATAAAAGGGCCACTGTTTTCATTTGTATAAAGAATTGGTTTTGTTACCTTTAATCCTAATTTGGTTATTTTGTCAGAGCTGGTTTTTGAACTTCCTTTTATAGCTCGAATGCTATAAAAAGTATCAAAGCTTTCATATCCGCCAAACGGGTCAAGGCGTTCACTAAGAAAAGGAGATAAAGTATCTACAAAGATAGTTGTATTCGGTGGTAAGGTTGCAATAATTTCGGAAGTTGATGTTTTATCAGAGTGACTTCGAAGGATTTGAAAGCCGTCTTCAAAAGTGGAATTGTCTTTCCAATTTAAGATAACTTTAGATTCATTTATTATTTGGGTTGATGTGATAACGGGATTGAAATTTATATTTAAATATCCATATGGATAAATATTTAAACTATCATAAGCATTATCATTATCTAAGTCTTCTTGATTTAAATAAGCATCAAAAGATAAATAGTAGTAATCGAAGGTTTTTAATAATTCATGTTCAAACGATGTCTCTTGATTATATAAGGTGTCTAGAGTTGTAGAATATTTTATATCGTATACACTCGGGTCATTATATACTTTCAGCTTAGCAACAACAATAAACGGCCATGAACTATCAAACTGCCAAGACACATTAAATGTGCTAGTATCTGAAGAGGATGAAAGTGTATCTAAGTTAATTTTTCCTAAATAAAGACTCGTTTTAGAAGTATCAGAGTTATTAGAACCATTTTTTATTGATCTGTAAGAATACAAAGAATAAATAGTGTTATAAGCGAGCTTACCTGTTATATCGTTATAACTTCTTAAAGACGCATTCAAAGTGTCTAAAACCTCAAAATTAGAACCATTTAGTGATTTACTAAGTACGTAACCATCTATATATTTAGCTGTATCAGTCCAGCTTATTTGAATCGTTTTTCCAGGTTTAATCTGCACTTGAAAATCCTTAGAGTTCGGAATATTATATACAGGATTATCTGGATCGTTTGGATTTTCTCTTTCGAAAGCTGTTGGTGCTTTACTGCAGTAAGATAATAGACAAGTTGAAACGAAAAGGAGTAGAAGGGAGTATTTTGTTGCGGGTTTCATCACTTTAAGCTAATTTTTAAGGTAGCTGTTGGCACTAAGCTTTTATCAAAATCTACATAAGGGTTGAATTCAAATTTAGTGGATCTAAAGCCTGACTTAGGAGGAATGAAGCCATCAATAATGTTTAGTCCGTATACAGTGACTAGACCAATCAAACTTATCTTTCGAATATTTTCGTAACTTTTAATTTGATCCATCTTCGTTTCTGATTTTGCGATAATATCCAAAACCTCGTTAGGATTGGTAGCTTCGTTATATCTTATTCGAAGCAGATCGTATTCTTTGTTCCCTGTGGTAATTTTATTATCGAATATCAATGCTGATGCACCAAAAGCTGTAATTCCAGTTATAAATAATGAGCTTTTTAGATACTGTCTTTTTGCAATCTGAGCATAACCTGGAACGAGTATTTTTTTATAAATATCACCCCTTGTAGGGCGGACATAATTCCGTACAACTGTAATACCATCTTCTACTCGAAAAGCAGTGCCTGCTATGTTATTCTTATAATCAGCGGTTGTTCTGTAAAAACCTTCTTCTAATTTCAATCGAATATGGTGAGTCCCTAACTCCTCGCCATTAACAGTAAGTATAGACTCTGTTTCAGATAGAATGAAAACATTAGAGTCCCAATAGCAACGTGCAAAAGAACTTTTATTAGCATCTTTAGATTGTGAATTTAGAAGGCGAGAATTCAATTGTAAGTATTTTTGTTCACCTTTTGCTAATTGTACACCTACTATCGAGTCATAGAAATACTTTGCCATAAAACGAACTTTGGTATAGCCATCAGTAACATTGATAACATCGCCATCCTGTATTTCAATGCAATTAGAAAAGTCATCGTTTAAAACTAGATACCCGCTATCAATACTCAGGTTAAATCTCAAAGATGTAGAATCACTATTTGCTTGTGCGAAGCAAATACTTGGTATGGATAGGGTAAACGCTATTCCAAGAATAAGTACGGCTAAATTTTTCATTGCAGTAGTTAAATATTAAATAAAAAATAAACAACTATTAGTGAGTAAAAATATATGTTAAATCAAGCCTTTAGCTTTTAGCTCAAGGTATTTATTAATAGCATTTACCGACAAATCTTTGGGTGGGGTCAATATGGTATGAATACCGCGTTGATTAAGTGCTTTAACGATTTGTCTTTTTTCGTAATCAAATTTCTCTGCAACTGTTTTGGTATAAATGTCACTCATTGAGTTAGACTCAGATTCTAATAAATCGCTCAATTCTGTGTTCTCGAAGAAAATGGTAACCAACAAATGGTCTTTGGCAATACGTTGTAAATAGGGAAGTTGGCGTTCCATAGCCGAAAGTGTCTCGAAGTTTGTATATAAAAGTACAAGACTACGCTGATTTAGGTGCTGACGAAGATTAATGATTAAACGCTCAAAATCAGATTCTTGGAAATTGGTGTCTAAATTATAGAGTGTTTCTTGAATTTTTCGAATGTGAGTACGCTTTTTTTCCGGTCGAACAACAGTAGATTTATTATTCGAAAACGTGATAAGCCCAGCTTTATCTTCTTTTAAAAGAGCAATATTTGAAATTACTAAGCTAGTGTTAATAGCATATTCCAGCAATTGAAGGCCGTCGAAAGGCATTTTCATTACGCGCCCCATATTAATTACATTTACGATTTGCTGGGAGCGTTCGTCTTGGTATTGGTTTACCATAAGTTGATTAGAGCGAGCGGTGGCTTTCCAGTTTATGGAGCGTAAATCGTCTCCACGAACATATTCCTTGATTTGGTCAAACTCCATGGTATGCCCAATTCTACGCACCTTTTTTACACCAATGTCCGAAAGTCGGTTCGACAACGCATACAACTCAAACTTCCGCATTTGGATAAATGACGGATAGACGGGAAGTTTGGTGCTTTCCTCAAAAACAAACCTACGCTGAATAAAGCCTAAGCTGGACGAAGCGTAAATATTCAGTTGTCCATATTCGAATTCACCACGTTTAGTAGGGCTCAGTGTATACTGTAAGTTCTTAGTCGCGTTTTTTTTCAGTTTAGTGGAAAGTACAAAATCACGTAACTGAAACTGAAAAGGGATTTCGTCAATAATGGAGAGATTTACTGGGAATGAGTAGTTATTAGTGATAGAAATATCAATTGGATTCTCATCTCCATTAGAAAGCTTTTGTGGAAGATTTCGCTTAGCAGAAATACCCTTTGAAGTGGAAAAAAGAATCAGAATGTCTGCAAATACGATTATTAGAAATAGAATAAATAGAATATTTGCAATAGCACTGAATGGAATAAAGAAATATCCAGCAATAAAGCATGAGCAGACTACACCTAAGGCGGTAAAAAAGCGTGATTCTAAAAAAAGGCTTTTCAAAAAGCTCACTATCTAGGCACCTCAACTTTATCGGCTAATTGCTTTAGTACTTGGTCTGGAATGATTCCCTCCATTTCCTTTTCAGGAGTAAGCATAATGCGGTGGCGAAGGGTAGGAGAGATTATTTCTTTCACATCTTCTGGAGTGATGAAATCACGACCATGCATGGCTGCCCAAGCTTGCGCGGCTTTCATCAAGAAAACCGAAGCTCTAGGAGAGGCACCAATAGAAATAGAGCCAGAGTTACGAGTTTCGTAAACGATTTGAGCGATATAGGTCATTAACGCTTTTTCGACATGTACTTCGTTAACTTTTTCACGTTGTGCAATTAACTCTTTTGTATTTACTACCGAAACTAAGTCTTCAAACTCTGAGTGTGATTTACGTATGTAACTTCCCTCAAGTATACTTACTTCTTCTTCTACATTTGGGTATCCAACATCTATTTTAAATAGGAAGCGATCTAACTGTGCTTCAGGTAAACGATAAGTTCCTTCGTGTTCAATGGGGTTTTGTGTAGCAACAACTATAAACGGAGGAGGCATCAAATAAGTAGTTCCATCTACGGTAATCTGCTTCTCTTGCATCACTTCGAACAATGCAGATTGTGTTTTTGCAGGAGCTCTGTTAATCTCATCGATGAGTACAAGATTGGAGAAAATCGGACCTTTTTTAAATTCAAACTCAGTGGTTTTGGTATTAAAAACGCTGGTTCCTGTAATATCGGCCGGCATTAAATCGGGCGTAAACTGTATTCTTGAGAAGTTTACATCTAGCGATTTGGCTAATAACCGAGCTGTCAAAGTTTTAGCTACTCCAGGAACACCCTCAATTAGTACGTGGCCATCAGCTAAGAGTGCACAAATAAGGAGGTCGATCATTCTGTCTTGTCCCACAATCACTTTTTTAATTTCATTGCGAAGCTTAGCAACTAGATCTTGTAGTCCAGATAAATCGACACGATTTTGAAATGGCGTATCTTGAGGCTTCTCAGTGGAAGCATCAAGTTGCGTTTCAGTTTGCTGATTAGGGGTTTCAGAATGGGTGTCTTTGTTGTTTTCTTCGCTCATCGTTGTGATTGTTTATAGAACTTATCGATTTGTTCTGTGATGCGTTTAATTTCTGAATCTGATATTTGAGCCTTATTTTGTAAAGTCTCAATATGTTTAAAAAGCTCGGCAATTTCTTTATTAGAAATGCTAGAACGTAATGCAATTTGAGTTAATGTCGTATCATCTAATACGTTGGTATCAATATGGAGATGAGTGCGGATATAGTCTAGAAAGAACTGCACTTTCTTTGCTAATAAATCTTTATGAGAACCTGAGTTTAGATAGAGATTTCCGATAGTTTCCGCGAACTCTAAGCTTGTATTTTTTACTGCTGGAAATTCTGGGATAATTCGTTGAGTACGGCGACCTCTAAAAACGAGAAATAGAACAGCGGAGACCAAAGCGATGAACCAAGCCCATTTTAGATTGTCGTCAGAAACGACATAACGCATTGGAGAGTTGTATGAAAGACGACCTTCTTTATAGTACTCGTCCCAGTAAGTATCTTGATTGGGAAGGTAAGATAGAGCGCTAAAAGCGTAATCATATTTTGCAGGGTCTTTTACAAAATAGTTAGTGAAAAGAAATGGGTTTGAATGAATGTAGAACGCACCATCGCCTTTATCAATCTTAATGAAATTGGCTTTACCTTCGTTATTAACTCCTAAAACTGTGGTGCGAGTGGTATCGTATCTTGAAAAGTAGGTGTTAGTTAAGGTACGTGGAAAGCTCCAGCCATCTGCGTTGCTTAAACTTTGGTTAGTAAAGTTAAGAGTGCTTTGTGTTAGAGAGTCGAGCGAGCGAGCCTTGGGGTCAATTATAGGGAATGATTTGTTCAACTCAATTCCGAGTGTGTCAGCAAACGCGCCTTCTATTTTCCATGCAGATACAAAGATGAAATCGCCCAAGTTGGCATGATCTCTAAGCGTGATTGTTTCGTATTGGTCTAGCGAGAATGTAGAGTTAATAAAGATCCAGTTTCTAGAGACTTCACTAAAGTCATCTTCAAGTTCAAAAATAGGGGAATTGATAACACTTACTGTACCCTCAGAAAATAAATTACTTGAAAGTTCAGAGAGTATAAATGCTCCGAAAGGTTTTTTTTCTGAAAACGAATAACTTTGTCTCCAGTCTATTTCTTTTGGCTCCGCTAATTTAATTGCAACTGCTAAAAGAATTAAAAGCCCGAGAATTACGATGTACTTCTTGTCTGATTTCTTCATGCAACCGCTCGTTTAATATCCTGAAGAGCTCGCTCTACGAATTGATATTTCTTGGCGTCAATTTCAAAATCTCCATATTCAACAAATTCGTAATACAAAACCAATTTACTGAAATGAGAGAAAGTAGGGTGATTTAGAAGTTCTTTCTCATAGTCGTGATTTGTTTTTTCTATGCTAAACTGTATGAGTTCCTTATTGTAGAGCAGTTGTAAGGTAATTAGAAAAGCATAGCGTGTGGCTGCAGCAAAGTCTGATCGTTCTAGAGCTTCTTGATGGAGCTTATGGAAGTCAAGCCTATCTAAGTCATCTTCAGTAACATTTGGCGAAAGTGATTTCTCAGGATTATTCCGCCTTAAAATACTGGACAAGTTCCCTTCTAAAAATTGATTTAAAAGCAGAAGCACTACACCACCAATTGCTAAGTATACAATAGCTTTAAGTATGAAATTACCTGCGGGTGTTCCGAGAAAATAGTCTAAGGCTCTAAATATCCAGAATAACAAAATCCCTATAAATGAGTCGGGATTTGGGGGGGTACCTTCATACTGAAAGTCTGGATTTGTGTAATAATTTTCTATAATAGCAGTATCAGGCAAACGAAGGGTAACTGTCGAAGAATCTGGAATAATTGCTGGTGCAATAAATGGTTTTTCAATATTGGTAGAAATAGAATCGTCCATAGTTTGCTCTTGTGCCGAAACTAAGGAAAGTTGTAGCGTTACAAACACAATGGGCAACACAAAAAATCGAAAAAAAAAGTATAAAATTTTCAATACAAAGTGGCTTATAAAGATAGATTTTCAATTTTTGAGCGCAATGCACCACCTTCTTTACGTTCCACTAGATTGAAAAGGTGAAGAGAAATTGCAATCTGCATAATGGAATAAAGTAATGAACTTAACACTGTAGTGGCTCCAAGAATAAATGTGTAAAGCAATGAGAATATGCCAGAACTTCCTTCAGCTCCAATACTTGATATAATAACTGAAATGATAGTAGTTGGTATTACAAACACATAAGTAGCTACTGTAGTAATTATGGTCATCAAAATTAAAAGGCCGAAAGTAACCCACCAATAATCTTTAACTAATTCCCAAGAGCGGCCTAAGGCTTTAAAAACTCCTTGCTCTTCAATAAATAAAGCTGCTGGTGCGAGAGACCATTGAACGCCTATGAAGATTGCTGGTAATATTAAGGCGAACACTGAGAAAAAGAGTGCGATAACAATGAGTGAATATAGAGCTGCAAAGCTTAATACATTCTGCACTACATTTTCGATAAGATTAGTGGAGTCTACCTCGCGGTTATTTGAAGTTAATTGAACATGTTTAAATGTAATAACCGATAACATTGAGGTGCCCAAAGCCGACATTAATAAGCTTAAAAAATATTTACCTGTAAAAAAGGAAGAAAGAGCTTGAGCTTCTGCGTCAGAATTACCAATTGCTTGAAATATGTTTTGGCTCATATCACCAACTAATGCGATCTGAATGACATAAAACGGCATTACAAAGAATAAGAGGCCTTTGCCTAGAGTCTTATAGTGTAAGCGTATATACTGAAAGGTATCCGTTAAAATTTCACCAATCTCTCTGGGTTTTCTGTATTCAAAATCAACCATTAAGGGTTCTCCTTTTTAAATTTATACGGATTGGTAAAATGAAATAGTAACCTATAATGAAAGCGAAAGATAAGATAATAATGGAAAGACTGAGTGCTAAAGGCATTTCTGTGTAACGGGTAACAAAAGACTCTAAAAAGCCCGCAATAATGAATACGGGAACAAGGCTTAAAACCATTTTTAGGCCATCTTTAGCGCCTCGTATGAAAGCATCTTTACGTTTGTATGTGCCAGGCATTACAATGCTATTACCAAGTACAAACCCCGCAGCACTCGCAATAGTAATCGCACTAAGTTCGAGTGCACCGTGTATAAAAATCACTAAGGCTGATTGGCTGAGCAATCCATAACCTTGGAAAAATGAAATAAAAACGCCCACCATAATTCCATTTTTCATAAGAATATACCCAGTGCCAAATGCGGTAAAAATACCAAATATGAAACACATGAAAGATACTTTAACATTGTTAAATGTAATTTGGAAGAACATATTCATCTGGTTGTCAGACTTATAAATCCCAAGTGGGTCTCCAGCTTCAATATTAGTTTTGGTGAGATTTACATATTCATCAGATAGAATTAGTCGGGCAAATGATGGATCGTTAATTTGAGAAATAGCACCAAAGCCACAGAATATTAAAAAAATAACAGCTGCAGCAGTTAATTCTTTTAGACGGTATGAGAAAAGCTCTGGAATTTCTCTACTCCAAAATGAAATAAGTCGAGAAGTGCTTTCTTTCTTATTCTTGTAAATTATATTATGAGCAAGAATTGAAAGGTCATTTAAGTACTGAACTGTATTCGTATTTGGATAACAACTTTGTGCGTAAGCAAGATCGTTATTTAGTTCAATATATAGCTCCGCTAGATCGTCGGCAGAGCCTCGAGTTCTTTTCTTAAGTTTCGCTTCGTAAGTAGTCCATTTCTCAGCATTCTTACGGAGAAAAGTAACCTCTCTCATAGTTTATTTTTTTAGTCTTTTTAAGACTCGGGTTAAATCATGTATCTTTACAAGATGGTACCTTTTTTACTAATAAATTGAAAACCATTTTAGGTATGAATCAGATTGGAATAGAAACGTCGCAACATGTACAACTAAATTATAATCCTGCCGGAATTGGGGATAGAATTGTAGCTGCTATAGTAGATGGGATTGTTATTTTTGCCTACTACATGCTAGTGGTTTTTGGTTTTGGGTTTTTGATGGGTTCAAATTTGTTTACTCCAGGTGCCTCAGAAGAATATATCTGGATTTTCATATTAGTGTTGTCAATCCCTGTATTTCTATACCATTTAGTTTCTGAAGTACTTTGGCAAGGAAAAACAGTTGGTAAGTGGCTAATCGGTTTGCAAGTAGTTAAAATTAATGGCACTAACCCCGATTTAGGTAATTATCTAATTAGATGGATGTTCCGTTTGATAGAAATTTCTATGACGTTTGGACTGTTAGCATTCGTTACCATTATTGTTAATGGTAAAGGGCAACGATTGGGCGATATTGCCGCAAAAACGTGTGTTATTAAAACAAAGAAGAAAGTGAAATTAAGTGATACTATCTATTCTCAAACGGAAACAGAGTACATCCCGTCATTTCCTAGAGTGGCTGAGTTAAGTGATAAAGAAATTAGAACAATAAAAGAAGTGCTAGGCTCAAAAAGAGACTACGAATATAATACATGGTTTGTAATGGTTCAGCGTACTGCTAATATCATCCAGATGAAATTGGGCATTCAAAAAGAAGAACTTAAAGCCGATGAGTTTTTAAACCGAGTGATTGCGGATTACAATCACCTTCATCAATCATAATAATAACCGGTCTATAAAGACAGCAACCCAGATCAGGGGTAAGTATGCAATTGATGCGAACATAAGTTTTCGGGCGTTTTCTTTAGAACGCTCTCTTGCAAAAACAATGCTGTAGTACAAGAAAAATAGAGCAAGAAGAATGGCAAGTACTAAAAATATAATTCCAGAAATTTGTAGGTAGTATAATGCGTAAGAAATTGGGAACAGACATATTGTACATAAAATGGCGTAGAAAGCAGTTTTTACACCTTTTGTGTCATTCTTAGGAACCATTTTAAAGCCAGCGCCAGAATATTCGTCCTTACACATCCAAGCAATGGCCATTACATGTGGTATCTGCCAAAAGAATAAGATTCCAAAAAGTATCCACATCCCAGGGTCAGTAATAGTACCTGTAGCCGCAGCCCAACCACCAATTGGAGGCAAAGCTCCTGGAACAGCGCCAATGATGATATTAAAAGCTGAAACCCTTTTCATAGGTGTATAAGCAGCTAAGTAAAGGAATGTTGTAGCAAAAGAAACTGCACCAGCTACGGGATTTACCATTATAACAAGATATGCTAGCCCAGAAAAAATGAGAGAAAGAGAAAAAATCATACCCTTAGCAGAAGAGATTCTGTGCGCAGGAAGTGGGCGGTTTTTAGTTCTAGTCATTAAGCCATCAAAATTACGCTCTATAAACTGATTATGCGCACCTGTTCCAGAAGCAATTAGATAGGTTCCAATTAGAACATGAATCATTATAGAATAACTAAACGATGCACCGCTCCCTAAAACAAAGCCTACCAGCATACTAGCCAAAACGGCTAAAGTAATTCCTGGTTTAGTAAGTTGATGATAGTCGGAGATAATGTTAGATAATGTACGCTCTAACGGGATGTTCTTGTCTACAGAATTCATTAAAAACAGTGAAATTTACTCTTAAAACTGATTTTAAAGTTAATCATTTTATTCGAGTTTTGTTACCTTTGAGTATGAAATTAAATGCATTCCAAAAGACAGCTATAGGCACTGTATTTGCCACAATTTTTCTAATCTTTATTGGGGGCTTAGTTAGAGCTTCTGGTGCAGGTTTAGGCTGCCCCGATTGGCCACGCTGTTTTGGAACATGGGTTCCCCCAACAAGCTTAAGCGACTTACCAGCGCAGTACGATCCAGGCCAATTTAATGTATTAAAAACTTGGACTGAGTATATTAATCGACTTGTTGGTGTTGTCATTGGATTGTTCATCATCGCTACTTTTATTAGATCTTTTAGCTATAAAAAAACTACCCCATCTGTTTTCTATAGCTCTGGCTTAGCTTTAGCTTTAGTTTTATTTCAAGGCTGGTTAGGTGGCCAAGTAGTAAAAACTGGGCTTAGTGAATTCATGATAACACTACATATGATATTAGCACTTATTCTGGTGTTAACTCTACTTTATGCTACTTTTAAAGCCTCCGAACATCAAATAATCTTTCAGATTACTGTAAAGCAAAGAAAAAAGCTGATGTCTGTTTTAGTTGTGATTTTGACTTTAAGTGTCGTTCAGGTTTTTCTAGGTACTCAGGTTAGAGAAGGAATTGACGTAATAAAAAATGCAGAAAATGTAATTCCTCGTTCAGAATGGGTAGCGCAAACTGGTGATATCTTCTCTATACATAGAACATTTTCATGGTTGTTTGTTTTTGCGACTATTTATTTATTTGTTGTTATAAAACGAGAGAAAATAGAAGGGCAATTAAAAAGAGTTGGTAATTATATTATTGTGCTTATTGTTTTTCAATTAGTAATTGGAATAGGGTTAAATTACTTAGAAATGCCTAGAGTTTTGCAGATTGCGCACTTAGTTAGTTTCTCTGTATTGATGTGTTTTGAATTTTTGATGTTGCTTATGCTCGGCTTAAAATCTTCTCAAACAACATCAGCTATTAGTAGCTAAAGTCGCTCGAGCAACTCGTTCATGAAAATCTTTATTTCAGTTAAATCCTTTCGAACTTGAGCAGGGATTTCCTTCTGAACTAGCGCAGCTCCATCGGCTTTTTCCCCACGTAACACTTTTTTTACCCCTGCAGTTGTGTACTTTTTATCCATCAACAGTTCTTTGATGCGGAAAATTAATTCCACTTCATGCTCTTTATAAGCCCTATTTCCAGCACTATTTTTCTTAGGATGAAGCTCTGGGAAGTTTTTTTCCCAATTTCGGAGAACATGTGGGGCAAGTCCCGTTAACTTGGTAACTTCTCCCATTGAGTAATACAATTTTTTCATAGCTGTTGAAAGTGTATTTTATCGACGTTTAATTAAAATAAGAAAACCATTTCTGAACTTTTATAAAAGAATACATTTTGGAAAATACGATAGAAAAGCCAGAAATCGATATTAGTATTGTAGTTCCTTTGTTTAATGAGGAAGAATCGTTGCCAGAGTTGACCAAAGCTATTGATAATGCTTTGTCGGCCAAGTTTAGCTATGAGATTCTTTTTGTAGATGATGGCTCCACAGACACATCTTGGCAGGTTGTAAAAACGCTTGCTGCTCAAAACAAAGGAATACGTGGGATTTCACTCCGTAGAAATTATGGAAAAAGCGTTGCTCTTCAGGCGGCATTCGATGTAGCTTATGGCAAGTATGTGGTAACAATGGATGCCGATTTACAAGATGATCCTGCTGAAGTACCAGAGATGATTGCAATGCTCGAGAGCGGATTAGACCTAGTTAGTGGTTGGAAGAAAGAGCGATTCGACCCGATATCAAAGACAGTACCATCAAAGTTTTTTAATTTTGTAACTCGCAAAGCTGCGGGAATAGATTTAAACGATTTCAACTGTGGGTTGAAAGCATATCGTTCTGAAGTAATTAAGAATATTTATTTATATGGGGAACTCCATCGTTACATCCCAATGCTGGCTAAAAAAGAAGGATTTTTTAGAATTGGTGAAAAGATTGTAAAGCATCATCCTCGAAAGTATGGTAAAACTAAATTTGGATTATCTAGGTTTTTAAATGGCTTCCTTGACTTAATAACCATCATGTTTGTTCAAGGCTATTTACAAAAACCGATGCACTTTTTTGGCACCTTGGGTTTATTGATGCTTACAGGTGGTACTCTTATAAATAGCTATCTTGCAGTAATTAAGATTTTTTTCGGGCAAGGAATAGGAGATCGCCCACTTTTGTTTTTAGGAATTCTTTTAATGCTTTTAGGAATACAAGCTTTGAGTACTGGATTATTAGGAGAACTTATAAACAGGAACCATGTAGAACGACAAAAACCAAATATTAGAGAAGAAATTTAGAGCATGAAGTTACAATTAGTTAGTAAAAGAACAGTTGCCAAGATTTGTGTTACTGTACTTTTTGTTTGTCTAAAGAGCATGGAAAGTTCTGCTCTTATAGCCCAAACTTCTCAACCCGCAGATTATTCAGTTTTAAGCTGTGTAGATAAGGCAGAAGCTGAGGCTGAGCTTTTAAAACAACAAAGTAAATATGTTCAGGAAATTGAGGTTCTGGAAAAAGCCACCCAGAAATGTTCTTTGTCGGAAAAGCTTTACACCGAAATATCTTTAAAATACCTAGAATTAGGTGACAGCAATTATAATGAGAGTCATAGAGGTGATTCAAAAGACAAAAAAGAATACTTTTATAGTGGACTAGATTGGGCTCGAAAAGCGATTCAAGCTGACACAGCCAACAACCTTGGCTACGAAATGGTTTCTACTTCTTATGCCGCTATACTTTCAGTTTCAAGTTTAAGAAGTCAGTCAAAGCTAGCGGATAGTGTGCGTATTTATGCTGAAAAAGCATTGATTTTTAATCCAGAGAATGATCGAGCTATTCACATTTTAGGGCGATGGCATTATGAAGTTGCAAACCTAAGCTGGTTTACTAAATTCATGGCAGGTTTGCTTTTCGGGAATAAGCCTGATGGTTCAATAGATAAAGCAATTGAGTATTTTAAAATGTCTGTAGCACTAGACGATTTCCCAGTTTATAGATATTGGCTCGGAAAAGGATACCTAGAAGCTGGTGAAAAAGAAAAAGCGTTAAAAGAGTTCGAGTATTTACAGAAGTTGCCTTATGCTCAAAAAAATGATGATTACTTTAAGCAGGAAGCTCGAAAGCTAATAGAAAAATACAAGTAATTAGTGATTAGAGTTTAGCACCAAAAACCATCAGAAGTTGAATTCCGGTTATTTCAGCTACGGATTTAAAGAAAATAATATCACTAGTGCTATAGGAAAGAAGTAAATATGAAGCCACTAACACGGTGAAATAAGTGCCTAGATATAAAGAAACTTTTTGAGAATCATAAACCTGGAGTGGATTGAACTTATGTTTCAAAGCTTTAATGATTGTTAATGGAATTAAAAGCTTTGCAAAAATAAATGGTACAAAATAGATTACATTTTTTTCTACAGTCACAGAACTATACCATTCATAGAGAAAGCGCCATTCTATTCCATTCGCTGTCCAAATAACAAATATAGAGGCTGAAATAATTACTCCTAAAACAGGAATAATATTTGCTACATTAAACGCATATTTGTCTGAGTTATGATGAACATAGTGTGATAATTGAATAAGGCAGACAAGACATAAATCAAAAATAAAGTATTGGTATATGGGAACCTTAATAGTGTGATAAAGAAGCAGAAAAAACACAGTTAAGAGTGCTGTATTTTTATAAAAGGCTAAGGATTTCTTTTTTGCTATCACATAAATAATCGAAAAGAGTAAAACACTTCCTGCAAAAATTAGATGCTCTGATAAGTGAAAAATAGTATCCAGAGCTCTTAACTCTGCAATAAGAACAATTCCTAAACTCAATAAACTGAATCCAATTTCACGGATATTTATTCCTTGTTTAAGGTACAGAAAAAGCTTGCATGAAATTCCAATTGTGTAAATAATGATAATCTGGAAAAAATTATTCGGTGTGAAGAGGAGAGGAACTTTACTTGTCCAGTTGTACGGTGATAATAGAAGAACAGAGATTAATAGTAAAATAGTGAGCAATACACTAGAGTTAAAACTGGTTTTTCTCCTGAATGAAATGATTAAAGGATAAAGAGCCAAAAAAATGATGGCTAATGCAAAAGACGTGTGTTTTATAAAACCTAGTTTTTGGAGAAAGGGGGTTACAACAGCAAGTACAGTAAATAATATAGCTATTAATAGATTTGGTTGAGAGTAACTCGTTTTTGAGCAGGTAAGCATAATTAAAGATCCAAGAACAGCTAAGCCAAAGATGATGGTAAAGTATAATGGAGTACTTATAGTGCCTGAAAAAGGAACTAAGCCTATTATAATCGTAAATAAAAAGGGAGGAGCAGAGCTTACTAAAAAGTTTCTAGAAAGTAATGTCTCAGAAATACGATTTCTGTATAGGTAGAAAAGGATTCCAACTTCGAGAACGAAGAGAATAGGAATTGCAAATGAAGTCGTGAAATAGAACGCAACTAAAACTATGGCGAAATATCCGATGAGTTTAATAGACCTACCTGCATTTATCTCTACCCAAATAAGAAAAAGAGCTACAAAATGGGCCAAGAAGAATATAAAATGGATATGGCTGGGTTGATCTTCTAAAATATCAGAACTATCACTGTATACTGAAGAGTCAATACTTAGTGAGAATGCGGGTAGAACGGGAGTAATATTTGAGTGATAAGTATTTACACTGAGACCAAGCGATAATGCAATGACATCTCGAATTGAGGCAATGTTTATGGTTCCAAATTCAACATCTTTATTGTAACCCTTTCCTGTTAAAGACAAATACGTGGGGATATCCATTCCTGTTTTATGCTCTCCGAGCTCATTGAGACCATGATCTCCCATAATTAATAACTGATCTGTTGGGCGCAATGAGTTATAAATGATGCCAACTGTTGAATCTATTGTTGTGTGGGCGTTTTTATATTCAGGTGCAAGGGTGCCAAATTCATGGCCTATCCAGTCCGTAGTTTCATAGTGAGCAACTACAATATCAAATTTATGTTGCTTAAAAAGCGCGATGGCTTCTGCTGGAATCTCCTTATCTCTTTCAAAATAATTTTCGTTCTCATCACGATGATATTTATTGGTGAAAACTTCTCCAAATTGATTAAAATGCCCATCGGAGAAAACAGCTGCTGATAATCCAGCATCTTTAATATCACTAAAAATAGATTTAATATTCGTGTTTTGATGCGCAAAATTATTGATAACTCCAAAAACGCTATTTTGTTCTGAACCACTAAAAGCAGTTCTGATAGCAGAGCTAGAATAGGCTTCAAAAGTAGTTTTTACTTTTGAATAACTACTGTGCCTTCTTAACTTGTTGAGGTTAGGCATTATGGTTGAGTCCATTGCCGTTCGGTAGGCTAAACCATCAATTAATAAAACAAATAAATTAGACGCAGAGTCGGGCTTTACAGAGAGAGTTTGTATATCTTTTATACTTGAAACTGGAGCATTCCTAAAGAATGAATTTTCAGCATAATAGAAGCTAGATATAATAAATACGACTAGTAGCGTACGTACAAAGAGAGTAAATGATTTATATTTTGTGGTCATCTATAATTGAAAAATTGGCCATTGGCCCGAATAGTAGTTTTATCCATTCTTGAGAATTTGTCCTTTATGTTACAAAAAATATTACTTCTCCTTTTAGTCTTTAGCACATCAATTTTTTCCCAAGAACAGCAAAAAGGAATCAATTATGGGTTTCTGCCTGTTTTTTCTTTTAATTCGGATGAGGGAATTGTTCTAGGTGGGGAGTTAAAAAGATACAATTATGGCAATGGAATCTTGCAGCCATATGATAATTATATGACTCTAAATACATATCTAAATTCGAATGGCGCATTTTCAGTTTCCTTATCGAGAGATCAAGTAAAAACTTTTGACACAAATATTCGCACAAGTACGGGTATTTCAGCCTCACAAAATTTCGGAAATTATTACTTAGGCAACACAGACGAGGTAGAATTTGATCGGGCTCGTTTCGACTCAGCATCTTATTATTCGTTTAAGTCTTTTGGGTTTAATATGGGTGTTGCTACTAGGATTCCGATTGATTTAGGTTCTGGGATAGAACGAATGGATATTAAAACAGGACTTCAATTTGTATATGAAAGCCCTTGGGGTACTGATGCAGCGCGATTTATCAATTCTTCTAACATAGAAGGCTCGGAAGGATCTTTTCTGTCAATACTTGATGTCGCTTTTGTCTTAGAACGCCGAAATTCAGAGTTCAGAGCTCAAAAAGGATATTTAGTTGATGTCGGTTTTAAATATGCGCCACCAATAGTAAGTACTCATCAAACTATTCAGAACCGAATAGTATCTATTGGGTTTATTCCTCTTATAGATCGTGGGATTAGCGCCTCTTTAGCAGGGAAGTTCAAGCTAATAAATACACTAGGAGATACTCCATATTGGTTTAAACCATCTTTAGGAGGAGGTGGTGAGTTAAGAGGATATATGTACAGACGTTTTAGTAGCGATAACACTATTGCATATAGCTTTGAGTTAAGAACATGGTTATTTAAAATTCCGTTTAAGAACATTCAGCTCGGGGCCAATTTATTTTTTGATGGTGGTAGAGAGTTCTCAAATAGTAATTGGAATCAAATATTTAATAAGCATAAACACACATTGGGATTTGGAGGGGTAATGTCTATTTTTACCCCTGACTATATTTTGAAATACGATATTGGTTTCTCAAACGACGGAATCGGGATCTACTTAGGAACAGGTTATTCTTTTTAAAATTCATCAAGAGAAAAGTATGACCAATAAAATCATATAACACCGCAAAAACGGATAATAAATAGTATATGACTAGCTCATTTGGTGCGAACGCAATAATCATTTTGTATGGTATAGGTGCGTTATTAATCACGCTTTATACCATCGGACAATTTCACCTTCTGTATTTTTATTTAACACCAAATAGAAAAGGTAGAAAAAACCCTAAACTGCCAAACTATAAAGAAGAAGATCTCCCAAGAGTAACGGTTCAGTTACCTATGTATAACGAGTTCTATGTTGCAGAAGCTGTTATAGATGCATGTGCTCAAATAGATTACCCTAGAGATAAGTTTGATATACAAGTAGTGGATGATTCCACAGATGAAACCATTGAAGTGGTTCGGAAGAGAGTGGAGTATTGGGCGAACAAGGGCATCGATATAACCATGGTCCATAGAACAAATAGGCAAGGCTTTAAAGCCGGCGCACTTCGTGATGCAACTCCATTTGCTAAGGGTGAATTCATAGCTATTTTTGATGCTGATTTTAGGCCACACCCAGATTTCTTACTCAAAACCATTCCATATTTCGAAAACGAAAAAATTGGTATTGTTCAAGGCCGTTGGGGGCATATCAATAAACGCTATTCTATGCTTACAAATGCCCAATCTATCTTTTTAGATATGTTCTTTATTGTAGAACAGAAAGCACGAGCATTAGCAGGTTACTTTTTAAGATTTAACGGTTCTGGCGGTGTTTGGAGAAAGTCTTGTATTGAAGATGCTGGGGGTTGGTCGGCAGATACACTCTCAGAAGATTTGGATCTCTGTTTTAGAGCACAGCTTAAAGGCTGGGAGATAATTTATGATGCCGAAGTAGTAGCTCCCGCAGAGATTCCTGTTACAATGATTGATTTTAAAGCACAACAATATCGTTGGACCAAAGGGAAGGCTCAAGTTATACGAAAGTTGACTAGTCAAATCCTTAGCAAGAAAATGCCCCTTATAGATAAAGCACATGTTCTTTTTGATCTGTTTAATATCGTAGTTATACCTGGTATTTTGATTTTAGCCATTTTTAGTGTTCCATTAACACAATTGATTGCTACGCAGCCTGAATATCAAGGAATGCTACTATATTTCTCCTTTGCATTGATAAATGTAATTCTTGCACCGTGGCTTGCTTGGTTGGTAATTCGCACTTACAATACATCCACATCAACCACTATTAAAGATGTAATTAAATCATTCCCACCATTTATTTGTGTAATCATTGGGATTCCACTTTTTCAGTTTGTCTCTATGGTAGATGGTTTTACTAGTAACAAATCGTTCTTTCACAGAACTTCCAAATACAACATTGTTACTAAGAAGGATAGTTGGCGAAATAAAGTATACTCGCCCAAAGATGTGCCTCTTGTAACTTATTTTGAAGGGCTGTTGAGTTTATTTTTTATGTACGGTATTTATGTAGATTTTGCGAATAACAGTTATGGCTTTCTACCGTTCCATGTCGTGTTAACGATAGGCTATGCATATGTGTTCTTTACTTCATTTAAAAAAGGCTAACTAGTTTCATAGAATAAACGTTATGGATATTTCCATTTTGCCAGAGTTTTCAGAAATAGGGTTTTACGCATTTTGTTTCTTCTCTATGTATTTCGTATTGATGATATTTTTAGCTCTAGGTTTAGCGCAATTGCCGTATTCTAAAATTTCCAATAAAGAAAGTCTACCTACTGTTACAGTGCTCGTGAGCTCTAGAAATGAAGAACGCGATTTGCCCGAGTGTATTAGTTCTCTGGAAAAACTGAATTATCCTGAAGGAAAGTTACAAATCGTTCTCGTAAACGATCGTTCTACCGATAAAACAGAACAATTTATTAAGGAAGCCTCACTAAGGAATGAACATTTTATTTGTTTAAATACTACTGATTATCCGCATCATAACTTGGAAGCAAAAGCTCGGGGGATTGCCTTAGGTTTTAAACATGCCGTGGGTGAGTGGGTGTTTATAACTGATGCCGACGCTGTAGTACATCCAGATTGGCTCAGGGCCTCTTTAGCTGAGGTTGATGAAAACACGGGTATGGTAGGGGGAGCACTCAAGGTAGAACCTATTTCTTGGCTCGCCAAGCTAGAACGTGTTTGTTGGGCATTTGTACAAATGTTCAATCTTGGAATGTCAGGCTGGGGAATACCTTTTGTTTGTGTTGGGCCAAATATGGCGATGAGAAAATCAATTTATGATAAAGCAGGTGGGCTCGAAAAAAGGAGTTTTACTATCGCCGAGGATCTTGCTCTTTTCAAAATGGTAATAGAAGCTGGGTATAAAGTTAAAACATATATGGATGAGCGCACGGTTGTGCGGCTTAAACCTGTTCCCTCTTTTCGCCACTTAATAAGCCAACAACGGCGTTGGTTAAAAGGTGGGCTCGATGATGGGATTCTTTACCTCATAATTTTGGGGTTAGCATTTGGATGGGGTCTTTTAGTAGCTAGTTATATTCTATTCGGCTGGTTGCTTTCTTTGAAGTACTATTTGATTTTTACTGTTTCAAAACTTGTAATAGATATTATTTGCTTGAGCCTGCAGAAAAATAGAATAAAGGCAAGTAAATACGTTAGATATGTTATTTTGTTAGAAATTTATATTCCCATAATCTGTTTTATCCTTCCCATTTCATTTCTCTTTAGTAGAAAAATTTATTGGAAAGGTGACGGCTACGAAATTCCTTATTCGTAATTAAAAAGCTTTTCTAAAATAATTGTCTATACTTTTGTTACTATTAAGAGTATTTTGTCCTAATTAAAGTATACTAGCTGTTATGACTGATGTAAGAGATGATTCTGACTTAAAAACGATGGTTTATTCATTCTACGACAAGGTGCAAAAGGACGAAAGATTGGGATATATCTTTAATGACTACGCCTTTATTGATTGGGATACACATCTACCAAAAATGGTCGATTTCTGGTCCAATATTGTATTTCGAACTGGGCGTTATAAAGGACGTCCTTATTGGAAACACCAGGCGTTACCGCTTCAAAAAACAGACTTTGATATCTGGTACGGTTTGTTTGTGGAAACAGTGGATGAACATTTCGCAGGTGAGAAGGCAGATTTAGTTAAAACAATGGCTGGCAGAATTGCAGCAACTTTTATTACAAGATTAGAGATGGAAGGGAAGTTTAAATAACTAAACTAATAGGCAAAAAAAAAGCTCTCATAGAAATGAAAGCTTTTTGAAACGTACCGCGTACGGGATTCGAACCCGTGCTACCGCCGTGAAAGGGCAGCGTCCTAGGCCTCTAGACGAACGCGGCAACTAAGGTTTGATATAATCAATAAAATGTGGGAGCCTGATGGGAATCGAACCCACGACCTCTAGTGCCACAAACTAGCGCTCTAACCGACTGAGCTACAAGCTCCATTTAAATTTCAAATTCAACCCAAATAACATTTCTGTATAGAAGGTAGGCCCTGAAATCTCTTTTACCGAAGTAAAAGTTTTGTACCGCGTACGGGATTCGAACCCGTGCTACCGCCGTGAAAGGGCGGCGTCCTAGGCCTCTAGACGAACGCGGCATGCAAAATCAATAATTCAAAACAACTTTCTAAGAGGCGACAGGCGGATTCGAACCGCCGTACGAGGTTTTGCAGACCTCTGCCTAGCCACTCGGCCATGTCGCCTTGCAAAGCAAGTAGGAGTACGCCCGACAGGAATCGAACCTGTAACCTACTGCTTAGAAGGCAGTTGCTCTATCCGATTGAGCTACGGGCGCTCAATTCCAATATGTCAATAATACACATTCTAAAAGCCCTCAAAATGTGTAAAAAATGTCGGGGAGACAGGATTTGAACCTGCGACCCTTCGCTCCCAAAGCGAATGCGCTACCGGGCTGCGCCACTCCCCGAATTTCCTAAATTGGAAAGGCCACAAATATAGGGTTTTCTACAATCCGTTACCACTAAAAAATCATTTTATTTTACTAAGATGTGAAAATAATTTTACTAGCCTGCTAATATTGCTTTTACGTAGTTCTTCCAACTCATATTAGCGGCGGCTGAGGCCACATTTTCTCCAGATAGCGGATTGTCTAAATAGTTAAGCATTACTTTCGCCATAGAGCCAATGTCTTCAGGTTCTGCTAAATAACCATTAAACCCATCAATCACTGTTTCAGGAAAGTGACCCACCTTAGTGGCAAGAATTGGAAGTTTAAAGTTATAGGTTAGAGATTCAACACCAGATGGAGTTGCCGTTAGATAATATAAGATGCTACAATCTGCCGTTTGGAAGTATTTGTGAACGTCTTCGTTGGGTACAAACTCACTTTTAACTACAATACTATCCTGTAAACCAAGCTCATCAACTAAAGCTAGGGGTCTATAGTCTTGTTCGCTTTCTTTATTCTTGAGAAAAAGCTTTTGAGCGATGGCAAATAAACCCCGTTTTAACTTGGTCGAGAATTTTGAAGTATCGAGTGTAGCCCAAAATTCTTCTCCACAAATCAAGAAAGAGACATCATCTCGAACTTCTGCTACTTTTTTGAATGCGTGAATGGCATTGTGTAAGCCTTTGTATTTCCTGATAAAGCCAAAATAAAAGAACACATTCTTTTTTAGACCGAGTTCTTTCTTAAAAGCTTGTACATCAAAATTAGGATCTGGCTGATACAGGTCGTACACAGGGTGAAACAACTTTATAACAGTTGTAGCGTCATTTTGTGAACGCTCTCCCGTTTCATTTACAGCAAGCTTTTTGTTTGGGAATAGAACCTTTAGTTCTTCAACCGTTTTATAAGCATGTGCGATATAAGTATCGGCATGTTTAATTCCCATCTTGGTAAAGCGCTCATCAATAGTGCTTCCTTCTTTTTGAATCACAAAATGTAAATCAAAAATAATCTCAGCGTCGCTATGTTTTTTAAGCCACTTTGCAATATTCCCCATAGGCAAACCCTGGATGGAAATTGCCCATTGAAAAATTACCTTATCGGGTGAAAGGGACTTTATGTATCGCGCAGTTTTTTTCCAGCTAAGTGGATTATTGTAGTTTGTAAGGTATGCGACCTGAATCCTTGTACCTTCAAGAAAATCAGAGGAGCTTGTTTTATCTATGAACTCTCTCGGTATAATCGCAGGGTATTGATTCGTCCAAGAAACAATATGAACATCGTTTTCCGGATTCTTATCCAAAGTTTTAGCTAAAGAAGTATTGTAATTAGAAATACCACCTTTAAACTTAGGTCCAGGTCCGAAACAAACTATTTTAGCCATAGCTTAAGTATATTTCTTTACAGCTACATCGTACACTCTACGCATACCTTCTTCGATGGAAATTTTGGGTTTCCAGCCTAAGCGCTCACTTACATAATCCATATTGCCATAGCGAGCATGAACGCCAACGGGTTTGTCGAGCAAAGTCTTAATAGTTGGTTTATATCCCGCAAAAGAAGTAAATACTTCTATAATTTCTAAGAATGAAGTGAGCTTACCGCTCCCAATATTGATGGCGCTTCCATCAGTAATGTGCTCCATCGCTAAAAGAGTACAATCAATTACGTCATCAATGTGAACAAAATCTCTACCTTGTTTTCCTGTTCCCCAGACCTCAAATGGATTTTCTTTTAATGCTGCACGGCGTGCAATAGCAGGAACTGGGTATGAAAGGTCTTGGTCTTCGCCATAACCAGAGAACGGACGGATACAAGTTACGGAAAGGTCATAATACTTTGATGCAATATGCGCCAGATACTCGCCAGTTAGCTTAGACCATCCGTAGGTCATGTCAGGCTGACCCATCTTGGTAAAGTCGATGTCACTCTCGCTTAAAGCAATGGCGTCGCTCTCAGTCTGTAAATCAACTGGGTACGCTGCGCTTGAACTTGGGTATAAAACACGTTCTGGTTTTTGGCGACAAACCCATAAGAAGAATTCCGCATCAATAGAAAGATCTAGTGCAACCATCATCGGGTCGCCATCAATTTTTGCGCGTCCTCCAACAATTGCAGCAAAATGAAATACATCGGCAAAAGAATGAACTTCTAGACCATAAGTTTTGTGAATGTACTCTTTGTCATCGAGCATTTGGCGGATAAAATAACGTGCATCCTGCTTGAGGAAAATCATTCGCTCATCAGCACCAAAATACTCTAATCCATTTTCAAGCCTAGATGGAGTGCCTTCAGGCAACCAGGTAGCAGGGTGAGTACCAACAGATAAATCGTCGATAAATAGTATTGTGTCGTTCGTTGTGCTGTGAATGCGTTTAACAAAGTTACGGCCAACAAAGCCACATCCACCAGTAATTAGATGATATTTCATAAACCTGATTTTTAATATTTCCTATAAGATAGCAGATTATGCAAAAAAGAGAGACTAAATTGGGAAATAATCTTTAAAAATCCCGTTCTTTAAACATATTCTTAAAATCTAAGTTCACGTATGAAATTATTCCGATCAATTTTCTTATTAATATTATTTACTACAGCAGTAAAAAGCCAATCTTTAAAAGTTACTAGCGCTACATCGTCCAGTAAAATTCTAAAAGCTGAAGTTCTAGGCAAGGTCATTTCTTTGAAAGATGTTGATGGAAATGTGATAACAAGAGGTACTTATAATACTCCAGATCAGTCTGATCCTTCTTTAAAAACCTACGCGCTTCAAAATGGGGGAGTTATAGTTCGAGAAAATATAGCCAACTTCTTGGTGTATGATTCTTTTGGGAAAGTAGAGAGAAGTATTTCGAACAGTACGCAAAGTAAAGGTGGGGAGTCGATCTCGGAAGTGGCTGCAGATGCAAACGGTAAAACTATTGTCTTATACAATCCAAAAGTTATCGCGAATGGGAAATCGGGTTCAAGAGCTAAAGTAATCGGTTTAAACCAAAGTGAATTTGATATTTTTTATAGTGATAATCGAATTATTCGAACCGTGAAAGTTTCAGAATCTGGTGAGTTTATTGCTATTGCCACAGGAAAGGAAGGTACCGATGATGAAGTGGTAATTGTAGACCGCTACGGTAACAGAGTTAACACCGTTTCCTTTGATCAAGAGATTGTAGGAGTAAATTTATACGGCTCAGGTAGTACACTAACTGTTTTTTCAAACTCAAGAGCCGCCGTATTTAATGTGCTTAATGGTGCAAGGCTCGGTAGCACTAGCTTTAGAAGTCCCGTTCACTTTGCTAACTACAGTTCCTCGGATAAAACTATTATAGCATTGACGGGAGACTTGAAAGGAAATACAATTTCAAATGTAGAACTCCACGCTGTAAATATTGAAGTGCGAAAAGTTGTAAGGGGCTCATACTCTAACTCTATTAATGAGGAAACAGAACCCGTTTTACAAAGAGTTGGACGTTTCAATTATGTGCTTAAAGGATATAATAAAGATCTAAATGTTAAGGCTTCTTTTTAAATAATAGTAAGGTCTATTACTAGGTGTATTAATTCACTTGACTTATTACCTGTTTTGTGTTTCTTTAAGCACAAACCTAAGGTGCAGTGAAACATATCAAAGAGATTATTTCGGGGGCAGTTACTTCTAACTCAGATAGTGAACGAGAGTTAGTACAATTATGCATCAGTATTGCAGAAGCTTATCTGCGTACTAAAGCGAAAAAGCATTCTTTCTTAATTAATATCGCTAGTATTAGTATTCATGATTTTGCAATTGATTGTGTTGCGGAGCTCTTTGATAGACGTAACCAAAAACTTGTTGTTTTCGAAAAGTGGATAACTGAAAATGATCTTGAAACCCTTTCAAATGGCAAACTTTTTATTAAAGTAAGAAGATTAGTTTTTAGTAAAGTGAATGATCATATTTTTAATAGCTATAAAGATTACGACCCCTCTCTAAGCAAGATTATCCGAAATATAAAACGTGGCGTAAAAGGGCAGTTTGCAGAAGGACTACAGATTTCTGGAGATAGTAAATTTATTTCATTTGGTTCGGATAAGCTGGCTGATGAAGAAATACCTCTTGAAATTTTCATGATGAAAATCTCTTCTAGGTTCAAAGAAATATCAAGTACTATTGACGCCCTTCAACAACTTCGAGATATTTTTGAATCAATGAATGGAGAGTATCTTTGTCGAATTCATATAACTGGCTTTGCATTGATATTAAGGGAATTCTATATCGCCATTCAAGACGAGGAAGTTCCTAGGTTTATTTCAGCTGAAACAAATTTCCTGAGTGGAGAACTGAAAAGTCTAATTTTACTATCGGTTCAAAAAACAAAAAAGGAACTCTACGCTAGCTATGTGTTAAAGAATAAACTGAGTGATGGAGATTTTTCTGGTTATTTTATGATAGCTCAACAACTGCTTCAATCGGATTATGAAGACAATGAACACTCTGGAAAATCTTTCTACGAACACTTTATAGTTTTTTTCCCAACAATAGTTAAAGATGAATATCGGAGTTCCCACCGGAAATTTTTGGAGTACTTTGTAAAGCTTAGCAAAGAAAATTTAATAAGGCTCTTAAAAAGAGAATATAATTCAGCAAAGAAGCTTCATTGAAAGGAATATCAAGTATGAATTCGGTTAAAAATCATCATATAGAACAATTTATTCGCTTTCCTGAGGAACTTAGTAGAGAAGAGTTTGAGTACATTCAAAAATATATCTCAGAAAATGAAGAAGCTCACCAGCTAGCTGTCTGGTATCGTGAATATTATCAAGAATTTGATATTTTGAATCGACCGGTTCTTTTCAAACTATCTATTAAAAAAGTCAGCCCTACTTATTCTGGATCTTTGGTTTTGGCCGCAATGAGTGAAACCAAACCTCAAAAAGGATTAGTAACAAGAGCTACATTTAGCTCGGATGAAGAAAGTACATTGGTAAGAGTTCTAGAGGATATGGCTACAAATAAATTTCAATTCCATGTACTATCACGATTTATAAATGATGAAGATAGAGTGCTAATTGGTTTTGGAAACTCAGGGGTTGAACTCATTACCAATAAAGGAGGGAAGCTAAGGAATATTGAACAAGATACGCTTTCAGGCATTCATTGGAATGAAGCACTACTCCTACTTAGATTTCCAATCTCAACATGCTCATATAATCCTGAACGTTATGCAGAGACAATTTCAGTCTGCGAGGATTGCACACTAACAATTTTAGAGGGTAAATGTACATTTAGCACACATCAAGAAGAGATGTCTAGAATTTTGGTAGAACAAGAAGATCAAACAAGGATATTTCATATATCCGTTGGGTCGTTTTCTTTCCCTGTTGTGGAATCAAAGCCTTTTACCGTTTACTTGTATCAATAAGAAGATATCGTGTTATGGCGCATCCCAATCCTGTACAGCTCGAATTACTTTTCGGCAGAACAATGCGCCAAATTCATACTGCAAGTTCAGAACGAGTTCAATTAGACTTAATAGTTACATTCTTGGCTGAAGTGCAGGGTTATGAAAGAGAGGCAGAATCATATATAGTCCAGCTATTTGAAAAACTTCCAGAATTTACGAATCCACTTTTATACGCAGGTATCCATCCTCATTTATTCAAAGCTAAAATTGAACAAATAGAACAAATGGCTCACTTCTTAGATGTTGAAGAAAACATACAAGGAGTGTTAAAAAAGATTGAAAGCTATAAAACAGCATTAACTCATTTATATAAATGGGTAGGAGAGAGTTTAGAGCCAGAAACTCGAAAAGACAATCTTGTGAAAGTTTCATCAAAAAAAAATCAGCTTTCCTATACTGAAGGAATATTGATTCCTGTGATTGAGCAGTCTCATGAAATACAATCTGGCCGTTTAAGGCGATTAAAAGTAGAAATTATTGGAGTTTCTAAAACTGATTTTGAATTAAAACCGATATTTGGGGTTATTGGGACTGATACCAGCGCTTTCTTAACGGAAGTTGAACAAGCTGCGGGAAACTTATTAAATGAAAGTAGAAACGGGAGAAACAAGCTATGGAAAGCAACTGCTGTTTTTGAACTAAATCATGCTTGGCATGCAGGAAGATCTGCCAATTTAGCTCTTGCTGGAGCATTTTACTGCGAGATGTTACGAGCAGAAGAACAGGCCGATCACTTTAGAATAAATCCAGCAGTGTGCGTAACTGGCGAAATTGACTCTGCTGGAAATGTATTGCCTATAGAAGAGCAATCAATAGCTTTGAAAGTTGAAGCAGCTTTTTTCTCATGGGTGCATGTACTAGTTATACCTGCTAATCAATTATCTAGAGCTTTATTTTATGTCGAAAAATTACAGCGTCAGTTCCCGAATAGACATTTGCCCGTTGTAGGAATAGCACACTTACGCGAACTCTTCTTTGATCGAAGAATTACTCTTTACCATAAATCAGGGATTCTATCTCACAATCTTAAAAAAGCTTGGAAGAAAAGGTTTAGTGTAGCATCCATATTAATGTTCATGGTTTTATTCGGGATTATAGGAAGTTTGGTATATGGACCAATTGATAGGAATCCAGTTCTAGCTACTTTTGAAGGTGAAATGATGCTCATCAAAAATAAATTAGGTCAAATTATCAGATCAGAAAGAGTTGGAGAGAATCAGAGCAATGATGCTAATTCAGGAATTAATGTAATCAGTTTCGTTGATATAGATAATGATGGGCACAACGAGATATTGCGAATTGATTATAAAGGCACTTCAGATAATCAAACATCATTAAGCTTGCTTACCTCTACACTGGAGGATACAATTTGGACTAGAAATCTCAGTTTTAATATACCATATGTAGACAATGTAGATTTAAATCCTAATTGGTATAAAATTTTCGATATAGTTTCTGAAGATATAGATAAAGATGGTGTCCCAGAACTAATTATTGCAATGAATCATAGTTCTTATTTTCCATCACTAATTGGTGTGTTTGATAGTGCAAGTGGAGAATTAAAACAATTCTATTCAACGCCTGGGTACTGTTTTTCTGTGAATGTTAAAGATATTGATAATGATGATGAAAAAGAGATTTTAGCTGGTATTGAGTTGAAAGGGTATTTAATGAATGCTGTAGTTATTCTGCCCTCAAATTTTAATTCAGGACATGGAAGGCTTGGACTTAGATATAAAACCCATATAGAAGAGACTATTGAAAAAGCAATAATTGCATTTAGGCCGTCAATAGTTGGTAGAATTCTTTATCGAGATAAAGGCTTGGTAACGAAAGTCGGAAGTATTCGTTATTTACGATTTTTTGGAGAGCCTAGTTCAATGATTGTACACTATAAAGAGGTTGTGAAATCTAAGACCTCAATCTTATTTGATGCTAATTTAAATTATACTTTTGATGGAAGGTTTAATTTGCAGAGCATCGGCTCCTCAGATAATTATGACTATTACGCAGAGAAATTATTTACAGAAGGAAAAATCCCTTTTCTTCCTGATAATGAATATTTTGAAAGTTTAAAAGACTCACTTCTCTACTGGAACGGAACTGAATTCCAAAGCAAGCCCACCTTAAACCAAAAGTACCTCGAACTTGTTGGGCAGGATTCTACCTATTACAAAGAGTTTTACTTTAATAAAACTCAATAAAAGCCCATCTATTCAAAAATATAGAAATATTTTCTGCAAGCAATTTCTAGTGCAAGGACATACTACAAAGAACCAGTTTTCGGGGTTCTAAGATTCTAACCAATAATATGTCCTACCCTCACTTCCTTGGTGGGGGGTGAGGGGGTTAAGAGTAATATGATGGAACTAAGAGCAATATTGATAGCCATTTTTATATTTGTTTTAAATAGCAATGCATTCTCTCAAGTAGATTCTACATTTTCAGGAACAATATCTGTAGACACTACAATATCTGGAAAATTAAATGTAAACAGTGACATCATAATAAATTCAGATGTTACTCTAACTATTGAACCAGGTACCATACTAAATGTAACTGGTAATTATGGTATTACAGTTAATGGGGCAGTTCGTGCAATTGGTTCTGACACTTCAAAAATTATTATTAAGTATTCTTCATCTACACCCACTGCAGGTGATTGGAAAGGCATTGTATTTACATCGCAAAGCGGAGAGCCTGCAAGTATCTTAGAAAATATAATAGTTAGACATGCTGTAACTGGAATTTATGTTAATTCAGTACCTCAACCAT
>JBLWWM010000009.1:0-168939 GCA_048267905.1 Balneola sp.
TCCAATTGCCAGATTATGAACATTGAATTTACTGGATTATAGCTCATTGTCTGTTTTATACAGATAGGCTATAGATTGCTAACAACAAAAGAAGCCTCCCGATAAGAGGCTTCTTTTTTATTTCCAGTTACTAAACCGATGCTACTACTATCAGCGTATCTTTAAAACTCGGTACGGCTTCAAACGGTTTAACAAACATATATTTAAGCGAACCTAGAGAAGAGAACAATTTTACATTTGAGAAATTCTTATACACTGCTTTATAAATACTAAAACCACTTTTAGTACACATTCCCGTTAACTCTTTCATTGTGTACTCTCTGTAGTGACCCGGATTCTGGTCAAAAAAGCGAATCTTCTCATACGGATTCCTTCCCAGCATCAAGCGAATTCTTTTATGGAAAGCAGTGGCGTTGGGAGTAGTAATAATCAATTTTCCATTTTCGGCTAATAAACTACGCAACATTAACAATGTAAATTCTGGAGCTATATAAATATGCTCTATAGTTTCAGCATAGACAATAAGGTCGAATTTTGTTTCTGGCTTTGGCCATGAGTCAGCGTCTTTCGAGTTTGTTAAATCAAAGTTTATATGGCCAATTTGCATTGCCTCTTCTTTCTCTCGATGGCCTCCGTCATCAGCATCAAGGGGAAAACCCAAACTCGTAACATTATTGTACTGCTGCGCCAACATTGACGTAAAATAGCTTCTACCAATATCTAACACGTTAGCATCTTTAGATGGAAATACAGCCTTACAAAGTTCTATGGTTGTATTAAATCGATTCGCATGGTCTCTTAAATAATTTTCTTGAGCACCTACGCTACTTGTCGATTCTTTTTCAGTATCTATTAAAGACTGTATCTTTTTTTTGTAATCCATCTATTCTATAAATTTATGCTAAAATGCTTAAAAAACACTCATAATCAATCTACTTGCCATCACAAATGCAAGGATTGAAAATCCCCATTGAAGTAGTTTTCTATTAATTTTATGATTGAGTAACGCGCCTCCAAAACCTCCAATTAAGCCACCAATACTAAGTGGTAGGGCCGCTCCAAAATCTACATATCCCCAAGTAAATTCAGTTATTCCAGAATAATCATGTGTGATGAGTGCTAACTGAATCCAACCCGAGAATACCATTATTATCATAGCTAACTGAGATACACTTACCGCTTTTCGAAAAGGTTGCTTAAAAATGAGATTCATAATAGGCACCATAACACCGCCGCCACCAACGCCTGCCAACGAAGCGACAAAACCACCAAGCCCACCAGTAATAAATCCCTCTTTAAGCCCAATGTTTTTAAACACACGGTCTTCCTCTTTACCGGTATCTCTTCCTCGCTTAAACATCATTCCCGAAGCATAGATTAACATAAAACTGAAGAATAGTGCGAATTCTAATCGATTGTAGTATTCTGAGGTAATCACAATTTTACCTAAAGTAACTCCAAGCACCCCAAGAATTCCAAGTGTAATGCCTTCTTTCCAAAACGTATTATTCTGCTGAAATTGGCGGACAGAACTCCCAAATGCAGCAACAAAAGTGCAAAACAAACCAGATGCGATAGTCCATAGCACAGGATTTTCAACACCTGCTTCTTCAAATAGAAAAAATAACACTGGCGTAAATATTATCCCCCCGCCAACACCCAATAATCCAGCAACAAGCCCTGCAATAAGTCCGATTGCCAATAAAACCATCAATTCCATCAAAATTCAATTTCACCTTTTAAGTAAGTAACTGCATTTCCTAAAATTTCTACTCGGTCTCCTTTCAGTTTACTGCTCATCTCCCCTACTCTTCTCGAAAGTTGCCGTGCTTCAAATTCAGTTTTATTTAACTGTTTTGCCCAATATGGAACTAACTTAGTATGTGCTGAGCCCGTAACAGGATCTTCGTCAATTCCCGATTGTGGAGCAAAAAACCTTAATACATAATCTACTGAATTTCCCGGAGCTGTAACAATTACACCTCGTGCTTCCACTTCAGATAACATACTAAAATTAGGCTCTAAATTAACAACTTCTTCCTCACTGCCAAGCACAACCATGTAGTCGTCTGTTTTATACACCTCACCTTTAGTAACACCCAAGCTCTGCATCAAGGTAAGAGGTGCTTCAACTCTCTCCATCTCATCAACAGGAAAATTCATTTGGATACGCCCTCCTTCTTTCTGTATTATCAATTTTCCACTTTTTGTGTAGAAAAAAATTTCTTTCTGAGAATATCCTAAATGTTCGAAAAGCACGTGAGCAGTAGCCAGTGTTGCATGCCCACATAAACTAACTTCAGTGGTAGGTGTAAACCATCGCAAACCGAAACCATCTTGCTCTGGTACAAAAAAAGCTGTTTCTGAAAGATTGTTCTCCATTGCTAGTTTCTGCATTACATCGTCAGGTAGCCAATTTTGTAAAGGGCAAACAGCCGCAGGATTGCCACCAAAAACATGCGTAGAAAAAGCATCAACTTGATAAAGGGATAATTTCATAGCGTACATTTTAGAGTTATCTTTCAGAGCTTAACCTAAGGCAAATTTCTCAAAATTACTGATGAAGCTTTATCCAGAAACAATATTAGAAAAACTCGGCTACGAACAACTTCGCCAAGCGACTAGCAAAGTTGCGCAATCTATTCGGACCCAAGAATTAATTAGCGAACTCTATCCTACAAGTCACTACAACACAGTACTTAGGTTACTCGCTGAAACGGATGAAATGATGCGAATTTTGCGCGATCCAGAACCATTTCCCTTAGCAGAACTCCCCGATGTCCGCCCTTTTCTTTCTCAAGCAAGAGCAGAAGGCAGCTTAATTCCACTACCCGCTTTTGTAGAAATCCAATTTCTCATAAAAACCGCTCGATTTGTAAAGAAATTTTTCCGTCATCGCATGGACGATTATGCAAAATTGACAACAATTACCGAAGAACTCATCCCTTTAAAAGAATTAGAAGAGCACATAAAGGGAAAGGTAACAGAAAATGGAGAACTCAGAGACGACGCCAGCCCTGAGCTGCGAACTATCCGAAGAAAGTTGAATGGAAAACGCAATGATTTACGCTCCACCATCAACCGGTTAATGCGTACTGCAGTTAAAGATGGGATGGCTTCGGATGAAGGAGCAACTATTCGAAACGGGCGTATGGTTATCCCTGTACTTGCTGAGTATAAGCGTCAAATTCAAGGCTTCATACACGACGTATCCTCCACAGGGCAAACAGTATACCTTGAGCCCGTTGAAGCCTTACATCTGAATAATGAAATCCGTCAATTTGAAGCGGAAGAACAACAAGAAATTGACCGTATTTTGCGGGAGTTAACCAATTACATACGCATCAATAGCTCACTTATTTGGCAAAATTCAGAAAGTTTAGCAAAACTAGATCTTATAGCCGCTAAAGCAAAAGTTTCAATTAAGCTAAATGCTGAAATTCCGATTATTTCTACCAATCAAAACTTGAAGCTGAAGAAAGCTTTTAACACAAATCTTCTACTCAAGAACCAGCAAATTCGGAAAGAAGACCAATCTGATATCATTCCGTTATTTTTGGAACTCTTCCCCGAAGAACAATGCCTTATGATTACCGGACCAAATGCTGGCGGTAAATCGGTAGCTATGAAAACCCTTGGTATTTCTGCGTTGATGATTCAATCTGGCTATGCCATTCCTGCTGACCCAACTTCTGAAATTCCCGTTTTTAATGGGATTTTTGTGGATTTGGGAGACGATCAATCCATAGAAAATGACTTAAGTACTTTTTCTTCCCGTTTGCGCTGGATGCAAGAAACTATCGATAATTTTGAAGAAGGCGCTCTAGTTCTTATTGATGAAGCTGCTGCGGGAACCGATCCCGAAGAAGGTGGTTCTTTATTTCAAGCTTTTATAGAACATTTGCTAGAAAAACAGTGTAAAGTGATTGTAACTACCCATCACGGATCGTTGAAAGTTTTTGCTCACGAACATCCATTAGCCGTAAATGGCTCAATGGAGTTTGACCAAACAACTCTTTCTCCAACCTATCGCTTCAAAAAGGGAATACCAGGAAGTAGTTATGCATTCGAAATTGCAGAACGCATGCGTATAAAGAAAGAAGTCTTATCCCGATCCAGAGAGTTATTGGGAGAAGCGAAGAATAAAATGGAATCGCTCATAACCGAGCTGGAAAATAAAACTCAACAAGCCGACGAATTAAGGCGAAAATTTGAAGGATTAACAGACAAAGCCGAAGCAGATAGAAAACGATATTTAAATAAACTTGATGGTTTAAATAACGAGAAAGAAAAAATCCGCCAAAAAGCTCTTACTGAAGCTAAATCTATTATGGACAGTGCCAACAAACGCATTGAGCAAGCCGTAGAACAAATTGCAGAAAAACAGTTACGAGATAAAAATCAGATTAAAGAAATACGCTCAGGTATTGAGCAAGAAAAAGATTCCATAACAAACTCTCTAAATGAAATTAAGGACAAGAGAGAAGCTCGGTTTTCAAAATCTGAAAAGCCTCCAAAAGTGGGAGATTTTGTTCGCTTTGTAGATGGTAACACTACTGGAGAATTGGTTGAGGTGAAAGGCAATCAAGCGGTGGTACAAGCAGATGGACTGCGCCTAAAAACGAAATACAAAAACTTGATTCAAGTTCAGGTGCAAAAAAAGAAGAAAGAAAAAGTACGATCTAGCGCTTTGCTCGACCAAGATTCTTCGCTAAAAGATACCGTTAAACCTTCAATCGATTTACGCGGTTTCCGTACCGATAAAGCTATCAACGAAGTTACACATTATCTTGATAGAGCCATCTTCCGTGGATTGAAACAAGTAGATATTATACACGGATTAGGCGATGGAATCCTGAAAGATCAAATTCATAGCTACCTGAATCAACGCAACGACATAAAGAGCTTTAAGCTAGCAAACGAAGATTTCGGCGGTGCAGGTTGTACGGTTGTTAAATTGAAGTGAGTTACTTTTTTCAAATTCTGACTTTTTAGTTCACTTCAACGAACCTTCTTCTTCTAAAAACTCTAGGGTTTCTACGGCATGGCGCATGTGTGGAATTACAATACTTCCACCTACAATTAAAGCTACATTCATCGCGTCAATAATTTCATCTTTGGTAAATCCAGCCTTCGCACATTGCTCTAAATGATAATCGATACAATCATTACAACGCAGAACAGCCGAAGCTACCAAACCTAGCAATTCTTTAGTTTTGGAATCTAGCGCACCATCTCGGTAGGTATTCGAATCCATATTAAAAAATCGCTTTACTCCAAGATGTCCTAAGTCCATCACTTTATCGTTCATAATCGAACGTTTTTCACGGTACTGTTGCAAACGGTTTTTTGAATCTGATGAACTCATAGCTATCAAAAGTGATATTATTATTTCCTTGAAGACCATAAATTTTTTACGCCTTCCTTATTAAATTCCATTTACAAATTACACCATTTTATTTTTCTGTGCTTTAGTGATTTAACGGAAAATTCAACAACTTAGAACCGTATCATTTTCTATACATTGGCCTATTAAATAATATTTCTAAAATGCTATTTTTATCGGGAATCCCTCTTTAACATGTTTGAAAAGAAAGAAGCAAAACACAAGCTTGTAGTTATTGGCGATAGCCTCTCTCAAGGTTTTAATAACGGGGGCATATATCGTACCGAGATTAATTTCCCTGCTTTTATTATGCGTTGCTTTGACCCCGAGCCAACATTCCACCAAGCGCGTTTTACAGCACAAGCTGGTATACCTCTGAATTTGGAAGTTCTTTTACGCGGATTAGCCGATGAATTTGGGAGCGAAATTGAGTGGAATGAATATATGGGCGTTGCTTCTCACACTTTCAAAACTCTTAAAAGAATTAAGAAATATTGGGAAGGAGGAATGAAAAGCCTCAAGGTTGATCAACCCACACCCTATCATAATCAATCTGTATGGGGTTTTGCCATCAACGACTCTTGGATTGTAAATGAGCGTAATAGCCGAGAATACATTCAAAACAATAAAGAACAAAATTCTGTTTTTGGAATGTTACCAGAACATGCAAAATATACTACTTCTCGGCTTGTCTTAAATCCAACTTTAGGTAACAAGCACACAGAGAATACTCAGATTAGAAATGCTGAGCTATTAAGCCAAGATGGTGGAATTGAAAATCTCATTGTTTGTTTAGGGCATAACAATGCACTTGGTGCCGTAGTAAATTTGAAATTTGTTTGGTCGGAACTCAATGATTTGAATGCTTTTACTGCCCATCGAAAACACACCATTTATCGCCCAGAGCATTTCGAAAAAGAATATCGAGAAATGGCTAATCGCATTTCCAAACTGAATGCTAAACGTGTTTTTGTTCCCACTATTCCATACCCTACAATTCCACCAGTTTGCCGAGGAGTAAACTCTAGCCTATCGAGTAAAAGGTTAGGTTATTTCGACTATTATACACGCTTTTGGATTTGGGATGAAGACTTTAGTCCTGAAAAACATCCGCATCTTACAAAAGACGAAGCTATTCAAATCGATTTTACTGTAGATGCATATAATGCAATCATTCGGAAAGTAGCCAAAGAGTATGGCTGGTTTGTAGTACCAATGGCAAAAAATGTAGCCAGCATGGCTCACCGTCGTTTAGGTGGAGAAAAATTACGAAGCTACCCCGCAGACTTTACTGCTGCATTAAAACGAAACCCTGCAACAGCTCATTTAGTTGATAGTAAAGGCGAGGTTACACTTACCACAGACTTTATTAGATCAGATAAAGCCACTGGAAAAATTTACAAAGGTGGGATTTTTAGTTTAGATGGATTACATCCTACAACTATAGCTTACGGTTTAATGGCTAACGTTTATCGAGAAGTTATGCGTCAAGCAGGCGTCAAATTCCAAAAACCAATCGATTGGGATTTTATCATTTCAGAAGACTCTTTAGTAACTCGCCCACCAGTGCTACTTGCAGAATTAAGATTTGTACTTCGTTATTTATCTATGGGAAACCAAGAGCGGTTTTTTAGTATTGGGAAAGATGTACTTACCCAAACACTTGAGTTGCTCTCTACTGGAGAACATGAGTAAGAAAAAGATTTAATTCGTACTCTTTTTAATACAACAGAAGTTTAAGTAAAAAAAACCACGGCAATAAATTACCGTGGCTAGGGGACACAACTAAGTGGTGTTATTTAGTCAGTTTTAAGCTCTTCAAGTATTTCGTTATACTCTTTTTTAGCAGCTTTCATATTATTTGTAAAGGCCATTTTCACCTGTTCCCAATTATCTTTTCCAGCTTCGCTAAGCTCATTCAATTCCTTTTTCAGAACATCTCTTTTTTCTTTTAGAGACGCTACTTGTTCTTTAGTAGCCTCTTTAACTTCTGTTGACTGTTCCTTAATTTTATCTTCAAGATTATCAATTTTCTCATTTAACTCGCTAAATTCCTCTCGAGTTTCTTCCACAAACTCTTCTCTGGTTTCCTTCAAATCATCTTGGGCAGAATTAAATGTATCTTCTACTTGGTTACCAAGCTCTCTAGTTTCTGTTTTACTTTTTTCTGAGCATGAAGTGATTGTCAATCCACTTATTACAAGTATTGTTAGAATATGTCGGGTTTTCATAATGCTTTTTTTCATTAGGGTTTATCTCTTTAAATAGAGCCTACAAGCAATAGTTCCAACTTATAACCCTGAGGAAACAGCTGTCCAAATTCAATATCTAAATTTCTGTGTTTCTTCACATAATCTTCATAATAAAAGGGTAAAATCGTGGCTAAACTTGAAATTAGATCTAATTATGAAATTTTTAGCTCCTGCAATCATTGCTCTCCTAGTCTTAAACTGTACTTCTCCGAAGAAAGAATCTGCTTATAACCCAGAAGCAGACACACTAAAGTATGAGCAAGAATCACATTTACGAAATCTCCAACAACTTACTTTTGGTGGTGATAATGCCGAAGCTTACTGGAGTTATGATAATACTAAGCTGGTTTTCCAATCAAACAATAGAAAGTGGGGCAACGAGTGCGATCAGATTTATTATATGGATGCTACCACTCCTAAAGATATAGGGTTTGAACCTCCAATTATTAGTACAGGATTAGGTCGTACAACTTGTGCATATTTTTTACCTGATGAAACTATCGTTTATGGTTCTACTCATCTTGCGGATGTTAAATGCCCCGAAGAACCTGCTCGTGTGCCAGGTGGTGCTTACGTTTGGCCAATTTATGACGGATATGATATTTTCAGAGCCAACAAAGACGGTGAGATTATAGACACGCTCACCAATACTCCGGGTTATGATGCTGAAGCAACAGTTTCTCCAAATGGTGAGAAAATTGTATTTACATCTATGCGTTCTGGCGATTTAGAACTTTACATTATGGACGTTGATGGCTCTAACGTTTTTCAAGTTACAAACGAGCTTGGCTATGACGGCGGTGCTTTTTTCTCTCCTGATGGAACACAGCTTTTATTTAGAGCATCTCGCCCTAAAACAGAAGAAGAAATTACAAAGTACAAATCGCTTTTAGCAGACGGCTTAGTTGAACCAACAAATATGGAACTATTTCTGATAAACGTTGATGGTACAAACATGCGCCAGATTACAGAATTAGGCAATGCAAATTGGGCTCCATTTTTCCACCCTTCTGGCAAGAAAATTATTTTCTCTTCTAATCATAACACTGAAAGAGGTTTTCCTTTTAATTTATTTATGATCAATCCTGATGGAACTGGTTTAGAACAAGTAACTCACGACAAAACTTTCGATTCTTTCCCGATGTTCTCTCCTGATGGTAAAAAAATTGTATTCTCATCTAATAGAAATAACGGTGGCTCTAGAGCTACTAATGTATTTATTGCTGATTGGGTAGAATAGATTATAATTATCTATTTAGTATTACTTAAGACCTTTCTTTTATCTGATTCCCAGATGAAATTTATAAAGGCGACTCAAAAGAGTCGCCTTTATAGTTTTAACGCTAAGTTTATCAATTCAGTCAACTGCTTTGCTGATATATATCCTGCCTTCCGATATACTATTTCCAATTCTTTATTAAATAACACGATTGTTGGATAAGCCAACACACGATTGATAGTACCGAGTTCTTCAGCAAGTTCATGAACTCCCGTGTCCTTCCCTGTTGCTTTATATTTATAAGTATGACTTAGAAAAGTAATTTCTGACTCGGATTCGCCATCCAATTCGATAAAATAGAAATCGTTATTTAGACTTTTAATAATACTTTTGTTCATCAACGTAGAATGATCTATTCGCTTACAATATGAACACCATTCCGTTTTAATAAAAATGAATGCTGGTTTAGAATCCTTTGCCATTGCCGCTTCATATTCTTTAAAACTAATACGCTGTAGAGCTTGAGCAAGCACAGGAACCGTCTCCATATACATCATCATAAATACCGTTGCTAGTACTTTCAAATTCATATTTATCATCGAACGAAATACCTTATTCCGACAAAACCTCTTATTCCTTGATTTGGTGCAAACACATAACTTGGGTCGAATGTTAATGCATAAGGATTATTGCTAGTCGCAATAGGGTTTCCATTTCCATCAAAACTCACGTTCCTATCAAAAGGATCGTTAGAACGAGCAATGCTGTTTTTAGGTGGTGTAAAATTCAACAAGTTTTTTACACCACCGTATATTTCCATATTACTACCAGGTTTACTCCATGTCCCCTGAATGTTCTGAATACTCCACCAAGGCGATTCACTTGCACGGGGATCGGCTTCACCAAGCAATGGTAATTTCATTGGGCCATATAAGTTGCCGGTATAATCAAACTTTAAGGCAGTTCCATCAATCGTATATGTTACCGCCCAAGTGCCTGTCCATCGCTCCGTTAAAAGTGGGCGATTTCTTATATCTTCTCCTAATTCATTTCTTTCGACTGTATGTACATCAATAAACGAGCCTCCACCCATGAACTTTAGACCATTAATAAATTCCGAAGTTAGGTTTAAAGAAACTCCTTGTGTTACTGCATGACCATCTAAGTTATCGTAAATAATTTGATTTGAATTGGTTTCATAATCTGGATATATCTGGTTTGTAAAGTATGTGTACCAAGCAGTGGCATCTATACCAAAGTACATTCCTCCTTCACCAAAAAACTTATGCTCGTAATTCAGGTTTACATTGTAACTTTGTTCGGGCTTCAACTCCTCCGCAATAATAACATCTCTAGAACCTGTTAAAGCTGCGTGATCTTCAGTAAAAAGATTTACTACCCTAAAACCAGTTCCAGCATTAACCCTAAGAATATTCTTGTCATCTAAACTTATTTTATAGGCTACACGCGGGGTCCAAATATTACCATGAGTTGAGTTATAGTCATATCTCAAACCCATTAAAAGATTAACAGACTCAGTTATACTGATGTTGTCTTGTATAAAAACACCAGGAAGCCACACCTCGTCTGGTTTGTTTTCTTCTGTATTACTACTAGATGCTGTCGCCGGAGTGTTATCATCGTAATAGGTATACCTAAGAGCCGAACCGGCTAAAAAGCTGTGATTTCCTAGTTCCTTATCCCAAGTGAGCTGACTAAATCCAATTTTTTGATTTGCGAGATAAGATACATCTCCGTAATAGGAATCTTGATCATGTACGTTGAATGAAACAGAAAGTAATAGTTTCTCTTCAGTAGGTAATTGATAGTTCCCAATCAGCTCTGCCCTTTTGGTATAAATGCTTTCACCATAAATTACATCACCACCGCGTGCGCTTTTATTCCAATTCATTTCACCACCCCAACGGTCTTCGTACAAACCTCTAACAGCTAGGGTAAATAATCTATTATCTTTTCTATAGAATGACCATTTCTGAAATAAAGACGCTCTTTCTTGTAGTGTTACATCCGTAAAATTATCACCGTTCGTATCTCTTTTGTTGCTATAGCTAAAGAAATTTATCCCTGTTAGAACATCAAATTTATCGGCTCTCCCCAAACGGGAACCAAGATCAATATTGTTTTCTAGCCAAGAACTCGACATTGCTTCCACCATAAAACTTGGTGCATTAATAGGCTTTTTTGTAATCACATTGATAAACCCACCAACTGCTTCAGAACCATATAAAGAGGAAGCAGGTCCTTTTACAATCTCAATTCTTTCAATCATAGAATTTGGAATACCACTTAACCCATAAACGGTAGATAAACCACTAACAATTGGCATTCCGTCAATCAGAATCATCGTATAGGCACCTTCAAGTCCGTTTATATGAATGTCTCCTGTATTACATACACTACAGTTTAGCTGAGGCCTTACTCCATTTACATTTTGCATAGCATCGTAAAGAGATGGTGTAGGATTCATCTTGAAAAATTTTGGAGTATATAATTCCACAGGAACGGGACTTTTAGCTCTAGTAATTTCTTTCAAAGTACCAGTTACTACAAGTTCGTTACCCAAATAAGACGCTGGTTCCATTTCAAGGTTTAAAGCTAGGTCCTCTCCCTTAATTATAGAAATACTTTTATTAACGCTTTTATAGCCCACATATGAAGCTTTTATAGTGTATTCACCAGCATTTAACCCAGTAATAGAGTACTCCCCTCTTTGATTAGTTACGGCGCCTTTTTCAGCTTCAAGAACATAAACATTCACAAATTCAACGGGTCCGTTTGCATCAGTAATGACTCCACTAAGAGTTGATTGTTGAGATATCACATCCAGCGGTATCCCAAATGATAGCATTATAATTGTAACCAAATATTTCATTTTTTATCTTATTCTAATTTATAATTTAGTCTAGGCTAAATTATAAATTATACGCACCAAACAAAACCTCATTTTAGATTATTTATTTAGGATCAAGAGTACGGCGAGTTTAGAATTAGGTAAAGATAGCCGACTAACCAAAAATCAAGAACGAGCACTTGAGTGCTCTAGGTATTTATGTAGGCTTGGTTCAATTCCTTATAAATCTTTCTAAGGATTCTACGTAGAATACTGTTCGCCAACGTATAGAAGGGGGTTTTGGAAGGAAGGAAGGAAGGAAGAATAAATGAAACAAATATCAGTTCGTTCTTAAGATCTTTCTTCAACTAAGAATACATCTTTGGCAACACCGTTTCCGATAGTAGTTTCTTTTCCTTCCAATAGAATTTTAACAGGGCCTAAAAAGGGCCCTTTCTCCAAAATAGTTATTTCTACCCCAGGAATAATGCCTGTTTTTTCTAGATACCTTAGAAGTTCTGGATCTTGATCTTTTACACGCCCTACAATGTAAGATTGATTTACTTGAGCTTCAGTAATCGCAAGAGATGCCATTTCTGGAACTACACCATCTTTAGAAGGAATTGGGTCGCCATGAGGATCGTGAGTAGGATGATTCAGTAGCTCAGCAATCGTATCTTCAAACTGTTCTGAGATGTGGTGTTCTAGCTTCTCAGCCTCATCGTGCACTTCATCCCAAGAGTATCCGAGCATTTCTTTCAGATAAAGCTCTAGCAATCGATGATGACGAATAATTTCGAGGGCAATCTTTTCGCCAGCTTCAGTAAGTTCTGCTCCACGGTATGATTTATGTGTAATCAGCTTTAGTGTTGCTAATCTCTTTAGCATATTTGTTACTGAAGCCGATGAAACCGATAGTGCTTCCGCTATGTTTGTGGTGGTAGCACGATTGCCTTCAGTTTCAAGAACATAAATAGCTTTTAAATAATCTTCCACCGACTGAGTTCTACTCATTACTGCTTAATAACGGTATTTTCAGTTTCTTTTAAATACTCTTCAAAACCAATTTTCCCAAATTGATCGGTTCCGATATAGCCCATTAACGGGCCAAATACTTCTGATGGTAAGAATCCAGGCTGAGCTCCAATAATTTCACCATTAGAGTCTAAAAAGTAATGCGTTGGGAATGAAGAAAGACGCATATACTGCGCAAACTCCCAAGATTTATATTTCTCGCCATTAAAAACTAATTCTGTCTCAGCTTCTGCATTAACTTGTACAGGTATAAACTGTTCGTATAAACGCTCTCTCACTTTTTCGTCGGTATACGTTTCTCGACGCATTTTCATGCAATAGGTGCACCAATCAGCATATCCAAAAATAAGAACCTTTTTGCCCGTCACTTTTGCTCGCTTTTGAGCCTCTTCTAGCCCTACCCACTTAATTCCTGAAGGGTCATTTGTAGCCTCTCCTTTTAAAGCTACTTTGTTTTTATCTGCTACACTTGAGCTATTTTCTTTCTTTTCTTGAGCACAACTTGCAGCACTAGCTAATAAGAATATTAAGGAAAAAAGTAGCCCTGTCTTATTTAAAAATCTCATTTTTATTTTTTTTAAAATATGAATTAGGCCTTTATAACGACCAAAGTCATGTCATCGTATTGGGTGGCATCACCATAAAAAACTCTAACATCCTTCACTATGAAGTTAAGAAGTTCTGATGAATTTTGGGTCTTTTCATTTTTCAAAATTCTGAAGAGTCTATCTTCGCCATAAAATTCCCCTTCTTTGTTCTGAGCTTCAGTAACCCCGTCAGTATAAAGTACCAAAACATCACCCTTTTCCAGTTGTAGAGTCACTTCATCACAACCGTTTTTAAATCGATCATCACTTGTCATTCCTAGCGCTAGGCCTTTAGGTTGTAGCCAAGAAACCTGTCCATTAGCTTTCTTATGAAGCATTGGATTATGTCCCGCTCTAACATAGGTAAAAGTATTTCTTTGGGAATCAAGCACTCCGTATATCATAGAGATAAAAGTGCCTCTAGTTGCATTACTATTAAACAACCGATTAGCTTGCTCTAGCAACTCTTTAGGGGAAGTTAAAATAGTGCTTAAGCTATGTATAACACCTTTTATGAACGTCATATAAAACGCCGCTTGGATTCCTTTACCACTTACATCACCAATTGCTACTCCGGCTTTAAAATCATCGATTCGGATGATATCGTAATAATCTCCACCCGCTTCCATTGCAGGATCACAAATAGCGGCTGTATCGAAGCCAGAAATTTCGGGTGTTGTATTTGGCAAAAAAGTTTGCTGTACAATTCTCGCAATATCTAATTCTTGCTGTACCCGTTGTTCTTTGGCAAGCTCTTCGATATATACTGGGATATAATCAGGAAGTTCATCCTTCTCATTCCCTTTATAAATAAAATATAGACCAAAGCCTGCTAAACTTACGCAGATTAATAAAAACACATAAAAAACGTTGATGTCTGGAGAGTTTGTTATTGCCCACCCAGTAGTTGTGCTTAGAATGTTAAGAAATATAAAATACGCCAGAGCTAGAGTTACAAAATCAAATTTCAGATAAAATACTCCTAGTATTACGCCCAATACAAAACTAACACCTAGACTCATTTCTGAAGGAAAAACAGAGAGTGTTATAGGGTTCAGTAGCATTGAGCAAAAACCTGTTAGGATAGGAATTATCCATTTTTTGTTCCATAAACCATACACCTGATTTGCAAGAATTAAAAGGGTTGGAACAATCACTAATAAGCTCAAACAAACATGAATAAGTTGGTTCGCAATAGAGCCGAACAGATATTCCCTGCTTACAAATTGAATAGTACTATCAAGAAATAAATTGGGAGTTAATTCTATGAGCGTTATGTATATACCAGCAAGGATTCCTCCAATTGAAAGTCCTCTTAGTATTGCCCAGCCAACAGGTTTGTTGTTAAACATACCCCGCCTAACTAAATCCCACGTTTTCAATTTCTCTGGCCAATACTGCCTAGTGATAGAATCGCTAACGGCTGTTATAAGAAAAAAGCCAACTGAACTTACTGCTCCTATGATACCTAAGAAGAATACCTGATTAGCAAGAACGCCATTAAAATTAAGCTCAGAAATTGCAAATTCATTCAGCATCTTCAAAGCCATAAAGCCAGGAACCAAAAACCCAGCTAATACTGCCACTACTAAAGCAGGCCTAGTATCTATTGCTCTTGCTTTAATTCTTAAATAGAATACTATCAAAAGCCACACGCCAAAACAAAGTATAATTACTTGCCCTAAAACACCTATCTCATTATTAAAAAGACTTTTTCTTTCAGTTTTTATAGCAGGGAAATAGCTTGCTTCAATTTTTCGAAGGCTTCCTGCTGGTAGAATTTCAACTTTCAGCTTTGGTAGAACTCCCATCACTTCTTCTTTCGCTGTTAAAAAAGCGCGAGCTATTTTGAAGCCATCTTCTTCATCAAATATCAAGGTATCTTGTGTAAACTCGAACCTTTTCCAATAACTTTTCTCCAAATAGTAATTCACGCCATCCCAAATATTACGAGAGCCTAAATACTCACGAAAAGCACCGGGTCTTCCTTCTCTAACTCGAATCAGCAAATCTCTCATATTTCTAAAATTCTGAGAATTCTCGTGATTATGCTGGTAATCAACCATCCCTCCAATTAAAGAGTCTATAACTTCCGAAGAAAGTTCAACCTCAACACCTTGCTGAAAAGAGCTCGCCATCAAAACGTGATTAAAAGGAGTTTGCTCATTAATAATTTTAGATGAAACCGAAAAATTCACAATAGACCCATCTTCAGCAAAGTCCATACTCATATCTCTTCCGCTTCTACCTTGTGTTGGAAAAACTGAAACATTAGTTTTAAAATAAGGGAGCTCAGGCCCAATTATACCCTCACCGAGTATCTTTTTTATTAAAGCGGTACTACCATATTTCCGTTGTAGTGAGTCTACATAAACTTCTGTTGTGATTGAGCTCACAACCTTTGGTAAACTAATCGGTTGATAATTCCAACTCTTCAATGTGGAATCGGCCTTTGTTAAAGCGGTTTTATCATCCATTTTTATGCTAATGGTTGATGGTACCCAGTGATTTTGGAAATCTGCATAAAACCAGAAAGCTCCCAAAAATCCTAAGCAAAGAAGTAAAATATCCCTAAAGCGTTGATCGTGTGACAAAAACATAAATAGTCTATACGGTAAGCCTGAAAATGGTTGCAGGAATATGCTTAGATTCATGGGAATTATAAAACCAAATTTTAAAAAGCTTTATGTGCTTAATTACCTTCGCGTATAATAGCCATTCCAATTATTCACTTATTCTTGCAGCAAACCGTGATGAATTCTATTCACGTCCGACAAGGAAAGCTAAATATTGGTTTGAAGAAGATTATCCTGAAATATTAGCTGGTAAAGATTTAGAAGCGAATGGAACTTGGATGGGGATTCATAAAAATAGAAAATGGGCAGCGTTAACTAATTATCGAGATCTTACTCAATTAAAAGATAGCCCACCCTCTCGTGGTGATTTGGCGCTAAATTTTTTAAAATCTGATCAATCTGCTCGTCAATACCTTAAGGATATTCAAAAAAAATCAAGTCTCTATAATGGCTTTAACCTTTTACTTAATGATGAAGAAGGCATATTCCACTTCTCAAATCAAACCGACAAAATCACTGAGATTACATCTGGTATTCATGGGTTGAGTAATGCTCTTTTAGATACCCCTTGGCCGAAACTTGAATTGGCTAAATCTGGGCTTAATGAAATCATAAAGAGTAATCAAGTTGAACCAAATAAGCTGTTCAACATTCTAAAAAACGAAACAAAAGCCAACGATGACAAACTCCCGAAAACAGGATTACCTTTTGATTTAGAAAAAGCTATTTCATCCGTTTTCATAAAAACCGATGGATATGGAACTCGTTGTTCTACTCTGCTCCTGATTCATACAGATGGAACTGCTGAATTTATTGAACGACGTTACATTCCCGCATCAAACGAAATACTTGATGAACAGCATTTCAAATTATAGCCTGTAAAAGCATACAGATTCTAACAAATTTTCATTAAATAGCCGACTTAGTAATTAATTACTATCTTGAAGCGCTAAAACTGTGAACTAACTGTTTCAAATGACCTATAAACACGCCAAGCCAACTCTTTTTCAGGCCTTTATTCCTATCATATTCCTTATTGTCGCTCTTTTCATCAATGTTCGAATTTTTGGAGACGACGCCCTTTCAGGTTCCAATCAAATAATACTTATGCTTTCTGCGGGCATTGCTTCGCTTGTGGCTTACAAATTTGGTTTTAAGTGGCCTGAAATTAGAACGGGTATTGTAAAAAGTATCAGCTCAGCAATGTCTTCAATGATTATTTTATTACTGATTGGTTCACTTGCAGGAACTTGGCTACTTAGTGGGATTGTGCCAGCCATGATTTATTATGGATTACAGATTTTAAATCCCACCATTTTCTTAGTTGCGGCCTGTGCGGTTTGTGCAATCGTCTCCGTGGCTACGGGCTCTTCATGGACCACTTCTGCAACAGTTGGTATTGCTTTAATTGGCATTGGTACTGCTTTAGGTTTGTCACAAGGAATGGTTGCCGGGGCAATTATTTCGGGTGCTTATTTTGGAGATAAAATGTCTCCACTTTCTGATACAACCAACCTAGCTCCTGCTATGGCCGGAACAGATCTTTTTACACACATCAGATACATGGCATATACCACAGTTCCTTCAATAAGCATAGCTCTTATTTTATTTCTCATTCTAGGGTTTTTGAATGGAGGCAGTTCACAAGCTGTAGAGACGCAAGAAATTCTGAATGCCATTTCGAGTCAATTCAATATTAGCGGGTGGCTTTTTATCGTTCCTGCAATACTAATTTTCTTGATTTTGAAAAAAGTTCCTGCAATACCTGCAATTACTGTTGGCGCCTTATTAGGTGGTGTTTTTGCATTGATTTTTCAACCAGATGTTGTACACCAAGTTTCAGGCTATGCTGAGTCATCTATGGAATCAAAATATGTGGGTGTCATGCTTGCTCTATACGGTGATATTAGCATTGCCACGGGTAATGCAATTGTAGATGATTTGCTGAGTTCTAGCGGGATGTATGGAATGCTAGGAACTGTTTGGTTAATCATCTCTGCTATGATTTTTGGTGGTGTTATGGAAACCAGTGGAATGCTAAAGCGAATTGCTGAATCCGTAATTTCAGCAGTAAATACTACAGGTTCATTAGTCGCCTCAACAGTAGGAACATGTGTGTTTTTCAACATCACCGCCTCTGATCAATATTTAGCCATTGTAGTTCCTGGCCGTATGTATGGTGAAACTTACAAAGAGAAAGGACTCGCTCCAGAAAACCTAAGTCGTTCTTTAGAAGATTCAGGAACGGTAACTTCTGTGCTTGTGCCTTGGAACACTTGCGGAGCTTATCATTCAAAAGTACTTGGGGTAGACACTATGGCGTATCTACCATTTGCGTTCTTTAATCTTATAAGCCCATTCATGTCTATCTTCTTTGCTTATATGAATATCAAAATCAGAAAATTAGATGATATTTCTGCAATTGAAAATGACGGACTTGAGATTGCAGAAGAACGCAACTAAATCAATACTTAAAGCTCCAAATTAATACTTGGAGCTTTTTTTTCTCGAGTGCTCTTTAAGTTTACAACTTCAGAGTTATTTCAGGCTGTACTAACACTTAGAAACTGTTGCTCGTAATGCAAGTTACAAACTTGCTGTGCAACTTCTCATTAAGTCACAGACTTAAGAGATCATTGGGGATGAGGTAAACTAAAAATATTACAGGGGTGAATCGAATTCAAAAACTGAAACGCTTAAACTATCTGCTTTAGTCAGCTATCATTTTATATACTTCAAATAAACTTAATTTACTCCCCACAGGAAGGCTCTCACTTTCTTCAACAAATAATTCACCTGTGTTAAAGTAAATATTATCGCCATGTGTAAATTCGATTCTCAGATTATTAGGGGTTGGAACCTTTGACGCTAACTTGTTTCCTTGTGTATCCCAAATTTCAAGATAGTATTTAACCTCAGAATTATTGAAAGATCCTGATTTCCATGGGTTACCTGTAGCAATCATTTGCACGATTCTGTCTTCACCTAAAAAATAAATCCCCTCAGATCTAGATTTATTATACATATACCCTCTGTAGTATCTGTGATCATTCGGGATTTTTAAAGATCCCAATTCTTTAAAATTAGATTCTTCAAAGTAATCTGGAACAGAGTTATAATACTTTGAGGCACCTGTTTTAAAGTTATATCTCCAAATTCCTGGATAAGAGATATACGAGTAAAATACTTCGGTACTCTTTGCAATCAATCCTCCCCCTTCTGATGTATTACCCACATAAGCCATTTCTGGAGTATCTACATTCGCCCCTAAAAATTGCTTTGCGGCAATATCGTAAACTGATAATGCTTTATCAGTCTGGCCGTAGCTTACATCATTAATAGTTATAAGCAGTGAGTCTTCAGCTATTGCAAATTTTCTACTTCTAAAACTTTCCAAGCTAAATTCATGGCTGTAAGACATATCAGACTTATTAAAGAAAAGCGCTCTGAACTCATTGAATGGCAGTACAACTAAATAGTTTTCTGTTACATTACAATCAATAAGTGTTTGAAATTCACCAGGTCCTCTTCCAGATGGTGCAATCTCTTTTTGAAACTCTCCGTTGCTATTAAACTTTAAGATTCGTGTCAAATCACAATAAAAAATATTCCCTTCCTTATCCATTACTCCCTTAAGAAAGCTTGAGAGAATAAAATTTTCATCAATTTTAATTGTGTAATCACTAATTTTTTCAAAAGAAAACTGAGCTTTGCTTTCTGAAATCATTAGACAAATAAAAATAAGCGATAAGAAGTATAATCTCTTTTTCTTTAATATCTGCATAAATACCCTATTGGAATGCTATAGGGCCACAACTACAAGGCTGGCTCCCATAATTACCGCAAATAGGCGTTACAGGATTACTTGGCCTATGCAAACATGTAACTACACAGGTGTTAGTGGTCTCACAATCTGCACAAGCACTTTCAGCATTTGCTTCATTGTTTGTGTTTTGTAGCATTATAAAAAATGTCATAATAAAGACCCCAGCTAACAGTAATATTGATCTGAATTTATTATTAACGTTCATAGATATCTTATTCGTTAAAATTAGCTACAGATTATAAATAAATAAATAAATAAATAAAATCCAATTAATTACTTACGCATATATAACACTCCAACAGTGTTAGATTAAATGGTACAATTTGGGCTAAAATCGAAGCTATAGATGTAGGCTCTCATTTAAAAACGAACCGTTCAAAATATTTATGTATAAGGATTAGCTGTTCAGAAAGGAGGCTCAGGGTTTATTTAAGTAGTTTAAGCTTAGATTAGAAATTGGTGTGAATAAACCAGAGCATTTCTTCCATTTGGTTTTGTACTTCTCTAGTTGGAATAACGTAATTGTTATTCATAAAGCTGAAAAGAAGTTTTCTCCCACTTTCCGTAATCACATAGCCACTTAAGCAGTGGTTATTACTTAAAGTCCCTGTTTTAGCGAACACATATGCAGGACCGCCATCACGTGCTGCATACAATCTACGGATGGTTCCTTGTTTTCCACCTTGTGGTAACGAATCGAATAGTAACTCATCGTTATTCACTTTCTCATCAATCTTTTTTAGAAGTCCAACTACGCTACGCGGAGTAAATAGATTATAGCGTGAAAGCCCAGAACCATCTCTCCAGTTTGGAGAATCTGGTAAGTCAGACATGTAGTTCTCAATTACGTGATTGATGCCTTTTCTCACATTCAAATCACCACCAAGTGTTCCAGAAATCATCATCATAATTTGCTCAGCAACGTGATTGTCGCTTGGTAGCAACATTCTTTTATACAAACTATCTGATTCCATTCCGTAAAGCGTTTCAAACTCTTCAGGCATTTTGAATTCACTCAGGTATTCTACTTTCTTGTTTAGCGTATCTGCTAACAGTTCTACAACAAGTTCTGGAGTATAATGGAAAGGTTTATCTACTTCATATCGTGAGGTATCGCTTTTAAACGAATAGTTGTAAGTATTGCCAACTCTATCTCGAGAAAGAGATAGTCGTCCATCTTCATTCAATCCTTCATTTTTCACATAATCGCTGAAAAACTTTGGGCTTACTAAATACTCGCCATTTTCTTCAGCAATACGATCTTGTTCAATATGCTCTAAGGTGAATCGAGCTACATTTCCATAAATCGGAAGTGGACTTTTTTCTGCTGAATAATAAGAATCGTAATCGCCCCAAGACCAGCCGGGTCCTAAAGGTTCATCAGCAAAGTTACTATCCGAAAAGTAAATATTACCTTCAAATTCATTCAATAAATCGTATACATCTGAAGTACCAAAGTCGGGATGAAGAAAGGAAGGATCTCCTGTTCCCCAAAAAATGAGTGAATCTCCTTTAATAATATAATAAAGTGCAGGAATGCGATCGCCCAGCATATTTAAGCCAGCGTAATAGGTAAACAACTTAGTGTTCGAAGCAGGCGTCATATATTTATCTTCATTCACGCCATACAGCATTGAATCCACTTCTGAATCGTACAAAGCAAAACCGGTTATGGTTTTAGAAAAAACTGGGGATGAATCAAATTTACCTGCGAGTTCCTGAACTGCAGAACTGGAAACTTTAGTAGTTTCAACTATTTCTTTTTGAGGAAGCTGTGTTGTTTTACAACCAGCTAAGATTAATAACGACCCAAGAATATATTTCTTCATTCTAACCTAACTAATGCTTTGAATTATTTGTGCATCACAATAAAAGATATAGCTGTTAATTTCCATACGTGATTATTTATTTACTCAAATTTTACCCATTCACTGTTACTCGCTTATAATCTTTTTACAGCTGTAATTTTGAAATGCTCTTCTAAGTGTAGACTTTCCTTCATCTTAAAATTTAAATGGATTCAACAATGAATATATCCGTCAAAATTTTGAGCCTGTTCTGTTTAGTGATTCTCCTTTCGGTTTCAACAAGTGTACAAGCTCAAAATAATACTGACTATCGCTCTTATTCAGAGATTACAGCTAAGATGAAAGCATTGAATAACGAGCATAAAAATATTACTGAGCTTAAATCAGTAGCTAAAACAAAAGGTGGTAAAGATGTTTGGGTACTCACTATCGGTTCTGGTGATGTCCAAAATCATCCAGCAATTGCAATTCTTGGGGGCGCAAAAGCATCTCATATTCTCGGAAGTGAATTAACTCTAAGATTTGCAGAGCAACTTCTATCAAAAGCGAATACTGAAGAGACTAAAGCTCTTTTAGCCTCAACAGTTTTTTATGTATTTCCTCAAGTCAATCCAGATGCCTCTGCTCAATATTTTGCTTCTATAAAGTATGAGCGTAATGGGAACATGAGTTCAACAGATGCCGATAGAGATGGCTTTTTTGACGAAGACGGTTTCGATGACTTGAATGGCGACAAACTCATAACTATGATGCGAGTTGAAGACCAAACTGGAAACTTTACGGCGCACAAAGACGATGCCAGAGTTATGGCAAAAGCCGATGTTAGTAATGGCGAAAAAGGCCGTTACAAAATTTTCACTGAAGGCTTAGATAATGATAAAGACGGCAAGTTCAACGAAGATGGTGAAGGCGGCGTTAATATTAATCAAAACTTCTCATACGACTTTCCTTACTTCAAGCCTGGATCTAGTGAGAATCCCGTTTCAGAAAATGAAACACGTGGCGTTCTCGACTTTCTGTTTGAAGAAGCACGTAATACATTTGCTGTAATTTCTTTTGGTCCAGAAAACAATCTTTCTGCACCGCTCAAATTCAATCGTGGTGCGGCTTCTAAGAGAGTTGTTTCAGGTTGGCTTTCGGACGATATCGACGTAAACACTATGGTTTCTGAATTATACAATAAGAAAACAAACTTAGGAAAAGCTCCTTCTGGCAATCCTCAAGAAGGAGACCTATTTCAGTGGGCATATTACCATTATGGGCGCTACAGTTTTAGTACGCCAGGTTGGTGGACTCCAGAAGTTAAAGGCGAAGATGGTAAAACTAAAAAATTCGATAATGATGAAGCTCAGTATTTAGCTTGGGCAGAAAAGGAAGGACATGATGTGTTTGTTGATTGGACCGAGGTTAAGCACCCCGATTTTCCAAACCAAAAAGTAGAAGTTGGTGGATTGAAACCATTCACTATGAACACCCCTCCTTCAGAATTTCTTGATTCGTTAGCTCAAAGCCACACCAATTTCATTCTCGAACTCGCCTCGATGAAGCCAAGTGTTAAGCTTGTGAATTTCAAATCTGAAAAGGCTGGGAAAAACTTAACTCGAATTTCTGTTGATGTTTATAATGATGGAAGCTTACCTACTGCTTCTGATCTTGGAGTTAGAAACAATTGGGTTCGCAAAGTAATCACTCAGTTACAACTAGATAAAGGAATGAATCTGTTAAGTGGCGAGATTCAAAGTTTTGAACGCTCAATCTCTGCTGATGGATATGTAACTAAAACTTGGCTTGTTCAAGGCTCTGGTAAAATAACGGTAAAATCAGGTTCTCCAATGACCGGATTTGTAACCAAAGAACAAACCATTAAGTAATCGAATTATGAAAACTATTAAACATATCCTAATTACGACTTTTATTTTTGGTTTGATGACGACTTCAAACCTAGTAAAAGCACAGCTAACTGAGGGCGTTTTTCCAGCTGCGGGAACTCCTGCAAGTCCTAAAGTAGAAGCCACTTGGAATCATTATTACAACTATGATGGGATTAGCGAGCTTACTGAGCGTATCGCAAAAGCACACCCCAATCTTGCCAAGAGAACTTCCATCGGAAAATCTTACGAAGGTAAAGACATTTGGATGCTAACAGTTTCTAATTTCAAGAATGGTGACCCTGCTCGTAAACCTGCAATTTATATTGATGGAAACATTCATTCCAATGAGATTCAGGGAACCGAAATGGCAATGTATACCGCTTGGTATTTGACAGAATCTTTTGGTGATGTAAAGTTCATTACAGAACTACTGAATGACAAAACACTCTACATTGTACCTACTATTAACCCTGATGCTCGCGAGCATTTTATGACTGAGCCAAATAACGCCAGCTCTCCTCGTTCAGGGTTAAAACCAATTGATGATGATGGTGATGGCCTCGTTGACGAAGATCAGCCTGACGATCTTGATGGTGACGGAAGTATCACACAAATGCGTCGTAAAAATCCTCGAGGCAACTATCGAGTTCATCCAACTTATCCAAATATGATGGTTCGTGTACCAGATGGTGAGTTTGGAGATTACGAACTACTTGGTTCTGAAGGAATCGACAACGATAATGACGGCCGCATAAACGAAGATCGCGTTGGAAACTATGATCCGAATCGTGATTGGGGTTGGAATTGGCAACCAAATCACATTCAACGTGGAGCTCATAAATATCCATTTTCATTACCCGAATCTCGTGCAGTACTAGATTTTGTAATGAGCCGACCAAATATAGCAGCTGCTCAAAGCTATCATAACTCGGGCGGTATGATTCTTCGTGGACCAGGTGTAGAAGAAGACAAAGCAACGTATACGCGAGAAGATTCCCGAGTTTACGATGCTATTGGTGAAGTTGGAGAGCGACTGCTCCCCGGTTACCGATATATGATCGTTTATGCTGACTTGTATGATGTATTTGGTGGCGAACTGGATTGGTTCTACGGAGTACGTGGTGTGTTTACTTACTCCAATGAGTTATGGACCAGTTATGAAATGTTCCAGAGTAAAGAACGATCTGCCACAGACTCTTATGAATTCAATAAACGTCTTCTGTTTGGTGATGCCATGGTAGCATGGAAGCCATACAATCACCCACAATACGGCGAAATCGAAATTGGTGGATTTGAAAAGAACTTTGGGCGTGCTCATCCTGGATTTTTGCTAGAACAAGATGCACATCGAAATATGGCATTTACCATCTACCATTTATATCAAACGCCTAAGCTCACTATTGACGAGATTTCCGAAAGAAATTTAGGTGGTGGATTGCGTGAAGTTACCGCTGTTATCACCAACGAGCGCTTAATGCCAACACACGCAAGTATTGATGTGAAAAATCGCATTATGCCTCCAGATATCGTCAGCATAGAAGGCGCTACGGTAGAAGCGGGTATGATTGTTACAAATCGTGATTTAAACCAGACTACAGAACAAAAGAACCGTCCTGCACGTCTTGAAGTTGATAACATTCCAGGAATGAGTTCAGTAACTGTTCGATGGATTATCAGCGGTGGAAATAACTACACAGTAAAAGTAGACAGCCAAAAAGGTGGCTTAGTTTCTAAGAAGAAATAACCCCTTCATTTATCAGAATAAAAAAAAGCTTTCGGTTATTAATCGAAAGCTTTTTTTGTGAAATCTAATTTTTTGGTATCAATTGCTTAGCTTAGCTTTTCCAAGCAAACTGCTATTCTTTCCAATACTTCTTCTTTGCCTAGCATTTCTAGCGAAGCAAATAAATCAGGTCCGAAACCTTGTCCTGTTGTGGCAATACGAAGTGGCATCATCAGCTTACCAAAGCCAACTTCATTCTCGGCAACGGTTTCTTCTAGTTTGGTTTTAAGCGTTGCAGCTACAAACTCATCTGCACTTAGAGACTCAATTTTTGCTCTGTAGGCAGTTACTAAAGGCGCACTATCATCTTTCCACTTCTTAAGCGCATTTGCATCGTACTCTTTAGGAGCTTCAAAAAAGAAAGCGCCCATGCTTACAAATTCATCCACTTTAGAAACACGTTCGTGAATGAGTTCAATAACTTGAGTTAAATACACGTCGCTTTTAGTATCGTAATTTGCAGCTTCAGCGGAAGCTTTTACCCTTGGCAATAAATCAGCAACTGCTGTTGCACGTATGTAGTGTTCGTTGTACCACATCAACTTCTTGAAGTTGAACACCGCGCCGCCTTTACTCACTCGGTCGAGCGTAAACAGCTTACACATTTCTTCAACACTATGGATTTCGGAATCGTCGCCAGGACTCCAACCCATATACGCCAAGAAATTTACCAAAGCTTCCGGCTCATAATTTCCAGCAATATAATCTTTTGTATTTACAGGGATCCCTTCAGTCTCAGCTTTACGCTTAGAAAGTTTCCCACCCGTTGGCGACATAATAAGCGGTAAATGTGCCATTGTTGGTGCTTCCCAGCCAAATGCTTTATACAACAACAAATGCTTTGGCGTTGAACTTAACCACTCTTCACCGCGAATTACGTGTGTAATTTCCATCGTGTGGTCATCAACTACATTTGCTAGGTGATAGGTTGGCATTCCGTCTGATTTCATCAATACTTGATCATCTAAACCAGCAGTTTCAAACGAAACTATGCCACGAACTAAATCTTCGAACTTCACGGTTTCTCTACGAGGAACTTTCAACCGAATAACATAATCATCGCCAGCTTCAAGTCTGCGCTCAGTCTCTTCTTTAGGAAGTGTAAGGCTATTTTTCATCGATTGACGTGTAATAGAATCGTAGCTAGGGGAAGGATTTCCTGAAGCTTTTAAACGCTCACGCATTTCGTCAATTTCTTCAGGAGTATCAAAAGCGTAGTACGCATTCTCACTTTCAATCAATTGTTGTGCGTAACCTAAGTACATTTCTTTACGCTCACTTTGACGGTACGGACCAAACTTACCTGGGTTTTTAGGACCTTCGTCAATGGTCATTCCTGCCCATTCTAAAGAGTCTATAATATCCTGTTCTGCATCTTCTACGTACCGATTTTGGTCGGTATCTTCAATACGAAGAACAAAAGTTCCACCATGATGGCGGGCGAATAAATAATTGTAAAGGGCAGTACGGAGACCGCCGATGTGTAAAAATCCAGTTGGGGATGGAGCAAAACGTACGCGAACGCTCATGTATTTTCTTTATGTGATGTGTAAAATTAAGAGTAGTAAGATAAGAAATTTTATAGGGCGAATTTTGGATTATGAATTTTCTTATGTTCTTATTTTAGAAATTGAATTCAAACTCTTCCTTTTCATTTATCTTTATTACAATTTTCTGTGACTTTAGCGCTTTTAACACCTCAATTTGCCCCTAATCTTTACGACCTTGCTTCTATGCTTAAGGCTGACCGTGTTATTCTGCAAGATGTAGAGAAATGGTCGCGAAAAGGACGTACCCATCGTGCTGAAATATGTGCTGATGGTGAGACTCAATGGCTAAACTTGCCCATCTTAAGCGAGGATAGGAAAAAGGCTATTAAAGATGTTCGCTTAGACCACTCGCAGCGTTGGTTCGATCCATTTTGGAATGCCATAGCGCATAACTATAAGAATGCCACTTATTTCGATTATTTTGAAGACGAGATTCGTCATGATATCAAAATGGTAAACGAGTTTGAGAAGCTACTCGATTTCAATATCTACTTTTTTGAACGAATACTACGTTATCTAGAAGTTCAGATATCGTTTGAACTAGCGAGCAATGTTAAGGGATACAGTACTTTTCCTGATGAGTGTGTGGAAAATTTAGGATACGAAAGGCTTTATTTGGAGCATCAATCCAAAAACTATCAACGGCAGAGCAGAAAAGCAGAGTCAGCCTTGATTACACATCCAATCTACAAACAAGCTTATCCTAGCTTTCAACCAAATTGCTCGGTGTTAGACTTATTATTAAACGAAGGGGTTGAAAGCTTCTATCTTATCAACCCTTTACGTTAAGAGTTCTATTTTTGCTTATCCTAATTTAGCCCACTCAGGAAGTACACCAAGTTCGATCCCAAAAACCCAACTTATAAGTGTGTAAGAAGCCATTGTGAGTATTACAATAAACACGAGATTAAGCCACAATCCTGCTTTTGACATTTCTGGAATGGTGATTTTACCGCTTCCATATACAATGGCATTTGGAGGCGTTGCAACCGGAAGCATAAAGGCACAACTTGCACCTAGAACTGTTGGAATTGCAAATAATAAAGGATTCTCACCTAAGCCGATTGCTACAGATGCCAGTATTGGCAAAAATGCTGCAGTTGAAGCAGTGTTACTCGTCATTTCTGTTAGGAATACGATAAGTGCTATAACTATTAAAATGAGTAATAGAATTGGCCATGTATTTAAACTTCCAATTCCTGAACCAATCCAAGTAGCTAACCCTGTTTTACTAATTGCTGAAGCCATACTTAAACCACCACCAAAAAGGATAAGAACTCCCCATGGTAATTTCTTTGTATCAGACCATTTCAAGAGAAATGTATTTTCTTCTTTATTTGCTGGAATCATAAAGAAAATGACTGCAGCTCCAATGGCAATTCCAGCATCTGAAAGGCCTGGAAGAAAATCAGCAAGTAAAGGTCTAAAAATCCACATTAAGGCAGCAGATATGAATACGAAAGCTACCTTCTTTTCTTGAGAGGTAATATTACCAAGCTCTTTAAGCTGATTCTGGATTAAATCCTCACCACCTGGCAAAACTTTAAGTTTTACTGGATATACAACTTTGGTAAGTACTAAGTACATAACTGGAAGAGAGATTAGCATTATCGGTACGCCAACCATCATCCAATCAAAAAAGCCAATTTCGATACCATAATTTTCGAGTACAAAACCAGCGAGTAATGCGTTTGGAGGTGTTCCAATTAAGGTTCCCATCCCTCCGATATTACAAGCATAAGCGATACTCAGAATAAGTGCAATTTCGAAATTTATCTTACTACTACCTTCTTCTCTATCAATAAGATCTAAAATAGACATTGCTATAGGCAACATCATAATTGCGGTAGCAGTGTTACTTACCCACATACTTAAAAATGCAGCAGCTATTATAAAACCAATAATTATTGAGGAGGGTTTTATACCTACAAAACTTACAATTGTTATTGCAATACGCCGATGCAGATTCCACTTTTCCATTGCCAAGGCGATTATAAAACCACCCATAAATAGAAAAATAAGAGGGTTAGCGTATGGAGATGTGGAATCTCCAATGCTAAATATCCCTAATACTGGAAACAATACAATAGGAACCAGTGCTGTTGCTGAAATGGGAATGGCTTCAGTAATCCACCATATTCCCATTAATATTGTTACAGCAGCTGTTTTCCATGCAGCATCTGTCAAGCCCTCGGGAGCTGGAATGATTAATAACGTTATGAATATAATCAACCCAGCAAAAAAACCTGAGCGCTTACCAAAAGCTAGCATAGATCCCATAGAAATATATTAATTACTTGTCGGCTGGATAGTTTTCTTTTTCCAACCAATATTCTAAATAAGGTACATTATAAATACTTGTCCAACCAAATACACGTAGGCCATTGGTTATTTGCCAAATTGGAGGGCGACGTGCACCTGGATCTTTTGGAAAATGACTAGACTCTTCTAAAGCATCAGCAAGTATTCTTTGATTCTCATACGACTCGAAATCTTGAGCAAGCTCATCAGTTTTTAGGTACTGGGCACGTTTTACGGCTTCTTCAAGCAAGCTTTTTTCGCCAGAGTATTCGTAACCAAGAACCAAACTACTGATTGATGATAAGTAAGATTCCATATCATGGTTTAAAGGTGGTACATCTCTTAAACGACGAGCATGGTCAACCATCGCTGTTTTAGCTCTCTCATCTTCAGTTAACTGATAATATTTACGTAAACCATTGGTTATATACACCTGAGAATAACCATAACGATTGATTGCAATTTCACCACCTTGATCTGGGTGATTTTGAAGCTCAAGCATAATGTCTACACGTTCTTTTAGCTCATCACCATATTTTGCCATTTTAGTAGCATCATAGATTTCTGACAAGTTCCAAACAGATAGATATAAACGACGACCGCGTAAACCGTGATCTCCAAATATTCTGCGCACATAATAGTCACCTGTTTCCATAGCTACTTCTAGACCACGATGGTTAGCATCTAAGTAATAAGAAGTAATCCAACCAGGAACCCAAACGTGAGCACTTAACAAAGAAGTGTAATGTTGAGCAGCATGACGACGTCCCATTCCTACATATGGGGAACCTTTTGGCATATCTTCATTTTGGAATGCATGAATAGATTCATTGGTGCCACCAATATAAACAGGAGTTTTTGGCCAATGGATATTATCTACATCCATAGTGTGCATACTAGCTGCTTGTGCATTTCTGTAATACATTGGGTTTCCAGTTCTGATAAACTGTAACCACCACATGTAATCGTTGCCTGGCTCATTATTTGTCCATTGCGACCAATTGTAACCGTAGTAGTAGGTTAAATTATCACCATAATTTAACATACCATACCATGGCTCCCACTTTTGGTTAAAATTCATCCAGTTCATTTTGTAATCTAGCCCACGTTCGTACGTAGCGTATTTATCTAAACTTTCTGTCATTTTACCAAATGCTTCACTTTCAGCATACCACTCAGGAGATGCATGAGTTATTGGAGAATCCATAAAGCTTTTAGCAATTTTTTCCACTTGCTCATTTGTACTTTTCTTGTGGAAATTGAATACCATTTCGGTAGTTTTTGCTAAGCCTTGAGCAAAGTTTCCAATCATTCCGCTATCATTTTTATTGTCTTTTTTAGCGAAACTCATTGGCTCTACAGAAGGTGTCCAAATATAAGCTACAAGTCTGTCCTGACCCTCTTCTACTTTAATTTCTTTTGGATATTCTTCAAAGAAACTTTTGAAGCCCACTGTAACACCCCATTTATTATCAGATACATCTAACCAACCTGGAGCACGTTCAGCATCGACATTTTTATTACCACTCATAGTAACAGTTGACTTGAAAACACCTTCCAATCTTTCGTCTGGAGAGGAATTTTCCAATGGCGGAATTTGAGATTCATTCGGCCCAACTTGTAAAACTGAAGCATTACCAGTTAATGGAGATTGAACAATAGTACTTCCATCTTCACTCCACCATTTACCTTTGTAATAAGCAGTAGTAACTGTTTTATCTTTAGCCATATTATACTTTAAAGAAAGTCCAGTTGCAGCAATTCTGTCGTTTGGCTGCATAAATCCAGGATCTTTAGCATAAATACTTTCATCCATAGTCTCGCCATTCTCAGTTGCGATAACTTCATACTCGCCAGGAAGTACTTTATGCTTATCTGGTATACCTGTATAAACAAAAGAATGCTGAACCTTCACATAGCTTTTACCCGCATAAGCGTGAATTCTTGTAACAAATGGAGCGATATTATTATCATCACGTCCATAATGGTAATCACCTTCAACTCTAATAATTGCATATAATGGACCAGTCCCAAGTTCTTTAACTGTTCTAGTAACTACTGCTTTAGAACGATCTAGCCCCGCATCATCTAATAAATCTAAGAATGAACTTCTACCTGCTTCACCAACAGCGATAATATCCTCATCACCAAAGCCATTGCCATCCAAGTCAAGTTCTACCTTGTCCATAAAACCACTACCAGCAGGAGCATTACCAAATCCTCCACCTTCTCCTTTTTCAACAGTAAATCTAAGAGGGCCTGTATTTACAATAACTTCACCTGTAGGCCTTTGATTATTACGAACTGTAAGAATTTGCTCGTAGTTGCGAGCATTAGATACGGTCTTACCATATTCTACTTCATAATTGCTTTCATCTTCTGTAAAGAAGAATACCCAAATCCACTTGATGCTATTATCTGCAGGCGCCCAAGTGCTTACTTTAGTAATTTGAGATGGAATTTCTTTGCCATCTGACCCAAGAACTCTAACATTGTCTGGAGAAAAAAGCTCGCCCTTTGGGATAGGGACACCAAATACCTGTGGGGAACCGGGTACGTTTCCTTGTACAGTAATTGGAATTTTAGTACTCGTTCCACTATTCCCACACCCTACTACCATTACTAGAAGACCTAGAAATACTAGTGTAAGTTTAGTGTGTTTCTTTAAATATGCATACATAACATTTATTTCCTATTTGGTTGGGATTTGTTGGTCGAGAGCGAGAGCTGCCGCACCCAAAACGGCTACCTGATCTAACTCTGAGACACTTATTATTAATTTTTCTAATGACTTTGGATAAGCAAAGTCTGCCATAGCTTCGAGCATACTCTTTTCAAAAAATGGAAAAGCTTTACTTGCGCTACCACCTAATACAATGAATTCAGGATCGTAAGCATAGACAACAGCTTTAATAGCATTGCCAACATGAGTTCCGAATTCTATATAGTCTTGAAGTGCTTCAAGATTGCCAGCTAAGGCTTTCTTATAAGTCTCGACACCACTAGTTTTTTTATGGATATCGAAAAATTGACCACAGCAGTAGTGCTCAAAAATAGAATCTTTATAAGGAAGCATTCCTACTTCGCCAGCACCACAGTTTGCCCCCGAGAAAAGGCGTCCATTTATGATTAAACCTGAGCCGAAACCTGTTCCTAATATTAAACCAACTACTGATGAATAGGCTTGAGCTTTTCCAAAATACTTTTCTCCAAGTACAAAGCAATTCGCGTCGTTGTTTATAAAAACAGGTTTATTAAATTTATCTTCTAGAATGTCTTTTAATGGAACCGCCTTCCAAGAAGGGATATTTTGCACATCATATACAATCCCTTTTTCTACATCTACAACACTTGGAACTCCAATACCGATAGCTGAAATCTCTGGAGAGATTTGCTCTTCAATTAAGCTGATAAGTTGATCAATAAGCTCGTTATAATTATCGGCTTGGACTATCGGCTCTGAAGAAATCGCTTCAATTTCTTGGTTGATAACTCTAGCAACACGAACATTGGTTGCCCCTAAGTCTATCCCTATAAGACTTCTATTATCCAATTTATTCTCTTTTAAAACGTCTTGTTTTCTATGTGTAATTAGGATTTATCCTTAGTTCCGAAATCAATAGTCTTATTACTGATAAGCGGTTTTGCCCAAAATCCGATACTTAGTATATAACCGAATGCGATGAACAGGAATAGCATCCCAATACGCAATCCAAACATATCTCCCAGTGAACCTACAATTAGTGGTACTATAGCCCCACCTGCTATACCAGTAACTAGTATTCCAGAGAATGTACCATGATGCTCTTCAATTGAATTAAGTGCTAATGAAAATACGATTGGCCACATTACTGCTATAAAAAAACCAATGGCTGGAAATGCATATAATGCAAGTGATCCTGGCCCAAATAAAGCTAATGCTAAACACACCAAGGCTATTGATGTGAATACAACTAATACTTTCTTGCTATCCATAACTTTAAGTAAGAATAAACCTAGGAAAGTTCCGGCAGTCATCATTCCCCAAAACCAAGAAACAGTTGACGCTCCAACAGTTTGTGGATCATAACCGTGGTATGATGATAAAAATTCTGAAATCCAATTCGCCACACCTTGTTCTGCGCCTACATAAGCGAATATACCTAAAAAGAAAAGTAGTACTTTTTTATTCTTCAATAATTCCATGTGTGTTTCTAAAGCACCCACTTTCTCATCTTCATTCTTTTCAACTTTAGGAAATTTAGAAACTCCTATAATAACTACCATTAATAAAGAAACCATAGCAAATAACCAGTATAAAGAAACCCATGGAAGTTCAGCTGGAACTAAATTAGTAAGAGTTGATAGGAAAAAGCCCATATCATTGCTACCAATGTTAAGCACTAAATATGAGTATACTAGTGGGCTTATAAATGAAGCTAATCCAAAAAAGAATTGAGCCATTACAGAGTTAAAAGCGAAATTTTCTTCTCCTCCAGAAACTCTAAGAAGAGGGTTAATCGCTACTTGAAGCATAGCCATCCCTGATCCGATTAGGAATAAAGAAACCACCGCAACTAAGTACTGAGGGAACAATGCAAAAAGTAGCGCCCCTGAGAATGCAACTAAGAAAGCAATCATCATCACCGTTTTTTCTGCAAAGCGTTCTATCATCATCCCTGCAGGAATAGACATCACACCATAAGCTATAAAGAATGCAAATGGAAGTATTGCTACTAGGGTTAAACTAAGATCGAAATCTTCTATAATCTGCGGCACCAAAGGCCCAATTATATTGGTTAAAAAAGAGATTACGAAAAAAGTTAAAACAATTAGACCTACTAGATAATGATTACGTTTCATAGTATTTATTTGGTAGTGTTTATTTAAATTTTTTATTGAAGTAAACGATTACTTCTTTTGGAACATTGGAAATAACTCACGTATTTCTGCATCTGTAGGCTGCTTACCATACTCACAAATCTCGAAAGACTCAGCGAACTTGAATTTGGATCCTTCAGCTTTACCATACCATTTTTCAAGTGCTTCTTTCTTTTCTGCTGATAGAGAACCTCTTTCTACGTAGCCTCTTTTCACCATTTCTTTTCTAAGTTTTTTGTCCTTTGGCACTTGGTCTAGTCTTCCACTTACCCATGGTAACCACTCGTACATCTGTGATTCGTGAGCATCTAAACCCGCAATTTTTTTGTCAATTACATTATCAATACCCACAACAATATCTGGGCTAAATGGATTTGGTTTTTGGAAACCATCTTCCATATAAAGGAATACTGGATTTTTTGTTAAAGGAGGAGTATCTGGTGTAACATTTGGAACTACAACTAAATACGCTGCATCTTGCACTAATACACCTGCATACCTATGGTCAGGGTGATAATCGTTTGGTCTCAAGCCAAGAACGATATCAGCATTCCAGTTTCTAATTTCTCGTATCACTTGTTGGCGAACATGTAGTTCTGGTAGAAGTTCACCGTCATGATTGTCTAATACTTTGTATTCATCAATACCTAATCTTCGTGCTGATTCTTGAGCTTCTGCACGTCTTCTCTTTGCTAATGCTCCACCGCCTTCTGTTTGGTGGCCTGCATCGCCATTTGTAATAGCAACAAACTTAACTGCATATCCTAATTCTGCTAATAGTGCAGCAGTTCCACCCATTTTAGCATCACCATCATCTGGATGAGCAAAAATAGCTATGACTCTTATCCTATCGTCTTTGGGAGTATTAGTTTGTGCAAAAACAGAGACTGTAGAAAAGCACAAAATCATAAAAAGAACAATCGAATTTTTTTTCATTTACTTAGAATTAATTATTAAAAAAATAACTGGGCTAACCGTCTGGCTAGCCCAGCAAGAGCTACTACTATTTAATTAGTTATGTTCAGAATTCTGAGTCATCTCATCAGGAGCAACATCAATTGCACTCTGCGGGATTGGAAGCAATAGCTTCACTTGAGACTCAGGAATTCCTCTGTGAGCTGCCATTACTGATTTAGCAACGCCAAATCTTAGTAAGTCAGGCCATCTCTTATTTTCAAAAGCAAACTCAACACGGCGTTCGTGCAGAAGTTTTTCATCAAAAGTACCAGGAGTAACTGCACTGATAGGTAATAAACCAGCTCTGTCTCTAACTTCATTGATTAAGTTATAAGCAGGAACGCCTTCACCTAATGCCTCAGCTAAGTTTAATAAAACTTCAGCATAACGAATTTCAATCCAGTTGTTATCACCATCAAAAGCTACTGTTGGCGCACTATCATACTTACCTACGTAGTAAGTAGTATCGTTAGTAGTGGTATCTACTACTTCTGTAAAAGTGCCATCAAATCGCTCATCACCAGTTTCGTAAGCAGCTAAGATATCAGCTGTTTCGATTTGTGGTTTAACACCACCACCTACTCCACCGCCTAAGCCGTTAGGAGTAAACATTTCAGTGTAAGAACTACCTTCGCTTGTGCCTGCTTCAAATTGAACTTCAAAGATTGATTCTTTATTAAGTTCATTTGCAACACCCCAAATATTTGCATAGTCATCAACTAAGTCATAACCAGCTGTTGAATTAACTACTCTTTGAAGAGGTGCTACTGCGGCAGCTTTATTACCAGCTTGTAAGTATACTCTTCCAAGCAATGCTGCAGCTGCGCCACTTGTTGCTCTACCATTAGAACTCGTCAATGGTAGTAAACCTTCTGCCGTTTCTAAATCAGTAGCAATTTGTGCAAATATTACACTAGCACCAACCTGATTGATTGTAATATCAGGAGTTGTAACTTCTTCAAACTGTTCTGGAACGTTTCCAAAGATCACAGCTAGGTGATAATACAGTAATGAACGGATAAAAAGAGCTTCCCCTTTAATCTGGTCTTTTACTACATCGTCGGTAAAGTCGACTCCATCAATTTTAGCAAGTATGGTATTACACCATGCAATTCCTTTATAAGATGCAGCCCACGTGCTTTTCAGCTCACTCGCAGTTGCAATTTCTTGGAATTTATTTATTTGAGCAAGCGTTGCTGCAAGCCCAGTGTCGCCACCGCCGTTATCAGCGTTGTCAGCTCTCATTTCCATAAACAGAATGTAATTTACTCCGAAATTACCATTAGACTGCAAAGCACCGTAAGCACCTGTAATAGCAACTTCTAAATCTGTTTGTGTTTTATAAAAGCTCCCCACATTTCTTTCAGAAATGGGACTCAGTAACGTAAAGTCTTCCCCGCAAGATAAAACAAGCATGGGAATAAGTAATATTAACAGTCGTTTTTTCATAATCTTATCCTTTTTAAATATTCTCATTAAAATGCTATGTCTATACCAGCCTGGATAGTTCTAGATAACGGATAAGCACCGTAATCTTCCCCAGGGGTTAAGCTATTTGTTTGCAAACTAACTTCTGGGTTAAACCCAATGTAATCAGTAAACATTGCTAAGTTAGTAGCAGATACATAGATACGAGCACGGCTTACATACTTACCAACTTTGTCTTGTGGTAAAGTGTAACCAAGAGTAACATTTTTAATTTTCAGGTAACTACCATCTTGAACCTGATAAGAAGATTCGCGGTTATTATTACCGTGAGCTCCAGTGTTACGATCTGCACGTGGATCTTTGCCGTTTCCTGGCTCAGCTTCAGAAATCCAACGGTCGTTTAGTTGAGCATATGAGTTGAAATTAGCTTCACCATTTAACATATGACGAGCAGTTAAGTTCATTACTTCACGGCCTTCTACACCTTGAATGAATACGCTCATATCAAAGTTTTTGTAGTTAAAACGGTTAGTAATACCATAAGTGAAATCTGGATGGTAACTACCGATAACGGTACGGTCATCTGTAGTAATAAAACCATCACCATCAACATCTTTAAATCTGATATCGCCTGGTTGTGCATCAGGAGCTAACATATCCGTAGGTGCAGCGTCAATTTCTGCTTGGTTTTGGTAAATACCATCAAACACATACCCGTAATAGCTACCAATTTCTTCGCCAATCATTGTAATGTGACGACTTCCAGCAGCACCAGCACTTAAGATGGGATCACCTTCTGGTCCAAGCTTAGTAACTTTATTTTTGTTCTGAGCGATGTTGAAATCAGTTGCCCATTGAAATTCACCAACCATGTTTCTGGTAGTTATAGAAAACTCAAGTCCAACATTCTCAACTTCACCAATATTTGTTAATGCTGTTTCAAAACCAGTAGAAGCTGGAACGTTAACAAACAATAATAAATCTTTAGTTGTTGTTGTATAATAATCGAATGAACCATAGATACGGTCACTGAACATTGCATAATCAACACCAAAATCAAATTGGTAAGTTGTTTCCCAAGTTAGCTCTTGGTTACCTAACGTAGCTGGACCTACACCAATCTCTTCTGAACCACCAAACGGATAATTTGCAGTTCCAAGTAAACCAATAGATCCATAATTAGGAATCTCGAAGTTACCAGTTACACCATAACTACCACGTAATTTAAGTTCGTTGATAGCGTCTTTAGCTGGCATAAATGATTCTTCGCTTAATCTCCAACCTAGAGAGAATGAAGGAAATATACCTGTTTGTACATCTGCACCGAAACGTGAAGAACGATCAGAACGAACAGTACCTGTAAATAAATACTTTCCTTTATATGCATAATTTAATCTAGCTAAAGCAGAAACTATACTCCATTCCTCTTTTACCTGATTACCACTAGAAATAATACCGCCATTTACTGTTTTAACTTGGTCATCAGTAAATCCAGTAGCAGTAATTACACTACGTTCGTCAGCTTGCTTTTGAGCTGAATAACCAGCAACAACATTTACAGAATGATCGAGATTGAAAGTTTTGTTGTAGTTAAGAGTATTTTCCCATAACCAGTTAAAACTATTTCCCGCACTACTTTGTGCAAAAGGTTGTGGTGAGGTTTGATCCCGATATAGGAACTGAGTACCTCTATAAAATGATTGCTTGTAGTTATCTAAATCGTAACCAACTAAACTCTTAAATGTAAGGTTGTCGGATATTGAAATATTACTATACATATTACCGAAGATGCGATTCTCATTAATCTCCTCTTCAATAAATTCCATGATAGCTAACGGATTACTAGATGATGTAGTACCACCACCAAGATGAGACTGGTTGTCTAACTGGTTAATAGTACCATCTGCGTTATATGGTTTAACGGTTGGTGAAGTAACCATTGCTGAGTAAATAATACCAGGAGGTGAACCAAAATAAGGTGAATTTGCTGGTAAACGATTATGCTCAGTTAGCGCAGTGTTAATGGAAGTTCCAATTTCAACTCGATCGGAAATTTTACGAGTTAAGTTTAACTTAACTGTATAACGATCAAACTCAGAACCATCCAATACACCTTCTTGGTTCAAATAACCAGTAGAAAGAAAGTACTGAGTCGTTTCTGTACCACCTGAAACTGTAAGATCATAATTCTGCATAGTTGCAGTGCTAAAGATTAAATCTAACCAATCGGTGTCAGTACCATCCCAAGCTACCATTGATTCTGGAATCAAGTAATTCGCAGAAGGAACAGCTGCAGTAGCATCTCTACCATTGTTGTTATCTGGGTTGTAATCTGGGTTGTAACCAGGACTTGCTGGGTTAGTTGGATCTTCAGATTGCAAGTAATTATTATTACGAGAGCTTTTTGTGTAGGCAATTAATTCCTCAGAATTCATCAAATCAGGCTGATTAAAAACCGTAGATGCACCACCATAACCACTAAAAGTAACACGAGCTGCGCCCGACTTACCCTTCTTTGTAGTTACCAAAATAACACCGTTAGATCCACGAGATCCATAAATAGCAGCTGCAGAAGCATCTTTCAAAACTTCGATAGACTCAATATCGTTTGGATTTAAGGTAGAAAGTGGGTTTGCCTTAGGAGGCTGAAATGAATCACGTTGGCTACCCAAGTTAGATTGTAAGTTTGTGTTCTTAGAAATTGGAACACCATCAATTACATATAAAGGATCATTACCAGCTGAGATAGAGCCTGTACCACGAATAAGAATTTGAGGAGAAGCACCTGGCTCACCTGTAGATTCTGCTACGTTTACACCAGCCATTCTACCTTGTAATGCATTTTCAAAACTTGAAACAGGTACATTCTGTATTTCTTCTGTTCTAATAGATGATACAGCACCTGTTACTTCTGTTCTTTGCTGAGTACCGTATCCAACTACCACTAAGTCTTCAAATGAAACCAAGTCTGATTCGAGGCTTACTTCATAGAAAGTTTGGTTATCAACAATGGGCACTTCTAGATTTTTATACCCAACAAAACGAAATACCAAAGTAGTGGCATCATCTGGAACTGTGAGCTTAAACTCTCCATTAATGTCTGTACTAGTACCAATATTTGTGCCTTTTACAAAAACGTTTGCAGCAGGAATAGTTTCGTCGTTATCAGCATCTCTAACGATACCTGTTAAGACTTTTTCTACATTTGCTTCAGACTTTTCTGCAACTGGTTTTTTAATCAGTAATATTTCACGAGTCTTTGAAATTGCAGCTTCATAACCAGTTCCCAAAAGAACATACTGAAGTGCATCCCCAGTAGAGATATCCATTAAATTAACGGTTACTCTCTTCTCAAGAATTTCGATTTCGGAGTTTATGGCTATACCTAAACTCGATTTTTGCGCAATGTCTTTTAAAACTTCCCCTAATAGCGCGTTATCCTTTCTAACAGAAATAACATTCTTAAGCTCAGGAATACTGTTTGAGTATAACTGAACAGAATAATATTTAGTTTGTAGGTTATTTGATAAGGAAGTTATTAACTGTGCATTGGCACTTGATGCATTCCCGACATGAAGTGTTAACACTCCCAGTAAGAAAAAGCATACAGCAATCCGTATCGTTTGTGTAACTTTTGTTCTCATACGTGTCCTCTATAACTAGTTATTATTTAGTATTTCGCCTAGCTCTTTGTAAAAGCGCTTCCAAAAATGCAATCCTATCTCTGTTCTTGGGATCAATATTATTTATTAGACCCACCCTCCAGACTAAAATCAACACGATCTTGGTTTAGCTTATATTGAAGTCCTAGCGACGTAGCTATTGTTTGAAGCACATTGTTAATAGACCGACTTTTTAATTCGGCTGTTAAATGCAGTTCAGCGATATCTTTCGAGGCGAAGTTCACCTCAATATCATATTTACGCTCTAGTTGTTGCGCCACTTCTTTCATTGACGCTTCATTAAACTTCAAATATCCTTCTTTCCAGCTCAAATAGAGTTCTAAGTCGTCTACTTGTTCTTTTACAATTACTTTATTCTCTAAATTCAAACGCCCAAGTTTACCCGCAGTAAGTATAACGCCCTCATTTAGTGATTTATCTTCTGCACGGAAGGAAACAACCCCTTCCTCTACAACTGCTTGTACAGTTTTATCATCCGCATAATTTCTAACCGACAAAGAGGTTCCTAGAACCTGCACTATCGCACCTGATGTTTTAATTACAAAGGGTCTATTAGGGTTTTTTGCTACATCAAAAAAAGCTTCGCCTTCTAAATACACTTCGCGTAAATCATTTTCAAAAACGCTAGGTAACACAATTTTACTATCTGAATTTAGATACACTTTAGTTCCGTCAGAAAGTGTTACACCACCACGCTGGCCTTTAGCCATAGAGATTTCCCGAAAAACATTCTCTACAACCTCTGATTCTTGCACATAAAATGATTTGTAGGTGTAAGTACCTAGTAAAGCCGCCAAAAGAAAAATAGCTGCGACTCGTATTGCAACAGACCAAGCTGAGTTTAATGAAAACATACCACCTCTTGCGCCACTACGAGAATTCAACATCAAAGACTCGTCATCAATTCTACTTTGCAGCACTGCCCAATCTAATTCCGTATTAAAGATATTCTCAAACTCGTTCTTTTTTCCAGAAACTTCCCATATCCTTTCGAACTCTTTCATGCGATCCGCATTTTCTGAGTTTTCTGAAAGCCACTCTTTAAGAGATGCTTTTTCTTCGTTTGTACACTCTTTAGCCAAATATTTAGCTACAAGCTTGATATCCAATTTCGTTATTTTAGTGGTGTATATTTCTAGTAAGACAGTAGAATTTCAAACTACCCCTATGAAAAATATCAATATTCGTTAGCATCTATATTATCTCGTAAAAATTGTAGCGCTTGAGCTACATGATTCTCAACTGTTTTCCTGGCAATATCTAAGACTTTCGCAATTTCCTTATAACTTAGACCGTGCTTACGATGCAACTCAAATACTAACTTTCTTCTTTCAGGCATTTGCTCTACAACTTCCCATATTCTTTTAACCAGCTTTAATTCTCTCTCACTTATTGAACTGGGATAGCTATCACTCTCGAAATAGCGGTTCACATAACTACTCTGATCTAATTGTAGTTTTTCATTTAACCGCTGGCGGGTTTTTTGCTTCTCTAATAAATTTAGCGATTGATTTCTTACTGATTGGTAGAGATATACTTTTATAGAAACATGTATTTCCCAATTTGCTCTGTTTCTCCAAATTTTAAGGAATACATCCTGCACCGTATCTCGAGCAAACTCTCTAGACCTAGTAATTGTATTCGCAAAACGGCTTAGTTGGTTATAATATTCAAAGAAAAGCTCTTCAAACGCTTTTTCGTCTCCGGCACGTATCTTAGCCACACGCTCAAAGTCGTTATCAGGCCCTTCCTTAGATGTATTGTCTTCGAGATATGCAAATAGTAGCATACCGTTATATACCCAGTCCTCTTAAAAAAATCATTGCCTTTGTATTTTCTACCAGTCCTTTTATTATATAGAATTCATTCTATTAATTACGGCATTATATCTCTAATAAGCACTCTTATATACAATAAATTAATTTTACAAATACACAAAAAGCAGCAAGCCGAAAAGGCCCACTGCTTATTTATGTTTTTATTGAATCAAGAAATAAATATTATTCTAATTTCTTCTTGAGCCTGCTCCATCTGGTGCGCCTTTGTAGTATCTAAAGCTCTCACTTGGCTTACCATCTACGAGACCACGTTCGAATACTCTTTGTCTCATTCTTTCAACAAATTCTTTTCCTTCGTCACCTGGTAAGTCAGAAGGATTCGGACCTACATAGTTGTTAAAAGCAGAAGAACTAAACTGACTGATATACTTTGATAAAGAACGTACTTTATTTTCTGCATAGTCAGAAATATCTACCGTCGTATTTTTTTCATTTGCAGTAGTGCTGTAAAATAGGTAATCGGTTACACTATGTCTTTCTAAACCTTCGTTAATGATTTGACCTGGGAAAACCAATCTCCACTCTGCTGCTCTAGCTGCATCAACCGCTAAATAAGAAGCTGAACGGTGATCAGCTTTATGCCATTGTTGGTAACCATAACCAGGATCAAAAGCCATCAAAGTTGTTGGTTTTAGCTTACGAATCCATCTAGCAATCTGCTTAACAACTTCTTCTTTGTCAGCAAATTCTAGCATACCATCGGTATAACCTAAGTTGATATAATGATCTTCTGGGATACCTAATTCTTTTAAAGCATCAACTTCTTCTTGACGACGAATTTGAGCAAGTTTATAACGGCTCATTTCTGGATCACCAGTACCTACGTTACCCATAGTTAAAAGCATTACATATACTTCATTTCCATTGTTTTGCAACATGGACATTGTTCCGTGCGACCCGCCATCATCATCAGCGTGAGCACCTATAAATAGAACAGTTCTTCCTGTCCACTCTTCTACTGGTATTTCTGGCTGAGCAAAAAGTACACTTGGCACTACCAAGAAGGCAGCAAGCATTAACGTTATTATTTTTTTCATTATAACTCCTTTGTTTTTGTTAGGATATTTTGTCTTCATTTTGTTCGACATTCATTTTAATCTAAATCTAAGAGTGACGCTGCTTCAGTATCTAATACAACATTTACATTTGGGTGTGCCTGTAAAAATGTTGCAGGTCTAGTACTAGTAACCTCACCAAATAAGCATTGCTTAATGATTTCGGCTTTTCTTTTTCCCCACGCCAATATTAGAATTTCTTTTGCTTGTAAGATGGTATCTATGCCCATTGTTATTGCACTTGTTGGTACATTTTCGAGACCTTTAAAAGTAGGCGCGGCATCTATTCTTGTCTGCTCATCAAGTTCCACTAATCGTGTAACCGACTTTAATTCAGAGCCTGGTTCATTAAAACCAATATGTCCATTGGCACCAATTCCTAGAATCTGAATGTCAACACCACCAACTTCAGCTATCTTATCATCGTATTGCTCACAATACTTTATAACCTTATGCGCATGAATTTTTCCCTTAGGGATAAAGACATTATCTGTATGAATATCAACTGAATCAAACAAGTGATGATGCATGAAATGATGGTAGCTTTGTATATCTGTAGGCTCCATCGGATAGTATTCATCTAAATTGAAAGTAATTACATTCTCAAAACTCAAACCTTCGTTTCGATGCTTCCTAATAAGTTCATTGTAAACCTCTATAGGCGTACTTCCTGTTGCCAGCCCTAAAACTGTAGGTTTGGCAACTAAATTTCGAGCGGCTAAAACTTTGCCAATCCGGTTTGCAACAAATTGGCTACCTAAACTAGAATTTTCAAATATGTTTATATTCATAGAAATAAAGGTTGTATCAATCCTTTCTTTGGAAATAACTACGCACTATCTTTGGTATTAGACGGTTCGCAAAGTCCCTACCCCTAACAATCCGAACGATAGGTAAGAATTTTACATTCTATGTTCGGCTTATATTCAGATTTTCTGTAAACTTTACCATGCCTAAAACGTCCAAATCATTGTCAAAAACCTATACTATAGTATTGCTATCAGGGGTGGTTTATATTTTACTTTTTTATTGGTTCACCTCCACATTCAATTTACCATAACTCATGCATTGGATTGACTGGACCATTCTATTTTCGTTCTTAATTTATATTGTTTGGGACGGAACAAGACAAGGCAAAAACTCACATAATATTGAAGGCTTTTTACTCGCCAATCGATCTATGCCGTGGTGGGCTGCTGGACTTTCCATTATGGCAACCCAAGCTTCCGCTATTACATTTATTGGAACAACTGGGATTGCTTATGTAGAAGACATGCGCTTTGTGCAAGTTTATCTAGCAATACCTTTTGCGATGGTTATTATTTGTATAACAGTAGTGCCATACTTCCATAAACTAAAAGCTTTTACTGCCTACCAAGTTCTTGAAGAACGTTTTGGCTTGAAAACACGTCTCACCACAAGTGGCTTATTCTTGATTTCGCGTGGGCTAGCACTTGGTGCTGTAATCGCTGCACCATCGTATGTTTTATCACTTTTGTTGGGACTTCCGCTTTCCATCACTATTCTTATTATTGGAATATTAGCAACAGGCTATACCATGGTTGGTGGAGCCGCAGGGGTGATTTCTACCGATGTAAAACAAATGGCTATCATGATGTTTGGCTTGATTTTCTGCTTTGCACTAATTCTTTTTGAACTGCCTGAAAACGTTAATTTTGATGATGCACTTTATTTAGCGGGTAGTGTAAACAAACTTACAGCGCTAGATTTAGAGTTCGACCTCAGTGAAAAATATAATGTATGGAGTGGAGTATTTGCTGCTTTATTCCTCATGCTTTCTTATTTCGGAACAGATCAAACTCAAGTTCAGCGCTATTTAACTACATCATCTCTCAAAGACGCTCAAAAATCACTTCTACTTTCAGCTTACGCTAAAGTACCTATGCAGTTCTTTATTTTATTGCTAGGAGTTATGTTATATATATTTTTCATATTTCAACCCACTCCTATTTCTTTTAGAAGTTCAGATACTGTTGCACAAACACAAGCCCAAATTGATGCCGAACTAGAAATTTCGAGAGAGTATCATACGGCACTTAAACTTAGAGAAGAAACGGCACTTTTGGCTGTTTCTAATCGAAATAATGAAACTAAGAGTGCTTTCGTTAATGCTGATAAAATGCTTAACCAAGCCCGCAGTAAAGAACTCGCTTTACAAGCTGAAATAACCAAAACAGATGTTAATGATACCAATTACATTTTTCCATATTTCATTCTAAAACACATCCCAATTGGCTTGGTAGGGTTAATTGTAGCTGGTATTTTTGCTGCTGCAATGAGTTCCATTGATAGTGAATTAAATGCACTGACTACCGTAAGTATTGTAGATTGGTACCAGAGGTTGGGTTTAAATAAACAATCAGAGGTTCATTATCTAAACTCATCACGAGTAGCAACTTTACTTTGGGGGCTCATTGCAACGGGTTCTGCAATAATTCTTGGTGAAACAAAATCTATTATTGAACTGATAAACCAAATTGGTAGTTATTTTTATGGTTCTATTTTAGGTGTTTTTATTCTTCTACTTTGGGTAAAACGAGCAAATGGCCGAGGTGCATTAACAGGTTTACTTACAGGAATGCTATCAGTTTTCACCTTTGATAGACTTTTTCACGACACATCTACTAACGATTATTCCTTCTTTCTTCCCTGGACCCAAGTTCCAAGTTCATACGCCAAAGCCATCGAATTTCTCTGGTTAAATCCGCTGGGCACTTTTGTTGTTATAATTGTTGGTATAACAGTAAGCTTGGTTTGGAAAAAAGATTCTTAAATAGCTTTTGACTGTATTTTCATCTAAAATCTCAATCACTCAAATTCTAAATTACTAATACCATGCAATACGAACGTTTAGTTGGGTTGAATGTAACCAACGATGAAGTTTACCAACAATATCGAACTGCCATGAAGCCAATATTAGCGAGTTATGGTGGTAATTTTGGTTACGATTTCAAAGTTTCGGAAGTTCTTTTCCCTGAAGCCGAACAGTCCATAAATCGGGTCTTTACTATCTACTTCCCTACTCAAAAAGCGATGACTGAATTCTTTTCAAATCCAGATTACGAGAAAGTAAGAGAGCTCTATTTTAAACCCTCTGTTGCTGAAACATTCCTATTAGCAAGCTACGAAAAAGAGTAGCTACAATAAGAGTTTCAAACTATACAACTTAGTTACAACACTTTTTTACTTAATCAGTGACTTTATTAATAGCGTAGTCAACTTCAAAAATATATATTAGCGGATTATACTTTAACAATTCAAAACATATAGAATGAAGCTACTACTACGGAAAACTACTTTTCGTCTGTTAACACTTCTTCCCATGTTGTTCTTGTCTTTTGGCCTATTAGCTCAAAGCGATCCAACTGGGAAATCTCCCGCGACACGTACTTATGCAATCACAAATGCAACTATTGTACAAGCTCCAGGGAAAGTTATTGAAGGTGCTACTATTATATTCAACAACGGGCTTATCAGCTCTGTTGGGGCTAATACAACCATCCCTGATAACGCAGAAGTAATAGATGGAACAGACCTATTTATTTACCCAGGATTCATAGATGGAATGTCTTATACAGGTGCTGATCGCCCTGAACAAATGAAACGTCCTGAAGACTTATTTACTCCTAATCCTCCAAACGATTATGCAGGAATAACCCCTGAACTTCAAGTTACTCAGCAACTTAAAATTGATGAGAAGAGTATCGACGCTATGCGAAAAGCTGGATTCACCATTTCACATTCTGTACCTTATGGAAGAATGTTACCTGGCTCAGGCTCTATCATTACGCTTAAAGACGCCATTCATCCAGATGAATTAATACTTACTGAAGATGTTTCAATGTACACTCAGTTTGTTGGTGCTCCTGGTGCGTATCCTGGCAATACGCTTGGTATTATGGCCAAATGGAGAAATTTGTATAGAAATGCAGAATACTCTAAACAACACGCTGAAATGTATGCTTCTAATCCTATGGGGATGGAGCGGCCAACACGCGACCGTTCACTTGAAGCATTTTATTCAGTTGTCAGCAAACAAAAACCAGTTTTCTACAATGCTTCTTCTTCTCTCGAAGCTAGACGTGCTATTCGTCTTCAAAAAGAACTAGGGTTTAACCTAGTAATTGGAAACCTAAAGGAAGGTTGGGACCTTAGTAGCGCTATTAAAGAAAGTAATGCAAAGGTATTTTTATCTCTCGATTTGCCTAAAGAGCCGACGGCCTCTAAAGACAAAAATAAAACGGACGAAGTTATACAGCTTGAAGAGCGTAGAATGGAATTCTACAAAAAGTACCTCACTCAGTTTTCTGATTTGGAAAAAGCTGGTATCAAATACGGAATTTCTACTATGGAGATGACAGGGAGTAAAATTAAAGACAACTTCCTCACTTTGATTGAAAACGGAATAAGTGAAGAAGCTTTATTAGCCTCCCTTACTATTAATGCCGCTCAACTTCTTGGTATTGATAATATTACTGGAACTCTCGAAACGGGTAAACTAGCTAACGCTGTTATTGCAAATGGGCCGATATTCGATAAAAAATCACTAATTAAATACGTTTTTGTAGATGGTGACAGATACGAATACGATCTAAAAGAACCTAAAGCTGCTAACGGTTCTAAAGCCAACGCAACAGGTATTAGTGCTATCGCTGGAGTCTGGGAGTACACTGTTTCATCTCCAGAAGGCGTAGAAACTGGAACAATGACCATCACCAATGAAAATGGAGAACTAGCTGGCACTCTTTCAGGAATGCGAGGCGGGCCAGATAACGACTTAAATAACGTTTCTTTTCTTGAAGGTACATTAAGTTTTGATTTCACTTTTGATGGAGGCGGACAACCCATCGAAATTGTGGTAGTTGGAACAGTTACAGAGAATGAATTTGATGCTGAAGCTTCGGTAGCCGCATTCAATATCTCATTCCCGTTCACGGCAATTAAAGATGAGGCTAAATAAGATGAAAGGACTAAATATGAATAAAATTAGCTTAATCACCGTTTTATTTCTTCTTGTAGCTACTGTTTCACAAGCTCAAGTTAAGAAGGGAGATCTTCTTATTAAGAACGGTACTTTAATCACAGTTACTAACGGAACTCTTGAAAACACTGACATTCTAGTTCAGAATGGAAAAATTTCAAAGATTGGTAAAAACATAAAAGCACCAAACGGTATTAATGAAATCGATGCTACTGGAAAATTTGTAATGCCAGGCATTATTGATGCGCATTCTCATATTGCTGGTACTTCTATCAACGAAGGAACAAGCCAGGTTACTGCAGAAGTAAGCATGGAAGACGTAGTTGACCCTTTTGACATCGCAATTTATAGAGCCTTGGCTGGTGGTGTTACTACTATCAATCTTATGCACGGTTCTGCGAACGTAATTGGTGGTAGAAACGAAACTCTTAAACTTCGGTATGGAACAAGCAACCCTGATGAACTACGTTTTGAAGATGCACCTCGTACCATAAAATTTGCTCTGGGTGAAAACCCAACACGCGGAGGGCGTTCTCGTGGCATCCAGCCTCAAAGCCGAATGGGTGTAGAAGCAATGCTTCGTAATTCATTCTCAGAAGCTTTAGTGTACAAAAAAGCGTGGAGCGATTACCGTTCTGACAAGAACAAACGTAAAGTGGCTCCAGAGTACAGCTTAAGAATGGAAACATTAGTTGAAATTCTGGATGGCAAAATATTAGTTCACTGTCACTCTTACCGTGCTGATGAAATATATATGTTGATGAAAGTTTTCACCGACTTTGGTATCAAGAAATTGACTTTCCAGCACGCTAACGAAGCATACAAGGTTGCACCTGAACTTGCTGCTTTCGGCGCATCTGCATCCGTCTTTGCTGACTGGTGGGCTTATAAGTTGGAAGTGTATTACTCAACGGCTTACAATGCAGCAATTTTAACAAAGAATGGTGTAACTACTTCTATCAACTCTGATTCTGGAGAACTTATCCGTCACCTTTTCCATGAAGCTGCTAAAACCCAAAAGTACGGCAACCTCAGTGACAATGAAGCTCTTGCTCTTATAACATTAAACCCTGCCAAACAGCTAGGTATTGATAACAGAGTTGGCTCGCTAGAGAAAGGTAAAGATGCAGACATTACCATTTTTGACAAGCATCCACTTTCTACTTACGCTATTCCTCAAATGACTTTTGTAGATGGTGTTAAATACTTTGATAAAGCAACCGATGCAAAAGACCAGCGCATTTTCATTAATCCTGAGTCTTCTATCGATGTCGTTCAAATATTTGATCGTGAAGAACAACACCAGTGTATGCAAGATGCAGAAATGGTCGACTTTAACGTTCTCTTTAACAACAAATAGGAATGATCATGAATAAATTTATAAAAATACTAGTACTTGTATTCACCTTCGCTCCTATTTTTGCAACCGCTCAAAGTGACGATGCAAATAAAGCACGCGGTGGTAAATTTGCTTTAACCAACGCTAAAATTTATACCGTTACAAATGGTGTAATTGAAAATGGCACCATTATTATCAATAATGGAGTGATTGAAGCTGTTGGTGCTAACATTAAAATTCCAACTGATGCTGAAGTTTTCGATTATCAGGGTAGAGAGATTTACCCAGGAATGATTGATTCTGGCACTCAACTTGGGTTAAAAGAAATCGGAAGCATTTCTGAAGCACAAGATTTTCGGGAGTTTGGAGATGTAACGCCTCAAATGCAGGCGCTTACCGCTGTAAACCCAAACTCGGTAGCCATCCCAGTAACTCGAATAAGTGGTGTTACCACTACTCTAACAATGCCAGATGGCGGTGTCTTACCAGGAACCGCTGCAACCATCAATCTTTTCGGATATACTCCCGACCAGATGTATGCAGGGTCTAAAGGTGTTGTGATGAACTTCCCTTCAGCTCAACGTCGCCGTAGACAAACCGAAGAACAAGCTGAAAAAGCACGAGTTAATGCCTTAAAAACAGTGAATGAAGCTTGGGATAAAGCGGAACTGTATGCTAAAATTCAAAAATCACCAGATGCTAGGTATTACCCAGAAATGGAAGCTCTTGCTGAAGTTGTGAATGGTGATATGTTGTTATATATCGAAGTTAATGCTACTAAAGATATCATCAGTGCTTTGAATTGGGTTAAGGAACGTGGCTATAAAAAAGTGGTTTTCACTGGTGTTTCAGAAGGATGGAGAGTGGCTGATAAGTTAGCAAAGGCTGGCATTCCTGTTATTGCAGGTCCAGTTCAAGCTATTCCAACTCGTCAATCTGATGCATATGATGCTGCTTACGCAAATCCTGGTATTATGCAAAAAGCTGGTGTTAAAGTAGCGCTTAGAACAAGTGATACAGAGAATTCGAGAAACCTTCCATATCATGCTGGCTTTGCTGCATCTTACGGAATGGGACGTGACGAGGCCTTGAAAGCAATTACAATAAACGCAGCAGAAATTATGGGTATTGGAAACGAAATCGGCTCTATCGAAGTAGGTAAAAAAGCGAATTTATTCGTTTCTACTGGTGATCCGTTCGAAACTTCAACTCAAATTTTGAATGTATTTATTGATGGCTACCTCGTACCAATGACAAGCCGACAAACAGAACTTTACGATGAGTTCTTGCATCGGGTTCCTGGGGTTGAAAAAACAAAAGTAGAAACCGACGGTTAATACTTTACCTTTTGAGTAATCATTTATTAGCAAGGCAGCTCATTTTGAGTTGCCTTTTTTGTTCCAGTCAGAATTTATAGGGAGCATGAGTCCTTATTTAAAGCAGGTTCTAAAACCTACTTCTCTTCTTTTTTTACATCCTCAGGAGAACGGTATTTCTGAAAAGGAATTTTTAACAAATTTACCACATCCTCATTTTCTTTTGGGTCCATATGAGTATCAATGCCGTATTTAAGTTCCTTAGTGTCTTCTACTTCAGCAAAGGTTCCAAAAACTCGATCCCAAATAGCAAATATATTGCCGTAATTGGTGTCGGTAAGTGGTAACACATAATGATGATGAATTTTGTGCATATACGGCGTTACAAAAATATAGGATAACACTCTATCCAATTTTTTAGGCATCTGAATATTCGCATGATTGAAGTGAGTAAATAGCGCCGATAAACTTTGGTATAGGAATACAATCCAGATTGGGGCGCCAACGATAACCACTCCCAAAATCGTGAAAATCATTCTAAATATTGCCTCTCCTGGATGGTGACGCAAGCCTGTAGTAACGTCTACGGTTGTATCACTGTGGTGTACTAAATGAAATCTCCAAAGCACAGTAACTTTATGTTCTATCCAATGGATGAGATACGCCCCAAAAAAGTCTAGTAACATTACTCCAAGTATGATTTGAACCCAAATTGGCATTTCAATCATATTGATTAGACCGATATTATTCTCAGTAACATAGTTCGAAGCCCACAGTAATGCTCCAGCAAATCCCAACCCGATGATTACAAAGATCACTGTTAAAACAGCATTAATTAGTGCGTGACGAACTTTCTTATACCCAAAATCAAAGAGAGGAAAAACACCTTCAGCAATCCAGAAAAAGAAAATTCCACCAATTAAAATCCCCGCACGAAATGCAGTCGGAATGTTCTCAAAAAAATCTATAAATCCGTCCATAAACGCATCCTATTGTTTTAGCTTTGCATCGAAATATCGTGTATTTATTTATAACAAAAAAAAGCCTCGCTATAATTAACGAGGCTTTTTGTTCTCAATAAATTCAATTGTCAGGTTAATCTAAACTTTTAAAGGGGCTTAGTTTAGCTTCTTCAATTGTTTTTTGATAAGCAGGCCAATCTTTAGCTACAAAATCTTCAATGTTTGCAATGGCTTCATCAACCGCTTCTTTTGCAAGCCTTAAAAGATTTCTTTCGTTAGAACCAGGCCCGTCGAAATCGTTTCTCATATAGCGTAGAGGGCCTGAGAGTTGATTCATTACTGTTGGATCCGGATTTCGAGTAATACCCTGGCGGTCATCTCGTTTTCCAAAAATACTATCTAGTAACTCATCTATCTTTTTACCTGTAGTTTTGTTCGCTTCGTTTACCGCTTTTAGCTCCTCTTTAGATCGGCTATCAGCTTTAGCAAGATTCTCAGCTACTTCAACAATTTCTTTAGCTTCTACTAGTTTAGCTGTTGATTTAGCCAACTTTTCCCGAAGAGCATTTACCTCATCTGAAAGTTCCAAGTTTGCTCTTAGAGCAGACATTGGAATATCTATTCTTGGATCTGACTTTACCACAACTGAAGTGGAATCTGAATGCGAACCGTAGCTTATTTTTACTTTATAAGTTCCTGGAAGAACGGTAGAACCTCTCGGTTCTTGTGCATTAGGACGAGGTTTATTTCTACTTGGGTTTGAGACCCCTTTCATTTCTAACCCCCAAGTGGTTCTGTTTATTCCATCTTGGCTAGGAGTACGTTCAAAAGTTCTGATTTTTTCTCCTGAAGCATCGAATATTTCGAACTTAACTTTTTCCTTTTCTTTTTTCTTGTCATCAGAATCTTGTTTGTCTGATTTCAATGCTGAACTATTTACGGAGTAGGTAATGCGAGCACCATCTTCTCTGTTGTCACCAGAAAACATAGCGTCGGCTGCGAAGCGAGAACCAGCTGCTTGTCGCCAGCTAATGTCGTAAGCAGTTGGGGCTGAAAAAATCCGAACGGCTTTCTCTAGTTCTTTTGCGCCGTTTGTTGCTAGATCTCTGAGAGGTCGGATATCATCCAAAACCCAAAACGAACGACCGAAAGTTGCTATCACTAAATCAGCTTCTCTTGGCTGAATAACCATATCATAGGTTGAAACGGTTGGATATTTATTCGTCCATTTTGTCCAGTTTTTACCACCATTAATGGTTACATAAAGACCTAACTCAGTTCCTGCAAACATAAGGTTTGGTGCAACAGGATCTTGAACAAATGAAAGAGCATAGCCTTCCATCCCTTTATCTTTTGCTAGATTAGTCCATTTTTTTCCATAGTCGGTTGTGTGCATAATGTACGTTCCCCAATCATCTCGTCGATAATTGTTGATTACCGCAACAGCTTCTCCCGCTTTAAAAGTAGAAGCTTTTATTTGCGCAACCCAACTACCAGTAGGAATACCTTTAATATTCTTGGTGAGGTCTGTCCAGTTTTTCCCACCATCTCTGGTAATATGAACATTACCATCATCCGTACCAGCCCAAATCAAACCTTTTTCAAGAGTACTCGGCTCAATAGCTAAAACCGTAGTGAAGTTCTCGGCGCCGGTGGCATCCATTGTTAAACCTCCACTTTCATGCTGTTTTTGCTTTTCAGGATCGTTAGTAGTTAAATCTGGAGAAATTATTTCCCAGCTTTCGCCTCTATCTGTACTTTTATGAACAAATTGACTACCAAAATAAATGGTTTTAGAATCGAACGGATCAAAATTAACTGCCGAATTCCAATTGAATCGAAGTGCATCACCGTCTGGATGAGTTGGACGTACATATCGTGAAACACCTGTTTCCAAATCTACTCGTCCAATACTTCCTTGTTGAGACATCGCAAACGCATATCTAGAATCACTACGATCCATTACTACATCAAAACCATCTCCGAAATAAAGCTCTTCCCAATATGCATTTCTGATTCCACCAGATCGCCAAACATAAGCAGGACCTTGCCAAGAACCGTTATCTTGCATTCCTCCATACACGTTATAAGGGATGTTATCATCCACAGCTATATGGTAGAATTGACCTACAGGAATATTATCGATAAAGCGCCAATTTTTACCGCCATCAAAGGTAATATTTAAGCCTCCATCGTTTCCATCCAGCATCATTCCAGGGCTTTTTGAGCTTAACCAAAAGGCGTGGTGATCAGGGTGAACCCAGTTGTAATATGGATATAAACTCTCGAATGATTTTCCACCATCTTCACTTTTTGTGATATAGGTGTGAATGCTAAAAACTCTATTCTCATTAAAGGGATCTACATAAATTTCGGCGTAATAAAATGGGCGACCACCAATATTTCCATCTTTTTCTACTGTTTGTTGAAGTTTCCAAGTGTAGCCTCCATCTTCACTTCTATAAATTCCATTCTTTTTAGACTCTACATGAGCGTATACGATATTAGTATTACTTGGAGCTATAGCTATTCCCATTTTGCCTAGTTCACCTTCTGGCAAACCATCCTCAGAAGTTGCTTTTTTCCAGCTCTCACCACCATCAAGAGTCATATATAATCCCGAACCTTCACCACCTGATTTAAAAAACCATGGCCAGCGTCTAAATTCCCACATTGCAGCAAACAGCTTGTTAGGGTTATTTGGATCCATCACTAAGTCGGCAATACCTGTTCTTGGATTGTTATATAAAACCTTTTTCCAATTTTTTCCACCATCGGTGGTTTTATAAACTCCACGAGTTTCACTGTCACCCCAAGCAGAACCCTGAGCACCTACGTACACTACATCTGAGTTATTTGGGTCAATAATTACACGATGTATATTTCTTGTGCCTTCTAATCCCATTAACTGCCAACTTCTACCAGCATCTATACTCTTGTAGATTCCAGCTCCACTGCTTTGGCTATTTCTTGGATTCCCTTCTCCTGTTCCCGCCCAAATAATACTCGGATTTTTTTGGTAAATATCGATTGCACCAATTGATGCTGCGCTATACTCATCAAAAATGGGCTCCCATTTTACTCCACCACTAATAGATTTCCAAATTCCTCCAGAAGCAGATCCAGCGTACATTATGTCATTGTCTGATTCCACTACATCAATTGCAGTAATACGTCCACTCATTCCAGCTGGACCAATATTCCTAGGCTCCATACCCTTCAATAAATCCATGTCTAACTGCTGGCTAAAGGAAGTACTTGTCCCAAGCAACAGCGTTAAAATGAATACTAAACTTATGTTGTAGAATTGTTTCATAGTCTAAAAAATTAGGTTAAAAAAAAGGGTAGCACTTTGGCTACCCTTTAAAAACAGATAATGAATAATTAATCTTCGTTATCTAAAATCTCGTCTATTCTACTTCTTGCATCTTCAAGATGAATACGAGTTGCGCGGTCGATACCTCCACCACCAATTGAACTATTGATATCTTTTCTGAGTATTTCTAACTCATTTCTAACAATAGGTCTAATATCTGATTGAGTTACATTAACTGATGATCCACCAAATCTTCTAACTGGTGGTTCTTCTGTCATCAAATATTCCATTCTTTCTATGTATGCTCTTTGCAAGTGACGTCTATGAACATTGATGTTCTTTTTACCACGTGCTTCAGACCAAACTCCGTTTCTTACATCATCCATCATTTCGATGAGAGTGTAAACAGAGCCATCTGCACGGCTTTCTGAATCGATTAAACGTCCTAATCTAGCAGGGTCTAATAGACTATTAAGAGCACCTGCTTGTGCACTTCTGAATGTCTCAACAGCTGATGACTGATTAATTCTGCTTAAGATGTCTTGGTTAAATGCCCAAGTTGGTGCAGAAAAAGCATGCTTATTCAAGAAATCCATTGCTCTTTTTTGATCTTTTTCAGATACAGCTGTATATACAGCACCATCTTGTTCGTACGTTTTGTGGGTTTGATAAACACCACCTACATACGTAGTAACGTGTCCCATATACCTTCTCCACTGACCAATAACATTGCCGTAAAGCTCTTCTAAGTCATTGTAGTTCTCACCGTCTTTCTCAATCCAGTCAACTAAATTGTTTGTAATTACTTGAAGATTGGCAAGCCCTAATTCACTTGCTTTCATAGCATCGTCGCCAATAGCTTCTGTTTGTGAGCGAGGATCTGCACCAGTGGCATATCCATACCAGTATAATGGGTCATCGCCATTTTTTACAATCCACTCATTAAGAGTTTCTTTTTCGTCATCTGGTTTTTCTACATCAGGTAGCCAGCTGTATCCCCATTTGATCGACCATTTGTCATACTCACCAATTTGTGGATAATACTGAGTAACGCCATCTCCTGGTTGCGCGATGTAATTGAAACGAGCATAATCCATAATTGACGGAGCTGAGCCATGGGTTGAAGTAAACTCAGGGTCTCTTAGTTGGTCAACAGTGTAACCAACACTAGATCCCATGTTATGAGGAAGCCCTAAAGTATGACCAAGCTCATGAGCCATTACGAAGCGAAGCATTTCACCCATAATCTCATCTGACATCTTAGCATTACGAGCATCAGGATTTGAGGCCGCTGTTTGAATAAAGTACCAGTTACGCAATAAGTTTTGAATATTGTGGTACCATAAGATATCACTTTCAAGAATTTGGCCAGTACGTGGATCATGTACGTGTGGGCCTTGAGCATTTTGAATTGGGTTCGTGATATAACGCATAACAGAGTAGCGAACATCTTCTGGAGAAAACTCTGGGTCTTCTTCTGGAGTTGGGGCTACTTTACCAATAATTGCGTTTTTGAAACCAGCTTCTTCAAAAGCTACTTGCCAATCATTAATACCTTGAACTAAATATTTTCTCCATTTTACAGGTGTAGCTGGATCTAAATAGTACACAATAGGCTCAACTGGCTCAACTAGTTCGCCTCTCAGGTAAGCTTCTTTGTCTTTTGGCACAAGCTTATAACGAGTTATAAAACGGTTTGTAGCTGCTCTATGCTCATCAGAACTATAATCGTATTGCCCGATTGAGAAATAACCTACTCTTTGGTCCCAATTTCTAGGAGTCATTGGCTCTGAAGGTAACAGTATCATAGACTGATTTACTTCGAGAGAAATAGTTCCTGTATCTCTGTTGTCTGGTGGATTACTGGCATCATAAGTAAGTACATGACGTACTTCTAAGTTTTCAGGATAGCTAGTTGCTCTTTCAATAAAACTTCTGCTTCCATCTAAACGACGAACTTGGAAGCTTTTTCTTTGACCATCTGTTAAACCACTTAGAAGGTTTACATCGGTGGTGTATAATTTAGTTACATCAATAACTACACCAGATGTATCTTTGCTTAGCGCTTCAATTTTAAAACTAAAAACTACTGGCTCAAAATTGTTATTCCGAACTGATTTGTATATTGGGTCGTCAGCATCAGCTACACTAGAGTACGAAACATGACGAAGTAAGATATTGTCGTCTTTTCTTTCCCAACGTAGTACTTGTTGGCCACGAACTTTTTGCCCTGCACCGCCAAAACTAAGATTTTGTACTGATCCTGAAACTCGAGTTACAAGTAACATTTCTCGATCTAATAGCTCATTAGGTATCTCGAAAAAATACGAGTCATCTACTTTGTGAACATCAAATAAACCATCATCACTTACAGCATCTTTAGTAATAACCTCACTGTATTTTTTCATTCCGCTTTTAGGGGAAGTGGGGCGTTTAGCCGCCATAGAAGCTCCTGCTTTGCCTTTAGTTGCAGAGTCGGTTGTCTTACAACCGCTTACTACCAATACAAAACAGAGCGAAAAGGCAATAGTTTTGCCAATCATCTTTATTCCGTAGCTCATATTTCTTATTTATTTTATGAAAATTTGAAAGTGAGTTAAGGTGAGATAAAGTGACGTGGGAGTCAAGAAAAATTATGACACTACGTGTTAAAAGTATTAAAACATGGAAGCGCTTTTCTTAGCGCAAATATTGCCTAAACCAACTAGTTGTAAATTCTACTAGCTCTTTAAACTGTGGTGGGAAATATTCTTCTTCAAAGGGATGCGCAGCTCCAAAAGTATGCCCTGCATTAGCAATGTACCTCAATTCCTTATTTTTTGCTGCGCAGTCTATGTGAAGTTGTTCTGAGTTTGTATAAGGTACCGATTCATCCTCTCGACCATGAATGAACAATGATGGTATTCGTAAATCTTTCGAACGTCTTTGAGCTATTAATAAATCTGCATTTACCACCAAATCGTCATAAAAAGTACGATTCACTTTCATTATTTGATTCGTTCTTGAGTTTTTATATTCTGTAAAACCTTTTTCTTCCCAATCTCTTTTCTCTTTTTCAGAAACTCGAGCTAAGTAATCTGAAACAGAAGCCCATGTTACTAAACACCTAACCGACTCAAACTCAGCTGCAGCAACAATAGCAGTATGGCCACCTCTTGAATGGCCAACTATTCCAATTACATCGGTGTTTAAATATGCATGCGGGTTATTTATTTCTCCAGATTGAAGGGCACTTATCATTACCTTCACATCGTCTAAATCTTTGGATAGTGTATTTTGTTCGAACAAATCTAATCGCTCGTAAACCGTTCTACCATTGCCAATACCATTATGGGAATGATTAATTGCCAAAACTCCAAAACCTGTTCGAGCAAGCTCTTCACAAGCATCGGGAAATGGACCCCAGTCTTTAAAGCCTTTAAATCCATGAAGAAATATAACTATAGGGAAATTTTTATTCGTTCCACTTATAGGAACATATAAATCGTACTTAATAGGTAGTTCTTCACTACTAAGCACACTCCCTGATGAAACTGCTATATTATCAAACTCCATAAACTGTTATTTTTTAAAATCGAGAGCTTCTAATTTCACCAACTTTCTTAAGTTATTCACTTCTTTTTGCTTTAGAAATCTCCACCGACCTATTTTTACATCTTTCAAGTTCAAACCAGCGTATTCAACACGTTTTAGCTTGACAACCTCTGTTCCAAAATGAGAAACCATTCTACGAATAAGGTGGTTTCTTCCTTCAAAAACCGAAATTAAAATAGTTCTAGGTATATCTGCATATCGTTGAATATTATGCCCTTTTGCGATACCATCTTCAAGCTCAACACCCTTTCTAAGCTGTGCAAGTTCGCCATCGTTTAGTTCTCGTTGAGATTCTACCTCGTAAGTTTTGCGAACTTTATAACTTGGATGCATCAATCGATGCGTTAAATCACCATCATTTGTTAGCAACAAAAGACCTGTAGTGTTTCTATCTAACCGCCCAACAGGATAAACACGAGCTCCTGTAGCATTCTCAACTTCGTCTAGAACAGTATTTCTTCCTCGTTCATCATCTGTTGTTGTGATGGTATTACGAGGTTTATTCAATAGTAGATATACAAAAGACTCCAAACTAATTCGCTGTCCATCTACTTCAACTTTGTCGGTTCGACGAACAGAAACGCCCAACTCATTAACCGTTTTACCATTTATTTTAACTTTTCCATCTGCAATATACTTATCCGCTTCTCTTCTACTACACAACCCGGCATGCGCAATATATTTATTCAACCTGATTTCATCGGTATCGGAATAATTCTGATCAACTTTATTGGGATTTTTATCAATCTTAACCTTCAACTTCAAGGGCACTTTCTTGGCATCATTCCTCGATTGGCCCTGCTTGTTATCAGTTTTTTGATTTCGGTTTCTAGAACTTGGTGTATTTCTCGGTTTTTTCATACTTATAAGATAACAAATCGTATAGCTAGTTGATTCATATTTCTAACTATTCTTCTTCAGAGTCTGACTCCCCACTTTCTTCATTTTCGGAGTCTTCAAAGATATTTTTTTCGACATATGTTTTTATTTCTTCCGGATTTTCTTTCTCGTCATCCAAAATCATTGATTGCTCTAATAACAACTGCCGATGTTCCGCCATGTCGTCATCTTTCAATATCTCTTCTATTTCTCTAGGCTTGGGTAATTCATTTACAGAATTGATTCCGAAGTGACGTAAAAAGTGTTTAGTTGTTCGATACAATAAAGGCTTACCTGGCCTATCTGCGCGCCCTGCAACTTCAATAAGAGCTTTCTCCATAAGCTGACGTAAAATATATCCAGAGTCCACGCCTCGTATATGATCTACCTCTGGCTTTGTGATCGGCTGCTTATAAGCCACTATTGCAAGACTTTCTATAGCAGACTGTGATAGCTTGCGGTATGCGTTTTCATGCTGAAAGACACTCAACCAAAAATGAAATTTCTTATGTGTAAGGAAAGTGTAGCCTCCCGCCATTTTTTCAATTCGAAAACTAAGGGCTTGTTCTTCATAGCGCGTGTTCAGCTTATCAACAAAATCTTCAACTGTTTCTTCCGAAATTTCAATCTGCTCTTCGTTATCGGTAATAATAGTTCTGATTTTATCACCAGAAATAGGTTCCTCACTCGCAAAAATCAATGCCTCTATCACAGAGGATAGCCTTGTGCCGTCTATAAACTGGTAATCATTTAAATTCTTATTCACTTTATGTTTTTTTCAATTTCAAAGTAATATTCTAAAATAAGCCTCTTGTGATTAAAAACACTACCGTAAGAATTACGTTTTAATCTATGCTATTCACAATCTCTAACAATAAAAAAACCATCATTGCCTTGTTTCTGATAGAGGGGCATCAGTACAAAACCGCTAGACAGAGAGCGTATTTCTCCATTTCTATCATTAGCTAATAAATCGCCTTTTTTGATGGAATCAAAATTCTTGAATCCTGGTAACATCACAAAATTATCACCTTCTTCAATAATATGTTTATACACATATTCTACTTTGTGTGGATACTGCTCTACTTTTTCCATCAAATAATCATAGTATTGATCAAAGTCATGCAATTTTTTAGCTGAAATAAGGCCAGAACTTACTAACAAAATAAGGAGCCCTGCATACGCATTATCTTCGGCAACTTTTGTTCCATGTGTTCCTGTTTCAAAAGCAAAACCAATATGCCCTGCATCATCTACATATTCCATTGAGGTTCCTTGAAGAGCCTGTTCAATTCCAAAAATCAGAGGAATTTTAAGCTGACTTAACACTTCGATATTCTGCTCTTTACGAGGAGTGATACAAAACATTCCGCCTTTACCCGAAAACGTGTGTAAATCTATAAAAATAATCTCTTCATCATTTTCAGAAAGGACAATAGGGTCTAAAACCTTTAATAATTCTTTAATCTCTGCTCTATCTATCGATGCTAAATTTTCCTTTGATGTTCTTCTAATTTTATCCAAAATAGAAGCAACCCATAAACGATTCATGTCTTCCGTGTTAAACCGCATTCCTTTTTTTAGTGCCGAAATATTTCCCTGAACACCTATAAAACGACCTTTCATTTCACCTTGCAGCGGAGCTAACAATTCTAATGCATGGCGGATGGCGGAAATACTTGTAGCTTCATTTCCGTGTATTCCCCCCATTGCGATGATTGTTGGGCCAGGACATACCCCTCTGATGTCTCCCAATATATGAGGCGAAGTTTTTATTAAGTCACTTTTTGCTATAGTTTCTGACGCAGTATCCAATTAATTTTCCTTTTCGTTCGCTAACGCTTTCAACAAGCGCCGGCTTATATTCATGAAATTTTCTTCTGTTATAACACCAACTAATCTACTATTCTTTACCACGGGCAAACAGCCTATTTTTTGCTCTTGCATAATGGTCATAGCCTCCATAATGCTCGCTTCTGGATGAATAGTAATTGGATTTGTTATCATAATATCCTCAACAGTATGTCCTGAATTATCATCTTCGTGAATAATCTTTGAGTATTCTCTTAAAATCATTCGCATTGAAATTAAGCCCACCAAATGCTTTTGGTCATCCTCTACGGGGACGTATCTAATTCGTCTCCAATCCATTAAATTTGCGGCAAATTCAGTTAAGTCATCTTTCCGAGCGGTGAACAAATCAGTAGTCATAAACTCTTCCACCAATAAGCTTGATGGCTTCCCATGATCAACATCTTCTACCCTAGCAAGCCCCCATTTATGCACTGGCTCACCTTTCTTTTGGTTCATTGCCATCGCTTTTGTTATAGTAGAAAGAGTTTGTTCTCGATTGGAGTCTTTAATCAGATTGTTATATGATTTCACAACCCAATACGCACCCGTTTTAGACGATTCAACTCTATCCTGAATAACACCTAAATAAGTATCTAAGTCTGATTTATTAATACCTGCCTTTTCTAAACCATGCTTAGCAATAGGTAATAATTCATCTTTAATCAGACTTCTAGCCGATACTCTTCGGTCTTTAGTCCACACAAATTTGGTATCCATTCCCAATTTTGAAGCCGCAAAAAAGTTCATCTTCGCATCATCAAAATCTAATTCTTTAGTGATGTCTGCGTACTCATCTTCAAAGCCATTTAGCAAGCCTAACCAAAAGGCCGTATTTGCGATTTCATCAACAACTGTTGGCCCAGAAGGAAATACACGGTTTTCTATTCTTAGATGAGGAACGCCCCCTGCAACACCATAACAAGGCCTATTCCATCGATAAACCGTTCCGTTATGAACTTTAAGCGCCATCAACTCCGGTGGGATTCCCTTTTTCATTAACTCGTCTACATTTTCAACCACATCCGAACTGAGCATCACTCGATATCTTGAAATATCTTCTTTGTAGATATCGAGAATGCTATCCTTTAACCAAGCATTTCCAAAAGTTACTCTTGGACTACTATCTCTCAGATGCTCACCAACCGAACGTGTATCAACAGATTGATGAAATAGAGCTATTCTAGTTTCAGCCCAAAGACGTTTCCCAAAAAGAACAGGAGAATTTACCGCACTTGCCAAAACGGGAGCTGTTACCGCCTGAGCGATGTTATATTTCGAAACAAACTCCTTTGGTTTTACCTGTAAATGAACTTGATATCCTGTATTACATCCTTCCAATAGAGGAGTATCGAATTTCATTAATAGCTCGTCCATTCCTTGAATGCGGAGCTCATACTCCTTCCCTCGTTGTTTGTCTATTGCATCGCAAAGCGCTTGATAACGTGGAAGTGGCGTGAGATTTTCAATGTTTACATCAGACTTTCGGATGGTAGGCAGAATTCCCGTCAGCAAAATATCTCCGCCTAAACCCTGTATGGTTTTGCGAACGTATTCTACTTCAGTTTGTAAATTATTTTCTAACTCAGAAAGGCAATTTCCTGTAAACTCAAGGGGATCTAAATTGATTTCCAGATTGAACTGAGCAAGTTCTGTGGTGTAATTCCCGTCACCTAGCGCATCCATTGCCTGCATGGCAATATTTAATGGCTTGGCATTTTTATCGATAATGCAAAGCTCTTGTTCGGCTCCAATGCGAATGGTATCTGTTTCGAACCATTCTTCGTCTAACATTTTTCTAAGCGCACGTAAATCTTTAAGCACATACTTCATAAAGCTCTGCATCTGCTCATTACTGTCGGCCAACTTTACCCGTTCTTCACCCATAAGTGTCATTATTTTATGTTCACTTCCTAAATAGCAATTTTACTCCCCATATTGCAAGTAGTTAAATAGATTCTAAATTTTTTGTGCTCCCAAAGATTAGTTATACTTTAAAAGTATACATGAGTTATTTATAAATGATTAATTTTATATTATGTATATATTCTTCAGCACTCTATCTTTTGTACTAGATTGCTGATGCTTGAATCATAAAGAAACTCAAAACAGCCGAAAACCATGATTAAAATTTCATCTCTGGTTCTATTGTTTTTAACTCCTGTTAGCTCTCTGTTATTTGCCCAGGATACTGATACACCTATACGTGTAGAAACTGAGTTCAAAAAGCATAACATTTTTTTAGAATTGCTGGGGAATGGTCTTTCGTATTCCATCAATTATGAAAGATTACTTAAACAAGGGTTATCAATACGAATGGGAGCTGGATACTTTCCTGATTTAGATGGCTTTTTTACCAATACCCACCATATTAGCCTACCAATTTTACTTAACACTCTGATTAACATAAATAGAACCACACAATTTGAGGCCGGATTAGGCGCTACTTTATTGTTTCTAAATCCAAACGAAAATTTTTATATAACCTCGTCTCTTGGGATTAAGTCGGTAGACCCCAAAACGGGAAAATTCTTTAAAATCAGCTTTACGCCCTTCACAAATGATATAACAAAGCGTATATATTTTAGTGGAGGACTTTCGTTAGGAAAAACTTTTTAATATAGAACCGCAATAGAAAGTCATACCCAACAAGTTCAGGTAACTTGTTGGGTATGACTTTCTTAAAAACTAACGAATGGAATCTACATTGATGTTAATTCGCACTTTTGCTTCGCTTATTGGAGTTTCATATCTGTAAACTTCCATCACCTTATCCAATAGCTTTTCGATATAATTATCTCCTTTTTCTGGAGATATTTTCACCATTACTTCCCAAAAATAATTTCTATTCATCCATGAGATAGCTGATGGCGATGGACCCAAAGTATCTAAGTCCGGCACTACTCGATTGATAACATCTACCAGTAAGTGAGCCGAATTACTTACTTCATTATCCTCTTTCCCTTTGAGAACAAACTGTATTAATCGAGAATAAGGTGGATAATTTAGCGGTTTTCTAAAACCCATTTCTTCTTTCGAAAAACCTTCATGATCGTGCCTTTTAGCAAATTGGATGGCACTATTCTCAGGTGCTCGCGTTTGGATATATACTTTCCCTAGCTTTTCTCCACGGCCTGATCGACCAGAAACTTGGCTCAATAGTTGGTACATCCGCTCTGTAGATTGAAAAGATGGAAAGGCAAGCTCTGTGTCTGCATCAATCACACCAACAACGGTTACATTTGGGAAATCGAGTCCTTTGGCAACCAGCTGTGTGCCTACCATGATATCCGCTTCTCCCTCACCAAAAGTATTTAGTATTTTGGCGTGAGCGCCCTTTCTTGTAGTGCTGTCTCTATCAAACCGGAGTAATCTTGCCTCAGGAAATAACTCAGCTAACTCTTCCTCCACTTTCTGTGTACCCGAGCCTTGAATTACCAAATTTTCCGATCCACAGTTTTCACAATGTGTATCTGCCCGCCTTGAATATCCAGAATAATGGCAAAGCAACATATTCTTTCTTTTATGATAGGTGAGACTCACCGAGCACTCAGGACTTTGAGGAATATGCCCACAATCTTCGCACTGCAAGTAATTTGCAAAACCACGGCGATTATATAACAATATAATCTGCTCTTTTTTGGATAATGCATCCTCAATTGCTGTGTACAACGCCATTGAAAGATCTCCTTTCATAGCTCCTTTGTATTGCTTTAAATCGATTATTTGAACTTCTGGCAAGGTTGCCTCAGCATGACGTTCTTTAAGCTCTAGCAACTTACACTTTCCTTTAGCAGCCATACTCAATGCCTGCATACTTGGCGTTGCTGAGCCCATTATCACTACAGCCTTGTTCAGGTTGGCTCGCATTATTGCCGTTTCTCGGGCATGATATCGAGGTGCTGGGTCTATTTGTTTGTAGGAAGCATCGTGCTCTTCATCTAATATTATCAATCCTAAGTTTTGAACAGGAGCAAACACCGCAGATCGTGGCCCAATAGCAATTTTCTTGGTTCCGCTTTTTAAATCGTTCCAAGCTAACAATCGCTCTCTACTTGTCATTCTACTATGGAGAACTGCTACTTCTTCACCAAATATTTTATAAAAACGAGAGACTGTTTGCGGTGTAAGTGCAATTTCGGGAACGAGAACAATACCGCCTTTACCTGACTCTACTACCTGTTTAAGCGCATGAATATAAACTTCTGTTTTTCCACTTCCTGTAATGCCGTAGAGCAAATAGTTGGCAAACTCACCTTTTTCCAAGCCCGTTTGAATTACCGAAAAAGCTTTACTCTGTTCTTTATTTAAGGATTTAATTGAATTAGGATCAAAATCCAGTGGACTTTTTTCAGGCAGAGCTTCCATTTCAAATGGTTGAATCCAGCCCTTTTCTTTTAATTTATTTAGAGAATAATAATTCACCCTTTCCGATGTTGCCAGCTCTGAATTTCTTATTGGCAACTCCTTCTCTGCAAAAAATTCTAGAGCATCCTTCCACTTGGTTCCTTTGCTTTTTGTCTCTTCAAGAAATGCTTTTGCGGATTCGGTTGTTCTCCCATCTGCCCAATCCCAAGCTCGCTCTGTTTTGACTGTTACTTTTAAATCTGGTTCTTCCCAAATTTCTATCGCTCCCAACTTTAGAAGTTCGTTTAATGCTTTATTTGCTGAAGTCCCAACCCATCTTTTTTTGGCTTCATTAAACTCGAAATTAGTCTGCTTCTTTATTTCACCAAGTACTTCTTTTTGTAATTCAGTTAAGGAATGTTCTTGATTAGTATTGGCAACTCGGATATACTTTTTTGAAACAAAATTAAGGCCTGCAGGAAGTGCTGCCTGAATAACTTCGCCCAAGCTACTATAGTAAAAACGATGAATCCATTGAGTAAGCTTTAATATTTCATTATCAAGAATAGGCTCTTTATCAAGAATTTGACGGATTTCTTTAGTCTGAAATGTGGGTTTTTCGTCGTGAAGTTTTACCACTACTCCAATAGCGTTATAATTTCGCAGCGGAGCCCATACTCTCATCCCAACACGAATATCTTTCTGCTGGTCTAAAGTAAGTTGATAAGTATAAAGTTGGCGTACAGCAGTAGGAAATGCTATCTCGGCGAATTTAGGCAACTGTTTGAACTGTATTATGATTAAAAGCTAAAAGCTTATCCAAATATACAGCTCTAGTCAACCTTTTATTGAGTGAGAATGAGATATACCACAATTATTAGTATTGGTAAAACAAACACTAGCCCACTTGGCAAATAAGTAGATGACGATTTTTTCATAACAATGCCCTCCTGTCTATTTGTTTACACTTAAGATGAAACCTTAGGTTCCCTCTATTTCCAGAATAATGAATACGCATACAGTTATGCACCGCATGAAGATGTGGAACTCTTGAAAAACGAAAAATGAATGTTTAATAACGAATCATGAGCTTTCACAATAACCAACAGCCAACATTCAGTTTCCAATATCCAATGTTGCTGAACATTAATTTTTTGCTTTAGCAGTTCTAATGCTTGAATAAAAAATTGCGACTAACTCATCACATTCTTTTAAAGTATGCTGTACTTTATTTTCGGATGGCAAGAATTTTCTGTGTATAATTTCAAGATTGACTTTCGTTTCCCTTAACTCTTTTATTCCAATCTTTAATTTGTGAATAAAATCCTTATTTGATTCTGCACTTTGTGCTTCTACTTGTTGAAAGGCAGGAGATGTACCCGACCTGATTAACTGTTTCGAAAAGTGCTGCCCAGCATAATTTTTTGGCAACATATTGCTTATATCAATAATTGAAATTGAAAACTCAATCAATCTACCTTGTAAGTTATAGTGTTTCACATTCATGTATAAATAGTTGTTGAATGTTGGAAATTTGATGTTGGAAATTGCCGTTTTCAACCTAGCCACCCCTCTCTATCCAAACTTCTGTATTGTATAGCTTCTGCAACATGATGAGATTGAATATTTTCAGACTTTTCTAAATCAGCAATTGTTCTACCCACTTTCAAAATTCTATCATAAGCGCGTGCCGAGAGACCTAGCGTTGTTATAGCTTTTTTCAAAATATTTGAGCTCACTTCATCTAGTTGACATACTTTTCGAACCATTCGCGTGTTCATTTGTGCATTTCCGTATACACCTTTCACACCCAAGAAGCGCTGTGATTGGACTTCACGTGCTTCAACAACTCTTTTTCTTATTTCCTCCGAAGATTCTCCTTTAGCTTTCCCCGAAAGCTCGTCATAGCTTACTTTATTTACTTCAATATGTAAATCAATTCGATCTAACAATGGGCCACTTATTTTACTTAGGTAACGTTGCATCTGTAGGTTCGAACCTCCACCCATTTCTTTAGGATCGTACCAATCGCCCGATGGTGATGGATTCATAGAAGCTACCAGCATGGCTCTACTTGGGTAGGTTACACTCATTCTTGCACGAGCGATAGATACAAATCCATCTTCTAATGGCTGCCTCATTACTTCCAAAGCACTCCGTTTAAACTCAGGGAGTTCATCTAAAAAAAGCACTCCATTGTGTGCCATTGAGATTTCGCCAGGCATTGGCATGCTTCCCCCTCCAACAAGGGCAACGTCGGAAACCGTGTGATGAGGAGCACGAAAGGGACGCTGTGTAATCAATGCTTTTTTTGCATCTAATATTCCCGAAACAGAATGGATTTTAGTTGTTTCAAGAGATTCCTCCAAAGCCAATGGGGGTAGAATAGTTGGTATTCGGCGAGCCATCATTGTTTTTCCAGAACCTGGTGGGCCTACCATTATAACATTGTGTCCCCCAGAAGCTGCTATTTCCAGTGCTCGTTTTACATTTTCTTGACCTCTAACATCACTAAAATCCATTAAATCATCTTTACCATTTTGGCCAAAAAAAGCCTGAACATCAATCTCAAGTGGATCCATCGAACCTCGGTTTTCTAACCAATCCGTTACTTGATTTAAATGTTCAAATGGAAAAATTTTAATGCCCTCAACAACAGCAGCTTCAGGTCCATTTTCCTTGGGTACTACCAAGTATTCGAAGCCGCGCTTTTTTGCTTCCACAGCAACAGGGAGCACTCCTTTTATTGGCCGAATTTGTCCGTCTAGTGCAAGCTCACCCATTAACACTGTTTTGTCTAGTTTATTTGTATGTAACTGACCAGACATCATGAGCAAACCCACAGCCAAGGGAAGGTCAAATGCGTTTCCTTCTTTTGGAAGGTCGGCGGGAGCAAGATTCACAGTGATTCTACCCAAGGGGTAGAAAGAACCTGTGTTTCTAATAGCTGCTTCTACACGATCACGTGACTCACTTACTGCTCTATCAGGTAGGCCCACCAAGAAAAATTTAGGCATTCCGTTAGTGTGATGGGTTTCTACATCGATAATACGTGCATCAACACCTACCGTTGATGCACAATAAACTCGAGCTAACATTTTTAATACCGAATCTTTTTATTATGCTTCACGTAGTTAGACCTCGCTGGAGGAAACTCCTTACAAAAATTTTCATAAACCGCACATATCATGAATAAAGAAGACGCAAAATCTAAAGCGAAAAGCATCTACGAAGAGGTACAAGGTGGTGTGAATGAAGTCATTAGTAAAATCCGAGAAATTATAAAAGAAGGTGGAGCTAGAAGACTTCTAATAAAGAACAAAAAAGGTGAGGTCGTATTCCAAACTCAGCTTGCCGTTGGTGTTGGTGGAGCAGCCTTAGTAGGCGCTATGGTTCCTGTTATTTCAGCAATTGGAATGTTTGCGATGTTTATTAACGATTATCAAATTCTTGTTGAGCGTGAAGTAGACGGCGATGACGACGAGTATTCTGTAGAAGCTGAAATCATCGAGATTAATGAAGACGATGAAGAAAAAGATAGCGCAGAGAAAAGTTCTTCAGAAGAAACAGAAGATGATGAAAAAGACGAAAAAACTATCGGCAAGAAGAAGTAATAGTAAACACATTTAACGAGCTTTTTCGGTCAGATTTTACTGTTAGCTCGTATTTATTCGCAAATTTACATCATAAAAAAAGCTCCCTCTATAAATAGGGAGCTTTTTTTAAACTAATATTTTTTGAAAGTTCTTTAGTTTGAAGCTTCAAATCCGGCACTTACTAGTGCTGAATATCCACCAATGTTGTAGACATTAGTAAATCCTTTTTCTTTCATAATTATAGCGGCTTTACCACTTCGGTTACCTGATCGACAGTACAAATAGTACGTTTTTGATTTATCGAGTGAACTTATTTTTGATTCAAACTCACCCGTAGTAACATCATATTGGTACTCGCTTTTAGTTAAATGCCCTGCGTTATATTCGTCCTTTGTTCGGACGTCGATAATTACTCCAGGTTCTTCAACAATTTGCGCAAGCGCGTTTTTTGCTGATATTGTTTTGATTGTATCGTCCTTTTTCATGGATTTACTTACAAATACAAATACTATTATAACGCCTACTACTATTAGAAATACAGTCATTTTGTTCATTATAAATGGTTTGGTAATACTTACAATTGTTTAACAATTACTTCCAGTGCTCTTGCGCAATAGCTTCTTCACTCATTTCATTACTGAGGTAATGTTCAGCATCTAGCGCAGCTTTACAGCCCGTTCCAGCAGCAGTTACGGCTTGTCGGTAGAATGAGTCCATTGCATCACCACAAGCGAAAATTCCGGGCAAATCAGTTTTAGTAGATTGACCTTTAGTTTGAATGTAGCCGACATCGTCCATAGCAATTACACCTTTAAACAAATCGGTATTTGGTTTGTGGCCAATAGCCACAAAAACGCCTGTCACATCTTCCAATGTTGTAATCTCGCCAGATTGTAAGTTTTTGACTTTTACACCTTCAACTACATTCTCACCAAGAACCTCTTCTACACCGCTGTTCCATATAAATTCGATTTTCTCGTTATCAAAAGCACGTTTTTGCATAGCCTTGGAAGCTCTAAGTTCTTCGCGACGATGAATTACAGTTACTTTACGGGCGAATTTGGTTAAGAAAGTAGCTTCTTCCATTGCAGTATCGCCACCGCCTACAATGATAACATGCTCATTTCGGAAAAAAGCACCATCACATGTTGCACAGGCAGAAACACCCTTACCACGTAATTTTTGCTCACTTTCGAGTCCAAGCCACATAGCCGAAGCTCCAGTAGATACAATCACGGTATCAGCATATACTTCTGTTTTCTCATCAACGGTGAGCTTATAAGGGCGTTTATCAAAATCGATGTTTGTTACATAGCCGTATCTACAATCAGCGCCAAAGCGAGTTGCTTGATTGCGTAGATCATCCATCATTTGTGGGCCAGTAACACCTTCAGGGTATCCTGGGAAATTCTCAACGTCGGTGGTGGTCATTAGCTGGCCACCTGGTTCAGGTCCCTCAAAAACGATGGGCTTTAAATCTGCTCGAGCCGCGTAAAGCGCTGCTGTTAACCCTGCGGGGCCACTTCCAATAATTACAACTTTAAATCTTTTTCCTACAATGTCTTCCATAATACTCTTTTAAAAATTTTGGTCGCCCAATAATACAAAAATTCAGCTTTTGGATTGAGACTTTAATTCTATCAACCTAATAAGCATTGTAAATATGCCGGCTAAAGATTCTGAATTGAAGCCTTATTCAAAGCGAACTTAATAGCTATTCTTTCTACAATCATTTTAATTCATAATTAGTTCACACAGAAGTTCTACAATCAAAGGATTAGACTTTACAATGTGTTAACATATTTTAAAAAAAGCGCTCCCAATTTTTTTGGCGTAATCGCTGATTTAGTTATGTTGTTCCAAACAAATGTTGGAGGAATATTTTGATTATTGCAGTACTAAAAGAAACCGCTGATTACGAAAAGCGAGTAGCTTTATCGCCTGAAGTTGCAGGGCAGTTCATAAAAAAAGAACTGGAAGTTTGGGTAGAAAAAGATGCCGGACTTTCATCGAATTTTCTTGACCCACAGTATGAAGCTATTGGCGCCAAAGTAGTAGACAGAAATGAAGCTTTAAGCAAAGCTGATGTTGTTTTAGCTGTACAAACTCCAGAGCTTGACGTTTTAAAGAAGCTTAAAAAAGACGCGGCCTTAGTTTGCTTCATTTGGGCGCTTCAGCATGCCGAATTAGTGGCTTCTCTCAAAGATTTAGGTATTTCTGCATTAGGTATGGATGCTATTCCAAGAATTTCTCGTGCACAAAACATGGATGCACTTTCATCCATGAGTTCCATTGCAGGGTATAAAGCTTCTTTAGTTGCAGCCAATGAGTTGGATAAATATATGCCTATGATGATGACTGCAGCGGGTACTATTCCTCCATCCAAAGCTTTAATTTTAGGCGCCGGTGTTGCTGGGTTACAAGCAATAGCCACTTGCCGTAAACTAGGTGCTGTTGTTGAAGCTTTTGATGTTCGACCTGCCGTAAAAGAACAAGTTGAAAGTTTAGGTGGGAAATTTGTTGAAGTTCCCCTTGAAGAAGAGAATACAGAAACAAAAGGTGGATATGCCAAAGAGCTTTCGAAAGATAATCAAGATCGCCAACGACAAGTTATTCACGAGCATGTTAAGAAATCAGATATTGTAATAACTACAGCATTAATTCCAGGGCGACCTGCACCTCTTCTTATTACTAAAGAGATGGTACATGATATGAAGCCCGGCTCTGTAATTGTTGATCTTGCTGCTGAAAACGGCGGAAACTGTGAATTAACTCAAGCAGGATCCATACAAGTTGTTAACGAAGTGAAGATTGTAGGCCCAATTAACCTGCCCAGCCAATTAGCTAACCATGCAAGTTTACTCTATGCTAAAAATATATTAGCTCTTTTAAACCTATTGATACAAGATGGTGTACTGAATTTCAATTTTGAAGACGAAATTCTGCTGAACACCACCATCACCCATCAAGGGGAAATAATTTCACCACTAGTTAAGAAAAACTGAATACGGAATTAAGAATAGTTCTCTATTCCTAATTCTGATGTTCCTAATTGAATCTTATGTCAGTCTTAATATTTTCATTATTCATTTTTGTTCTAGCCTGTTTTATTGGTTTTGAACTCATTTCAAAAGTACCTCCAACCTTGCATACACCTCTTATGAGTGGCGCAAACGCCATTTCGGGTATTACCATTGTAGGTGCTATTATTGTTGCAGGAAGCGTGGGCGGAGCACTTGGCCAGTGGCTTGGTTTTATTGCCATTGTTTTTGCAACCGTTAACGTGGTAGGTGGTTTTATGGTTACCGACCGAATGCTTGAGATGTTCAAGAAAAAAGGAGATGACAAATGAGCCAGTTTTTACCAGAATCTTTTGCTACTTGGCTACCAGATGCCATCCAGATTATATATTTAGTTGCTACAGCTTTCTTTATCCGAGGGATAAAATTGCTAGGCTCACCTGCTACTGCTCGTAAGGGTAATCAACTTGCCGCTATCGGTATGATGATTGGTATTGTGGTGACTTTATTTGACCATCAAGTAGTTTCTTTTGAGTTCATTATTGCAGGAATTGTAGTTGGCAGCTTAATTGGTGCCATTGCAGCTAAGAAAGTTGCAATGACTGCCATGCCCGAAATGGTAGCTATCTTTAATGGTTTTGGTGGTGCAGCTTCAGCTTTAGTAGCTTGGGGCGAGCTAGCCAGAACTTCCGATTTATCTACCTTAGATAATGCCGGTTTGATTACAATTGGTTTAAGTATTTTTATTGGTGCAATTACTTTTACTGGTAGCTTTGTCGCCTTTGGAAAACTAAAAGGATTTATCTCAGGTAATGCCATCACCTTCCCTGGATTAAATATCATTAATATTGGTTCGATGATTGCAGTGTTAGCACTTATTGGCGTTTTCACAACGGACCCTTCTAGTTCTACCATTTTCTGGACAATTTTAGGTGTTTCGTTGCTAATCGGTATCACTTCTGTAATTCCAATTGGTGGCGCAGATATGCCAGTAGTGATTTCACTCTTGAACTCTTACTCTGGTCTAGCAGCATCGTTAGCTGGTTTTGCTTTAGGCAACAGCTTACTCATTGTTTCTGGAGCCTTAGTTGGTGCGGCAGGTTTAATCCTTACCAACATTATGTGTAAAGCAATGAACCGCTCTTTACTAAGTGTGATATTTGGCTCGTTTGGTGGTGATAGTGCTAGCACTGGATCCGGCGGTTCTGGTGGCGATAAAACAGTTCGCGAAACAACCGCAGATGACTTAGCTATTCAAATTGCATATGCTTCTAAAGTAGTTATTGTACCAGGCTATGGACTTGCAGTAGCTCAAGCTCAACACATCGTGAAAGAAGTTGCATCTAAATTGGAAGCCAAAGGTGTTCAAGTGAAATACGGTATTCACCCTGTAGCTGGACGTATGCCAGGCCACATGAATGTTTTACTTGCTGAAGCAGATGTGCCTTACGATTTATTGTATGATTTAGATCAAATTAATAGCGAGTTTGCTTCAACCGATGTAGTCCTAATTATTGGTGCAAACGACGTCGTAAATCCAATGGCGAAAACATCTCCAGGAAGCCCGATTTATGGTATGCCTATTCTTAATGTTGATGAAGCAAAACGCACTATCGTTTTCAAACGTAGTTTAAGTGTTGGATATGCAGGAATTGACAATCCGCTATTTTATGACGAAAAGAATCAAATGTTCTTTGGAGATGCAAAGAAAAGTCTACAAGCATTAAATGAAGCTCTAAACGACGTGTAAATTTAAGCTTATATTTTTAAGATTTAAAAGCTCCGATATTACAATATCGGAGCTTTTTTATGGGTGATATATTAACTCAACCTTAACTGATAAAAGCTCACCTTCCCAATAAACTTCATCTAGCGATTTACTAATTTTGATAGCTATATTTAACATTCCAATTCAGACAAAAACTCATCTCAACAACTTTGAAAAAAATATTTTTCGCCATTACATGCTTCGCCTTTCTATCAATTTTTATTTTTAGTGGATGTGATAAAAACGAGGGTTGTACTTCAAAACCGAATTTATTGGTTTCTCAAGACCAACTTACCATTGATATTTCCTCCATTGATGCCTACCTCTCAGAAAATAAAATTACTGCCCAAACTGATGAAACAGGCATTCGCTATGTTATCAATAAAGAAGGAACTGGTGGCAAAGCAGATTTGTGTAGTATTGCTACTGTAACCTATCAAGGTAAGTTGATGAGTAATGGAGCCGTTTTTGACTCGCGAGACACACCAATCAGTTTTCCACTTAGAAATTTAATTGTTGGCTGGCAAATTGGAATTCCCAAAGTAAAAGCGGGAGGCACAATTACATTATATTTACCATCAGTCTATGCATATGGCGCTTTTGCGAAAGAAGACATCCCCGCCAATTCCAACTTAATTTTTGAGATCACATTGCTAGGCGTTGATTAAGGCCATTAAATTTCACGTATTTTAAAACCTCTATAACTTCATTGTTGCAGAGGTTTTTTATTTTAGTAGATTGAATGCATCCTTGATTAACTGTTTTAATACAATGACAAAGTCTTTCCTTCCCGTTTTACTGCTTTTTTTAGTTATAAGTATGCTCAGTTGTACGAAACCTGTAAATAACGAGCCTGGCGTTTCTCTTGAATTAGCTGAGTTTAGAAAGTCTGTTATTTCAAATTTGAGCTATGCTTTAGAACTCACCATACCTAGAGAAATTGAACAGCCCATCTATGGAAAGGAAACGATAACGTTCACACTTTCCGATGCTTCTCAAAGTATTCCTCTCGACTTCAAAGAAAGCCCTAATCATTTACAGCAAGTGGTTATTAATGGAACTCCTACCGAAACGATATTTGAAAACGAGCATCTCTATTTAGATAAATCTTTACTGGCTAAAGGCATTAATTCTGTAGACATAATTTTCACAGCTGGGGAAAGTTCACTTAATAGAAATCCTGAATATTTATATACCCTTTTTGTACCCGATCGAGCTCGCACGGCCTTTCCATTATTAGACCAGCCCAATATCAAAGCTAAGTATAAACTTCGCCTTACTATTCCTGAAGATTGGGAGGCCATTTCAAACGCTCCCGTTGAGGAAGTAACTACAGAGAACCAAAAAAAAGAAATTCAATTTTCAGAAACTGATCTTATTAGCTCATATCTATTTTCTTTTGTTGTGGGGAAATTTGAAGCCGTTACAAGAACAGTTAATGGCCGAGAAATGACGATGCTCCATCGAGAAACAGATGAAGAAAAAGTAGCACGGAATTCTGACGCCATCTTCGAACTTCATAGCGCTGCTTTAAACTGGTTGGAGACATACACAGGTATTCCCTATCCATTTCAAAAATTTGATTTCGCACTCATACCCTCTTTTCAGTATGGAGGAATGGAGCATGTAGGCGCAATTCAGTATAGAGCTTCTAGTCTATTCTTAGATGAATCACCCTCAGACTCACAATTATTAAGTAGAGCTAGTCTTATCTCACACGAAACAGCACACATGTGGTTTGGCGATTTGGTTACAATGAATTGGTTTAATGATGTTTGGACGAAAGAAGTATTTGCCAATTTCATGGCTTCAAAAATCGTAAATCCAAGTTTTCCAGATATCAATCACAACTTGAATTTTTTAGTGCGCCATTACCCAAGCTCTTATTCTGTGGATAGAACCGAGGGAGCTAATCCAATCCGTCAATATCTATCAAATTTGAATCAAGCAGGAACGATGTATGGAGATATCATCTACAACAAAGCCCCCATTATGATGCGCCAGCTTGAGCTTCTGGTTGGCGAAGATGTTTTCCAAGAAGGACTAAAGGAATATTTAAGCACCTACTCTTTCAGTAACGCAACTTGGTCAAACTTAATCGAGATTCTAGATAAAAAATCCAGCTCTGATTTAAAGAATTGGAGTGAAGTTTGGGTGAATACATCTGGTAGACCACATTTTAAGAATGCTAGATTAGATTACGGAGCATTCGAAATCACACAAATAGATCCCACAAATAAACATCGAGTTTGGCCTCAATCGTTTGAGTTAACTGCCAGGCTGGAATCAAAATTCACTTCAGTTCCTGTACTCAGTAATGCTGAAGCTGTAACTGTAGATGTTCAAGGTCATTCTTATTACGAGTTTTTGAATTCTAACGGTTTTGGATATGGACTTTTCCCTACTCAGCTAGCGTATCTCGAGGACTGGGATAAACTAGACGACGTAGCTAAAGGAAGTTTACTCATCAACATTTACGAAAACCTGCTAGAAGGCTCTATTGACCCTCAACAATATCTTAGCCAACTAACTGATATTGTAAAATCTGAGCAGAATCAATTGCTTCTAAATCTAGCACTTGGTCACATTCGGAGTATTTATTGGGATTTACTTTCGGAAGACGAACGCCTTTCTGTGGCTCCAAATCTCGAGACTACTATTTGGGGAATCATGCTTAATCAAAAAGAAAGTAGCCGAAAAAAGACTTTCTTCAACACATTTGAAAGCATTGCCCTTACTGAAGATGTCGTCACCAAATTGCACACAATTTGGACAAAAAAACTTAGTATAAAAGGACTCAAACTTTCTGAAAATGACTTTATTGGTCTCGCTGGCACCTTGGCAATTAAACTTCCTTCCAAAACTGAGGAAATTACACAAACTCAACTCAGCGCAATTACCAATCCCGATAGAAAACGTCGGTTTGAATTTATACTTCCAGCGCTTTCCAACAATCAACAAGTTCGCGATGAATTTTTTGCATCTTTATCTGATGAGAAAAATCGTCAAACAGAATCGTGGGTACTTGGAGCCTTGGGTTATCTTCATCATCCATTGCGTACAGAAGATTCCGAAAAGTACATTCTACCCAGTTTAGAACTACTTGAGGAAATCCAAGTTACGGGCGATATCTTTTTCCCAAAACGATGGGTAGATGTTACTTTGGGCAATTATAGCTCCGACTCGGCCGTAGAAACTGTCCACGAATTTTTGGCTAGTCGTCCTGATTATAACAACCAACTCCGAATGAAAATCTTGCAAGGAGCCGATCCTCTTTTCAGATCAAATCGTATACTTTCAAAACTCAGAACAAATAATGAATAGCTAGATTATTCACTTACTTTGTCGGTATGATAGTGTTTCATGGCAACCCAAAATGATATTGTTGCCAAAAATCCACACACTGTAAATACTAAAAACAGTGCTTGCGACGGTGCATACAATCCAGAAAAAATATTATCCATTAACCATCCCGTTATAGGTGGCCCAATACCAAATCCAACAATACTTATAACGAATAAGTAGATAGCACCAGCCATTCCTCTCATGTCTGAGCCTACAAAATATTGTATTAGCGCTGCTGCAACACCGTTATATGACGAAGCAATTACATTTCCTATCCCAATCAAAAAGAAGGCTGCTGTTGCCGATTCCGAAAACAAACCAAAATAGAAAAAAGGAATTCCACCTAAAGCAGCTACAATTCCCATTACAAATCGTTTCTCTTCTCCCCATTTAACTGCAATTTTATCAGCTAACCAGCCTGATATATTGATTCCTATTCCTGTTAAAAACATAAACCACCCATATTGAGAAACTCTGTTCGACGCATCAAATACATCGGTAAGTACAGTACTAATAAAAGCCAACATGGTGTAGCCGCTAAGCGAAAGCAGTGAAAATCCGACCAAATAGTACCACACTGTTTTCTTTTTGAGGATGAATTTCAAAACTTCAAAAAAGGAAATGCTTATAGTTGTGTCTTCCGATTTTTTACGAACAGGTTCTCTCAGAATGAAAGCTCCAAGTAAAGCTACCCCAAAACCTGGGATTCCAACTGCTTTTAATGCTACTCGCCAATCATATGCTTGCGCTACCGTGCCACCAATAAGAAATGACAGTCCTACTCCGATAAAAATTCCGGAGGCGTATAAAGAGAAAACTGTTGCTCTCTGAGATGGCTTGAAATAATCCGCAAGTAAGGAGTACACCGCAGGGCTTAGGGCACTTTGGCTTATCCCAACAAATAATCGAGCAGTAATCAGGAATGACAATGAACTTGCAAAACCACTGGCCACCGTCATTAAACTCCAAATGGTAAGGCCAACCAAAATTATTCTTTTTCTGGAAAATTGATCGGCAATCCTTCCCATAAAAATTCCAAAAAAAGCATACACCAAAGAGAAAGCGGGACCATACAAGACACCAATCTGTGTATTACTGAGGCTTAACTCAGTCTTAATTTGAGTTGCTAATACAGCAATAATTTGTCGATCTACAAAGCTAGAGACATAAATAATGATTAGGATACCGAGTGATATCCAGGGGAATAATTTCCTAAATGTAGAGGGGGAATCGGGAGTAGCAGATTGCATGTGGCTAAGGTACCAAAAGATGAACTACAGATTAATGTTTAACGAAATTTTATTTCTTAACACCAAACCAAGTCATAAACATTTCTTGCATCGATTGTAGCGTTACTGGTTTAGCCAAGAAATCTTTCATCCCAGCATCTAAACATCTTTTTTGATCTTCTGCCATCGCGTTGGCAGTCATTGCAATTATAATGGGGAATTTATTAAGCTCACCTTTAATCTTTGTCAACTCTTTTGTGGCTTCTAAACCATCCATAACCGGCATTTCCATATCCATGAGAACCATATCGTAATCAATCATTCTACACATTTCTATAGCTTCAGCACCATTCGCGGCAACATCATAAACATGGCCAAGGCGCTCTAGCATCTTCCCCGCTACTTTTTGATTTATGATATTATCTTCTGCAACAAGAATTCTTAATTTCTTGTCAACATCTAGTGCTGCATACTTTTCTTTTTCCTCTGACCTAAGAATGCCAGTTACATTGCCAAAAACACGAGCTAGATTATTTAAAAGACGGGTTTGTTTAATCGGCTTTGTTAAATACAAATTGAATTGATGACGTAGTTCGTTATTAGCCATCTCCATAATAGAGCTAAGTAGCACCAAGGGAAGCTCGGTCTTAGAGTATGTTTTTCGTAAGACCTCAGCAACTTCTACTCCATTTTTATCAGGCATTTGCATATCTAAAATGCCCAAGTCGAACAACTTTAATTCATCAGCGGCGGCAATTACATCAAGTGGGTTGTTGTAGGTTGTAACACTCATTCCTGCTTTTTCGCACTGTGCTCTTAAGATGTAGAGGTTGGTGTCGTTATCATCTAGAATGAATACTTTTTTACCTTTTAAACTTTCTGGTTTAAGTGTTTGATATTTTTTATCACTCTTATTTACATCGATACTAAACGTAAATGCACTTCCAACGCTTTCTTTGCTAGTAACTAAAATAGTACCACCCATTAGCTCTACTAACTTCTTACAGATTGCTAAGCCTAATCCCGTCCCACCATATCTACGAGTAGTACTAGCATCAACTTGAGAGAATTTTTCAAACAAATCATCCAGTTTATCCCCAGGAATACCAATACCAGTATCTCTAACTTCAAAAATAAGCTTCTGTTTTTCTTCTGAACTTTCTTTGCAATCAACAGAAATTACCACCTCGCCAAACTCAGTAAATTTGATGGCATTACGAACCAAGTTAACCAGCACTTGCTGTATTCGAGTAATATCACCAATAATAAATGGTGGAACCGTTTCTGATACTTTATATAGTAACTCTACATTGTATCCTTCATTAGTTGCTGAAACGATATCCAAAACATCTTCAATTAAATATGAAATAGAAAGCTCAACCTCTTCCAGTTCCAGTCGGCCAGACTCTATTTTTGCGTAATCTAGAATGTTGTTAATTATGCCTAGTAAATTTTCGCCACTTTTATTTATTGTACTTACAAACTCTGCCTGCTCATTGGTTAGATTGGTGTCTACTAATAACCCAGAAAGACCAATAACGGCATTAAGAGGAGTTCTAATTTCATGGCTCATTGTAGAGAGGAATTGAGTTTTTGCTCTAGCTGCATCCTCTGCTATTTCTTTAGCTTTAACAAGCTCAATCTCCGTTCTTTTTCGATTCTCAATTTCATTTTTCAGCAAAATATTTTTGCTCTCGAGACGCTTTGTTCTTTGAGCTACTTTTTGCTCTAACTCTCTGTTACTAGCTTCTACCTCATCTTTTCTGTAACCAGCTAGTGCTGAGAGTAACCCTAGAAAAAGAGGTGCCGTATTAATTATCCAATGCAAATGGTTTGTAACTTGAACCTTCGAGACGGATTCTAAACTAAAGGGAAGCTCTTTTAAAGATATATCAAATAATATTGCTACAACTGGAAATACAAAGCCAAATAGTATTCCATATAAGGTGTACGTGAATGTATTTTTATATTTTTCGCCGGCTGAAGAAAATTTCATCAAGTAATTAACCCATTCTTTACATTATAACTAGTAAAAGCACCGTATTCACTTATCGTTACTTTTACTATCTCACTTTTTTATAAGATTCGTTTCTAAACTGCTCATTCTCAAATTAAATACTAAAGATCCCATAATTTTGGCCAAGGTATGAAACTTCCTCGCAAAACTAAGCAACAAAAAGCTCGTGCTTCTGAAATTCTAAAAGAGCTTTACAAAAATTACCCTAATCCTCATTGCGAACTCAATCATCGTAATCCGTTTGAACTACTTATTGCTACAATTCTTAGTGCACAATGTACGGATGTACGCGTTAATTTAGTAACCCCTGCGCTGTTTGAAACTTATCCAACACCAGATTTAATGGCTGAAGCTCCTCTTGAAGAGCTTGAAGAACTAGTTAGAACAACCGGTTTCTATAGAAATAAAGCTAAATCTCTAAAAGAAACTTCCATTACACTTGTTCAAAATTTTGGGGGTGAAGTTCCTAAAACTATGGATGAACTTCTTACCCTTCGTGGAGCCGCGCGTAAAACCGCCAATGTGGTTCTAGGGAATGCATTTGGTATAAATCATGGTGTGGTAGTAGATACGCACGTAAAAAGATTTTCAAACAGATTCGGTCTAACAAAAGAAAAAAATAACACGGATAAAATTGAACGAGATTTAATGGCTTTATTTCCTCAAGAAAGCTGGACTGATCTTTCTCATTTAATGATTCATCATGGTCGTGGCCCATGCAAAGCTCGATTTTCGAAGGCACCAGACCACCCTCTTTGTATAAATTACGGTATAAAATGTGAGTGCCAAAAGATGAGAGAGAAAGAATCCCATTAATTATTAAGGTTAACAACCTGCATAACTACTATAATTATGAACTCCCCTTTTTTCAATTCATATACCCAACCCATTCCGCCTTTACGATTTGATCTCCAACGGATAACTGTTGAACAAAACGGGCAAACTTTTATTCACTTTTATGATAGCTTAGGCTACACTACCGCCGATTTTGCACTCCCAGTTGAGGCAGAAGCTATCCTTTCTCTTTTCGATGGCAATAGAAGTGTAAATGATATTTTAACTTATAGCTCTGATGAGGTTACTAAAGAAGAAATTCTGAGCTACGCACAATTTCTGGACGAGCATCGCCTACTCGACTCCTCTTACTTTACTAAACAAGCTGAAGCAACCGAACAGAATTACGAGAACTCTAATATTCACAATCCGGTTACTGTAGGAAATTCATATCCAGAAGACGCTCACGAGCTTAAAGCTTTTTTGGATGAAGCTTTCATCAGCAACGAACAAATAGCACCAGTAGTAAACGCAAAAGCATTATTTGCACCTCATATCGACCCAAGGGTTGGGATGAAAAGTTATGTAAAGGCATTTTCTGCAATCAAAAATCTGAAACCAAAAAGAGTGGTTATTCTCGCCACTTCTCACTATTCGGGGCTGTATGGTGATTTGTATGAAGAAACGCCCTTCATCGTTTCTGACAAAACATTTACTCTACCAAATGGCGAAGTTAAAGCCGACTCAGTAAGTATTTCTCAACTAAAACAAAGCGTAGAAGAGAAAAAGCTTGGTGTTTCCTTTCAAGATCGAGGGTTTCGGATTGAACATAGCATTGAACTTCACCTCCTTTTTCTAAACCATATCTGGAATCATGATTTCAGTATTGTCCCAATTCTTGTTGGTAGTTTTGATGAATTACTTTATATGGAACAAGGATTTCGTGCCCAACAAGTTGATGATTTTAGTCGAGTCCTTAACAGACAGTTTGGGAATGATGATGATACTTTTTTTCTGATAAGTGGAGATTTATCCCATTTTGGGAAAAAATTCGGGGATGAAAAACCAGCTCTTGACCTAGTAGAACCCATTCAAGAATTTGATTACCAATTCATCCAAGAAGCAATCACAAATAATGCCGATGGAATGAGGTCGCTATTAAAAAGAGACTACGACGCCACACGCATTTGTGGGTTTCCTCCCCTTTTCTCTTTTTTACGAACTATGCCCAAACTAAAGGGAACCCAACTTTCTTACGACCTTTGGGACGAAACAGAACGAGAAAGCGCCGTAAGTTTCGGTAGTATCATTTATTCTTGAAATTCGTTTTATTCGCAACTTTCATGGCTAAAATGAGATTCTTTCTCAAAATATCTCAATTACGGTAACTAGGGAAAGCACACTTACTATCGCCCAAAGAATTACACCAAGGATAAAGGGTTTTATTCCAATCGATTTAACCTCCGATAACGGCAATGCAGTTCCAATTAAAAACAATGTAAGAACCATTCCTTTCTTACCTAATCCATCTAGAGAGGCGAAGATGTTTCCCCCTGATGGAATAAAACAACTCACACTCATTGCCACGATAAAGAGTACGATGAACCAAGGAATTCTGACTTTACTAACTTTTTTAGAACCATAAATTAGCGCCAAAGCTATTGAAACTGGGATAATCCACAAAGCGCGGATTAACTTAACCGTTGTAGCAATTCGCAAAGCTTCCTCTCCATACGCAGCACTTGCCCCAACTACCGAACTTGTATCATGAATGGCGATGGCTGCCCAATAACCAAATTGTGTTTGGCTCAAATCAAACCAAGTTCCAAGAAATGGAAACAGGACTAGTGCCACTGCATTAAGTAGAAATACTACGCCCAACCCGAACGATAACTGGCGTTCTTTAGCCCCCAAAATAGGACTTACAGCAGCAATCGCACTTCCCCCACAAATAGCGGTCCCAATGGTAACAAGAACAGAAATGATCTTATCGACTTTTAAAATATAGCCCAGAAGAAGACCTATTGATATGGTTATTCCTATAAAAGCCGCACTTATCACAAATCCCGATTTTGAAGTTTGAATGGCTTGTGAAATGTTGATTCCGAATCCCATCAAAACGATGGAAATTTTCAACAGATGAGTAGCTATTTTTGAGGTATTGAGCCCAACTGGTACAAGTTTAATTGCTGATATGAGAATACCTAACCCTAACGCAATTGGTGGGGAAATAAGTGGGGAAAAACATAATATTATAAAACCTATAAACACCCATAACTTCCAAAACTCTTGGTGTTTAGGTAAAGAAATTCCATTAAACATTTCTGTTCTAAAAAAACTCATAGTAGTAAATTTCTAATGCATACTAGCTGATGCTAATTTTTGCAACCAATGGGCTGATGAGGGCTACCACAGTGCCAACCTTTTTGTAAAGTTCGCCCTTTGCTTAATAATTACACAATATAGATTAGCTATATCTCATAACTATACATTATAAGCTTCTTTAGCTTGTTTTTTGAACGCATGGACAAAACTTGGGAGTTCTTCTCCTTTTCGTGTAACAAAATAGAAATACCTTGGAAAAGTAAGTCCTTGAATATTCACTCTTCTTAAAAGGTCTTTTTCTAGTTCTTCTTGTACAGCAACTTTTGAAAGGAATCCAATTTCATCACTTTCAATGAGATACTTTTTTAGAGGATCTGTCCCTCCCAATCGAGCTGTTATCTGTAAATCGCCTAGTTTGATATTATTCCCTTCAAACTCTTTCATCAAAACAGAGAGTGTTCCCGAGCCTCGTTCTCTCATGGCTAATGGGATTTTTTTGAGCTCTTCTAGGGTAATTTCAGCTTTTGCAAATGGACTACGGGGAGAGCAAACTGGGATAATTTCATCCTCCATAAATATGCTATACTGAACGCCGTTCATCTCGTATTTCGATTCTACAACGGCAATATCGATTTCTTTTTTCAGAAGCGCCTCAAGAACATGCTCTGTATTCCTATTTATCAACATGAGTTGAATACGGGGATGCTTCTTATGAAAAGCTGACAGTACTTTGGGCAAGATGTGTAACGATATTGTAGTGCTAGCGCCAATTTTGAGTTCGCCAACTATCTCTCTTTGATTCTTTACAATGTCTACATCAGCTTGGGCCATTTGAGCGATATGACGGGCTTTGTGCACATGTTCTAGCAATTTCTCGCCCGGTTGAGTGAGTAAAATAGAACTTCCATTCCGAACAAAAAGGGGCACGCCCAGCTCTGCTTCTAGCTTTTTGATATGATTACTTACGGCAGGCTGCGAAATAAACAACAACTCGGCGGCTTTGGTAAAACTTAAGGTGGTGGCAACCTCACAAAAAACTTTGTATTGAAATGAGATCATGAAACCACCTTAATCTATTTTTGCAATATCCGACTTAGGCTTTAATTTCCATTTTTTCGGCAAAGTAATCACAAAAATCCATCATATCGCCAGTGATACGCTCGTCGTTAGTGGCTCTGTTCAGCGTATCTGCCATTGTAACCAATGTTTGGTGAAAGAAGATTTTCATCTCATCAACAGTCATATCTCGAGTCCATAAATCGAGTTTTAATGTATCTTTTCTTTTGGCATCCCATAACGAAAGTAGCATGGCTCTACATTCAGCCTCATGTGTTCCTTCTAGATCGGTTGCATTCCAAATTATATTGGATGGAATGTTCTCTTCGTCTAATTCTACAGTGATATTAATATCTTTCTTCTTCATGATCTTTATTCTTTTGTATCTATAAAAAGCACCCAAATATGATGAGCACATCTTCTAATTCTAAAATTTGTTGCTAACAACGTATGTCGGCTAATACTCTGCCAAGCAATTTTTTCTTAGGGTTTCTAACACATGGCTAAAATCTTCGGGTAGTTCTGAATCGAAACTAACCATTTCTTTTGTTCTAGGATGTTCAAAACCCAAGGTTTTAGCGTGTAATGCTTGTCTTCCTAGCCCAGTGATTAATTTGTGGAACATTGTTTTTCGGGTTCCAGTGTTTGGACCGTAGCGTACTGAAGTTCCACCATAAGTTGGATCTCCAAATACATGATGTCCGTGATGTGCTAAATGAACACGAATTTGATGCGTTCTTCCTGTTTCAAGCTTTATTTCTAACAAACTGAGGTAATCGAACTGCTCTATAACTTTGAAATGAGTTACCGCATGTTTTCCTTTACCACTAGGAACGATTGTCATTAATTTCCGATCGTGTCTAGAGCGACCTATATCACCTTCAATGGTTCCCTCTTCCTCTGGCATTCCCCAAACTATTGCCCAATACGTTCTTTCAACATCTTTCTTTGCAAATTTTGCAGATAGTGCAGCGAGTGTTTCTTCATTCTTCGCCACTACTAATAGCCCGCTCGTATCCTTGTCTAAGCGGTGCACAATGCCCGGACGCAGGTCGTTGTCTTCATTATCAGCTAGTTCATCCACATGATGCATCAAGCCGTTTACAAGCGTTCCTGTCCAATTTCCATAAGCGGGATGTACTACCATTCCTGCTTCTTTATTCACGATGATGATATCATCATCTTCAAAAACGATATTTAAATCTAAAGCTTCAGCAGTTGCAGCCGGTGGTGGTGCTTTGGGCAACTCGATATAAATTTTATCGTTGGGCTGCATCTTGTAAGAAACTTTTTCATTTTTGCCATTTACAAAAACATGGCCATCTTTTATGGCTTGTTGAACTTTGTTTCGTGTGGCGTTTTCTACAAACGAAGTGATATAGGTATCTAGGCGAATCAACTCTTGTTGTCCGGCAGGTACTTCAAACTCGTAAATTGTTTTTTTCTGTTCTTCCATGCTTTAAGATAACCAGTTTGAAAGGAATTTGCTTCGAAACTGTCATACTTAAGGAATTAATAATTCAAAATTAAGAATTCAGGATTATCCAGTTATGAAACAGAACTTAATTCAATACGAAATTTTCCACTTTCTAATCTCGATTTTGTAAGGATTGAGACTCCCAACTATCTAACTTAAGAGAATTAGAAATTTTGAATTCTAAATTTTGAATTTTGTCTAAAGATAATCTTGTCCAACAGAAAAGCTTTGCTTTCTCTTTAATGATCATTGAGTTGTATATAAAACTTAAAGGTGAAAGAGAATATGTTATTTCCACACAATTACTTAGGTGTGGAACTAGTATTGGGGCTAATATCGAAGAAGCAATTGCTGCTCAATCTAGAAAAGACTTCATCCATAAAATGTCAATCTCATCAAAAGAAGCAAGGGAAACTAGATATTGGCTTAAACTTCTTCAAAAAAGTAATTTATCTACTATTGATGTATCCTTATATTTATCTGAAATTGAACAGATAATCAGTATTCTTACTTCGATTGTGAAAACGACTCAAAAATCGAATTCATAATTCATAATCCAAAATTTAAAATTTCTTGATTCAATCACTCTACATAAAAGATTTTGCTTTAATTAACGAGCTAGAAGTTAGCTTTGAAGAAGGCTTTAACATTCTTACGGGGCAAACTGGCGCTGGGAAATCGATTATTATTGGTGCATTGAATATGATTCTTGGTGAGCGTGCTGATACTGATGTTATCCGTCGTGGAGCAGATAAAGCCATTTCAGAGGCTACCATAAAAATCTCGTCAAATCCTGAGTTACTTAGCTTGCTCTCGGCTAATGATATTGAACATTCTGATTATTTAATCCTCCGTAGAGAGATTCGCCAAACAGGCAGCCGGGCATTTATAAACGATAGCCCTGTTAACATCGGTATTTTAAAAACCATCGGCGATTTACTTGTAGATTTACACGGCCAACACGATCATCAACTTTTGTTGAAAGAAGAAAATCACCGTTCCGTAATAGATGGTTTTGGGGAAATTGAACCTATTCTAAAAGCCTATCAGAAAGAATATTCGGGGATGAAGAAACTCCAAAAGGAGCTATCTACACTTAAAAAAAGAGAACATGAGCTCATTGAAAAAACCGAGCTTTATCGTTTCCAAGTAAAAGAATTGGAACAAGCGCGATTAAGTACTGAAGAAGAAACTGAACTTATTGCAGAAATGAACTTGCTAGATAATGCCGAAGTTCTAGACCAAAAGGCTGCTTCAATTTCTGAAATGGCCGAACACGACGACGCAAATATTCTTCAATTATTGAACTTTTTGAAGCTGAACTTAGAAGATTTAGCACGTATTGAACCTGAATTTGAAACCTATTTAGCTGAAATTAATACTGCTAGAGTTAGCATAAACGAAGCTGTTCAATTTACCGAACGCTACCGAAATAATATTGAATTTAATCCACAGCGTCTTGAAGATTTACGCCAGCGCCAAGCTGAACTAAATAGACTTCAGAAGAAGTATCAGCGAGACATTCCTAGTCTTATCGACTATCTAACCGAGATTAGAAATGAGCTCTCCATTGCTGATAACTTTGATTTAGCAATTGAAAAGATTGAAGCTAGGGTGGCCAATCAAGAAAAAATATTAACTTCTTCATCGATTAAACTTCATGAAACTCGTGTTTCTGTTGGGAAAAAATTAGGCACACAAATTCAGTATGAGCTAGCTCAGCTAGGAATTCCTCATTCCCAATTAGCCGTCCGAATCGATTGGTTGTTCACTGATAAAGGTTGGATTTCTATAGACGGACAACATGTAGAATGCACCGAGTTTGGCTGCGATAATGTTTCCATTTTCATTTCCACAAATAAAGGGGAAGAACCGAAACCATTAGCTAAAATTGCTTCCGGTGGAGAAATTAGCCGTGTAATGCTTGCTTTGAAATCCATATTGGCTAAAGAACAAAGCCTACCCGTTATGATTTTTGATGAAATTGACACCGGTATTAGTGGCGAAGTTTCTGAGAAAGTAGGTAGAGCAATGCGACAGCTTTCTGAGCATTGCCAAATCATTGCAATAACGCATCAGCCCCAAATTGCGAGCCAGGCTCATAAACACTATAAAGTAGATAAGGGTGAAGAAGCTGAACGTACCATCACAACCATCATTCCACTTACGCCAGAACAGCACATCCACGAAGTAGCTAGCTTAATGAGTGGCGCTGAAATCACTGAATCAGCCTTAACAAGTGCCAAGGAACTGATTCACCGAAATACATTTCAGAACTAAGACTTATCTCTTAACTCAGAGATTACAAAGCTAGCTGTTCTGCAATCATCACGGCAGGATGTTTAGCTTCCATTCCAACTCCATCATGAATTTGGTGTCGACAAGAAAATCCTGGTGCGCACACTTCTTTTCCTTCTCCATCTGCTCGAAGTTGAGGGAAAAGACGCTGGTTTCCGATTTTCATAGATACTTCGTAATGATCTTTCTCATAACCAAAGCTACCCGCCATTCCACAGCATCCTGTGTCCATTGCTTCAACTTGGTAACCAACAGCTTTAAGCGCTTCTACTGTAGCTACATTACCAGTTAACGACTTAGTATGACAATGTCCGTGTAGTTTAACTTGGCTTCCTGGTTTTGGAGTTGGTAACAAGTCTTTATGCTTTACCACAAATTCTTCGATCGTAAAAGAGTTTTCTGCAAGAACTTTTGCTAACTCAAGCTGGCTATCTTCGCATAAATCTAAAAATTCGTCGCGAAGAGTTAATATTTCTGAAGGTTCTAAACCGATTACAGGGATACCTTGTTCAGCTAATGGCCCAAGAACTGTGATTGCTTTAATTGCTACTTTTTTGGCATCATCAAGTAAACCTTTAGAGAGCTGAGGTCGGCCTGCTTGGTTTACTTTTGGCACAATTACTTCGAAACCGAATCTTTCCATAATCTTTAGTGCACTAATCGCTACTTCGGGATCGTGGTGATCAGTAAACAAATCTACAAAAAGTGCGGCTTTGGGCTTACCATCTGATGCAACTCCTGCTCTATTCTTTTTAAACCAGTTTCTAAAACTTTGTTTTGCGAACATCGGCATTGTTCGCTCTTTTGAGATTCCGACAACGTCTTCTAAAAGTCTTTTTGCAATCTGAGTTCCTAAGAACCAATTCGAAATTCCTGGCAATTTTGAAGCCAACGGATACGCTTTCCCCGCATCAGCAAAGAATCTTTCCGATAACTTAACGCCATTCTGTTTGTGCCACCCATTCAAAAATTCAGCCTTCATTTTAGCCATATCCACGTTGGCAGGACACTCACTCTTACAAGCCTTACAACTTAAACAAAGGTCGAGTGCTTCTTTTAAGTCTTCCGAAGAATAGGTTTCTGGATTTTCGCCTGAAAATACATGGCGAAAAACATTAGCTCGACCACGCGTACTATCTTTCTCATCATTCGTTGCCATGTATGAGGGACACATCGTGCCACCACTAGCGGCAAGTTTTCTACAAACTCCGGCACCATTACAAAGTTCAATGGCATCGTTAAAACTACCTTCTTTTCTATATTTGAACACAGATTCAACTTTAGCTCCTTTGTATTCTGGAGAAAAGCGAAGATCCACATCCATCGGCTTGGCGTTTACAATTTTGCCTGGATTAAAAATATAATGAGGATCCCATATTTCCTTTATTTGCTGAAGAAGTGGCATCATCTCAGCTCCTAAAACTTGCTCAATAAATGGAGCTCTTGCTCGTCCATCACCATGTTCACCAGATAGAGAACCTCTATACTTTCGAACTAAATCGGCAATTTCCGAAGCCATCTTTTTCATCTTATCTACGCCAGCTTGCTTGGTTGTATCAATAAGCGGACGTAAATGCAATTCTCCTACAGAAGCATGGGCATAAAACACACAATTCGAATTATTGCGAGCCAATAGTTCTTCAAACTCAGCAATGTATGCTGGTAAATCTTGCACACGAACGGCTGTATCTTCGCAAAAAGTTGGAGAACGAGAATCTTTACTCAGCCCCATCAAAAGCCCAAGTCCAGCTCTACGAAGCTCCCAAACTCGGTTTTGTTTTTCAACGTCAGAAAGATCGGTGTAAGAATACCCGAAGCCTTTTTCGGCAAGTACAGCTGCTAGATGTTTTGTTTTCTTTTCAAGCTCTGCTACGTCATTTCCTTCGAACTGAATGATTAGAATACATTTTGGTTCACCTTCCAAAAAGAATCGATTCTTAGAATGCTCGATATTTCCTTTGGTGGCATTCAAAATGATATCATCCACAAGCTCAACTGCTGATGGATTCAATTTAACAGCCTCTACCGTGGCTCTCATCGCATTCTCGATGGTTTTAAACTGTGGAATTAGCACACGCTGATATCTATCCTTAGGAACCAGATTCAACTTTGCTGAGACCGTGAGTGCCAATGTTCCTTCACTTCCACACAAAAGTTCACACATGTTAAAAGGTCTGCCGTTCGGATCGACGGGATACATCGTACAAAGCTTATCTAAAGCGTAGCCTGTATTTCTTCGGATAATTTCTGCATGAGGGAAATTTGCGATGATGGCTTCTCTGTTTCGAGAAGCTAAATTTATCATCGAGCGGTAGATATGCCCTTCTAGCGATTCAAGCTTTAATTTTTCATCTAGCTCTTCATTCGTTAGAACTTTAAATGTGGTGAGAGAGCCATCACTCAAAACTACATCCATTTCTAGGACATGCTCTCGTGTAGATTTATGCTTAATAGAGTATGAACCAGAAGAGTTATTCCCAATCATTCCTCCAATCATACAACGATTAGTAGTGGAGGTGTCAGGACCAAATAGCAAATCAAAAGGAGCGGCTTCACGGTTTAGGGTGTCGCGGATTACTCCAGGTTGAGCGCGAGCATAACGTTCTTCAGTATTCAATTCTAGCAATGATGTCATGTGTCTCGAGACATCCATGATAACGCCATTACCCGTGGTTTGACCGGCCAAACTCGTACCTGCTCCACGCGCTGTAATCGTAAAATTCTGGGTGTAAGCGCTTTTTACAAGCGCTTGTATGTCCTCAACCGTTTTAGGAAATGAAACCCCAAATGGCATTTCTTGATACATGGAAGCATCGGTAGCGTATAATTTTTTGGCGAGTGTATCTGTCCGAATCAAAGTAAAAACTCCTTCTAATTTTAGGACAGAAGTTTGTAATTATTTATGCTAAATATCAATTATAAGACTAATAAACCTTGATAATTTCTTTGGTTTTAATTCCTTCGATTCTCTTCATAAATCCATCGGTAACTCTTTTCATGGAAATGGGTGTATGGCTAGGGAAACAAGAGCCAAATTCTTCAGCAGAGTCTTTCACAATAAACCCAGAGACACAACATTTAATCGAATACCTTTTTCAACTCATGAGCTACTAAAACCACTAAGGAATAAAAAGCCAAATTATTTACAGCTTAAACGCCGAAACTGCTTTCTGAACAATCTCATCCCCAATTGCTAAACCAGCTGTTGCTGCAGGACTAGGGGCATTAAGCACATGAATTTGTCGGTCAGTAATTTCAAAATGAAAGTCGTCGAGAATTTCACCATTTCGCAATAAAGCCATGGCGCGTACACCAGCAGGTGCAGGTTGTAGATGTTCTTCTTTAACCGAAGGAATTAGCTTCTGAAGCCCACGTACAAATGCTTTTTTAGAAAACGATCTGTGATATTCATCCAAACCCATACGCCAATGTTTTGCCGATAATTTCCAAAAACCTGGAAAATTCATCATCTCTAAAGTATCCCGTAAATCGAAAGAAAGCTTATTGTATCCTTCTCTTTTAAAAGCGGGAACGGCATTGGGTCCACATTCAATACCACCAAGTGCCATCCGTGTAAAATGCACTCCCAAAAATGGGAAATCTTTATGCGGAAGTGGATACACCAAATTCTTAACTAAATACTCTGCATCATGTTTAAGCTCGTAATACTCCCCTTTAAAAGGAACAATCTGTATGGGTGATTCTATCCCAGCAAGTTTCGCAATTCTATCGCAATGTAAGCCAGCACAATTTATCAGATACGATGATTTAAAGGAATTATTTGAAGTTGCAACTGTGATACTATCCGCGTTCTGTGTAATACTGCGAACTTCTTCGCCAAATAAAACTTCCCCATTCTTAGCTTCGATAAGCTCTTTCAATTTCTCGCAAACACCAATAAAATCCACAATTCCAGCGCATGGTACTTTTATAGCGGCTATTCCCTTTACGTGTGGTTCTAACTCAGCTAATTCATTTACCCCGATTTTGGCAATACCTTCAATCTTGTTTTCCATACCGCGCTGGTAAATAGCATCAAGACGTTCGAGTTCTTCTTCTTGAGTGGCCACTATTACTTTGCCACACACATCTATTGCTACTCCGTTTTCTTGGCAGAATTTAACTAGCTGATGACGACCAACAATGCAGTTCTTCGCCTTATAACTACCCGGCTTGTAATAGATTCCTGAATGTATAACACCAGAATTTTTACCTGTTTGATGAGCTGCTACATGAGGTTCTTTATCAAGAACCAAAATATTAGCATCTGGAAATGATAGGCTAAGTTTGTATGCTGTAGAAAGCCCGACAATTCCAGCTCCTACAATTATAAAGTCGTAGTGATGATCTTTTTCTGTGGTTGATTTCATAACTAAATATAAGCCATAGCGCAAAAAAAAGCCCCATACTTTATACAAGTATGGGGCTTTAGAATCACTTAAAAACGGAGATTAATTACCGTTTGTATAATCTTCCCAATCAGTCTCACCTTGTGGACGAGCAATTTGGGTAACAACTCTACCACCGTCAAGTGAAGTATCGATTTGGCTAAGACGGCCATAACGGCGCATATCAACCCAACGATGTCCTTCACCCCATAGTGAATATCTTCTTTGGTTAAGCATTTCGTCAAGCAAAGCTGCTTTTGTTACTGCACCAGAGTAAACTGGCAGTCCCCAAGTAGTTCTGATTGTATTAAGAGCAATTACAGCTTCTGCTAGCTCTCCAGCTGATCCTTTATTAATTTTTGCTTCCGCATAAATCAATATTAATTCTTCATTGCGAATAAATGGAACTGGATCGTTTTGTCCATATCGGCCTTCTTGCCAGTCAGCTGATACTAACGGAAGATCTGCTACTTCAGCAGGAGCATCACGTAGATCTAACTTATCGTCAACTCTACCATCGCCAGCTTCCGCTTGGCTTACCCAAAGTGGACTTCCAACGATAATTCTGTCAGCAGAACCATTTGGAACATAGTAGAATGGATTATTTATGTCATCTCCACCTGCATATACGTGCTGTGGTCCAACTTTAAGATCCGCGACACTAGCAGCATTTAAGTTTAGGAAAGAACCATTCAATGCAGTTAATGCACCATCCCAATCTTCTGCGTATAAAGCAAAACGTGCAGCAATTGCTCTATTCACTTTTTGCATACCACTTGGAGTGTTAAAGCCATCAAAGCCAGCTGAAAGCTCAAATGTAAACGAAGAACCTGCAGCTCCTAGTGTAGTATTTGCATCATCCAAGATTGCACGAATTTTTGTAAGTGCTTCAGCTTGACCTAAGAAAGCTCCTGGATTTAACGGATCAGTGTAATCAAAGTCTACACGGATACCGTTTGTTCCTTGATGTAACCAAGGCCAGATTAATTGGTAGGCTTTAATAGTGTTAGAGAAACCTAAAGCACCATTTTTCTCTGCATCGCTAAGCAACTCTGTGTTATTAACTGCTTCGTTTAAGAAAGCAGTTTGTCTAATTGTTCCGTATGGGCTTTCGTAAGCTGAACCATCACCAAAGAAGGTAGTATGATTTTCTGCATCAGGTGATGTTTTTGTTGGTAGCTGTAGCCATTGAGTAAAGAAATTAGGGTCTGATGTTCCGAAGAAATACAAATCACGTCCGAAAGCTCCGAAAAGCGTCCAAACACCGTTATAATCTCTATGCTCTGATTCTAAACCTGTTACCAAGTTTTGGATATCAGATTTCGTTGCATTTACAAGAACTGCGTTCTCACTAGGACTGTTAGGGTCCGTAACTGCATCTGGGTCAAGTAAATTACAAGATGCCAATGATAGCCCAAGTCCCGCAATTACTAAATATTTAGATAATTTTTTCATGTTATAAGTCTTTTAAAATTAATTAATATCAAACTTGATATTGAAAAGGATTTTTCTTGAACTAGGGTATGGAGTAATGTCAACTTGACGACCAATATTAGATCTACCAAGAGCACTTACTTCTGGATCGTATCCACCGTAGTCAGTGAACATAAGTAAGTTAGTACCTGACACACCTAGCTTAATTCTACTAAATACATTGCCCATTTTTTCAGATAAGATTTCTCTTGGCACTGTATAGTACAAAGAAGCTTCTCTTAACTTCACATAAGAACCATCGTCTACATAACGAGCTGTACCCGCCGGACGTACTGTTCTGGTAGTTCCACTAGAGTAAAAATCATCCGTGTTACCTCTACCGTCAGAAAGTAAATCAGATAGGTTTGTTAGCTCAGAACCTTTATTCCAATGTAACATGAAACTAGCATCAAAATTCTTGAAGAAATTGATATTGTTTGCTAACGACATTTGGAAATCTGGTTGGTAATTACCGAAAATTACTTCGTTTCCATCACCATCAAAACCGAAGATTGTTGTTGGTGAAACACCTTCTTCAATTTTCGCAAAACCAAAGCTTGTTGAGAATGCTCCACTTATACTTGCTGGTACATTAAGCTCAGTAATGTTTGATTCGTTTTTCCACCATAATAGAGATGATGTCCAATTTAGATTGGTACTCTGTACTGGGATTACTGTTAATCCAAGTTCGATACCTTTATTTTCTAATGTAGCCGCGTTAGTTGATACGCCACCTAAACCTGTTGAAGGAGCTGGATTCAAGTCTAGAATCAAATCTTCAACTGTTTTATTGTAGAAAGTACCTTCAAATGCAATACGGCCATCTAACATTGCAATGTCCAAACCATACTCTAATTCATTTGCGCTTTCTGGCTTTAGATCAGGATCTACAGTGCTACCACCAGCAGAAATACCTACAGATGAACCAATATTTTCACTATTAGCACTAGTAAAGATGTTACCAAAGTTTGGAAGACCACCAGTTACACCGTAGGCTAATCTCAATTTAAACTGGCTTATTTTATCAAAGCTCCAGAAATCAAAGTTAGTTAGGTTAGCAGCAATAGATGCTTTTGGGTAAAAGTAAAGATCACCGTCTTGCACATTAAGTGTAGATCTATCTAGTCTACCACCTACTGTACCAATTACTTTATCACCCCAGTTAACTTCTTGCTGTGCGAAGTATCCAAGATCTGTAATTTCAGTAAATGATTGGTCAGCGCTAACTTGAGCTGCGTTACCTACATTTGTTTGTCCTGGAAGCAATCCACGGCCACGAATATTATCACTAGAAATTCTCTGGTCAAAGCGAGTTAAACCTGCTTGAGTAGACAAATAGAATGTTCCAGCATCAGAACTTATTTCAGTGTTAAACACCAAAGAACTTTGGAAGTTTATGTTCATAACTTCGCTCGTTGAATGTAATACATCACCTGGATAAGTTGCTGCAGTACGTTGGTATTGCATGTACTCAGGGAAATATACAAAACCATCAGAAGCTAGGTAATCAACGCCACCTTGTATAGAGAAAGATAGACGATTTACTCCTTCAGTTATTAAATCTGCATCCAACTTTAATGATTGAATAATACGATTTACTTCTTGCTCATTTTTAGCATCATTAATCAATCTGAAAGGGTTTTCAGTAAAATAAGGATTGTCATTAAACGTTCCGTCAGCGTTCTGCTTAAGAATGTTGTAAGCATAGTTTGGTATGTTTGCCAATGAGTAACCAATTGAACCACCAGTGTTGTTTTGGTTACCAGTAAATCCTCTTTTTGAATCAGAGTTTATAAAAGTGGAGCTTGAAGATATTCTAACCGTTTTAGAAATACTATGGTCAAGATTTGCACGAACAGTTTTTCTCTCAAAGCCTGTTTTATCAACAATACCATCTTCTTTACTAGTTCCAGCAGAAAGATAGAATCTTGTATTAGAGCTACCACCAGAAACACTCACCTGAGTACTAGCAATTGCGCCTTGGCCACCATAAAGCTCTTCTTCCATATCTTTAATATTTCCAGCAGCTTTAGCATCGTTATATCTCTGAAGTTCTAAATCACCTCTAGTGCCAGTACCCCAGAAATCTCTAATACGAGCTTCATCCCAGTCAGTACGTCCCAAAAGATTAAGAGCGCTACTAAATCCAATATCTTGGCTTACTGAGATTTTAGTATCACCAGCTTTACCACGCTTAGTTTTAATAATGATTACACCTGCGTTGGCTCTTTGACCATAAATTGCTGCTGCAGAAGAACCTTTTAAAACCTCAATACTTTCGATATCGTCTGGGTTTAAATCGGCAAGTCGGTTAGCTGTATCATCTTGAGTTGAGCCACCCGCTCCACTTACTGATGAGCGCCCTGTTGAAACTGTTTCGTTGTTTACGTAAACACCATCTACAATATATAATGGTTGAGAACCACTGGCTCCAAAAGTAGAAACACCGCGCATTTGCACGTTAAAACCACCACCAGGTGCACCACTATATGATTGAATCTGAACACCAGGAATTTTCCCTTGAAGCGCTGCATCCAAAGTTGGAGGATCACTTTTTCCAGAAATATCCTCTGAGTTAATAGATGAAACCGAGTTTGCTAAATTTGTACGTTTTGTACTCGAAGCCAAACCTGTAACAATTAATTCATCAAGGTTCGCAATATCCGACTTAAGAACAACGTTCAAAGTCACGGTTTCTCCGTTAGTACCAGAAACTGTAATGTTTTGTGTTAAGTATCCAATGGATGAAAATCTCAATGTTGTTTCCCCAACAGGTACATTTAATTTATATACACCATCAAGATTAGTTGTGATACCCCCCCCAGTTCCGGGATCAAAAATCGTTACTCCAATAAGCAGGTTGCCTGAAGCTTCATCTGTTACTGTACCTGTAACAGTAAACTGCGCTATTGCTAATTGAGTGCTCATCAGCAGTACAAAAAGCATTGTTAATATTCTAGCCTGATATTTCTGTCTCATAAGTTGTCCATGTTAGTTAGTATTGCCATTACTTAAATGCCGTCTATTATATTAAATTAATGTTACTTTACATATTGAATATCCAAAAGAGTACACATCATCCCTTTTTATTACATTTTTTATTACATTTTTTATAATATTTTTTATTTAAAAAAATGCTTACGAAACAAATATATAACACTTCATTTGGCTATTCAAAGAATTTCACTTTTTAGTGAACTATACCTTATCTTTTATGTGTTGATGAAGTGAATCCCAACTCTATTTATTAAATGAAAACAACACGTTATTTCTTATTCCTATTTTTTAGTGCTTTAATCATTTCTTCCTGCGGAAATGAGCCTAAAAAAAATCCTCGCCAACTTAGCGACGAACTTATTAAAACAGATCAAATAATCTCGAAAGCTACTTTCAAAGATATTGATGGCAACGATGTAACTCTTGCCGATTTTAAAGGCAAAGTAGTACTTATTGATTTTTGGGAAACTTGGTGTGGCCCTTGTCGCGCAGTTTTCCCAGCAATGGACTCTCTAAGAGGAGAATATCCTGATGATTTTGCAGTGCTAGCGGTAAACCTTCAGGACTCTGACACCCCAGAAGATGTGAATAGCTTTATGGAAGAGTTTGGATACGATTTCGACTGGGTGCTTGATACCAATGGAATAGGCCCAGAAGTGATTACTTTCGGAATTCCTTTTAAAGTTTTTATCGATCCTGATGGATTTCTAATTAAAACTGAAGTTGGAACTCGTGGCCCAGAAGGTGATTACGAGAAGACGAAAGTAATCATCGAAGACAATAAAAAATCTTAGATCAACACAATACATATATGGAAAAAGTAGACGCAAAATTAGCCTACAAAGTAAAAGATATTAATTTAGCTCATTATGGGCGCCAAGAAATAGAATTGGCCGAAGCTGAAATGCCTGGATTAATGGCACTTCGTGAAGAGTACGGCACAGAGCAACCGCTAAAAGGCGCACGTATTGCGGGTTGTTTGCATATGACCATTCAAACAGCTGTACTCATCGAAACGCTCGTAGACTTAGGCGCTGATGTAACTTGGTCTTCTTGCAACATTTATTCTACACAAGATCACGCTGCTGCTGCAATTGCTGCTGCTGGTGTTCCTGTTTACGCTTGGAAAGGCATGTCCGAAGAAGAATTTGATTGGTGTATCGAACAAACACTTATCTTTCCTGATGGCCAACCATTAAATATGATTTTAGATGATGGCGGGGATTTAACCAACATGGTTTTAGATCGTTTCCCAGAGCTAGTTGAAGGTATTAACGGCATTTCTGAAGAAACTACAACTGGTGTTCTTCGACTTATTGAAAGAGAACGTAACGGTACACTCACTCTTCCTGCTATCAACGTGAACGATTCGGTTACTAAATCGAAATTCGATAATAAGTACGGCTGTAAAGAGTCTGCTGTGGATGCTATCCGTAGAGCTACCGATGTTATGATGGCCGGCAAAGTTGCAGTAGTGGCTGGTTATGGTGATGTAGGTAAAGGAACTTCAGCTTCACTTAGAGGCGCTGGTGCTCGTGTTATTGTTACTGAAATTGATCCAATTTGTGCGCTTCAAGCAGCAATGGACGGTTTTGCAGTTAAAACCATGGATGAAGCAGCAAAAGAAGGCGATATCATTGTAACTGCAACAGGTAACAAAGACATCGTAAAACCTCATCACTTTGAAAGCATGAAAGACAAAGTGATTGTTGGAAACATCGGTCACTTTGACAACGAAATTGCTGTTTCTTGGTTAAAAGAAAACGCTAAAGAAGAGAATATTAAACCACAGGTTGATATTTTCACACTTAAGTCTGGCAAACAAGTTGTATTGCTTTCTCAAGGTCGTTTGATGAACCTTGGTAACGCTACTGGCCACCCATCATTTGTGATGAGTAACAGTTTCACAAACCAAACGTTAGCACAGATAGCACTATGGTGCCGCCCTGATGAATTTGAACCAGGCGTACACGTACTTCCAAAATCTTTAGATGAGAAAGTAGCTCGTCTTCACCTAGCCAAAATTGGCGTAGAATTAGAGACTCTAAGCGAAGAACAAGCTGCATATATTGGAGTTCCAATCACTGGGCCATACAAATCTGATCAATACAGATATTAAAGAATAGCTGTAACAGAATTATTTAAACTTGTTTTATAAAAAGAGCCTCTTTCTCTAACGATTGAGGCTCTTTTAATTATTGTAAGACGCTATTGCCTCATCCAGTGTTCTAAAATGGTTAAACACCGTTATTAACTGAGTAACGACAAGTAAACTTTCAATTTTCTTATCTGCTTGGCAAATTCTTAAATCGCCTCCAGCATTTTTCATAGTTGTTAAGCCACCAATAAGTAGTCCAATTCCTGAAGAATTCATAAATTTTACTTTACCAAGGTCTACTATCACTTCTTTTTTGCCCTGCTCAATAAACTTATGTAGATCATCGCGAAAACTCTCCGCTGATGGGCCGCCCATTATATTACCCTTCAAATGTAGTATTACACAATTGTACTTTTCCGAAATATCGTATTTCATTTGTTCATTTTTTTTAGTGTTAATTAAAAGCCAACCTAAATTGACAAGCCGATTTTAATTCTAAAACCCAATCCAGATCATTTTTGATATACGAAATTTTCATGTAGATTAAAAAAGGGTGCACAAATTTGGGTAAATAATATCTAGACTTAAGATTCAAGTATCGTTGGGTATAAAACTACTATTCTTTAAAATCTAAGTTATAGAATTAAACCTTTAACTCTCTTAAAGAAGATAGCCTTCTTAATATTATATTAATCAAAGTATATAATGCTACGCGACTTCTAATCTACTCTTAATTTTACATTTCATGGAATCTTCCGCTCAAAGCAAGCTCTCACTATCTGAGGCGCTCTTACTTCTAGATCAACGTAATGCTGAACTAGCAGTAATTAATAGTGTTCAGAAAGGCTTACTTGAGCAAATGGATATGCAAAGTGTTTATGACCTAGTGGGCGACCGTCTTCGTGGTTTATTCGACGCTCAAGTAACTGGCATTTATTCGTTCGATTATGATTCTGGGCTGGAGCATTTCCATTATTTGTTTGAAGACGGTGAACGACTTTATCCTGAATCTCGACCTCTTAACCATCTTCGAAACTGGATTATTACTAACCGCACTCTCCTTTTAGTAAATGAAAATGTAGACGCCAGAATTTTTGAATTGACAGGAGAGAAAAATGAGAATGTTCCTGGAACAAGGTTTCCTTTGTCAATGCTATTTGTTCCTCTAATGGTTGGGAAGGAAGTTAAAGGATGTGTAAGCCTCCAAAATTTGGATAAGGAAAATGCTTTTTCTGATTCCGATGTACGTTTATTAAGCACCTTAGCTAACAGTATGAGCGTAGCACTAGAAAATGCTCGTCTCTTTAACGAAACGGAGCAACGAAATGCCGAACTTGCTGTTGTAAACAGTGTGCAAGAAGGGTTAGTAGCCGAAATGGATATGCAGGGAATCTACGACTTGGTAGGAAATCGTATTCGAGACCTGTTTGACGCGCAAGTGCTAGCTATCGCCAGTTTCGACCTTGAATCTAATACAGAGGAATTTCATTACCTCTACGAAAAGGGTCTTCAAGAAATTCCCAAACCACGTGTATTTGATAAAATTCGTAGGCGTTTAATAAACACCCAAAAACTTATTTGTATTAACGAGAATGCGAAAGAAGCCTATTCTACCATAACAGGCGAATCCCCAAAAGCTGTACCGGGAACAACCTTCCCAAAATCAATGCTTTTTGTTCCACTTAGTATTGGTGATAATGTTCGTGGATATGTAAGTCTACAAAATTTAGATAAAGAAAACGCTTTTAGTGAATCTGACATTAGATTACTAAATACCTTAGCTAATAGCATGAGCGTAGCGCTAGAAAACGCTCGTCTTTTCAACGAGGCTGAACAGCGTAATGCAGAATTAGCCGTTATAAACAGTGTTCAGCAAGGCTTGGTAGCCGAAATGGACATGAAAGGCATTTATGAACTTGTTGGAGAACGTGTTCGCCAATTATTCGATGCTCAGGTTACCGGTATTGCCATATTTGACCATAACGCTAAAACAGAAGTTTGGCATTATTTGTTTGAGGATGGTGACCGGATGTATCCTTCTAGCCGTCCGATTGATTTGTTTCGCCAAAAAATAATCGATGAACACCTTTCGATTCTCTTGAGTGAAAAAGCAGATCGAACCATTTCCGAGGTTAATGAGCAAGTGTCGAAACCATTACCTGGAACCCGCTCAGCAAAGTCAGCCATATTTGTCCCTATGATGGTGGGCGACTCTGTAATCGGCTACTTCACACTTCAAAACGTAGATAAAGATAATGCCTTCACTGATTCTGATATTCGCGTACTTGAGACTTTAGTAAATAGCATGAGTGTTGCTCTAGAGAATGCTCGTCTTTTCAACGAAACTACTCGTCTACTTGCAGAAACTGAGCAGCGCAATGCTGAGCTTGCCGTTATTAATAGTGTGCAAGAAGGTTTAGTTCGTGAAATGAATATGGAAGCCATCTACGCGCTTGTAGGAAATAGGATTTGTGAAGTCTTGAATACACAAACCCTCTTGATTCGCACTTTTAACCATGCTGATGAAATAGAGACTTGGGAGTATGCCATTGAAAATGGTGAGCGTCTTTATAACGAACCCCGTCCTTTCATTTGGGCTAATAAGTATCTTATTAAAACAAAAGAACCCATTCTAATTAATGAGAATTATTTAGAAACGGCTATAAAATATGGCGATACTGAAAGAGGAGTTAGTAAAGGATTACCTCCTAAATCTGCCATTTTTGTCCCAATGATTGTAGGCGATAAAGCCGTTGGGTCTGTGAGTTTACAAAATGTAGAAAAGGAAAATGCCTTTGACGAGTCTGACCTTCGCCTGCTTACCACTCTAACAAATAGCATGAGCGTTGCCTTAGAAAATGCTCGTCTTTTTAATGAAACAACGCGCTTGTTGGCCGAGACGGAACAACGCGCAAGTGAACTAGATACGGTAAATAACATCAGTAAAGCGTTGGTATCTCAACTGGAATTTGATGCGCTTATCAAGTTAGTTGGCGAACAAATGCTAGAGACATTTAAAGCAGATATTGTGTATTTAGCTATCCATGATCTCAAAACAAACATGTTAAACTTTCCATATTATTATGGCGACGAAACCCAATCTCGCCCCTTTGGAAACGGTATTACTGAAAAAATCATACTTCAGAAAGAGCCACTTTTGATTAATCAAAATATGGACAAAGCCTATGACAAAATTCAGGCTGAGAAAAAAGGAACTATGGCCATGTCTTACCTTGGGGTTCCCATTATGGCGGGTAAAAAAGCTATCGGTGTAATTAGTGTTCAATCAACAAGCACAATAGATCGCTTTACTGAATACGACCAACGTTTACTTACCACTATAGCTGCAAATGTTGGTGTTGCAATGCAAAATGCCGAAGCCTACCAGAAACTCCAAACTGCTTTAACTGATTTAAAAGACGCACAGCAACAATTAGTACAGCAAGAGAAGTTAGCTTCACTTGGGCAATTAACTGCAGGAATTGCACACGAGATTAAAAACCCTCTTAATTTTGTTAATAATTTTTCAGATTTAAACCTCGAATTGTTTGAAGAATTACGTGAACTAATTCCCACCAACAGCGAGAACAATGATGATATCGATGCCATTTTATCAGACATCGAAGCCAATCTTAAAAAGATATTCGAACATGGAACTCGAGCAGATGGCATTGTAAAGTCAATGCTCTTGCATTCTAGAGGTGGAAGTGGCGAAAAAGAACTTATTGATATAAACCTTTTGGTAAAAGAATATGTGAATCTAGCTTTCCACGGAATGCGAGCTAGTAAAACCCCAATAAATGTAGCTATTGAATTGGAGTTGCAAGAAAACTTAGAGAAAGTCCCCATCATTGTGGAAGATTTCAGCCGTGTAATTCTCAATTTAGCAAACAATGCATTTGATGCTATGCGAGAGAAAATTGCTACGACTAGTAACAATCAGGGAACATCTTATAAACCCGTACTTACCGTTCGCACTAAAAGTCGCAAAAATGGAATCTCATTCGAAATGGAAGACAACGGGCCTGGTATCTCCGATGAGTTTAAGGATAAAATCCTTGTTCCCTTTTTCACTACAAAAAAAGGAACGCAAGGAACTGGACTCGGCCTATCAATTACCAATGATATTATCAAAGCTCATGGTGGCGAAATTAGTTTAGCAAGTAAGCTACGTGAAGGGACAACATTTACCATCAACCTACCAGTTTAATGAGTATTAATATCAACAATACCATTTATAGCATTTCTATTAAATATATAGCGTGGGCTATTGACGTCTGCTTCTCCAAAAAAGCAACTCTAACTCTTATTTTTCAACAGTATCAAAAGAATAAACTATGAAACGGGTATTACAAACCGCACGATTGCACTCTCTTCGATTTACCCAATTTTTGGTCTTCCAATTACTACTGGGAGTTTCAATATCTATAACAGTGCAGGCTCAAAATGAACAGGAAATAAAACCTTCCATCTTAAAAAGTGAAGCGCCAACCTTACGGTTTGAACATGTAGGGATTCAAAATGGGCTTGCTCAAGGTAGTGCAAATTCAATTACTCAAGATGAACAAGGATTTATCTGGATTTCAACTCAAGGTGGCCTTCATCGTTACGATGGACAGGAGTTTAAAATTTATGCTTCTACTCCATTCGACACTACCTCTCTTTCAGATAATTGGGTTTGGGGGATTACAGAAGTGAAAAACGGCGACCTATGGGTAACAACAGAAAGTGGCGGACTCAACAGAATGGATCGCACCACAGAAAAATTTACCCACTACCGACACAACCCCGATGATAGCACATCTATCTCAAGTGATAGAACTTTTTCCACACTCGAAGCTCGAAATGGAGACCTTTGGATAACCACTCTCGATAATGGAATTAATCGCATGAAAGCGGATCAAGATGGAGTTTTTAAGAACTACAAACATGTCCATGAAGATCCAAATACCATCTCAGCTCATACAACTTTTGCGATTTTTGAAGATGAAGCTGGGATGATTTGGGTTACAACAAGCAATGGAATAAGCCGAGTTAATCCTAAAACAGATGAAATCACTCGTTTTCTTAGCGATTCTCTATCATCAGAAGGATATGGGGATAAAGCCAACGTTTTGGGGGTATATAAATCTCCTACTGAAAAGGAAATTATTTGGCTAGCCACGGGAAATGGGCTTCTTAGATTTAATATATCAGATGGTTCAAATGAACGGTTTTTACTTTCTCCAGATACTGGACAACAGACAAACCCACTTAATTTTTTACATGACGTCTCTCCTGATCCTGCCGATCCAAACATACTTTGGGTAGCTGGTCCAGGGGCAGGAGTTGCTCGATTTGATTACCGTACAGGAGAATTTACCACTTACAGGAAAAATGAAAGTGATCCAAACAGCTTAATTGAAAATGATGTTTCTAGCCTGTTTACAGACCGAGCAGGCACTATGTGGGTTGGCTATACCACTGAAGGTTTTAGTAAATTCAATCCAGCTGCGGTAAACTTTTCCCACCTCAAATACTCGCCAGATAACCCTGAGAGTATCGCACCAGGAATTGTATGGGGCGTGTATGAAGACCAAGAAGGTTCACTTTGGATAGGAAGCGATGCTGGAGTTCGATCTAATATTCTAACTCGGCTTAAATCGGACGGAACCAAGAATAAAGCTACCCAATTCCGCTATAATCAGGATGATACAACCAGTATTCTACCTGGCACCTATCGAACTTTTGCGGAAGATGCTCAAGGAAATTTTTGGATTGGAAGTTCTTTTGGGCTGAGTTTATTAAATCGTAAAACAGACCAAGGGAAATGGTTTCGCCAGAATAAATTCGGGCGAGACAATATCTTTGCACTTGAACCTAGCTTACTTGATTCAAATATTCTCATCATTGGAAGTGGAGCAGGGTTAGACAAATTTGATGTAAGAACAAAAGAATTTACTCCCATTGAGTTAACGGCTGACACAAGTAACACAGGACCTATTGTGTTGAGTCTCTATCAAAATAATGATGGTATTATATGGATTGGAACCAATGACGGATTATTCAAAGTCGATACATTAAATCAATTTTCTTTACAGTCATCTTATAATCCCAACAATTTTAATAGTATAAATAATAATACTATATCGGCTATAATTATTAGACCGGATGAACCTGAGATAATTTGGATTGCCACACATGGTGGTGGTTTAAACCGATTTGATGCGAAAACTGGAATTGCAAAACACTTTACAGAGAAGGAAGGACTTTCAAATAACACCATATATGGTTTACTCCTCGACAATAGCGGAACACTTTGGATGAGTACCAATAATGGAATCAGCAACTTTGATCCAGAAACCAATACTTTTCGAAATTATGGATTAGATGACGGACTTATGGCACTTGAGTATGATCAAAATGCATTTAGAAAAGGTACTGGTGGAATTTTATATTTCGGAAGTCCCAAAGGGGTCACTGCTTTTGTTCCTGAACAACTTCATATAAATGAAACTCCTCCCCAAGTAGTGCTTTCAGATTTCAAACTCTTTAATAAATCTGTAGAAATTGGATCTAACTCTCCTCTTAAAAAGTCTCTATCTGAAACTTCATTAATTACCTTAAAATACAATCAGAATGAGATTTCATTCGATTATGTAGCCCTTCATTTTGCAAACTCAGCAAAAAACCAATATGCTTACAAACTAGAAGGCTTTGATAAAGATTGGGTTGTTGTAGGAAACAAACAAACCGCTACTTACACTAACTTGGCCGCTGGCGAATATACATTTCGTGTAAAAGCTTCAAACGCCGATGGAATTTGGAACGAAAAAGGAGTTTCGATTCAATTATCCCTCTTGCCACCATGGTATAATACTTGGTGGGCATATATCTTATTTGCAATAATATTGGGGCTTTTAATTGTAGGCATAGATCGTTTGCAACGCCACCGAATCTCCATCAAAGAAAACGAGCGATCCATCTTACGGGAAGCTGAACTTCGAGCTGAAGCCGAAAACAAACGAAGAGCTGATACTGAACAACTTAGTAAAATCGGCCAAGCTATCACTTCTACCCTCTCTGTAGATACCGTTATCGAAACAGTTTACGAAAATGTTAACGCATTGATGGATGCCGCTATTTTTGGCATCGGAATCTACAATAAGCGGAACCAATGCCTTGACTTCCCTGCTACTAAAGAAAAAGGCGTGATGCTTCCCCCTTATATAAATCAACTTGACGAAGGCCGTAGACTTGCTGCATGGTGCTTCATGAACAACAAAGAAATCATCATTGGAGATTTCGTAAAAGAGCAAAGCAAATACCTTAAAGAATACCACAAGCCTATTGAAGGGGAAGAATCATCATCCGTGATATACTTACCTCTAGTCCACCAGAAAAAAGTTATTGGAGTTCTTACTACCCAGAGTTTTAGTAAAAATGCTTATACAGAGTATCACGTAAATCTTCTTCGAAACTTAGCTACTTACGCTGCTATAGCTATCGATAACGCCTCGGCGTACAGAAAGCTTAACGCGACGCTAAGCGAGCTCAAAAGCATGCAGCAGCAACTCGTTCAACAAGAGAAACTAGCCTCCCTTGGACAGCTAACAGCGGGCATCGCTCACGAAATCAAAAATCCTTTGAACTTTGTGACCAATTTTTCAGAACTCTCAGTAGAACTTTTACAAGAACTGCGAGAAGAGGTCGAAAGTGTGAAAACGAGTTTAGATTCGACTCAACAAGAAGGATCTTTCAATGAAATTTCCGAGTTGATGAATGATATTGAAATAAACCTCAAAAAAATTCAAGAACACGGATCTCGTGCCGACTCTATCGTGAAATCCATGCTTCAGCATTCGCGAGGAGGTACTGGAAAAAAAGAAACCACTGATCTTAATGCGCTCCTAAAAGAGTTTGTTAACCTCACCTTTCATGGTATGCGTGCTGCAAAAAACCCTTTTAATGTGGACATTGAGCTAGATTTAGATGAATCCTTAACTGAGATTCCACTTATTTCTGAAGATTTCAGTAGAGTGGTAGTTAATTTGTGCAATAATGCTTTCGACGCCATGCGAGAAAAATACAATGCCGAACCAACTAACTACAAGCCAAAGCTAACAGTTAGTACAAAAAATGTATCTGGGGGCATTCACCTTACTATTGCCGACAATGGCCCAGGAATACCTGATAGCATCAAAGACCAAATCCTACAACCATTCTTTACCACTAAAAAAGGCACCGCAGGAACAGGGCTTGGATTAAGCATAACCAACGATATTATCAAAGCACATGGTGGCACTTTGGAGATTGAAACAAAAACCAACGAGTTTACTCGGTTTAATATATATTTAACATAAAATGGGGCTTAAAGAATGAAGTTTTTAGTAGTAGATGATGAGCGGGATGTAGAAATGCTTTTTCGTCAAAAATTTAGAGCCGAAGTTAAAAAAGGTCTTTTAGAACTCGAATTCGCTTTCTCGGGAAATGAAGCTCTAGAACTCTTACATAACAACCAGCCCCCTGATGTTGTTTACATATTCTCTGATATTAATATGCCGGGTATGACAGGTTTTGAGCTTTTGGAAGCCGTTAAAGCTCAATTTCCTAAAATTAAAGTGAGCATGATTTCAGCCTATGGCGACAGTGAAAATTACGACCGTGCCATTAACTCCGGGGCCAAAGAATTTTTCACCAAACCCATCGACTTTAATTCATTAAAGCAAGAATTACACCAACTTCTGGAAGAACAGAAAAAACGCTAAGCAGACTTATACCATATTATGATACAACACAAAATAATGGTTGTGGACGACGAACCCGATCTTCAAATGCTTATTTTACAACGCTTCCGTAAGCAAATACAACAAGATGTATATGAGTTTTGTTTTGCTGAAAATGGCGAAGAAGCCCTTGCCATGCTCGAAGAATGCGATGACATCTCTCTTGTACTTTCTGACATCAATATGCCCAAAATGGATGGGCTTACATTTTTATCAGAATCTCAAAAACTCAACAACCCCATTCTTAAAACGGTGATTGTTTCTGCCTATGGCGATATGGAGAACATCCGCACCGCCATGAACCGAGGAGCTTTTGATTTTATCACCAAACCCATCGACTTTCGTGACCTTGAAATCACCATCGAAAAGGGACTGAATGAAATACGCTATATGTTTGAATCTCATCAGCAGAAAAAAACATTAGCTGCAGTTCAAGTTGATTTGGATACCGCAGCACGTATTCAACAAAAAATACTTCCTCAAGTCTTCCCTCCTTTTCCACACCGTAAGGAATTCAATATCTACGGAGAGATGCATACGGCAAAAGAAGTGGGAGGCGATTTTTACGACTTTTTCTTTCTCGATGAACATCGGCTTGGTTTTGTAATTGGTGATGTTTCCGGAAAAGGCGTTCCCGCTTCTATCTACATGGCCGTTTCCAGGACCATGCTAAAAGCCATTGCCTCGCAGATTGACGATCCAGCTGAATGTTTATCCACCGTCAACGCCATGCTAATTCCAGAAAGCGATTTAACAACTTTTGTGACCGTTTTTTATGGAGTGATGGATACGCGAACTGGTGTAGTGAGATATTCTAACGGCGGTCACAACTTGCCTTATATTGTTCGCGCAAATGGCGATGTGGAAGAGGTAGAAAATACTTCTGGCCTCCTGCTTGGTAAAATTGAAGGTATTGCCTACGAAACCAACGAGCTACAACTACATCCTGGCGATAAAATTCTTCTTTTCACTGATGGCGTAACCGAAGCCATGAATATAGAAGAAGATATGTACGAAGAACCCCGGTTAGAAGAGTTTCTTGCTAAACATCATACCGACGGCATCGATAAATTAGTACGAAGCTTAGTTGTTGATGTGTTAAAATTCATGGGTAAAGCAAACCAATCTGATGATGTAACTATTCTATCGCTTGAATATCTAGGCGAAAAGGAAGCGTAATCCAAGTGATTGTGTAAAGCTTTTATTTTCTAAGAAAAGATTAAATTGAGTTATTCATAATCACATAGATGACATTTACATCACCAAAACTACTAAATTTCAAAATCTTGTTGTGAACGTAAGTAGAAGTCCTTATCTTTGGCGTCTTGCCAAAACAGCAAAATGCACCCGTAGCTCAATTGGATAGAGTACCTGACTACGAATCAGGCGGTTACAAGTTCGACTCTTGTCGGGTGTACTTAGATAAAACAATGAAGCCCAATGATTTATAGTCGTTGGGCTTTTTTTGTAGGGGTAATTTAAAATCTGATCTATCTGGATTTGGGTAACATTTGGGTAGCAAAATTGTTCATGTCCCTTACGAAATCATAGCTCTGTCAAGTTAATGCTGTATTTAACAACTTTGGTTTCCCAGTTTTCTATACCACCGTTGCCCTGGGGGTTAAAATATTTTGCGTAAAGGTACCCGTTTTGAATATCACAGATTGTTTCATTATTTGGGAGGACAGTCTTGGCAAGCAGCTCACCTGACTCTCCAAGTATCCACCACTCGTCTGTCTCCCTATCTACCATTATCTTAACCCAAATTCTGTTTTCATCGTCGACCCTCATACCGCGCAAAACTGGGGCCGTTTTAGGAATCTCCGTATCCACGGCCTTCAACGCACTTTTAGCGGCACTTTTAAAAGAATCCATCATATTCAGATCAGAATCTAAATCAAACGGAGGCCCCATTTCTGGGTAATAAAATGCGTATTGGTAGTTACCATCCGCATCATATTTCTTGATTAAAAAATCTTCGGTCTCGGGAGCCGTATATATTGCATCATCATCATCAGATAGAGCATACAACGAAAGCTCCTTAAATGCCATCTGGAAGCCCACCGAAGAGAACATTGCAACGCTCTGATTCTGCCCCAAAATGTAGTATGGCGATGGCAATTCTATTAGTGGCTCTGTGTTTAACACGTTTCCCTCGGTGTCAACCAACATAAATTTTGTATTCGAGGTTCTGCCAGAACTAGTGGGGTGACTCTTGAATATGACCAATAGATTACCGTCATTTCTAGCACGAAAATCACTCAATTTCATGTGGCGGACCAACTCAAGACCTCTGACGTTCCAATCCTGAATTACGGAAGATCCTACAAACGAGTAATCTGTGGTGCTAAACATACTAAGACGCCCAGTTATTTGGTCATACATAAAAAACTTACCTGCCTGCATTTGAAAAAGTGATACGGATTCGTATTCACCAGGCCCCCTGCCGAATCGGCCGATTTGGCTGTGGTACGTCCCATCGGGATTATAGACATGAAACTCGCTTATAATACCGTTTAAGTGTCCCTTGATAATCAGCCTACCGCTGTCATCTGCAAAACAGCCGTCAATAACCGACCAATAGGGCTCAACAGAGTCACCAAAAGTCTGCACTGGTAAAAGCTTTATCGAATAGGCTGGCTCGGAATCGGCTGGAAAAACTGTAAGGTTTTCGAGCTCCTTAATATAATCTGTTTTTTTTGATGTAGAATTATTGGAGCATTGAACCAGAAACAGGCATAGTAGTATGTTCAATAATAATTTTTGTGAATATTGCATAGCATCAATTAGATAGCTTAAAAATAAAAGGGTTGTAGATACAACCCCAGATGTCTCTCAAGTTACAAACTTACTATTCTACCAACCTAAAATCATAGACTTAAGGTATCAAGGGGATTTACCTCTAGATGAATCATAAGATGACCATACTTCAATTTATTCTTTAATCACCTTTGTAAATAATTCTCTAATTCGACCACTTAAACTGTGCTTATAATCAGATAATCTGAATCCAGTAATTAAAGATATTGCTGTAAATATAGCTATCATCGATGCTACAATGTAGCCAGTAATGCCTAATTCTAACCATTCCGATACACCTGGTAAAATATAAAATGATCCTAATATTATTAATAATGCTGCTATTACAAATAATATATTAGTAATTATATTAGAGATATTATTGATATTTGAATCTATTGTTGACAAGCTTTCGTCTTTTAACTCTATTTCAGTTTTTAAATCTTCTTCCCTTTTCTTTGAATCCGAAATAAGGCTGTGTTTAACCCTATCTACTATTTCGCTGACAGAACTTGAATCTACATCTTCTTCATGATCTTCCATTGCAACTAATTCAGATTCAATAAAATTTGATGTAATTATTGTAACTGTCTCAGCAGAGGTTATTTCTCCAGATTTTTCAAGTTTCCTTAAATGATCTAAAAATTTACTCCACGTTTCCGGTTTAGGTTTCAATGCTGCTGTACATAACGCAACTAGTTCGTTTATTTTTAAATTTGCACCTAGATCTGGTCTTTTTAACCAAGCAATATTAGCTATAGTCAAATGATGAATTATTGGAGATACATGACTCCCTTTTGATTCTTCATACCAGCTTTTTACTATATTTACCACTGTTGAGCTTCCTGTCATAAATATAGCCTTTGTATTATCCAATGTTTTGGGCTTATTCCCTTTGCGTAAAGTTAATATTGCTGCAACACAGTCTATATCATGAGTTATTCTATTTGACGGTTTATCTTTATCTTTTTCTCCCAACCTCTTAGCAAGGTCTTCCTCATTCATTGTGTAATCAGCTTTTCGTTCTGGTGTTGTATGGATAGAAATGCCATATTTAAATTGTAAATTATCTTCAATTAACGAAATGGCTTGTTTTATATCACTTGGTGTGAGTCGCTCTGCCAAAACATGCCTCGTTATTGGACCTTGCCAAAGTCTCTCTCTACCTTTTTGTGTTCCTAAGTTTCTTTCATATGTGAATAGAATCCTTTTAAGTTCATCAACAGTTGGTTCGAATACAGCTATATGCGCATTAGTTGCTTTCAACAACTCTACAGTGTCTTTATTTGCAAGCTCTCTTGCCGCTCCTTTCCAGCCCAATAGCCCTAATAAAAACCCACTGTCTAAGAATATTTGTAAATCATCAAAAACCTTAGAAGGAGTTGCTATGTTTTTTAATAAGAGTGCGTTTTGTAATACAAACCCAGTAAGGATGTTATCTAGATAATCTGCGAGTATAGGGTCCTTAAGGCAAACATCTTTTATAAACTTAGCAACAGCTCTCATCTGTCTACTTTTAAGTGCACTCGAATCTATCGGCTTATTTTCATATTCTATATCTAAAAGCAGTTCTAATTCTTGATTCGATAAAAATTTAAATAATATTGCAAGAGCATCATCATCACTTTCTAATTCGATACTCTCTACTTTTAAAAATTTATTTAGTTCGGTACCAATCTTATTTAATTGGCGACTTATACTTTTCTGTTTTTTATTTAAATCTTGATCAAATTCGAACTCATGAATCTTAAAATATTTCCCTGCCTCTCTTTTAATGGCACCTCTTCTTTTTGCTTTATTTAAAAGATTACTAACAACTTCCGGTGGAATATTTATATCGAATTTCTTTTTAACAAGTTTTTGAACTTCTCCTAATTCAACTAAATCTTCCGTTTCTTCCCAAATAATGTTAAGTATAAAAGGCATAAACATTTCTAAATAGTCCATTCCCTCATCAAAATTAGCTTTTAAAAGTGCTAAAGTTGTAATTCCACTAACCTTTCCCATCTTTTACCAAAAAATTTTACATTATTAATTTATTATTTTTATAAAACTCATTTATCGATCTCAACCATTAATAAGTTCCTCTGCTTCCCTAACTATAACTTGCCCTTTCATTAGTATGGGTAATAACCAACCCATATTTCGATGCGTTTTTGATTTTGATTACATGTATTGTTGAGATGTCGAAAAAGTTTTTCCCGAATTCTCATTCTCTAAAGCTAGAGCAACTTCATCATAAACTCTAGAAACATCCAAGTCATCCAGTTCTGGATTAATTCGTTGAATACTCTCCTTAAAAACATTCGTAAAGATATTGGTAGACTCATCCCATACCTGACCTTTCAAGGAAAGATAGGTGTACCCCAGCCGTATAAGATGTAAGATAGTCGGGATTTTAACCCGGGAGTCCTCGTTGAATATCATGTATTGAAGATATAAGAATCAGTGATTTATAAAAATGTTAAAAATCGTATTTACATGATAGAAATTCGCATCTAAAAATAAAGACTAATTATACATTGTTATTACCCCCATTACTTCCAACTTCGATGAGTCTCTTCAAAGAGTTGCTGATGCAAGTTCAATGCTTCTATAGAGGGTAAAAAGTCTGAATTGGTTGGTAGGTATAGTTTTTCGCCTTTCTTAACATTAGCTCCTGTAATTACATTAGGAGAGGTATTTAAATGTTTAGAGAGTTTCAATGTATAATCATCTTTCACTGTTATCATAAAATTATCGAACATCCAATGATGTGATTTGCACAGAGACAAACCATTTCTAGGGTCATCATTTTTATACGTACTCCATGGAATAATATGAGCAGCGTCTACAAGTAATTTCCCTTCTGGAGTTATTACCCGATTTCTACACACCGCACAACAATGGTCAAAATTATTTCTAACTATAGTCGAGAATGCTCTATCTCTCTCCTGAATAGTTTTAGTTACTTGTCTAAATTTTAAATTTTCCGAATGGTCAACAATAAAAGGCTCTGCAACAAGTGATCTTAAGCTTTCAGATTGTAAATATATACGCTTATTAGAAGCTCCAATCTGTCCGACTTTCACAGCTATGATATCATCAAAGTACGTTTCCATCAAAAAACCTCTTATTATTTGACACGTACTCTTTTTATTCATTGCCTCAAACAAATCCTCGTTTATACGAGCAAATTCAACTCTATCTTTTAGTGCTCCCCAAGAAGGTGAATATGAGAATTCATTTTTCCCGTGCTTGTAAACTAATTCCCAAAACGATTCTGATTTCATATAGAAATAAGGAAGAGCAATACTAGTAGATCTATCCTCCCCCATAATGTTATCCCAATAGTGAAAAAAATTATCTACAAGATTTTGGCTAGGATATATAATTGAATCCGAAATCCAACCTTGTTCGATTCCATCTAATATTGATAGTAACAAGAACGCTTTATGAGGAGCTCTACCTTTAGTCTTTTCATCCCAAAGCTTTGAGTTTCTATCAGTATTTAAATCTCCTAAAGAGTTGTAGATATGTTCAGGTAAATTTTTCATGTAGCCATAATAGTAAACTAAAGTTCGAAAATGAAAAATCGGATTACATAATATTTTTGAATACAATTAGAACACCCCCAACACCCCAAAATCACTTTCCCACTTATTCGAAACAGGATTTACCTGATTTTCTTGATGTGCAGGATTAAACTTACCCCACCTCATTTATCCTAAAGTAATAATTCAATCCTGAAAATCTTGCTCATCCTATAAATCCTGTTTCAAAAACTATATGCTAGATTCCTGCCTTCGCAGGAATGACCGTGCCCGTTGTTAAAGCGTGGGGTAAATGAATTGGCAATAACTTACATAGTTCGGGTTCAGTTTTTTTAGAGATGATAGAGAATTAGAACCAATATGCTCTTTATTACTAAAAAAGGCTCCAATCATTATATATAATCATTGTTTTTTTTTACTTTAATTTAATTCGGGTATAATATTCATTCATTAAGAGATCATTTTCATGAGGGTAGCATTTCTCGCGCTTATTTTAGCGCTTTGCACATTTGTGCAATCAAACGGGCAAGATTTAAAATTTAATACTATAGACCGGGCTAAAATCACAGAGAACGGTAAAGTTCCTTACCAACTCAATTCCTCAATTTTTGAACAGAATTTAATTACAAAGGGCGCGTCCATTGAAGTTGCTCTCTCTTCTGGATTAAAAAATCTAGAAATAACTCGAGTTACAGAGTTTATTCCTGGAATTAAATCGTATAGAGCAGTCTCATCTGATGGAGCTATATTTAGTTTTACCTACCAAGGTGGTGCAATAGATGGAATATTCCATGAATCTCTTCATAAAACAAACCGCTTTAAGGTGGATAGAGCAACATTACAGAGCTATATCGTAAGTGCCAAAGAAGAGTCATTTTACTGTTCTACTAATAATGAGATAGGAGAACATAATCTAGAATTGCATGAAAAGTCTAGCTCTTTTTCCAACGTACAAGACGATGTACCGGTTGATGAAATCCCTGGAAACGACTTGGAAGAAAACTCAACCATCGATATTATGCTTTCTTATACCCAATATGCGGAAGACTGGGCATCTTCTGAAGAAAGTGATTACGATGATATTTTTGGTGTAATGGCTCAGGCTATGAATTTATATCAAACGGTGCTAGATAATAGCTTGGTTCCAATTACTGTTCGATTAGTGCATACTTATAAAGTAGATTTTGATGAAAGCTCAGTAAATACCGGCGATGATGTCCTATTTAAGTTTATAGGTGGAGATGACTTTAATCCATCTCAAGTTCCTGATAATGACATGAATGAAGTTCATGGTCTTAGAGATGATTACGGAGCCGATTTGATGGGTTTAATCTCTAATATCCCCGATGCAGGCGGCAAGGCATATGGTGGTGGTGGAATCGCAGGTGAATCACGTTTTGCTTACAATGTTAACCGTGTAGCACAGCTTACCGATACCTATGTTTTAGCCCACGAGATGGGGCATTCTATGGGACTAGCTCATTCTAGAACTCAGAAGACAAGTCCTTCAGGCATATCGGATGGTACATTTCTAGAGTCGGTAGGGTACCAAGATTTTGAAAATGGATTTTCAACCGTAATGGCTTATGCAGATTCTACGGCAAGCCCACGAATACCATATTATTCGAGTAATGACAATACCTATCAGGGATTTAAATTAGGTTCTGATGACCCTGTAATGAAAGCGGATGCTTCGTTGTCACTAAAAAAAATGAAAAGCATCGTAGCCTACTATAGGAATACAAAGATTGATCCCCCAATCCCTAGTATTTCTACATCCCCTATTTCAATTAGTTTAGATCAAGATGGCACAATGGAGGTCCCATTTGTTATTTCTAATACAGGTGATAGCGATCTCAATTATTCCATTAGTTTTGATGTCGTTCATGATGCGGAAGACATATCCGCAAAACAAAGCGTTGTGAACGAGCTTGATGGATGGGGGCCTGGAGATACTTTATTGCATACAGGTTTTGAAGTGTCCGATGGCTTTGATGTTTCTGATTTTATATTAAAAAATGGATGGCAATCTGTGGCAAGGGTTGGTCGTGGCGAGTATCAGAAAGTAAATGTCATGAATGATTCTGCTTATAGCGGAGAACAGCATTTAAGATATAATTACACTTCTGATGCAGCATCTAATGAATTTCTTTCTCCATACATAGGTTTTCTGGGACTTGGGAGTTATAAAATCTCATATGCTATGAGAGTTCCAAACACTCCAGAGGCTAAAGAGGTATCATTTAGTGTAAGCGCTTATGATTCGAGATCAAGTCAACGTGGCTTTCCTATAACCTCTCACTTTTTAACGTATACTTCTAGAGAAGAACTGAGAGCTGGCGGGTTTTTCCAAATTGGCTCTACTACTGATGGCGAGATAATTGCGACAGAAAAACCAACTTATGGCGAATTTGTGAAATTTGACATTATTATGGATACAGATAAAGGAGAGATTAGATACTATAAAAATGGCATTCAATTAACTAATTTTCTTACAGATGAACTAGGGGTTAGAACAATAGGAAAATTTATAAATGGTCCTGCTTCACTCAAATTTGGCATGGGCTATTCATTTAGTGAAGGCTTTTATATAGATATTGATGATGTGAGTATTGTAAGATACAATAGCCCATACAGTTGGCTAAATGTAACAGATACGGATAAAGCAGTAAAACCTGGTGAATCTGAATCAACGATGTTACGGTTCAGCGCAAAGGATTTTGAACCTGGGGTTCATAAAACACTTATGACCGTAAGAACCAATAACGATGGTGATAACTCATTTGAAATTCCTATCGAATTAACCGTAAACACGCTGGTTTCAAACGAAGAAGATTTAGTGGTGGAACAATTCAGACTCGATCAAAATTATCCAAACCCATTTAATCCAAGTACCAATATCACTTTCAACTTGCCTGAAGCATCTGAAGTGACTCTTCAAGTGTTAGACATACTAGGTAGAAAAGTGGCTACCTTAGTTAATGGAAAACTAAGCGCTGGGGCACATAATATTAATTTTGATGCTAGTAGTTTAGCGTCTGGAATGTATATATATACCATCCAAACTGGCGCCTACACTGCAACCAGAAAAATGATGATGTTGAAGTAATTATCTTCCCTTCAATCAATTCCCAATTATTTGAAACAGGATACACCTGATTTACAGGATGTATAGGATTAGGTTCACCCTCAAGTTTAAGAGGAGCAATACCCCAATCCTGAAAATCTTGCTCATCCTATAAATCCTGTTTCAAAAAAATGGATTTTAGAATAAACCCAAACAAGACCATTGCTTTTTAATAGCAGTAAAGATCCTTCTCTCGAAGCCTCGGGATAAGGATGACCGGAGTTCATACTCTTTCTCCCAAACACTGTAATGCCCACCAAACCACACCGACATTTAGAATTATTGGCGAAGAAAGAACGCAATGGAATCGACGACTCCGCAAGGAGCAATCATTCCACACAGGCTCGGGTTTGAATGTGAACAAAGAAGAACGAAGACCATTGGAATGATTGAGTCGATGTAATGAAGTTCGCGCCAATTATTCTTGTCGAGAGTTTTTGGTACGTGCTAAACCCGAGATTCGGGGGCGGCACAAAAGTACACCCATCAATGAGATGAATGCATTAGCGTGCACGAAAATAATGAGAGGGTACGAGCTGCTATCACCCCAAAACAAAACCATTGCTTTTTAAAGGCTTGGTTGGCAAGTTCGCTGAACCTCAATGAGTGGAAGCTGGAGCTTCTAGACTGTATTATGAACGAAGACGTTCGTAACGAGATTAAATTCGATGGTATTTTTTAGTTTACTTAAAACCCGAAGTCACTCTGAGGATACTTCCGAAGAGCCTTCAAGAACCTTTAATAGCAAAAAGACAGTAGTCTAAGCGTATTTGGAGCAGAGCTCCAAGGTAGCATTCCGCAGCAGAGCTACGGAACGAGGGGCAAGACTGGGAAGATCCTTCAGAAGTATCTTCAGGATGACTTTGCCCTTTGTTGAGATGATGAAATCAAAAAATCCTCACATTCCACACTTGCTCCCCATCGTATATTTCTTTTCCTTTAGGGGAATTTTAATGACAATTATCTCTTCTTTTCATGAAAACTGTACTTCTTTTGTTGGTGGGTTTAACTCTTTCTCTCATCCCAAAAAATGAACCTCAACTGCTCCTCCGTTTTGACGATATCGGGATGTCGCATGCGGTAAATATGGGCATCAAAGAAATCGTCGACCTCAACATTCCATTTTCGGCTTCTATTATGTTTGCATGTCCTTGGTATCAGGAAGGTGTGGATATTCTGAAGGATCAACCTCAAGTTACGCTGGGCATCCATCTTACGTTAAATGCGGAGTGGCAGAACTTCCGCTGGGGACCTGTTGCCGGAAAAGATACTGTTCCTAGTTTAGTGGATGAACATGGATTCTTTTACCCATCGCGAGCTACGCTTTATGCTAATAATCCAACGCTTGCCGATATCGAAACGGAATTACGTGCCCAAATCGAACGAGCGCTTAAAAGCGGAGCTAACATCGAGTATGTGGATTACCACATGGGAACCGCGGTGGATAAACCTGAGTACCGAGCTATTGTCGAAAAACTAGCTGTAGAATACGATTTTGCTATTTCTCGATATTTTGGTGAAGTGGATGTAAAGATGATGTACGATGCTGCAATTCCTTCCAAAAAAGATACGCTCTTGGCTACGCTTAACAATTTAAAAACAGGTCAGTACAACTTGTTTGTTTCTCATGTTGGTAAAGACACTCCCGAGCTTGCTGCCATGATTGACCTCAATCCTTTTGGTCCTGAATTTATGAGTAAACATCGAAATGCCGAGTTGGAAGCGTTTAAGTCGCCAGAGTTTCTTACCGCACTTAAAGAGAAGAATATCCAACTTCTGAATTATTCTGATTTGATAAAAGAGCACGGCCTTAAGGGAATGGAAAGTCCCGAAAAACCAGGCTATATGATTTATGATAAGTAGGTTTTGAGGAAGATATCTGAGCTTCTAGTTATTTGAAACAGGATTTACCTGATTTACGGGATACACAGGATTAGGTTCACCCTCAAGTTTATGAGGAGCAAAGATTCAATCCTGAAAATCTTGCCCATCCTGATAATCCTGTTTCTAAAAGATGGATTTTGAGAATAGCCCGTTTATTTCTGATTCTACAACGGTAGATTATCGTGTTTTTTCTTAGGTACAGATACGGATTTATGCTGACAAATTTCGAGCGCTTTAATAAGCTTGGTTCTCGTTTCTGAAGGCAAAATCACATCATCAATAAAGCCACGTGCTGCAGCTCGGTAAGGATGTGCAAACTCTTTGGCGTATTCCGCTTCAAGTTCTAATTCTTTTGCAACGGGATCATCAGCTTTGCTAATCTCACCTCTGAATATAATTTCCACAGCGCCTTTGCTTCCCATTACGGCAATCTCTGAAGTTGGCCAAGCTACGTTGTAATCAGCACGAATGTGTTTAGAATTCATCACATCATACGCTCCGCCGTAAGCTTTGCGAGTAATTACCGTCATTTTTGGTACACTTGCTTCACAGAACGCATAAAGTAGCTTTGCTCCTTCCGATATAATCCCATTCCATTCTTGGTCGGTGCCTGGTAAAAAGCCAGGTACATCTTCAAACACAACCAACGGGATGTTAAAAGCATCACAAAAGCGAACAAATCGAGCTCCTTTTTTGGAAGAACGAATATCTAACACTCCAGCAAGTTGTAGTGGCTGATTCGCTACAATTCCTATACTTCTTCCACCCAAACGTGCAAAACCAACAACTATATTTTCTGCGAAGTCTTTGTGTACTTCAAAAAACGAGTCTTTATCAACCACACCTTGAATAACATCGTGGATATCATACGGCTTGTTGGGGTTCAGGGGAACAATATCATCAAGACCTTTTGCTTTGGCAGCATCAGGCTCTTTTGATTCGATAAGTGGCACTTTTTCTTCGCAATTCTGAGGGATGTACGACATCAGCTTGCGAATTTCTTGAATACACACAGCATCGTTTGCTGTTGAAAAATGCGCCACACCAGATTTCGAATTATGTGTGCTTGCGCCACCTAGTTCTTCGGAGGTTACTTCTTCGTGAGTTACAGTTTTCACCACATTTGGTCCCGTAACAAACATATAGCTGGTATTTTCTACCATAAAAATGAAATCTGTTAGCGCCGGACTATAAACCGCACCACCCGCACATGGTCCCATTACTGCGGAAATCTGAGGTACAACTCCCGATGCCATGCTATTGCGCCAAAATACTTCTGCGTAGCCACCAAGCGATGAAACGCCTTCCTGAATTCGTGCCCCGCCAGAATCGTTCAAACCAATTACAGGAACACCATTTTTCAAGGCTAAATCCATCACTTTACAAATCTTCTCAGCATGTGTTTCTGAAAGTGACCCACCAAAAACAGTAAAATCTTGGCTGAATACATAAACTGGTTTGCCGTGGATTTTACCATATCCCGTAATTACGCCATCACCTAAAAACTTTTGATTCTCTAGCCCGAAGTTGGTGCTACGATGAGTTACAAATGCATCAATTTCTTCGAAGGAATCTTTATCTAGGAGAAGATTAACTCGTTCTCGAGCAGTAAGTTTACCTTTTTGATGTTGCTTTTCGATACGATCTACACCGCCCCCAAGCATTGATTCTTCACGTAATTTTAATAGACGCTCAACTTTATCGTTAGATTCCATCGTTACTCATCTCCATTTATGATCTCTAAAATAGCTTTGCAGGCGATCGGTGAACTCTACCGCAACCTCCGAAAACATATCTGTGTTATTACGGGTAAAAATTTCTTCTTGAATATACTTTACAGCATCGTCCCATTCATCTAATTGTTCTAGATGCTCAAGAGCTTCACCATATTCCCAAACAGCACCGTCAAAAATACCATCTATAAACACTTTCGATTTATCGCTCAGGTGAATTTTAAGGCCAAAAACAGAGGCTTCAACACTGTCGTTTTCATCAATAATAAGATCTTCGTCTTCTACTAGAATTTCGGATTCGTCATCTTCCAATTCCTCTGCACCTTCAATCTCTGTTGGTTCCTCGTCGTTTATGGTATCATCCTCTCCATTGCTAGAACCCATAACAACTGCCATCTGTTCTGGACTTAAGAACTGTGCCCACATTGGTTTTTCTTCGCCTTCTGGAAGTATTTCCTTTTCTGTTTCCTCTTCACTTGGGGCAATGAGGTCGTTAAACGAATCCACTTCGTCTTCTACTTCAATACTATCCTCTTTAGGCTCTTCGATAACAGGTTCTGGAGTGGTTGATTTAACTTTTTGTTGCTCTTCTTCGGGAACCCCAACTACACCTGCAAAAGAGTCTTTGGCTTGATCCAATATCGAAGTCAAATTCACTCTAAACTCCTGCATCTCTTCATTTTGATTCGAGTCTTCTCTCGTTTCTGCTTCCTCTTCTTTCTGTTCAGCTAATGCAAATAGTGCATTTAGCGACTCAGAGTCATCGAAACTATCTACTTCTATAACACCACCAAGAGCGATATCACTTAGGATATCGTCCATCTCCACTTCCGTTATTTTGGGATCGGGAGCATTTGTAAATTGATCTACTAGGCTAATCGGGTTATCTTTAACAACCTCTTTTTTAGCCTCTGAAATCGCTGTTTTTTCTTTAGCATCTCTAGCTAAAGTTTGTTGTTTTTGAGCCTCAGCTTTTGCAATATTTTCAGCTTCTACCTTCTCTTCTTTTTCTTTTTCAACCAACATACTTATCCCATCGCGAGTAAGCATCTCGATGAAAGAACTTTTGGTGAGAGGAACATCGATTTCGCTAAAAACCTTAGCGGCTCGGGTTAACCCTTTATCTTCAAAAAAGATGGTAAATAGTTTCGGTTCCACTTTTCCACCAGATAATCCAAAAAGCATTTCTAACTTTTGAGCCCAGTCGTCGGCGGTATAATTAGCAACCAAGCGTTCATCTAAATTGTGAATTAATTGCTGGCAACGCGCTCTCGTAATCTCATCAAGGTTCCTCTTTTTCATATAGAGAGGAATAGCGGTTCCAAAATGTTTGTAGATCGTCAATCTCTTACACCTTTTGCTCATCTCGACAAAGCTGAGAACGTTGTCTTCTCTAAATAGATAGTTGGTAACTCTTTTGCGTGGCTCTAGAAACACAAGAATTACATCTTCTACCACCAAATGAATTAAACGGTAGAGCTCTTGGTGCGGAACCTGAGCATTACTGAGAATGCTATTTATTAGATTTTCCCAAACCCGCTCCATTGCTTCGTTATCTAAACCTGCCCATTTTGTGTCTGGACGCTTAATATCTTCACGAATCCGATCTTCAAGAACTAATTTGATTCTTTCAATTATATACGGAGGAATACCCGCTTTAAGTAGCTCTTTAGGGGTATAAACGGCTCGATCTGTTTTAACGAGCCCAACTAATTGATCGGATATTTGGTCAATGACCTTTTGCATGGAATTGGATAAAATTTGTTACCGAAAATAAAACCTCTTTCGTGGCATTACAACCTGAATTATTCAACATTTAAACTTATTTTAATAAAAGCATAACAAGCTAGGTGATTACGATTATTTTATACTGACATTTTTAATCTAAATGGTATGATTACTCTTAAAGTCGACGGGTTAACCAAAAAGTACAATAGAAAACTCATTTTGAGTCAACTTTCTTTTGAACATAATTCCGGAATTCTAGGTATTTCTGGAGCTAATGGTAGCGGGAAATCAACTTTGTTAAAATGCTTAGCTTATTTGTTGCGTCCTAATTCTGGTTCTTTTTCTTGGGAAAAAGGTGGCAAGCCTTTCGGCAAGGTTTCTGCACGCACTTCTCTTGGCTATGCAGCACCATACCTTAACTTATATGATGAACTTACATTGCTCGAAAATTTGGAATTTTTGGGAGAAGTAAGCCGTTGTCATCATCCAGAGGAGTATTACCCTGCCCTACTTGCGAGAGTGGAAATGCTGGATTACAAAGATCGCCTTTTTAAATCGTTATCAACGGGGCAACAGCAGCGCGTAAAACTTGCGGCGGCGTTAGTACGTAATCCCGAAATACTTTTTCTGGATGAACCTGGTTCTAATTTAGACGCCAAAGGGCATCATTTAGTGCAACGTATTGTTGATGAGCAAGCAAAAGCGAATAAGCTGGTTATACTTGCCACAAACGACCCTAATGAGCTAAAACTTTGTGATAACATTATTGAGTTAGGTGTTGTCAATTAGCTCCGCATACATTTTTTTTATTCAATCTTTAAAACATTCTATTCTGTGATTTCTCAAAACGATCAAGATTTAGCTACCCTAATTTTAGAACATAGCACCAAACTTCAAAAAGGCGAAAATGTTATGGTGCAGCTTATTGGCTTAAACGGCATCAGTTTATTGCGCGCTCTTGTTGAGCAAATTCGTGAAAAAGAGGCCCATCCTTTTGTCCAAATTGAAGATTCCGAGACACAACGTATCCTCATTCAAAATGGAGATACTGACTTTTGGAAAAACCAAGCTTCAGTAGACCAATTGCCTTTGATGAAACAGATGGATGTTTTCATCGGCATCCGCGCTGCAGAGAATATTTACGAAAACTCGCTTGCTAGTAAAGAAGCTAACAAAGCATATTCTGAGCATTTTCTAAAACCTGTGCATTTTGACGAGCGTGTTAACAACACCAAGTGGTGTATTATGCGTTATCCGTCTCCTTCTTTTGCTATGAACGCAAAACTCCCAACTCGTGAGTTTACCAAGTTCTATTATGATGCTTGTTTAGTTGATTACGCTAAACTAAAAACAGCGATGGAGCCTTTGGAAGCACGACTTCGCAAAACGGATATCATTCATCTGAAGGGTGAAGGAACCGATATCAGCTTCTCTGTAAAAGGCCAAAATTGGGTTCCTTGCTACGGTTCACATAACATTCCTGATGGCGAGTTATTTACTTCTCCAATCCTTGAGTCTGTAAACGGAACTATTACTTACGCTCCTTCGGTATATCAAGGTAAGCCGTTCGAGTTTGTGAAATTGGTAGTAGAAAATGGCGTTGTTGTAGATTTCGATTCTTCTAATAACGACGCTCTAAAAGATATTTTAGATACCGATGAGGGCGCTCGACGTTTTGGAGAGTTTAGTTTTGGAACGAATCCTGTGATTGAAAGTCCTATGTATGATATTCTTTTTGATGAAAAAATTTATGGATCTAATCACCTTACACTGGGTAAAGATTATGAAATCGCACCAAACGGAAACTCTAGCAACATCCACTGGGATTTAGTGTGTATTGGTGCAGATGTATTTTTAGATGGCGAGCTTATCCGTAAAGGTCGTGAGTTTGTGAAGGATGACTTAAAAGGCTTAAACCCTGATAAATTGTTGGGCAACAGCTAATTATTAATGCTCAATTATTAACTTTAGAATCATTCTAATCAATATTTTCAGAATAGCTCAAGCAAAACCTTGAGCTATTTTTAATTAAACGAGGTATTTAAAAATACAGCTTTACGAGTAGGTTCATACCAACTCTCTTTTTTAAATCCATCCGGCCTGTTGTATAATAATTTTATCTTTTGGGTTTACAAATTCCTCCTCTTTAGTTACGTTATCTGATATTAGATACTAGAATACTACGGGGAAGTTTGAAAAAGAAAATTATCATCTACGGGATCTCATTAGCTTTTTTAGCTTTTGTGCTAAAAATTATTGAGCATAATCTTTTAACCCGCGATGTTACTAGTAGGGGCTACATTTCAATTATCGCGGTTATATTTGTGATACTGGGAGTTTGGCTAGGACGTAAACTCAGCATCCCAAAAATATTTTCTTTCTCTAAATTCCGAATGAATGTACAAGCAGCTTACTTCCTTGAAATCAGCCGTGAAGAACTAGAAATATTGGCCTTAGTTGCAGAAGGCCTTACCAATAAAGAAATTGCTACAAAGCTTCTCATTCCAAAAAAAGCAGTCAAAGAAACACTTATTCAAGTGTATAGAAAACTTGATGTGGAAAAGAAACAGCAAGCCATAGAAAAAGCAAAAGTACTCAGTCTTATTTATTAGTAAATAAAACAGGCTCCTACAAAACTCTTCGGGTTTACAAATTCAGTTGCATTAGTTAGGTTGAATACTATCAAAAAAGATAGCAACACTTGAAAAAAACTATATTCATATACGGCCTTTCTTTGGCCTTGCTCACTTTTGTACTTAAATCAATTGAGTACAAGTTTCTAATTCATGAAATTTCGACCGAAATATATATCACCATCATAGCACTTGTATTTATGGGGATGGGAGTTTGGCTAGGAAATAAGCTTACTACTCCGAAAGTCATTGCGATGCCTGCTTTTAAAAAAAACGAAGAAGCGGCTACTTATTTAGGGATTAGCGACCGTGAGCTCGAGGTCTTAAGCCTCGTTGCCGAGGGCTTTTCGAACAAGCAAATTGCAGACAAACTTTTCGTTTCTTTAAACACGGTTAAAACTCATCTTTCTCGTATTTATGAAAAGTTAGATGTAAAGCGTAGAACCCAAGCCGTAGAAAAAGCTAAATCGCTCGATTTGATTTCATAATTCTACTTCTTTTGTATGATTCGTGCAAAATCATACTTTCGGGTGACGGAGTTTTCAATCCTTTTCCGTTTCTTCTCACTTAAAATCATCCGATAAAACTTAACCCAAGAAAACATGAAAAAATAGTAATCACTTATGGTGTCATCTCTGGTGCAATTATAATTGGAAGTATGATTTTGTCTCTATCTATTGGAGATGCAAATTCAGACTCTATGCAGATTAGAGAAGTTCTTGGTTACCTTGTTATGATTATCGGCTTATCTCTCATATTTGTGGGAAGTAAAAAATACCGAGACCAAGAGCTTGGAGGTATTATTTCTTTTAAAACAGCTTTAAAAGTTGGGCTTGGGATTGCACTAGTTGCCAGCTTAATATATATCGTCGCTTGGGAAATTAATTTAGTTGCCACCGATTATGCTTTTATAAATGAGTACGTAGATGCCTCCATTCAAGAAGCCAAAGATTCTGGTTTATCAGAAGAAAAACTAAAAGAGATTACTGCATCACTTGAAGAGATGAGAGTTCAGTATGCTAAGCTTTGGTACCGACTCCCCATTACTTTTATCGAAATTTTTCCAGTTGGGCTAATAATTTCTTTAATTAGTGCTGGGTTACTTCAAAACTCGAATATTCTTCCAGCCAAAAAAAGAATACCAATAGAAGAACAATAACCATCAATTTTAAAGGCATTATTATGGAATTAGGAACTCATTCAACTTCATTAGCAGTAAAAGATATCAAAGCCTCTAAAGTTTTTTATGAAAAGCTGGGATTTAACAAACTTGAAGGCCTAGGCTCGGTAGAAGAAAAATGGCTCATCATGATAAATGGAGATGTTAAAATTGGACTTTTCGAAGGTATGTTCGAGAACAACATCATCACTTTTAACCCAGAAAATGCACGTGCCAATTACAAAACCCTCCAAGAAGCGGGTGTTACTTTTTTGATGGAGTCTGATTCTATCCAAGATGAAAAAGGTCCTTGCCACTTTTCCATCTCAGACCCTGATGGAAATCAGATATTATTTGATCAGCACACTGAATAAACGATGGACTCTTTTTTAGCCGAGTTATCATCGGTCGATCAAAAAATTATTGAAGGTTTTAGGAATTGTATTCTTTCCACAGACTCAACAGTTGTAGAAAGCACTGGCTCAGTAATGAACAGCCAAGGAGCATTGGTGTACAAACAGGAAGATGTTTTTAAATATGCCTTAGCAAGAACTAAAAACCACTTCACACTTCATTCAATGGTGATGTACGCCTACCCCAAAACGGTTAAAAACCTAAAAGAACAGTCTAGTAAATTGAAATTTCAGAAAGGATGCATCAATTTTAAATCACTAAGCGATTTTCCTCTTTCTGAGTTTTCTGCACTCATTAAGTTATTCGCTGAAGAAGATTTTACTCCTATTCTTCAACATTATAAATCCAAAAAGGAATAAAGAATCGAGGGTATTATTTGAATTCACCCAGAATCTACAAATCTTCATTCTTTCCAAAATTTCTACATTAATTTTACTCATATTCCTCTTATATGTTATCTCCACTATGGAATACAAATTCCTGCTATTGGTTAACAAACTACTCAATACAACTTACTTCATTATAGGACCTCTAATGAACATTTTTAGATTATCACAAAGAATTAGCCTTTTATTATTCATAGCTTTTTTTGTAAGCACTTCTTCAACTCAAAGCCAGTCACTAATTCAAAGTTCACCAAATGGAAAAGTTCAAGTTGAATTTTCTATCAGTAGTGAAGGCGTTCCCGCATACAAAGTGCTCTATAATGATAAAGCAATCATTGATAGTTCAACTATCGGTTTTGAATTTAAAGATCAGCCGCCTTTAAATAGGAATCTATCAGTGATGGATGTTAAAAAGTCTTCTTTTTCAGAGAAATGGGAGATGGTTTGGGGTGAACAGGATTCAGTTGAAAACAACTATAATGAATTAGCCATTAGCTTCATGGAACGTGAAGAACTTGGTAGAAAATTTGATATGGTTTTTAAAGTGTATGATGACGGTGTTGGATTCAGATTTGAATTCCCTGAGCAAAAGAACTTGGTTGATGTAATCATAACTGCTGAAAATACTGAGTTCCAGCTCACAGGAGATCATAAAACTTGGTGGATACCTGGTGACTGGGAAATTTACGAGCATCTATATAACACTACTCTTGTTTCTGAAATTGATGCGATTTCTGAGAGAGGTAAAAAACTAGCTCAAACATACATCCCTTATAATGCAGTAAACACTCCTGTTACAATGAAGACCAAAGAGGGTTTGTATTTAAGTTTTCATGAAGCAAACCTCACCAACTATTCGGGTATGACTTTAAAAGTTGATAACGAAAACCTCACGTTAACCAGCGAATTGGTCGATTCCGAAAGCGGATTTAAAGTGAAAACTAAAACTCCTTTTGTAACTCCTTGGAGAACCATTCAAATAGCTGAACGTGCTGGAGATTTAATTGAATCGAAGTTGATTGTTAATCTAAATGAGCCAAATACACTCACAGATGTTTCTTGGATTGAACCGATGAAATATGTTGGTATTTGGTGGGAAATGCACATCCGAAAAACCATTTGGGATTATGCTAGTGGTAAGCATGGTGCAACAACCGAGAACACAAAATCATATATCGATTTTGCATCCAAACATAACATTAAGGGCGTATTGGTTGAAGGCTGGAACACTGGCTGGGAAGCGGGCGAGATTTTTGATTTTGTTACTCCTTATCCAGATTACAACCTTGATGAGGTTACGAGTTACGCAAAATCAAAAGGCATTGATATCATCATGCACCACGAAACAAATGCCAATGTTGCTAATTATGAACAACACATGGATTCTGCATACGCCTTAATGAACCGTTTTGGAATACGGTCAGTTAAAACGGGCTACGTTGGGAAAATAAATCCACAAGGCAAGTATCATCATGGCCAATGGATGGTTAACCATTATAGAAGAGTTGTAGAAGCCACTGCAAACCATCAAATAATGCTTGATGTGCATGAGCCTATTAAACCAACCGGTATAAGAAGAACTTACCCAAATATGCTTACACGCGAAGCCATACGAGGACAGGAATGGAATGCATGGTCTTCTAGCAATCCACCTGAGCATTTAACCATTGTTCCCTTTACACGAATGCTTGCCGGCCCAATTGATTACACTCCCGGTATTTTTGATATAAAATTCAATAAGTACAAACCTAATAATCAGGTTAGCACAACACTTGTACAACAGTTGGCTCTGTTTGTTGTTCTATATAGTCCTCTTCAAATGGCTGCCGATCTTCCTGAAAATTATGAAGGAAACCCTGCTTTTCAGTTTATACAAGACGTTCCAGTTGATTGGAAAAAGACCAAAGTTTTGGATGGTGAAATAGGCGACTTTATTGTTATAGCACGGGAAGACAAAGCAAGTAACAATTGGTTTTTAGGTGCAGTTAATGATGAAAACTCAAGAGATATAAATATCGATCTAAGTTTCCTTCATAAAGACAAAACGTACAAAGCTATTATTTATAAAGATGCGGCAGATGCTCATTGGGACGATAATCCTACTGCTTACAAGATTGAAGAAAAAGAAGTATCAAGTTCAGACATCTTGAAGGTATGGATGGCAGAAGGTGGTGGCGTTGCAATCAGCTTTTTCGAGTTATAAAAGCTAAATCTGTGATGTCATACTTTGAATAAATTAAAAACGCGAAGATACACCTGTCGACTGGTAATTCTTCATCTGAAACACAAATAATCAAACCTTATTATTATGAAAAAAAGAGTTACCGGTATTGGCGGTGTATTTCTAAAAGCGGAAGACCCAAAGGCAACTACCTCTTGGTACGAAAAACATTTGGGGATTAAATCTGGCCAATGGGGCGGCTCTTTTATTTGGCGACATGCCGAAAACAAAGACAAAAAAGGCTACACAGCTTGGAGCATCTTCAAAAACGATACAACCTACACCGATCCTAGCCAAAAAGACGCTATGATTAATTACCGTGTTGAAAACTTGGAAGAATTACTGAAAGTTCTGAAGGAAGAAGGCGTCGAAATTGTTGGCGAAATGGAAACCCACGAGTATGGAAAATTCGGTTGGATTATGGACCCAAACGGCTACAAAATTGAACTTTGGGAACCTGTTGATGAATCTTACGACACCATGCTAACTGATGATAGCACCAACAATATGGGGTGATTTGGGGGCTGAGGATTGTTTATTCACACTTTCTATCGTTACAAACGACCTATTACAAGCGAGACGCTTGCGGCAGGGTTTGGGGAGGAACCTGGAGTTCAATTACCAGAAATAATTCTCTTAAAACTACAGACAAGTCTTCACTTGAGGGGAGATAATCATCCAAAATTGTTCTTTTGGATGATTTGAGGGGTGTTCGTGTAACGTGTACGGAAATTAAGAACTGAATGTATTGCTAACTTTGAAGATCCATCGGAAGTATCCTCTGGATGACTTTAGTTTTTTAAAAACGAATCCTTACTTCAATTTGAAATACTTAAACACTGGGTAGTCTACGCTTTTCTTATCGATACCTTTAGCTTCTAAGTATTCATCAAAAAAGTTCCAGGTTACAAGACCATCATCCGATTGTGGCTCTAGTGTGTAAAAAATAAGATTAGCGAGTGGTTGAGCTAAATCAATCCAATAATCTCCTTTTTTGAAGGATTTCGTAGCCGATTTAAATTCACCATCAACAGTCGCCATCAAGTGACCTTCAAACTCTCTCTTACTCTTGTTCAGCGCCGTAACTGTGAATACTTCTCCTTCTGCTTTCACATTCTTGGTAAGTTTCTGAACGATAGCACCTTGCTTTTCCAAATGCTCGGCAATGTAGCTTAACTCAGCGGGAATTAGATACCCACGCGGTAACGTACTTTCTACTGTTGCATTAAACTTGCTATAATTTTGAACATCAGGAACGTCAATTATTCTGCCTGAACGAAGATATTTTGTCTCGTTATTCTCATCAGTATATGCGGTGTAATCGTAAGTGCGAAGAGTAAAAGTTTCTTCTAGCGGAACCATCTCAAAACGAACACCTTTTTTAACTTTCCCTGCATTATTCTTCACGTTAGCAATGGCGTCTTGCTCCGCTTTATCGTTAATGCGAGCTATTTCTTTGCCATTTTTGTTGGTGAAGTTTAAAATCTCGGTTACAAAAGCATGGGTTGCATCGATGCGTTGGTATAGGCGCTCGTGAGCAAAAGACTCACTCAATATTCCGATTTTGTTGCGTAAACCCATTTGGTTTACCATATATCGAGGGTGGTGATTGTAAGTGTAAATTGCTTTAGGAGGCCATCCTTGGCGTAAACTGTAACCGCCATAAGGGCCAAAATATAGATCGTATTTATCTTTAACCGTCTGTGTGATTTCCGGAAGCATTTTATCCCAAGTAAAGTTGTAAGGCCCTGGCTCACCTGCATATTGATAGCTTGGCGCCCATGTCAAAGAATAGCCATGCCACGTTCCGTTGGTAGTGTGCAAATCAACAAAAATCTCGGGGTCCCACTTATTAATCACATTCTGAACAAGTCCGTTAGTTTCGAGCGCTTCCATTTTTATTCCGTCTCTGTTTAAATCCCAACCTTGACTGTTTGCACGAATACCAACTTTCACAGGACTATCCTCTTGTGATGGGCGCCGGCCTTGTTCCATTTTGTCGTTAGAATCGGAATTGTAGATAGGTGCAAAAAGTATAATTTGATTATCTAAAAGGTTTTTTTTGTCGCCAAAAAGAATTTCTCGCATCAAAATCTGAAGCGCTTCTTTTCCCTCAACTTCTCCCGAATGGATATTCCCTTGGATGTACATTACCGGTTTCCCAGAAGCTTTGGCTTGTTCAGGAGATGTGATTTTAGGATTAGCCATCACAACTACAGGAATTCCTTTTCCTTCAAGGCTTGTTCCCATAAACTCAAGATGCACCAATTCCGTTTTGTCCTGAACTGCTTTTATAAAGCTCATTACATCCGTATAGGTAGATGTTTCGGAATAATTTGTCTTTTCTGGAGTGGTAATTAAATCAGTGCTCCACTGTGCAAATAAAGAAGACGTTCCTACAACTAGGAATAGAAATAGTGTAGAGAGAATAGATTTCATAAGGCGATTTTTTAGTTTCGAAAAGTATAACAAAACAAAGCTTGCAAAACACTAGGTTTTACAAGCTTTGAAGTGTGGTCTAACCATCTTTAAATGAACCCTTTTCCAAAATAGAAACTAGGAATGGAGATTTACTCTTCCACCCATTTTTCTACGTCATCAATCACTTCAGCAAAGTCGATGCTATTACCGTCTTTATTTAGAGTTGCTTCGTATTCAATAGGTTCGTCATTATCACGCATAATGAGCTTAGTGGCTAACTTGTTAGTGATGTTTTGTTGTATCACTCGTTTAAGTGGTCGCGCACCATACACAGGGTCATAGCCTCTTATTGCCAACCAATCTTTAATGTTATCTGGCACATCTAATTTCACTTTGTTTCTTTCTAGTAAAGCGTATACATGCTTTAATTGGATGTCTACAATAGAACGGATGTGTTCTCTTCCAAGTGGATGGAAAACCACGGTATCATCTACACGGTTTAAGAACTCAGGCCGTATGGTTTTCTTCAATTGATCGATTAGCTGATTTTGAAGTTCATCGTATTTCTCAGCACTAAGTTCACCATTTGATTTTTCCATTTCTTGAACAATCAGATGAGAACCTATATTACTAGTCATCACAATGATGGTATTTTTGAAATCTACAGTAACGCCTTTGTTATCGGTTAAGCGACCTTCATCCAATACTTGTAACAAAATATTGAAAACGTCAGGATGTGCCTTTTCGATTTCATCCAGTAATACCACAGAATATGGATGGCGACGAACGGCTTCGGTAAGCTGCCCACCTTCATCGTACCCCACATATCCTGGAGGGGCTCCAACCAAACGGCTCACACTGTGTTTCTCCATGTATTCACTCATATCAATTCGAATCATGGCGTTTTGGTCGTTGAACAGAAACTCTGCCAAGGTTCTAGCAAGCTCGGTTTTACCTACACCTGTTGAGCCAAGAAAGAAGAACGAGCCAATAGGTCGCCCTTCGTCTTGCAAGCCTGCTCGCGATCTTCTAATGGCGTTAGAAACAGCTTCAATTGCAACATCTTGACCAATCACACGCTTGTGCAATTCTTCTTCTAAGAGTAGCAGTTTTTGGCGCTCACTTTCCAACATTCTCTTTACTGGAATGCCCGTCCAGCGTGCTACGATATCTGCAATATCTTCAGCATCCACTTCTTCTTTAAGAAGCGCATGATGTTCTTGCATCTCGTCTAGCTTAACCTTCGACTCTTTGAGTTCCTTTTCTAGTTGAGTGATGGTTCCATACCGAAGCTCTGCTACTTTTTCATAATCGCCTTTACGTTCGGCTTTATCAGCTTCGTTTCTAGTGGTTTCAATAGCTTGCTTTAATTCTCTCGCTTTTTGGATGAGATCGCGCTCTTGCTCCCAATGCACACGCATGGTGCTACGCTTTTCTTCCAAGTCGGCAAGTTCTTTCTCAATGCCTTTAATTTTGCCTTTGTCTTTCTCACGTTTCAAAGCTTCTCGTTCAATTTCTAACTGACGAATTTGTCGTTCTATGGCGTCCAACTCTTCAGGAAGTGAATCGATTTGAAGGCGTAATCGTGATGCGGCTTCATCAATTAAATCGATGGCTTTATCGGGAAGGAAACGATCGGAAATATAACGATGTGAAAGTTCCGCAGAAGCTACGATGGCAGCATCGGTAATACGTACACCATGGTGAACTTCGTAGCGCTCTTGTAAACCACGCAATATTGAAACGGTATCTTCAATAGAAGGCTCACCAACTACAACCGTTTGTAAACGTCGGGCTAATGCTTTGTCTTTCTCAATGTATTTTCGGTATTCATCCAACGTAGTTGCACCAATAGCGTGCATCTCACCTCGGGCGAGCGCTGGCTTTAGAATATTAGCAGCATCCATTGCACCTTCGGTAGCACCAGCTCCAACTAACGTATGAATCTCATCAATAAAAAGGATGAGCTGACCGTCAGAGTCGGTTACTTCTTTAACTACGGCTTTTAAACGCTCTTCAAATTCACCACGGAATTTAGTTCCAGCTACAAGTGCACCCATGTCTAACGCCATAATACGTTTAGACTTTAGGCCTTCGGGAACGTCACCTCTAACGATACGCAAAGCCATTCCCTCAGCAATTGCTGTTTTACCAACACCAGGTTCACCAATAAGAACGGGGTTGTTTTTAGTTCTACGAGTAAGGATTTGCATTACGCGCCGAATCTCTTGATCGCGACCAATTACAGGGTCGAGTTTATTCTTTTCGGCGAGTTCGTTTAAATCGCGAGCATATTTTTTCAACGCGCCATAACGGCTTTCAGCATTGGGGTCGTCTACTGTTTGGTTGCCACGAACATCTTTCAACACTTTTAGAATGTTCTTCTTAGTAACACCTTGGTCGTTTAGTAATGCGCTTACATCTCCCTTAGTTTCGGTAAGCCCAATAAGAATGTGTTCGGAGCTAATGTATTCGTCATCTAGTGCGGTAGCTTCTTTCTGAGCTTTGTCGAACACTTCTTTAGCAGCATTCGATAAATATTGCCCAGAAACAGATGCGCCTTGAACTTTGGGTAATCTAGAAATACTACGGGTTACAACTTCATCAATAGCTGAGCTATTAGCGCCCAACTTGCTTAGCAATGTATTAACGATGCTCTCATTATCGCTTAAAAAGGCCTTTAAAACATGCTCCGGTTCTAAGGCTTGGTTATTCCCTGCTTGTGCAAGCTCTAATGCTTTTTGTACAGCTTCTTGTGCTTTTAAAGTATATTTATTCAAGTTCATTTGTCGGTCCTCTTGGTTTATTCTGAAATAGATAACTCCAAAACCGTGCCAAAATAATTGTCTGACTGAATTGCAGTTTTAGCATTTCTACGCTTAAATAACTTTCTTATAAAGAGCAGAATGCTTGTTTTATGATTCTTAAAAATCTTCCACCATCTCAGAATAAAGAATCTTTTCTTTCTTATGCTACAAGAGAGTCGATTCTTTACGTTGAAGAATTACATCAGGAATACAGCTTCGAAAATTCTCTGTCTAGTCTTTCTCTAATTGTTCTTTTAAAGGGGAAAGGAAGCTTTTCTATTAATAATAGAACTTACCCATTGGGTAGTAAAAATTATTTACTTGTAAATTCTGGCAGTATGGTTTCTATGTATATAGAAGCTAAAAGTGTTCCATTGATGCTCGTTTTCAGCTCGCAACTTCTTGCTGAGATTAATAAAGTCCCACAACCAAATTTTAATAACTCGACAACCATCCCCGATTTTCAGTTACTCGAGCGTCTTCATTTAGACTTCTCTGGAAATATGATATCATCGCTTTCTGAGTTATACGAATTGAGTACTTCTTGTGCATCTTTCCATACATTAAAGGCAGACTTGTTAGTCCGATCTATATACAGCACCTTAATTACACAATTACTTGAAGCTGAAAATATAGTTCGCAAATTACCTCTAAAGAAGAGGTCCAGTCAGATTGAAATTTTCAAGGGTTTAGATCTTGCTAGAAAATGGCTACAGAGCAACTACTCTAATCAAATTCAGATTAAAGAGCTTTCTAGAATTAGCTCTATGAGTACGGAGCATTTTATGCGCTTATTTAAAGTCGCTTTTGGAGTCTCTCCCAATCAGTATCTTATCGAACTTAGGCTGCAAAAAGCCCATGAACTCTTTGCCTTACCCAATCAATTAAGCGTATCTGAAGTTTGTAATGCTGTTGGTTATTCAAGCGAAACTTCATTTAGCTTACTATTTAAGAGGAGATTTGGCAAGAGCCCATCCGATTTCAAAAAACAGAAAATTATCAACTTTCGATAGGTTTATACTATTTGAACTTCCTATTTATGGTTAATTAGTATTTAATAATTTATAAAAAAGGCCATTATGCAAGATTTCAGCAAATTTCGACTTCGGGTTAATATCAAATCTACCATCAAAGATGTGTATAGGGCTTGGGCAACCACTGATGGCTTAGAATCTTGGTTCTTAAGTAAAGCTAATTTTAAATCTGAGGGAGAATTACCTAGAGCGCCTAGTGACTTCATTCAGCCTTTTGATACTTACGTTTGGAATTGGTTTGGTCATTCTGATGATGTTCGTGAAAAAGGCACCGTACTAAAAGCCAATGGTCTAGATACTTTCGCCTTCACTTTTTCGCTGGGTTGCCCTGTAAGCATTTCCATTTTTAGGGATGGCGATGAAATTATATGCGAATTGGTAGAAAGCGACCTTCCAACTGAAGATGGTAAGGGATTACAGCATTTTGTGGGTGATTCGAGGGGGTGGATTTTTTACTTAACGAATCTAAAATCTGTGCTAGAAGGTGGGCTTGATTTACGCAATAAAAACGAAGCTTTGAAAAATGTTATAACTGCCTAAATAGAGTTTCTTTATTTCATAAAAAAACCCAGATCGTATCAGGACCTGGGCTTTGGTTTTTTCGGGGTACAATAAAATCTTATAGTTCAAAGGCTATGAATTGTTTCGCATCATTTCTTAAAATACTTAGCAATACAACTTCATCACCTTTTTCTGACAATTTCTCAAGTTCGTTGTAGAAGGCGTCAGCATCTTCAACTTTTCTATTCTTAACAGAAGTAATAACATCGCCTCGTCGTAACCCTCGTTCGTAAGCGCTGCTTGATTCTTCAATTTTACTAACTACAACACCTTCAGTTGCGGAATCTAATTTAAGCTGCTGTTTAACATTCGAGTTCAAATCAGCAACATCAAAACCTAGCTTTTCTCTCAAGCTTTTAGATTTCACAGATGGAGCGTTTGCAATTTCGTCACCATCTCTTTCGCCTAAAGTTACAACTATATTTCTTGCTTCTCCATTCCTAATTACGCCAAGTTTAACTTTGTCATTTGGTCTTTTTGTGGCAATCATTGATCGAAAAGAACTCCAATCTTTAACTTGTTTACCATCAATAGACACGATTACGTCTTGTTCTTCTAAACCTGCTATATTTGCTGGGCCGTCTTCTTCTATTTTTGCAACAATGATTCCACGAGCGTCACCTAAACCTAAAGCCTTAGCCATTGTACGGTCAACTTCACCACCAAAATAAAGTCCTAAATAACCACGCGATACCTTTCCGTCTTTAATAAGATCTTCCATTATACGTTTGGCAAGATTAATCGGAATCGCGAATCCAATTCCATCATTACCTCCAGAGCGAGAGGCTATTGCTGAGTTAATACCCACTAGCTCACCATTCATATCAATTAAAGCACCACCAGAATTACCTGGGTTTATAGCAGCATCAGTTTGAATAAAGTCTTCATAACCACCCACATCACCTAAAATATTAATACTTCTTCCCTTCGCTGATACAATTCCAAAAGAAACTGTGTGAGCTAAATTCTCGCTTAGTGGGCTGCCAATTGCTAATACAAATGCTCCAACTTTCAAGTTTTCGCTATCACCCATTTTAACCGTTGGAATATCTTTAACATCGATTTTTAGCACGGCAATGTCAGTTTGCGGATCTGATCCTATCAAAGTTGCATCAATCTCTTCATTGTTAAACAGCTTGATCTTAATTTTGTCTGTATTCTCAATTACGTGGTTATTTGTAAGTATATATCCTTCTTCAGAGATAATAACACCAGAACCCAACCCTCGTTGAGTATATTCTTTGGTTTCATTTCCTTGATTACCAAATGGACCTCCAAAAAATTGAGAGAATGGATTTGATACTTGTACTTCTTTTGTCTTTTCTGTGGTAATCATTACCACAGCTGGGTTTGTTTTACCAGCGATATCTACAATTGCATTGTTAAAATCCATCAATGTAGCTACTGGGCGGTCTGCGGCGGCGGTAATAGTAGCATCACTATTCTCTGGTGGAGTTGTGGCTTTATCTGTTATTGCACTAAAGCCAAGTAATGCTATTATTGCTGCTGCAACCCCAAATATATTTTTTACTGCTGTGTTCATTTTCATATCCTTTTTTATAGTTTCTGAACTGCCATTACAACGATAAAAATCTGACTTATTGTGTAAAATTTTCAAGTTCGTTACTAGAAAAAAAATCGGAGTCGCTTTCATACAACTCCGACTTATTCTAAATAACATATATTTACGATATCTCTATCTGCTTCTTTGCTTTTTCAGCATTCTTGTTGATGGTTATGTTTAGTACACCATTTTCATATTTACCGACTATGCTTTCTTCATCAATACCGTCTGGCAAATAAAGTGCACGTGTAAACTTGCCATACTTAGCTTCAACACGATGGTAATTTTTACCCTCTTCTTCTTTATTTAAGATTCGTTCGCCACTAATGGTTAGCTGGCCTTTTTCAAGATCTATCTTGATGTCCTCTTTCTTAACACCAGGTAATTCAACTGAAATCTCAAACTGAGTTTCTGTTTCAGCTACATCTACACTTGGCATAAAGTGATCTTTACGATAGCTGTTGTTAATTGGGTTAAAAAATTCTTCTACTACTTCGTTAAAAGTTTTAGAAAAAACATCTTCATTTGGTCTTGAATATTTAATACGAGCCATAATTAAGCCTCTCTATTTTATGATTATTTGATTTCAAAATTCATCAAATAACTTGCAACGGATATGCCAATAGATTTGCGGTGTCATGAAACTGACATCCCGACAATGAAGTAATGAATTATTTTCAGAGCACATTTTGAAGAACAGAAAGCTTGTCAGCGTTAGGTTGACTGGAAGGCAGAGTGCAGAAAAAACTGGCAGAGATTGAAGAGGAATGAGCAGTGAGGTTCGAGTTAATTTATTAATAGTTCTAATTAGTTAAACAACGGATTCAGATCCCGAAGCCTCGGGACGATGAATCTTCAAAGTCGTTTATCTGCAATTCTTTCATTTCAGGGTTTGACTTCTGGAGGCTTTACATTATTACCGTGGTCGTTAATATATTCATCTCGTTAATGGTTGTGGTTGGGTGGGCATATTGACAATTTGTGCTCTTAAAAATCCTTCGGTACTTTGTGAGCAATCAAAAAGTTATTTCTGTCAACGAATTATCTGACATCTACCATCGAGAGTATCACGTTTATAAAAAAAGCCATCTCAAAATAAATAGAGATGGCTTCATAATATTTGTTCAAACGTTGAAAACGCTTAATGTGAAGTACGTTAGCAATTAGGAATTACTAAGTTTCCATTCTTTAGCCACTAAAAAAGCCATTTCTAGACTTTGTTCGTAGTTTAAGCGAGGATCGCAGAACGTTTCGTAATTTTGACCGAGGCCAGTTTCTGTAAGACCATTGGCACCACCAACACATTCTGTAACATTATCGCCCGTAAGTTCTAAATGCACACCGCCAAGGTAACTTCCTTCGGCGCGGTGAATAGAGAATGCTGATTTAATTTCTTGGAGAATATCGTCGAAATTTCTGGTTTTGATAGCTTCTTTAGTAGAAAACGTATTTCCATGCATAGGGTCAGAAGTCCAAACTACAGGAAAGCCTTCTTTCTGTACCGCACGAATGAGAGCAGGCATTTGCTCTTCAATTTTATCTCTACCAAAACGTGTAATCATTACGATTTTTCCTTCTTCACGATTCGGATTCAATTTCTCGATAAGGCGCAAAGTGTCATCAATTTCGAACGGAGGTCCTACTTTAATACCAATAGGATTCTCAATACCACTTAAATATTCTGCATGTGCGCCATCTAAATCTCTTGTTCTGTTACCCACCCAAACTAGGTGAGAACTTAAATTGAAAAAGCCTGGCTTTCGAGGAACTTTACGTGTCTGTGCAGCATCGTAATACAGGTTTAGGGCTTCGTGAGAGGTAAAGAAATCTACTTTCTGCACTGATGAGAATGTATCAGGAGAGATAGTTTCCATAAACTTCACAGCTTTGGTAATAGAGTTTACCATCGCCTCGTATTCTTTATAATAATGGTTGTTAAGCATGAAATTTAATTCCCATTGCTCAGGGTGGTTCAAATCGGCGAAACCTTCATCAGAAAGAGCGCGCAGAAAATTCAATGTTAGCCCAGCCTTATGATACCCCTCTACCAATCGCTTAGGGTCTGGCATTCTAGCTTCTGCATTAGGCTCAAAGCCATTTATTAGATCGCCACGGTAATTGTGAATTTGTTCGCCATTCACGGTTTCAAAATCTTGAGAGCGAGGCTTTGCATATTGACCTGCTATTCTACCAACGCGTAAAACAGGCACACCCATCTCGTGAATTAGAATAAAGCTCATTTGTAAGAGCACTTTTAGCATATTCACAATCTTGGGAGAAGTGGTAAGATCAAAGCTTTCAGCACAATCGCCACCTTGTAATAAAAATGCTTTTCCCGCGGCTACATTAGCAAGTTTGTGTTTTAACGCTTCAATTTCCCAAGAAGTAACTAAAGGCGGTAAATTTTTTAACGCTATAAAACTCTGCTCAAGTTCCTCGGCGTTTGGGTATTTCGGTAATTGTTTGATGGCTTTATTCTGCCATGATGTGGGTGACCACTTTGTATCTGGTATCTTATGCATATTTTTTTGAGTTGTGAGAACCATAAAGTATAAGTTTTTTGAAGTTAATGCTTCCTAAATATTCCCCTCCCCTTACTTAATAAAATATGGATATATTATAGGCGCAAAATAATTGAGATGAACATGCTACAAACCAAATCGAAAATATTACTGGTTGACGATTATCCAGCCTTAGTAACACTTACAAGACATAAGTTGCTCCAAAAAGGGTATGAAGTAATAACCGCCCAGAATGGTCAAGACGCGCTCGAGTTAGTACGAACTGAATACCCAGACTTAGTACTTAGCGATGTAGAAATGCCAGTTATGAATGGCTATGAATTGTGCTCTAAAATTAAAAATGACTCTAGGCTTTGTCAGATTCCAGTAATTCTAGTTACCTCCATGGTAACAACAGATTATTTAATGAATGGAATTGCAAGTGGCGCTGATAATTACCTCACTAAGCCATACGATGACGACACTTTATTTACTAAGGTTGAAGAGCTTCTTGGGAGTATCATACAGCCACATCACGAGAAAGATGAGATTGAGGTAACTATAGAGAATAGAACGTATAATGTTAAGGCCGATTATAGCCACCTTATTAATCTCTTTGTTTCTACTTATAAGAATACGTTAGCACAGAATGCACAGCTTGAGAAAGTAAAACAGGAGCTAAATTTAATTAACAAAGATCTTGAGTATGCTAAAAATGAGCATGAAGAACTTATTCAAAATGTTTTCCCTCATAAAATAGCTGATAGCTTACTTGCTTACGGAACAGTTTCTCCCGAGCGATATGACGATGTTACTATCATGTTCACAGATTTTGATGGCTTTAGTAAAGTTGTACCAACATTATCGCCAGAAGAATTAATTGAAAGCCTATCGTTCTACTTTGATGAGTTTGATAATTATGCTGACCAACACAATCTCATAAAAATAAAAACTATTGGTGATAGTTACATGGCTGCTGGAGGACTTCCTGAACGCACGGAAACTCATCCAATCGATACTGTTTTAACAGCCCTTAAAATGCAGCACTTTATTTCAAGACTTGAAGAACGTGCAAGTTCTTCCATTCCCTTTTTCCCGCTCAGAATTGGTATTCATACAGGGCCTGCTGTAGTCGGGGTAATTGGTAAACGCCGTTTTGCTTACGACATTTGGGGCACTACGGTAAACCTTGCTGCAAGAATGGAACAGCATTCCGATCATAACGCTATAAATATTTCTGAAGCAACCTATTTAAGAGTGAAAGACTTCTTTGTTTGTGAAACTCGTGGAGAAATTGAAGCTCGCAATATTGGCAAAGTACCTATGTACTACTTAAAACGTATAAAAGAAGAGTTCTCAGAAGATGAAGACGGACTTTTCCCAAATCGACTATTTGTACGAAGCTATAATATGCTTACTAAAAAACAGTTTTAGAAGCACTTGTTAGTTTTGTTAGCATGGAATGGAGTTTTTCTGCTCACTGTTACGTATTATTCAGGTCGGCCGAACTTCTAAAATGACATATTCCATTGCAACAAAATATTGTAATACGCGGAGCTCGCGAACACAATCTTAAAAATTTCGATATTGATATTCCTCGAGACCAGCTTGTAGTAATTACAGGTTTGTCTGGTTCGGGAAAGTCATCTTTAGCTTTCGACACCATCTATGCTGAAGGACAACGCCGGTTTCTTGAATCTCTTTCTGCCTATGCGCGCCAATTTTTGGGTATGATGGAACGCCCAGCCGTAGATTTTATAGACGGCCTATCTCCTGTAATCTCCATCGACCAAAAAACGACCAACCGGAATCCTCGCTCAACAGTTGGTACGGTAACAGAGATTTATGATTTTCTAAGACTGCTTTACGCCAGAGTTGGGATTCCTTACTCGTATGTTTCTGGTAATGTGATGGAGAAGCAATCTGAAGAACAAGTTGTTGCAGCTATTATGGCTATGCCTCAAGGCACAAAAGCGTATTGCCTCGCCCCTGTTGTAAGAGGTAGAAAAGGTCATTATAGAGAACTTTTTGAACAGACTATTAAGCAAGGCTTTTTAACTGCTCGAGTTGACGGAGTACTACAAGAGCTTGAGAAAGGCATGATGATTGATCGTTATAAAACGCATAATATTGATGTAGTTGTAGATCGATTTGTAATTAGCCCTAAAAGCGAAAAACGCATTGCAGAAAGTGTCCGTTTAGCCCTTGAAATGGCCGATGGGAATGTAATAATTGCCAGAAAAGAAAATGATGAATTTAAAGACCGATTGTTTTCTCAAAAACTTTTCGACCAAGAAAGTGGCATTGCTTACGAAGACCCTGCCCCCAACCTTTTCTCATTTAATTCCCCATATGGCGCTTGTAAAAGCTGTAGTGGTTTAGGTCACAGCTACGATGTAAGTTGGGATTTATTGATTCCCAATAAAGAGCAGTCTTTTGCTGATGGCGGGCTCAGGTTTCTGGGTGTTCCTAGAGATGTTTTTGTATTCAAACAATTGAAAGCTGTTTTAGACGAACTGAAGCTAAGTTTTGAAACTCCCTTTACAAAATATCCAGAAGAAGCTTTCGATGTCCTCATGCATGGCGGTGGCGACACCAAATACTCTGTAAGTTACGACTTTAAAGACAATTCCGTTACCTACAAACATAAGTTTGAAGGGTTACGCCATATGATTATTGAGCAATACGAGAACAGTAAATCGCCAAAGCAACGAGAGAAAGCCAAAGCGTATATGAGCAAAGTAGTTTGCCCTACTTGTAAAGGCGGGCGACTCAAGAAAGAAGCGTTATCCTATAAAATTGACGGACATAACATTCATGATTTAGTAAAGCTCGACATCGAGCAACTCCGTGATACACTTTATAGCATTAAGCTGACCGAGCGCCAACAACTTATTGGCAGCCAGGTTCTCAAAGAAGTGCGAGACCGCCTTGACTTCCTTCTCAATGTGGGACTTAATTATTTAAATTTAGATCGGGAAGCCCAAACGCTAAGTGGCGGAGAGGCTCAGAGAATTCGTTTAGCAACACAAATAGGTACACAGCTAGTTGGTGTGCTCTATATTTTAGACGAACCGAGTATTGGCCTCCATCAACGAGACAATATCAAACTTATTAAATCGCTAGAAATGTTACGCGATTTAGGAAACAGTGTACTCGTAGTTGAACATGACCGGGAGACAATTGAACATGCCGACTTTGTAGTAGATATGGGGCCAGGCGCTGGAGTTAACGGAGGGGAAATTGTTACTGCTGGAAAACCTACCGAGCTTGACCCAGCTTCTCTTACAATGCGTTTCATTAACGATGAAGAATTCATCGAAATACCATCTTCTTTCCGAAAAGGAAACGGAAAAAAACTTACTATAAAGAACGCTAGAGGGCATAACCTAAAAAATATAGACTTAGAAATTCCACTTGGCAAGTTCATCTCCATAACTGGAGTAAGTGGTAGTGGCAAAAGCTCACTTATCAACCATACTTTGGTTCCAATTTTATCTAATCACTTCTACAAGTCTAAGGTTGTACCTCTTCCTTATGACACAGTTGAGGGAATTGATAACATCGACAAAATAATTTCTATCGATCAAAGCCCTATTGGGCGAACTCCTAGATCTAATCCAGGAACGTACACTAAAGTATTTGACCATATTCGCCGCCTTTTTGCGGAACTCCCAGAAGCAAAAATCAGAGGCTATGATCAAGGCCGTTTTTCTTTTAATGTAAAAGGTGGTCGTTGCGAGACCTGCCAAGGCGATGGCGTTAGAAAAATAGAAATGAATTTCTTGCCAGATGTGTATGTAACCTGCGAAACATGCAATGCTAAACGCTACAATAGGGAAACACTAGAAATATTCTATAAGCACAAGAATATTTCAGATGTATTAAATATGCCCGTTTCTGATGCGGCTGAATTTTTTGACGCCCAACCTACAATAAGTCGCGTACTTAAAACTCTAACATCGGTTGGTTTAGGATATTTAACGCTTGGGCAATCTAGCACAACACTTTCTGGTGGAGAAGCCCAGCGAATAAAGCTTGCCAGAGAACTTTCCAAAATTGGAACGGGAGACACACTTTACGTAATGGATGAACCCACTACAGGTTTACACTTTCAAGATGTACAAATGCTTGTAAATGTAATTCAGAAACTGGTAGACAAAGGAAATACTGTTGTAGTAATTGAACATAATCTCGATCTAATAAAAGCATCAGATTTAGTTATTGATGTTGGGCCTGAAGGTGGTAAAGGTGGTGGCACAATTCTAGTAACAGGCTCTCCTACTGAAGTTGCTAAGAATAAAACATCTTATACAGGAATCTTCCTAAAGCAAGAATTTGAGCGATTAAAAAACCCTAAAATTATCGTTTAGTTTAATTTATTCAATTCTTACAATTCGATACATATTTCTAAAACTAATTTTCTAAACTGATTTTTTTTATAGATTTTATATAAAAAAATCAGGGTACAGAAATTCGGGGATATGAAATATTACTTAGCGGTTTTCATACTATTGACGGGATTACCGTCCTTTGGGCAAGGGATTGTCCAATACTCCTCATCCATAGAAAATTACAGAATTACCAATCTTGGGAATGATGAAGGTATTCGTGGCATCCAGGTACACGACTTGTATCAAGATGATGAAGGGTTTTTATGGATAGTTAGTACTAAAGAAGCTTTAAAGTACGATGGCATAACCCTCAGACCTTATAATGATGGTTATAATGGAGGCACTCTATATGAAATACATAGGAATACAAATGGTGAGCTTATAATCCCAGCATTTGGTGCTGGTTCTTATTTATTTAATGGAGACTCACTCCGCCTAGCTCCATGGGGAACTAGTGAAGCTGTCAAAACCATTGAGTTTATAACCACCGACTCACTCCTTCTAGGTTCTTACGGTGATGGAATATTCATAATCAAGAATGACTCTGTTGTAAATAGAATAACAACTAATGAGGGCTTAGTAAATGATAATGTCTGGAAACTAAAACAAGATTCTAAGGGCGCTATGTGGGTAGCAACCAACGGAGGGCTTAGTATTTTAAAAGGTGATAATATAACCAATTTCACCAGTGAGGAAGGTATTCCTAACAAGCCCATAAGAGCTGTAAAAGAACTTCTTAACGGAGATATATGGGTTGGTACTGACGGTGGCGGAATTATAGTATTTAGAGATTACAAAATTCATAAAACTATAACCACTGCAGATGGAATAAAGAATAATCTCATTTATACTATAGCTCAAAATCCTTCCGATTCCACGGTTTGGGTTGGCCATCAGGGAGAGGGTGGCATTACAAGGATTAGTAAAACAGGCTTTGAGTTCTTTACTACTGAAGAAGGTCTAATTTCTAATCAAACCAACAAGATCTTATTTCTTGAAAAAGATGAAATTGCAATAGCAACTGAAGCTGGATTATCATTCTTAAGCCCAAAAAAAATTGACATGGTTTCAATTTCAGGGGAAGGAACTCTAAAGTCAGAAACTGTTTTAGTAAAACAAGATAGTTCCCAAAAAATATGGATTGGGAGTTATGGTAATGGTTTTAAAATGTTTGATGGATCAGCATGGCATAATTTCGAATCGCCACCGCAAAAAACAAATGGCTATACACAATCTGCAACAGTTCATAAAAACGGCTCTATTTGGTTTGGAACTCAAGGGTCTGGATTAATAGAAGTTCAACAAGATACAATTTCGCGTCATATTACAATGGAAGACGGTCTCCTTGACGATTATGTCCGAGGTTTAGAATTTGATGCACAAGGGAATTTATGGGTTTGTACTAACAACGGAATTAATAAGCTTAATACTAATTTCGAAGTTGTTGAAAGTTATGGAGAGGATAAACTTCCAAATCCATTTTGTACCACTATCATTAAATCCAAAAAGGATGACAGCATCTGGGCTGGCACTTTTGGAGGAGGAGCTGTTCATATAAAACCAGATAGCATTATAGTTTTTAATACAGAAAATGGTTTAAAATCAGACCAAGTTATAGCTCTTTACGAAGACTCTAACCTCCATATTTGGGTTGGCTCCCTAAGTCATGGACTTGCCAGAATAGAAGACAATAGAAGTATTATTCTTGATGAAAAATCTGGGTTACCCCAAGCTAACTATGCTGGTTTTGTTGAGGATCTAGATGGCAATTTTTGGATAGCTACCGGTAATGGAATAATTAGAACTCCCTTGCACTCTTTTCAAGATTATTTAGATGGTAAATTAGAAAAAATACCTTATCAATTGTATGTCCAACAAGACGGTATGCTGATTGATAATATGCAAACAGCTAATAACGCTACCATTGAAGTTCTCAAAAATGGAGATATCTTATTCGCTACTTCTTCAGGGGTTGTGGTTATAAATCCTCAAAAAAGTGATTTCTCAAACTCAGACTTTTTTCCTTATATAGAGCGTATTACTGCAAACGGTAGAACTTTAGACTCCAACCAATATGCAACGCTAAATCCTGAAGAAACAAAGATTAGTATAGACTTCTCGGCCTTAAATTTCACAGCCCCTAATAAAACTAAATTTAGAGTGAAGCTTAGTGATTTAGATACAGACTGGAACTACTATGATAACCGCACTACTGCTTACTATGATTACTTACCCGCTGGAGATTACACTTTTTCTGTTTCAGCAATAGGTCCCGATGGACAGTGGAGTGATAAGACAGCTGATATCTCATTTACGGTTCTACCTCCATTTTATAAAACATGGTGGTTTTATTCGCTCTCTGTAATTGCATTCGGTGGGTTCGTTGCTGGTGCAATGCAACTACGCACAAACGTAAAAATGAAAGCTTTAAATAGAGAACTGCAATACCAACAGAAATTACATGCAGAAAAAGAACGCATTTCTAGAGATTTACATGATAACGTTGGTTCTCAAATCACTAACCTAATTACAGGAATTGAGATCAGTAATCTTCATATAAAGAAGCAGCAGCACCAACGAGCAGAAGAAGTTCTTTCTACACTAGATGTAGATGCTAGAAATGCCATGACTGACCTTAGAGAAACTATTTGGTTAATGGATAAAACCCATGTTGAGTTCGAGAAATTTATAACCCATTTGAAGGGCTACATCAAGCGGCAGCAGCATTACCTAAAAGGACTAGAAGTGGTAGTTCTATCATCTGTTTCTCATGGGCTAATTTTAAACCCTACTCAATCGCTTAACTTAATGCGTATTATCCAAGAGGCTCTTAATAATGCCCGTAAATATGCAGAGGCTACTCACTTCAGTATTTCATTTGTTAAAGATATCGACTCACTAACTGTTGAACTGAAAGACAATGGTATAGGAATAGATACTTCATCATCTAAAGAGAATACAGGTGGAAATGGAATTAACAATATGCGCTCTCGAAGCACATTAATTGGAGGGCAATTTTATTTTAGAAGCGAACTGAATATTGGTACAACCATTACTTTATCCCTGCCTTTATACCCTGAATAGGGTATTACTGTTGTTTTAGAAATATCGTTTATTAAATATTATGGATATTAGAATAGGAATAGTAGAGGATCAAAAGAAAATACGCGAACGACTTAAAGCACGCTTAGATTTCTATGACGACTTGAGCCTAGCTGTTGAGTGTGAGAATGCAGAGATTGCACTTACTAAACTATCAAAGTTGCAAGAAAACGAATTGCCACATGTCATTTTGATGGATATTGAGATGCCAGGGAAATCGGGAATCGAAGCTACAAGAGAAATCAAATCTAAGTTTCCTCAAATTGATATTCTGATACAAACAGTTTTTGAAGATGAAGACAAGATTTTTAAATCTATAGAAGCAGGTGCTTCTGGTTATCTTCTCAAAGATGATCCTATCCAAAAATATGTGGATGCAATCTATGAACTTGTTGATGGGAAGGCAGCACTCTCACCTCTTGTAGCTTCGAAACTCATGAATTTTTATAAGAAGTCTGCCGATTCTAAGCAAGAACAAGCAAAACTCACCCAAAAAGAATTCTCTTTATCCGACCGTGAAATCGATATTCTAAAAGGTATTGTAGAAGATCTAACCGAAGAACAAATTGGTGAAAAGCTCTTTATTAGCCATCATACAGTTAGAACTCACATCAAGAATGTCTATAAAAAATTACACGTACATTCCAGAGCTTCCGCAGTACGATTTGCAATGTCTAAGGGCTTAGTTGAATAATAATAACGTATAGTGTCTTCTAAAGACGCTTCCTAAGGACCTTCACCGCCATTAAAACCAATTTATTGCTTGCAGTTGTTAACTGACCGTACCTTTATATTATTTCTATGTTCGCCAATACATTTATCTTATTAACGGATGTACTTTTGTGCCGACTCTATTCAACTTGCTAACTACTTGAAATTATCACTCTCACACTATCTTATTTAGTTGTTAAGTGATAAGGTAGCATATTTATCAGCCTTGTTGATTGGTAAAGGATAGGGTTCAACCAAGTCCAGTCAAAATTACTGAAACAAGTTCATTATGACCGCCCAGCTTATTATAGTGATGCTAGATACTTTCCGCCATCGAATTACATAACAAATATAACCCAAAAGCTCTTTTAAGTCTTTAGTGAAGCGGTGATTTAAAAGAATACGTAACCATAAAGTTTCTGATTTCTTTCCACTCTTGAAATGGCTCAATTAAAACTACAACGTTTAATACTTCGTGCTCCGAAAATGATGCCACTCCGTTGGGGTTACACTCGTTAATTTATATAAACCCTTTAAAGACTATCTTATCAATAAAAGGAAACACATACTCTATCTTTTACCAAAAAAAAGGCTGCAGATTATTAATCTGCAACCCATTCAGGAGTGACCGTTAAGGTCTCCAGTCTCTTTTAAGCCTATTCCTTTAGAACGAAAGTCCTGCTCTTAGCATAATCCCCGAAGTTCCGCCACCTGATTGAAGGCCTATACCACCAGAGATAAATTTAAATTTAGCACGAGCTCCTAATTCCAACCAACTTGGTGTAGCTCCTGATGATATTATTCTATCACCATTACCTTCTACTTTGTTGGTCGTTTTTATGTCAACTAAGCTTAAAGCATTCCAGTGATACGATGCGTAAGGAGAAATTTTAATATCGCTCAACTCCATATTATATCTTACTCTAGCCATTAAAGGAACTCCAATTCCTATTAGATAGCTATCAATCTTATTCCCAGTAGCTGGGAAATCGGTAGTTGTTTTGTTATAAACCATATAGGCGCTTAACCCGTAATCAAAAGAAAGAGGTAGCTTGGTTAGACTACTGATGTCTTTAAAGCGATTCCATTCTACTCCTCCACCGATTGCATCTCCTAAAAAATAGCCCCAGAAATTTCTCTCGCCTTTACCTGAAGCAGAAAACAGTGCAACGCCAGCACCTTTTACTTGTGAATAGCCATGTGAGCCACCACCAGTATGCGTTAAGAAGGATATACTTGTTCCGCTAAATGCACTGATATCATTTCCATATGAATCGATAAACCAAGCCTCTGACGAAGAATTAGATGAATTTCTCGTTCTTGTATTGGTATTCCGAGTGTTAGTTGTTGCAACAGTATTTGAATTATAGTTGTTGTTATCATAACAAGCGGCGCCTTTTGGAATACCACCAGCAATTGCAGCTTGGCGATATAGCTCATAAAGGTTTTCGCTAGTAGCTTCTTTTTCAATTTGTTCTGCAAGTAAGCCACCAGTGCCTTCTTGACTACCGCTACTTAGTACTTTTACTTCAACACGACGATTTTCTTGGCGACCTTCAGCGGTTTCATTGGTTGCTCTAGGATCATTCTCTCCATATCCTTTTGCAGAAATACGAGCACTAGAAATCCCTTTTTTAATAACATAATTAACTACAGATTCAGCACGTGCTTGGCTCAGTTCCATGTTAGTATCATCAGAACCAACATCATCCGTGTAACCACCGATTTCGATAACTAGGGTTGATTGAGTCATGATATCGAATAAACGGTCTAGCTCTTGCTGGCTTTCATCTCTTAGATTGGCACTACCAGTATCAAAGTAGATATTCTCGAGTACTATCCGTGCACCTTCGTTAGCTTCAGTGAGTGAGATGTCTTTGCGAACTTCTTTGTATCCTGAGTTATCTTCTAAAAAGCTCATTCTAGATCTACGAATGGCATCATTCAAATCTGCTTGAGCTTTATTCATCTCTTTACTTAGCTCTGATAAACGATCAAATTGGTTATCTAAATTTGAGGAGTTTGATGAAATAAGTATTTCATATTCATTCTTACTGTCGTCAATTCTTTTAAGCGCATTTCGCATTCTAAATAATTCTGGCCCTAGCTTCTCCGAAAACGCTATTGAATCATCAACCATAGTTTTTAGATCTAGCATTTCAGACTGAAACAGATACCCTTTTTGGTTTGCTGTGATTAAATATCTTCTCCCAAATGGTAAGTTGATAAGGTAATCTCCTGTTCTAGAGTTACTAGTAGCATAGCCCAACTGCTCGCCCGTATCAAAATCTGTCCAAAATAATGTCGCAGCAATTAAGCTATCATTTTGATTGGTAATATTTCCATATATACTAACAACTGGATCTGGACGCATATCTGCTGGCAAAATCAACCTGAAGATGTCATCGTCCCCAAAACCATCATTTCCCTCACCTGTTGTACTTCTTGTAAAGTAGGCTACCGTTCCTGATGCTGGTATTGTGAGATCTTCATCGTTAACAACTGAGTTTATATTCTTACCCAAGTTTACTGGTGTAGTCCAGTTATCCCATCCATCGCCTATTCTTCGTGTAACAAACACATCTTGCCCTCCAAAGCCTGCGTGTCCATCTGAAGAGAAATATAAAGTTCTGCCATCAGCGTTTAGAAATGGCCACACTTCACTTTTTGGAGTGTTAATTATGTTAGAAATTGGCTTTGGGGTTGTCCAAGCTCCATTCTGTAAATGTGTGATATAAATATCAGTTTCGTAATCTGCATCCTCTTCGCTCTTACGATCTTTGTATGCCACAAAAATTAATGTCTTTCCATCTGGTGAAAGATTAGCCATCGACTCCCATTCATCCGAATTCACATCTCCACCCATATTACAAGGAGTAGTCCATCTGTCTCCAACTTTCGCGCTATAGAAAAAATCACCGCCTCCGAAACGACCTTCATAGTTTCCAAAAACAATTGCTGTATTTCCATCAGCAGACATAGATAAAATCCCTTCATGGCTATCGGTATTAATAGTTGAGCCCATGTTTAATGGCTTTCCCCAGTTACCATCGCTCTGCTTATTAGTGTACCAAACATCACCACCACCAAATCCATTATCACGATCTTTGGTATAGAAATACATTTTATTGCCATCGGAAGAAATTCGTGGAAGTATCTCACCAAGACTAGAATTTATATTAGCCCCTAAATTCTCGATATAAACTTCTTCTTCTGGAGCTTTTAAAAGATTAATGATGATATTTACATCCGCTTTGTTCGACTTTGAGTATTTATCGCGGTATGCCTCATACATAGATATTGCTTTATCCCATTCTTTAAGAGCTGTATAGCTTTTGCCTGCCCAAAGGTAGAGCTCTGGCTCTTTTACAGCTGCTTGCTCATACTTAACCGCAGCTTGTTTATACTTTCCGCTGTCGTACAGATCTCCTGCACTCTGCGCAAATACTGAATTTGTTGTTATGGCTATAAGAATTGCAAATAGCATTCCCCAGCCGATTTTATTAATTTTCATTTTTTGTACTCCTGAGTTGAACTACCAACTGTATTATTCCACACACTGATAGCTAGTTATTAATGACGGTTTAATATTGCTCAGAAGAGATCAGCTTTAAATACCCGAATTAGGGTATTTATGAAATACTGCTAAATAGGCTCAGAGAAATGATGCAAAATACTAGCTAGATATTAATTTTGAGAAGCGCCCTTTCTTCTTCTCTTTTAATCGAAATCATCAATTTTAGATAATTTATACTTCCAATTCGCAATTAATCTCTCCGTTTCTGTATCTTGTGCTTCTAAATGAATTTATTTCGTTCACATATCCCGAAAATCTATGTAACGCTTACGCTATTAATAAGCTTTGCGCTACATTTTGTACAACCGACTAACGAGTCGGCCAAGCACTCTGCATTTACGTCTTGGTTAGGCACTCATTTAATAAATAATGACGATGCAAACGTTCGTGAAAAGCTTAAAGAGTTGGGGAATTCATCGGATGAGTTTGAAGCAATTATTAGAAAAGCCTCTGAGCTTGTAACTACTAATGCCGAAGACTTTGAACTTGATTTTCAGAAGTCTGATCAGAACGAAATATTCAAGCTTTTGCTTACTGAATGGAATTCCTATATGGATTCACAACAAGGTATGGCGAAAGGTGTAGTTATTACCTCTCTAAAATCAAATGCTATTCAGCAGAATGAAGGTAAAACACTTTTTAAAACAACTTTTCCTGATGTAAACTCACACAAAGTTTACCTTTCAAATTCCATTCGCTTTCAAAAGGCTTTATCAGTTCGTTCTACTACTGAGCCTCTAGCCTTTGGGATTGCCATAGGCGCCCCATAGCACCCAATAAGTAACTTCAGGTATATTTATGAGAGCAGTTACTATATATAGCTTGCTCTACTTAATTTCTAGTTTCATAGAGAATCTAGCTGTTGCCTGATATTCTTATTCTCTTTCGAATTTACTTTTAAAACTAATATTTAACATATAATCTAATACACCATGCAAGGAAACGGATTCAAAATTGGCCTTATAGTAGCTTTTGTGGCCATGACTCTCTACTACCTGTATCCAACCGTAATCTGGGGATTGGAACAGAAACAAATAAGCGAGCTCACTACAGAAGAGCGTGCTCAATATGAGCTTGAAGAAGCCGAACGCTTAAAAAGCATTAAAGAACGTACACTTAATCTTGGTCTTGATCTCCAAGGTGGTATGCACGTAACGCTTGAAGTTGGTACCCCTCAACTTGTTCTTGAATTATCTGGCGCTGATCGCGACAGTGTACTTAACAATGTTGTTGCAGAAGCTCGTGTAAATGCATTAGCAAACGACACTGACTTTATAGACGAAATGCTAGTTGCTTATGAAAAACGTGATGCTAACGCTCGTTTAAGCCGCTATTTCCGAAATGACGCAGCAAGTATCACTCGCCGTTCTACCAATGATGAAATAATCACATTTCTCAAAGCTCAGCGTACAGAAGCGTTAAATAGAGCTATTGAAATTATTAGAACTCGTGTGGATCGATTTGGTGTAACTGAGCCTTCCATCATTAAACAAGGAAACGACCGTATTGTGGTTGAGCTTCCTGGTGTAGATGACAAAGAACGTGTTCGTAATCTACTTAAAGGAACTGCTCGTCTTGAATTTAGATTAGCTGCCGATGGAAAAGACTTCCTATCATTTATCCAAAAAGTATACGACTACTACTCTCAAGTACCTGAAGCTGATGCTGACAGCTTAGATCAAACTTTCTCGAATCCATTGATGGATGCTTTAACTCCAGGTGACAACTCTTACGTTCTTGGTTACGCCCAAGACGCAGATACATCTCGTGTGATGGCTTTGATTAAAGATCCTGCTGTTCAGAGAATGTTACCAAGAAACACTACGGTTATGTGGGGTGCAAAACCTACAAAAAACAATTCTGGTGCAAGCATTGGCTACCCTCTTTATGGAGTTAGAACTCAAGTAGAACTAACAGGAGATGTTATTGAAGAAGCGAGCGTACAGTTCGACCCTGCAACTAACGTACCTGAAGTATCTATGTCAATGAATGCTGCTGGTGCACGTCGTTGGGGAATCATCACTGGTGCAAATATTGGTAAGCCTGTTGCTGTTGTTCTTGATGGGTACGTTTACACTTATCCAAACGTGAATACAAAAATTACCGGTGGCCGTTCTACTATTGAAGGAATGGAAAATGTTCAAGAAGCTGATGATCTTGTAAACATTCTTCTTTCAGGTGCTCTACCTGCTCCTCTTGAAATTCTAGAAGAACGTACAGTAGGGGCAACGCTAGGTGAAGCGTCTATTAACGCTGGTTTAAACTCTGTATTTATCGGCTTAGGTATAGTAGCCATATTTATGATTGTTTATTACCGCACAGGTGGTGCAGTAGCCGATATCGCATTACTTCTTAATATTGTTTTTATACTTGGAATTCTTGCTGGCTTTAGAGCTACGTTAACACTTCCTGGTATTGCTGGTATCGTATTAACAATTGGTATGGCTGTAGATGCCAACGTACTAATCTTCGATCGTATTAGAGAAGAGCAACGTAGTGGTAAAACTATGAAAGCTGCCATCTCGGCGGGTTACTCAAATGCAATGAGCGCAATTATTGATGCCAACGTAACCACAGGTTTTGTGGCAATTATTCTACTGAGTTTTGGAGTGGGCCCAATTAAAGGCTTTGCTGTAACTCTTTTAGCTGGAATTTGCTGCTCACTATTTAGCGCAATCATTATTACACGTGTAGTAATCGATTACTTAACTCGCAACAAAGCCGATGCTGTTAGCTTCGGTTAATAACAAGACATTAAAACGATTTAAAGGAATACATTATGAGATGGTTTGAATCACCAAACATTAATTTCGTAGGTAACAGAAAGGTTGCCTACATAGTATCAACTATTTTAGTTTTGATATCTATAGGAGCTATAGTAACAAAAGGGCTACAATATGGAATCGATTTTAAGGGCGGTAAAGAAATTATCCTTAAATTCGACCAACCAATTGACGCCACAAAGATACGAGATGTGCTTTCAGAGCCCCTAGGTTCTGCTCCAGAAGTAAAGCTTTTTGGTTCTGATAGCGAAGTACTTATCCGTACTGAGAACTTGTCAGATATGGATGTCATTGAGAACATAATTGTTACAACTTCACAAACGACTTATCCAGGCTACAAAGTAACTGTCGAGAAGTCTGATAAAGTAGGGCCTAAGTTTGCAGAAGATCTCAAAGCGAGCGCTTTGGAATCGGTAATCTATGCCATTGCCATTATCTTCTTCTACATTTTTATTCGATTCCGTAATTGGACATTCTCCGCTGGAGCTGTACTCGCTCTGATGCATGATGTAATCATCACATTAGGAGCCTTTACCATTCTCAGCAGCTTTGTAAGTTTCAGTCTTTTAATAGACCAAAATATAATCGCTGCTTTCTTAACTATTGTGGGTTACTCGCTCAACGATACCGTGGTTGTTTACGATAGGATTAGAGAAAATAGTAATGTTCACAAAGGAATGGATTATATTCCGATGGTTAATAAAAGTCTAAACGACACATTAAGCCGAACTGTAATCACTTCATTAACTACCTTGTTTGTGGTTCTTGTGCTGTTTATTTTCGGGGGTGAGGTGTTAAAAGGATTTTCTTTTGCCCTTATAATCGGTATTGTTCTTGGTACATATAGTTCTTTATTTGTTGCCAGTGCATTAGTGGTAGAACTTGAAGCCAAAACAAAGAAATCCTAAAGTATAAATTAACAAGGAAGATATGAGCTTTAATACGTCTGAACGTTACAATAGTGTAGTTATCGAATTTAAAGGTAACGTAATGGGTGGCCCGGATGCGGTTAGCCTCAACGAAAAACTTCATGAGCTAATCGACGCTGGGAAAAACAACATTGTTGTAGATCTTGGTAAGGTGAAGTTTATGAATTCTTCTGGACTTGGAATGCTGATTGGCGCACTAACTACCATGCGTAAAGCTGGTGGCGACCTTCGCATTGCAAATGCAACCGATAAAATCGAAAGCTTACTTATTGTTACTAAGCTTATCACAGTGTTCAAGCACTTTAAATCGGTTGAAGAAGCTGCTGAATCATTTAACGAAGCTTAAATGATTCGTTTCTAAACAAAACTCTTAAGGGGTGTAGATTGCTACACCCCTTTTTTATTGCAAACTTATTTTATTATGCCAGTTCGTGTTATTATTGGAGCCCAGTGGGGCGATGAAGGAAAAGGAAAAATCGTTGATTTACTTAGCGATAAAACTGATTTCGTAGTTCGTTATCAAGGTGGAGCAAATGCAGGCCATACCTTAAAATTTGATGATAAAAAGGTGGTACTTCACCTTATTCCATCTGGTATTTTTAACGGTGATGCTCACTGCATTATAGGAAATGGTGTTGTTATTGACCCTATTGCTCTTGTTAAAGAACTTCAGGGTGTAACCGACCTCGGTTTCAATTTGGAAGGGCGATTTTTTATCAGCCAAACGGCACATGTTATTTTGCCCTACCACAAATTGCTTGACCAGCTAAAAGAGAAAAAACGTGGTGGCGATGCCATTGGTACTACTGGCCGAGGAATCGGCCCTGCTTATGTAAGCAAAGTTTCTCGAGTTGGCATTAGAATGGTAGATTTACTCGATAAAGAAGTCCTTCTTAAAAAGATTTCTCAAAATATTGCCGATATCAACTTCGCGCTCGATAATCTTTACCACGAAGAAAAATTGTCCGCAGACAAATTAATGGCAGAACTTGACGCCGCCATTGCAACTCTTTCTCCATACATCATAAATACAACTAATGTATTGCACGAAGCTCTAGATGATGAAAAGTCAATTCTTCTTGAAGGAGCACAAGGTTGCTTACTGGATGTTGATCACGGAACTTATCCATATGTAACCTCATCTTCGCCAACTTCTGGTGGTGCATGTACAGGTTCTGGAATTCCACCAACAGCTATTACTCATGTTATGGGTATCACAAAAGCATATTGTACGCGTGTTGGAAACGGTCCTTTTCCTACTGAATTACTCGGTGAAAAGGGAGAAGAACTCCGCCAAAAGGGTTCCGAGTTTGGTGCAACAACAGGGCGCCCTCGTCGCTGTGGCTGGATAGATTTAGTTGCCTTAAAATATGCTTGCCGAATAAATGGAATTAACGAACTCACACTCACAAAAATGGATGTGATGGACGGCTTTAAAGAAATTGAAGTTTGTACTAGCTATAAAATAAACGGCGTTGAAACTACCACATTTCCTTTGAGTTTAGATGAAATTGAGAAAGTTGAGCCTGTATACACATCACTCCCTGGTTGGGATGTTGATATTTCAGGTATGACAAGTTGGGACGACTTGCCTGATGGCGCAAAATCTTACATTTTGTACATCGAAAACTACTTGAAAGTGAAGTTTACTATTATTTCAACTGGACCAAAGCGTACGGAAACTATCATTCGCTAAGGCGGTGGATTTTTTTCTTCGGAAATGAGATTTCTGAGTTTTTAATTAAAGTCTCATCCTCAAAAGGATGAGACTTTTTTTGTAGTAATTTTTACCAGGCTCAGTATTCCTTGCTTGTTTGAACTAGCTATGTTGTTTGAAGTTTGAGGACGGAGTTTTTAGTCAAATAGTTTTGGAGAAAGCAACATTTATAAACTAAAATTCATAATTCAAATCTCTTCCGTTTCTGATCTAGAGCCTCGGTCATTAAATGTTTACTTCCCTTCCAACCAAGAGTATGGATAACTCGGATCATCTAGGCGCATTGCTTCTTCAGTTACAAAAAGTGGCTTAAACGTGTCTATCATCACGGCGTATTCATCCGTTGCTTCAGCACCGATGCTTGCCTCTGCTTTTCCTGGATGTGGCCCATGAGGAATGCCTCCTGGATGCAGCGTTATACTTGCCAAATCCATTCCTTTTCTGCTCATAAAATCGCCTTCCACGTAGTACAGCATTTCGTCTGAATCTACATTTGAGTGATTATAAGGAGCAGGAATGGCATCCGGATGATAATCGAATTTACGCGGACAAAAACTACAAACTACATAGTTATGAGCTGCAAAAGTTTGGTGTACCGGTGGCGGCTGATGTACTCTTCCCGTAATCGGCTCAAAATCTTTGATGTTGAAAATCCATGGATACAAATAACCATCCCAACCAACTACATCCAGCGGATGATGATCGAACCAATAGTGATGCATCCTTCCTCCTTTTTTGATTCGAACTTCAAACTCACCTTTCTCTTCGAAGTACAATTGTTCGGATGGAAGGCGAAAATCTCGTTCACAAAACGGAGAATTTTCCATCAGTTGTCCCATATCAGAAAGATATCGTTTGGGAAAACCAACGGGCCCTGTTGAATCAACACAAAGAAATCGATTTTCGCTGGTTTCAAAATTCATTTGGTAAGTGGTACCGCGAGGAATATAAATGTAATCACCATATTCAAAATCGAGTCTACCAAAGTTAGTTTGAACGTGGCCTTTTCCTTCATGAATGAACAGTAGTTCGTCGTGTTCTCCATTTCTATAGAAATAGTTCATAGAATCGGTTGGGCGCGCCACACCAATTTGAACATCGTTATTGAACATGAGTATTTTCCTGGCTGTAATGGGATCTCCACCAGCAGGAACATCCTTCGTTTTAAGGTGTCTATGCCTCAACTGATGCGTATCTGTCGCTTTTAGCTCAATATCCTCACCAGCCTCAATTCTAATAACTCTAGTGGGCATGTGATAATGATAAAGGAGCGAACTGTTACCATGAAATCCTTCCGCCCCGAAAAGCTCTTCGGTAAAAAGCTCGCCATCTGGGCGTCGGAAAACGGTGTGCCTTTTGTGAGGAATGGTTCCTAAAGAATGGTAATACATAACAATGAATTAAGAATGAAAAGTTGAATTTTAACTTCTTAGAGGTTTCCTCTCAAGTCCTGCTCTCGCTCAATAGCTTCGAACAAAGCTTTAAAATTTCCTTTTCCAAAACCACGAGCACCTTTTCTTTGAATGATTTCATAGAAAAGTGTTGGTCGGTCTACAACTGGTTTGCTAAATATTTGCAAGAGATAACCTTCATCATCACAATCAACAAGGATACCAAGTTCAGCTAACTTATCAATGGGTTCATCAATTTTGCCCACTCGTTCTTCAAGCTCGTCGTAATAACTTGTTGGGATAGTCAAAAATTCAAGTCCTCGTTCTCTTAACTTCGTCACAGTATCGATAATATCACCTGTAAGTAAAGCTAAATGCTGAACTCCTGGGCCTTCAAAAAAGTCGAGATATTCTTCAATTTGCGATTTCTTAACTCCATCGGCAGGCTCATTAATTGGGAATTTTATCATTCCACGTCCACCTGCCATCACTTTACTCATAAGCGCAGAATATTCCGTAGAAATATCTTTGTCATCAAAACTAATGTATTGGGTAAATCCAAGCACATCACGATAAAAGGCAACCCAATCATTCATCTTTCCGAGCTCAACATTTCCCACACAATGATCCACAAATTGAATACCTACTGAACTAGATTTCAATGCGCTTTCTTTTGCCGCATATCCTGGAAGAAAAATTCCATTATACTCTGAACGGTTTATGAAGGTATGAATCACGTCACCGTAGGTTTTAATAGCTGCTTTGCGAATGGTTCCTGTTTCGTCAGAAATACTATGAGGAGCTTCCACCGCAACAGCTCCACGTTTAACACTTTCACTAAAAGCGCGATCTACATCTTCAACATGCATCGCAACATCCTTAATTCCATCACCGTGCTTATAAATAAATTCCGAAATAGGTGAAGAGCTATTTAATGGAGCGGTAAGTACAAATCGGATATTTCCTTGTTCCAAATAGAATGAAGATCGATCTCTAACTCCCGTTTCTAGCCCTGAATATGCCTTTAATTCGAATCCAAACATTGTTATATAGTAATAAGCGGCTTGCTTGGCGTTACTCACATAATGCTCGATGTAGTCTACATCTTGTAAGCCAAGATGGTCATCAAACTTCTCTTCTATGGGGCGTTTTAAAACATCTTGCAACTCAGCCATGATTTTCTCTTTATCTAATTTCTAATTTATTGCTCAAAGTATAAAAAAAAGCGCTTCCATGCAGTAATCCTATTATCTTCTTAGATAAAATTATGTAATACTAAAACATTCAATAAATCTGATAATTTTATAAAGTGAACTTCCCTTTATAAATTCTCGTTGGATATTAAAAAGCGCTTCCAAAAAAATTGTATATTTAGATATGGACACACAAAAACAATTAGACGACTTTCAAGCCCGTATTGACGCAGGCGAAAAAATTGAACCCAAAGATTGGATGCCTGAACGCTATCGGCAGCAACTTATTCGTATTTCAAGTCAGCATGCCCATTCTGAAATTGTAGGAATGCTTCCTGAAGGAAATTGGATTCAGCGTGCGCCTTCTTTAAAGCGGAAATTAGTATTACTAGCCAAAGTTCAAGACGAAGCTGGCCATGGATTGTATTTATACAGCGGAACGGAAACACTCGGAATTAGCCGTGATGAAATGGTTCGTCAATATCTATATGGCAAAGCAAAATATTCGAGTATTTTCAACTATCCAACGCTTAGTTATGCTGATGTGTGTGTAATTGGATGGCTTGTTGATGGAGCTGCCATTGTAAACCAAACTATGCTGGCTCACTCTTCTTATGGCCCTTATTCTCGCGCCAACCTTAGAATTTGTCGTGAAGAAAGCTTCCACAAAAAACAGGGTTACGAAATGGTAGCTCGTATGATGGAGGGAACACCAGCGCAAAGAAAAATGGTACAAGAGTCTGTCGATAGACTTTGGTGGGCTACATTAATGATGTTTGGACCAAATGATTCAGAATCTCCGAACAGTGCAGAACTTATAAAATGGCAAGTAAAGCTAAAAACCAATGATGAACTTCGTCAGCATTTTGTGGATCGAGTTGTGATGGAAGCCGATGCTATTGGAGTAACTTTCCCCGATCCCGATTTAAAATTTAATGAAGAAACAGGCCATTGGAATTTTGGAGAAATCCCTTGGGATGAATTTTGGGATGTTGTGAAAGGAAATGGCGTAATGAATCGTGAACGTATTAAAGCACGCCGTAATGCCTACGAAAACGGTGCCTGGGTTCGAGAAGCTGCACTAGCTTACGCTCGTAAAAAGAGACTCAAAGAAGAAAAGGCATCGTAATTAGAAAGCAGTTACAAAATTCAGAATCTCGTATTCTGTATTCCGACAAGTTTAAAACAAAATTGAACAATGGCAGATAATCATTCAAATAACAACGCGGAATGGCCTCTTTGGGAGGTTTTCACGCAACCGAAATCAGGAAAACCTCATGAGCATGCAGGGAGTTTACATGCTGTAGATGCGGAAAATGCACTTCAAAATGCTCGTGATGTATATTCTAGGCGAAATGAAGGTGTTAGTATTTGGGTAGTTCCTTCTGACCAAATCACTGCTTCTACTCCTGAAGACATGGGGCCATTTTTCGATCCTGCGAGTGATAAACCTTATCGACATCCTCAATTTTATAGTGTTCCTAGAGCCGTTAAAAAAAGATCTTAAGTTTTGTTATTAGTGACCTCGTAATTACTGATCGCTACTAACTTTTATGTTTTGAATTACTATTTATGACAACAACCGAAAAAATATCCAACCAAGACGCTTTTATAACTTATTTGCTCCGTTTAGCTGACGACCGCTTAATTCTTGGTCAGCGTATTTCTGAGTGGTGTGGACATGGTCCTGAACTTGAAGAAGATTTGGCTCTTGCCAATATTGCACTCGACCTCATCGGCCATGCATCCGCATTATACGAATTGGCTGGAATTGTTGAAGGCGAGGGCCACGACGAAGACCATTTTGCTTATTTTCGTGATGATGCTGACTTCACCAATTTGCAGCTTTGCGAACTCCCTAATAATGACTACGCTTTTACGATTGCTCGGCTCTTCCTATTTAGTGCTTTTGGTTATTTCCTCTATGAAGAACTACAGAATGCTTCGAATCCACAGTTTAAAGGAATGGTAGAGAAACACTTTAAAGAAGTGAAATACCACCTTCGTCATTCCCGAGATTGGGTTCTACGTTTAGGTGATGGAACAGACGAAAGTCACAAACGTATACAAGAAGCATTTGACGAAATCTGGATGTACGTGGGCGAACTATTTTTTATGGATGAAGTGGACGAAATCGTCGAGAATGATGGCAATGGAGTAAACTTGGCTTCTTTCTACTCAAACTGGAAAGCTCTTGTGGAAAACACACTCACAGAAGCAACAATTACAGTTCCGGATTGGGAGCAATTTATGATGAAAGGAAGTCGAAATGGAATGCATACCGAACACCTTGGACATATGCTTTCAACTATGCAGTTTTTGAGACGTTCTCATCCAGAAGCCGTTTGGAAGTGAAATAGTATTTAGTACTGAGTATAGAGTAGTTAGTATTGAGATATTAGTTTTAGTATCTCGTTCAAAAATTTAAACCAGTCCATTAGTATCTGATTGACACTAAATGCCAGTTAAAACACCCCATACCAAAGAGCAGATTTGGGATTACATCCGAGAGGTGACTGATCCCGAAATTCCTGTGCTTAATATTATTGAGATGGGAATTGCTCGAAGTGTGGATATAGATAGCGATGGAAAGGTTCTAGTTAAAATTACCCCAACATATTCTGGTTGCCCTGCGATGAGTGCCATTGAAAATATGGTTCGGGAAAAGCTGGAAGAAAAACGAGTAGAAGCATTTGATGTGCAACTAGATTATTCTGAAGCATGGACCACAGACTGGATGACGGAAGAGGCAAAAGCCAAATTGAAAGATTATGGAATTGCACCACCAGAAAAATCGGCAAGTGATGATGATTTCTTGAACAGCCTCTCAGCCACTAAAATTGTCCCATGTCCTTTTTGTGATTCTTTTGAAACAGAACTTCAAAGTCAATTTGGATCAACCGCTTGTAAATCGCAATACTTTTGCAATTCCTGCCACCAACCTTTCGAGCACTTTAAGTGTATTTAAGCTGATTATTTACCAATCTTTGGGTAGTTGATACTTTATTATCTTTGGATGATTTTCAATGGTGTTAAGTATGTAAGCCTTATCTTGGTATACCTGAAATGATCTGGCTGCTAATGGCAGTTTTTCTTCCCTAATATATGAGCCATTATTTCTATCAAAGATCCATAACCTTTTGGAGTGTTTTACTTTGTCAATTAAAACTTCAAATTTGAATGAATACCTCATCTGTTCAAATTTTGAAACATTTCCCCCACTAAAAACTACATACACATATTTATCATCCGCTGTAATATCGCGAGCTCCCTCAGGATGTTCACCCATAATAGGCAGGCTAAACTGTCCATCTATTCTTGGATTAGGGATAGGAATACCATCTGGTCCATCTGTTATGAATTTAATACCCTCTTCGTTAATTCCCATAAGCAAAGATGAAAATTCAAAGGCTATATATAATTCGTTATCATAATTAGTGAAATATAAGGTTTGAAGCATTATGGGATTGCTAAGCGATTCGAGCTTAGAAAATTCTTTCAAAGAGTACTTCCAGAGCAAATCTGATTCTTCTATTCTACCACCATTAAGCCTCCAAGCCTTTAAGAAAAAATCTGCATACTCTATTGTTACTAGTGTACTATCATTGATTAGCGCAGCCTGATATACCTTTTTTTGTAAAGCCTTACCAGTAACGCCGTATTTGTACTCTAAATTAGTATTGAAAACAGTTACTCTATTTAACCCAGCATCCCATAATAAAATGTCGCCATTTGTAAACTTAGTAAACGCTTTATAGAAAATACTACTTACCTCTCCGGGGCCTCTACCATGTCTCAATTCGGATATCAACGAATCCGAACTAAAGCTGATATTACGTATTGGAAATTCTTTTAACGCATGGTCGTTTATTAAGATTCTATCTTTGTCTAGGATTAACGTTTGCTCCGGATCAAAAACTGTTTCTTTAATTTCTCCTTTTGAAACCCAATCACTTTTAACGAATAGAGCAAAAACAATTAGGATTAAAACTTGTAGGGGAATGTTTTTTAGCAACTCTAATCTCATTTCAACCCGCTTCATTCAAGTTATTTAATTTCAGTAATATACATTAATATATAATCTAAAAATATTTTCTTTAATTTCAACTATATTATTCTATTGAAATCATCCATCAAGTACTCCAAAATGAAATTTCATCTTACTTCCACTGTTTGTTTTGTACTGTTACTTTCTGTTTCCAGCTTTGCTCAAGCTTTAGATCAACAGCAAAACCTCAACACCGAAGATTCTGAGCTTAGGTTCTTACCAAGTTCTCAAACAAACTCGAGATCTTCTCTTTCTCTTCAAGTTGCTACAAAACCCGAGAACAAAAAAAACAACTTCCTTTTAGGAACAGGTTATATTCTCCAAGGCTTAAAATTTCGTAATGCCGTTGATCAATTCAATGTTACCGCTCCTTTTGATGTTCGTGGATTTGAGCCAGCCTCATTTAGCTCTTATTCGGACCTTATTGAAACCAATTATTTACTTTTGAATCCTACAAAGCCTATAAAATGAGCCAACAGTATATTATTTCCTCTTTAGAATCTGGCGTTCTTAAAATCGTCCTTAATCGCCCTGACAAACTAAACAGTTTTAATTATGGAATGGCTGAGGAAGTTCAAGACGTATTTATCGAAGCGGCTTCAAATACTGAAATTCGTTGCGTTTTACTTACAGGAATGGGGCGTGCTTTTTGTGCAGGTCAGGATTTGGAAGAAGTTGTTGAAATAGGAAAAGACCCAACTCGCGAGTTAAGCGAAGTGGTTCATCATACCTACAATCCAATTATAAAAGCTATTCGTAATTTAGAGAAGCCAGTAATCTGTGCTGTAAATGGAACAGCCGCTGGTGCTGGTGCCAATATTGCCCTTGCCTGCGATATGGTTATTGCTAACGAAGACGCCAAATTCATACAATCGTTTTCAAATATTGGTTTAATTCCTGATAGCGCTGGAACTTACATTTTACCTCGTTTAATTGGTTTAGCGAGAGCAACAGAACTTACATTTACTGGGCGTCCAGTTAAAGCACCCGAAGCCGTTGCAATGGGAATGATCTATAAATCAGTTCCCGCTGAAGAATTAATGGATGAAGCAATCACGCTGTGTGAACATTTGGCGAACATGCCAACATACGGCCTAGGACTTACGAAACGAGGTTTTAATGCTGGTTTTAGTAATTCCCTTGAAGAACAAATGGAACTTGAAGCTGAGCTCCAAGCAAAAGCAGGTGCCTCAAAAGATTATAACGAAGGAGTTCAAGCATTTCTAGAAAAGAGAAAACCTAAATTTACTGGTAAATAGTATGAAGCTTATACTTAAACTTGAGCAAACAGTTCTTTTTCTATTATCTATTATTCTATTTTCTGAGCTTTCCAATTTTCCTTGGTATTTTTACGCAGCATTATTTTTTGTACCCGATATTTCCTTTCTCGCATATACTATAAATTCAAAAATTGGTGCCGTACTCTATAATCTACTTCATCATCAAGGAATTTGGATTTTCATTTCCATTTTGGGCTTTTATTCTGAAATAGAATGGCTCTTAGGGCTAGGAATTGTATTTACTGGCCATGCTGCATTCGATCGCCTCTTCGGTTATGGGCTTAAATACTCCGATAGTTTTAAGCATACCCATTTAGGATTTATTGGTGAGAAATCCTCTAATGAAAAATAAAGAGTCGTGTGAAAACTCAAACTATCATCACTTGCCCAAACTGTTCAACAACTCATTCGGCTACTATGCCAACCAATAGCTGTCAATTCTTTTGGGAATGTCCTAGCTGTAATTCTATTGCCAAGCCGAAAAGTGGTGATTGTTGTGTTTTCTGCTCCTATGCTGAAGATAAATGTCCTCCAATGGAATCTGGCACAGGTTGTAGCTGCTAATTATTATTAAATAGAAGTTAAAATTTGTTCTATTTACATATTGTAACCGTCTCACTTTGGGTTAATCCGCAGATTCTAGTTACAATCGAGCTAACTAACACAGCTCAACTATAAATAATAAACTAACTCATGAAAAAGTATTCTATACGCATTGTTTCTGCTTTTCTATTAGTCTTTAGTTTTGTTGGAACTCTCGCTGTTCAGGCTCAATCTGATATCTTCGAAAAACTCGAAGAAATTGCCATCATTGATCAAAAAGTGATGATGCCTATGCGCGACGGAACTCGACTAGCTACCGACATTTATCGTCCTAAAGGGGACAAAAAAGTTCCGATTATCTTCTCTCGGACTCCGTACAATTTTAATTCTTGGGGCGATGGCGAACAACGCACCCGAACTGCCCAAAGCGCTTATGACGCCGTTAAACGTGGCTACGCTTATATAGTTCAGAACGAACGAGGTCGCTACTTTTCTGAAGGCGAATGGGAAATTCTTGGTGCTCCACTAACCGATGGCTATGATGCTTTTAGCTGGATGGAAGACCAGTCTTGGTCAAACGGTAAAGTTGGGACCATTGGTTGTTCTTCAACTGCGGAATGGCAAATGGCTGTAGCTGGTATGGATCATCCTGCTCACGCTGCCATGGTTCCTCAAGGCTTTGGCGCTGGCGTAGGTAGAGTTGGCAAGTTTTTTGAGCAAGGCAACTGGTACCGCGGTGGTGCTGAGCAGTTATTGTTCTTTTCTTGGTTATACGGTGTTGAACAAGACAAATTCAAACCTAGAATTCCAGCCGGTGCTACGCAGGAAGATTTGATCCGTATTTCTCGTTACTACGATCTCGGGCCAGAAAATCCTCGTATAGATATGAAAGAAGCTTTATCGCATCTTCCTATCCAAGACATCCTAAAGAACATTAATGGAAAGCATGAAGTTTTTGATGGAATGGTTCGTCGTACTCCAAATGACGCAGCTTGGTACAGTGGCGGTTTATATCACGACGATATGGACTTCGGTGTTCCTAGTTTTTGGTTCGTTTCTTGGTATGACGTTTCATCTAGCCCAAACATTGCGTTGTTTAATCATGTACGTAATAATGCTTCCAGTAAAGAAGTTCGTGATAACCAATATTTAGTTATCGCTCCAACACTTCATTGTGGATATACTCGTGCTACCGAAAACACTATTGTTGGTGAACGAAGTGTAGGTGATGCTCGCTCTAATTACGAAGAGCAAATTTATGGCTGGTTTGATATGTGGTTAAAAGGCGAGGAAACTGGCTTCAAAGAGAAAACTCCTCGTGTTCAGTACTACACAATGGGAAGCAACGAATGGCAGAAAGCAGATCAATGGCCTCCTGCTGCCGTTGAAATGACTCCTTTCTACCTAAGCAGTAACGGAGAAGCGAATAGCTTATATGGTGATGGTAAACTTGTTACTAAAAAGCCAAGTAAAGATAATCCTGACAGTTTTACTTACGACCCAATGAATCCTGTTCCCTCTTATGGTGGAAATGTTTGCTGTACAGGTAACGCGGTTCAAGGTGGCTCATTCGACCAACAAGGAATGGAAACGCGCCACGATATTCTCGTATACACTTCCGATCCTCTAGAAGAAGGAATCGAAGTTTCTGGCTTTATCGAATCAACACTGTATTTATCATCTGATGTGAAAGATACCGACGTTACCATCAAAATAATGGACGTTTACCCAAATGGCCGAGCTTATAACTTGGACGAAACTATCCAAAGAGTTCGTTACCGTGAGGGATACGAAAAAGAAGTATTCATGGAAAAAGGCAATGTGTATAAAGTTGATTTAACGCCAATGTCTACTAGTAACTACTTCGAAAAAGGCCATCGTATCCGCATTGAAGTATCGAGCAGTAACTTCCCACGTTTTGCTAGAAACTTGAATACCGGTGGAAAAAATTATGACGAAAAGGAAGGCGTTGTTGCCAATAACAGCATTCACCACTCTTCAAAATATCCGTCTCAGATTAAATTGCCGATTATGAAGAAGTAATTTCTCTCTTCATGAGATAAAAAGGCAAAAGTAATTCGAAAGGCTAGTTATCACACATCGGTAACTAGCCTTTTTTTGTACATTTCACTTATTAAATACGGCTATTTACAAATTGTAACTCTCCCTCTTTGGGTTAATCCGCAGATTCTAGTTACAATCGAGCTAATTAATACAGCATAATTTAAAATCAATAAACTAACTCATGACAAAGTATTCAATACGTATCGTTTCTGCTTTTCTTTTCGTCTTTAGTTTTGTTGGAACTCTCGCTGTTCAGGCGCAATCAAATATCTTCGAAAAGCTCGAAGAAGTTGCCATCATCGACCAAAAAGTGATGATGCCTATGCGCGACGGAGTTCGACTTGCTACCGATATTTATCGTCCTAAAGGGGACAAAAAAGTTCCAGTTATTTTCTCTCGAACTCCATACAATTTTAACTCTTGGGGCGATGGCGAGCAACGCACTAGAACTGCTCAGAGCGCTTATGACGCCGTTAAACGTGGCTACGCTTATGTAGTTCAGAACGAACGAGGTCGCTATTTTTCTGAAGGCGAATGGGGCATCTTAGGTGTACCACTTACTGATGGATACGATGCTTTTAGCTGGATGCAGGATCAATCTTGG
>JBLWWM010000010.1:0-160985 GCA_048267905.1 Balneola sp.
CGTTCCCATCCCGAACACGGCCGTTAAGCCCTGCAGCGCCGATGGTACTGCTTACGTGGTAGAGTAGGTCGCCGCCTTCTTCTTTTTATAATTAGCCGCTTGGGTTTATACCCAAGTGGCTTTTTTTATGCTATGTTTATTAAGTAAGCTTTCTTATCATTAATCTTTGATTTAGATATATTTTATCCATGCGTAGATTACTTTTATTGCTGTCGTTTCTATTCATTTCACCCATATCATTGTACTCACAAAGTATTGGTGGATGGGAAGCCTATACTTCTTTCCGAACAGTAGTTGACGGAGTAACAGTAAAGAATGGTGATTTATGGGTATTAACTACAGGTGGAATTGTCGTATTTCGCGAAGATCAGCTTCTTGAAACAATTACCACAATCAGTGGATTATCGCGCTTGGATGGTTTAGCTATGGCATATGACTCTATCAATGATAGAGTATTCGTCGGCTATGTGAATGGATTAATAGATGTAGTAGAAGTCTCCTCAAAGAGCATTCATACTCTTACAGATATAGAGCGAAATGTTTCTTTCACAGCTAAAAGTATCAATGATATAGTAGCTTATGGTAATAGTATTATTGTCGGAACTGGATTTGGTATAGTTCAATATGATATGACAAATCTTTTTGTAACTGATACATTTATCAAACTAGGAGATCTTAAAAGGGGAATAGGAGTTAACGATTTATTTTTAACTAATGATAGTTTATTCGTAGCTACAGATGAGGGTATAGCTGTTACCACGCTATCAGCTAGCTTACACCAAGATAACTGGGTGAGCTATAACCAAGTTAATGGCTTTATCAATAGATCATTTAAAGCAATTGGATCTTGGCATGGGAAACTGTTTGTTTCTTCCGATGATGAAAACTACTTATTTGATGATGGTTCAAATTGGAATACAACATCTTTATTTGGTTCTAATATAATTGTTGACTACATGTCACATGATGATGGTAAATTACTGGCTCTGGCATCTACAAATATTTATTTTGGTACAGAAAATTTCAATTTTCAAACTCTTCATTTAGGTGATAACACTGGAACTGCACTTCTAAATAGTAGTACAGCAGAATCGGTAATACTTGGAACTCAAAACACAGGCGTTGGAATAATAAATTCTGATAAGACTTCTGTTACATTTTTAGAAACAGAAGGCCCTTTTTCAAATAGCTTTCAAGGGATGACTATCGAGAACGGTGTTTTAATCTCAGGTTCAACCCGTGTCTCTTCTAGAAATACGCATATTGATAGATCTAGAGGCTATTATATTTACTCAGACAATAAGTGGGAAAATTATAACTACTTTTTGACTGATGTTCTTAAGAGTACAGACATGAGACAAGTATTTTCGAGTACTATAACAGATGAGTATTATTACTTTGGGAGTTGGGGTAGAGGGGTTGTAAGGCATAAAAAAGAAGATGGAGAAATATTTATTTTTGACGAAAATAATTCCACATTACGGGGATGGGCTAGTGATGATCCTAACTATCCAGTTATAACTGGACTTGCAACCGATAGTAATGATGATGTATGGCTTATTAGTAGGTTTGGTTCAACCCCACTCTATATGCAAACTCCAGGAGAAGACGATTGGAAACAATTTGGGCCAAATAATGTAGTTAGCTCATCGGATAACTATGAAAATCTATTTATTGATTCAAATGATCAAAAATGGATTCCACTACAGAGTACTTCAACAGGTGGTACAGGTTTGTTAGTTCTTGATACAGGTACAAAAGAAACTTCAACTGATGACAAAGGAATTAAGCTAACGAGTGGATTAGATTCTGGGAATTTACCAGATAATAAAGTTAAAGCTATTGTTGAAGATAAAAATGGTGAAGTTTGGGTAGGAACTGAAAGAGGAATAGCTAGATTTCTTTTTCCTGATTTAATGATTGCAGGCGGAGCCAATGAGAGAAAAGCGCAATGGCTGATTAATGAAGATACATCTGCAGTATCTAGATATTTGTTGAGAGATGTAAACGTAACAGCAATGGCTGTAAATGCTGCAAATGAAAAATGGATTGGAAGTGAAGGACAAGGGCTTTGGCTTTTAAATTCAGAAGGAAGTGAAATAGTTAAAAGGTTTACAAGTGCTAATAGCCCTTTATTCTCTGATAACATCATATCTATTGCTATAAATGATAAAAATGGTGAAGTTTTTATCTCAACAGATGTTGGGCTAGTTAGCTACTTAGATGCTCCTAAAGAGCCAGTTTTAGAGATGAAGAACTTAAAAGTTTACCCCAATCCTTTTTCGTATTCAAAACATTCTTCAATTAAGATTGACGGATTAGAAGAAAATACTATAATAAATGTAATTGGTGTTGATGGTACTGTGGTTAATACCTTAGAAGCACAGGGTGGACGAATATTGTGGACTGGATTTGACTATAATGGGAGTCGACTAGGAACTGGAGTTTATTATGTTGTTGCTTTAGGCGATAAAAACAGCACTGGTAAAGGGATTGGAAAAATTATTATAGTGAACTAAAATGGCAGTATTAACTGTAATTATAAATTATCAAACACCAGATTTACTTCAAATAGCAGTTTCTTCGTTTAAGGAAAAGTATCCAAACGAAAAACTATTAATTGTAGATAACGGCTCTATAGATAACTCTAGAGAAATTATTGTAGACCTTGAAATCAAATACCAGAATATAGAAACTCTTTTTTTAGAGCAAAACATCTTTCATGGTCCAGCCATGGATTTAGTAGCAAGAAATCATTCTACCGAGGACTATATCTTTTTTTTAGATAGCGATACTGAGACAATTAAACCGGGTTTTTTAGAGGAACTTGAGTCTTTAGGAGATGCTAATGATGATATGTATGCTTTTGGTCAGCTTTTAAAAGTAAATAAAAGAGGCTTTAAAGATGATACCGGAAGTCCAATCATAGCAACACCATTTCTTTTTTTAAAACGAGAAGTTTACCTTCAATTCTCACCTTTTATACATCATGGGCAGCCAACACTAAAGAACTTTTCTGAAGCTAGAAAAGCAGGGTACGAATTAATAGATTATCCAATGCCAAATTTTATAAATCATTATTGGAGAGGGACTGCAAGCCGCTTTGGTTACGGTCTTGGAATAAAAGGAAAGTTAGAGTTTTTATTGAATAAATTTGGCCTATAGCATTGAGTAATTATTCCTTCGACATATCTATAGTAATAGTTAATTACAATGTAAAAGAATACTTATCTAGTCTATTAAACTCTATAAAAAAAGCATCTGGAACTCTAAATATTGAAATTTTTGTAGTTGATAATGTTTCTACAGATGGTTCAAAAGAGTTTATACCAAGTCGATTCCCTGAAATATCCTATATCTACAATGAAAAAAATGTAGGTTTCGGAATTGCAAACAACCAAGCTATTGCTCTCGCTAAAGGGAAGTATATTTTAATTATAAACCCAGACACTTTGGTCAGTGAGGATACTCTATCTACTATGCTAAAGCATATGGAAGAGAATGAAAAATGCGGTGCGGCTGGATGTAAAATATTAAATCCTGACGGGACTTTTGCTCCAGAATCGCGAAGATCAGTTCCATCTATATGGACAGCAGCTACCAAGCTCTTTGGTTTAAGTGCGATATTCCCAAAAAATAAATTATTTGGTCAATACTATCTGAGCTGGATGGATGAAGATGAGCCGTCTCAAGTTCCAGTACTTTCTGGCTCGTTCATGTTTTGGAGAGGAAGTGTGCTTAAAGAGCTACAAGGATTTGATGAGCGGTTTTTTATGTACGGCGAAGACATTGATCTATGCTATAGAATACAAAGTCTGGGTTATTATATCGACTATGTGCCAACCACATCTATTATCCATTATAAAGGAGAGAGCACACAAAAAGGGAATCTAAAGTACATTAAGCTGTTTAATAAGGCTCTATATCAATTTTTTGAAAAGCAGTATGGATTGAAATATAGCTATATATTTAAAGTGCTTATCTACTTAGCTATTATGTTAAAAACGATAACGTCTTTTATTGTAACTCAAATTAAAAAGTCGGCAGTTATAATTACGGATTTATTGATTCTTAACCTGTCATTATTTGTAGGATTTGGAATTCGATTTGGGTTCGATTTAGAACTAATGTTTACAATAGATAAAGCCCCTTTTCTTTATGTGAACCTGATTGTTTCTTTTATATACGTAGTGGCGGCTGGCATACTGGGACTATTTAAAGAGAATAGTACTTCATTATCAGCTCATATAAAATCAGTATTTGTAACTTTTATTGGTGTAGTAATAATTACTTTCTTTGCCCGTGAATTGGCTTTCTCTAGGTTAATTCTAGGATTAAGTTTTGTAATAGGAACGGTGTTTACAATTCTTCACCGCCTTTGGGTAGGAAATAAAATGTTTTCTGGAAACCAGAGTATAGGGAGGTTAAGAAACTCCAAGATTATTATTGTAGGTACTCATGAAAAAGTACAACATATTGTTAGTAAAATTAATTCTAGACCAGATTGGAATTACGAAGTTACAGGTATAGTTACTCCAGAGTTAGATTTAAAGGATGAGAACTCACAAGTAATCGGAAGTTTAGCTCAGCTTAGTGAGCTTATAAATGCGTTTGGGGTAGATCAAGTATTTTTTTCTCTAGGTTCAATTTCCTATAAACAGATGCTTTCAGAGATAAGCAAACTTAAAAAAGAAGAAACTGTTTTTAAGTTGATACCTGAGTCGATGGAGTTTATTCTCGGTAAATCAAATGTCGAATATCTTGAGTCAATTCCGTTAGTTAAAGTAGAATTTGAATACTCTAAACCATCAAATAGGTTTCTAAAAAGAAGTTTAGATTTAATAATTTCTATCCCACTGTTCGTAGTTCTAATTGTTCCAGTTTGCACATTGATGTTTTTTTCTAAAGCTGAAAAAATAAACCTTAAAGGGTTGAATTTTTATAAGAGTGGAATTGGAAGGAAATGGAGAAATAGACTTAAAGCGGTTTACTATATTTGTATAGGTAAAATGAGTTTGGTTGGGGCTTCTTTGAACTCCTCGCCAAACACAGAAAAAGATTACAAATTGGGCATTACTGGTTTAGTCCAAATTAATCAGAGTAAAATTGTAGGTGATACAAATTCAGAAAATTTTGATTTGTATTACTTACAAAATTACTCCATTTGGATGGACATAGATATACTTGCTAAAAGCATGCTAAATAGATTCACATTAAGTGATCAAATTGATTCTATAGAAGAAGCGAAGAAGGGTTAAATTTTTTGTTCCACTTGCTTCACCATTTTAGGATACCACTCTCCAAAAGTGTCATCTGCTATACGTGCTCGAATTTCTTCCATCAACCATAAGAAAAAAGTGAGATTATGTACGGACGTTAGAATATGTCCAAATATCTCATTGTGTTTCACTAAATGATGAACATAAGCCATACTGTAGGTATTACAAAGCTCACTTGGGAACGATGCATCTAATACCTCATGATGATCTTTCCACTTGGCATTTCGTAAGTTAATTTTTCCGTGTTTGGTAAAAATGGATCCATTTCTAGCATTTCGTGTAGGCATCACACAATCAAACATATCAATTCCACGCGCGACACATTCTAGAAGGTTTCCAGGTGTTCCTACTCCCATAAGATAACGTGCTTTATCAGTAGGCAGGTAATCCGTGTTTAAATCGGTCATCTCATACATTAAAGGAATGGGTTCGCCTACACTTAAACCTCCAATGGCGATTCCCTCAAAATCCATATCAGCCATGAACTTGGAAGACTCTATTCGAAGATCTTTGTAGGTTCCGCCTTGAACTATTCCAAACTGATGCTGTTTATGCCCATATTTGGGCTCGGTTTCTAAAAACTGCTTACGCCCACGTTTTGCCCATCGATGAGTAAGACCGAGTGAATTTTTTGCATACTCATAAGTGCTAGGGTAGGGTGGGCACTCATCTAGCAGCATAATAATATCTGAACCGAGTACTCTCTGAATATCTACTACATTCTCTGGTGTAAACAAGTGCTTAGATCCATCAATATGACTTCGGAAGTGTGCGCCTTCTTCTTCAAGTTTTCGAATTTCTGAGAGCGAAAAAATTTGAAAGCCACCAGAATCGGTGAGCATTGGACGCTCCCAATTAATAAATTTATGTAGACCTCCAGCTCGCTCAATAATCTCACATCCAGGCCTGAGATATAAGTGATAGGTATTACCAAGAATAATTTGGGCCTTTACTTTCTCAACTAAGTCTTGCTGAGAAACGGCTTTTACTGTACCTAAAGTGCCTACAGGCATAAAAATAGGTGTTTCTATAGTGCCATGGTCAGTAGTTACTTGGCCTAAGCGAGCCTTACTCGTTGAGCAGTTTTTTTTTAGTGTATACAAGAGCTAAATATTACTTTTCTATTAATTGTGTAGCACTTTTAAAAATGTGTATTTTAGACAACCTTTTTAAAAGCGTAATGAATCAAAAAAATTCTGAATGAACAATTTAAAAAGATATAGGGAAGTAATTTTCACGAGTTTGCTCGACTTCCTAATTATTCTAGCTAGTTGGTTTATATTCCATTCGTATAACAACGAAAACGTTTCCAAACTACTCAATGAGGTGGGGCTAGACTTCGTTCATGCAGGTGTTTTGCTAAGCATCTATTGGATAACCGTGTTTATATTATTGGGGTTATATAAGAAATTATACTTGATTTCGAGATTAGATGAGTTTTTTGGTGTGGTTAAATGCACAATTTATGGCGCTTTAATACTTTTCTTTTTAGTTACTATTGGCGACACAGTACAGTTATCGGTACAAAAAGAGTTAATAGTGGCATATTGGGGCGTTACTTTTCTGACAGTGGCTCTGAACCGTTTCTTCATTAGAAGTATACAGCGCTTTTATGCACAACGTGGCAAAGGATTACACCGCACAATTATCATTGGCACTGGTGTTACTGCAAAAACGGCTTTTGATGATCTTAATAGAAATAAAACTCTCGGAATGGAAGTGTTGGGCTATATTCAAGTAAACGGGAAGAAGCCAAGCCCTGAGAGTGGAATAATGAATGAGGAAGTTATCGGCCATCTCAACGATATAAGAGAGATTATAACAGAGCGTGGTATACAAGACATTCTCGTAGCAATGGAGCCCGACCGTCGTAAAGATTTGATAGATGTGATCGCCAAAGTGGATTTTCCAGATGTTTCTTTAAAGCTTTTGCCAGATTTTTACCAGCTCGTAAGCGGTTTAAATAAGACTAATCAGATTTTTGGGATGCCTATTATTGAGATATCACCAGAGCCTATGCCACTTTGGGAGAAAGCTATAAAGCGGATTTTGGATATCGTAATATCAACGATTGTACTAATCGTTTTTATGCCGGCACTTATAATAATAGGTATTCTTATAAAGTTTACGAGTAAAGGGCCAGCTATTTTTAAACAGAAAAGAGTTGGTAGAAATGAAAAAATCTTTACTATTCTGAAGTTTAGAACAATGTTTGAAGATGCTGAGGCAGAAAGTGGACCTACTTGGGCATCAGAAAATGATCCAAGAATTACGCCACTAGGTATTTGGTTAAGAAGAATGCGTATTGATGAAATACCACAGCTTATAAATGTTATAAAAGGTGATATGAGTTTAGTTGGGCCTCGGCCAGAACGTTCTCATTTTGTGGATCAGTTTAGAGCTCAGATTCCTTTGTACACAAGAAGGCTTAGAGTTCGACCTGGTATTACAGGTTGGGCTCAGGTAAAATGGAAATATGATTCTTCTTTTGATGACGTTAAAGAGAAAACCAAGTATGATCTCTATTACGTTGAAAATGTTTCATTGAAAATGGACGCAAAGATTTTGATTAATACTCTAATAACTATGATAAAAGGGAAGGGGCAGTAAAATGTTAGAGAATGCGCTAATTATTATTCCTACTTTCAATGAAGCTACTAACATTGTGCGAATGATTGACAGGCTGTTTGATTTAGATGAGCCCGTTGATTTACTTGTAATAGATGACGGATCCCCAGATGGTACTGCTAAAAACGTAAGAATAAAGCAGGATGAGTACCCAGGACGAATTCACCTTATAGAACGCCCTTCCAAGCTGGGGCTCGGAACAGCTTACGTAAGAGGTTTTGAGTTTGCTCTTGAAAACCAGTATCAATATGTATGTGAGATGGATGCAGACTTTTCACACCGTCCCGAAGACGTTGTGAAATTGATTAGAGCGGTTAAAGCTGGTGAGTGTGATGTAGCCATTGGCTCTAGATACTCTCACGGCATAAGCATTATAAATTGGCCGTTAAGCCGCCTCATACTTTCGTATTGCGCAAATATTTATGCTCGTACAATTACTGGACTTCCTGTTTTTGACACTACTGCGGGTTTTAAATGTTTACACCGTAATGTAATTGATTCCATTCCTCTCGATAGAATTCGATCCAATGGCTATGCCTTTCAAATAGAACTCCATTTTAGAGCTTGGAAAGCAGGTTTTAAACTCAAAGAAGTTTCTATTGTTTTTAGAGAACGAGAGGAAGGAGTTTCTAAAATGTCTAAAGCCATTGTTCGTGAAGCTATTTGGCGAGTTTGGGCACTAAAATTTAGAAGTATTTTTGGGATGCTGTAGAAGGTTTTTTACTTCTACTATCCCATTGATTACTTATATTTCCACAGAATTAATTAAAGGATTTATGCAATATCTCGATTTTGAACAGCCCATTGCTGACTTAGAAAATAAAATAGAAGAACTAAAGAGCCTCTCAACAGTTAGTGATGGCATTCTAAAAAAAGAAATAGACGGGTTAACAAAAAAAGTAGATGAACTTCGCGAGTCCATTTTTGCGAATCTCACTAGATGGCAGCGTGTACAACTAGCACGGCACCCAAGTCGGCCATATACACTCGATTATATATTTAAAATTGTAGATGATTTTGTTGAACTGCACGGTGATCGTTTTCATGCAGATGACAAAGCCATTGTAGGAGGATTCGGTCGAATTGATGGCCAACCAGTAATGGTTATGGGCCATCAAAAAGGAAGAGATACTGCAAGCCGAACGTATCGAAACTTTGGTATGGCAAACCCTGAAGGTTATAGAAAAGCCTATCGATTGATGAAGTTGGCGGAAAAATTCAAGATTCCCATTATTACATTTTTAGATACTCCAGGAGCTTTTCCTGGTTTAGAAGCGGAAGAACGTGGACAAGCTGAGGCCATTGCTCGAAATTTGAAAATGATGGCTTTACTTAAAGTTCCCTTGGTAACTATTGTTATTGGCGAAGGCGCAAGTGGTGGTGCTATCGGAATTGGAATGGGCAACGAAGTGTATATGATGGAAAATACTTGGTATTCAGTAATTTCGCCAGAATCCTGTTCTTCAATTTTATGGAAAACTTGGGATTATAAGGAGCAAGCGGCATCAGTTCTAAAACTAACAGCAAAAGATTTAAAAGAACTAAAAGTTATAGAAGGTGTAATCCCTGAGCCTTTAGGTGGAGCACACCGAGATCCTGATAAGTCTGCTGAACTCGTTAAGAAGCAAATTGTACTTAGCTTAAAACGCTTAAAGAAACTTAAACCGAATCAATTAATAGAGCAACGTATAGAAAAGTATTCTTCTATCGGTGCATTTGAAGTAGTTAAGTAAGTGGTGAAATTTCCAGAAACTAAACCCATTATCGAGTATACTCATAAACTACGCAGTAGGTATGGTGAAACCGATAAAATGGGTTATGTCTACTATGGCAGATATTTGGAATATTTTGAAGTAGCACGTACAGAAATGATTCGTTCATTGGGGTTATCTTATCGTGAATTGGAAGATCAAGGAGTTATGTTACCTGTGATTCACGCAGAGTTAGAATATAAGCGGCCAATTTTCTATGATGTAGAAATGGAGATTCGTGTGCTTGTTTTCGAAACCCCAAATGTACGTTTACAAACGTTTTATGAAATTAGAATAAACGAAACATCACCAATACATATAATAGGCGAAGTATCACTTTGTTTTATGAATGCGGAAACAAGACGACCATGTCGTGCGCCAAAAGAATTTTTAGATAGTATTAAATCAATAACTTAATAACTAAAATGATTAAAGATCTGCAATTTGAGAATAGGTTTCTATTTCTCTCTGTAACTGTAGGCGCTTTATTATTATGTGTTATTGCTCTTGGTCCAGGTTTGTTCACTACTAAACTAACTTCTGCTACAAACTGGCAGTATCTAGTATTTAAAGATTTATGCCACCAAGAAAGTGCTCGGTCTTACTCATTTAACAATATTCAAATGGCTGTTTGTTCGAGATGTTTGGGCATTTACACTGCATTTTTTGGGAGTTGGATTATTATGCCCTTTTTCGCATATCTTGGTCAACATCAAAAAAAATTGTTTAAAAAATTGTTTAGCACTGCTATTGTGTTAAATTTGCTAGACGTTTTAGGTAACTTATTTGGGTTTTGGTCGAATACATGTAGTTCTAGGTTATTACTTGGAGTACTACTTGGCACTAGTGTAACACTTTTGCTTTCAAACGAATTTTTTAAACAACTAAACTACGAGAATTAGCTATGGAAAATGAACACGTACAGCCTAGTTATTGGTCATCAGTACTAATAGGCGCATCATTTGTCTCAATTGTAATTTTTATCATCTCTTTGGTGTCAGGTTATATGACAATTGGCGCAGAACCAACAGGAGCCATGTTTAATCCTGCTCAACTCGTTGGAGTTTTTGCATGTTTAATAGGCGCATTTGGTGGTATTGTCTCAACACGTCATTTTGCAAAAACTTATGACATTACATTTACTATTGGCCAAGGAGCGCTAATAGGCTTCTTTACAGGTCTAATTGCGGCTGTAATTGCTACAGTATTGGGCCAGTTATGGCAATTTGTAGATCCTGGTTATGCTCAAGGAATCATTGATTCTTCAATTGCAAATTTAGAGGCGATGTCCAATATACCTGACGAACAAAAACAAGCTATTATTGAAAGTACAGCTGAGAAATTGAATAGCCAGTTTAAATCAGCATCAGGAATTTTAATTGGCGGTGCTATTTCAATGGCCATGTTTGGTTTTTTGAATGCACTAACAGGAATGATTGGAGCGAAAATCTTTGCTTCAGAAGACTAATTATTACGAATGAATCAGGAAGAATTGACTAACGACTATTTGCAATCTCCACCATTAGAGCCTTGGGTAGAACGTAATGGTTTTGCCCATTGGGTAGTAGCCTTTGTATGGTTTGGAGCAGCCTTTTTTTTATTTCAACTTACTAGTTTGATTGTAGGTGCTTTACTTCTCCTTCCAGAACTGGTGGATGCAGTACAAAATGGAGGGGATATTGAAGCAGTTTTTACTTCTAATTTGGACAAAATGTTCATTGGAAACTCCACTGGCCAGTTTTTAATCATTGGGCTTTCTTCCTATTTAGTGGCAAAATTACACGCTCGAAAAGGAGAACATCTCTCCTTTTTGCGTTTAAAAACATCCCCAAACGTTTGGGTTATTACTGCATTAACGGCGGTGCTTGTAATAGTTATTATGCCATTTAATGGATTCTTAGGGTGGTTAAATTATATGCTTTTTGATGAGTTGGTTCAGGTTTTTCCAGCGTTAAATTGGTTTATTGAAACCCAAGAGTCTATGTCTGAAATGATTAAAGGATTCATTGGCTCAGAGAACGCTATAATCTTAGCATTTATCCATATTGGTATAGTACCAGCTATTTTTGAAGAAGTAATGTTTCGCGGATACATTATGCGAGCGCTCGAAAAAAGCTGGGGAATTATCATGGCAATAGTTGTGTCTGGTTTGTTATTTGGAGCTTATCACTTACAACCTTCAAACGTAATTCCGTTAGCAACCCTAGGGATTCTGTTTGCTTATGTAACTTATATATCTGATAGTTTGATTCCTGCAATGGTAGCACATTTACTAAATAATGGCGGACAAGTTATTTACGGAGCGACACACCCAGAGTTTTTAGATCAAGAAATGACTAAAGACTTTGATATGCCTATACTCTTAGTAATGGGAAGTATGATGTTAACTGCTGGCTTAATCTATTGGATGTTCAAGCTAAAAAATAAAGAGGTCGCCAATGTTTAAAGATTCCCAACCAAACGACATTGAGAACTGGGTTTGTGTGTTAGAGCGTAATACAAACCTTGAAATAGAGTTAGCTAAAAACTATTTGTCTAATATCAAGATTCCTTCGAACATCCTGTCAAAACAAGACTCGGCTTACGGCTTAATTGTAGGTGACATGGCGCGAGTTTATTTATATGTTCCCCTAGAATTTGAAAAACAAGCAAGAAAAGCTCTTTTAGATTTAGAGAATGGTGAAGACTTTGATGAAAATGGAGAAGATGATTGAGTGAGCTTTTAAAGCGAGTTCTTTTTGCAATACCAGCTGCAATATTATTTATTACAGCCCTATGGTACGGCAATTGGTACTTCAATGGGATGGTAATAATCATAACTGCATTTACGCAGTTCGAGATAGTTCGACTTTTCAGAAAAGCAGGTACGCCCTCAGAGCCATTTTTTTCTTATTTAATTGCAGGGTGGGTTCTTTTTTATCCATTGATCACTTTTGCTAATGAAGTCGGTTTGGCCATCCTCCTTATTTTTATATCAAAGCAAACGTTTGATGCAAAGCCGGGAGCATTCAACAAACTGGCATCTACTTTTTTTGTAGGATTGTATGCCCCAATAGGATTTTCATGCTTAATGTTAATCCGTGAGATGGGTTCGCTTGAACAAGGTTTCGCACTTGCTTTAGGAGTAGCATTAATGATTTGGGGTGGAGATGCCTTTGCATATTTTGGTGGGAAAATGTTTGGTAAAACTCCATTAGCTCCGGCTATAAGTCCTAATAAAACGGTTGAGGGCTTTGTTTTTGGCTTTCTGGGTTGTTTTGTTGGGCTTGCAATAACGCTATACTTACTTCCATTTCCATCTCCACTAACGCTGTATACAGGATTACCTCTTGTGGTATTAATTGGTATCTTCGGCCCAATAGGCGACTTATTAGAAAGCAAAATTAAAAGGAAAGCTGGTGTAAAAGATTCATCCACAATTTTACCTGGTCATGGTGGTTTCTTCGATCGTTTTGATGCTTTAATTCCTGCATCTGTAGCAATGTATATTTATATCCAAATTTTGGCACATTACAACTATGTCTCACTTTAAAGCAAACTGGAAAACTCTAGGTTTACAGCTTAAAAATGTATTTACCATCGCAAGAGGTTCGCGCTCGGTAGTACCCAATGTCTTTTTAACAATCGAAAAAGATGGTTTGATTGGCCAAGGCGAAGCTGGTCCAAATACGCGATATAACGAAACACCTGAATTAGTAGAAGATTTTTTTGGAGCATTCCCTTTCGAGGGGTTAACAGAGATTTCCGAGTTAAATCAGCTGGAAGAGTACATCAATGTTGCTTCGGCAAAAGTTGGGGCTGAAAAAGGAATGCCTATTCCGCAATCTGCAAAAACAGCGATTGAAATGGCTTGGCTTGATTGGTGGGCAAAATCACAGAACAAACCGCTTTGGCAATTATGGGGAGCGACATCTCCAGTTGGCCCGCTTACATCGTTTACTATTGGTATTGATTCAATCGAAATGATGCAACGTAAAGTGAAAGAAGCAGCTCAGTATCCGTTATATAAAATTAAACTAGGTACTGACCACGATAGAGAGATTATACAGGCGCTAAGAGAAGTAACTGATAAGCCACTCCGTGTAGATGCAAACGAGGGCTGGAAAACGGTAGATCAGGCAAAGAGAGAAATTGAATACTTAGAAGAGCAAGGGATAGAAATAGTTGAACAGCCCATGCATTCTTCACTTAAAAACGAATTGAGAGAGTTAAAAAAATGGTCTCCATTGCCTTTAATGGCTGATGAAAGTTTCACAGGTGTTGAGCCACTGAGTGAAATAGCTGAGCAATTCGATATCATCAATATAAAACTGATGAAAATAGGTAGTTTGGTTAAAGCAAAACGAACTGTTGAAGAAGCCCACGCATTAGGTTTAGATGTTATGATTGGTTGTATGATTGAAAGCTCTTTAGCAATATCTGCTGGTGGCGTAATAGCGCTAGATTGTAAATACGCCGATTTAGATGGAAGCCTCTTGATCTCCAACGATCCATTTTCAGGAATGAAAGTGATGGAAGATGGGCGTATTAATTTGGGCGAGAGAATAGGTTTGGGATTAGGGTAGAAGACCACTTTAGCGGATTTTATTCTAAACTGATTTTGAATTCAATTTTGAAATTCAAACAAGCCCGCTACTCTCTCAGTTGGAATTCTTTTAATTGATGCTGATATTCCCCTAAATTTTTTAAATAGGGTTATGGCGTATATTCTTGAAATTGAAGAGCTTTCAAAATCATTTGCTAAAAAAAGTATTCTAGAAAATATAAACATTCAAGTTGCTGAAGGGGATTGTCTGTGCTTGATTGGTAAGAATGGTTCAGGAAAAAGTACTCTCATCAATATGATTATTGATGTAGTAAAACCCGACTCTGGAGCTATAGATATTTTCGGGGGGAGCATTTCAAATGAAGTCATCCAAATAAAAAAACAGATTGGAGTACTACCAGAGTTCAATCCAATAATCGAAGAGTTTTCCGTTCAAGATTATTTAGAGTATGTGGGGTTAATTTATAAGCTAGATAAAGAGCTTATAAAAACACGAAGTGCATTTTTAATTGACTACTTTTTTGAAGACCCGCCAGATGCAAAAAAGTCAATCGGACAGTTTTCGAAAGGCATGAAACTGAAAGTGGGGATTTGTGCGGCTCTCATTCATAAGCCAAAGTTGTTAATTCTAGACGAACCATTCGATGGAATGGATATGTTTTCGAGCCAAAATTTAGTCGATTTTTTAAATGACTACCGAAGCAAAGGTAACTCCGTTTTCGTCTCTTCTCACGATATGCTTTTTATGGAGAAAATAGCTACAAAAGTTTCCATCATCAGAGATCAGAAGTTATTCAATTTCACGCTGGAACAAATCGATGAGTCAGGAAAAGGTTTCGAAAGTTTTGTGTCAGAGCAACTCGGTTACAATCCGAAAGAAATTAAAGAGTTCGCCTAATGTCTGGAATGGTTTCTTTTCTAGTTAGAAAAAAATGCCAAGCAATCTTAGATTGGCCACAAATCGGAAAATTTCTACTGCTAACTGCTGGAGCCCTTTTTGGAGGAATTACCAATGGAATAGGTATTGGCGAGATGATAGACTTAGTTTCTTCAACTCCCGAAGTATCTGTACATCAGGTACTTATTGTTTATACTCTAATTGTTGGATTCCTTTTTTTTCTGTTGGATTTATTTCCTGTTCCCAAACAAATTGGTGGACAGCTTCCAGAATATTACCCTATCGAAGCCATTGACAAACTTAAAATAAATATCACCTTTAGTCTGCTTAGGCACTTTGTTTTTTTTGTTATTCTAATGCATTCGGTACTCGTTTTATATAGTGATTTCGTTACTTTTACGAACGGATCTGTTTCTTTTGTGGTGCTATTAAGTTTCTATTTAGCAAACCGAATATTCGTTAACCAGCTAGCATTTGAAGTTAAAAATGGATTTATAATAACCGTAATTAGCCTTGCTTTAGTAAGCTTCAGTATGGTTTTATATTGGATTAATGGATTCAATGATCTCGTTTTTCTGAGCTGTATGCTTGTGTTCCTAGCACTTTTTGTTCTCTACTCGTTTACGGAGGTTACAAGGAGAACAAGAGTTGTTAATATGAAGGTGAGTTATAAAAACTCATTGTTTCTTAGACTTTTTTCGAACAGGCAAGTGCGTATGCTGTTACTAATAGGAGGTATTTTTAAACTTCTTTTTCTAAGCATGGTAGCCATTCCAATAATTTTCAAAGGAAGTCCAGAAACGTTTTTTGTATTCTTTATGAGTTCCCCTCTGGTTCTATTTACATATTTAGGATTTAATTTTTTTGGAATAACTAGAGGTTTGTTTTTTACCCATGCTTTAAGGGAACATACTCATTTTGGATTGCGAGGGGTGTATACCTATTTTATGATCATACTTGGGAGTATAGATTTTGGGGTATTTCTCATATTCTTCTTTTTGATGAATCTTCTATCAATAAAGGTTGTGTTATTCTATGTAACCGTCTATTTTACGATGCTGTTTTTTGGGCTGTTTTTGTCTTTGCTAACCCCTGTGATAAGCGAAAATTATCTCTCTCTCGACTTTACCAAAAACAAATCTTCTGCTAGCTTACCCGCAATAATAACAGGAATGGTAACGCTTGGGATAGCGTACGGAGCAACTTATCTCGATTATTACTATCTAATTGATGGAATACTTATTCTTTGCTCAAGTTATTTTTATTTTTGGCACAAGTATAAGATCAACAACATTTCTCAACGGATGTTCAAAAAGATGAAGCTGGTTAAGTAATTTATTGAACTAACTGAAATGTATGGCCTGAATACATTTTAGAAATGATTATCTTGAAAAAATACTTCTTGAAGTTATTGGAAAGGGAATGTTAACCGAGAGTTTTGGTTGTAGTATATAACCAAAGATAAAACAAGAGCATGAAAATACTCATAACCGGCGGCACTGGATTTATTGGACAAGAACTTAGAGAGAAGCTTCTAAGGGAAGGGAATCATATTGTAGTAGTTACTCGCAATCCTGAAAAATATGCCGGTGAAGTTGCTTCCAATCACCAGTTTATAAGCTGGGAGAGTGATATGACCGTAGCGATGAATGAAGCTGATGTTGTGATTAATTTGGCTGGCGAAAGTATTTTTAGCCAACGTTGGACAGAGGAAATAAAAGAACGGATATATAATAGCCGCATTGATACTACACGTAAATTAGTGGATGGTATGCGGGAAGCTGAGAATAAGCCAGCTTTATTTATTTCTGCTTCTGCATCTGGATTTTATGGAAATAAAGGGGATACTATTTTGGATGAAAGTGCCCCCGCAGAACAGAATGATTTTTTAGCTAAGGTTTGTATTGATTGGGAATTGGAAGCTCAAAAAGCTGCTGAATTTGGGGTTCGAGTTGTAAACCCACGTATAGGTATTGTGCTAGAAGAAGGGGGGGGAGCTTTAGAAAAAATGCTTACACCTTTCCGCTTTTTTGTTGGAGGACCGATAGGAGATGGCAAACAATACATGAGTTGGATTCACCGAACAGATTTGTGCGAAGCTTTGGCTTTTCCAATTTCAAAGGAGGAAATTTCAGGCGCATATAATGTTTGTGCACCAAATCCTTCTACCATGAACGACTTTGCGGATAGTCTAGGCAGTATTTTAAATAGACCATCAATCTTCAGAGTTCCATCTTTTGTACTCGATTTTGTTTTAGGTGAAGCTGCAAAACCGGTGCTTTATAGTGCACGTATGCAACCTAAAAAGTTACAACAAGCAGGTTTTGAATTTCACTTTGAAGAGTTAGAAGAAGCTCTTGCTGATATTGTTTAATCTTTAAAGATTAATCCGTTGCTTTATAAATTGTCCAGCAACGTAGACCTTCTCGGGTTTGCGCTATCAGTTCATTCTGCCCGTCACCGTTCAAGTCTACAATAAGCGGATATTTCATGCCAGATGTAGGTAAGTCATAAATTCGCTCTTTGGTTAAAATGTCCCAAGCGAATAATCTTCCATATTCTGCAAGCGCTAAAATATCCTGATTTTTATCCGCATTTATATCCAGTAGTGAGGGATGTAAAGTTGTTGAAGCAGGTTGACCTAAGTTTTGTGTTAACTGGAGCTCTCCTTTAGGGTTGAATAAAAATACAGAGCCATTTCTGCTCTGTGTGGAGATGAGGTCGCTACGATAGAATTTCGTGCTATCCTTAAGCAGGACAGCATCTTCTATACTTAAAGAAAGAAGTTCATTATTTGTAACATAAAGTGATTTGATGGAAATAGAATCCATTCGAATCGAAGTAGAAAGTGAGTCGGAGAAGGATGGGTTCTTACCAATTGAATAGATATAGCCATCAAACCCAGCTCCTAGAATATTATTTTTATATTCAACTGGTGAGCCATTGAATCCTGCATTGTTAAATTGAGGGTAACCAGGACGAATTGCACCACTTCGTAACCAACTATGCAAAATATTTTGTGAAAAAGTCCAAATGGAATATACCCCATCAACTTGAGTAAAGAGCGGTTTTGAGCTAATCACAGAATTTAATGTCTGAGGCCAGCCATTAATATTCTGCCCTCTGCGATCTATGATGTGAAGTTTTCGGTCGTCGGTAGCAACTATTATTTCAGGGATTCCATTTCTAAGCACATCGGTTACAATAATGGGTGCTGTTATATTCGCACTCATCTCAATCGGAAATCGTGGGAGTAATGCACCACTTTGGTTCCATCCAAATATTTTACTTCCCGCGGCTATCATAATAATCGGTTGGTTATTTCCATACCAATCGTATAATAAAGGCCCTCCAATGGGCAAATCTCCATTCGTAGTTGTTTGCATTACAATAGTACCATCGGCAGCAACAGCAGAAACTTCGCCTTCAGTAGTTGAATAGATAATTTCTTTAGTACTACTACCAACAATATCCCCTAAAACAGGTGTTCCAGTAAGCTCTCCACCTAATAAAGAAGTAACCCAAAGTTCTTGATACGGCTGTTGGCTACCCTGCTGAGTTGAAGTTTGAAGTGAAAAGTCGAATGACTGTTCATCTCGTTTAACCATGGAAAGGGTTAACACATCAAACTGGTTAAAAAGAGTAGAAGAAAGATTGCGAGGAAGTAGAAATGGTTTTAAAAATTTTTGGAAATCTTCACTTTGAGCCCATACAAAACCACTTACTTCTGACGGAAGTTGCTGACGTAAGGCTGAGTAAGAATTGTCGTAGTAAATCACTCGTCGTCTTGCTCTGTCGGATTCTACACTTTCAGATAATCCTCTACGTTTCGAAATGGCAATAACATCATTAGAGATCGAAACATAAAAGTCTTTAAAAGTGCAAAGTTCAGACCCAATTAATTTGGCCAGAACAGAGCTGCTTATAAAGAAAGAGCTGCCTTGCTGAGTAATTAAGCCTTGAGTTGATAAATCATAAAGTCGAGCTTGTAATTCGCCAGGCTTTTTAAGCTTTCTTAAAAATAAATATTCCCCAGAAGAAAGTAGCCCAGACTCCGGAAATGCCTCAAATGCGAAAGGAGAGTCTAATGTTGTTGCTAGAGCGGAATACTCAATTGGAGAGTTTAACAAAAGTGAATCAAGTGGTGTTAGGTCATCGGTTGGTCGGATAGGTATTGCGTGCGGAGGTAATCGAAACAACGCAAACGCAGCAGCATTACTTGCAATATATCGGTCTAACTCGATGGGCGAATTTTGAGATGAAATGCCATCAACTAATGCCGATTTTGTACCTTCTTCCAAGTTAATAACACTATTTAAAATAATAGATGAATTGTCTTCATCAGATTGTTTCGTGAAAGTGAGCGTGCTAGATTTTGTCCCTTTTAGAGACTCATGCAAAGATGGGCGGTTTGCGACTGCTACAAATTGCTCAGCCCATGTATCCAATTTTGAAGTGTTTATTACTAATTGCCCAGAGGAGGGTTCATTTTGGAATTCCATAGAAGGAGCCATGCCAGTGTAAGAGCGAATTGCAAATTCAATAGCTACACTCGAATCTGAAAATATTAGCCAATCATGAATTTGAGAAACAAAAATTGTAGTGCCAGAATTAGCTATCTTATGGATAGTTATACCATTAAAGCGATAGTAGTTTTGTTGAAGTGGCTCATAAAATTTAGTAACCCATTGGTCGAGTGCATTACTAGATTTTGTTATCCAAAGCAATTGAGACTCAGTAGAGGTTGATGGAAAGATAGCAAGCGCTTGTAACTGTAAAGAGGTAAGGCTATCCTTATCAAAAGAAGAAAGCTGTTGAAGTGCTGATGGTGTTAAATCGTCTAGAATGTTTGCATATTCAGCAGTAGAAAAGTTTGATGCATTAGTCCCCAACTTTGGAATAATAACGAAAGATGTGTTATCAGGTATTAATGCGGTCCAAGGTTTATTATCTATAGATGAACAAGAAACCCCAAAAGAAACGATAAAGAATGTAATTAGTAGATAATGTAGACGTTGCATAAATGGATTTAAACCACCTTTTTTTGAATATTCATTGTGTCTAGGTAATTCCTGAAAGAATAAAAAGTTCCAGTTTCATAGTAATTAAAAGTAACATTTTTTAACCCCAAATGAGTTTCTTAAGTCCTCTTTTTTTATTTGCGCTATTTGCGGTAGGATTACCACTTCTAATCCATCTGTTGAATTTAAAAAAACCAAAGCGAATTGCGTTTTCCACGCTAGCATTTTTTAATGAATTACAAAAGTCTACCATTCGCAAAATACGTATCAAAAGATATTTACTTTTATTACTACGATTATTGGCTGTAGCATGTTTAGCGTTAGTTCTTGCAAGACCTTTTTTACCGCCCATTCTAGGACTTGGAGGTAACACAAATCAGCCTACAATTATTGCAATAGTTGTAGATAACAGCATTAGTATGGCTCGAATAGGCTCAAAAGGTCCGCTTATTGAGCAAGCAAAATCGGTTATTAATGATATTGTCGCTTCTGCAAAAGCAGATGATAAGTTTTTCATACAAGTGACTAACGGAGCGGGAATCATCTCTTCAACGCTATCAGGAGGGCAAATTAATCGAGAATTAGATAAGCTTTCGATAAATGTTGGTGGCAATTATACTTCAGAGAGGGTGGGTAAGATTATACAAACAATAGCAGAGTCACCATTTCAAAATAAAAGATTATTCTTTATCTCAGATGGGCAATTTTCCATCAATGAAGAACTAACTTCTGCTGTAGAAAAATTGCCAGAATCGGTAGCTGTAACACTAATTAAACTAGAAGATGTTACAGTGCAAAATACTTTTATCCAAAGTGTGTCTAGTCCTACTTCTATGATTGGCGAAGGTATTCCATATCAACTTCAGGTTCACGTTTCGAACTCGGGAGATGTACTCGCAGCTAATCAATTTCTTACTTTAGAGATGGCAGGAGAAACATTAGGACAATACCCAGTTCAATTAGCACCGGGCGAAACACAGTCCTTTTCTTTTGCCTTGAATCCTGAAAAAACGGGTTCAATGAATGGTAAACTTGTACTAGAAGGTGATGAGTTTACCCTAGATAATGAGTATTTTTTCACCGTAGAAGTTCCAGATCAAAGGCGAGTGTTGCTAGTTAGCCAGAAAGGGCAGCGCTCTGATTCAGAAATCTCATACACACAAGCTATATTAGACGCACCTGATAACTCGCGCGCTCAATTGTCATACACAAGTATAAATCATGATGAATTATCAAATGTTCAGTTTTTAGACTATGACGCAATTATATTAGATGGGCTGAGAAATATCCCAGAATACACCTTTAAGGGATTGCAGAACTTTGTGCAATCTGGTAAAGGGCTATTGGTATTCCCTTCTCAACAAACGGACATCCCAAATTATAATGCTTTTTTGGGTCTATTTAATGCTGGCAAAATTGTAGGCGTTATCGGCGATTACGCATCTTTTAACAGTATAGCTAGTGGAACAGAGTTGCAAGAAGATCATCCGATTTTTTTGGGATTGTTTGATAGAAATGAAGATGAAGAGCTCCGTTTTACAAAGCCAGAAGTCTACTACTATTATAAAGTAGCCGCTTCATCAATTGGCTCAGGAATAAATCTATTAACATTAAATACTAAAGACCCATTATTTAGAGAGAAGGAATTTGGGCAAGGGAAAGTTCTTATTTCCTCCATTGGGAATGGGCCTGGGTGGTCAAATTTCCCAGTTAAAGCATTATATGCACCATTTTATTATCGTTCCATTTTGTATGCGGCTTCATCACAGCAAGGCGGGTTTTCATCGCATGAATTAGGAAGTGGTTTTGTTTGGAAAGGAGATTTAAATCCAATAAATACAATATTCAGTGCCAACGGAGATGAGATTACTGTCACACCTTTGAATTTAGGCGGAGAAATAAGAGTTGAGTATAAGGGGGAAGAGTGGCAACCGGGTTGGATTTTGTTAAGTGATGGTGAAAAAGAATTTACTGTTTCAGCCAACTTACCTGCTTCAGAATCAAACTTTTTTAAAGATTCTGCGTTACAGGAATTGCAAACTTCTAATACTACAATGAATCTTGTAGATGCAGGCAAACAGGACGGTAAAACAGTTACACAAGCAATTAAAAATAGTGGCTTTGGCAGAGAAGTTTGGCACTGGTTTATGTTAGTAGGTTTGATATTATTAATAATAGAATCGTTAGTCTCTATTTACTTTAAAGCGGAAACAATTTCATGATGAAGGAAGTATTGTTCCTTTTTTTTGAAGGAGTTATGGTACTTTTTACTATAGCTTCTACTTTAATGGCTGGTTATTCGGTTCAGAATAAATGGCGTCTGAGAAAGGTGCGCATGAGCTGGCGCGCTGGAAGGTTAAAAGGCTATCCACTTTTTGCGACAATATTTTTGATATTAATTGCTACGCTAGCGCTGGTGGTATATATACAGGAAGATTTTGAACGCTATACGACTTTTGCGGGTTATCTTTGGATAGGTTGTATGTGGTTTGTATCGAGCTATTTAGCGTCCAAGCATTATATAACAGACTACGGAATTGTTAAGAATATTAATGAGCCATCTCAAACAATTCCATGGTTTCAAATTTTAGATCAAGTAGAACGAGAGGTATCTGAAGGTGTTGAATATACATTCTCGTATTCAGAGCTAGAAAAAACATTAGTACAAGGCTTCAAACAGTTAAAGATATTTGTACCGAACTCCAAAAAACAGTCGTTCGAAAAAATTGTATCTTTGAAACTTAAAAATCGTTTTGAAAGTGAGGAACTTTTAGAAATCGATTTAAAGAATATACAGAAAGACTAAACGAGAGACTTTGTTAGACGACGTAAAAAATTCAGATATAGAACGTGAGCGCATAATGCTGGTTGGGCTTTATGGCGCAAAAGTAACTAGATATCAAGCTGAAGAATATCTTGATGAACTAGAGCTATTAGTAGATACTGCCGGAGGGATTTCAATTGAGAAAGTGCTGCAAAACAAGAACAATCCCGATATATCTAGCTATGTTGGAAAAGGTAAATTAAACGAATTGAAAAGGCTTAAAGGTGAGCTAAAAATAGATACCATTATATTTGATGATGATTTATCTCCAACACAGATTCGTAATATCGAAATTGGTACCGAAGCGAAAATCTTAGATAGAAGCGGCTTAATTCTGGATATTTTTGCTGGAAGAGCTAAAACTGCTGCAGCTAAAACTCAGGTTGAACTTGCTCAATTACAATATTTACTACCAAGACTAACGCGCTACTGGACTCACCTTTCTCGCCAAAAAGGAGGGATTGGGACAAAAGGCCCTGGTGAAACACAGATTGAAACGGATAGAAGGATTATTGGGCAACGCATAACATCGCTGAAAGAAAAGCTCAAAAAACTTAATCAACAGAGAGTTACTCAGAGAAAAAGCAGAGAGGGAATGATTCGAGTTTCTTTGGTAGGTTACACAAATGCGGGTAAATCTACCTTGATGAATGCCTTTACCGAAAGTAAGGTGTTAGTAGAAGATCGACTTTTTGCTACGTTAGATTCTACAGTTCGCCGCTATGAACTAGAAAATCATTCTATCCTTTTATCAGATACCGTTGGGTTTATCCGAAAACTGCCGCACAATCTAATCGAGAGTTTTAAATCTACGTTAGACGAAGTTCGAGAAGCAGACATCTTGCTACATGTTATTGATGGTTCATCCAAAATGGCTCATGAATACAAAGAAGTTGTTGATAAGACGTTAGAAGAGCTAAAAGCCACCAATAAAAGAACGTTGCTAGTTCTAAATAAAGTGGATAAAATGAGTGTCGAACAAATCGCAGATATGAGATTAGAATATCCAGAAGCTATCTTTGTTTCAGCTGAACAAAGAATTGGGCTTAATGGATTAGAAGATAAAATTGAAGCAATGATTGAAAGCGAATACAGCCAGCATACTTTACTAATTCCAGCAAGTAAGTATAAAGCAGTAGCTTTTATACATGAAAATGCAATTGTAAAACATGAGGCATTTGAAGGAAATGATGTTGAATTAACCTTTAGTATCGCAAAAAAAGATTTTGAACAATTATCACATTTATTGAATACTATTGGTACCAATAAAGAGGTTGTATAGTTATGCTAGTTGCCGAAATTCTAAATACCGAAATTTACCCATTAACACTAAACGATACAGTTTCAACAGCGATTCTCAGGCTTGAGTTGTTACGTGTTAATAAGTTTATTGTTGTTGATGATATGAATGTAGCTCAAGGAATGATCAACCTTGAATTACTGAATGAGATTCAAGATGAAAGGCTTTTACTTTCTCAATTGCTATTGGAGCCAGTATTTGCCGTAAGTCGTACTCAGCATCTTTTCGAAACTACCCGACTTATGTTAACTAATGAACTTTATATACTTCCGGTAGTAGATAACGAACAAAATTTCATAGGCTTTGTTCGTAAAAGAGAAATATTGTCAGCGTTAGGAACAATGTTCAACTTGTCTAGTTATGGTTCTGTGTTAACCATAGAGTTTGAGCAAATGGATTACACTTTGTCTGATATTGTTAGAATAATTGAGATTGAAGGCGCTAAGATTTTGGGGGTTGCGGTTCAACAGCCTCGCGACGAAAATCCTAATTTCCGTGTTTCTATAAAACTAAATCTTGAAGATTCATCGGTTGTAAGTGCCTCATTGCGTAGATTTGGCTACTTCATCACATCCGAAGAGAATAGTGAAAGTTTGGAACATGATTTTTCTGACCGAGCAGACGAACTTATTCGCTATCTTGACCTATAAGAAGTAAATGATAACTTTTACCGTAGCCAATAGATGAGCTTCCAATTAAAGAGCAGTCTTCTCGTAATTACACTTTTTATATTAAGTACGGGGTTAAAATCTCAAGATATTCAAACTCCTACTACCAACACCTATCAAAAAGGAGTTGAACTTTATGAACGTGGTTTTTTTGAAGAAGCAATACTGAAATTTCAAGAATTTAAATCCACTAATAAGAATTCAAAACTAGAGCTTAAAGTAGATTATGAATTAGCCAGAGCTTTTGCGAGCGCAGATTCGGCCCAAATTGAATACTATTACCACGTTTTTATACAGAAATATCCAAAAAGCTCTTTATCCGTTCTGTTGGTTAAGGATTTAGGAAACCGTTTTGTTGAACGAAGGGACTATGAAAGTGCAATAAAGTATTACAAAAAGTCACTGCCTCTAATTGAAGATCAGGTCACTGCAGCAGAAACTCAATACTGGATAGCTGAAGCCGCAGCTGAGCAAGAAGATTTTGTAGCATCAAGAGATTACTTCTTAGAAGTAGCAGATAATTATCCCAAAAGTGAATGGGCTCCAAAAGCATTATATGCAAGAGGGCGTTTATATCTTACTGATAATGATTTTGATTCATCGTCCATCGCATTCGAAGTTCTTAAGTCTAGATATCCGAACGACCCAATGACACGCAAAGTTGGTACTGCTCTTGGAGAATCGTATTACCAACAAGGTAAATATGAGCTAGCGATAGAGGCTCTCCAAAATGCCATGTTTTATTTAGATGATGAGTCTAAAACAAAAGCAGTGTTTTTGATGGCAGAAGGTTACAATTATTTGGGCAACTTTAAAGAAGCTTCCAAGTCGTATTTACAATACATAAATATGACAAAAGGTACTCCACAAGAACGGAATGCACATTATGGCCTAGGCTGGTTATATCATAAACAAGAGATTTATCACTGGGCAGCCGATGAGTTTGGGAAAGCTGCCATTGGTGACGACGAAATTGCTCGAAAAGCGTTGTATTACCAAGCTGTAAATCAGAAGTTCTCTGGACAGTATGAAAATTCCTTTAATACTTTTGCTGAATTTGGCGATCGTTACAAAAATGGGCTCTGGGTAGAAGAGGCACTTTACGAATGGTCAGTTTCGTCGTTCGAAAGTGGACGCTATGGTGAATCCATTGAGATATTGCTTCAGTTAGTTAGAAATGAGAAAGAGCTGAAAGATCCAGGTAAAATCTACACATTTCTTGGAGAGGCTTATTTTGCAAATAATGAGTTTACTCGAGCAACACAAGCTTTTGATGCTGCTGAAAAAGTAGCTGATATCGACCCAGAACTTAAAAGGCAAGCTCGGTTTCAGAAAGCATGGATTCTGTATAGAAATCAAGCTTATGAGCAGGCACAGCCTATTTTTGAAGCGGTGTATGCAGAAACTCCGAAATCTGATCTAGGAGCAGAAGCATTGTTTTGGAGTGCTGATAGTTATTACAAAATTAACCAGTATTCACAAGCAGCTCAAAGGTTTGCAATCTTCTTGAAGAACTACCCACAGAGTGAACTTGTAGGGGCCGCTCGTTACTCATTGGGCTGGAGCTACTTTATCATGGGAGATTTTGAAAAGGCAACAGCTCCATTTGAAGCATTTTTGAATGACTACAATCCTCCGCCCATAGCACTATTTCCTTACGATACTGACACCCAACTCCGAACGGGAGATGCTTTTTACGCTTTGGGTAACTATCGGGAAGCGATGAGTTTTTATAATAAAGCAATTGGAGCAGAACCAGGTGGCGATTATGCTATGTTTCAAGTAGCAAATAGTTACTATCGCTCAAATCGAACTTATGAAGCGGTAAGTACTTTTAGAAAACTATTGAGAATTTACCCGTTCAGTAGGCTTCGTGAACAAGCGCAGTACAATGTTGCGTATATCTACTTAAATACAGACAACTACTCCCAAGCTATTGAAGAATTTCAGTCGGTAATAAACAAATACCCGAGAACGGAATGGGCAGCTAGGTCGCAATATAATATTGGTGATTCATACTACAATGCTGGTGAATACGACCGAGCTATTACGGCGTACAAAAAAGTGTTAGCAGATTATCCGAAGAGTCAATATATCATCGACGCGGTGAATGGAATTCAGTATTCTCAACTTTCTTCAAGTGGCTCTGATAGTAGCTCTGCAGTACTAGAAGATTTCTTAAGTGATAACCCAAGCAGTAGTACTGCCGATAGATTACGATATCGGCAAGCGGAGAATGTGTATCAGTCTGGTGATTATGAAGGAGCTATAAAAGAATTTAGACAATATCTTCGTATCACCAACTCCGAAAATTTAGTGTCTCTAGCATATGCAAACCTTGGAGATTCATATCGCCAAATTGGTCAACTAGACAAAGCAACAGAGGCTTACCAAACGATTGTAGATGAGTTTCCGAACGATGAACAAACACCTTCGGCACTAACCACATTAGGAACATTGTATTTTGATAATGGTGAATATGAAACATCGCACAAATATTATCAACAGTTGTTAGATAATGCACCTCGCTTTAAGCAAGAAGCTTATGTTGGAATGGGAAATGCTAGTTTGGCTCTAAAGAAAAATACCGTAGCAAAAACAGAATATGAGAACGCGCTTAAGGTAAACTCAAATAATGCGGCAGCTAGCGTAGGGCTAGGAAAGGTAGCTGTGGAAGAAGGAAGTTATGATGAAGCTCGTGTCAAACTAGCTCCTATTGCCGAAAAAAATACAACCATAGTAGGCGCAGAAGCTCAATATTATTTAGGAAAACTAGAACAAGATAACGGAGAATTTGAAGCTGCAATAGAAGCATATTCTAAAGTGCGTGTATTGTTCGAAGCCTTTGAAGATTGGGTTTCTAGATCACTATACAATACTGCAGAATGCCATATCCGATTAGGTAACCGAGGCAATGCATTGAGTATTTTAAATGGAATCTTAGAAACATATCCCGACACCGAAGCCGCGAACAAAGCTCAAGAACTTCTTAAAAAAACTGGCGATTCATGATTAAAACTGTAATGCCTACGCAACAGCTAAAAGGCAGCATTACTCCTCCACCAGATAAATCAATTTCTCAACGTGCCGCCATTTTTGCTTTGTTGCATGAAGGCGAATCAGTAATAAAAAACTATTCGCCAGCTCAAGATCCACAAAGTGCACTTGCATGTGTAGAAGTGCTTGGTGCCAAAGTAACTCGAAAAGAAGGTGAATTCTCGATTGTTGGAACTGGCAGAAAAGGAATTAAAACGCCAAAAGATGATTTAGACTGTGGAAATTCTGGGACTGCCATGCGCCTTTTGGCAGGAGTGCTTGCGGGGTCTGGTGTTGCTGCAAAACTAGTTGGCGATGAATCACTTTCTTCTCGAACAATGACGAGAATTATAAATCCATTAGAAAAAATGGGTGCGCATATTTTGGCCAGAAATTCTGCTTTTGCGCCACTGTTTATTACTCGGATGAGTGAATTAATTCCTATGGATTATGAGTTGCCAATAGCGAGTGCTCAGCTAAAATCCTGTGTGTTACTGGCAGGCCTTTTTGGCGAAACACCAACGCGTATTATTGAGTCGGTTCCAAGTAGAGATCATACCGAAAGGTTGTTATCGTTGCCAAGATCCGAAGAAAATGGCAAAAAGGTAATTTCAGCATCTATCAACGATGAAATACCAAATCAAAGTTACACCATCCCCGGAGATTTTTCTGCTGCCGCTTTTTGGCTAGTTGCAGGTGCTGTTCATGGGCAATCCGAAATACGTTTAGTTGGAACGGGCTTGAACCCTACCAGAAACGCGCTATTGGAAATATTGAAAGATATGGGCGCTGATATTTCTATTGAAAATACTCGTATTGAAGGGGCAGAGCCTACTGGCGATGTAACCGTAAGAACATCTAAGCTAAAGGCCACAAACATTAAAAAGGCTTTGATACCGAACTGTATTGATGAGCTTCCGGTGCTAGCTATAGCAATGACTTTCGCGGAAGGCACGTCAGTAATTTCCGGCGCTGAAGAGCTTCGCCACAAAGAGACAGACCGCATTATGGCAATAGCTGAAATGCTCAGAGCAGTTGGCGCAAACTTCGAAGAGACCGAAGATGGATTGATTATTCATGGAAATCCAGAGTTTAGCTTTGATGGAGGAAATTTCAAAAGCTTTCATGACCATCGAATAGCAATGGCATCTGCAGTTCTTGCGCTTAAAGGAAGCGGAGAATCTAAAATTCAGGATGCTGAATGTGCAGCTGTTTCATACCCTAGCTTTTGGGATGATTTAGAGCTGTTGAGTAACTAATACATCTCGACTCGCTTTTTATATCTGTCAATCCGTCCGTCAATACGTCAGTTTATAAAATAGCTTATCAACTTGGCATTGTGCTTGCATTACTCTCTGTGAAATTAAACAAAGAGGTAAGCGCAATGGCAGACTTCACAGAATTCGGAATTGAAGTAGAAAAACATTTATCCAAACTGGGGAAAGACATTCAGCAGTTTGTTGAGAAAGTGGTACCACTAACCAATGAGGACAAAGACTTTGCTCCTGATTGTGATATTGTGGAAAGTGAATCAGAGTTTAAGATTTTGATTGACTTACCAGGACTATCAAAAAAGGAAATTGGTATTTCACTAAAAGATAATGTGCTCACTATTAAAGGTGAGAGAGACATATTGCTTTCAGATGGTGAGGAGTTTAAAAGACAAGAAAGAAAACGAGGCGCTTTTGCTCGTTCTTTTGCACTGCCAGAAACCGTGAATAAAGCTGAAATAGATGCGAGCTTTAGAAATGGTGTATTAACGGTTGCTATGCCAAAATCGGAAAACTTGAAAGACACTCAATCTATTCCTGTAAAATAGTATGACCAATACTTCTATTAATGAAGTACGCAAATATCTCTCGTTATAAACGCTATGCGTTAAAACGGGAAAAGATTTCAAATTAATAATAAAAATAACATTCGTGGTTGGTGCTCTTAAGGTTCTAATCACAAACAAAAAAAATCAGATTTCAGACCCATGGGAAAGATCATAGGAATTGACTTAGGAACTACAAACTCTTGCGTTTCAGTAATGGAAGGTAACGAGCCTGTTGTAATTCAGAATGCCGAAGGTGGAAGAACAACTCCTTCTGTTGTGGCTTTTACAAAAGACGGTGAGCGTTTGGTTGGTGCACCTGCAAAACGTCAGGCAATCACTAACCCAGATAAAACTGTTGCTTCTGTAAAGCGATTTATGGGACGTATGTTTAGCGAGATTAAAGAAGAGGCTACACAGGTTGCTTACAAAGTTGTAAGTGGTGATGATAAAACGGCGCGTGTTCAAATTGACGACCGTAAGTATGCTCCTCAAGAAATCTCTGCAATGGTTCTTCAGAAAATGAAGCAAACGGCAGAAGAATATTTAGGCGAGAAAGTAACTGAAGCAGTAATTACTGTTCCAGCTTATTTTAATGATGCTCAGCGTAAAGCAACTCAAGAAGCTGGTAAAATTGCGGGCTTAGAAGTTAAAAGAATTATAAACGAGCCAACAGCGGCTGCTCTGGCTTATGGCCTAGATAAAAAACACAAAGACGAAACTATTGTGGTTTATGATCTTGGTGGTGGAACATTTGATGTTTCTATCTTGGAGCTTGGTGATGGTGTTTTTGAAGTGAAATCTACCAATGGTGATACGCACCTCGGTGGCGATGACTTTGATGCTCGTATCATCAATTTTTTAGCAGATGAATTTAAGAAAGAAGAAGGCATTGATTTACGTAAAGATCCAATGGCAATGCAACGTTTAAAAGACGCTGCTGAAAAAGCTAAAGTGGAGCTTTCAAGTTCATCAAAAACGAATATTAACCTTCCTTTTGTAACTGCAACTCAAGATGGTCCAAAGCATTTAAACATCGACTTAAGTCGTTCAAAATTTGAACAGTTAGTTGATGATCTAGTTAAGCGCTCTATCGAGCCTTGTGTGAAAGCGTTGAAAGATGCCGGATTAAGCAAAAGCGATATCGATGAAGTGATCCTTGTAGGTGGTTCAACACGTATCCCTAGAATTCAAGAAGCAGTAAAAGAATTCTTCGGCAAAGAACCAAGTAAAGGCGTTAACCCTGATGAAGTTGTGGCAATAGGTGCAGCTATTCAAGGTGGTGTGCTTTCTGGTGATGTTGACGATGTAGTTCTTTTAGATGTAACTCCACTTACTTTAGGTATCGAAACTCTTGGTGGTGTAATGACTCCGCTAATCGAATCGAACAGCACAATCCCAACAAGTAAGTCACAAGTGTTTTCAACGGCTGCAGACAATCAAAGCAGTGTAGAAATTCATGTATTGCAAGGTGAACGAGCACAAGCTGCTGCAAACCGTACACTTGGTCGTTTTCACTTAGACGGAATTCCACCATCACCACGTGGTATGCCACAAATTGAAGTAACATTCGATTTAGATGCGAACGGTGTTATTAACATCCTAGCAAAAGATAAAGGCACCGGAAAAGAGCAAACAATCAGAATCGAATCTTCTTCAGGATTATCTGACGAAGACATCGAAAAAATGAAGCAAGCTGCTAAAGAGCACGAAGATGAAGACAAACAACTTCGTGAAAAAGTAGAGAAAATGAACCAAGCAGACGGTCTTATCTTCTCTACCAAAAAACAACTTGACGAGTACGGCGATAAAATTTCTGAAGGCAATAAAACTGCTATCGAAGAAGCTATTGCTAAACTTGAAGAAGCACACAAAGCTGAAAATCTAGAAGAGATTGATGCTGCTATCGAAGCTGTTAATGCAGCTTGGACTGGCGCTTCTGAAGAAATCTACGCTGCAACTCAAGCTGAAGCTGAAGCACAAGGTGCTGACGCTGGTGCTGAACCTTCAGCAAATGATGCAAAATCGGAAAGCGATGATGCAGTAGATGCAGACTACGAAGTTGTTGAAGATGAAGACGAAAAGAAGTAAGTAACTCTTCACCTCAATCAAAATTTGAAAGCCCCAGCACTATGTGTTGGGGCTTTTTTTATGCGTTGTATTTTTTGAGAATTATTAATCAATTACAAAGCTTGAAGACCTAACAACTTGTAACTGCTTAAGCGGTTAATTGTGTTTGTTCGTATCTTAACAGCATGAATATTTTAGCGATTGAATCTTCTTGTGACGACACCTCCGCTGCGGTAATAACTAAAGCTGGCGTACAGTCTAATGTTATTGCTTCTCAGTCTATCCATGTGAAATTTGGGGGAGTAGTTCCTGAACTCGCATCGCGTGCACATCAAAAAACAATTGTTCAAACGGTTCAGCAAGCTTTAACGGAAGCTTCTGTTTCTGTAGATGAAATTGATTTAGTGGCAGTTACTCAAGGTCCAGGGTTGATGGGCTCTTTGTTGGTTGGATTATGTTTTGCTAAAGGTTTAGCACTAGCTCATAATGTTCCTCTTGTTGGAGTGAATCACATGGATGCGCATATTTACGCTAATTTCATCGATAATCAGCCTAATTTTCCATTTTTGGCACTCACTGTTTCTGGTGGACATACTCAACTCGTTCTAGTAAAAGCTCCCTTTGAGCATGAAATTTTAGGTAAAACGAGAGATGATGCTGCTGGAGAAGCCTTCGATAAAATTGGAAAAATTCTAGGGTTACCCTATCCAGCTGGCCCTCAAATGGATAAGCTTGCTAAACTAGGAAACCCCAAGTTCCATAAGTTTCCACAAGCTATGGCGAATGAAGGTTTAGATTTTAGCTTTTCAGGCTTAAAGACGAGCGCATTGTACTATGTGAGGGATAAAGAAGAAGAGTGGCTTACAGCGCATTTGAACGATATCTGTGCTAGTGTTTCGGAAGCTATTAGCGAGGTTCTAATTAAGAAGTTGAAAAGAGCCGTTATACAGACGGGAGTGCAAACAATAGTGCTTTCGGGCGGAGTTTCAGCTAACTCGATGTTGCGAGCAAAAACAGAGAAGCTTGCTGAAAAAATGAGTTTGAATCTTCATATCCCAAAAATAAGCTACTGCACAGATAACGCTGCAATGATTGGAATTACAGGAAAGATGAAAGCCGAATTAGGGCAATTTGATGATTTAGGTTTAAAGCCGTTCGCATCGCTTTAGCGCCTAAAACTAAAACATCTTGGCTAAAACAACAGTTTCTTTAAAGGCCTTTTTCTTCCCATTAGTACTGTTGTAAGCTTCAAATAGGATAATATAGATACCAACTCTGTTTTTATTACGGTCGTCGGTGAGCCCATCCCAAATTAAGCTTCCAGAGAAACCAGCAGCTTTTCCATCAGCTAGTGTTCGTACTTTTCGACCATATCTATCAAAAATGCGAACTCGGAGTAGATAATCAGCTTGGTCAAGTTCATAATTGATGAAAAGATTGTCCTCAAAGCCATCATCATCAGGGGAAAAAGGATTGCTTGAAAATGTGATTCCTGTAGAACCATTGGGTGCATTAGGACTTTGATAAATAGAATTCTGTGATCCAGGAGTTCCTCCACGAGAATCAGTACTTGAACTCCAATTTGAGGATTCGCTAGATGGCCCGAGTGGATTAATTTTTTCCAGAGCCACACCTTTAGTACTTGCTCTGTTGGGATTTTGCCAACTTTCGTCATAAGCTACCGAATCTATGACAGCACCTGTGCTATCGGCGATGTAAATGGCATCGTTTGTGGCAGACAAGCTAAGCGAAGAACGATCTACGCGCATTGTGAACTGGTCACTTTGTTCTTCAAGTTCGAAATAGGATGCAATTCTACTATCCTCAAAAGCAGATACTTTATCTTCAGAATAGATAAGCATGAATCCCCCTGGAGGAATCCACCTATAATTTGATGAAACAGGCTCAATAATTGAAACTTCACCATCTTCATTGGGTGCGTCTGTTAAAACCAATCCTTCTAAAGAAATGGCATAATCTTGAGGATTATAAAGTTCAATATACTCGGTTTGATCGGGCAGATTATCTTCGTCATCGGCTAAAGGGTCGTACAGAATTTCGTTTATTACAATTGTACCATATTCTAATGGCTGGGCAATTTCCTGCGTAATAGATGCTGTTTTGTTGTCCTTTACATCGTATAAATTTGTTGCTTCAAAATTACTATCCGCAGTTTTTTGCTTGGATTGAGATGTTAACAGTAAAATTGTATTCGCTTGGGTAGAATCGAATTGAAAATTATCAACTTCAGCACCGTAAGCAATAAACCTAGTGTCTGACTTAATAGAGATAAACTCAGAAAAAGCGACAAAAAGTCCAGTTGGTGTTTGGCTTGCGAAAATTACAGTAGGTGCTTCAGTATCATCTAGGCGTTGAGAGCTTACGGCACCAGCAGAAGTTCCTCCCTCTGCGGTACTAGATGCCCAATTAGAGGCGTCATTAGAAGCGGCAAAAGGATCTTTTCTTTCTATCGAAATACCATTATTTCCGCCCCAACTAGAGTTATAATAGAGGCTATCAATAAGAACTCCATCTGCAGTTTTAATAACTACGGCATCTCCTGCGTCATTTAACGAAGGGAAGCTCGATAGATACAAACCGTTACTTAAGGTGGATGCGAAATTTTGTTTATCGGTAAGAACAAGAAATTCACCAGAAGTAAGAATAGTACCAGTAGGAAGTGTGGCTTTATTGTTTGCTGCGTCTTTGAGTTGCCAACCACCTAAATCAATATTTTTGTTAGAACGATTGAACAGTTCTACAAACTCAGGACCATCTTCGTTTGCTTTCTTAAACAGAATCTCATTAATCACTATATCAGCTTTAGCTACTGGTATAAACTCTAAATATCTAAGTTCTGTGGTTTGTGACAAGGTAGTGTTACCAAAAATATCCGACTGATCTTGTATAGTAAGTATATACGATTCACCCTCAACCAAATTAGAGGAAAACGAGATTGTGACTATTGCATCTTGAACTGAAACTGCTTGAATGGAAATAGATGGAGATAAAGAATAGTTAGCTGGGTTTTCAGCTTTTTCTTGATCCAAAAATTGATCAAAAGTTAGCTTTACTGAGCTTTGAGATAGAATTTCATTAGACAAAAGTTCAGGGCCAGAAGAGTCGGGTTCAATTTCATTTATTTCACCCGGTGTTCCAAGTTCTGGACTAGGCGAATCGCCCCAATTAGCTTGTAAGCTAGAGGGTAGGTTGACGTCTATTCGTTCTAAAGCAATATCTTTTCCGCCCCAACTGGAAGAATAAGAGAGGGAATCTATTGTGTCCCCAAACTCATTACGGATAACAATTGCGTCGGTAGTATTATTTAGTGCAGGGAACCGGCTACCCATTACAATAGCATTTGTTACGCCAAAGTTTTTAATGAGTGTGCTATCGGGTAACAACAATACATAGTGGTTTGAGGGGTAACTTCCTCCGCTAGATTGCTGGAAAAAGAAACCTGTTGTGGTTATAACTTTATGGTTTCCGCTATTATCGCTAAGTGTCCAGTTTCTTAAATTGAAAGTGCTGTTCTGATTAATGTATAACTCAATATATTCGGAGTAATCATCAGCAGGATCATACATGAATTCGTTTATAACTACATCTCCACTAGCGGCAGTATCAATTTTTGTGATAACAAAGCTGGCAGCCAAGGATCTACTAATATTTCCAAAAATATCTTCAACGTGTTGAACTCCAAGTTTATCAGGATAGTTGGCTATTGAATAATCAAGAGGGGGATCGAATTTCAATGAAACCGAATCTGGAGCAAATAATGTTGCAGAAAGCAGATTGGTGATTTTAGGAATTACCGCTTTCACTTGCCTATAAAGGTCATAATTATTTAAGCTTTCTACAGAGTCTGCTTTTACAGTTTCCGTAAAAACAAGAATGAGCTCTTGTCTATCAATAACAATAAGTTCTTTAATTTCAGGAGCTGTTGTATCTGGTGTTATGGCATTGGCTTTTCCTGGAGTACCAGATAAAGATGACGGTGAATCTCCCCAATTTTCCACAATCGTTCCTGTTACAGTGCTCGTTCTACGTTCTAAGGCTACATCTACACCGCCCCAAGAGGTTTCGTACTGTAAGGAGTCTACCATAACGCTTTGCGCGGTGTACACACGGATTTGATCGGCAGTGTTATTAAGAGCTGGCAATGAAGCTCGGATATAATAACCCGATCCAAAACTAGATCTAAGAGCGGAAGTATCGGTTGTGAAAACCACAAAACTATCTGGATAAAGTACTAAATCTGAGGTAGAAGGTGTGGTGAGTGTATTGTTATCACCAACTTTCCAGTCTTTTAGATTTAGATGTTTTGAGCTTGTATTCTTGAGCTCAACATACTCGGCTGCTCCAGGTGACGGGTCTTTCATAAACTCGTTAATTACCACATCCCCAGCCTCAAAAGTATCAAAAAGAAAGAAACTAAAAGAAGTATCGGCGAGGGCAGTATCGCTATTTAAATCACTAATTCCAGAAATACTAAGTTGGTTCTCACCACCAGAAAAAGAATCGGCAAAAGTAAGTCGGACTAAATTACTGCTAGGTAGAGTAAAATTTGCAGGATTGATTGCATTGGGATTCAGTTCAAAATCGGAAGTAGCAATACTTGCGGGGTCAACATCTTTGGTAAATGAGATATCAATTTGAGTATCGTTTATTAGAGTGAAAGAATCGACAAAAAGAGGATCGACTACAACTGGGGGCGGATTGATTTTAAAATCGTAATAAAAGCTTTTTGCATTGCTAGATGTATACTTTGCATAGAGTCCGAAAAAGGAGGTTGTAGTGTAGGTGTTATCGGCTCCTGTAGCTTCTTGTGCTAGCGAGCCATTGTATTCTTCCGCAACTTCTAAATTCCAATTTCCAGAAGCATCTCGAGTAACTTTAACACGATATGAGCCGCCACTACTAATATTTGTAGTTCCAGTTAAGATTTCTCCATCTTGCTCGCCATTTGTTATTTTAAAAAGTCGGAAAACATCCCCTGATAAATTTTCTCCGGCTCGTAAAGCATATCCATTAACAGCGCCTGAAAGATTTGCAATATCGCTCATCAAAAAGATTTGAGTGAAATTGTTGTTAGATGGGCTAAAGTCTAGCCGGACAAAAAACTCCCAATATCCAACTGCATTGGTAGATGCGGTAGAAATGTATGAGTTACCTGAACCGTCATCATTAAGGCGAAGTACTTGATTACCATCTAAAGAGGTAATAGTGAAATTGGAGTCGGCACCAGCCCATGTGGGATTAGTGGCAAAATCGCCATCGGAAAAATCATCTTCAAAGTTTACCTGTTTTGCTAAAGAATGCGTAGGTAAAATAATTAAGAATAATAGGATGAATCGCTTCATACCTAATAGAATAAAAGAGGTTTAGCATTTAATCAATAGCAAAATCGAACAAAAAAATAGGGTAAAAGGATTTTCCACCTTTTACCCTTGAAGGACAATGGGAGCTGTCGAACTCCCAAGGCAATTGTATGTCGTGTCTCTACAACTGTAAGGTTAGACCGATTAGTGAGGAACTCCTTACAGAAATTTCGTACATTTTTTAGAATATTTATGTAGCTATATAACTCACTAATAAACAGTATCTCATATGAGAAATTTACCTTTTTATACAGATGATCTGAACGGCGGATTCATGAAATTGGAAGGAATCTTGCGAGTAGAAGGTGAATTTCTGTGTTTTGAATTTCAGAAGAAGGATGCTGTCTTTGAAGCATATCAATCTGATTTGAAAACTATAGAGATTCCCGTTACAAGTATTGAGTTGGCTGAATTCAAAAAAGGTATGTTTTCATCGAAGTTAATTCTGCATGGGAAGAGGGCGGCTTCTTTTGAAGGACTACCGGGCAAAGACCTTACAATGCGCGTTTTAAAGGTGAAAAGAGCACACCGTAATATTGCAGCTTCATTATCTTCACACTTGAATCTGAAGCTTTCAGAGATGAAGCTTAGAGAAATGGATGAATAGCATAAAAAAAGAGCGCCATTATAGCGCTCTCTAAGTATTCAAATTGTAATGATAAGAAAGGTTTTATTTTAAAAAGCCTTTCTTAACAAGTAACTCAGCATTTAAAATTGCACCACCTGCAGCACCACGTATGGTATTGTGCGCCATTACTACAAAGCTAATATCAAAAACTTCAGCTTCTCGTAAGCGTCCCATATGTAATTGCATTCCATTTTCTTGGTCGGCATGGAGGCGAGGTTGAGGGTGACGATCGTCTTTGTGAAGCTTGATTACATTTTTTGGTGCAAAAGGTAAATCAAGATCCGTAATTGGGTTTGTGGCATTAAAGTTTTCGATAACCTTTTCAACTTCGGCAATGTCAGCAGGCTTATTTGCTAATTTTACAGTAACAGCTGCCATGTGTCCGTTAATAGTTGGCACACGTGTACAAGTAGCATGCACAGAAAATGTAGGTTCATTTACCTTACCATTTTCTAGATTACCTAATAATTTATGTGCTTCAGGTGCAATTTTAGGTTCTTCGCCTGAGATAAAAGGAACTACATTTCCAAGAATATCTAAACTAGGCACGCCAGGGTAGCCCGCACCAGAAACTGCTTGCATAGTGGTTAAAATCATACTTTCGATGCCAAAAGCTACGTGTAGTGGCTTTAGAGCAATAGATAAAGGAACCGCTACGCAATTAGGGTTGGTAACAATCCAGCCCGAGCCATCTTCCGTAAAAGTTTGTTGTTTAATCAACTCAACATGCTCCGGGTTTACTTCAGGAACTAAAAGAGGAACAGTTGGATCCATTCTGTAATTCTTAGCATTTGAAATTACGGGGATGCCAGCACGTGCAAAAGCTCCTTCAATTTCAAACGCTACAGAAGCGTCTAAGCCAGAAAAAACAAAGTCGATACCTTTAAAATCTTTAGGGTCACAGTTTAGAACGGTCATTTCTGCAACAGATTGAGGCAAGACTACATCTTCAATCCAATTGGTAGCTTCAATATAAGGTTTACCCGCAGAGCGTTCGGACGCACCAAGTGCAGCAATTTCGAACCAGGGGTGATTTTGTAGTAGGCGTACAAATTTTTGGCCAACAGCGCCAGTTGCGCCAAGAATACCAACTTTCATGTGTTTTAATTAAGAATGAATAAGTGAGTTTAAGTGAGAGCCTCGAAAATACACATTCCTAATGCACATTTCTCATTAAATACATCAAAAAAAGGAAATGTTCTTGAGAAAGCTTCCAAAACAGTGTAGCAAATTAGTATCTTAAAGGTTCACTCATATTCACACACTAAAAAAGACGAGTTCATGTCAAATTTGGACAGCTTAGACAAAATTGTATCGCTAGCGAAATCACGCGGATTTATTTTTCAATCTTCTGAAATTTATGGTGGCTTAAGTGCTGTTTATGATTACGGCCCATTAGGAGTAGAGCTAAAGCGAAATATCCGCAACGCGTGGTGGAAGGAAATGACTCAACGCCATGATAACATTGTGGGAATTGACGCGGCCATTTTTATGCACCCAAAAGTGTGGGAAGCAAGTGGACACATTGGTGGTTTTAACGACCCGATGATTGATGATAAGCAATCGAAAAAGCGTTATAGAGCGGATATGCTTATTGAACAGTATATTTTTAAGCTTGAAAAAGATGGTAAGACTGAGAAAGCTACTGAACTTCAAGAGTTGCTAGATACAACGGGTACACGTAAGAGTTTAACCGAAGACCTGTACGATATTATTATGGAGAATGAAATTCGTGCTCCAGAATCCGGCGCTTTCGATTGGACAGAAGTACGCCAGTTTAACTTGATGTTCAAGACCGCTTTTGGTGCCACATCGAGCGAAGAAGACGGCGTGTATTTACGTCCTGAGACTGCACAAGGTATTTTTGTGAACTACAAAAATGTGCTCGATACTACCCGCGTTAGTGTGCCTTTTGGTATTGCACAAACAGGAAAAGCATTTAGAAACGAAGTTGTAGCTCGTCAGTTTGTATTCCGTATGAGAGAATTTGAACAAATGGAGATGCAATATTTTGTAGAGCCAGGTACAGATGAAGCTGCTTACGATGTGTGGAAAGCTAAACGCATAGCTTGGCATAAAAAGATTGGTATTCGTGAAGAAAATCTGAGATTCACGCCCCATCCAGAAGATAAACTAGCACATTACGCGCGTGCCGCTGATGATGTTCAGTATAAATATCCTATTGGCTGGCAAGAAGTGGAAGGGATTCACAATCGTACCGATTTCGATTTATCTCAGCACCAAAAATTCTCAGGCAAAAAGCTGGATTATTTTGATCAAAAGAACAACAAACGTTTTGTTCCTTATGTGATTGAAACTTCGATTGGGCTAGATCGCTGTACACTTATGGTTCTTTGTGATGCTTATAGAGAAGAAGAAGTGGATGGTGAAAAACGAGTAGTGCTAAAAATGCACCCAGAGTTGGCTCCTATTCAAGTTGGGGTTTTTCCGCTCATTAAGAAGCCAGAACTTCAAGAAATAGCGCACAAAATCACGGATGATTTACGCGAAGATTTCTCAGTTCAGTACGATGAAACAGGTTCTATTGGTAAGCGTTATCGTCGTTTAGACGAAGCCGGAACTCCATTCTGTATCACGGTAGATTTTGACGGTCTAGAAGATAACACCGTTACTATCCGCTACCGTGATGACATGAGCCAAGAGCGTATTCCAGTAGATAAAGTTGGCGAAGTAATTAGAGCTGGCATTAAGAATTGGAAACTCTCTTAAGAGTTCTAGTTTAGTTTTTTACAAGCCTGTCATTTTTTTGAGATGACAGGCTTTTTTTATGGCTTAGAGTTGAGTTCGATTCTTAGAAAAATCATAGGGTTACAAGCCTGTTAAGTGGCACACGTATTTTAGATGTTAGGTAATTCGTTGACAGATTTAGTTGCTCTTTAAATCTCGGTCATCCCGAATTTATTTCGGGATCTTACGAAAGGGCTTGTGAGTGGAATAGCTTATTTACCTTCTTAAGGCATCGGCAGTCTTATAACGAGGAAAAAGGAGAGGAGGCTAAGAGTCGATTTCGGTCATTCTGAGGATACTTCCGAAGAACCTACACAGCTATTTAGAAGCTTTTGTCTTTTTAGGAGGCCATTCTCTCAATACCTCCTCATTCAAGAGCTTCCATGTTGGATTAGTTTTAGCAATCAATTCGTTCTTCCATTTTCGAGTTTTACCTTTGATGTATTTTTCAGCCTGAATTGCCTCATAAGCAGTAGGGAAAGTTTCATACCAAACGAGTCCATAACAATAGTATGTTCCTGCAAAGGTCTTTTTGTTACCTCTTTGCAAATAATGCTCTACCATCCTCTCTTGAATATTATTGGTTACTCCGGTATAGAGAACGGTTCTATTTGGATTGGTTGTTATATAGGTATAATAATCGCTTTTCATATCTAGTAAGACTCATAAGCAGTAGAGTGCTTACAATAATAATTGAACCGATAGTTAATTTTGTAGGTTCTTCGGAAGTATCCTCAGAATGACTGTTGCCGTTGTTTTGGGTTATCCCCTAGCTCGTTACCACACCCCCCCTCAAATCATCCAAAAGAACAATTTGGATGATTATCTGCCCTGAATGAGAGACTTTTGTGAGCTTTGCTCATAAGTAGGAAGACGGTTTAAAACCCTAGTCCTTACCAAGATCCTGAAATAAATTCAGGATGACTGGGAGCGTTGTTTTACTCTATTATTCCATCACTTAATTACCTAACATCTTTATGTGATAAGCTATAAGATACTGTAATACAATTACATGTCGTTATGTGTATAGTAGTGAGAGCTACACTAACCATAAACGAACAGGAGACGATATGTCTGTAAAGTATAAAATAGTACAAAAAGGTGAGCCAGGAGTTGTTGGCGGAGGAAACAAGAAGTTTTATGCTTCTTTAGTAAGTTCAGGTAACCAGGGCATTGAAGCCCTAACTAATCGTATTCAACAAATGAGTACCGTAACAGGTGCCGATATTCGTGCGGTATTGTATGCCATTGCTGAAATTGTGCCCGAGATGTTGAGTGAAGGTCAAATTGTGACCATCGGCGATCTTGGTAACTTCCGTTTAAGCATATCTAGCGAGGGGAGCGATACCGAAGAGGAGGTAAGCAGCTCCAACATCCGTAAGTCGCGTATTTTATTCCGACCGGGTTCTAAGTTTGCTAGCATGTTAAACAGCCTAGCGTTCAAAAAATCATGACAACCAAAACTGGTACACCCTAAAGGCATGGCTGCATTCGTGGTCATGCCTTTTTTTGTTGCCGTCCTTTCCTTCAAGAGATGCGGATCAATCGATCACTTCGTAAGCATCAACCGAACAATTGATAAGGATGGGTGGTTTTGTGGCGTCATATTTGCCCACCAACCCCTTTAAACTTCTCAACAAATGAAGAAATCTTTTGAAAAACACTCTGCTTTTTTGTTAAATACTGCGGATTTAAAGGACTCATTTTAGGTAAAATTGAGTTCAATTCGGTACCGTTTTCGCTGGCATATTCCCGCTTTAGTGAATGCATGATATAGCGTTTGGTAGCTTCGTCGTTTAAATTCTCATCGGCTATTAGTTCCGCAGCCTCTTTTCTCTGTTTCTCTTGTGCATATTCGAAGAATGAGTCAATAATATTCGCTTTATCTTGAATTGAGTTTAAGTCTGTTTCATTAATAAAATTAACTACTAAGCTTTCTTTCGCCCTGTTACCAATACTGGCACGAATTACTCTTCGAATTTCTTCGATTAAGGAATCTTTATCTTTAGTCTTTTTATTGTGCTCAAAAATTAATTCAAGAATATAATCTAGGTTTATTTCTTGTGATTTAAGAAGATCAACCTCAAATACTACATCGTCCCAATCTATGGTAGATTCTTCTGCTTTGTTGCCTTGCTTTTCCCTTCTTAGCCAATCCCGAATGTCGTTATATGTAGAGCGATAATCTTGAACGGTTCTTTCTGCAGGTAACACTATTTCTTTCATCAGCTCAATATCTTCATCTGAAATAAAGTGCTCTTCTTTAAAAGCTTCCACAGCCTCAGCGTCATTTATATCTACTGATTGAAACTCTTTAAGGTGGGTAAATTCATCATAATTTTGGAGAATATTCTCTACACGCAAGTATTCGCCAAAGAGTTTTGAAAACTCTTTTTTATCTTTTTCTTGGACTATCTCGTCAGGGTTAGGAAATTTTTCATTTAGCTCGGTTATAATATCAATATAACCTCTACGTGCGGCTCCTGTGGCAATATCCGTAAAACCTTCTAAGTATTCCTTATAGCTTTTTTCTAATACAACATCTCTGGTATTGTTATCACCAAAAAGGGTAATGGCATCAATGGTGGCTTGTTCTAAATCTCTAAAGGTTACAATATTTCCAAAGGTTTTTGTGGCATCATAAATACGGTTGGTTCGTGAAAAGGCTTGTATTAAACCGTGATAACGCAAATTTTTATCTACAAATAGAGTATTAAGGGTAGGGGCATCAAAACCTGTTAAGAACATACCTACCACAATAAGCAAATCAACTTCTTTACTCTTTACACGCTTGGCAAGATCTCGGTAATAGTCTTGGAAACCTTTACTATCAATGCCATAATTCATTTTAAACATGCCGTTATAGTCATTGATAGCCGACGTTAAAAACTCTTTCGCACTCATATCCATTGCAGATGGCTCAAAGGTTTCGTCTACTATTTCACCAATGGCACTTTGCTCTTCATTGGCAGCAAAGGAAAATATAGTTGCTATTTTTAGAGGCTTTTCTACTCCTTTTTGTAAGTTGGTTATTGCCTCGTAATAACATTTTGCAGCATCTACACCACTAACGGCAAACATGGCGTTAAAACCACTATTAGCGCCACGTGCTCTATGTGTTTTTTGCCTAAAATTCTGTAGGATATACTCAGAAATCTCATTGATTCTTGTGGGGTGGAGCAGGGCTTTTTTATTTTCTGCGGCACTTAATTTCTTTTCTTCTAGTTCTGTTTCTATGACTTTAAACTGCGGACGAACATCGTTATAATCTACTTTAAACTTTAGTACTTTTTCATCTCTAATGGCATCCGTAATCACATAGGAATGTAATTCACGACCAAATACACCCGCTGTAGTTTCTGAACCTAACGCATTTTGAGGGAAAATTGGAGTTCCTGTAAATCCAAACTGATAATACTTTTTAAACTTCTTTTTTAGATTTTTCTGGGCTTCCCCAAATTGTGAGCGATGAGCTTCATCAAATATGAAAACTACTTGTTTTTGATAGATGGATAAATCTTTCTCACTTTTCATCAGGTTATTAAGCTTCTGAATAGTGGTTACAATAATCTTATTGTCCTCTTTATCAATATTGCGTTTTAAACCTGCGGTACTATCCGAACCATTAACGCTATCTGGTGAAAAGCGCTGATACTCTTTCATGGTCTGAAAGTCTAAATCTTTACGGTCTACCACAAAAAACACTTTATCAATAAAATCTAATTGCGTGGCCAACCTTGCCGCTTTAAAACTGGTAAGGGTTTTTCCCGAGCCTGTAGTATGCCATATATAACCGCCGCTTTCTGTATCAGACCATTTTTTTGTTTGAAAAGAACTCGCAATTTTCCACATAATTCTTTCTGTTGCCGCAATTTGGTACGGTCTCATAACAAGCAGAGTATTGCTAACATCAAAAACCGAATAGTTTAGCAGTACATTAAGTAAGGTGTGTTTTTGGAAAAAGGTAGCGGTAAAATCTTTGAGGTCTTTAATAAGCGAATTGTCTGCTTTTGCCCAGTTCATGGTAAAGTCGAAACTATTTTTACTTCGCTCTACGGTATTGGCAAAATAACGGCTGTCTGTACCGTTAGAAATCACAAAAAGCTGTAGATATTTAAACAAGGAATTTTCGGTATTAAAACTCTCTTTAGTATAGCGATGTACTTGATTAAAGGCTTCGCGAATGGCAACCCCTCGTTTTTTAAGCTCCACTTGCACTAAAGGCAATCCATTTACTAGAATAGTAACATCGTAACGGTTGGCGTGTATGCCTTTTTGTTCGAACTGGGAAATTACCTGCACTTTATTGCGTGCTACATTCTTTTTATCAACCAGATAGATGTTTTGAATATGCCCATCATCAAATACAAAATCATAGATATAATCATCATGTACCTTTTTTGCTTTATCAGTCAGGTTATCGCCTGGTTTATCTAGATATTCAATTAGAAACCGTTGCCATTCGCTTTCTGTAAATTGCATGTTGTTAAGCGTTTGCAATTGCACACGAACATTAGCCAACATGCTCTTTTGATTGGTAAGTTGCGGAATAAACTCATAGCCCTGATGTTGTAAATCTTGAATCAGTTCTTTTTCTAGGTCAGCCTCTGTTTGGTAGCTAACTGGAGCCTCATTAACTTCTGAGAACTTTTTGTAGTTATCTAGAACGATGAAATTGTTTGATTCGGCTATGGGTTTGAATTGAGGCATGTTATTTATTTAATTTATCGTTATCCCAATTATGAGGATTTTGAATGATATAATTGGCAATTGATTGATAATCATTTTGATTACGAATGATATGTTCCCAATAATTACGTTGCCATAATTTTCCGTTAAATGGCGGCCATCCCAAATTTTTAACCCCGCGTATATATTCGTTGGTGGACATTGTTTTAAACCATTGCACCACCCGATGTAGGGGCGAACCTGCGTGTTCGCCCGTAATAACACCCCGTTCGTCCGTAATATTTCCCGGTCGTTCGCCCGTTATATTTCCCGGTCGTTCACCCATAATATCACGTCGACCATCCATTGTGTTTCCATGTTGGTCGCCCGTAAAATTGGGTGGATTGGATGTTAAATCACGTTGATCCCCCAACATATCGTTTTGGTTGCCCGTATTATCACGCCGTTCGCCCATCGTAGGGGCAATCCTATGTGATTGCCCGTTTTCATCATTAGGGCAGACACGTCGTTCGTTTATTATTTGGGGTTTATCGTTATTAGGGCAGACACGTAGGTCTGCCCCTACGGTTCCAACGTTTTCGATAATGCAATGGAAATGATTAGGCATGGTTATCATTTCGTGGCATCGAATATCGGTAAATTTGTTTTCCAATTCGTAATACCATTTTGAAATCATATTTCCGGCATCATTCAATATCATTTCGCCATTATTAATGTTACCAAATAAATGTGCACGGTGTTGTGTGCATATGGTTATAAAATACAATCCCATCTGCGTGTAATCATATCCTTTTAATCGAAGGGATTTACGTTGATGTAATGCGGGGTTATTTGCCATGCTATCATTTATTCTTTAGGAAAGGTTAATAGCTTTTCACGGTAATACTCGTACTGCTTTTGTCGTAATACTATTTCTTTAGGCAAACCCTCGCTGATGGAATTAGTAAGGGTATCGAATTTATCTAGGATGGAAACAATGCGTTCTTGTTCTTTTAATGGAGGAATTGGGATTTTTAGTTTTTCAATTACAGATTTTGAAAGTCTAGGAATACTTGCTCTCCGTACCTGACCATTAATTATATGTTGTTGTGTTTGCAAAAAGTAATACGCAAATTTATTTTTAATATTATCCGGTGTAATAAGATAATGGACATCATCAGCTGCCCAAAATTGATCATCACTATAACCAATTTCGCCTGCTGCACCTGCACAAATCACATAAGTTGTACCAGCACCAACATTGCTTTCATGATAATATCCAAGAGGTGACATACTATTTTGATATACGGCATAATTGCCTATCTCTTCTAACTGACTTTTTACTAGTCTCCGACCTCTCTTAATATTAACTACCTCACCCAAAGCTTTCCACTCAACTTCACTTTCCTCAAAACTCAATAATTGCTCACGGTAGTAGCTATACTGTTTTTTACGAGCTGTGAGCTCCGCTGTGAGCTCCGCTGTGAGCTCAGTAAAAGTATCTAAAATACGAACTATTTCTTTTTGAACCGATAACGGTGGGATGGGGATTTGGAGTTTTTCGATGATAAAAGCATCTAGTGTAGGAATTCCAGCTTTTCTTACTCTAGACTTTAAAAAGTGTTGTTCACCTATTAAGAAATAGTAGAGAAATTTATTATCTATTTTTGGTGAATGTTGAACACAATAACAACCATCCGAAGACCAGAAATCAATGTCACTATATCCTACTGTACCAGCTGACGCTCCTACATTGATAATCATAACGGTCTTTGCAAGTCGATTTGATTTTGAATAAAACCCTAAAGGTTCTAAACCTCCGTGAAAAACAGGATACTTTTCATGTGGAGACAATAATTTACGTGTTAATCTCTTACCTCGTTGTATTTTAGTTTCATCTCCCAACGTTTTCCATTCCACATTAACACCTTCCAATAATTTTTCTAACACGCTCATGCCTCAATCTCGTTTACAATGGCATCAATATCGGTGCGTAGCTGGTCTATTTTAGCAACGGTATCACTAATTTGTTTGTTCAGTACGGCAATATCAATTTTCTCACGGGTGTCTTCGGGTTCTACATAACTGCTTACCGAGAGGTTGTAATCGTTTTCAGCAATGTTAGTATTGTCTATGGTGGTGGCAATATGGGCTACTTCTGCTTTGCTATCAAACATGGTCATAATTTGTTCGATATGTGCTTCGGTAAGTACGTTGTTATTGGTTTCTTTTTTAAAGAAATCTTCCCCACTTACATCTATAAACTGGATGTTGCTATCAGTTTTACTTTTAGAGAGCACTAAAATGTTTACGGCAATAGAGGTACCAAAAAACAAATTAGGAGCTAACGAAATAACGGTTTCTACAAAGTTATTATCTACCAAATACTTTCTAATTTTTTGTTCGGCTCCGCCTCTATAAAAGATACCGGGAAAGCACACTAATGCGGCTCTGCCTTTACTAGATAGGTAACTTAATGCGTGGAGTACAAAGGCAAAATCGGCTTTAGATTTAGGAGCAAGCACACCGGCAGGCGCAAAACGGTCGTCGTTAATAAGGGTAGGGTCGTCATCACCAATCCATTTTATAGAATAGGGTGGATTAGATACAATGGCATCAAAAGGTTTATCGTCTCCTAATTGCGGATCTAGCAATGTATTCCCAAGAACGATATTAAACTTATCGTAATTTACATTGTGCAAGAACATGTTCATACGCGCCAAGTTATAGGTAGTATGATTTATTTCTTGCCCAAAGAAACCTTCTTCTATAATATGGTTATCAAAGTGCTTTTTAGCCTGTAAAAGTAGCGAACCTGAACCTGCGGCAGGGTCATAAATTTTATTTACTTTTTCTTGTTTGTGCATGGCCAATTGCGCAATAAGCTTAGATACACTTTGGGGTGTAAAGAACTCACCACCCGACTTACCCGCATTGGCCGCATAATTAGAGATTAGAAACTCATAAGCATCACCAAATAAGTCTATTTCATTGTCTTCAAAATTATCCAGCTTTAAGCCTGCAACACCTTTAAGTACAGAAGCCAAACGGCTATTTTTATTTTCAACGGTATTACCAAGGCGGTTGCTGGTGGTGTCGAAATCTGCAAACAAGCCTTTTATATCCTCTTCGGACGGATAACCATTGGCAGAACTTTCAATAGCCGAGAATATAGCTGCTAAATCGGTGTTTAGGTTTTCATTGGTATTAGCATTATTCGCCACTGTTACAAATAGCTGACTCGGGTAAATAAAATAGCCTTTGGTTTTTATGGCGTCTTCTTTTATTTCGGATGTGATTACATCGTCTGATAAATCGACATATTTCACGCTTTCGTCACCGCCTTCAATGTAATTGGTGAAATTTTCACTAATAAAGCGATAGAACAATGTTCCTAAAACAAAATGTTTAAAATCCCATCCATCTACGGAGCCACGAACATCGTTGGCAATTTTCCAAATTTGATTATGTAATTCGGCTCTTTGATTGTTCTGCGCCATTATTTCTTTTAGTAATTCTATTGGTTCAAATTCTAATATCTTGGCATTCACCATTTTGAAACTCTTTCTGAGTTGTTCAACCAGCCAAGTCTGTTTTTATCTTTTAGGAAGATACCCTCTTATGTATATCACCCCAAAAAACCATCGGCAAAATGAGTAAAAGTAACACGATATCAAAGTAGAGATAACATCCTATTACAAAGAAAAAGGGGGGATTTAATCTTTAACTAAAGTAGGGGGTTAGGATGGAGGGATGCTTGTGGAAACAAGCTCGGAAATAACGCAAAAACCCCAAAACCACTTGTTACCTTTACAAAGTAGAAAGAAGTCAAAGACTTCTTATTGACGTTTTCTTTTAAGTCACCGCTCCGCTAAAGACTTAAAAGAGCTTTGGGTGCTTATCTATTCACAAAGCTAACAACGCTGTCATTTCTACGAAGGCAGGAATCTAGAGCTAGGTTAACGTGCAATACTTCCATGCTTTCAATTAACCACCACGACAAAGCTTTTTTAGAATCAAGAACGGTGGTTTTTATGAATTTAAAACTAGCCTTCTAAATCTTCAAGTTGAATGTTTAGAGCTTTAACACTTATCTGGATTTCAATAATTGAAAGACCTAATGAGATGAGAAGCATAATTAAGCTAATGGCGAATAGAATTTTGCCAGCAAGGATATAATCACCAAAAAGAAGAAACATACAAAGCACACAAAGGAATAGAGAGCCAATACCCATCAGCTGCATGTTTTTTATTAAAACTAGGCGCTTTCTTAAATTCTGTATTTGTGCTTTTGTTCGTTTATCTAGAGCGCCAGCGTTACCTCCGTGAAGACTTCTAATCAGATTTGCGATAGCTAAAAAGCGATTGGTATAAGCTAAAAGAAGAAGGGAAATAGCAGGAAAAAGAAGTGCGGGGGTTGTTAACGTAATATCCATGGAATAAAAAAACCGTTCATTTAAAAAACTTGAGCTTGAAAGATAAGGCTCTCAATACTGTATTAGTATTGTATTTTTTAAATGAACGGTTGAAATTTTACTTCAGTAAAACCATGCGCATAGTTTTGGTTTGGTTACCCGCTACGATGCGGTACAAATACACGCCACTTGATAAGTTCTGAGCATCAAATGTAACAGAGTGAGTACCAGCGCTTAATGGAGCGTTTATTAACGTACTTACTTTTTGGCCTAACATATTATAAACCGAAAGTTCAACGCTACCAGCTTTTTGGATGTTGAATGAAATATTGGTAGTTGGGTTGAACGGGTTTGGATAGTTCTGCGAAAGATCAAACTTGTTTGGGATGCCAATTTCATCTTCTGAGCTTGTATAAACACCACCATTTTCTCTGCCAGGAGTTCCACCTGCTTTTGTAGCAGTAAACCAGTTTTCAGCAAGAGCGTTGTCTGAACTTGCATCGGTAAGCTCTAAGGTTGGACCGTCGCCAGCAGGGGCTGTAGGCCAAGGAGCTTCGTTAGTGTAAGCAACTATGTCTACAAGAATACTATTATCGTTGAATAAACGAACTTGGTCGGCGCTACTACCAAAGCCAAAGTCGAAGTCACCAATAATATTCTCAACGGAAGTGTTGATAGAAGAGAATAGTACTTGATCGCGAGTTAACACGAGGTAGCCATTTGCTGTAATAGAAGTTCCTTCTGGAATAATGAACTCATGAGTGTCATCGTCGTCTTTTAGAGCCCAACCTGATAGGTCTACAGCGTCTCCAGAAGTATTATGAAGTTCAATCCAATCATCCGTGTCAAAATCGTCAGAAGATTTATAATTGATCTCATTAATTACAATTATACGTTCAGCAGATTGGAATTGAGCTGTAATATTGAGTGGCTCGGTAGTTAATGGCATCGAGTAAGAAGCGGTTGAAGAAACATTTTCATCATTCACAATCCAACCAGCAAATTCAAAACCAGGGGCAGGCATTGCATTGAGGTATAACTCGGTCTCATCGAAATAAATACCAGACCAATCACCATCAGAAAGTGTTGGCTGAATTGTATTTAGCTGTACAAAACCATTTTCGATGTTATTAAGATTTACACGTACAGTATCCGTTTGTAAGGTGTCTGAGATTTCGCCGTATAAATAGTCAGGCATATCTTCAACGTACCACTCTGCAACGGTTCTGACCCATTCCATGTCATAATCAGTTGGTCCACCATTATCGTACCAGCCTTGAGTCCACCGGTCAATGTCTTGCTGTATCTCGGGTGCAATAGAGGTGTCGATGGAGTCAATTAAAGCCATCATATTATCAGGCTTAAATGAAGTGTTCAATAAGTCGGCTAGACGAGTTAGGAAAATCTTTTTATAGGTATCATTTTGCATTACCCTACCAAGTAATTGATATCCACCTGTGTTATCGGTTAAAAAGTTTCTAAATGAGCTGTAATAGTTAGCTGGGTTTTCTTCTCCAATGTTTTTCCACCAATCGAAATCATAAGAAATATAGTGCCATTTTTTAGTGTTAACTGTTGTGGATGGACTTTCAACTGTTGGTAACCAAAATCGAGGAGTCTCAATACCACTAACATCTCTATCGCTCCAGTAACGGATGTTATTTTCGTCGCCGTGAGAAGTGTAAACCTGATAAATCCAATGGTCGGTAAAACTTTCGATATCTAATACGGAATCTAAATACTCAAAGAACTCATCGCCGGTTAACGACTCGTCTAAGAAATTATCAATCATATCTTCGTAGGCTTCATAATCGCCATCGGTCGCATTATCATAACCTTTAACCATATCAATGTCCTTCGCGCCGTAACGAGCTTCAACAAAGTCATCATTTTTTCTTTCTAGTAGAGAATAAATTCCCCAATATTTTCCATTTATATAAAGAATAACGGGACGCGTACTTTGCATAGCATTAGCATGGTTCCCTTCGAGGTTTACCGTTCTTAAAATTTCGTTTAATAAACGGGAACGTTCTTCGGCACCCGCGCGGAGCACAAACCCGTCGTATTCGTTATAGCTATTTTCTGGGAATAAAGGATAGGTAAAGGTATTAGAGCCGTACGTATCGTTATTGTTAATGGTGAACGACTTTTTGGGGAATGCACGGCTGAAATTACCAGATATTTCAGCTTCAGCATCGAATTCAAAACCGATATTTCCATTCTCATCTAAATATTCAATGTGTACTGGATAAGCAAATTCTTCCCAGAAATTCGCTCCAACAAAAGGATATTCTCCGGTAGTCTCAGAAGAATCGCCAATAACATACATGCCCTTATCATAATCAAATAATGAATCTGGCTCCATCACAAAAGAAACAACAGGAATGGTGTGCTGGGTGCCAATTATATAAGTATTGGTGGCTATCTCACTGGCGTCTTTGCCTGCTTCAAAAGCAATTGCTCTTAAAACAATAGAGGTGTCGGTTGAAATAGGAGCTGAATAAACAGTTGAGCTTATGGAAGGCACAGACCCATTAAGTGTATAGCGTATTTCGGCATTCTCGTCTTCAGAGGAGAGCGCAATAGTTAAACCTGCAGAGTAAAACCCAGAGCTTAAAGAAAATGTTGGTGAGCTTACTTGTTCACCAACAATAACTGTTCCCGCATTAGATGCATTAGGACTAGGTGTTGAATAAGAAAAAGATCCTGTTCCATCGGTTTCTCTAGCCCAAGAAATATCCGCGGTTTGTTCGGGGAAATTAACGGAATCGATGAGTGTGGTGCCATCAGCAGCCGTGATTATAACAGATTCTCCAGATGCACCCAATTTAAAGTCAAGATGGAGTGGACCTTCTTCTGGAGAACTATCTGCCCAAAGTATCATGAATCCTTTCGCGCCAATAGTAGTACTAGCACTTTGATTGGTAGGTATTTGCCATTTTGTTAGGTCATCGGGATCGTCCGAAAAGTAATATCCGCCGATATTTATAGAAATGTCACTTGAGTTATAGATTTCAATCCAGTCATCAAAATCGCCGTTTTCATCAGAGAATGAAGCGTCATTAGAAGCTACTACCTCGTTTACTTTTATCTGAGCATTAACTGAAAGTGTCAGAAGAAATAAGGTTAGCAGGGAAAGGTAGTATCGATTCTTCATAAGATGTTCTTTTAGATAGTTTATCGGACGATTCCGAAACTTTTGAAGTATAAAAAAATATTCTGCTAAATATAAAGAGTTAGAACGTAGTATGGTGCATTAAAAAACATTAAGTTTTTATTCATTTTAAGCATAATATTTTAAGGATAATTGATGGTTGTGCAAAAAAAAAGCCAATCTTGTAAAGGCAAGATTGGCTTAAATATGCTAAAAATTAATTAATTGCTTGCAACACCAATAACACCGCAAGAAATACGTGGGCCAGCTGCACCAGAAGGTTGTGAAGTTAAATCGTCTGTACCAGCATGAACGATTACGCCACGACCGAGAATTTGAGAGATGGAAATTGTCTTATCAGTATAAGAAATGGTGCTAACGGCATTTTCGCCAGCGCCTTGTAAGTTGCCCATGTCGCCCATGTGGCGTTCCATCGCTTCTGGACTACTGTGGTTCATATCATTTGGGTTGAAATGGCCGCCTGCAGATGTGCCATCTGTAGAGGTACAATCACCATATTGATGAATGTGGAAACCATGTTTAGAGCTAGTTAAGCCATTAATTTTGGCATCTACCTTTACTCCGTCAGATGTTTGTTCAAACGTAACTATACCATTAACGTCATTGTCTCCTAACCCAGTGAGAGAAGCAATGGCTTTCTCTACTTTTGGGCCATCATGGGTTTTTTCGATTTCAACTTCTTCAGTACTAGTACAAGCTGTTAATATGGTAGTAATAAGTAACAGTGTAAATATATTTTTCATGGCTAATTCTAAGTATTTATTAGGGTTTCTCTTGCTAATTCAACGTGAATAAATTGTCATTCATTCACTTGGGAAAAGAGAGTTTCGTAGAGTTTTGAAATCATCAATTGACTTAATAAACTCGGCATATTCATCAGGCTGGTTATTTGCAAACTGATGAAGTTCTTTCCTTTCTTTATTATGCTTAAAAATATCTTTCGCGGATTTAAAAAAGCGACAGGTAAAAACACTGAGTGCGATGTATCCAAACACATACAAAATTGGGAATCCAACTAACCACAAGATGAGTGAGACCAACACATAGAAAGTTGGAAAAACCAATAAGCCTAAAAGGAGTTTGATGGAAGCATCAAAAGCATGGTCCTCGATTTTATCTACAATGTTTTTAATGGGTTGGTACGGGATTATATTATTTAAATACGCAAATAAATAAACTGGAAAAAAGACAATCAAATTCCAGCGGGATTTAATTAACCCCGCCGACATTCTTATATTTAAGTCATTTTTCTCGGCAATTTCAGAAACTTTATCTGCTTTCTGAATAAGCTCTTCAGTGGCTTCTTTTGCTACAACTGCTACTCTCTCGTTCATCAAATCGGCATTGGCAATGAGCTCACGTTTTGGTTCTAGTTCGTCCAGTATTAAACGATGTACATTGTATTGATCTAACTTTGGAACATGCATTGTAAGCGGCTTCATGTTCTCTGCTGTACGATTTTTTAATTCATTTGCTGCTTTGCGTTCGTCTTTTTCGTAGAGTTCTTTGAAATCTGCAATAGGAATTGGATCTCCAAAAACCACTGACACATGGTTTCTGGAATGACGATGATCGCCATAATTTACGCCAACTGGTTGTATATGCATGCCAAACTCCCAGTTATTCTGTATTTCAGCATCAAAAGCAATACGTGTAAAACCTTTGCTCAAAGGGCGTAACCTTCTTTTTAAATCATGATTTGCTTCTGCAAAAATAAGAATGGCACTCCCTTTTGCTAAGTAGTCTAAGCATCGTTCAAAAATCTCTTTATTCTTTTGGATAGAACTGAATCCATCTCTAACACGATATACGGGAAGCATGTTAAGCGAGCTAATTAAAGCGCCTATTGCTGGTGGGTTAAATGCTTTTGCCCGGGTTAAATAATAAGTTATAGGCTTGTAGTTTACGGTAACAACTAGTGCATCCATAAACGAGTTTTGGTGATTTGGCACCAATAATAGAGGCTTGTTTTTTGGAATTTTTTCTAAGCCTTTTACTTCTACTTTTTTGTAAAAGAAGAAGAGTGCAAAGTTAACGGCTATAAGCCTTATGAATTGGTACCAAGGTATATTTTTACGCATTAGAGAAGACGCGCTGTAAAGCTGATTTACCGATAGACCAGTACCATGCCATGCCAAAGCCTGCAATAATATGCCAAATTGACCACCAAGCTGTTATCAAAGCCATGCCGCCGAGACCATCGAAAAAGTTAAAGATTAAAAGTAAGCCAAGCCCCGAATTTTGTATCCCCGTTTCAATAGAAATGGATTTACGATCTGCATAAGGAAGCCCAAAAAGAGAAGCAATGCTATAACCAGATGTTAACGCTATTGCATTGTGCATAAGAACTAATATAAAAACATATTCAACATAATTGATGAAATTTTCGAAATTCATCATAAAAGCTACAACTACAAATCCTCCAAAGAAAAACACCCCAAAACCCTTAATCCAAGGGCTTATTAAACGTGAAATTTTAGGTTTATAGGTGTTTAGAAGAAGTCCTAGAAATAATGGAACTCCAAGAATTAGAGCAATTACCTTTACAACTTCCCAAACATCAATACTGATTTCTTGTAGTATAGCATTTGTGGGTTCATAAAAGCTTGCCCAAAGCGCAAAGTTGAGGGGAGTCATCACTATTGAAAGTAATGTTGCTACGGCAGTCATACTTACTGATAGCGCAATGTTTCCTTTTGCCAATAATGAGAAAAAATTAGAAATATTGCCACCCGGACAGGCTGCAACCATCATCATGCCTAAAGCAACACTTGGCGCCGGTTCTACAAAGACTACAATTAGAAAAGTAAGAAATGGAAGGAGTATAAATTGAGAGAGAGAACCTACTATTGTAGATTTGGGATTCTTGGCAACATTCTTGAAATCCTGAAAAGAAAGCTCTAACGCTACACCAAACATAATAACGGCTAATGATACATTCATTATCATTAAGCCGCCTGATCCCAAATTTAGCCTTAGTGCATCAATTGATTCCGTCATACCGCAAAGGTAAAGAATGACATGATTTTAGCCTAGTGCAAAATTCAGTTTAGTTTAAGAGAGTATAAATCAATAATTATAAACCGATTATCTAATTGTTGATATATCTTTCCGCCCAAGTTCCTAAAACCTTCCCAACATATTCGCTGTCAGCTTTGTTCTGAAGTAAATGGTCAGCTGTGTCTAAGGATATAAAGCTTTTTGGATGCTTAGCCGCTTGAAAAATCTTAGCTGCATTGTCTATCCCTACGGTATTGTCAATGGGAGAGTGAAATACAATGAGTGCTCTTCCAAGGCTATTAATAAACTCATGCATTTTTGACTCTTCTAAATCGTCCACAAATTGTTTTTTTATGGTGAAAGGTCTTCCTGCAAGGCTTACTGATGCGTAGCCTTTACTTTCAATTTCATCTAAGCTCATCTTGAAATTATCCTTTACATGTGCAGGCTCGGCTGGAGCGCCAATGGTAGCAACGGCTCGAATACTTTTAATCCGATGGGTTGCTTGTAATACTGCAGCACCTCCCAGGGAATGGCCAATTAAAATACTTGGTGCTTCTTTAAGTTCGCTAGTCATGAAATTTGCGGCGGCAACTAAGTCATCTACATTAGAAGAGAAGTTGGTGTCGGCGAAATCCCCATCACTTTGTCCAAGTCCTGTGAAGTCGAAACGGAATGTGGCAATACCAATACTAGCTAGAGCCTTGGTAATGTGGCCAACTGCTTTTAGATCTTTAGAGCAAGTAAAACAATGTGCAAAGAGGGCGCATGCTTTTACTTCTCCATTTTCGGGTAGGTCAATTTTAGCTGAAAGTGTATGACCAAATGCGCCTTTAAATTCTACTTTTTTGGATTGCATGATCTTAGTATAATAAGTTCGTTGTTAACTTTAAACTGCCGCACATCTTGAGAGCATAAAGATGTATAGTGGCTAATAATGTAAATATGAAACAAAACATTCCACCATTTCATTTAGCGTTTCCAGTAAAAGATCTTCAAGAAACACTTTCCTTTTATACAGAAGTTTTAGGTTGTAGTACGGGTAGAACTTCTGAGCAATGGATAGATTTCAATATGTGGGGACATCAAGTAGTTGCGCATTTGAGTCCAGATGAAGTGGGCGAATCAGCCAAAAACTCTGTAGATGGACACGGCGTTCCAGTTCGGCATTTTGGAGTTATACTAGAGATGAACGCTTGGCATGCCCTAGCTGACCGAGTTAAAAAAGCAGGAGTTGAGTTTGTTATAGAGCCTTACACTCGTTTTGAAGGCGAGCCAGGTGAACAAGCAACAATGTTCTTTCTAGACCCTAGTGGAAATGCCCTAGAGTTTAAAGCTTTTGCCGATAGAAGCCAGATTTTTGCAACCTAAAATTTTGCCTAAAGATGGTTTCTTCTTACTTAGTAAGCGGTGTTTGGGTGAACTCTGTGGTGATATACGTTCCAAAAGAAACCACACTTTGAGCTTCCCAGCTGTTTAGTAAGTTGGCTTCTGGGTTAATATACTCATAGCTTCGGGTTACCCCGTTGTTGTTAACCGTAAAGTAATACTTCTGTGATATACTGGATAATTTGGTTGACAAATTTCCTTTTGTATCAATTTGGTTTGGTAATTCTAGAATCTCAAAGTGTTTTAGAATTAATTCAAATTCTTCCCAACCTTGTGTTGGCTCAATGGCTATTAATTGAGAAGTATTACTCTCATTCTGGGATTCAACTTTTTTAGTACCAGACCAATTCGATTCCTTTTTTATAAATTGATAAAATACATTCTGAATTTGAACCGATAACTCTAAATCTGTAACGAAAGGAGCTATTTCGGTATTAGTATTAGATTTAGTTTTTGAACAGTTTATAACCGCTAACAAAGTTAAAAATAGGTAAAGTGAGACTTTCAAAGATTTCATAAATCAAGTTCCTGTTCAATTTTTTCGATGCTACTCGCGTATTCTTCCCATTTGGAATAATGACTCGTAAGGTCCATTTTTATTTGGTCATATTCGAGTGAAGTTTTTTTAACCTTATCATTGTCGTTATAAAAATCTACATCCGCCATGAGCGCTTCAATTTCAAGTTTTTTGGCTTCAAATTGTTCAATTTCTTTTTCAACTGTTTTTAGATTTTTTTTAACAGGGCCTAAACGTTTTGTAATTTCATTTCTTCGCTCTGCTTCTAGTTTTCGTGCTTCTTTCTTAGATAAGTTAGATTGAGGCTCTTGAACGATGTTTTTTTTTGCAGAAGCTTTAGCTTGCCCATTTTCTGCAAGTTCTTCTTTTTTCTTATCCAAGTAGTAGGAAACATTACCAATGTACGTTTTAATACGCCCTGGTTGTACTTCAAGCACTTTAGTAACAATAGGATCTAGGAATGATCTGTCGTGAGATACAATAACACTAGTTCCTTCATATTGTTGAATGGCTTGTTGTAGCACATTTTTACTACTCATATCCAAGTGATTTGTAGGTTCATCAAAGATAAGGAAATTTGCGGGCGAGAGTAGCATTTTGGCTAAAGCGAGCCTGCTTTTCTCACCACCAGAAAGTACTTTTACTTTTTTGAAAACGTCATCTCCTGAAAAAAGAAAACTCCCCAAAATAGAGCGCAATCGACTTTCTTTTTCACCAGACCCAGCACCCATCATAATTTCAAGTGGTGTTTTAGTAAGGTCTAAATCGTCAGCTTGATGCTGAGCGAAGTAATTAGTAGTTACTTTATGTCCCTCGTTGCGCTTACCAGCCTGAATGGGCTCTAAATTAGCCAGAATCCTAATCATTGTAGATTTTCCAGCGCCATTTGGGCCTACAACCGCAATTTTATCGCCTCGCTCGATTTCATAATCGATTCCATCAAAAATAACTTTCTCACCGTAGCTTTTTTTGATGTTTTCTAGCGTCATCACCACTAAACCACTTCGTTCTGGAGTTGGAAAACTAAAGGAAACATTTCCTAACTCTTCTTCAACCTCAATACGGTCTACTTTCTCGAGTTGTTTAACACGGCTCTGAACTTGGCGAGCTTTTGAGGCTTTATACCTAAAACGATCGATGAATTCTTCGGTGTCTTTAAGTTGCTTCTCTTGGTTCTTTTGGGCATTCATCAATAACTCACGCTCTTCTGCCCATTTCTTTTCATAAAAGGTGTAATTACCCGCATACTCGGTGATTTTTCCACGTCGTAACGAAAGTGTTTTGTTAGTTAGTGTATCTAAGAAAGTTCTATCGTGAGATACAACAATAACCGCGCCTTGGTAATTAGTTAAGAAATTTTCAATCCATTGTAGAGACTCAATATCTAGGTGATTGGTAGGCTCATCAAGTAATAAGTATGTAGGCGATTTCAGAAGAAGTTTTGCTAACGCTATACGCATCAACCAACCTCCACTAAACTCTTTAGTAGAGCGATTGAAATCTTTCTCAGGAAAACCTAAACCCATTAATACCTTTTCGATATTTGAACGAAGAGTGTACAATCCAGAATTCTCAAGCTGAGTTTGAAGCTCTCCATATTGATCCATATATCGTTGATATTCAGGAGTTGTATGGTCGGTAGTACTAAGTTTTTCCTGGAGGCCGTTTACTTCTTCTTCTAACTCAAAAAGCTCAGAAAATGCAGTTTCAACTTCTTCAATAACCGTTAGCGAATAATCGGGGTCAACGCCATCCTGTGGAAGATAGCCGAGAGTTTCGGTATTAGATATCTGGATGTTACCGGAGTCCCTTTCCTGTATACCCATTATAATTTTGAGTAACGTGGATTTCCCAGCTCCGTTTGGACCCACCAAACCAATACGTTCACCAGGGTTGATGGTAGCGTTAAGTTCATCAAGCAAATCGCGAGAGCCAAGAGAAAGGGTAATATTTTCGAGTTGTAGCATTATTTATAAATATAGGGCAATGAACTGGTAATAAAATCTATCTATGAGATAGGATTTCAATGTTCAAAAAGTTGTGTGTGAATGTGTTGTGCGGTTTTAATAAGAGTTTCCTCTTCTACAACAACATTAAAAATTCGTTTTTCTTTGCTGAAAGAAATCATATCCAAGTTAACTTCAGCTATGGGATTTAGAATATTGGTAATAAGAGTGTCAGCATTTGAAAGTTGACAGCCAATAATACTAATAAGCGCTTTATTTCGGTGCAATTTTACTGAGCCTACTTCAATTAAATCGGTAGCGAACTCGTCTAGTCGTTCTGAATCTGCAATTGCAATTGTTACCGAAGCCTCAGTCGTGTTAATTGCATCAGCAGTAATTCGTAGTTCTTCTAAATGTTTGAAAACACGAGTTAGAAAATTATAGCCCATCACGGTTTCGTAAGCGCTTATAGTAAGTAATGCGATATTCTTTTTTAAAGAAATTGCTAAAGCTGGTTTAGTAGACTTAGACTCTCGAATAATAAGAGTTCCCTCGTCTTCTGGCTCAAATATGTTTTTAACCCAAACTGGAATATTTCGTTCTTGTGCAGGCTTTAGCGTAGATGGATGTAGAATTTTTGCACCAAAATAAGCCATTTCAGTAGCGTCGAAATAACTAAGATTAGCAATGGGTTGTGCATTTTCTATTTGATGTGGGTCGCATGTGAAAATACCACTCACGTCGGTCCAAATCTCAATAGCTTTAGCTTGTAATGCCCCGCCAAGTAAACTTGCTGTGTAATCGGAGCCTTCAAATCCTAACGTAGTGATGGTACCGTTGGGTGCTTCGCCGTAAAATCCACCAATCACTGGAGTGAACCCATCTTCCATGATGGTTTCTAAAGAGCCAATTTTTTGGCTTATTAGCATCGTATTAGGTTTGGCGTTACCGTAATTTGAATCAGTCTTGATGAGCTTTTTGGCATCGATATGTTGAGTTAAAAGCCCGAGAGCTAATCCACACTGTGCTAATAGAAAAGAGGAGATTTGTTCTCCAATAGCAGCAATAGAATCTTGCATTCCCGCATTAAATTCGCCTTGCTTGGCTACATATTTTAAGAAAGTATGTAAACGGTCAATTCTCTGGTTCAGCTTTAAGGTACAGCTTTCTTCAATAAGCGCATTCTTATGGTGCGGATTTTCCAATAAAAATTGATGTACAATGGCGGAATGGCGTTTTTTTATGTCTTCCGAAATAGCCATCGCATCGTCTAGTTTTCCAGACGCAGCCAATTTACCAGCTTCGATAAGCTGGCGAGTTGTTCGCGCAGTTGCAGAAACAACCACTACCGGATACTCATAGTTTTTAATGATTTCCAAAACCTGTTTCCAAGTTTTGTGGTCATTCATTGAGGTTCCGCCAAATTTTAATACGTGTATATCCATGCCAATAATTATTAGGTGCAGAAAATAAGAGTTATTGAAGCCTATTCCACGCTAAATAGTGATTATTTATAAACAGTTATAGAAGACTAATTCTAGCGTTACGTCAGTTAAAATTAAGCCTTCAAAAATGAAAAGGTGCTTGTAGTTATGAATTAAGCACTAAAAGAAGATTAAGTTTCTGAATATTATGAGAATCATCCGCCAAAGAACCGTTATCTTGAAAATAAAAAATGCAAGTAGCAGTAATTGGAGGCGGAGCCGCGGGTTTCTTTAGCGCTCTTTCCGTGAAAAATCATCACCCCGAAGCAGAAGTAGTACTCTACGAAAAGTCGGATAAATTACTTTCAAAAGTAAAGGTTTCGGGCGGTGGACGTTGTAATGTGACACATAACTGTTTCAAGGTAAGTGATTTGGTAAAGTTCTACCCGCGTGGCGAAAGACCTTTGAAAAAAGCATTTGGAGTTTTTTCTCCAGAGAACACCATCGCTTGGTTTGCCGAACGTGGGGTGGAGCTAAAAACCGAAGCAGATGGGCGTATGTTTCCTGTTACCGACTCTTCCCAAACTATTATAGATTGCTTGTGGAATGAAGCACGCAAACTTGGTGTAAGAATCGATGTGAAGTCTCCCATAAAAAAACTCATTCCGCAGGGTTCAGGATTTCTGCTCGGTTTTAAGAATGGCGAGCAGAAACAGGTAGACAAAGTGATTGTGGCAACAGGGGGAAGTCCGAGACGAGATGGTTTTAATTGGCTTCGCGAACTAGAACATAACATTGAGGAGCCTGTTCCATCTCTGTTTACTTTTAATATGCCAAATGAGGAAATTCGTGAGTTGATGGGTGTTGTTGCAAATCCAGTTTCCATTCGGATTATGGGAGCTAAACTAAAAAGTGAAGGACCTGTTTTAATTACGCATTGGGGAATGAGTGGTCCTGCAGTTCTTAAACTATCAGCTTTTGGTGCGAGAGTTCTTTACGAAATGGATTATAATTGTTCGGCATTGATTAATTGGACAGGAGATAAATCTGAGCAGGAAATTAGAGAAGTTTTATCTGTTGCGATAAATGAACACGCCAAGAAGAAAGTTCAAAATGTGAATCCGTTTGAATTACCAAGTAGATTGTGGCTTTTTTTACTTCAGAAATTGGAAGTTTCCGATACGATGATTTGGGATAACATGGGCAAGAAAAATGTAAATAGACTGGTTCATTTACTGATGAATGACGAGTATAAAGTAGAGGGAAAAACCACCTTTAAAGAAGAGTTTGTGACTTGTGGGGGAGTGAGTTTACAAGATGTGGATATCAAAACCATGCAAAGCCGAAAAACAGCAGGTCTATATTTTGCCGGAGAGGTTTTAGATATTGATGGAGTTACCGGAGGGTTTAATTTCCAAGCTGCATGGACTACCGGATTTATAGCAGGGAAACTAGGGAAATAGAAATGTAGGGAGTTTCTGTTTTATTATAGAACAAAAACTCCCAATTCAAAGTCAGCTTTATTTCAAATCGTCAGAGAAAACAACTCCAACATCACCACGGAGGTTGTACTCGCTTTTCATTACTTCGCCGTAAGCGCCACAACTGCGAATTGCCAATAAGTCGCCACGTTCAATAGAAGGAAGATTTAAATTGGTTCTGAAAGTGTCAGAGCTTTCGCAGATTGGGCCTACTACATCGTATGTAGCAAGCTCTTTAGTGCTTGTAAGTACTTCAATTTCGTGGATTGCTTGGTACAGTGCGGGACGGATAAGCTCAGTCATACCTGCATCAACAATGGCAAAGTGTTTTTCGCGACCTTTCTTGGTGTACAGAACTTGAGTTATTAAACTACCAGTTTGTCCAATTACAGATCTGCCTAACTCAAAGTGAAGCTCTTGATGTGGTTTAAGCTGAATGTGTTCTGCAAATAAACCAAAATAGCGTTCAAAATTTGGAATTGGATTAGCATTTGGTTGAGCGTAATCAATTCCAAACCCACCACCAACATTGATGATGTCTAGCTTAAAACCGGCATTCTCGAAAAGGTCGTTTAGATGATTGGCTCGATCACAAAGTTTACGAAACGGCTCGTAATCTTCAATTTGAGATCCAATATGAAAATGGATACCAATAAGTTTAACGTGCTTTAAGGTCGGAAGCTGTTGAAAAATATCTTCTAAATCTTCCTCATTTATACCAAACTTATTCTCTTTGAGCCCAGTTGTAATGTACTTGTGTGTGTTGGCGTCTACATTTGGATTTAAGCGTAATGCGACATGAGCAGTAGTATTAGCTTGGCCGGCTAGTTCATTTATCACTTCAAGCTCTTGTACCGATTCGCAGTTAAAGCAAAAGATGTTATGTTCCAAACCCAGCTTGATTTCAGAATCGCGTTTACCAACACCAGCAAAAGCAATATGCTCCGGGGGAAATCCAGCATCTAAAGCTACTTGGACTTCACCACCGCTTACGCAATCGGCACCCAAACCAGCTTTCAAAATCTCGCCTAAAATGCGAGGTTGGTTATTCGATTTTAAAGCAAAGTGAACATGATATCCTTTAGAGATACCGTGTTCTTGAATTTGTTTTAATGTCTTACGAAGAAGATCGAGGTCGTAATAATAAAAAGGAGTGTTACGCTGCTTAAAAGCGCCAATAACAGAAGTTTTGAACATGCTAAGCGGAAGGGGCTATATTATTTTTTGATTCAGTAAGGGTAGTTTGGTCGGCTGCTTGATTATATATAAGCGAAATAACCACATCGCCTTCTTGAGGAGAAGGTGGATTGTCAACCGAAAAGGGTTCTACAGTTTCACTTTTAGAAACCATAAAGAGAGGGTAAATAGAGTCCTTATAAGTTTCTTTATAGTTTTTAAAAGAAAGTTCATTGGTAATCTCGGTGCTTATAACGGAACCGCCACCAGCAATAAGCTCAGAAATTTTTGAATAATTAAGTTCTGTATCGAATAAGGTTCTTCCATTAAGGGCTCCAGACACTTCGGCGTCTTTTCGCTGGGATGAAGCTGATGGTGGTAATTGGAACGCCTCGGAAACACCGAATATCTCAGCAAAACGTAGCGAAGAAAGTGCATTCACCTCGTCGTTAGGTGTTAGAGCTAAAACACGACCAACACCGTCTAAGTCAATTTCATCCAATGCATACTCTGAAAGTATGTTGCCATAGTATGTCTGCAAACCAGATTTACGTGCCTTAGAAATATTTTCCCAGTTTGAATCTGCTAGGATAACTTTTACGCCAAGTTTATTCAATGCATCAGCAATCACTCTTGCCCAAGTATGTGCACCGACAAGAATAACTCCGTTTGGCTGGGGTTTTGCAACACCAAGCCAGCGAGCCACTGGGCTAGCTGAAAGGCCATATATAGTAACAGTAGAGATTATTACAATAAAAGTATAAGGAACCAATTTGTCGGCTCCAGGAAATCCCTGTTGTTCTAAGCGGAGAGCAAATATTGCAGAAATTGCTGCTGCTACAATTCCGCGAGGAGCCATCCATGCTAAAAATGTTTTCTCTTTAAATGTAAGCTTAGATCCAATTGTTGATAAAAAGATAGCAGCAGGCCGTACAACAAATAATAGTGCAGCTATGAAGGCAGCGCTATTCCAATTGAAATATTCTAAATGCTCTACTTTCAAACGAGAAGCTAATAGGATAAAAAGTGCTGATATTAAAAGAACTTGAAGATTTTCTTTAAACTCGATGATGTGCTGAACTCTAACACTCTTCTGGTTTGCTAGAATAATCCCCATAGCAGTTACAGCAAGAAGCCCCGATTCGTGTTGAAGGCTATTTGATGCTGTAAACGCACCAACAACAACCATTAACGTAAATGGATTTTGAAGATAATCCGGTATCCAATGCTTCTTTAGCATGATGTAAATTAACCCAGCTCCCATAGCGCCAAGTGCGGTTCCATAAAAAATGGTTTGCAATATAATAAGGCCTGCGCTACCAGTTATGTTTGAAAATCCTCCAGACATGATAATTTCAAATACAAGAACAGCCATCATTGCGCCAATGGGATCGTTTACAATGCCCTCCCATTTAAGTACTGAACCAGCGGTCTCGGTTGGGCGAACTTGACGAAGTAGTGGTATGATTACTGTAGGCCCAGTTACGATGAGTACCGCACCAAAAAGTACCGAAAGTTCTATACCAATATCTAAGAAGAGGAATGCTGCAATGGTACTTAAAACCCAAGTAATCACAATACCAATGGTAATAAGCTTTACAACTACCCCACCAATCTTTCTAAATTCGGACATTCGAAGGCTTAAACCTCCCTCGAAGAGAATGATTGCTACTGAAATTGAGACAAAAGGACTAAGCAAATCACCCATTAATTTGTCAGGATCGATAAGCCCCGTAACTGGCCCGGAGATAATACCGACACCTAGTAAAACTAATATTGCAGGGAACTTAGTGCGCCAGGCTATCCATTGAGCGGAGATGCCTAATGCCAAAACACTTGTTAAACCTATTAAGATGTAGTCGGACATAAATTATTGCAGAGATCAAATATGATTTTACTTAAAAACTAACTTACCAATTTTTTTTTAAACATTGTGTGAACTATTTTGCGACTTGTTAGATTTTTATTGATTTATCCGTGAAAAATTATCAAGTAGTTATATGGCCGAAAAACTTTCAAAAAAGCTCACCTTATTTGATGTGTATTCCGTAAGTACGGGAGCTATGTTTAGTTCTGGTTTTTTTCTATTACCAGGCTTAGCTGCAATGGAAACAGGTAATTCTGTGTTCTTGGCGTATTTGGCTGCAGGAATTTTAATTATTCCCTCAATGTTAAGTGTGGCTGAACTTTCAACTGCGATGCCTAAAGCTGGAGGTGCTTATTACTTTTTGGATCGAAGCTTAGGTCCGTTAATTGGTACAATTGGTGGGCTCGGATCATGGGTGGCTCTAATTTTAAAGAGCGCATTTGCTTTAATAGGGATGGGAGCCTATTTAACCATTTTTGTTGATGTACCCATGTTACCTCTAGCACTAGTACTAACGGCTGTTTTTGGGCTTTTAAATATTTTTGGGGCTAAAGAAACCGCAATACTTCAACGAGTTTTAGTAGCGGCTTTAGTCGTAATAATGGCATTTTTCTTAATTCAAGGTTTAAATTACATCTATATAGGAGATAATATTCTACCTCCACTTCAAGAGGAGAATTTTTTTACCAATGGAATTAATGGCTTTATTTCTACTATAGGCCTTGTTTTTGTTTCATATGCAGGGCTTACTAAAGTGGCAAGTATTGCTGAAGAAGTTCAGAATCCTGATAAAGTTATACCGTTAGGGATGTTGCTTTCCCTGCTTACAGCAAGTGTAGTTTATGTTGTAGGGGTTTTTATTCTGCTAAAAGTACTTCCAGCGGATATATTCTTTGCAAGCTTAACTCCGGTCGCTGATGGTGCAAAAGAAATTATGAGCTTTCTACCAAGTTCTTCTGGCGTAGTATTGATTGTTATAGCTGCTATAGCGGCATTTGCTTCTACAGGAAATGCCGGAATTATGTCCGCTTCACGTTACCCATTGGCAATGAGTAGAGATCGGTTAATGGGTCCGATGTTTAATAAAATTGGGAAGTTTAAAACTCCATATGTATCAGTAATTGTAACAACCATTGTTATGGCATTGGTATTGGTTTTATTTAACGTTGCCACATTAGCAAAACTAGCGAGTGCGTTTCAGTTGTTACTTTTCTTTTTATTGAACCTATCAGTAATAGTGATGCGTGAGAGTAGGATTGAAGCGTATGAACCTGGGTATAAATCGCATTTATATCCTTGGATGCAAATTGCAGGAATGATAGTTTCACTTTGGCTTATTGCCGAGATGGGCTTGCTTGCTGTTGGTTTAACAGGAACTTTGGTTATAGCATGTATTGCTTGGTATTTTTATTACGCACAGGATAAAGTAGAGAGACAGGGAGCGATTTATCATATTCATGCCCGATTAGGGCAGCTGAGGCACGAAGCTTTAGAGCATGAACTTATGACCATCATTAACGAAAAAAATGAAAAAACTTCTTTTACTTATGAAGAAGTTATAGCGAAGTCTATTATAGAGAAAGCAAATTCAGATAATGAAAGCTTTAAGAAAGTTATTGGTAACGCAACTAGAACATTATCGAAAAGGTTAAATGTTGATGAAAGTGAAATTAGAAGAGGGTTGTCTGATTTAGAGAATGATTTCACCAAGCTTAAGGATGGGGTATTCTTTAATTTTGTACGGTTAGAACATATTGATGTGCCAGAAATGATTGCAATTCAATCGGTGGAAGGAATTACAATAAAGCAGGGTAATAATAAAGAGGTGGCATATGCTTTGTTATTTTTGGTTACGCCAACGAATCGACCACTTTTACATATGCGTATAATTGGACATTTGGCCGAGCTAATTCAATCTGAAGATTTCGTGCAACGATGGAAAGATGCTTCTGATTTGCAATCTTTAAAAGAAGTGTTGCTAAGTGATGAACGTTTTATGCACATAAAACTAAGTGAGACTTTAGCTTCGAGAGAATGGATCGGTAAGAGAATATTAGAAATGAATCTACCCGGAGAGTGCTTAATTGCAATTATTGAAAGGCAAGGCGAAATTATTATTCCCAAGGGCGATACTGTACTAAATAACGATGATCAGTTATCTATTTTAGGGTATCCTGATGATATTCACGAACTAAAGATTTGGCTAAAAAACAACTAGGTTAACAAGTATAGCTCACTTTCAGTACTTCTTAAACCTAGTTGAGGTGGAAAAGTACTTGTGGCTATAGAAACATTAATAAAACAAGCCCATTATCGAATAGCATGATTTTCTTAAATAGTTAGATAATTCAGCGCAGTTTATCTAGTATTTCTTCCAAGGAAAGTTGTGCTTCTTCACTCTCATTCATGTTTCTAAGCATGAATTTATTCTCTTCTAATTCGTTGTCTCCAACAATAACTGTGTATCTAGCATTCTCTCTATTTGCGTCTTTCATTTGGGCTTTCATTGAACGGCCTAAATAGTCCATTGTAGCAGAAATGCCAGATTCTCTAAAAGTAGAAAGAGTTGTTATACCCCAATGTTTTGCAGCATCGCCAAGAGTTACGATATATACATCCACTGTTTTAGCAGGAGCGAGGGAAATGTCCAATTCTTCGCAAGCTATCAGTAAACGTTCCATACCTGCAGCAAAGCCAACGGCTGGAGTTGGCGCACCTCCGATTTCCTCAACCAAAAGATCATAACGACCACCGCCAGCGAGTGCGTCTTGAGAGCCAAGGTCAGGACTTGTTAGCTCAAAAGCTGTGCGTGTGTAGTAATCCATTCCTCGAACTAAAAGAGGGTCGATGGTGTATTCAATTTCTAAAGCTGTAAGTAACTCACAAACTTTCTGAAAGTGAGCGGCAGAATCTTCATTCAAATAATCACCAATAATTGGTGCGTCTTTAATGATAGGTTGATCCTCTGGTTCTTTTGAGTCAAGAATACGCATAGGGTTTTTTTCCAACCTCGTCTTAGAAAGCTCACTGAGCTTGTCGAAGTTTGGCATTAAATACTCTTTTAAAACTTCTTTATAGCGCTCGCGGCTTTCTGGATCGCCTACAGAGTTGAGTTTTAAATTGAAGTTCTTAACGCCAATTCGTTTGTAGATTTGCATCATAAATGCAATACACTCTACATCAGCAATAGGATTGCCACTCCCAATAATTTCAACTCCAAATTGGTGAAACTGTCGCTGGCGACCTTTTTGAGGGCGCTCTGCGCGGAACATCGGTCCGATATAATAAAGTTTTTGGGCTCCGCCACGCTGTTGCATGTGGTGTTCTACAAAAGCACGCACTACAGGGGCCGTTAATTCAGGACGTAGTACATAGTTACTGTCACCCTTGGTGAATGCAAAAATTTCTTTAGTAACAATATCGGTAAGTTGGCCAATACCTCGCTTAATTAGTTCCGTCTGTTCCATGATTGGAGTGCGGATTTCTTCAAAATTAAACTTAGCTGCTTCCTCGTGGATAATGGCTTCAAGTGCGCGCCATTTTTCAACTTCTCCAGGGAGAATATCAACCATTCCAAGATGTGTAGTGTACTTTGCTTTCGCCATAAATTACTTCAAATCGATAAAAAATTACTTTAGTTAAGATACGAGTAGCTAGGGAGAGTTTCTTCCTAGCCCACGAAATATAAAAATTACTTTTTAAGAAATAGATTAGCAGTTAGAAGTGCAGAGACAGCATTCATCATGGAGATAGGGTCGCCTTGATTGAAAACTTTTTTAGTCATGGTTTTTAGCTCGTCGTCTTCTATTAAATGAATATGCTTATCGAACAGCTTCGTATAAAAGGCGGCGAGCTCAGGTTTCAAATTGAACCAGACATCAAAAGGATTCATGTTATCATACTGTTTACCCAACTTAGAATAAACTTTATTCAATACTCTTTTCTTAAAAAAAGCAACCTCGGTTCTAAGGAATGAAGAAGGCTTTACCCCAGTTTTTTGCCAAGGGAAATCCGCAATTTTTGGATGCTTACTGTTAAACCAATCTAAATAAATACGTTGACCCTTTTTGAGTTCTTTTGGAATATTAAGGCAAAATTGAAGGAGCTCTTTGTCGAAAAATGGTGATGCAGAGTCTATGAGGTGTGTCATCATTCTATCACCATTGAGAGTCCCGTTAAATTGACGTTGCTCATATGAAAACATCTCAGGCCCTTGGTCGTAATCGTAACGTTTTATTAAGTCATCGATGAACGAAATGGATTGAATAATCTCAGAGTTATTTACAAAACCATAACTCCCAATGGTTGACCGCGAAATGGGTGGCTTATTAGAATATGTGCCAAACAAAACATCTCCAATTTGTCCAGAGTGTGCTAATCCAAAGTCTCGAAGATCAAATTTTTCTAATGAAGAGATTGCGTGGGAAGCCCCAATTAAAGTCGCCATCCCATCATTTGCGGATATATTTTGATACATATTATTTAGCAAATAATCGCCATTAAGAGGAACGTGTGAATGCTTAAAACCTAAACCCGAAGCAATTTCACCCGCAATAATATGGTCAGTAGATTTTGGGTCAGAAAACGTAAGTCCTAATTCTGTTTTATAACCTAATTCATCGGCAAGCATCAAATTAACTCGAGAATCTAGGCCGCCGCTTATGAAAGCAAAATGTGAATAGTTATACTCCGCATCTTTTTCCCACTCTTGTGTAACAGCCTTGCAAATTAAGGAGTCAACTTGCTCAATTAGATCACTTTTCTTTGATGAATTGTTAGTGAGTGAATAGGTGAAATATTTTTTCTGGGTAAGCTTGTTGGTTGGGATGTCTAATTCCAGAAAGCTAGCATAGGGCAATTTTCTAGCTTCAGTAATGGGTGTGCTATCATCAAGAAAATAACCAAAAGTGAGTAATGATTTATAAGCATCATGATCTAACGTAGGCGATAGATTTAACTCGATAAGTAGCGATGGGATAAGTTTTGCTTCCGAAGAAAAGCAGAAAAACCCATTATCTCCTTGATGGTAGTACAGTGCTTTAGAAGAAACATTATCTGTGAACACAAAAAGTTTCTGCAAACTCTTGTCAAGAATAAACCCAGAAAACTGTCCACTTAATTCATTCAATAAGCTTATGCCGTCTCTTTTATAAGCCTTTATAATGTACTCTTCTGTTGATAATCCGTTCTTGTTATTATAAAGAACACCTTCAATCCCAATGGCATAATCATTTAGATCAGACAGGACTCGATCTTTAGTGAATTTATTTAAAACAGACCTTCCAAATATGAGGTTTTCAGCTTCAAATTCTTCATTTATGAAATTTGCACTAGTGTAACTATGAAAATGTTGGAATTGGTTTTTACTAATCGGTTTGTTTGCCGAAACAATTCCATAAATACCAGCCATAATTATGCGTCAGAATTTTTTGAGATTTGTAGAATCCAAAATAAGACATATAACTGTACAAAAAAGCCTACCATGCTAAAAAGAGAGATTGCAATTATTGCATCAAAAAAAAGACTTCCTATTAGTAAAGCTGTAGCGCGTAATATTAAATAACAAATATCGATTACGAAGGCTTTTCTTTGCCTGTTTAATAACATTGGGATAAATGTTATTGGGGTAAGAACAAATACCAAGTATAAATATGGGGCTAGAATTTGGGAATATACACCAGCTTCTATCCATTCTTCACCAAAAACGAACTTAAATATTTGAGGTGAAAATACGAGAAGAATTAAAAAAGGAATAATGCCAACGAGTGCAATCTGCTTTATAGCTTTTAATGTGATAGGATAAATATTTTTACCCTGATTGTATTGCTCAGAGATTGATTGACTAAATACTTGATGTACGGAGGCAGATAGTAGACGAATAGGAGTAAAACATATTCTTGTGCTAAATGCATAAGCACCTGTTACTGCGGGTGTAAAAAAACTACTAAGCAACAACTGAGGTAGATTGCTTGAAGTGGTATTTGTGAAAGAATGTGGTGCACTATATTTTGGAAAATCAGAGTATAGAAGAGCTAATTTTTTAAATAAAGACTTTTTATAACGTTGGGAGAATAATGTAGTTTTTTTTAAAGCAAAATATCCAAAGACAAGAGTTCCAAAAGTGGAGCCGAAAATAAAACCAGAAGTTAACCCAGAGCTTGAATAATTATAAAGACTGAGTTGGATGCCAGGTACAGAGGCTGTTTTAACTACATTACTTCCCGAAATAGCTTTGAATCGTTTTTTGCGAACTAACTGATAATTAAATACCTGAGTTAGCGATAGCATGAATACTGTAAATGGCACAAAGTAGAGAAAGTAGCGCGGTAGTTGTCCTTCAAAATTGAAAGTGAGGGCTATCCAATCATCAAAAATAATGATGATAATTAGAAAAATTACACAGAATAGAAAGCTAGTGATTATAGAGAGTAGGACTAGATAATTCGCTCTAGATTCATTTTTAGGAAGTAAAATAGCAAGTTCAAACCTACCAGTGCTAAATGAGGATAGAATTAGAACGAGAGAAATAAAAACGGCTAAAGCCCCAAACTCATCGGGTGTAAAAAGTCTTGATAAAATAGGGGTAATTATAACGGGAATAGCAGTAGCGATTGTACTACCGCCAACCAACGTGATTACATTTTTATAAAATTCAGAGAATTTTAGATTCATTTAAAAAGATACCTTATTTGAGAGATGTAAATCAGGAGAGTTTATTTGCCGATGTGAATTCAAATCTGATTTTTAATTCTTTTTAAAATCTTTCGAATCGAACTATTTACTTCCTCAGACAGATTGAAAACCCAAACTGCACCCATATATATTATAGCCATTAAGATTGAACGTATAATAACATCCAAATATATATTTACGATGGGTGGTAAAAGCGTTGAAAGAAAGAGTACAATAACTCCTAAAAGTATCACGGCAAAAGTTCTCCAAACAAAGGGTTGCATTCGAAACTTGTCCCAAACATAAATCATTTTAATGATGTTATAGATACTTATAGAAGAAGCTGTAGCTATAGCAGCTCCTGTTAACCCGTAAATTGGTATAAGTACAATGTTTAACACAATTGATGTTATTACTAGAATTACAGAAGAAACAAAATCGAACTTATAATACTCAGAAGAAATAATTATTTGTCCATTTGCTCCGGTGGTAATATCGAATAAATTTGCAAGACCAATTACGACTATTACTATACTACCATTGGCGAATATATCTGGCAAAAGAGCGTACAAGTTATCAATATTAGCAATTACACCAATGTAAATTAATAGCCCAATTAATAGCTGATTTAATGAAGATTGCTTATAAACGTTACTAACCAAAGTAAGATTATTGTCTTTGAATGCTTTGGAGATTACTGGGAAAGAAATTTTTGAAATCGATCTTCTAGGAATGGCGATTACGGCACCAACATAGAGAGCTATTGCATATACACCTGTTTTTTCAAGTCCTTCAAAAATATCAACCATGATAAGGTCAATATTTCCAACAAAAATCATTGTAAAACCGCTAAAGAAAGCAAAAAAACTATATTGAGAGATGTCTCTGTTTAGAAGCTTATCAAAAGGTTTCGGGGATGGGGTGAAGTTTAAATACCCCTTTTTAATAGCGTATATAAATAAAATTATATACTGCAATGTATAATTAAGGATAAAGATTAATATGAATTGGTCAAATGAGATAAAATTGAAATAGAACAAAACCAAGTCACCAATAACAATGATTCTTAGTATTATTTCTTGTAAGAAAGAAGCAAATACCGTATTAAAAGACGCACTTATAAAAGAATTTAATAGACCAAAAGAGGCTGCGGAAAATACTAAGGGAATAATTATATAATAATAATCGGAGAGAAGGGAGCTGTCTGAATAAAAACCTAGAATAGTCTCTTTTAGACCAATAAAAATTATAATAAAAAAAATAAGCCCAACTATAGGTGGAATAATGAAAAGCCAATAAAGACCAGGTGGGTTATTTGTTCGTTTAGAAAGAGTTGGAAAGAATTTAATAATAGAATTTGGGATGCCAAGGTTAACAAGTTGAACACTTATTACCATTATGGCCATGAGTGTTCTGGTAAGCCCAAATCTTTCAGCTCCTAGTATGTTTGGAAATAGGATAATGGTAGAAATGAAGCCAATTATAATACCTGTATAAGATATTACAGCGTTTCTAATACTTTGATTAATTATTATTCCCAAAAAGATTCTGTGTAGTTCAAATAGAAGAATTAAGGTACTTTTATTACCTTAAACTTGCTACTTTAAGTAGCTAATGCTTTTATTATGGATGTCTATATATCAGCGTGTAAATTAAATGAAAATAAAGTGATTTATTGATTCTCCATATTTCTCCAAACGTAATTTTTATACATCAGTTTATTAGATTTGTTGAAAATTCTTTTCAAAGTCTAGACATGAGGTATGTGATTTATCAAAAGGATCCAAAAAGCACTCTCCCTAAAACTTCGAAGGTTCTGAAAGTAGATTATTCGCTAACTCGAATTAGAATAAATTCTATTGTGAGGTTAGTAATGGAAATAAATAAAGCAGATAAGATTATTTTACACGGCCTTAACGAGGCTCTTACTATTCTACTTCTGTTTTTTATGCCCTGGAATCTTAAAAAGTGCTATTGGTTCACCTGGGGAGATGAGGTGTACAAAGAAATTTTAAAAAGCACATTCAAACTAAAGGTTCTTCTTTATTTCAAAAGATTTGTCATTAGTAATTCAGCCTATATCGTAGTTGGAATGAATTCCGAATATGATAACATAAGAAAAATCTTTAATCCAAAAGGAAAAAGAATTTCTAGTTTCAAATACCCAAGCAATATTTTTAATCAAATTTCACTGGGACAGGCCAATAATGACACATTAGAAATTATGGTTGGAAATTCAGCAGATCCAGGAAACTATCACGAAGAAATATTTGAATTATTAAAGCAGAATATTGATAAGAAAAGTTTAAAATTTAGAATTATTTGCCCCCTCTCATATGGCGATGAGGAATATGCGGAAAAAATAATTCGAAAAGGTAGAGAATTGTTTGGGGATAGTTTCTTCCCTATCACTAACTTCTTGCCATTATCAGAATACAATAAAATGCTAAGTGAGTTAGATATTGCCATATTTAATCATAGAAGACAACAGGCCTTAGGAAATATTATCACGTTAATTGGTTTAGGAAAAAAAGTATTTATTAGGCAGAGTGTATCTACTTGGGATTATTTCCAACAAATAGATATAGTAGTATATTCAAGCTCAGAAATAGATTTAGTGCCTATTTCCAATGAAATAGCAAAAAGTAATTCGAGAAAAATTAAAATTAATTTTTCTACAGAAAAATTAGAAGCCGACCTGAGACAAATGTTCTTTACATGATACCTTTTAATAAACAAAATTTATTTGGCAGAGAACTTCAATACATTGAAGAGGCTTATAGTTCTAATAAGGTTTCTGGTGATGGTAAGTTCACAAAATGGTGTAATTCTTTTATAGAGTCTGAGTTTGGTGCTAAAAAAGCTCTCTTAACAACTTCGGGAACTCACGCCTTAGAAATTGCAATGTTACTCATCGACTTGAAAGAAGGGGATGAAGTAATCCTTCCATCCTATACCTTCGTTTCGACTGTAAACTCAATCATTCTCAGAGGGGCGACACCTATATTTGTAGATATTAGAGAAGATACCTTGAATATGGATGAGAGCTTAATTAATGATTTAATTACTCCTAGAACTAAAGCAATTTTACCAGTGCATTATGCCGGTATTTCATGTGAAATGGATACGATTTCATATCTCGCTCAAAATCATAACTTATTTGTGATAGAAGACGCGGCGCAAGGGGTAAATGCTAAGTACAAAGATAAATACTTGGGTACACTAGGAGATGTTGGGTGCTATAGTTTTCATGAAACAAAAAACTACAGTATGGGTGAAGGTGGTGCGATAGTAATTAATAATGAAAATTTTATTGAACGTGCAGAGATAATAAGGGAAAAAGGCACAAACAGAAGTAAATTTTTTAGAGGAGAGATTGATAAATATACCTGGGTTGATGTTGGTTCAAGTTTTCTTCCTTCAGAAATTAATGCAGCTATTCTAAAAGTTCAATTTGAACATTTATCTGAAATTCAGAGTAAGAGAGATAAGGTTTATAACTGGTATTATAATGGTTTAAAGAATCTTGAAAATGAAGGCATAATAAGTCTTCCAAAAATTCCTCAAAATTGTATCGGAAATAGTCATCTATTTTATATTCTAACTAAGAGTCTAAAAGAAAGGACACATCTTATTCAACATATGAGGGATGCAGGCATACATTCCGTTTTTCATTATGTGCCGTTACATAAAAGTGAGTATTATCAGAAAAATTATGGGGTTATTGATCTTCCGATAACAGAAAAACTTTCCTCTCATTTAATTAGATTGCCGATGTTTTACAACATCACAGAAAAAGAAGTCAATGAGGTTGTATCTCAAATTCATAGATTTTATAAACTCAATTAAGCATATTCCAGAATTATGATATCAAGTAAAGCAAAAATACATCCATTAGCATATGTTGAAGAGAATGTAGAAATAGGAGATAACACTATAATAGGCCCATTCTGTATAGTTAGAAAAGGGGCTAGAATAGGGGCAAACTGTAAATTTACCGCATATTGCGAAATCAGAGAAAATGTAATTATTGGAGATAACACCTCATTTGGAAGCAGGTGTACAATATCTGCTAACGCTACAATTGGTAAAAATGTTACTATTAAATATAGCTTTGTTTTGACAGATACACCTGATCTTACAAAAGGGGATCAAAAGGTTGTTGAAGGCGTTGGTGATGGAGCCCTTATTGGTGCTAATGTAACTTTGATGCCTGGTTTTTCTATTGGAAGAAATACTATAATCGGAGCATGTTCTCAGGTACGCTCTAATGTGCCAGACAATGAAATATGGTATGGAAGTCCAGCTAAATTTTTTAAAAAGAAATAATGAATAAGAACGAGTGGATGACTGAATTCTATGGAAAGAATTGGTTTGAAATAAATTCATTAAGCGAGCTAGACGGTTCAATTGAAAACGCCTTAATTGAATGGAGAATAAGTGCACAAAATCCAAGGTTAATAAATGAAGCAGAAAATTATGGGTTTAACCTTGTTGAGTCGGTAATTGAATTTTCAAGTAAAATAAGCCCCGATTTGACTTTCCAAGATTCAAGTATAATAGAAGCAAAACCAGAGCACCTAAATCAAATATTAGGTATAACAAAAGAATGTTTTTTATCTAATGAAGAAGTTCATACCCGATTTAAAAACGAAGATTATTTTACAAAAAAACAGTGTGAAGAATACTATAGTAAATCTATTAATAACAATTTTCTTGCTAATAACTCTGCAACAGTTGTAACCATAGATCAGCAGGGAGTTTCGGGGTATTATATGATTAAAGAGGTGGGAAATAAACTATTCAAAGGTGTAATGACAGGGGTACTACCTAGAGCAAGAGGAAACCGACTTCATATTAAAATGCAGCAAGCTGCATTTAAAATGATAGCACATGATATAACTGTAATTAATAGCACCCAATTAAGTAATTTTAATACAATTAAGAGTCATGTTAGAGCAAATCGAATCTTATCTAAAATTGAGCATATTTTTTATAAATTAGTTTAATGCAATAAAATTTATTGTTAATAAGAACTTTCTATTTCAATATTATCTAGCAGCTAAAAACCCTTTAACAACATTCGTAATTTGCTCTGCGGCTGCGCCTGTTCCATACAAAGGTTTCCATGCAGAAGTTGGGAGGTTGTTTGCCGCATCTAAAATTCGTTCAGTATCTGCACCAACAAGTTGGTTCCATCCTTCATGTAGTGTCTCAATCCATTCCGTTTCTTCTCGAAGTGTGAGGCAGGGTTTCTGCATCCAATACGCTTCTTTTTGTAATCCACCAGAGTCAGTGAATACAAGTTTACAATGCTTTAGAAGAACCATCATTTCAAAGTAAGAAACAGGGTCTATTAATGTGACATTCTCTGGGATGGAAAGCTCATTTAACCGTTTTTTGTTTCTAGGATGAACAGGCCAAAGAACTGGACTAGTAATTTTGGAAAAAGCTGCCAAAATAGAATTTAAATGCTCTGTATTGTCGGTATTTGAAGGGCGGTGGATCGTTGCTAAAATGAACTCCCCAGACAACAAACTAGTAACATCTATAAGCTGGAGTTTCTTTTCTGCAATTTTAGAAAAGGCTAGTACCGCGTCATGCATAACATCCCCTACATTATGTACTCCTTTTGTAATTCCTTCTTTTTCCAGTTGTTCAACGCCAAACTCGGAAGAGCAAAACATGAGATCTGAAACATGATCGGTTAGAATTCGATTTATTTCTTCAGGCATCTCACGGTTGAAACTTCTTAAACCTGCTTCAATGTGTAGTACAGGTATGTGAAGTTTGGATGCTACAATTGCACCGGCTAGGGTGGAATTTGTGTCGCCATAAACCATCAATGCGGCGGGTTTCTCATCTGCACTTAGAATATAGTCTTCGATTTTTTGAAGCATTATTCCAGTTTGAGCACCATGATTTCCCGAACCAACTTCTAAGTTGACACTCGGCGCAGGAATACCTAGTTCGTCCCAAAATATAGAACTCATTTTTGGGTCGTAATGCTGTCCCGTATGTATGATTCTTTCATTTATACCTTCTTTGGCTAATGCTTTAGAAACTACGGCTGCTTTTACAAATTGAGGGCGGGCGCCTACTATGGTGAGGATGTAACTCATTTGGCTAAAGTATTTAATTCGTCTGTAAGTCGCTTGGTTAACTGCTTCCTAGAATATTGTTGGACGTCTTGGATTTTATAGGAAAGAGTTCCCTTTTTCCAGCGTGAGAATAGTTCTAAAAGGTGTGCTTTTAACTCTTCTTTCTGAGTATATAGAATTAGAGTTCCAGAGTTAGTATCCTCTAAAATTGAACTCATATCCCCTTTAACAGGGCTGATGCATAGAATAGGTCGCTCTGTAGCTAGGTATTCAAAAAACTTACCAGTTAAAATAAGATTGGCATTCGGGGTGTTGTTTACGATAAGTAAAAGTACATCAGACTGCTTTTGATACTGAACAATTTCCGAATGGGGAACATAATCGATGAGCTTAACTAGATGTTGAACATTATTAAGTTGGATGGATTCTTGTATTGACGAATCTACTTTCCCAATAAGTTGAAGAGTAAAATTAGAACTGAATTCCTTGTTCTCTTTATCTAATTCGGCTAAAACTTCCCAAAGAATCTTAGGGTTTCTGGTTGGGGTCATCATCCCTACATGAGACAGTGTAAAGTTACTGGTTCTTTTAGTTTCGATATCTTCAAAATCAGTACTGTCAAAGCCGTTAGTAATTACAGAAATTGGAGTATCAGTAATTTCATCGAATTCTCTTTTCATTGTTGGGCTTATAACAACAATTTTATTGGCTGCATCAAGCACAGTTTTTTCAAGTTTATGATGCTTTTTCCGAGCAAAATTTGAGAGTTTCAGGTCTTCAAAAAAATCAATATTTGTCCAGGGATCTCTGAAATCTGCAAGCCAAGGAATATTCGTTTTTTTAGAAACCGCCAAAGCAATCATATGCATAGAATGTGGCGGGCCAGTAGACACAATAACATCTACAGAATTATTTGATAAATAATTAGTAAGAAATTTTGAGGAAGAAGGTATCCAGAACTTGCGAGCATCAGGGATGAAGAAATTTCCTCTAATCCAGACAGAAAGCTTTTGTAATAAAGATGACTCATTTCCTGATTTCATCAATCCAGAGCCGAGTTTTTCGTCTTTCTTTATCCCAACAAATTTTTTATAGAAAGTATAAGGCTCCCAAATAGGTTGAGTGAGTATAGATACATCTTCGGGGACATCCTTTTCTAAGGAGGTATCTATTGCTGGACGCTCAGGGTTAGATGGAGTGTAAATAATGGGCTCCCATCCAAAATCTCGCAAATATTTAGTGAACTTTACCCATCTTTGCACCCCAGAGCCACCACTTGGTGGCCAGTAATAGGAAATAATAAGTACTTTTTTTCTAGTGGCCAATTTTTCGTGTTTTCAAATAAGAGAATCCTACAAACAACCCCAAAAGAACTTGAAGCCCAAGCGAGAGCCAAGATAAGGTCACACCAAGAGTATAAGATTTCGGCTCGAATGAAAGTTTAATCTCATGCTCACCCTCAGGTACTTGAATACCCCTAAGTAAATAGTTCGTTTTGTAAATTGGAACCTCTTTTTCATCGATAGTAGCAATCCAGCCAGCTGGATAATAAACTTCACTGAGAACTAGAAAACCTTTTTTGCTTCTACTTGTTTTAAGTGTGATATCCTGACCCGAGTAAAAAGTAACTTCTACAGTTGAAGAACTGTCAGCGTTTGTACTAAGAGTTGATGTGGCGCCTTCAACTACCGCAATGCTAGAGTAATCTACATTAGCTTGGCTTATAAAATCAAAAGCCTCTTGTGGTGATTGTGCCACTGCAAGTGTATCAACAAAAAATGCTTTCGGAAGGATTTTCTTATTCTCATAAACAGCAGCAGTACTACCTGTAAATACCATAGGCATATCAGGAATATTTAACCCTGGTTGATAGGTAATAAATTTGATGTTCAAGGCACCTAGCAAGTTGAGATTTAAACCAGCACTCCCTTGATAAAGTGGCCCACCACCTTTTTGTAGATCACTAACAATGCTTAACTTTGCTCCGGTATATCCACCAATAGTTGGATAGAAATAAGATGGAGTAGCATTTTGGAAAGGATCGTCTAATAATGGAAATGTTCTATTTGGATAGACTCCATTGGCTGCATTTTGGTCGATTATGAATTGATCAATATCTCTTTTCTGGCTTTCTAAATAGCTTTCAGGGTTAACTTCTGAGCTAACCATAGCTCTTTCAGGAATAAAGCGCTTGTCAACATTGATGAGGTCTACCCCAACAAGTAATACTAGTACTAAAGAACCTGTTCCAATAGAAAATTTCTTAGAATAGAATAGGTAAATAACTACACCACCAATAACCAGAAATAAGCCAAATCTAAAAACGTCTCCATTTGCTGCTTTTTCCCTATCAGGGATAAGGTTGGCTTTTACATAGTTTGTAGCTTGTTGCAGAACTTGAGGATTATTTGGATTAACCTGGTTTTGTTGTGCAATTTGATTTGCAATGCTATCAATTTCACCCGGTCGAGTGTACTCCATGGTTTTTACTTGAACTACAATAAAGAGAAAGAATGCGAGGGTTAACCCCATTGGGAGCATAAGCTCTTTGATAGAAACACTTTTTACTTTAATGAAATCAAAAAACCACTGTAAGCCATATACTGCAACAATAGTGTAACAGAAAACAGTTAATACTAGCCAAGTTTCAGGGGCTCTAAATTTGTTGAAAAATGGAATGTAGTCGAAGGCAATAGAGTTTAAGAGTAAGAAATTTTCACCCCATGCAAAGAAAATAGCAAGGGTTCCCACACCAAAAAACATATACATAAGTTTACTGCGTTGTTTGAACAACGCTAATAGGAGAAATGGGAGAGTTAAAGCTCCTAAGTAATGAGGGCCAGCAGTTCCAGGCTTACTTCCAAAATAAGTAGGAGATGCACCACCAAATAAGTCAGGTACAAATAAGGTGAAGGTTTCTTTAATACCTTGAGACCAAAGAAAAGCATAACCAGTAGATAGTCCAGTGGTGTTCTCTAGAGCAGAACCCCCGCGAATGCTAAATGGTGAGTATTCGCTCAAGGTTAGTAGGTTTTGGGCATGACCTAAAATTCCAAAGATACCACCAACCAGAAGTAACGTCGTGATAAATCCCCATTTTTTGTAATCTTTTTCAATTTTAAGATATGTCCAAGAGTCAAAAATCCATAGCCCAGCTAGTAGATACATAAAATAATATGTAATCTGAGGGTGACCAGCTCGCACTTCAAGGGTCATTGCCACACAAAAAAGTAAAAGGCCTACAATTTTTTTGGGAGAACGTGTCAATAGCCAATAGCCCGAAAATATCCATGGTGCAAATGCTAGAGCAACAAATTTAGAGGTGTGACCTGCAATTATAATTATAGGGAAGTAGCTAGTAAGACCGAATGTTAAACTACCAAAAACAGCTGTTAGAGGCCTGAAACCCATTAATATTAGAAGAAAGTACATCCCAAAAAGCATAACCCAGTATTGAAAAGCGGGGTAAATAGTTTTGAAGTACTTAGTAATAAAGTCGAGATGTGGAACTACTGTTTTTAGAGATACTACATACGTAGGCATTCCCAAAAACATATTGTTGAGCCACAAGGCATCATCATTATAAGTCTCTCTATACTCGATTGCAGACTCAGCCCCAGCTCTCCACTGAGTTATATCATGACGCTGAAGATCTTTGCCTCCTAAAGTGGTTCCAAAAAAGAGAATTAGTGGAATTACAAAAAGTATAGCCAGCGCAATAATATGCTGACGCTTGGCAGGTAGGTTATAGAAAAAATCTTTTGGAATACTAGTTGTAGACTCGGCCATAGTTACTCAATTACCTTAGGTACGCGGAAGTAATCAGAGTCGGCATCCGGTGCATTTTTAAGAGCATCTTCGTGAGAAAGTGGAGGTAAAGCTACATCCTTTCTGAATCGGCTATCAAGCTCGATTACATGCTCAAGTGGTTCAACGGTTGTGGTGTCTAACTCGCTAAGCATCTCCATATACTGAAGGATTTTACTCATATCTCCAGCAAAGGAAACAACTTCCTTTTCTGTAAGTTGGAGCTTAGCTAAATTGGCAATGTACTTAACATCTTTTTCTGAAACGGACATACTAATAATCGGGTTTATTCTGTAGAACTAAGTTAAGAAAGATTGATACAAAGGTTAATTCCAATTCATTATAAAAACAAAAAGGAGTTTAATAGTTTAAAGTAGGCCTTTAAGCTGGGAAATTATATAAATTTTGTTCATTTTATTTATCCAAAATATAAAATATGATCAAGAAGAAAATAACTATTAAAAACTCATCGGGTTTACATGCCCGCCCATCTGCTGCATTAGTTAAGAATGCGAGTAAATTTAAGTCTAGTTTTTATATTCACCTATACGGATATCGAGTAAACGGAAAAAGCATTCTAGGTGTAATGACCTTGGCGGCAGAATGCGGAGCTGAGTTAGAATTTGAGTTTGACGGTGCTGATGAAGTAGAGGCAATGGAGGCTATTACCGCGCTAGTGGACGATAAGTTCGGAATGCATGATGAGTAGCAAAAGCCAGAGTCTGGGCAATGTAATTGCTGGAATTTCTGCGAGTGAAGGAATTGCAATTGGTAAAGTGCATGTTTTAGACAAAAAAAAACGGCAGGTGGTACCAAAGTCCATTCAAGTATCTCATGTTAATCATCATAAAGAGAATTTTAAAAAGGCGCGGCAGCTACTTACTCAAGAACTAGATGATATGCTCACTCATCTAGATCGAACATCCGCTGAGATAATTGAAAGTCAAAAGCATATAGCTCTAGATCCCGAAATTGAACGCAGAGTTTTTGAGATAATAGAAGTTGATTTCCTTAGCGTTGATTATGCTGTTTATACGACCTATTGCTTATTTATTGAAAAATTAAAAGAAAGTGGGTCGGAACTTTTTCAACAACGTATAATTGACCTAGAAGATTTACGAGATCGCTTAGTCGACCTTGTTTGTGATGACTCTAAAAGTATTGAGATTAAAAAAGGTGCTATTGTAGTGGCTAAAGAACTTAGCCCAACAGAATTGGTTGCAATGCATGAAAGTGGAATTGAGGGTTTAGTGATGGAAAAGGGAGGGGTAACTTCTCATGCCGCTCTCATTGCTCAATCTTTAGGAATACCTTGTATCGTAAATGCAAAAAATGCGATATCTAGTACAAAAGATGGAAAAGTTATATTAGATGGTCGCGAGGGTTTGTTGATTTTAAAGCCTACCAAAGAAGAGTTTACATTCTACAAAGCGAAACTTTCTAAGCTAAAACGTAAGCGGAAGCAACTTCTTAAAAATGCTACCGAACCTTCTGAAACAAAAACAGGCACATCATTTTCATTATCAGCTAATGTAGAGTTTCTATCAGAAGCTGAGCAAGCAAATTTATACCATGCTAATGGAGTTGGGCTTTTAAGAACGGAAGGGCTGTTGTTTAGTGGTAAAATTTCTGAGAGTGATCAAGAGCGATTTTATGAACAACTGCTAAACGGTGTTTCGGGCACATTAGTAGTAAGGCTTTTTGATGTTGGGGGAGATAAAGCAGGGCTAAGACACATTGAAGAAGCAAATCCATTTTTGGGGTGGCGAGGCATTAGAATGTTGCTCGATGAGCGAGTAATGTTTACAACTCAGCTTAAAGCATTATTAAAAGTGGCTGGAAAATATCCTGGTAGAGTTAAAATTTTGGTTCCAATGATTTCTGTTGAAGAAGAGATTATTGAAGTAAAACGAACCATTGAAGACGTTCAAAGAAATTTGAAAAATACTGGCTTTGAGATTGATATTGACATTCCACTTGGAATTATGATTGAAGTGCCAAGCGCAGCTCTCATCGCAGATAAACTTGCTAGGCATGTTGATTTTTTTAGTATCGGGACTAACGATTTAACGCAATATACTCTGGCTGTGGATCGAGGGAATGAACGCATTTGTTCACTGTACCAACAGCAACACCCTGCAATATGGCGATTGATTAAAATTACGGTAGACGCTGCTCAGGCTAATAATATTGGTATTTCTGTGTGTGGAGAATTGGCAGGAAGTCCATTAGGTGCAAGCGGGCTTTTAGGTATGGGTGTTACCGACCTTAGTATGGTTCCTATTTCTATTCCAAAAGTAAAAGAGGAATTAATTTCACACACAGATATGGAATTTCGAGCTTTGTCGGAACAGATTTTAGATAGCTCGTCAGCTACTCAGGTATTGGAAATTTTTGAAGAATGGAGAATTCATTAATCCTTCAAAAATTGTAAGATAGAGAAATTAATTTAGGTGAATAGCGCTCTAACAATAGTTCTTTTTGCCTAGAAGCGTTTCCATGATTATCAATTAAGGGAATATTATTATTTAATTAAATAAATAAGTTTTATTTACTTTATTAGTAATATTATTACTGATAATTTCATTATTTGGTTTAAAAATAAACTGTATATTCAGGTGTGAACTTAAATCAATAAGTAGTTATGATTAAAAAAGAATTTACCCCGAAACGTACTGTCTGTAAAGTTACTCTAACAATCCCTAAAGAGTGGGCAACTAAAGAAGTTGCTGTAGCTGGAGATTTTAATGGTTGGGATATTGAAGCGAATAAGCTTCAAGAAAAAAATGGAAGCTGGCAAACACAACTTCGCTTGAAACCAAGTTCTTCATACACGTTTAAATATTTTTTAGATGGTGAGCGCTGGGAAAATGACGATGCCGCTGACGAATATGTATCTAATAAATTTGGTACAGAAGACTCTTTAATTTACATTGAGAGCTAAATCAAATTCATTGTTCAATCAGCAACTTTACAAGCAAAAGCTAACTACCTCATGGATAGGACATAGCTTTATATTTTTAGAGGAAATCGGATCCACGAATTCCTACGCCAAAGTTGCGGATTCATATATTGCATCCGAAGGGACCGTTATATTAGCAGAAACTCAAACTGCAGGCCATGGGCAACATCGGCGGATTTGGGAAGCGAATTCGGGGGAGAATCTTACCTTTAGCATCGTTTTTAAGCCCAAAAATCCTGAAAGATTATCAATTCTAACTTTAGCTTGCGCTTCTGCTATCTATGATGTTACTCAAAAAATAGCCCCGAAGAATAGGATTGTTTTAAAGTGGCCAAATGATGTTCTAATTGATGGGAAAAAGACAGCAGGAATTTTAACTGAAACTGTCTTTAATGGGAATATTTTAGAAAAAGTGATAGTAGGAATAGGTCTTAATGTAAACCAAGTTTTATTTGAAAATGAACTTGCTGATAAAGCTACATCTCTAGGGGCATTCGCTGATAAAACCTTGTGTAGAGAACAGTTATTAGCAGAACTTTTATCCCGAATAGAGTACAATTATCAAAGATGGGTAATGCATGACATTGAACTCATTAAGGAAATTAATAATAAGATTATTGGTTTCGGAGAGTGGGTGCCTTTAGAAGTAGATGACATAGAATTACCTAGCGTATATAAGTTTTTAGGAATGAATGAACTTGGTGCACTTCAGGTGTTGAATAAGGAGCTAGAAGTGAATACTTTTTCTTATGAACAAGTCCGAGTTAAGATTGGTTGAAAGTTCAACCCTAAACATTGATAAACTAAAGCTAAGTCCTCATTCGAAAGTTATTGTAGGTGTAAGTGGTGGTGCGGATTCAATGGCGCTACTTTATGTTTTGCACAGCCTGAAAATTGATGCTTTAGTAGTGCATATCAATTATGGTAAAAGAGGGTTGGAATCGGACAAAGACCAAGAACTTGTTGAGGGTTTGGCGTTTGAATGGGGTTTTGAATGTGTCTCCATCTCATTAAATCCTAATAATGCTCAGATTACAAACTTCCAAAGTTGGGCGCGAGCAGAGAGATACCGGATATTTAGAGAGCTTAAAGAAGTAAATAATGCCGAAGCTATTTTGGTTGCTCACCATAAAGATGATCAAGTAGAAACTATACTTCAAAAATTGTTTAGAGGAAGTGGGGTTATTGCTTGGCAGGGAATGAAAGCTTGGGATGGCGAAATTCTGCGCCCATTTCTGGAAATAAAAAAAATCGAAATCCTAGATTATTGTGTTCAGAATAGCATTCCGTTTAGAGTTGACCAAAGTAATTTAACATCAGACTATGCTCGAAATTTTCTCAGAAATAGTTTTGAACCTGATTTAAATAAATTTTTCCCAGGTTGGGAGCAGAATGTACTTGCGCTGGCAGATAAAGGAGTGGTTGTTGAGCAGGCAATAGAATGTATTTTGAATGATATTTCTGAAAAAGGAACCATTGAATTAGAACCTTTGCTTAATTATCCTAAAGAATTACGAATTACACTTCTAAAAACTCATATTGAAGGTCATACGGGGATTACATCACTCACTAAGGGGCAATTATTAGAGCTCGATAAACTTAGTAAATTGGAGTCGGGTAAGCAGATTAAATTGAATAGCAGTTATACTTTAGTTAAAGACAGAACTTTATTAAGAATTAAGAATAATTCTAGCGAAAGCCTTGTATCTTATCAGCTTTCAAAAAAAGAATGCGTGGAGGGTGTGTTTATTAATCCGTTTAAGTTAACAATTGAGAACCAAGTAAATTCAGAGTTCGTACTTAGAATGGATAGCGCCCAAATAAATTGGCCAGTTACAGTACGTACGTGGCAAGATGGAGACCGATTTCAGCCGTTAGGCATGACAGGTTCACAAAAAGTATCAAAACATTTAATGAACCTTAAAGTGCCTACGGTAATAAAAGAAAATGCGCTGGTGCTAAGTGGATTAGATGGTATTATTTACGCTACCTTTTTTTCGGAAAGTATTAATAACCATCGCATTGGTACAATATCAGATATTGTGAAGTGTACCGAACAAACAAAAGAATACCTCACCATAAATATTTAAGTGATAGATTATGAGTTTTTTCCTTCCTGAAAATGTAGAATGTAATGGAGAACGTTTCGTTGTATACATAAGTAAAAAACAAATCGAAGAAAGGCTAATTCTTCTTGGAGAACAGTTAGACAAAGAGTTCAAAGGAAAAAAACCGATTTTTATTGGCGTACTGAATGGAGCTTTTATATTTCTGGCAGATTTAATGCGTTATGTTTCCATTCCATGCGAGGTGGATTTTATGAAGTTAAGTAGTTATGGCGACGAAAAAGTTTCTTCAGGTCAAGTTACTCAACTGAAAGAGATAGATGCGAAACTCAAAGACAGACATGTAATTTTAGTCGAGGATATTATTGATACTGGGCTGTCTATGAAGTATATGGTTGAAAGAATGAAAAATCTCGAACCTGCTTCTGTTTCTGTGGTAACTCTGCTTCATAAAAAAGAAGCTACACTACATGATGTTCAAATAGACTATGTTGGATTTGAAATACCAACCAAGTTTGTGCTGGGATACGGACTTGATTATGCGCAAGAGGGGCGGAATTTAGCTCAAATTTATGTGCTAGATGACAGTTCTATATTATAATTTTAATAGTAAAGGGATTCTAAATTCTTGATAAAGAAACTAATTTTGGTGAGCACATTATTGGTGCTATCATTGTGGATAGTTTCAGATAGTTATGCTTATCAGCCAAAAGTCCTATCCCAATTAGACTCTTTAACAGCTAGAGTATGGACTCTAGAAGATGGCCTACCTGTTAACACTGTAAATAAAGTTGCCCAAGATGAAGATGGGTATATTTGGCTAACCACCTATGACGGTTTGGTGAGGTTTGATGGGTTAGAATTTAAAGTGTATAATTTCTCAAATACACCTGAAATGCTCAATAACCGGACTACTCAGCTATATATCCAAAGGAATGTAGGGCTTTGGGTAGCACTTGAGTATGGTGGTGTATTACTCAAAAGAGGGGAGGAATTTGAATATTTCGGTCTCGACGAAGGATTTACAAATTCTGACATCACTAAAATCTTTGAAGATACAAATGGGAGAGTTTTTTTGGTAACACTAGAAGGTTTATATGTCTACCAAGACAATAACTTTCGCAAGTTCTACGATGGCGATGACATCCTTCAAAATCAAATTTCGGGCACTTATATAGACCCTAAAGACGATACTATTTGGCTAACAACACATAATGGATTAGCTCACATTATTGATGATGAAATAACATTCTATAATATTAGTGCAACTCCATCCAATAATTTAGTTCGAGGTGTAATTAGAGATGATAGAGGGGTTTTAATAGCAGGAAGTGACGATGGCGTTTACGAACTAGTTGGCTCAAATTTAGTTCCCTCTTTAAAGTATAGATTTTTTTTGGGGCAAGGGATAAAACATTTTTACTTTGATAAATATTCGAAGTTAATAAATACTACAAATGGGTTGTTTCTTGAAGAAAATGGAACATTCAGAAATTTAAACAGAGACAGCCCAAAAGCAGATGTATTCATCTATGAATTCTATCGGGATAGCTTTGGCACGTTATGGATGTTAAACAACATAGGAAGTCTGTTTATACTTAATAAAAATGAATTTAAAGAATTTGAAGGGGTGAGCCATCTTGAAGGATTTACTTTTAGCAGTGTTTTTGAAGATAATGAACAAAGTATTTGGCTGGGAACTCTACAAGAAGGGATCATAAGACTGAGGAGTTCAAAGATTAAGACTTTTGGTTTAGAAGAAGGTTTAAGTGGTGGGAATATATTAGGGCTATTAGAAGACTCTAAAGGTCGTTTTTGGGTTGGGACAAGAGGGGCAGGGCTCAACCTAATTGATGGTGATAAAATTACTAGTTATAAAAAAGGTAAAGGTATAGAAACCAATATTGTTCAGGCGATTGCTGAAGATAGTACTGGGAATATCTGGATTGGGCACTATCAAAAAGGGATAGATCGTTATTCAGAAGGAAAAATAACACATTTTGATTTTTCAGAAGCGTACGAGAAAAACGATGTTCACGCTTTGTATGTAAGTAGAGATGGCACCCTTTGGGCAGGAACTTACTCTGGTTTAGTGCAGTTTAACGCAACATTTACGAAGCAGATATGGTTTGGTAAAAAAGATGGAATGCTTGGCGAAAAAATTAGATACATAACAGAGGGGAAGGATGGCAGTATTTGGGTAGCAAGTATTGAAGGCGGTGTTAGTAAACTGAAGGATGGTAAGTTTATTAACTACACCATGAAAGAAGGGCTGTCTTCAAATAATATCAGATCTATTTACATTGATAATGATGAAATTATTTGGATTGGTACCGAAAATAATGGCTTAAACCGAATTAAAAATGGTGAGATTGATTACGTTTCAACTGAGCATGGTTTGTCTGATTACAATATTCATTGGATTTCAGAAGATGAAGATCAATATCTGTGGATATCTACAAACAAGGGTGTAAGCAGAATTAATAAAAAGGAACTGAACCTTTATATGGAGGGTAAGCTAGATGAATTTCAGCTAACACAATTTGGTCAAGCTGAAGGCATGAGGAGCCCAGAAGGTAATGGTTCATTTCAAGAAGCAGGTATAAAAACAAGCTCGGGGACATTTTGGGTTGCAACACAAGATGGGGTTTCTATAATAAATAACAATACCGCACGGAATAAAGGGATTAATCTTCCGGTAATTATAAAAAGAATTTCCGCTAGAGATTCATCTTATACACCAAATAATGGTAAAGTTATTATAGATTCAAGGGCGAATGACTTTCAATTGGAACTCCATGCAATCACCTATATAAATCCTGAGAAAACGAAGTTTAGATATAAGCTAGAAGGATATCAGAATGAATGGATTGTAGCTGACGAAAGACACGTATTTTATAACGAGATACCTCCTGGTAATTATAATTTTTTAGTTCAAGCTACCAATAATGATGGAGGTTGGAGCGCTGATACCACATCCGTGCTTATCAAAATTCAACCTAGATTTTTCCAAAGAATATGGTTCTATATAGCGATAGCTATTCTTTTGGGAATTATTTATTACATCATAGTTCAGTTTAGGTATAGAATTTTGATTTCTAGACAGCAAAAAATGCAGGTTGTTATAGATACTCAGACTCAACAAATAAGAGAAGAAAAGAGGGCGTTAGAAGAACAGCATAGAATCATAGAAAATCAGGCTAAACACCTAGAAGCTGTTAATAAAGCAAAAGACAAATTTTTCTCTATTATTGCTCATGACTTGCGGAATCCTTTTCAAGCAATGTTAGGGTTTTCGGATCTGTTGTATTCGAAAATTGATGATATTGACAGAGAAGAACTTAAAGAGGGTATCGAAATCATTAGAAATTCTTCTAAAACACTGCATAGCCTAACTGAAAACTTACTGCATTGGGCTACATTACAAACTGGGCAAGTTGTTCCAAAACCCGTCCCCTTTATTCTAAAGGAAATAATTTCAAAAAATGCAGAGCTATATATTCAGTCTTCACGGCAAAAGAACATTACCCTTACTATGGAAACAGATGATTCTATAAAGATAGTTGCTGATAAAGATATGATAGATACTGTAATTCGAAATTTGATGTCGAATGCTATAAAGTTCACCGAAGTTGGTGGCAAAGTATCGATAACTACTCTTAGGGAGAATGATTTGTGCAAAGTCGTAATTACAGATGACGGTATTGGAATGAGTGCAGAATTAATTGCTGGTATTAAGAGTTTAGATTCTAAAGCGAAACGTGCTGGTACAAATAATGAAACTGGTACAGGCTTAGGTTTGATTCTTTGTAACGAGATGGTATCAATGAATGGAGGCATCTTAAGAATAGATTCTAAAGAAGGAAAAGGCACTACATTTACGGTAATATTACCGCTCTCTTTTTAGAATCGGCAGATATATTTTTTTTAAGCGTTGATTAGACTTGTGAACTACCGTATATTTGCATCCCTTGATTACGGAGAGGTGGCTGAGTGGCTGAAAGCGCTCCCCTGCTAAGGGAGTTTATGTGGAAACACGTAACGAGGGTTCGAATCCCTCCCTCTCCGCCAAGCCAATGTAAAGTAAGCCTTGTACACTATGTGCAAGGCTTTTTTTAATTTCTACACTTATGTTTAGCGTCATCCCAGTTTTTCTAATCCCTGTGTTTATTTTTCTCGCACGTATTATGGATGTAAGTCTTGGTACACTTAGAATCGTTATGGTTTCGCGCGGGTTTAAATTTAAAGCCGCTCTCTTAGGTTTTTTTGAAGTGCTTATTTGGGCTTTTGTAGTTACCGAGTTACTTAAAAATTTGGATAACTGGGTCAACTTTGTTGCATATGCTGGTGGCTTCTCAGCAGGGACTTTTGTAGGGATGTACATTGAGGACAAGCTTAAAGTGGGAACCATTATTGTTAGAATTATTACCCAAGACAAGAAGAAAGAGCTTACCGAGGCTTTAACAGATGCTGGTTTTACTATTACAAGTATAGATGGTCATGGTGGGTTTGGTCCAGTAAATATCATCTTTACTATACTTAAAAGAAGACGTTGGAATGAAATGATTTCAATTATAGAAGAGCGTGACCCTAAAGCGTTCTATTCCTCTGAAGATGTGAAATATGCAACCTCCGCAGACGACCATTCTGCAGGCTCAAACCTAAATAAAGATAGGTCTTCAGTAAATCGATTATTAGGGCTGAGAAAAGGGCTTTAATATCTAGTTGTCTAAAACAGGCTTCATCCTAGAAAATGGATATCCATTACAACCCGTTTTGGGCGCGGCTCGGTTTACTACTTCAGTTGCCTCAGCAGATTCTATAGTTGGTTCTTTATAGGCGCTGATGCAAAATCCCCAAGTGAAAGGTTCCATTCCTTCAAACTGCATCCAATCAACTCGTGTAAATAAGTTGATGTCGTAAGCATTGGCGGTATCATTCTGTGCAATAAAGTACTGTTCATCTACATTCCATTTCACAATATGATATCGTGACGATGGCTTTTGGAAAAAGAGCTCAGGAGAAAGGTCAAAATCTATACTATAATCATCCTGAAAAGTACCAAGCATAAAACTCGAGAGCTCTTTTTGAGTAGTTAAGCAGCTGGAGAAAAGAATGGCAAGTAAAGGGTATACTAGAAAAGATTTCATCATCAAGAGTAAGGAATTATGATTACTTCTTTCGCAGGAAGCACTAAAAAGAGTAGCCTCTAGGTTTTACCCAAAAAATAGTTCGTGTAAATATCTTCCTGGGCTAAATGTAAAGCCACCCGCAATAATGATAGCCCCAAAGTAAAGTAGAATCATTTTTCGCTTATGCGACTTCACATTTCCTTTTTTGATTGCAAAATAAGCAGAGGGTACCGTATAAATTGCGAGAAAGCTAAAAAGGTGAATCCAGCCAAAATGGTTAAAGAGGCTGCTTCCAACTTTTGCAGGCATAAAAAGCGTAATAGTTGCTGTGATTAGCATCAAAACCATATACACGCGGCCAGATTTTTTATGAAATGGAGTTCCTTTTTTTATCAATAGTAATATGGTGCCAATAATAAAGCACGGTATAACTGTTGCTAGATGCAAATACATCAGTGAGTCATAACCCATCGGTAATTCCTTTAATTAGTTTTTAAGTTGTAGCTTACCAGTCAATCGGACGGTAATCTTTCAGGAATTTCCCACTCCAATGTTTGCCCGTGTTTATCCCATCAAACAACGGATCTAATACTCTAGCTGCACCGTCTACAATATCTAAGGGCGGCTGGAAATCGTGAACTTCTTCCTTTTTACGAGCTAGTTCTGCTGGATCTTCGTCGGTTACCCAACCCGTATCAACAGCGTTCATATAAATCCCAAACTTTGCAAAGTCAGATGCTGCGGTATGAGTCATCATGTTAAGTGCTGCCTTCGCCATATTAGTATGCGGATGACGATCTTCTTTATGCCATCGATGGAATTTTCCTTCCATTGCCGAAACATTTATAACATGCTTCATCCCTGTATTCTCTTTTTTCATTAAACCTGCTAACCGGTTACATAGTACAAAAGGAGCAACAGAATTTACCAATTGAACTTCGAGCATCTCGTTAGTGTGAATTTCACCGAGTTTTAAACGCCAGCTATTGGTTTTACGCAAATCTACTTGTTGTAAATCGGCGTCTAATTGACCTTCAGGAAAAACTTCTTCGGCAGTAAGTGAATTATCAATACTGTAAGGAATTTGGGAGAGTTTGGCAGATGCACTCAGGCCAATGCCTAATTGTTTACCATGCCAAGTAACGGGTAGGTTTTTATTCTGGCCTTCTTCAGCAAAGCCTGCGCTTAAAGTTCGTAGCTCGTGTAAACAAGAATGGTGATCGGATAACAAACCACGTGCAAGTGAGGGAATTTCAGCAATAGCTCGTTCTTCATTCGCTATTAGGTGTTGATAGAAACCTGCAGGACGACGAACTGTTTGTGCTGCGTTATTAATCAGTATATCTAATCGATCATACTTCTGCTCAATAAAACTGCAAAAAATCTCAACGCTAGGGATATGACGTAAATCTAAACCATGAATATGAAGACGGTCACCCCATTCGTCAAAATCGGACTCTTTAGCAAAACGAAGTGCGGAATCTACGGGGAATCTAGTAGTTGCAATTACGGTCGCTCCGGCGCGTAACATCATTACAGTGATATGATAGCCGATTTTAAGCCGAGAGCCCGTTACAAGTGCAACCTGGCCTGTTAAATCAGCCGACTGGAATCGTTTAGCGTAGTTAAAATCACCACAGTCTTTACACATTGTGTCATAAAAGTGATGAAGTGTGTTAAACTCTTCTTTGCACACATAGCAATTCCGAGGAGATTCTAGCTTCTGTTCTTTCTGGTTTTCTTTGCCAGTTAGGTCAATTATTGATGGCGCGATAAAAATGGTTGCTTCTCGTGCACTTCTAATCCCCGTTGCATTTCTTGCATGCTTATCTTTTTCAGCGATTTTTCGCTTTTTTGCTTTCTTAGCATCTTTTTTACGACGTAGAAATTCCTCGCGGCTAGGACGCGAAAACAATCCTGCAGCCATAATTAAGGCAAGACGTTGGTCTTTTGGAATTTCAAAGATTTGAGCGGAGTCAGAATTCAAAGTTTCTAGAACAGAAATACATTCCGCAATTTGCTCTGGAGTTAGCTTAATGCTTTCTACGTCTTTGTTGTTATCTACTGCCATAAATACTGTTTAAAAAGCAAAAAATGAGTTTAAAAATGCAGTTCAAAGGTACCTGTTTCTACATATAAAAGATGCTTTTTAAAAAATCCGATCGAACAAATATCTATTAAGAATCTCTTTTCTCTTTCCAAAGCTTTTGTTGTTCATCATTTTGAAATGTCCAAGCTAGAATTCGGCTCACTTTATGTCCTTGTCCCATGGGAATTGTTTTATCTGAAATCGCACCTACTTCATCAAGAGCAGTATAAGCAGCATCAAGGTTTTCATGTTTTGAAATTAACGTAGTAAACCACAAACAGGATTGGGCAAATTCTTTGCTTTCAAAAATCATGTCCTTTACAAATTGTACTTCACCACCTTTGCACCACAATTCAGAACTCTTTCCTCTGAAGTTTCTAACGGCCTTTGAAACTTTCTCTCCCTTTAAATTGCTCAGTTTTCTCAGAGATGCTTCATCCGCTTCTTTTTTTGAAGCATGAAATGGAGGGTTACAAAGGGTAAGATCAAAGAATTCGTTTTCCTTCACGATTCCTTTAAAGAAGTGAGAAGGATTTGCTTGGGGTCTTAGTGAGATGTGTTCTGCTAGAAAAGGATTGGCTTTCAAGATTTTGTTAGCATTCCTCATGGCTTTAGGGTCGGTATCAGAACCAATAAAGCTCCATCCATATTCTTTAGCACCAACAATAGGATAAACGCAGTTTGACCCAACGCCAACATCTAAGCATTTTATAGAAGCACCGTGAGGGATGTTTTTTGTTGGAGGTTGTGAATAAAATCCACCTAATAAATCTGCAATGTGATGGATGTAATCGGCTCTTCCAGGAATAGGAGGGCATAAATACCCCGCTGGAATATCCCATTCATTTACATCATAATAAAAACTTAGTAGAGCTTTGTTGAGAGCTTTTACCGCTTCAGGATTGAAGAAATCGATAGATTCATCACCGTATTTGTTGATGCTTACAAAATCAGAAAGCTCTGGATTCGCTTTTGAAAGTTGCTCAAAATCATAACGGGCTCTATGCTTATTACGAGGGTGTAATTCCGTTTTAACTTCTGTTTGAATTCTTTTTTTATCAGTCATGGAATAGAGAGGTAATGGGTAAAAACCCAATTGAGAAAGTTCTATTTGTGAGCAACTTTATAATGCAGTTGAGTAAGCCCAGTCTCAAATGTTTTTGAGGAAATAAGTTCTAGAAGTTGTTCTGGTCGCCCGTCTTTAAAAAGTCTTGTTCCATCGCCAACTAAAATAGGAATCACAGAAATGATAAACTCATCAATTAAGCAAGCTTTCAATAATTCATTAACTACTTCAGCTCCACCATCACAAAAAATATTCTTCCCAGTTCCCTCCTTTAATTTTGTAACTAGTGAAGTTAAATCTCCGGAATAGAATGAGGTGTTTCCGATACCAGGTCGGTTGGAACGAGTAATTACATAAGTTTTCTTATCAGCATGGGTGAAATCGGGTGCATGTTCCATCACCCAGTCATAAGTTCTTCGTCCTAAAATTACGGTGTCAACGGACGCTGTGAACTCGTTATAACCATAATCTTCGCCTTCTATCTGCATGGAGTCTAGAAAACTTAGATCGTCGTTTGGTTTCGCAATATAGCCATCTAATGAGCATGCTATATAAAGGATGAGTTTTCGTTGAGACATTAGCTTGGGGATAAGATTAAATCCTAGTGGTTTTCAATTTGTTTAACAAACCCTTCAAAACCTTTTTTATTCAAATCATCAAGCGCATCTTGTGCTTTACTAGGATCTTGGAATACCCCATAATATACACGATAAGTAACGTTCGTATTAAGAATCGCTTTTTCTACTCTACTTTTTGGAATTTTGGCTGCTTCTCTTTTAGCGGCTGCTTCATCGGCAAAAGAACCTAGTTGTACAGTATAGTTTGCAACTTTAAGATTTGTAACTCTGGAATTTTCTATATCGCCTTTTGTAAGATAAATACGAACCCGAGCTGTGCCAGGTCCAATCATATCTACTTGGCTAGCGGCAGATTTAGACAAATCAATAACTCTATCTTTTGCGAAGGGGCCACGGTCGTTAATTCTAACTTTTACAGTTTTTCCATTATCTAAATTTTCAACGAGAACCTCTGTATTAAAAGGAAGTGTACGATGAGCCGCTGTAAGACCATTCATGTTGTAAGTTTCGCCATTTGCCGTAAGCTTTCCATGAAAGTTTGGCCCGTACCAACTAGCCATACCCGTTTCTAATGCTGCCATGTTTTTTTTTGAAACGGAACTGTTTGATGCAGAGATAGCAGTATGTGGTGATGATGAAGATTTAGAAGAGACCGTACGTTTACTTCTAGAAGTAGTACCACAGGATGAAATGAAAATTACCGAAAATATAATGGTAATGATAAATCGAAGTACAGATGTTGACATGTAAAAATTAGTGTTAGTTTTTTTGAAAATATAGACCCTTGGTAGTTAAAAAGCCATATGTGGTTTACATGCATATTTCATAATGAAACGGGTTTGTTAAAACCACCCATATGGGTAGTGAATAAATGAGAGAAATTTTTTATAATCTGAAAAATATGGAGGACATAATATTATGAAAAAAAGTAAAATTATAATCATGCTAGTCACTTTTTTGGGGGTATCATTTCCAGTAAGTGCTCAAATGCTGATTAGCTCAGGAGGCGGTTTTTTAGAGAATACGGTAATGTCTCTAGAGTTTACAGCCGGAGATGTTATTGTGGGAGATTTTAGTAATTCAAATATTCAAATTTCAGGAGGCTTTGTAAGTGTTGGATCAAGTGTTATTGTATCTAATGCACCAGAAATTGACCTACCCAGAAAGTTTGGTTTAAGCCAGAATTATCCCAACCCATTCAACCCGACAACAGTAATTAACTACGATGTACCTCACTCTGCGAATATAAATCTTGATGTTTTTAATTCAATTGGGGTGAAGGTTGCCACTTTGGTATCAGACTCAAAACCCGCAGGGAGTTACACTATACAATTTAGTGCCAACTACCTTTCTAGCGGTATGTATTTCTATCGCCTATCGGCAGATGGAGCTACAATTTCTACAAAAAAAATGCTTTTGATAAAATAACGGACATACTATGAAATCAACTTTACAAAAACTCATACTCGTATTATTTGTATCGCTAATCTCCAATAGCGTATATGCACAGGTTCCAGAAGGTTTTAGTTTTCAGGCTGCAGCTAGGGGACTAAATGGAGAACTTCTTGTAAACCAAGATTTAGGAATAAAAATAAGCGTTCTAAAAGGTTCTGAAACAGGCGAAGCTGTTTACAGTGAAACACACAATGTTACAACCAATGCTGCTGGTATTATCCAATTAGTAATTGGCGATGGATTTGCAGCAGAAGGCCAATCTTTTAGCGCAGTAGATTTTGGAAATGATAATTACTTCGTAAAACTAGCTATCGATCCAGCTGGAGGGACGGAGTATGCTGATTTAGGAACAACGCGTTTACTTTCTGTGCCATATGCATTGGTTGCAAAGAGATCTCTTGATGCAGGTAACGGAAGTGGGGAAACTAGAACAGAATATAATCTAAATACATCCAACCCAGATTCCTCATTTATTATAAACTTGAATGGCGATAAAACGGCAAAAGCATTACAAGTATTTAGTAGTTCTAGTGCTTATAACGGTGCGGTTTGGGGAGAAGCGAAAAGTGAAGCATCTAATGAAAGCAGCCAACGAGGTGTTTTAGGTTTTGCTAATGGAAATGGATCGGGGAGCCATATTGGAGTTTTTGGTGGAGCTGTTAATTTCGAGGCTACTGGTGATTCAAGGCAAGGACTTTATGGTCAGGCTGCTTCAAAAGCAAAACTTAATTTTGGTGTAAGAGCACTTGCACAGGGAGATGGTAGCGGTGAAATTGTCCCTATTGGCGAAGAATCTGATGGGAATTTCGGTTCATATAATATTGCAGGTGGATTTTACTCTCAGGGCAATTTAAATGGAAATGTGGGAATAGAAGCACAAACATCAGGAAGTCAGGGCTCAAGAGCTGATTTTGGTGTGTTAGGGCGAGCAATAGGAACAGGGAATTCACTCAATGTTGGAGTTCGTGGTGAGGCATTCAATTCACCAGTTTTTAATACAGCAATAGAAGGCGATGCAAGTGGTGAAGGAACTAAAAATTTAGGGCTCCGTCTGAACGCGTTTAATGGCTCATCCAACATTGGTATGGAAGTGAATGCTGATACAGCGGCTATTTTGAACGGTCACTCAATCATTAATGGCGATTTGACTGTTAATGGAAATGTATTTGGTGCGTTTGGAGGAGGAAGTGCTAATGGTCAAACCTTAGACTCGTTGTTCTTTTCCACAAAACCTGAAGCTGAATTACAACGTAACTCATCTTTATATCCTGGTTCTATAAGATTAAAAGATGGTAATGGCAGTTATTCTAACTTAAGTAGGTCTGCTTTACAATATGGAGATACTGATTCAGAAGGCACAGGATTTGTATATAACTGGTACAGTAAAGGTGGAATGCAAGTAGCAAACCCTGGCTATTTGAATGGTGAAAAAAGCGCAGGTATGAGCGGAGGATACTTTTACATGGATATCGCTAGTAATGATAATTTCTATGTGCCATTACAATTTGGGATTGGTAATGCCGCCGAAGGTGGAAGGGCTTGGTTTGAAATGAGTTCCCTTAAAAGAGCCGAAGATGAAAAAGGCGCCGCGTTTAGAGTTGGCATTGCAAATGATCCTAATGGAAATGACCCAACAGGCGAGTCAGCTGAAGTGATGTTGTGGGGTACTGATTCTCCTAATATCCAAATTGGTGGCCAGCAATGGGAGAATACTAACCTTGGGAATTTTAATATGTATGGTAGCACTAGCGACGGTGGAGGTTGGTTTCATAGTAATGCAAGTTTATCAATTGGCTCAGACGGTACTTCCGAGTGGGGCAGTTTAAATTTGTATAAGTCAAATATTGTAGGGCAGTCAAATCAAGAGACAATCAATATAGATGGCAATAGTGGAAACATCACAATATCTGGTGCATACAATCAATCTTCTGATGTACGTTTGAAAAAAGACATTCACACTTTAGATAATGCTCTTGAAAATACCTTGAAAATGCGTGGTGTTTCTTACAATTGGAGATCCGATGTGAGTAATGAAAATCCTCAAATTGGTGTGATTGCTCAAGAAGTAGAAAAAATCTACCCAGAATTTGTTCACACAGATGAAGGCGGGATGAAATCGGTTAACTACGCACAGATGACGGCTGTACTTATTGAAGCGGTGAAAACATTGAATCTTGAAATTCAAGAGTTAAAAACAGATAACCTATCTCTTCAAGCTAAACTTGATACACAAAGTGAAATTGAAGAAAGACTTTCAAAAATTGAGAAACTACTCAGCATAGAGTCAGTCCTTCAGAATACTGATAAGGTTACTGCTGAAAAGTAATTTTTCTCTTATATAAAAATGAAATTAAAAGTCCTTTGTGAACCCAAAGGACTTTTTTTTGTACAAATATTCATCAATTAAAGAGATACTAGATATCAGAGCTAATTGTTTTATTATCTTGGCTGCAGATAAATAGTTTATAACCCATCAAAACAATAGATGTCAATTACTCTCATACTCATCGCAATCAATGCGATTGTATCTCTACTCGGACTTTATGCACACCCTAGAATCATCGAAATAGGAATGATGATTCCTTACCGAACAATTCGTCAAAAATCGTGGTATGAGATAATAACCTCAGGTTTTGTTCATGCTAGTTTAGGGCACCTTTTCTTTAACATGTTTACGCTGTTCTTTTTTGGGCCAGTTTTGGAGCAAGTTTTAGGTCCCATACTATTTTTGATATTATATTTCTCAGGTCTCGTAGTCTCTTCGTTGCCCTCACTTTTAAAACATAAGGATAATCCAGAATATGCAACATTGGGAGCTTCTGGTGCTATTGAAAGCGTACTGTTTGGGTTTATTCTTTTATTCCCATTCGAGAAAATATACTTAATGCTTATCCCTATTGGGATTCACGCTTATATTTTTGGAATAATGTTTATTGCATACAGTATCTATGCGAGTAAACAAGAAGGGAAGGTAAATCACGAAGCTCATATTGCAGGAGCAGTATGGGGCATTATTTTTATGGTAGTATTTGTACCAGGTGTGATAACCCACTTTCTGAAAACAGTTGGGTTAGGCTAAAATAAAAACAGCCACACTCGATGAGAATGTGGCTGCTTAAAAATGAATGGTGCTTATTTAAGCATTATGCTTTTTCAGCTTTAAACTCTTGCATAAACTTCACTAAAGCTTCTACGCTTTCTTGAGGACATGCATTATAAATACTAGCGCGAATTCCACCAACACTACGGTGGCCTTTTAAGCCAGAGAGGTTGAAAGTTGCAGCCTTTGCTAGAAATTCTGCTTCTAACTCTTCAGTCGCTAAACGGAATACAATGTTCATGTTTGAACGAGATGCAACTTCAGCCGTTCCTGTATAGAAATCATCTTTGTCTATTTCGTTATAAACTAAAGCTGCTTTTTCTGTGTTGAATTTTTCGAAGTAGCTAAGGCCACCTTTCTTTTCAATCCATTCTAACACAAGGTTAACCATGTATACCGCATAAGCTGGTGGTGTGTTAAACATCGTGCCAACATGAGTTTTGTAGTTAAGAATAGTAGGGATATTCTCTTTATTCGCTTTTTCTAAAAGATCCTTACGTATGATAACAACTGTTACACCAGCCGGGCCGAGGTTTTTTTGTGCACCAGCATAAATGATACCATACTTGTCGATATCTAATGGTCTCGAAAGGAAATCAGAAGAAGCATCACAAACTAGTGGCACTCCATTGGTATCTGGCTCCTGAGCAAACTGTGTCCCAAATATAGTATTGTTCGAAGTATAATGAACATATTTCGCATCTTTAGTGAAAGAACCTTCTCCTGGCTTTGGCACCCTACTAAAGTTGCTATCTTTGCTAGTAAAAACTTCATTAACGGTTCCAAAAAGTTTGGCTTCTTTGATTGCTTTTGTAGACCAAGCTCCTGTATTTAAATAGTCAGCCGTTTCGTCCACTCCTAAAAAATTATATGGAATTTGCATGAACTGCGTACTTGCTCCGCCTTGTAAGAAGAGTACTTCAAATTTATCTCCTAAACCTAGGATGTTGATCAATCGCTCGCGTGCCTGAGCATCTACTTCAACATATTCTTTGCCACGGTGGCTCATTTCCATAATGGAAGCGCCCGCGTTTTTGTAGTTTAAAAGTTCGGATTGTGCTTGTTCTAAAACTTCAAGGGGTAAAGCTGCCGGTCCGGCGCTAAAATTATGAACTCTTTTCATGGTGAGTGCTAAGTGTGAGTGATTGTGATTTTATTTAAAAGTGTGTACGAGAAATCCTGATCTTAACTTGGGTTCAAACCAAGTAGATTTTGGTGGCATAAGTAACCCATCGTCAGAAACGGTTATTAACTCTTTTATATTGGTTGGAAATAAACTAAAAGCTAATTGAGCACTTTCAGAGTCTACCAAGCGCTCAAGTTCTTGAGTATCCTTAATTCCTCCAACAAAATCGATATTTTTATCGGTTCTTTGATTAGTTATTCCTAGTAAGGGGTCCAAAATAAATTCTTGAAGTCGAGAAACATCTAGTGCTGAAGCGGAATCACTTTTCTTGCTGGTTGGCAAATCTAAGGTATACCATTTTCCATCATAGTAGATACAAATACTACCTTTTTTCAGAGGAACAGATTCTGTGCTTGGTGTTACCATAAAACTACTCGAAAGTCGTTCAAAAAAATTATCTGGAAGCTGAAATATAACTCTGTTATAGGAGAGAATCTCCATTTGCTGCATAGGGAAAAGAACAGCAGGGAAGTAATTATAATTCTCTTCTCCTGTGTGAGTAGGATCTTGACTTGCGATTTCTCGAGCTGTTCTTGCAGCACTTGCGCACCGGTGATGACCATCCGCAATATAAAGTGAGGGAATAGAGTCAAAAGCATTTTGGAATGTATCATTGTTTTCTACTTTCCAGATGCTATGTTGCACGCCATCTTCTGTGTTTATATCGTAAATAGGATCGCATTTCTGAGCATGCAGCATAAGGTTTGTTATGCCTTGTGTATCATCAAAAGTTAACATAACAGGCTCGGCATGTGCTTCTTGAGTGATGATATGCTTTGTGCGATCGTCTTCTTTGTCAGGTCGGGTTAATTCATGCTTAAGAATAATATCGTTCTCATATTCATTCACACTTACGCACCCAAAAACTCCGCTTTGAGCGCGCCCATTCCATACTAAGCGATAGATATATAAACAGTCCATCTTTTCGTGAATGAAATCATCAGAATCTAGAAGTTTGAGAAGGTTTTCCCTTCCCTTAGAATAAACACTTTTATCATAAATATTTGTTTCCCTTGGGAGGTCAATCTCAGGCCTAATTACATGTAAAAAACTCTGAGTTTTACCTTTTGAGAGCTCAAGAGCGTCTTTTGTGGTTATAACATCATAAGGAACGCATACAATATCTTGTACTTTAGAAGCGGCTGGTCTCCATGCCTGAAAGGGCTTTATAAGTGCCATTACTATAAAAACTCTTATGAAGTTAAAAATTCATCTGTAAGGTAAATAAAATTGAGCTTTTTTTAGCTGAAAAGACCTTAAATTTAGAAGAGTTTTAAAGTTTAATATAAATGAGTAATTATGAATCGAGAAAGCTTAAATCCAGATCAGCAAAACCAATTATTAATGATGATGTTGATTCAGCAACATCAGCAAATAGCGATGGTAGGTATGGGCAAGCTGAAGAATCCCGCTACGGATACTATTGAAAGAGATATAACTGCTACTAAATATGCGATTGATACATTAAACGCTTTAGATACATACACGAAAGGTAATTTGCCTGCTGAGCTAAAAGGATATTTAGATCAAACTCTTACCAATTTGCGTTTAAATTATGCAGACGAGGCTAAGAAAGAGAAATCAGGTAAGGCTGAGAGTGAAGATTAAACCTATTGAGGCCGGTGGAGGAGTTGTTTATGACAACCAAAAAGGTAGTGCAGAGAATCCTTTAGTACTGCTTATTTTTAGAAATGGATTTTGGGACTTGCCTAAAGGTAAGCTGGAAAAAGGTGAGTTGATTGCTGAGTGTGCTTCTCGTGAGGTAGCCGAAGAAACGAACTCTGAATTACCGATCATTCTGCATAAACTGCCTAATACTTATCATGAGTATAAGGAAAAGGGAAAGAATTATGGAAAAACGACGCACTGGTATGTAATGCGTTTCCCCAATGAACAAACCAATTTATTACCTCAAGAGAAAGAAGGGATAGTAGAAGTTGTTTGGAAACCATTAGACGAGGCTTTGGAGAAAGTAGGATTTGATAATCTAAAAGATGTTCTCAATTCTTTTAAGACTTGGCTTGTCAATCAGTAGACATAAAAAAAAGGTGTGAAGATTTCTTCACACCTTTTAAAGTCTAAAACAAACTACTGTAATTTCTTACTTAGTTCTGTAGTTTGAATACAATTGGTAAGCTATACTGAACACGAACTGGGCGTCCACGTTGCATACCTGGTGAAAATTTGGCTTGTGCAACAGCTTTTAAAGCTTCTTCATCACAACCGCCGCCAATACCACGAATAACACGAGGGTTTTCTACTTTACCTTGTTCGTTTACAATAAACTGAATGGTAACACGGCCTTCAATACCAGCGCGAGTAGCCATCTCTGGATATTTTACTTTCTTTTGAAGTCCCGCAAGACCACCAACTAATTCTGGCATGTTCTCTACTACAACAAAGAATTCTTCTTCTTCATCTTCAGCCGGAGGAGGAGGTGGTGGAAGATCAATTGGTCCGTCTAGATCAAGTTCTGCATCTAAATTGATAATTTCATCTTCAATAACTTCGTCGTTAGGAACTTCAACAGGAACTGGTGGACGTGGTGGTGGTGGTGGTGTTTCAATCTGTTTAGTTTGAATCACTTCTTCCATCACAACTTCTTCTTGTTGTGCTACAGCAATAGCAGTAGGCGGTTCGCTACGTAGATTGAGTTTAAATGCAACAATCATTATTAGTAGCGTTACAATTAAACCAGACTGTAAAAATACCGTATAAGAATTTTTTAAATCGGCTTTCGGATCTTTTCTTTTGTTGATCATAACAGGTCCAAAAATTTGGGTGAAAACTTGAAGCTGAAAAGTAAACTATTATTTACTCCGACTGCAAATCTATTTTGTAATTTAATATAAGTTTTAACGAGTGTAATAAGTATTTATTCTTATTGGTGCTCGGTAAGTTAATGCTCAAGTCGGAACATAATACTCTGCGCCATTTGTACCTTAACGAAGCGCCCGTTTTGGATGCCGGGTGAAAAACTCATGAGTTTAATAACTCGTAAAGCTTCTTCATCACAACCTCCTCCAATTCCCCGGAGCACGATTGGGTTGGTTACTTCACCTTTCTTATTTATCACAAACTGTAAGGTGACTCGTCCCTCTATTGCTGCCTTTTTACACATCTCTGGATATTTAAGTTCCTTATAGAAAGCAGATTGCCCACCTTTCATTTGAGGCATTGTTTGGACAAATATTTGTGGTTCATCTTCTTCAGCTTCTTGTTCTGGTGGAATAATGGGAAGGTCAGTTGTAGTAAAGTCTGGGAAATCAAGTACAGGGTCTTCAATTATGGTGTCGTCAGGTTTTTCTGTAAAAACCATGGGCTTTTGTGGCTTTGGTATAATCTCAGTTTTTGTAATTGGGGCGTTTTCAAGGATGTCTACATCAGAGATGTAAATGAGACCAGGAGAGTCACTATTATCAGAAACGATGGTCACTTTTGCGGCTACAATGAATATCAGCAATGAGCAGATAAAGCCAATTTCCATAATAAGGACGTAGTACTTTTTCAGGTCAGTCTTTGGGTTTTTAATTCTCATAAGGCAAGTAGGTTGTTAATGTTGCCTAAGTAAGAAATTACATTTATTAATCTTAAAACATCACATTAACATGCTGTTAACTACTTAGCACTAAAGATTTTGTTCAAGAGAATGTTGAGGGGTAAAATAGCCAAAGCAGAGCCTATCATATCGGCAATAAAGTCGAGTGTTTCTGGTGAGCGGTTAGTAGGTAGTACAAATTGAAGTAATTCAATTAATAGGCCGTAAGCACTTCCTAGAATAAAAATCATCCATAAGTTAGGCTTTCGCTTTTGGCGAACAGCTTGGCTCAGACCAAAAAGGAAAGTCCAAACCCCAAACATGAGAAAGTGACCGAGTTTATCGTAATCCCAAATATTAATCGTTCCTAAATTTTTTGCAGGACTTAAAGTTACAATTAATATTGCAATGGTAGCTCCAAACAATAAAAAGTAAGGAAGCTTTTTGTGGTTTAAAATAAAGTTGCTGATAGTGATTCTCTACTCTATAAGAGGTTAATGGGTTCTAAACTTAGATAATCATTTGGCCCAGAGTTAAAAGTCATCGCTTTGTTCTTTCCGTCTAGTAATGCTAAGAAACATGCTAATGTAGGATCATCATACTCCAAATAGTAAGCGCCAATTTTTCCTGCCAATACATCTCCAAAACCAGTACGATTAAATATACGAGTATCGTAGCCTGTTAAATATAAATCTCCATCAGAAGTTCCAGCAATGCTTGGTAATCCTTTAGCTAAGATATTAATCCCCTTTTTTAATGAACTAGCTTTGCATTGTATAAGGCGCTCAAAACTGTTAGATGTTGTGGTACCAAATAGATTCCTAAACTCTCCTGGATGAGGTGTTAATATCCAGTTGCTCATGTTTGGCTTTTCCCAGTTCTCTAGTAAAGATAGAGCAAACAAAGCATCGGCATCTATTACAACATCGCCTTCGTATTGTGTTAAAAGCTGCTGGGTGAACTCAATAGTAAGCTCATTTCTACTTAGTCCAGGGCCAATAAGTAATTTTCCTGGTTTGTCGGATAGAATTTCTAATACTTGGGCTAAGTGTTCGGATTTGAATAAGGTATCTTCTGCCTCACCAACAGATTTTTTTATTATCTGGATAAGGTTCTTTTCATAAACATCTAGCAAGCCTTTTGGTGTAATTAAGACTACGGCACCAATCCCAGTTGCCCAGGCACTTTGTGCTGCTAAAGTAGCAGCTCCAGTTAATCCTTCTGAGCCTGCGATAATATAGAGAACGCCATTCGCGTATTTGTGAGCTCTTTTTTGGGCGATGGGAATATTTTCCTCAACCCAATTATCATCAATTAAGTAGGCGGATGCTTTCTTGTATTGATTTGGAAAAGGAAGCTCACAAAGAATAATTTCGCCAGTATAATCGGGCCCATCATTTAAATAGAATCCAATTTTTAGAGCCCCAAATGTGAGTGTATACTGCGCAGAAACAGAACTTCCCATTACCACGCCAGTGTCAGGATTTAAACCAGAAGGAAGGTCGAGTGAGAAAGTGGTTAGGCCAGTATGATTGATCCAATTTATGATATCGGAATAAGGAGCGCAGACGTTGGATTTCAATCCAGTTCCAAGCATTCCGTCTACAATAAAATCAAAAGTGGAGAGTGAAAGCTCGGGTGTCCAATCGACAACTGAAATATCGCCTTGAAGTTTCTTTAGGAGCTCGAAATTACGAGTTGTATCAGGACTTAAATTGGAAACTCCATCTACAAAACAGAGAGTGATGGAAAATCCCTTCTCTGAAAGTATGCGAGCAATCACTAGTGCATCACCCGCATTATTTCCTTTTCCACAAAAGAATAAACCAGTATTGGTTGATGTGATTTTGGATGCGATGAAATCGGCAGCTTTAGTTCCTGCCACTTCCATCAGCGTAAAACCATCAATGCCAAATTCATTGATAGTGCGTTCATCCATAGTTCTACACTGTTCGCCAGAGCATATATAATATGAATTGGGAACCTTGTACATAACTACTATTTAATAAGATATTGCGAAAAGAACTTTCTGTTTAGAAGGCTTACCAGTTACCATACAAACACCTTCGTCACCTTTTTCAAGGGGAATGCATCGGATAGTTGCTTTGGTTTCGTTTTTAACAAGTTCTTCTGTTTCTGGCGTACCATCCCAATGGGCGTAAATAAATCCGCCTTTTTCTTTTAATACTTTCTTGAACTCATCATAGGTCTCAACCTCAGAAGTCATTTCGGTTCTGAGTTTCTTGGCAGCTTCAAATAAATCGATTTGAATAGTTTCGAGAAGCTCTTGAATTAAGGTTCCAATATTCTCTCTCGACTCGAAAGACTTTGTGAGGGTATCTCGACGAGCGAGTTCTACATTTCCTTTTTCGACATCGCGAGGTCCGATGGCAACTCTTAGAGGAATTCCACGTGCTTCGTGCTCTGCAAATTTAAAACCAGGTTTGTAATTGTCGCGATTGTCTAGTTTAACGCGAATGCCAAGAGCTTTTAGTTCAGCGAAGATACTATCGCCATATTCTAAAACGAGTGCTCTTTCTTCATCGCTACGATAGATAGGAACGATAACAACTTGGGTTGGCGCTAGTTTTGGCGGAATAACCATGCCATGATCATCGGAGTGAGTCATAATAAGTCCACCGATTAAGCGTGTTGAAACTCCCCAGCTACTTGCCCAAACGAGTTTATGCTCGCCATCTTTATCCTGAAATTTCACATCAAAAGCTTTGGCAAAATTTTGCCCTAAGAAATGCGAAGTACCTGCTTGTAACGCTTTGCCATCTTGCATGAGAGCTTCGATACAGTAGGTTTCTACCGCACCAGCAAATCGCTCGCTTTCGGTTTTAACACCTGTAATAACGGGCATTGCCATAAACTCTTCGGAAAAAGTACGATACACTTCTAGCATTTGTAGAGTTTCATCAACAGCTTCTTGCTCGGTAGCATGGGCGGTGTGACCTTCTTGCCACAGAAATTCCATCGTTCGTAGAAACAGACGAGTTCTCATTTCCCAGCGTACAACATTTGCCCATTGGTTAATCAAAATGGGTAAATCACGGTAAGATTGAATCCAATTTCTGTAGGTATCCCAAATAATAGTTTCAGAAGTTGGGCGAACAATAAGTTCTTCGTCTAGTTTTGATTCGGGGTCAACTTCAACGCCGCCGTCTACACTTTTTAAGCGACTATGAGTGATAACTGCGCACTCTTTTGCAAAACCTTCTACGTGTTGCGCTTCTTTAGAGAGAAAAGATTTTGGGATAAATAGTGGGAAGTAGGCATTTTCATGGCCAGTATCTTTAAACATCTGATCAAGAGCGGTACGCATGTTTTCCCAAAGAGCCATGCCAGTGGGACGAATTACCATGCACCCACGCACAGGAGAGTGTTCAGCAAGCTGAGCTTCCTTAACAACATCTAGATACCATTGTGAATAATCTTTTTCTCGCTTTGTGATTTTCTGCGCCATAAAAACAAATATTAACTTTTATTGAAGACCACAAGTTAAGAAACTTAACAAACAGAATAATGAGAGATGATGGAAAATGTTGGACTTTGTTTTTTAGGTGAAGGTTTGAGTTATGCGAGTGGTTTAGAAGCTGCTTTTTAGATAAAAGCATTTAGGGTAAAATTTTGTTTTATCCTTTATTCTAAAACCCGTATATTTGAAGTCTGTTTAAGAAAACGGCGTGGTAGCTCAGATGGTTAGAGCGCACGACTCATAATCGTGAGGTCGACGGTTCAATTCCGTCCCACGCTACAGAATAAAAGCCTTAAGTTACTTTTTTATAGTTTCTTAAGGCTTTTTTCGTTTAGAGAGGTACAACAATGGTAAAACAATCATCATTTATCATTTATCATTTATTATAAAACTTTAAGACTATGATTAATTACATTCGGACGGCCAGTAATGTGAAAGTAGTCGGAATAAAATTTCAGTAGAAGCAATTAAATTTGTATTTACATATATTGCACATATTTATTTGAATAAATCATTATGAATTAAATGAGTTTAGTTAGTCTGAATCATAGGATAAGTTTATCAAAAATTTTTGCACCTAATGCAATTAGAGAGGTTGCAAACAATAAACTCAGCTCAGAGATCAATGAAACTTTTAGAATACTTAGTAATTCAAAAAAAGTTAATTCTTATAAAGAAGCATATAACTTTGCGTATGAAGAACTGTTAGACTCTTACCGATTAGAGTATGTATATAAAAATGCAATCATAAGTAAGCTTTTGTTAAGTAGGCATTCTCTCAGTAAATCAAGTCTATTTGAGGAGTTTAAAGTTCTAAATTCGATTGCTGATATTGTGATTATAAATGGAACAAGTACAGTCTATGAAATAAAAACTGAGTTTGATGATTTTAGTCGCTTGTCTAATCAAGTAGAATCATATTCAAAAGTATTCGATAAAATTTTTGTAGTAATAAGCAAAAAGCATCTGGAAAAAGCTCTGCTTGAGTTAGAAGAATTTATAGGTATTTATATTCTTACCGAAGATTTCAAATTATCAAAGCAAAGAGAAGCTGAATCGTTAAAAGATTCCCTTGTGCCTAGCGAAATGTTTAAGCTTTTAAATAAGAGTGAGTATTTAGACGTTATAAACGAGGAATTTAGCTTGAAACCTGATCTTCCAAATACTGAAATCTTCAAATACTGTAGAAATCTTTTCTCTAGTCTTACTCCTATTAAAGCGCACACTCATCTTGTTAATAAACTAGGAAAAAGAAAATATAATTCTGAATTTATTGAATTTATTGATAAACTTCCCGAATCACTTAAGGCGATACCCTTTTCTGTTAAAATGAATAAGAACCAAAGAGAGGGGTTTATTAGGAATCTTAATAAAACTATCTAAGGTAGATTATGTATTACCCGTATATGAGAGGAAAACAATATGAGCTAATAGTTTTAAGAGAGCTACTAGAAGAAGGTATTGTTGATGGGAAGATGATTCCTATAATTGAGCCAATTAATATTACAGGGAATACTCACGTAAAAAGCTACAGTGATATAAATGAATCTAATAAACCTATTATTCTAATTTGCAATCCACTCGAAGGGAATGTTCCTAGTAATGATGTTAAAGTTAATTTATTTGAAACCCTATTTGAAGACAATATTGAAGTCATTGTAGGTATTTTAATCTCAAGTAATTCAACTCTTGGTGAAATCGAGGATTTAATTGACACTTATGATGATTACAATGTCGCATTGATTCACTATGAGGAATTTATAAGTCCCAATGACTTAAATGGTGCTATTTCAGATAAGAAAAATGTGCAATTGCATATTCATAATGGAATGAATAGGGCTTCTTATCAGTTATTGTTTAATGACTATACTAGAGTACTCCTTGAAGATGGCTTCGTAAAAGCAAGAAGAAATCAGGATTATCCTGAAGAAACAATATTCTCAAATCTATTTGATACTTATTCTCCTGAATATGAGGGGTTTGGCGATTTTTTAATTGTAGGAAGAGAATATATTGAAGGTGGATGGACACCTAACGCAGTTACTATTCATTTTACTCATAAGAATCGTCAAAAAATAATAGCTACAAAACATTTTGTTTCAAATACAATTACAGATGATCTTGATATTGCTGGTAAATATGGTGAAGCTCATGCTAAATTAGTTGATTTTTTGGATAAAAATCCTGAATTCAATAATACAATGGCATCACAGGAGTTATATAACATGACTGAATCAAGAGGGCTGGGATATCTGAAAAAGGTTTCAATGCGACATCACATTGAGCTTATATGCAATCTAATCTAAAATATTAAATAAGGTGATCATGGCCACATTACCGCTTAGTAAAAGTTTAGCTACTAATTCTGCAGAAGAAATAAGGGCTCAGCTTTGGAGTGAGAAAAAGTTACCAATAGACCCAGTTACTATTGCAACTAAATTAGGAATAAAAGTTAAAGAGGCTGACCTCGCAGATAATATTTCAGGTGCAATTATCAAGGAAAAAAACAAGGATGCGATTATAGTCTTAAATGAAAAAGATAGTAATAATAGAAAGAGATTTACCTGTGCACATGAATTAGGTCATTATATTTATAATCAAGCTTATAACGAATATAACGATGAGTTTGAATCTGTTGATTTTAGGGATGAAAATTCGAAACAGGGAACAGACCCTGTAGAGGTTTTCGCAAATCAATTTGCTGCAAATCTTTTAATGCCATTTGATTTGGTTAAAAAGTATAAAGATAAAGGTGTTAACTCTGTTGTTCTTGCTGTTAAATTCGGAGTTTCAGTAGAAGCTATGAATCACAGATTAAATAGCATTTAGGAATTATGAAAATGAGTGTTTCTGATCAGGAGGGGCCTCCTACATTAAAATATAAAAGAGCACTAGAAGATATAAGGTTAGCTCTCCAAGAAAAAGGAAAGTCTAGAGATCAAGAACCTTTAACTGAACAAGTAGTTCTAGATAAAGAATCAGATAGGTTATTAAAAAGAATATATGCCAAGTGGTTTATTGGGATACTCATTGGGCAACTACTAGTAATGAATTTGATAATGATTCTGCATGGTTCAAAAGTTTTAGAATTTACTGAGTGGGCGCTAAATCTTTACGTTACAGCTACAATTGCGGAAGTTTTCGGAGTTGTTTTAGTAATCACAAAAAACCTTTTTCCTAACAGGAAAAACTAGAATTATCTAATTCTTCCCATTGTAATTACTGCCAATAAAAAAGCCCCAGCGAGTACTTTCCAAAAATTATCTTTTTCGTCTTTTTCGTCTTTTTCATCCATAAAGTACAAGTCATAAATATCTTCTTTGCTTAGTTCATGTGTATGTCTAGCATGAGAAGTAAGCCCCCTTAGATCTACGAAAGATTCGTTACAATTGGGCATTCAATGCTCCTGCTAAAATAGGTGCCAGTTTCAGACTATAAAATCAAAGCCCAATTCAGAAATGAGTTGGGCTTTTTTTTGTTTAGCTGTCAGTAATTGAGTAAGCTTAAATATTGAAAGTATTTTAAGCCGCTAAATATGAACATGAACCCTCCAGAAACCTATGAACAGAAAGTTCATACCCTACATAGAAGAATAATCGGAGCTTTGTTTATTCTTCTTGTGGCTGAATGGGGTTTGTTGCTGTTTAGGCAATCATGGCTGTCTCTATTTCTTGTTACCTGTATTTTAGGAACTCTTTTTGCTCCCGTTATTTTTAGAAAACGTATGCAAATGGAAATACCCGCAGAGCTTCATATAATTGCGGTAATCTTTATTTTTTGTGCTTTCTATTTGGGAGAGATTCAAGATTTCTACAATAAACTTTGGTGGTGGGATATGGTTTTGCATACTTCTGCCGGTTTGCTGATGGGTGTTCTTGGCTTTATTCTGGTATACGTTCTAAACGAGAGTAAAAGAGCTCATCTAAATATGACTCCTAATTTCATCGCATTTTTTGCATTTACTTTTGGAATAACTATCGGCTCTATTTGGGAAATTTTTGAATTTAGTATGGACCAATTGATGGGCGCAAATATGCAAAAACCTATGCTAGGCGACCCCTCAGGGTTAACCGATACGATGTGGGATATCATCGTAAATGCAATTGGCGCTTTCACCATTAGCTTTATTGGTTTCGGCTATCTTAAAAGTGGCAAAAGTTTCTTTGTTAAGAACTGGATTAAGTCTTTCATAGATAAAAATCCAAAGATGTTTAGGAAGTAGCTTCCCAGCTTTTAAAAAGTAATGGTTTTGTGGGCTTATTGACAAACTGAGGAAATTAAAAAAGTTATTTCTGTCAACAAATAACCTAACATCTACAATCCCGAATTTATTTCGGGATCTTGTGTAATTGCTTGTAAGTTGAATATTATACCTACCTCTTTAAGGTATTAAGCCAGTCATGAATCCTTCTGGTTGTCTTCTCAAATAGGAAGTTAGAAATAAATAATTGAATGGTTCGGTTAAACTGAAGATTCATCGGAGGTATCCTCTGAATGACTCTACCTGTTGTTAAATATTTAGAGTTGTCAGCAATACTAAAGCTCTTAATTCTTATTTACTTCCCGAAATCTTCCCATCCCCAAGATGGAGCTGGCGTTTCAACTGCTTTGGTTAAATCAAATTCAACAGTAAACACACTTGTGCGGCCAATTCTACGAAGATTGTATGAGTACACGCTATCGCTAAGTGTTACCCACCAAACATTTGAAAAAGCATAAGGGATTAAATCCTGAGTTTCTTGATCTGCAGGAAACATTTGCATAGTTGCCGTTCCCGCATTTGAAGCCGTTCCTCCATACATAGTTACTTCATCGTCGCTACCGTCTTCCATTCGATGATCGTGCTTCAGTTCAATTTTTCCATTTTTATTAGTAAAAATCCATGTTCTCGAAAGATTATCGCCCACATTAAAAGGAACCAAAATTCGTTCTTCATCGCATGAAAGCACATGCATAACTAATTTCTTGCCACTAAATCCTTCAACGGGGTCGGTTACTAGTTGTCCTTCAAAAGCTTTTCCGCATAATGCAGAGAGATTATCCCAGAACTGCTTTGTGTCACTGTGTAGCGATGTTGTTTCAGCTTGAATAGTCTCAATTTGAGGTGTATTGCTACACGACATAACAAATACCAAGCTAAGTAAAACAAATAGGGATTTTTTCATGAGTCACTAAATAGGTTTTAAAATGAAATAAAAGTGGTTGTGGATTTGAAAATAGCTAATAATTTAAAGACACATTATTATAAGATGTATAAACTAAGATAAATTAGTATTCTTTCTGTTTAGCATTGATTGTATGTAGTTTGAATGGATTAATTTTATTAGAAACTAAATCCTTAAAAAATCGAATTAGCATGCTAGAATTAGTTAATAATAAATTTTAGGGCCAGTGAAAAAAGCAGATCAGTACGAATTGATACATCAAGCTCAGCAGGTATTTAGTAATGCGTCTCAAAAATTTGAAGAGCTTTTAACTGAATTGGATGAATCGGAGTCGGTAAGAGAAACAAGCTTGGCTATTACAATTACAGACTCTCTCAAAAATATAAACCGGAAAATAAACGCCTTTGAAATGGGTGCAATCGATTTAAATAAACTTATTGACGAGTTTATTTTCGAAAAAGAGATGCTTTCTGGGGAGTTAGAAATTCAAACTTCAGGTCACGTTCAGCTAAAAAGATTTATAAAACGGTTACTCCAAAGTATAGAAGATTTTATTTCTATTGTGGGTGGTAAGAAGAAAAGTTTGCAACGTAAAATTGCTAACCAGAGAAGCACGGAGCAAAAATCTAAGGGAATTGCATATTTACTTTGGCTAATAGGCGGTTTCGGAACATTAGGGTTTCATCGTTTTTATTTAGGCAGAGTTGGAACTGGGATAGGTTGGTTTTTTACAGGTGGGGTGTTTTTCCTTGGTGCTGCATACGATTTGTTTGCTTTATCATCTATGGTAGACGACCAAAACTATTTTAACCAACTGCGGGAAGTTAAATTGAAACAAATTTCCGAAGCTAAGCGCATTCAAGAATAGATGGATTCTAATTCCGTTTTTGTACAGTTCATAAAAAAGCCGCTGCTCAACTCAATGACCAACGGCTAATATCATCTACAGACGGCTATTATCCCATTTGCACTCATCAACATAACTTAAAGCAATGGATTGCTCAATAACTAGATTAGCGTAATTTACATACGTATTTCTACGTAATTTTGGCTGTTTTAAGACTTTTGTTCTATAGCGTAGCGCACAAGTGAGGCAATGTTCCTAAGTCCCAGTTTTTTTAGAATATTGGAGCGGTGCTTGTCAACTGTTCGGTGGCTGATAAATAGTTTGGTTGCAATTTCAACGCTTGTCAATCCATCTACTAAAAGTGTAAGAATCTCTCTTTCCCGTTTTGATAAGCTTATTTGAGAATTCTTATAAGGCTTGAGTTTTGTAAGCCGAACATACTCTCGAGTCATCATTTTAGAAAACTGCTTGCCTAAATAAGTGTCACCTGCCGAAATTTTTTGGGCAGCATCAACAAGTTCTATACGATCCGTTGTTTTTAAAACTAAACCATTTGCACCCGAATCTAAAAACTCGCTAAGTACCTGATGAGAAGCTTCTTTAGCAAGTATTAAGATTTTTGCATCAGGGAATCGGTCTACAATCTTATTGGCAAGCTCAATACCGTTTATCTCGGGCATAGTGAAAGAAAGGACGCATAAATCGGGTTTTATGTTCTCAAAGGCGGCAAGGATGAGTGCTCCATTATCAATTTCGCTACTAATCTCAAAATCGGCTTCTTGAAGAATAGCGCTAATTCCTATTCGAAAGATCTCGTTACCGTCGGCTACTATGGTTTTTATATGGCCCATGAAACCTCCTAAGGTTCAATGTGGTATTAAAAACAGTACTTTAATGTAATTAAAAAGTAGATATTTCCAAGATATTATTTTAGAACATTGAAAATGCGAGCACGGTTTTAATACTCCAAAGGCAAGTGCGAATCCAATTTGTATTAACAAGAGAGTGAATAATTTTCGGATCTTTTTTCTGTTGAAGGAGATTGTGTTTGGGCACAGAGATAAAAAAAGTGCTCATCCATATAAGAAGAACTATATAAAAACCGATGCTTGATAGAGAAATCCACTCAGAATAATGCCAAAGAATGCCGGAACTTACAAGTTCTAAGAACATTACAGGTGCTACAATAAAGCTGATTCTTTTGGTATGGTGAGCATGGAAATGAATGAAAGAATCCTTATCAACTAAATAAAATGAGGGGTATTGAACGATTTGAACAAACCAAATAAGGCCTGTTAAAAAAAGAGTAGAAAAAGTATTTACTAAAAAAATGAGTTCGTAATCCATAGAATCAAGCGTTTCGTTTTCATTATGTGTATTTTAGCTGGCTTAGTAACCAAAGTACTCACTCTAGGATTCATCGAATAAGCACATGGCTTTAAAAAGAACACACACTTGTGGCGAATTAACAACAGCAAATATTGGCGAAGAAGTAATTCTTAATGGCTGGGTTGGTCCCCGTCGCGATTTAGGAGGGCTGATTTTTATAGATTTACGTGATCGTTATGGTATCACCCAAGTTGTATTTACTGAAACGGACGAAAACGTTCACCAAAAAGCAGAGCATTTGCGCGCAGAATATGTGGTTTGCGTAAAAGGGAAAGTTATTGCTCGAGGCGAAGAAAATGTAAACTCCAATTTGGTAACTGGAGAAATAGAAATTGAAGCAACCGATTTAATTATCTATTCGGAAGCTGAAACACCACCATTCGAAGTTAAAGATGGCATCACAACAAATGAAGAGGTTCGGTTACGTTACCGCTATTTAGATCTTCGCCGTCCAGAAATTCAAAACAAGCTATTACTTCGTTCAAAAGCGTATCACGCAATTCGGTCGTACTACCACGAGCGTGGCTTTGCCGAAGTTGAAACTCCAGTACTTATGAAAAGCACCCCAGAGGGAGCTCGCGATTATTTAGTGCCAAGTAGAGTGAATGAAGGAAAATTCTTCGCATTGCCTCAAAGTCCACAGACTTACAAGCAGTTACTAATGGTTTCTGGTTTCGATCGCTATTTCCAGATTGTAAAGTGTTTTAGAGATGAAGATCTCCGTGCCGATCGCCAGCCTGAGTTTACTCAAGTGGACGTTGAGATGTCGTTTGTGAACGAAGACGACATCTACGAATACCACGAAGGTCTGATGAAAATGATTTTCAAAAGTACTATCGGTGTAGATATTCAAACTCCGTTTCCTAGAATGAGTTACGACGATGCGATGAACACATACGGCTCGGATAAGCCGGATACTCGTTTTGGACTAAAGTTTGTAGACTTTTCTGAAACAGTTCGTAATGCAGAGTTCAAAGTGTTTTCGGGCACCGTTCAAAGTGGCGGTGGCGTTGTTGGTTTTACAGTTCCTGGCCAAGGCGAAATGGGACGTGGCGCTATTGATCGTCTTACTGAGCGTGTTAAAAAAGAAACCGGCGCTGGTGGTTTGATTTATATCAAAATGCAAGAAGACGGACCTCTTTGTAGCGTTGGTAAGTTCCTGACTGAAGACATTGTGAACCAAATGGTAGAGACTTCTGGTGCAAAAACAGGAGACTTAGTTCTTATCCTAGCTGGACCAAAACCAAGCGTTCTTACTCAATTAGGTCAACTAAGATTGATGATTGGTAAAGATTTCGACTTGATTAATGAATCTGCTTATAACTTACTTTGGGTAACTGAATTTCCATTGTTAGAATGGGATGAAGAAACACGTCGTTACCACGCAATGCATCATCCGTTCACGTCTCCAAAAGAAGAAGACATGGAGCTAATTGATACTGATCCTGCTGCAGTTAAAGCGCGTGCTTACGATTTAGTACTCAACGGTAGTGAAATTGGTGGTGGTTCTATTCGTATTCATAATCGCAAAGTTCAGCAGAGAATGTTTGAGCTATTGGGAATTAATGAGGAAGAAGCAGAAGAGAAATTTGGATTCTTGCTTACAGCGTTTAAATTCGGTGCGCCGCCACACGGTGGTATTGCACTCGGTTTAGATCGTATAGTGATGTTACTAACTGGTGCGCAAAGCTTGAGAGATGTAATTGCATTTCCTAAAAACCAAAAAGCGCAAAGCACTATGGATAATAGCCCAGATGTTGTTGACAAAAAACAACTTGATGAGCTTCATATCGCACTAAAGAAAAAACCAGGCGCATGAGAACTGCAGGCATCGATGGGTGTAAATTAGGTTGGCTACTCGTCAGTTTTGACGAAGGGGCCGAGCTTTACACTGTTCTGCAAACAAAGGAAGAACTCGATGCTGCGTTCAATGAATACGATCGGATTTTTATCGATTTGCCGATTGGCTTGGAGGATGAAGAATATGATCGAGAATGTGATGTGTTGATGAGAAAAGCTATTGGGGCCGATTATGCTCCTGATATCTTTTCTCCTCCCATTCGCCCAGCTTTAGATGCTCCAAGTTATGTAGAAGCGAATATGATTAGCTATGACTACACCGAGGAAAAACTCTCCTTGCAAGCATGGAATATCGTTCCAAAAATCAAAGATGTGGATAGCCTGCTCCAAACTAATCCTGCTTTAAAAGATAAAGTTCTCGAAAGCCATCCTGAGTATCTATTTCAGAAGTTGAATGCTGGACTCATTTTTCAAAAGAAGAATTTGAAGAAGGGAATTAAACATCGCCTTGAATTGATAAGAGATAAGGAAGCTATTGCGGACGATTTTTTCAGAGATATAAAAGAAGAATATCGTCGAGTTGAGATAGAAGAGGAAGATATTGTAGATGCAATGGTTCTTGCTTTATACGCGAAATGGTCGGCTGAAAAAGAGTTGAAAACTATACCCGAAGAAATTTCAGTTGATTCGGTAGGCTTAAAAAAAGCTTACCATTTTGTTTAGACTGAAGTAAAACAATCAGCTCAATCAATCAGCTCTGAAACTTCTTTGATTCAGCTACCGCCAGTTGGTCTACTCGTTCATTCAGCGTTAAGCCAGAGTGCCCTTTTACCTTAATCCAATCTACTTTGTGAGGTTTCATAGCCTCTAGCATTTCTTGCCAAAGTTCCTTGTTCTCAACAGGCTTTTTATCAGCTTTACGCCATCCCCGTTTCTGCCAATTCTCAATCCAGCCTTTAGTCATAGCATTTATTATAAGTGCGCTATCGCTATGGATTTTGATATGGCAAGGTTTTTTCATGGCTTTTAAAGCCTCAATAACAGCTCTCATCTCCATTCTGTTATTAGTAGTATGAGGCTCTCCACCGGATATATCCTTATCCTTTCCATTCCAGATTAGCACAGCTCCCCATCCACCAGGGCCAGGATTTCCGCTACAGGCGCCATCGGTGTATACAATTACTTCGGGTAAATCAGACATATCGTTTTGTAATAATTTCTAAGGATAACTTAGTTTCCAGTGCTTTAGCAGCTACTAATTCAGGCCAGTTTTCTTCGTTTGTTCCTGCAAAGATAATTCCACGGCTAGAGTTGATTAATGGAATCCCTTCGTGGTTTTTTAGAGCTTGGGCTAGTTCATTTACCGAACCTCCTTGTGCACCAACTCCAGGAATGAGCAAACTAGCTTTGGAATGGTGTTCAATTACTGAAGAAACTTCATCAGCTTGTGTTGCGCCAATTACCATTCCCATGTGAGTTTCGTCTTTAACCGAACGCTCAAAAAGTGTATGAGCGATGTACTGCGCCATCATGTCAAAATCGAGGAACGGTTGTTTTAGGAAATCGTTGGCACCAGCATTCGAAGTGAGTGTAAGTGCATAAATGGCTTTGGATGCATCATTTGCGAAGGCATCTAACGTTTCAAAGCCCATTAAAGGATTTAGCGTAATGGCATCTACATCTAAAACATCAAAAAAAGCTTTTTTATAATGCTCAGCAGTGGAACTAATATCGCCACGTTTAGCATCGGCGATAATGATTTTGTCTTTAGGAATGTGGTTTATAACTTCTTCCAACACAGCAAAACTGTTAGCTCCTAGAGATTCAAAAAAAGCGAGATTTGGTTTAAAAGCAGGTGCGTGTTCAGCGGTATAATCGATAACCATCTTACAGAAAAAAAGTACTTGTTCTTCAGTACTAGAAAACTGCTTTTTAACCGCTAACGGTAGTAAATCGGGATTTGGATCTAGCCCAACACAGAGCGTAGAATTAGTTGTTTGCACGGCTTGGTGCAACTTCTCTAAAAATGTCATTTAAGTCTTATTTTTTTTAAAAGATAACATTTCTAAACAAAAGAGATGAAGAAGAAATGGTTGAAGTTCTTATTAAAAACACGAGATGTGTATATAGTTGTAAAATGGTTGGGGTGTGGAGCTATTTTTTTTAGATTCAAGACCTAAACTGCTACTAACTACTTATATAATGTCTAGAACAACACTTACAAAAAGAATGTCGAAGCTGGGGATGCGTTTTTTCCTCGTTTTATTAACATCTAGTTTTATTGGTCTAAGTGCGTTTGCACAAGATGGACCTGCTGAACCTGACACCACAAAGAAGGTTGAAAAGAAAAAGAAAGAAGGATTGCCTTTAGAGGCAGGCAGAGAGTTTGCTTTCGATTTGAATGAAGGCTCTTGGATTTCTTTGGACGTGAGCCCTGATGGGAAAACTATCGTTTTTGATTTTCTAGGTGATTTGTACACCATTCCAGTTTCAGGCGGTGATGCTATTCAATTAACTAAAGGAATGCAGTTTGATAGTCAACCAAGATTCAGCCCAAATGGCGAAGAGGTAGTTTTTATCTCTGATGAATCTGGTGGAGAAAATGTGTGGACGATTAATACCTCCTCAAAAGAGAAAACTCAAATCTCTAAAGGAAATACGAGCGAGTTTCAATCTCCAGAATGGTTTCCAGGTGGGAAATATATATTGGCTTCAAAAGCAGCAAGTGGAAGCCATAAATTGTGGATGTACCATGTGGATGGCGGTTCAGGTGTAGCACTTGTGAAAGAGCCAAACAATCTTAGAATGGTAGAAGGCGCATTTGGTAAAGACGACCGATATATTTGGTATTCTAGAAGAACAGGTAGCTGGAATTATAACGCGGCACTTCCGCAATATCAGATTGCAACTTACGATCGAGAAACGGGAGACATGACCACTCAAACTTCTCGTTATGGTTCAGGATTTAAACCAACGCTTTCTCCTGATGGAAAATGGCTTGTTTATGGAACCAGACACGACGAACATACAGGCTTAGTTCTTCGGAATTTGGATAATGGAGATGAACGTTGGTTGGCTTATCCAGTTCAGCATGATGATCAAGAATCTCGTGCTTCAAGAGATGTTCTGCCAGGAATGTCATTCACTCCAGATAGTAAATCGGTAGTAGTTTCTTACGGTGGTAAAATTTGGAGCGTTTCTATTGAGGGTGGCGAGGCAAATGAAATTCCATTCAATGTGAAATCAAGTATTGAGCTTGGACCAGAATTAGACTTCGATTACCCAATTAGCGATGATGCTGAGTTTACAATTACACAGATTCGTGACGCTGTTCCTTCGCCTGATGGAAAAAAGATTCTGTTTACAGCTTTGAATGAGATTTACACGATGGATCTTCCCAATGGAACTCCCAAAAAACTTCTCGATCTAGACGAAACTAAAGCTCAACCAGTTTGGTCACCGGATGGGAAATGGATTGCCTTTGTAACTTGGACTCCAGAATCTGGAAACGTATACAAAGTGCGTAGCAATGGTAAAAATCTTACCAAATTGAATAAAGATGAAGGCGTTTACCAAGAACCCGTTTGGTCTCCTGATGGGAAAAGAATTGTGCTAACAAATGGTGATGCGGAAGATTTCAGAAATGCAACGAGACGCTCGGCATTTAGAGGAACTAGTAATCTAGTTTGGATTAGTGCAGACGGAAGTAGTGATAACTTTATCAGTTTTACCAATGGGCGAGGAAATCCTCATTTTGTGAAAGGTTCGGATCGAATTTACTTATCGGGTTCCCGAGGACTTACATCTATTCGTTGGGATGGCACAGATGAAAAAGCACATGTTGAAGTTCGTGGAAAAGCAGCTCCAGGTTCAACAAATAGGCCTAGAGCTTCGTGGATTAAGATGGCTCCAGAAGGAGACCAAGCTCTTGCTCAAGTAGGCAACGATATATTTGTACTTACAGTGCCTGTTGTTGGTGGCGATGCTCCTACAGTTTCGGTGGGAAGTTCAACGAGCATTGTTCCCGTAAAGCAGTTAACCGAGATTGGTGGACAATTTCCGGCTTGGAGTTGGGATGCCAATAAGATTCATTGGTCGATTGGAAATGCTCATGTTATTTACGATTTAGAGGCCGAGAAGGCTTACTCGGATAGTGTTAAAGCTGCTGAAAAAGCCAAAAAAGACTCTGACAAAAAGGAAGAAGTAAAAGATGATAAAGACGGTGATAAAAAGGATGAAGGCTATAAGCCAACGGAATTACGTATTAACGTAAAGGCAAAAAGAGATATTCCGAAAGGAGTATTAGTATTACGTGGTGCGCGTCTTATTACCATGAACGGCGACGAGATTATTGAGAATGCCGATTTAGTAATTAAGGATAACCGAATTGTTGCGGTAGGTGAAAAAGGTAGCGTCGACATCCCTAAAGGTGCGCAAATAATGGAAATGAATGGCAAGACCATTACTCCTGGTTTTGTTGATACTCATGCTCATTTCCGAGTACCTGTAAACTTACACCGTGGAGACTTTTGGGCGTATATGGCAAATTTAGCGTATGGTGTTACAACTACCAGAGATCCACAAACGGCAACCACAGATGTGCTTACTTACGGTGATTTGGTGGAATCAGGAAGTTTGATTGGACCGCGTGTTTATTCAACAGGTCCTGGAATTTTTGGGGGAGAAGGAATCAAAAATTTGGAACATGCTAGCAATGTTATGAAGCGCTACAGCGAATATTATCATACCAAAACCATTAAAATGTATGGGGCTGGCAACAGAGAACAACGCCAGTGGATTATTCAAGCTGCAAGAGAACAAAAAATCTTGCCTACTACAGAAGGTTCTCTCGATTTCAAAGAAAATCTAACCCAAATTATTGATGGATATCCTGGGCATGAGCATTCGTTTCCAATCTTTCCGCTATACAAGGATGCCATCGATTTGGTAGCATTTTCTAGAACTACCTACACTCCAACATTATTGGTTGCGTATGGTGGTCCTTGGGCTGAGAACTATTTCTACGCAACCGAGCAACCTCACGATAATGCCAAGTTGAGTAGGTTTTTTCCTCATTCAGAATTGGATGCCGCTACTCGCCGTAGAAATGCAGGTTGGTTTATGGATGAAGAACATGTGTTTGAAGAACAAGCTGGTTTCGTGAAAGATTTAGTAGAAGCTGGTGGTAGAGCTGGTGTTGGGAGTCATGGACAACTTCAAGGATTAGGTTACCATTGGGAATTATGGGCGATTCAATCGGGTGGGATGTCTGAGCACAACTCATTACGAGTTGCTACAATATTGGGAGCTCAAGCTATTGGTTTAGATCAAGACTTGGGATCAATTGAAGTAGGTAAATTAGCGGATTTAGTGATTATGGATAAAAATCCTTTAGATAACATCCGCAATGTTGAATTTATAAGCTATGTGATGATGAACGGACGTTTATACGAAGGTGAAACGCTAAACGAAGTATATCCTCGCAAAAAAGAACTTGGAACGTTCTGGTGGCAAGATTGGGCTCCTAAGAATGTACCTGGTGTTAAAGACTAAGGTTCTTTGGGAATAATCTAGTAAAAGTTGATTGTGAAATAAGGGCGTATGAAAATGCGCTCTTATTTATTTGCACTGATTTCCTAATAAGCGTTGTATTGTCAATCTACACAATGAGGAAGCTGGAGCTTCCAGACTGCATTACGAACGAAGACGTACGTAACGAGGTAACCGAATCTGTAAGAAGTTGTGAGGACTTGGATGTTTATAAACTCCATTACAACCAACAGGGATACTCAATGTATTCTGCTAACTATTAATCAACTAAATCAATCTACTCGTGAGGGGCAATATCAAGTAGGTAGTTGAGTAGAATCGTTTGAAAAGTACTAGCTAAGGTTGAAATGGAGTACACTACCTAAAAAGAAAGCATAGTTACGGCTTGTATTTATAGCCATTTCGTAAGATCCCGAAATAAATTCGGGATGACCGAGATTCTATCCTGGTCTCAAGCTACCAACTAATAACTGATATCTCCAAGACCTACGAACAGCTACAATCTGGCCCACAGTCTTTTTTGGGACTTTTTGAGCGTTTGATTGGCTTGATTATGTACTTCCAGATGAGGTAGGAAGTACAGAAGATTAAGAGAAAAAGTGAGGCTACTGATTGAAAATCCATTGTATTTATATCAAAGTCTGCTTCCTAACTGGAAAGCAATGAAGGAACATATATAAGCCAACGTTGTCATGTAGGTAAACATTGCAAGGGGCCACTTCCATGAATTTGTTTCTCGTCGAACAATGGCGATGGTGCTCATACACTGCATTGCAAGCGCAAAGAAAATCATAAGCGAAATAGCGGTAGCAATAGTATAAACTGGTTTTCCCGTTTTTGGATTGATGTCGTTTATCAACTTTTCTTTTAAGGTTGAAATGTCATCATCATCGGAAGCCTCAATACTGTAAATCGTATTCAGCGTTCCTACCATTACTTCACGAGCTGCAAAAGAAGTAAGAAGGCTAATCCCAATCTTCCAATCGAAACCAAGTGGGCTAATAGCGGGCTCAATGATCTGTCCAAACTGTCCAGCATAACTATTCTTCAATTGATACGACTCCGCGTTCTCAGTAGCATCGAAAGAAGTTTCAATATTTGGAAGTTGATCCTGATTGTCAAAGACTGGCATATCAACTTTCGGAAAAGAAGCTAGAAACCACAAAACAATAGAAATTGCGATAATGATTTTACCAGCTTCGGTAACAAAAATTCTTCCACGATCGAATACATTCCTAAAAACTACCGACCATTTTGGCATTTTGTATCCAGGAAGTTCCATAATAAAAGGAGTGCGTTCTCCTGCTGGGAAAAAGCGTTTCATCACAAGGGCAGCTAAAAGCGCCATCACAATTCCGAAAATGTAAAGCGCAAAAAAGGTAATTCCTTGAAGGGTAAAAATACCCAATACTTTGGTCGCAGGAATGAAAGCGGCAATCATAAGTGCGTAAACAGGCAAGCGTGCTGAACACGCCATAAAAGGCAACACCATAATAGTTATGATACGATCACGCCAATTTTCGATAGTTCGTGTAGCCATGATGCCAGGAATAGCACAAGCAAAACCAGAAATAAGAGGTGCAACGGAACGTCCATGTAATCCAACTTTGGTCATGAAACCATCCATCACAAATGCGGCTCGTGCCATGTATCCAGTTCCTTCCAAAATGTAAATAAAGAAGAATAAGAATATTATCTGAGGTAAAAAGATAACTACGCCGCCTAGCCCAGCTAGAACGCCATCAACTAGCAAGTCGGTAAGCATTCCTGGAGGAAGGGTAGATGAAAGCCATGAGCCAGATTCCACAAAGAGCAAATCAATCATGTCCATGAAAGGCGTTGCCCAAGAGAAAATAGCTTGGAACATGAGCAACAAAATCATAGTGAAGATAATAGGCCCAAAGACCTTATGAGTTACGTAAGCATCAATTTTATCGGTAAGAGTACGTTCGCCAGTTTTAGATTTAACCGTAGCCGGACTTGTAGCATCGCCTATAAAATTATAGCGCTGAAGTACTTCAGCAGCCATTGGATTCCCCCCCGACTTTTCTATAATGGAGCGAGCTTCCTCAATTACCTGCTTTCCAATCTCGATATTCTCAAACTCATAAAAATCTGGTTTGATATCGTTTTCACTAATCAGTCGGAGCGCTTCAACGTAGTAAGCTCTTTCAGGAATTTTAGTATGCGGTTTAATCCAACCATCCACCATACGGTTTATCGCTTTACGAAGTGGAAGAGATGGCTTCCATGAAAGCGGTTCAGGTGATGGTGATTCAAAATCACGAATGGTCTGCTTTATGACCTCAATACATTTAGTACTTTTTGCCGAAATGGAAACAACAGGAATCCCAAGCTCGTCGCTAAGTTGCTCGGAATCAACCGTAATTCCGCGTTCTTTAGCAACATCTACCATATTTAGAACTAGGATGGTAGGGAGGTTTAAATCCATAACCTGAGTAGCCAAATACAAATTTCGATCTAAGTTGCTTGCATCGGCTACAATCAGAACTAAATCTGGAGTATCCTCATATTCAAAAGTACCAATGAGTGTTTCGTAGGCAATACGTTCGTCAATTTTTTTGAAATTGAGGCTGTAAGCACCCGGTAAATCAATAATAGAATGTTTGGTTCCATCAATGTTTAACGTACCAACTTTGCGTTCTACAGTAATACCAGGATAGTTACCAATTTGTTGACGTAAACCTGTTAGTGCGTTAAATAAAGTAGACTTGCCAGTATTAGGGTTTCCTACTAGCGCTATGGTGATGGGAGAGGAATTCAAAATATTTACTCAACTTCTATGCATGTTGCTTCAGCTTCTCGAAGGGAAAGAAGGTAACCGCGGACTTTAATTTCTATTGGGAAACCTAGTGGAGCCATTCTAAGTATTTCTAGCTCAACACCAGGGGTGATGCCCATTTCAAGAATTCGGATGGCATCCGCTCCAATAATATTTGTTACCCGAACTGATGTGGGTTTCTTAATATCTGCAAGCTTTAAACTCATGGCAAGTTACTGTACAGGACTTACTAAAATAGTACGAGCCAGAGATTCATGAATAGCTAATCTAGCTTCACCAACTTGAAGAATGATATTAGACTGGTTAGAAATAATTCGTCCATTTATACCTTCCACGCATCCGAGTTCATTCAAACGGCACGTATCTTCGCAGGTACATTCCATACAGCGGATGGTAACTTCCTCGCCTTCTCTTGTGTTGCTAAGCGGATGTAACATAGTTGGTAGACAATTTCTTATTTAAAGACAATCTAAATAAAGATAATCATTTTTTTGGCTAACTAGAATAAATTTTATCGAAAAATATTAAAGTATGGTCTCAGGAAATACTTCTTCAAAACCATGAGGTGGTTGCGATAATGTCCATGTTTCGAAGTAAAAATGTCGCTCAGTATTAAACTTCTTACCATTAATACTAAAAAACCGAAATGCAGAGGGAACTAACTTCTGTAAATGCGGAAATAAATCTCGATAAATATTCTTTTTTGAGAAGAGAAAGAGATCAAAACCGTTGCGAGCATGAGCTTTATAAAGCACTGAATGTCCATCTTCTAGTAATACTTTTAGTTCAAGGTTCGGTGCTTTTTCTAATAATTCTTGGTTCTCTTGAGGGTCTTTTTTGGATGGAATTACAATTCGTTCTCCAATTTCAATCGCTTTAATGGCAGCATCTAATTTACTATGGGTATTGTGCTGCACGATGTAAGCTTCGGAAGCTAAACCTAGTTGAATTGCTTCAATCAACTCTGCATAGTTTGATAACGAATCTAAACTAAACTGTTCAGCTTCTAAATCACTCCCCGAGAAATGAAGTTGAGAAAAAGTGGGGTCGGGTTTCATGAAGTCTAAAACAGATGCTTCTGAATGTTTTGGGGATGCCGAATCATTTTCTTCAGATAGCTCATTTAGGCGAAGATCATGCTTGAAAATGAGCTTAAATATTTGAGTGCTATTCATTCAGTGATAACTTTTTGCAAGAGATAGTTGGTTCTTGAAGATAGATTAAAACCTATTCAACAATATAGAACTAATCCATAAAACTTGTTAAGAATGGAAGGTTCATTCTATTGCAAAAAAAGTATGGGCATAAAAAAATCCCACTCATAATTTCTTATGAGTGGGATTAAATTCAGCTTTATAAGCTTAAATCATTGCTGCGATAACAAGAGCTACAACAGACATTAGCTTAAGAAGGATGTTAAGTGATGGTCCAGAAGTATCCTTGAAAGGATCACCTACAGTATCACCAACAACAGCAGCTTTATGGGGCTCTGAGCCTTTACCATACTGAACACCGTCAATTTCAACGCCTTCTTCAATCATTTTCTTAGCGTTATCCCAAGCACCACCAGCATTAGACTGGAATAATGCCATGAGAACACCAGCTGATGTTACACCAGCAAGAAGTCCACCAAGCATTTGAGCACCCAATGTTGGGTCGTCACTGAAAAAGCCAGGAACGAAACCGAATAACACAGGAACGATAACAGCTAGAAGGCCAGGAACAACCATTTCGCGAATAGAAGCAGTAGTAGAAATTTCCACACATTTTTCATATTCAGCTTTTCCGTCAGCAGCATCAAAAGTAGCTTTGTCTGCATCAGACCATTCAGCGTATTCTTTTTCGCCATTGCTATTCATTACGTCAAGAGCTGCGCGTAATTCAGGAATATCTCTAAACTGACGACGAACTTCTTCAATCATAGCCATTGCTGCACGTCCTACTGCATTCATAGATAATGCAGAGAATAAGAAAGGAAGCATTGCTCCTACAAAAAGAGCAGCCATTACATTAGGACGAGTTACGTCAATACCAGCTAAGTTAACTTCGTGAGTTGCGTTGTATGCAGTGATGAAAGCAGCAAAAAGAGCAAGTGCTGTAAGAGCAGCAGAACCAATTGCAAAACCTTTACCAATTGCAGCAGTTGTGTTACCAACAGCATCTAATTTATCAGTACGCTCACGAACTTCTTTTGGAAGATCAGCCATTTCAGCAATACCACCTGCATTGTCAGAAACAGGACCGTAAGCATCAACTGCAAGTTGAATACCAGTGTTTGCAAGCATACCTACAGCAGCGATAGCAATACCGTATAATCCTGCAAAGTGATATGCACCGATAATAGCAACTGCAATAATGATAATTGGAATTGCAGTAGATATCATACCAACACCTAAACCAGCAATAATGTTAGTTGCAGAGCCTGTAAGAGACTGCTTAACAATAGAAAGAACTGGTTTTGTTCCTGTTCCAGTGTAGTGCTCGGTAACTAAACCAATTGCAAGTCCAGAACCTAAGCCAAAAAGAGTAGCCCAGAAAACGCCCATGCTTGTGTATTCAATACCACCAAATGTCCAAGATGCAGGAAGTAAATTTGTGATGATAAAGTAAGAAGCTGCAAGCATTATTATTGCAGAAAGAAATTCACCAGTGTTAAGTGCTTTTTGTGGATCGCCACCATCTTTAACACGAACAAAGAATGTTCCTAAGATAGAAGTTAGGATACCAGTAGCAGCTAGAAATAAAGGAAGTAATACTGCAGAAAGACCATCGAAATTATCAGCCCAGCCAGGAATTCCCATAAATGCAGCACCAAGAACCATTGTACCAATAATAGAACCTACATAAGATTCAAAAAGATCGGCGCCCATACCAGCAACATCACCTACGTTGTCACCAACGTTATCAGCAATAGTAGCTGGGTTAAGTGGGTGATCTTCAGGAATACCAGCTTCAACTTTACCTACAAGATCAGCTCCAACATCAGCTGCTTTGGTGTAAATACCACCGCCAACACGAGCAAAAAGAGCAATTGAAGAAGCTCCAAATGAGAAACCTGTAAGAACAGTAAGTACTTGGTTGATGTTTTCGATATCAGTACCGAAAATGTTCTCATAAAAAAGGAATAAAGAACTTAAACCAAGAACGCCTAAACCAACAACACCAAGTCCCATTACAGAACCACCAGCGAAAGCAACTTCTAAACCTTTTCCAAGGCTAGTACGTGCAGCGTTAGTTGTACGAACGTTTGCTTTGGTAGCTACTTTCATACCAATAAAGCCAGCTAAACCAGAACAAAAAGCACCAATAATAAAAGAAAGTGCTACAAGTGGTGAAGATTGTTCGTTCGCAGAAACGCCTAGTAGAATAGCTACTGCGATTACGAAGATTGCGAGTACTTTGTACTCAGCTTTAAGGAAAGCCATTGCACCATTTGCGATGCTTGTACTGATACGAGCCATGCGCTCAGTGCCAACTTCTTGTTTGGTTACCCAAGAAGATTTAAAATATGTATACAAGAGTGCGATTACTCCTGCTACCGGTATTAAGTAGATTATGTTTTGCATAATTCCCGTTGCGTTAGTTTAAGTTTGCTTGCGCCTCGGATTACCCCAGGCAAAAGTCAATTATGGTAATTCATTGCTCTTTCGATGCCATCTTTAACAAAAGATAAAGCAGTCTCAATAGCGTTTTCTTTAGCCTGATTTAATTCATCAAGCTCGTCTTCGTCGAAAGGAGAAAGTACAAAATCTACTTGTTTTCCTTTCTTAAAATTATTTCCGATACCAATGCGAAGCCTAGGAAATTCATTGCTTCCCAATTTCACGATAATATCAGTAATTCCATTATGTCCGCCTGCACTTCCTACAGCCTTCAATCGGTTTTTACCTACTGGAAGATTGAGGTCGTCGTATATTATGAGGCAGTCATTTTTGTCTGATTGAAACTTAGCGAGCGCCTTCTTAACTGCTGTTCCACTTAAATTCATGTAAGTGGTGGGCTTAATAAGAACAATTTTCTGTCCTTTATGTCGCCCTTCTGCAACCACAAACGGCCCATTACCAGGGCCGAATGCGACAGAAAGTTTTTTTGCTAAGTCATCAAGAATATCAAAACCAATATTATGACGAGTTCCTTCGTATTCAGTGCCAATATTTCCTAATCCGATAATTAAAGGCATATTAAATATAGAACTTGTCTGTGGTTATTTATTCTTCAGTTGTTTCTTCGCCTTCAGTTGCTTCTGCATCATCAGCTGTTTCTTCTTCGTCACTGTCAAGTACTAATGCACCTTTAGGTGGGCGAATAGTAACAATGGTTCTAGATAAACTGTCGATTGGATCGATTCCTTCTAGGTTTAAATCACCTACGTGGAATGAAACACCAACTTTGAGTGGAGTAATGTCTACCACAAACTCAGATGGAATAAACTCAGGAAGTACACGGATACGTACGAATTTCATTGGTTGGAACATTCGTCCACCATTTTCTACTACACCTTTTGAATTACCAGTTAACTTAACTGGAATACGGAGAGTAACTTTATGATTGTCTGAAAGTACATAGAAATCAACGTGAATTGGGCGGTCAGTAACAGGGTCATAATCTGTACGCTTTAAAAGAGTTTTATACTCTTTGCCGTCAATACTAAGAATCTGCAATTTAGTTTGGTTTCTGCGGAGAAGTTTTTCTAGTTGTAATTCATCTACAGAAAAATTGATGTTTTCAGAAACTTCTGGGCCGTAAAGTACGGCAGGAACAAGCTTTTCTGCACGTAAAGCTCGGTTGGATTGCTTGCTTGTTTCGCGAAGCGTACCTGTAATTGTTTTTATTTCTTGGGTTGCCATGATGGATTTACCTTATCAAATTAATTATCAAAAAGTGCACTGATGGTGTCATTAGTATGGATACGTTGTATTGCATCAGCAAAAATATTCGCAATACTCAACACCTTGATTTTGTCGGAGGGTTGGCGCAGTGCTACGGTATCGGTAACTAAAACTTCATCAATGGGCGAATCTTCAATTCGCTGAAATGCTGGACCTGATAAAATAGGGTGAGTGCAAATGGCAGTGATATTTAAGGCACCTTGTTCTTTCAAGGCACTTGCCGCATTTGTCAGAGTTCCAGCAGTGTCAATTAAGTCGTCAACTATTAACACATTCTTTCCGGCTACATCACCGATAATATTCATGACTTCTGAAACATTAGGTTTCGGACGTCTTTTATCAATAAATGCTAAACTAGCGCCTAATTTTTTAGAATAAGAGCGCGATGTTTTCAAACTTCCTACGTCTGGTGCTACTACCACCAAGTTTTCGATAGGATTTGCCGTAAAATGATCAATGAAAGCCCTACTTGCATATAAGTGATCAAGTGGGATATCAAAAAAGCCTTGAATCTGTGCAGCATGTAAATCCATCGTGAGAACACGATCTGCTCCGGCTTTAACCAATAGGTTTGCCATGAGTTTGGAGCCAATGGATACTCGAGGTTGATCTTTTCTGTCTTGTCGGGCGTAACCAAAATATGGTATAACAGCAGTTACGCGTTTAACAGAAGCTCGCTTCGCGGCATCTAACATCAATAATAATTCTATGATGTTATCACCAGGAGGTGGAGTTGGCTGAATGATATAAATATCTTCACCACGAATACTTTGTTCGTATTTTACGTAAAGTTCTCCATCAGAGAATTCTTTGATGGTAACTTCACCTAGTGTGGTGCCATAGGCTTCAGCAATTGCTCTTGATAGAGCAGGGTTGCTTCGCCCAGAAAAAATTGCGAGAGGAGTATCCAAGATGGTTTGCTAGCACTGAAAGATTCAGGATTACATAAAACAGAAGAACAGCTCCTTAGTCATTCTTCTGAGTGGTTAGTTGCCCGGGGAGGATTCGAACCCCCACAAACTGGACCAAAACCAGACGTCCTGCCATTAGACGACCGGGCAATTTCTGTCGACTCGACAGACTCCAAAGATAGAGATAGATAAAAACTCAATCAAGACTGAAATGCTTTTTTTAGTACAAAACATTTTGAGCATTGCTTGGGTCTGCAATAGTTATGCAATTGGTGTACAGAACCAAGCTTTTTGCTATAAATTTGAGCAGGTATGGGTAGCGATTGGAAGGGGGTGAGAAGGCTTTTTGGGATAGGACTTTGCAGGTTACACCACTCTTTTAGCGCAGAACTTTTCAAATTTTGGTGCGCGAACATAGAAGCTAGTGCGTAAAGTGCCGGAATAAACACGGTGCCATAAAGAATTTTGATGCGGCCTGTATACGAATATCCGAGAGATTTACTCCAAGATTTCCACAAGTTGAGAGCATCTGTTTTCAAAAAAGATGAAAAAGGCGTTTCTAAAAGAAGATAGCTAAACTCAGAAGCTTGTTTGACACGATGGGAAGGGTGGTTTGCGGGCCTCGCTGATTTATAATTCCAGCCTTGAATCTCATTGCTTTCAAAAGCTAATGTGGCCGCACACTGTAAAAAGTCTTCTATGCTAGAGTAACGTTCCTTTTGCAAATTATGTGCTAAAAGCTGCATTGGCGCTCTATTTTGAGAAATCCCAAAGCCGTCAAAGATTGAAAGCATTAGAGCGTTTTTCCAAGCAGTGCTTTGAAGGCTTTCTGGGTTAAAGAAGGAGAAATAATCACTCACTTTTTTTTCTAGATACTCGAGGTGTGCTTTTTCCAATTGGGCAAGGAAAGCAGCTTCAGAAATAAAATGAACATTTGCGCAAGGTAATGTATCCTCTTGGAAGAACGCTTTTAGAAAAGGCTCTATGTCTTTGTTTAAATGAGGGAGTAAATTTAGCGTAAATGGTTGGTTGCCATCTGAACAAGTAACAGAAGTTGGCGAGTGTTCAACCACTACATGTAAAATCACATTATTGTAATTTGAATCTGATTGGTGGCCATGTTGTTTCCAATTAGTGGATTTTAAATGCATCTCTACTGAGCCATGCCATACAAGCCCACCAATTTGTAGTTTGGCATGTTTGAAATCTGGCCCATCTGAAAGATTGAGATTCCCTTGATGAATAATTTGAATGCTTTTTCCGCAGGTTGTTTTGAGACCTTCAGTAGAAAAAAGCATTTCTTCCCAAAGCCATTGTAAGATAGTTTCTTGATATGGAAACGAATTCCTATTCATTTTCTATATCGTCATCATCAAAATGTAATGACGAGGTTGCTTCGTATAAATCAGGTACAGCTTCTTTCACTGTCTTTTTAATTTCTTTCGAAACTTCGCCAATTCGGCGTTCGCTTTCATCTAAAAGATGTTGGCCTTTAACTTCAATCCAATCTTTGGCTTCTTTAGATTGATCTTGAATCCATTTACGGTTGTCTTTCCCAGACTTTGGAGCAAGTAACATTCCGGTGATCAAGCCACTAGCAAAGGCTACCACACCCGTTAAAAAAAATCCAGTTCCTTTATTCATAGCATCAATTTAATTTTAGAATGAGGTTAACACTGTAAAGTACTAATTTGAATAAGAATTTTCTAATTACTTTAGCATGAAGCAAGCTTAATTATTTCTTACCTTTTAACAACTTATTTTACCAATATGAAACGACAATATATTTTGATGGACAAATCTAGAATAGAGCGTGCTCTTAAGAGAATGTCCATCCAAGTACTTGAAGGTCTTCGCGCTGATAGACAGCTTGTAATAGTTGGCCTTAATGAACGAGGATATACTACTGCTAAACAGTTGGTAAATTATCTGCACGAAAGTGTTGTACCAGAGAGCATTGAACTTTGCAAATTGGATTTTAATTCTACTTCTAGTGGAAAGCCTCTTCCAAATTGCACAGAGAAGAATGTCATCATTGTAGATGATGTGATTTTTTCTGGAAAAACTATGTTTGACGCTATAACTGCCGTTTCAGGAACTGGCGATCCTTCGAAAGTAGAATTATTAACTTTAGTTGATCGTGGGCATCGTCGCTACCCTGTTGCTGCTTCTATTTTTGGAATAGAAGTGCCTACAAAATTTGGCGAACACATAGAAGTAATGCTTAACGCCGGAGGGCTTGAGCAGGTAATTTTATTTAAAAATTAATATTTATATCAATTAGATTTTATGAAAAAGTGGACTTTATCAGCACTATTTACCCTGTGCTTATTAACATATTCAAATAATATTTTAGCACAGACTATTGTAGTACCAGATACACTTAATGGTTGGGCGCAAACATGGGTTGCCAATATTAATGGTTCTCAAGCTACTTTCAATAACTGGTCTGAAGGGGGGGTAAACACTATTAGTGGAGCCGCTTCAACTGTATTTACCCGTTACTATAGAAAAGGTCAATTCTCTTATGGTTTTAGAACAAATTTACGCTATGGCCAATCTAAACTGAATGGTAACGAAGTTCGGAAGTCGGATGATTTGATTTCGATTAGAAACAGAGCTACCTACGACTTGAGCGAAGGGAGTAAGTATGCTGCGTATGGTGCTATTCAATTCAAAACTCAGTTTGGTGATGGTTACGACTATGGTAAAAAAGTAAACGGTGGAGATTCTTTAATTTCAGCTTTTCTTTCCCCAGCGTATTTAACGGAAGGCCTTGGTTTGGAGGTGAATGCGAGTTCAAACCTCAAAATTGAAGGTGGTTTGGGTATTAAACAAACCTTTATTAGCGATGGCGATCTTGCACCAAATTACGGAATGGCTCTTGGCGAAACGTTTAGGTCTGAGGGTGGTATCACAACAGGTATAACCTACCAAAATGAAATAATGGAAAACATCAAATACTCTAGTAGTGTTGAAACATTCACCAACTTACTGATGCCTATCAGTAAAACGGATGTATTCTGGTCGAACGAACTAACAGGTCAAATTAACAAGCTAATAAGTGCATCTTTTCAGTTCGAGCTTAGATACGACGATGATTTCTCGAAAGAAATTCAGTTAAAGCAGGTTCTTGCAGCAGGTTTGACTGTTAACCTATATTAATTACTTGTATGACTGAGCAGGCTAAAGCTATTTTAGAAGAGGCGCTAAGTAGCCTGCAAACTTGGAAACAATCTTATGGAGCGTGGAATATGGATTCCACGCTTTCTGTTTCTGAAGATAAAATTACCACCGTTTTTGAGGATTTATCAAAACGCCTTTCTGGTAATTATCCTTTTCATCATCCCGTGTATGCTGGCCAGATGTTGAAACCACCACATCCAGTAGCTTGGGCTGCTTACGCAATGGCAATGAGCATTAATCCGAATAATCACGCGCTAGATGGCGGGCCACCTTCTTCCGAAATGGAAAAAGAAGTGATGCTTGAGCTGGCTAAATTCTTTGGCTATGGAGATCAATTTCTCGGCCATTTAACGGCAAGTGGAACCATCGCCAATCTAGAAGCACTTTGGGTTGCTCGGCAATCTCATCCCTCAAAAAGAATAGCCTTTTCATCGAATTCGCATTACACCCATGAGAGAATGTGCGGAGTATTAAGTGTGGAGAGCGTTAAAATTCCCATTTTGGATGATGGAAGTTTTGATTTAGAGTTTGTGAGCCCTGAGCAAATTGGAACTATCGTTGTAACTCTAGGAACTACAGGTTTAGGTGAAGTGGAGCCTTTAAATCAGATTCTACCTTGGGCAAAAGAGCATAACATTCGCATTCATATTGATTCTGCTTACGGTGGTTTTTTTAGAACACTAAAAGATTCATCTGCTCTTGATGGAACCCAATGGAAATTGATGCAGGAAGCAGATAGCATTGTGGTTGACCCGCATAAGCATGGGTTGCAACCTTATGGCTGTGGAGCTGTACTTTTTAAAGATCCATCGGTTGGAAGATTTTATAAGCACGACTCACCTTACACCTATTTTACTTCAGAGGATTTACACCTAGGTGAAATAAGTTTGGAATGCTCTCGGGCGGGTGCTGCTGCCGTAGCTTTTTGGGCTACATTACAATGCTTTCCTCTTAAAGAAAATGAAGGTTTTGGCCTGATTATGCAGAAATGCAGAAGAGCTGCACTTCGTGCCTTTGAGCTGATTGAAAATAGCTCAAAGTTGACTGCTTATAAAAAACCAGAGTTGGATATTCTAGCTTACTTTCCGGCTACTTCTGCGATTAAAAAAACTTCCCAAATTTCAGAAGCTTCTAAAGAGGTATTCAATACAGGGATGAGAGATAAGAGCTTTTTCTTGTCTCTTTATCGAGTTCCAAGCTCAACGTTTGTAGCTCTACATCCGGCTTATGAAGCCGATACTGAGTTCGTAACCATTCTACGTAGTGTGTTCATGAAGCCAGAACATGCCGATTTTGTGGATGAACTCATTAAAAGAATTGAAAGCTGTATTTGATACCGCATTATAATCTCTATCCTGAGCTTCTACGTTGGATAGAAATTATTTTATTACTCCTCAAATGGGTTAGTCTCCACAATAGCGCCATCTTGAAGGTTTATAATGCGGTCTCCATAAGAGGCCATTTCATCGGAATGAGTAACTTGAATGATAGTCACTCCATCTTCTTTGTTAAGCTTTCGAAAGGTCTCCATAATTTCTTTGCTTTGGTCAGAGTGGAGATTGCCAGTTGGCTCATCGGCAAGGATAAGTTTAGGACTCCCAATCAAAGCTCTAGCAACGCCCACTAACTGTTGCTGCCCACCAGAAAGTTGACTAGGAAATAAATCCTTTTTGGCAACGATGTTAAATCGGTCTAGCATATCTGCAACCATACTTTTACGCTGACTTCCAGGCACTTTCCGGTAGAGTAAAGGCATTTCAATATTTTCGTAAACGGTAAGTTCATCAATCAAATGATAAGCTTGAAATACAAAGCCAATATGAGATTTATGATATTCTGATTTTCGTTTTTCATTAAGGTCATGAACTGCTTCACCAAAGAAATAATATTCTCCTTCATTCGCATCATCCAAAAATCCAATGATGTTTAGTAAAGAAGATTTGCCTGCCCCACTTGGCCCCATGATACTCACAAAATCTCCCTCAGCAATATCAAGATCAATCCCTTTAAGAATGAAATTACGCTGGAATCGTTTGTCGATATACTTGTCGATGTTTCTGAGTTTAATCATATCATTCATTTCTAAGATTTTCTACTGGGTTTTGTAAAGCAGCTCGAATTGATTGCCAACTTACCGTTATTAATGCGATTAAAAGGACGGATAATCCTCCATATAAAAAGGGAATCCCTCCAAGGTCAATTTTATAGCTGAAATTAGCCAGCCATTGATTGCTTAAGTACCACGCTATAGGAGCGGAAATACTAAATCCGATTATAACTAAAAGAATAAAGTCTTTTGATATAAGTAATAGAATACTTCTGATTGAAGCTCCGAATACCTTCCGAATGCCGATTTCTTTGATACGGCGTTGAGCGGTTAATGATGACAGGCCAAAAAGTCCAAAACATGCTAATAAAATGGAAATTAGTGAAGCTGTTTTGATTATGCGATTCCATCTTATTTCTTCATTGTACTGAAGCTTTATCAACTCATCCATAAAAGAGATATTGAAGGCTTCTTCCTTAGCAATAGTATTCCAAAGCTCTTCAAGTCTAGAAATGGTCTCGGGCATAGTTTGAGAAGATAATCGAATTAGTATAGTACTAGGGTTAGAATCATATTTAACCGTTTCAATATGCTGAAGAGCCATTGGCTGAAGCGGATCGTATAAACTTTTGAAATGGTAGTTTTCAGTTACACCAATTACTTTTTTGCCATCAAACGGGCCAACCCATCCTTGATTTTCAGGTCGGTCTTCTAAAATCTGCCCAATAGGGTTTTCCCAGCCCATAGCATCAACAAAAGCTTGATTCACAATAATCTCATCGGAAGGATAGGAGTTAGCTGATTTCGAAAAATTAGAGCCATTAAGCAACTTTATGTCCATGGTCTTGAGATATTGAGCATCTACTGCTTCGGAAGGAATCCCATCTCCAAGCTGAGTAAGTGTTGAAGCCGACATCATCTGTGCCATTCCAATATTAACCACACCATATTGAGAATAATCTCTATACGCTCCTGCAGTTATGGAGGATGAGTTTACACCAGGTATTTTTAAAGCTTCATCAGAATATAGTTTCGCAATCTTTAGGCTATTTTCGAGTTCAGGGTTAATCTCTATAGCAATTACATTCTCAGGATTAAAGCCTAAATTTTTATTAAGCATATAGCTTATTTGGCTTTGCATTACATAAGTGCCAATCATAAGTGTAATTGCGAGTCCAAATTGAACAACAGTAAGTACTTTAACTAAGGATGGGATTTTTTGGGATGTAGTACCACTTGAGAAGAGAGATGTAGCACTTTTTCTAGAAATCTGTATGGCTGGATAAATACTAGTAACAAAAGTTAGAATGATTAAAAGCCCCAATATAGAAACCCAAAGTACAGGGTCGTTTAAGAGAGTTAAATCCAACTCTTTTTGGAAGAGTACACCCGCAAGAGGAGATAATAACTCAGCTAATACCATTCCAAGAACTATTGCAATTAAGCAGGTAACAAAAACTTCTCCAATAATCTGAAATTTAATCTGATGTTTAATGGCGCCCACAGTTTTACGAATTCCTATCTCATGAAAACGGAAAGTCGAACGACTTAAAGTGAGTGACATGAAATTAATCCCAGCAATTAAAAGTATCACAAAGGCAATACTTGCTAGAATGAGTGTGTATGTTTTGTTGGTGCTTTGCGTAATACTTGATCTGTAATCTTCATTGAAGTGAACCTCCGATAAGGGCTGTAGTCCATAGGTGGTACTATTACGTTCAATCCAGCTTTTCCCGAAGTGACGTTCGAGGAATGCAGGGAATTTGGCGGTCAAATCTTCTTTTGAAGTCCCATCTTTTAGGGTAATCCATGTTTCTAGAAACCCCAGATACCAGCTTTCCTTGAGGTCTTTACTGCGGTTGATTGAGGCGCCTCTAAAACTATTTTCAAAAGGTAACAGAAACTCGAATTGAATACTTGAGTTAGCAGGAACGTCTTTTGCAACGCCAGAAACGACGAGGTTCTGAGGTTTGTCCCCTAGGCGTATAGTTAACGATTCGCCTATTACGCTTGTTTTTCCAAAGTATTTAATCGCAGCAGACTCGGTGATTACAATATTGTCAATCTGATTTAGTGCGCTTTCATTGTCTCCATAGATTAAAGGGAAACTGAAGTGAGTAAGGAATTCCGAGTTAGTGTATTTGATAGGTTCTAAAATATATTTCCCATCTTTTAGGAATTCGGCACTACTACCAGAAATATTAATTATAGATTCGATTTCTGGAAATTCTTCTTTAAGAGCAACGGATTGAGAATAGGAATGGATGGTATTTCTTCTAATTTTACCATTTTGAGAATTTACCGTTTGCTCTGTAATTCGGTAGATGGACTCTTTATCTGTATGAAAATTATCATAAGACCATTCAAACCGTACATACATGATAAGGATGATACAGCAACACAGCCCAATGGAAAGTCCTGATAAGCTAATAAAGGAATCAGTTTTGTGTTTTCTGAGATTACGTAATGCAATTTTTAAATAACTCTTAAACATAACTCACTCGCTTTTTAGTGACTCAACCGGGTTGGATAAAGCCGCCTTTATGGAATGATAGCTAACGGCAAGAATGGCAATAGTAAGTGCAGAAACAGCAGAAATAATAAACACACTTAGATCGATTGAGATTCTGTAAGCGAAATCAGATAACCATTTATCCATAATTAACCATGAAATAGGAGAAGCAATAACAAAGGATATAACCATTAGTTTCACGACGTCTTTATTTAGGAGGATAATTATTTGATTAATACCAGCTCCTAATACTTTTCGTATTCCAATTTCCTTAATTCTTGTAGTAGCTGTTAAACCAGCTAACGCAAATAGTCCCATACAAGCAATAAGAATGGCTATAAAAGTAGAAGTAGCTATAATAGTGAGCCATCGTTTATACTCACGATATTGATTAGCTACAGCATCATCTAGAAACCAATAGTCAAAGGGTATATTTGGAGCCACATCAGTCCATACATTTTTAAGCACGGGTAATGTGCTGGAAATCATATCAGCTTTAATTTTGACAGCAATATCTGCAATACCACCTTGTTCAGGATCCATATGAAAAAGCATGGGTTGGATCTCTACTTCGAGCGACTGAAAATGAAAGTTCTTTACTACACCCACAATTGTAGAAGGATTTTCTCGGCCTTTCCACGGCACAAGTTTTTCAATTGGATCTTCCCAACCCATTTCAGCGACAAATGCTTCATTTACCACAATGGAGTTTTTAATATCGGCAGGCCTTTCCATCGACAAGCTTCTACCGGCAATAAGTTCAAATCCCAGAGCAGGTACAATTTTATCATCTATGTAATAGATATAGGAAGCTTTATTCTCACCTTCTATATCAAATCCGTATCGGTTACTACCTCGTGTAAAAGAAGGCGTCATTCCACTTACTAAATCTACGCCTGGCACTCCGTTAAGTTCTTGTCTGTATAAATTCATGAGTGCTGTACCTTCTTCTGTCCAGCCTTTATGAGTGTCTATAAAGACCACTTGCTCTTCATTATATCCAAGGTCTTTTGAACTAACATATTCTAACTGTTGAAACATGATTACAGAGCTTATAATCAGAAAAATGGACAAGCTATATTGTACAATTAACAATGCTTTTGTTAACCGTGGTTTGAACTGGAAGTTATTTACCCCTTTTAAAACTTTTACAGGTTGGTAATTTGCAAGAATCAACGCGGGGTAACTTCCAGCTATTAATCCAGTTATTAAGGTAATACCAAGTATTAGAGCAAGAAATCCTGCGTCTTCTAGATAATTTATTGCTAATGACTTTCCAGCGATATCGTTAAAAAAAGGAAGTGCTAATTCAGCCAAGCAAATACTGGTAAGCATTGCAAATAAAGTGAGTAATTGGGTTTCACTCCAAAATTGGAATGCGATTTGACTTTTGAGTGCTCCAGATGTTTTCCTAATGCCGATTTCTTTAACTCTACCCGAAGATCTTGATAAAGACAAAGTGATATAGTTTATACAAGCTATTATCAAGATAAGAACTGAAATGGCTCCTAATACATAAGAGTATAAAGGATTACTACTCTCAAACCATTCAGAACCAGCATCAAGGTGGATATTAGCTAAAGGAGACGCTTGAAATTCAAATACGGTAGCATCTTCGGGAAGGCCGCGTCTTGCTCTGTTATCCGGCCAATTTTCTGCCCATCGTTCTTCGGCAAACTGATTTAATTTGTTTTCAAATTGAAATATGTCGGTATTAGGAGCTAATTGTACAAAAAGTGGGGTGTTGAAGCTATTCCACCGTTCCATATTTTCATCATAATAAGGTTTGTTCTCAATCCGAATAACGATGTCGAAAATAATGCTCGAATTGGATGGGGTAGAAGCTGCAATTCCTTGAACTGTAAAAATATGTTCTTTGTTATTTAAGGTGATTGTCAGAGTTTTTCCAATTGGATTATCATCGCCGAAATATTTTTTAGCAATCTTAGGTGTTATCACCATATTATTTGGATCTGAAAGAACCGTTGCTGCTGTTCCTTGTAGTAAAGGAAAACTAAATATTTCAAAGAAACTGGACTCAACGAATGCAATCTCCTCTTGGAATGACTGGTTATTATTCCGAACTATATAATCGGATTGATCATACCGAGAATAGTTTACAATTTCGGGAATGCGTTCTTTCAGTACCGGACCAAGAGGGATGGGTAACCATGGCGATTTTCGGACATTCTCAGGAGATCGAGTGTCAAAAAAAGGGTTAGGTTCTATGCTGGCTTTAGGTGCATAATAGTTTACTTCTTCAATTCGATATAAATTTTCAGCATTTTCATGAAATTTATCATAGCTAAAATCATCTTGAATGAAAAGATAAATCAAAATACAGCATGTAATACCAAGTGTTAAACCAAAGATATTAATAAGCGAATACAGCTTATGTTTTCTGATATTGCGAAATGCAATTTTTAAATAATTCTTAAACATAATTTACTCGCTTTTTAGTGACTCAATCGGATTGGATAAAGCCGCACTGAGAGATTTATAACCAACAGTTAGTAGTGAGATTATTAGTATTCCGAGGAAGCTAAGAGCAAATATTTCAATCCCGATATCTATTTTGTAGGCAAAATCGGCGAGCCATTTACGCATTAAATACCATGATATAGGAGCGGCGATAAGAAAAGAGATTCCTGTTAATACCATAAGTTCGAACCCAAATATTTTTAGAATATCAAAAACACTTGCACCGAGCACTTTACGTACTCCAATTTCTTTCATTCTGGTTGTTGCCATGTAAGAAACTAGGCCGAATAGTCCTAGAGAACCAATCAGAACTGCAATTATAGTGAACGAGTTCATAATTTTAGCTGTGTTTTGCTCATCTTCGTACATTTCAGCAATGGTGTCATCTAGAAAAGAGTATTCGAATATTGACTCTGGGAATGCTTGGTTATATGCTCGTTCAATTTGAGCTAGAGCCTCCTGGGTGTGGGATGTATTGATCTTAATTCCACCAATAAAGAAGTTTGGACTGGTGGCAAGTACCACAGGCTCTAAGCCTGCATGTAACGAAACCGTGTTAAAGTCTTGAACCACTCCAATTATCGGTGCTTCGTCTCCCCAGAAAAATATTCTTTGCCCAATCAAATCGTCAAGCTTGTCTGCATAGCCTACTTGTTTTGCAAAAGTCTCGTTTACTAGATATGCGTTAACAGTGTCGGATGGGGAAAGGTTGGTTCCTGCGAGAAGTGTAAGTCCGTAAGTATCCAGAAAGTTTTCATCAACAAGTTTTATCTGGCCATCATTTTCATGGCGAGTGGTGTCAATTTCCATTATATAGTTTCCACCCCAAACACTATTACTTGTTGTTCCGGTATTAGAAAAAGAGACCCCTTGAATTGAAGACTGGCTTTCTAGCATGTTCTTAAAAGTACTTAAAACCTGTTTATTTCTATTCGGGATAGATACTTCAACTAACGCTTCTTTTGTAAATCCAAGATCTTTTTCTTGAAAAAACTGAATTTGAGCAGAAATTACGATGGTACAAATAATCAAGATTTGTGTAATGCTAAACTGTACTACAATTAAGCTTCGGCGTAGTGTAACGCCTTTACCATAATTCGAGTCAATCTTATTTCGTATCGCTTCAATAGGACTAAATCCAGACAATTGTTGAGCTGGATACCAACCTGCAAATAATGTGATACCAAAGAATAGTATAACTAAGAAAAGCTGTGCAGAAGTGTTGGCAAGAAGGTTGAGCTCTGGGGCAATACCAATAACAGGCTCTATAACTTTCAACAGGATTTCGGTTAATCCAAGGCTTATTATAATGGAGATAGCGACAATGAAAGCTGTCTCACCCAAAAAATGAAAGATAAGTTGCGTTCTTGTTCCTCCGAGAGTTTTGCGGAGTCCAACTTCTTTAGAACGACTTACAGCAATGGCAGTATTTAAATTTATGAAATTGATACAAGCTGTAATCAATAAGAATAACCCGATAATACCGAAAGCGAATAGTATTTTCTTTTCAATAACTCGACCACTATAGGCTTCAAAACGGCTATCAAAATGCATTTCACTAATAGGTTGAAGTAAAAAGTCCATGACTTCAGCTCGAGTTTCACTTCTATACTTTGTGATAATATTATCGAATTGGGCATTCACTTCTTCTGGCTTTACACCTTCTTTAAGCTTCAAAAACACTTGATATCCACTGGAATTACTTCCCCAGTTAGAATTTTCTTTTGTTTGACCATTCCTATCCTTTGTTTTATTTGAGCCGATAAAAACAAAGGGGAAACTGGAGTTTTTAGGCTGATCTTTAACTAAACCGGTTATTTCTATATCGGAAACAGTACCAGAACTCATTACTACAAATTTCCCGATTACATCTGTGGAACGGAAAAGTTTCTTTGCAAAACTCTCTGTTATTACTGCTGTATTGGGTCTCTGTAAAGCATCATCAGGGTTGCCAGCTATCCATTCATAAGTTAAAATTTTGAAATAATCTGGATCTGCAAAAGTCAGCTCCTCCTCTTTCACCCTATTTTCAAGCTGACCATCTTCGAAATAAGAAATGATAGGATCGTTGCCAAAATTATCATTTACCAAAACGGTGTACTCAAGTCCAGAAACATCATTACGAACAGCTTCAGCCATTGGGTAGGGCCCACCTCTGTTGTATTCGTTCTTTCCAAATTCAGTTTCATGTCTCACTATCCTATAGACTCTATCACCGTCTTTATGAGCTTTGTCAAAGCTGAGATCAAACTGTATAATTAGGAAAATGATTAGGGCACAAATAACACCTAAAGTTAAGCCTCCAATATTTATTAATGTGTGGCTTTTGTTTTTGATAAGATTGCGAAAGGCGATTTTGATGTAATTTTTAAGCATAGTTCAACTATTTATTCACTTTTTAAACTTTCTATAGGATTTGCAAGAGCTGCTTTTATGGATTGAAAACTGATAGTAACCCATGAAATGAAAATGGCAATAATACCTGCACTAGCGTAGATCCACCAACCTAAATCAACTTTGTAAGCAAAATCATTTAGCCAAATCGAAATGAAATACCACGCTAATGGCGTTGCAACTAAAAATGATAGAAATACAAGCTTGGTAAACTCTTTATTAACTAGAAAAGTAATATTTGTTGTAGAGGCACCTAACACTTTTCGAATTCCAATTTCTCTTACTCTCCTAGAAATCATTAAAGAAGTCAGTCCAAATAATCCTAAACAAGCAATAATTATTGCAAGAGAAGATCCTGCCAAAGTAATTTTTTGAAGCTTATCTTCTTGTCGATACTGGCTATCTATCGCGCTTTTGAGAAACTGATAATTAAATGGAGAACCTGGTGAAATTTTTGACCATGCGCTTTCTAAATTTCTAATAGTTTCTGGTATTTGTTCAGCATTTATTTTCAGACTAATTCGAGGAGACGGCGAAGACGGGAAACCGATATTGGCAACGCCACTTAATAGAAGTGAGGGATTTACTGATATTGCTAAAGGTTCAACTGTATTTCGTAACGATTGATAATTAAAATTTTCAACCACCCCAATAATTTCATGGGTATCAAAATTAGGACCTGGTAATTTTTTTCCGATAGCACTATCCCATCCTAAATCATTAACTAAAGCTTGGTTTACTATAATTGCTTGTCGGGAATCAGAAGTGATGTCTTTTGAGAATCCTCTTCCTGAAATGATTTCCATATCCATCATTTCAAGATAATCTTCGTCTACAAAATTGATATTAAATTGTCGAGTTCTATCCTCGTAATCTTTATAATCAGCTCGAATCCAGCCTTGTTGAGCTGGTGTAAAAATGGATGATGAAATTTCTTTAATACTGGGACTTCCTGAAAACATGCTTTTTAAAAGCTCTTGTTTTTCTTGGGTCTGAACTAATAAATCAGTGATTCCAATATTAGGCCCAAGTTGGGTCTCTGTTTGTAATATGAGGATGTGTTCTTTTTGAAACCCAAGATCCTTTGACCTTAAAAAATCGAGCTGTTTGTTTACCATTAAGGTACATGCTATAAGAAAAATAGAGACCGTAAACTGAAATACAACCATTCCTTGGCGGAATAAATTTTGATCACCTTTAATCTGAACTTTACCTTTGAGAACTTCAATAGGCTTAAAGTTTGACAATATCAAGGCTGGATAAATTCCCGAAACCAAACTTATGAACAAAGCCAATCCTACAAATAAAAGTATGTTCGAAATATCTAGCTGTAAGGTTAAACTTGTACCCGAAAGATGATTGAAAAAAGGGAGAAGATATTCAGAGATAAGTATTCCAATAGAAACTGAAAGAACAGTCATAAGCAAAGACTCTCCCCAAAACTGATACATTAAATGCCTTCTTTCAGCTCCTATAGTTTTTCTAATTCCAACTTCTTTTGCTCTAGACGCAGATCGGCTAACTGATAAGGTCATAAAATTAATGCAAGCAATCAGTAAAATTAGTAACGCAATTGCTCCCAAAATGTAAGAATAGGCTGGATCGCTAACAGGAATAATACCTACAGGAAATTCTCTATTTAAATGGATATCAGTAATTGGTTGAAGACCTACTTCATAGTTGCTATCAGTGTAGTTCTCACCCAATACTTGTTGCATCATTGAAGGGAATTTCGTGATAACCTGGTTATAGTCAGCTGTTTCACTTAAAAGCACAAAAGTTTCAGGAGAAACGCTGTACCAATTAGTTAGAGAATTAGGATTTATTAGACTTAAAGTTTTCTCCATAGGGATTAGTAATTCAAACTGAATGCTAGAGTTAGCTGGTGCATTCTTGATAATCCCAGTTACAGTAAAAGCTTCAAAATTCCCTCCAATATTTATGAGGATAGTTCTTTGGATAGGATCTTCCTCCCCAAAATACCTAGAGGCAATTTCAGGGGTTAAAAGAACTTCGTTTATCCCTGAGAATATTTGACTAGAGTTTCCTTCAACTAGTTCAAAATCAAACATTGAAAAAAAACCAGAATCTATTGCTTGTATCGATGTTGAAAATGATTCGCCAGATTCTGAACCTTTAACCAAACTATTGAAGACGAATCGGCGGGCTATGAGCTCTATTTCAGGAATATTTTGTTCTAATGTAGGCTTAAGAACGAAGGGAGTTGTTGTATTGAAATAAATGTCTCCATCTCCATAATCTTCCAATACCCAAGCTCGATAAATGTGGTCAGATTTGGAGTGAAATTTATCGAAACTCCATTCATTTTGCACATAAAGACCAATTAATGTACATGCAGCAATGCCAACAGCTAGTCCAAAAATATTGATAAAAGAATACGTTTTATTCTTGAAAAGATTTCTAAATGCTATTTTAACGTAATTTCTAAGCATATTGATTACCTGTTAGTCTCTTTTTAAACTGTTTACGGGATTTGCATAGGCGGCTTTAGCAGATTGGTAGCTTACTGTTACTAAAGCGATGACCACAGCGCAGCCTCCTGCAAATATGAATATTCCATATCCGAGCTCAATTTTATAGGCAAAATCGGAGAGCCATTTATTCATTGCATACCACGCAATAGGGATGGCTATTATAAACCCGAAGATTACCAGCTTGATAAAATCTTTTGAGAGTAGGGCTATAATATTGGATACAGAAGCCCCTAACACTTTACGGATACCGATTTCTTTTGTTCGTTGCTCTGCTGAGTAAGCTGCTAATCCAAAAAGCCCTAAACAAGCGATGAATAATGCTAAAAGTGTGAAGTAGGTGATAATGCTATTCAACTTTATCTCAGACTTATACTGCTCATCAAAAATATTGTCTAGGAAAGAGTAGGTAACGGGAAATCCACTAAAATTTGTGAGGGTTTTGGTAGCATAATCCACTGTTTCGGATAAATTAGTTCCTTTCAATTTCAGTGAAATATAATTGTACCTATTTGGAGCTAGATATATTGTTAAAGGCTCAATTTGCATATGTAGGGAATGCATATGAAAGTCTTTAACTATACCAACAACGGTGCCTTTTCCTGCCCATGCAGACAAAGATTTACCAACGGCAGAGTCTACATCCCAGCCTAAAGCTTTTACAGCCGTTTCGTTGATTAGGTACGCTCCTGATGTTGTATCTGAAGAAATATCTTTGGAAAAATTTCGTCCAGCAAGAATCTCCATATCATAGATATCAACAAAATTGTAATCTACACCTGTGATATATATAGATTGTTCCTGTTCAGAATCTGAGCTTCCTTCCCAACCTCTTATTGTTGTTTGAGAATCAAGGCTATTGGGAAGTTGAAGCGATGCTGAAACCTTATCAATATCAGGATTCTTCAACAATTCTTGTTTGATGATGTCAAAGCTTTGATTTATCTGGCGATCTTGAATGTTTAGTGTAAGGATGCGTTCCCTAGTGTATCCCATTTCAGTTGTTTGTACGTATCGCATTTGTTGATAGATCACAATGCTTCCAACAACAAGTATAATGGAGGTGGCAAACTGACTCACAATCAATAAGTTTCTAAGACTAAAATTGCGATTTTCTCTTTTATGGAGGCCTTTTAGTGCGCTATTAGGTTGTAAACGAGTTATGAAAAAAGCGGGGTAACTTCCTGAGATCAATCCAGAAATCAATGCACTTCCCACAATGATTGCAAAGTAGGTTGGATACTTAAGGAAGGAGAGACTTAAAGGACGTTCAACTAAGTCTTCGAATAAAGGAAAAGCTAGGTCAGATATAATCAGAGCAAAAACTAGTGCCAGTAAAGCTGAAAGCAAGGATTCGCTCAAAAACTGGGTGATCAGTTGCCCTCGGTTAGCTCCAATTACTTTTCGAAGACCAACTTCTTTAGCTCGCTTAATGGATTGAGCCACAGCAAGATTCATGTAGTTAGCAGCCGCAAGTAAAAGAACTATTATTGCGATTCCAGCAAAAATATAGATGTATGTAATATTGTTGTTAGCAGAGAGTTCAAAATTGACATTAGATCGTAAATGAATGTCAGTTAATGCCTGTAAATAATATTGATAATCCGTGGAAGAATACTTTGCGATAAATTCAGGAAGTTTGGCCTGTAGCTGATCAGCATCAGTGCCCTCTTTCAGTACAATATAAGTGAACCATCCGCTGTTACCCCATTCCTTTATATTTTGGGAATAATGTTCGTCAGAGCTAGCAGGAGTGATAAAATCGAAGGTGAAGTGGGAATTTTCAGGTACGTTCTGAATGACCCCAGTAACGGTAAACTCCACACCGTCCTTTCTGGTGATGGTTTTTCCTACAGATGGATTTTCCCCAAACATTTTATTTGCCAGCGTTTTGGTGAGTACAATAGAGTTTTGAGAAGTGAGTGCCGTTTTAGGATATCCCTCAGAAAACGGAAACGTGAAAACATCAAAGAATGAAGGGGAAGCAATGATACCACTTTCATTAAATGGGTGGTCATCAACTGAAAGGTAAAGACTGCGTTTTCCAATCGTTGTGGCTGTTTCTACTTGCGGAAAATCGTTAGTAATCGCATTTTCGAGTGGTACTGGCGTTACGGCAAAGTGATTGGTTCCTAGATAAAAATTATCTGGCTGTTGAACAACAACTCTATATGTTCTATCCGCTTTTTCGTGAAATGTATCATAATTGGTTTCATATTGGATATAGGCCATTATGATTATGAAACAGCTTAACCCTATAGATAAACCAAGTATATTAATGAACGAATATCCAGGATCTCTTCTGAGATTTCGGAATGCAATTTTTAAATAATTCTTAAGCATAATAGAGCTATTCGTTTTTTAAACTGTTTACTGGATTAGCATAGGCAGCTTTTGCAGATTGGTAGCTTACTGTTATTAAAGCAATGAATACGGCACAGAATCCTGCAAATAAGAATATTCCATATCCTAGGTCAATTCTATAAGCGAAATCCGCGAGCCATTTATTCATGGCGTACCATCCAATAGGAATTGCGAATACAAAGCCAACTAGTACTAGTTTTAGAAAATCTTTCGATAACAACACGATGATATTTGCTACAGAAGCTCCAAGTACTTTTCGAATGCCTATTTCTTTTGCGCGTTGATTGGTTGTGAAAACTGTCAAACCCAATAAACCCAAGCAAGCAATGAGTAATGCAAGTGAGGTTAATCCACCGAAAACCTGACCTAGTTTTAATTCGGATTGATATTTATTATTTAATTCTTGGTCTAAGAAATAGTACCAAAATGGGCTTCCATCTGATGTTTCGCTCCAAATTTTTCTAATACCTGCGAGCGTTGTTTCTATTTGACCTGGCTGAAGACGAACTACAGCTGAGTTAACTTCTTGGCTCACATGTATAATAAGCGGTTCAATAGGATTATGAAGAGAAGCATAGTTGAAATCATCAACCACTCCAATAACAAAACCTTCTTTGGCAACTTCAAAGGAGGTTCCTTCTTCATTAAAGTCATACCAATATAATTTTTTACCAATTGGGTTTTCCCATCCCAAATACTTGGCAGCCGATGCGTTGATTATGAATGAACTGGTAAGGTCTGTTGATCTTTGTTCATCGAATGCTCGGCCTGATTTCATGTTAATACCCAGTGTTTCAATAAGTCCAGGATTAACACGAAGCGTACGCATTGTAGGTAAAGAATCGGGAGCCATTTCATCGGTTCGGAAAGGGTAGAAAGGAAAGCGTTCTCCGGGCACGTTATATGCTGCCGACATACTCTCAACTCCGGGTAATTTATTTACTTGATCATATAGTAGCGGATAATTTTTAGCTTCTATTACCAAAACGTAATCATCATCAAATCCCAGGTCTTTATCTTGCATAAACTGCAACTGTAGAAACACTGTGAGTGCAGCTATAATCATAAATGTTGAAATAGCGAACTGAAGCGATACGAGTCCTTTTCGAAGAAGAACCGAATTTCCTAGCCTGTGACCAGACTCGCCTTTAAAAGCATCGATAGGTTTAAATCGAGACAAAAAGAAAGCAGGATAACTTCCTGCTATAATACCCACAATCAGAATTAAACCGATGAAGTTTAGTATAGATGTGAGATTGTAGTGAAGAAGTAATTCAAGAGGTTTTCCAGTGAAACTGCTAAAGAAAGGAAGTGTAAGTTCAACCCATATAAGAGCCAAAACCAGAGACGTGAAACTTAATATTATAGCTTCACTTAAAAATTGAGTTGAAAGTTGAAACTTGTTTGCACCTAGCGTTTTTCTCATACCTACCTCTTTAGTACGAAGAGAAGCGTGTGCCGTAGCAAGATTCATGAAATTAACGCAAGCAATTAGGAGTACAAAAATCGCTATAGTTGCAAGTATATATACATAGCTAAGGTTTCCAAAAGCGACACCAATATCCTTGTCTTGGGGATTGAAATAAATATCTTTTAGCGGTTGAAGGTGTGCTCCATTATAATCTTCGCCCATATATTTTGAATATATAGAAGGCAGAATGTTGTTTATGTCTGAAGGTTTGGTAGAGTGATTAAGTAATACGTAGGTGTAAAATCCATTCCACGACCAATTATCTAGCATGCTTCCCATGTAGGTTCGTAGCAAAGTCATAGGCACAAGAGCCTCGAAACGATGGTGCGAATTTTGAGGTACGTCTTCAAAAACCCCAGTAATTTCAAGGTCAGTTCCCCACATATTGAGGGACTTACCCATTGGGTTTTCGTTTTTGAAAAATTTCCTTGCCAGAGATTCACTTATCACAATTGAAGTTGGAGAGGTAAGAGCTGTTTCTGGGTTTCCATCAATTAAAGGATGCGTAAAGACGTTGAAAATGGAAGAGTCTGTAAAAGTGATAGCACGCTCTACAAATACCTGATCTTTGTATACTAAATCAGAAGGAGATTGAATGGGCCAAAACCGTACTGCGTCTTTAACAAGGTCAGGATAATCAGCTTTTAAAGAAAGAGCTAAAGGAGGCTGTGTTGCTGCAGAAGGGCCGTTTAAAATGCGATAAATGTCATTGGCATGTTCATGATATTTGTCATAACTGATCTCATATTTCACCCAAAGAGTAATGATAATACAGGCGGCAAGCCCAACACTTAAACCAATTAAATTGATTGAAGTATAAGTTTTATACTTTCTGAGATGACGGAGTGCTATTTTTAAATAATTCTTAAACATGCTTGTTGAACTAGTGATTATCTAATTGAATCGTTTGGTTACACATGAAATCCTTCCTGCATATTTTCAGTAACTACATGCCCATCAAAAAGATGAATAACTCTCATTGCATAATCGGCATCATGTGGGGAGTGTGTTACCATAACAATGGTTGTTCCTTGCTCGTTAAGCTCGGCAAGAACTTTCATCACTTCGTTACCATGATCTGAATCAAGGTTACCTGTTGGCTCATCAGCTAGAATCAATTTCGCATTAGCAACCACCGCTCTAGCAATAGCAACACGTTGTTGTTGTCCACCCGATAATTGCTGAGGAAAGTGATTGCGACGATGCATCATGCTCATTCGTTCAAGAGCAGCTTCAGCTTTTTCTTTTCGTTCATCACTGGGAATTCCTAAATAGAGAAGAGGCAACTCAACGTTCTCGAAAACGGTTAGTTCGTCAATAAGATTAAAGCTCTGAAAAATAAACCCAATGTTTCCTTTTCTGAACTGAGCTCGTTCTCGTTCCGACTTATCAGATACATTATGTCCTAAAAAATGATACTCTCCCTCACTAGGGTTGTCGAGTAAGCCCATAATATTAAGCAAGGTGGACTTTCCACAACCTGAAGGGCCCATAATTGCTACGAACTCTCCTTCCTTAATCTCAATATTTACATTATTCAATGCAGTGGTTTCAACTTCTTCGGTTGAATAGGTCTTCTTTAAGTTTTTTGCCTGTATCATCGTTTTCTGTATTTGTTTAAAAAATTGTTGTAAGGAAATTATTTGAGATTGTCTTACTTGGTATAATTAGCTGTTAGCGATTTGCATTCAGCTGTCAGCTTTAACTGGAAAATTAATTTTAGTTATGAAAGATTTTAGAGATCTAAAAGTCTGGGAAAAATCACACACTGTTGCTTTAAACGTATATAGACTTACGAAACATTTTCCCAAAGAAGAGATGTATGGTTTAGTAAGCCAAATGCGACGTTCAGCCTCATCAATTCCTACTAACATCGCAGAAGGTTGTGGTAGGGGTAGTGATTTACAATTTGGATACTTTTTAAATATCGCTCTAGGCTCTGCTTCTGAACTTGAATACCAAATTATTTTATCAACAGACTTGGGATATTTATCAGTAGAAAGTTCAAAGAAAATTTTGACTGATTTAATTGAAGTGAAAAAGATGCTTGCAAAACTATATAGTACAGTTGCCACAAATTGAATAAAAAAAGCTAATAGCTGACAGCTAACAGCTGATAGCTTTTCTTGTTGAGGCTTCGATACTATTTCGAGACAATATTTTAAATCTAAAGCTCTCATTGTACCTCCAACACCTCATTTTCTCCAAAACTATCGTAGCTGGAAGTAATCACTTTGTCACCGGGTTTTAAGCCAGAAAGTACCTCATAAAATTCTGGGTTTTGACGTCCAATTCTTAGCTCTTGCTTCACTGCGGTTGTCCCATCTTCATTCAGTTTAAAAACCCAATTCCCACCCGTTGCTTGATAGAAACCACCTTTAGCCAAAAGTATAGCATCAGCGGCATCTCCAAGCTCTAAGCGTATTCTTGCAGATTGACCTCTTCTCAAACCAGTAGGTGCTTCATTCACGAATTCCATATCAACCTGAAACTGACCATTGTTGATTACTGGGTATACTTTTGTGATAATTAAATCGTGTGTTTGTCCTGCGAAATTGAAAGACCCTTGCAAACTTGTAGATATTCTAGATAAATGAAACTCATCAATACCCACTCTAACTTTATAGTTGTCTAAGATATCAACCTGACCAATACGCTCACCTCGGTTTATAGATTGGCCTTGTTGTAATTCTACCGTGGTTAATTGTCCATCTATTGGAGCTGTTACAATTAGGTTTTCAAGAATTGCTTGAACGCCATCTAGACTTCTAAACATTCTCTTTTCAGAATCATCTAATTGGCGCAATTGAGATTTTGTCTGAACCGAATCCCTTTTAAAGGATTGAGAGCTAATCTCAAATCTCTTCTTCTGGTATTCATAGTTTTCTTTAGCTTGCTGAAATTCTTGTTCAGAAGTAAGATTTTTCTCAAAAAGAGATTTTTGGCGTTGAAATTCAGGACCAGCTAAATTCAATTGGTTCTCAACGCTGATTAGCTGCTCTTTTAAGCGAAGATTATTCTGTTCTAAGTTCAGCCTTGAGTTGCGAACATTGTTGATTTGATCATAAAGACTAGCTTCTTGCTGTAGCACACTTAATTGAAGGGAAGAATTAGTTAAAACGGCGATAGTGTCACCTTTTTGAACATTAGTACCAGATTCCAAATTAACAGATTTAATTACGCCGCCTTCTAGCGCATCAAGAAAAATAGTGCGAATAGGTTGCACAACTCCTGATACCTGTATGAATTCTTGAAATGAATCTTCAGCAACAGTCGAAATAGTTATTTTCTCACGTTCCACATTTAGTGTAGACTGGAAATCCATAAACGCAAAACTGTAAATTGTGAAACTAATAAATACAAGGACGAGAATACTGATAAGTATCTTCTTTGGTGTCCATGTTTTCTTTTCTATTTTTTTATCCATTCCCATGAAATGTTTTAATCTCTTTAATTAATGAGTGATTTTCTTTTCAATATAATACCAACTACTGTGCCAAAGCTTTTAAATAGCTTTAAATGAGAGTTATAAGCACTTTAGTAGGATTTTAATGTTCATTTTGATACACTTACTGTCCGATATCGAACACTTCTAAATATTTTATTACCCTCTTCTTTACGTTAGAAGTGGTTTTTAGAAACAGAAGAAATTCAGGTATAATATTTGATAGGATAAAATGAACTAACAAAAAAGAATGAGTTCAAAAAAAGGAAATATCTTAGTTGTTGATGACGATGCCGATGTACTACAAGCGGCACGTTTATTTCTGAAACAGCACGTAAAGTCTATAGAAACAGAAAAAGACCCGAAGTCTATACCAAATTTATTAAAGAACAATCGCTATGATTTGATTCTGCTAGATATGAATTTTACAGAAGATGTGAGTAGTGGTAAGGAAGGCTTTTTTTGGCTACAAAAAATCTTAGAAATCGACCCCTCGATAGCAGTTATTTTAATCACCGCTTATGGCGATATAGATAAAGCGGTAAAGGCGGTAAAAGCTGGAGCCACCGATTTTGTGTTAAAGCCTTGGAAAAACGAAAAGCTCCTTACTACGGTGCTTTCTGCAATGCAGTTAACCGACTCTAAGCGTGAAATTGTCGATTTAAAAGAAACCCAGAAACAAATTAACAGCGATATAGACTACCATTATCGAGATATAATTGGTAGAAGCCCTGCGATGCTCAACGTTTTTAAGACCATCGAAAAAGTGGCTGCAACCGATGCCAATGTGTTGATTTTGGGCGAAAATGGAACAGGCAAAGAAATGATAGCTAGGGCATTACATCGCCGTTCGGCTCGCCATGAGAATGTATTTATGAGTGTTGATATGGGAGCAATTTCTGAGTCGTTATTTGAAAGCGAGCTCTTTGGATATACAAAAGGAGCATTCACGGATGCAAAAGAAGATAAATCTGGCCGTTTTGAACTTGCTAATAGAGGAACTTTATTTCTTGATGAAATTGGAAATTTGCCCTTAGCACTTCAAACAAAATTACTAACTGTTTTACAAAACCGCAGAGTTACACGCGTTGGTTCAGCCGCATCAAAAGAAATAGATATAAGATTGGTTTGTGCGACCAATCAATCTTTAAACGAAATGGTTGCTGACTCTACATTCAGGCAAGATCTATTGTTCAGAATTAATACCATAGAAATACATTTACCACCACTTAGAGATCGTACCGAAGATGTAGAAGCATTAACAAATCATTTTCTAAAGTTATACGCTAGTAAATACAAAAAAGAAGTTTCAGGATGTTCTAAGGAAACGATTTCAAAACTGGAAAAACATACGTGGCCAGGAAATGTTCGCGAGCTTCAGCACGCTGTTGAAAGAGCGGTGATTCTGAGCGATTCGAATGTATTGGAACCAAGCGATTTTCTTTTAACTCAAGAGACTAGTGAGGCAGAACAGGTGCTTTTTAATGATTATAATCTGGAAGAAGTTGAGAAAATGGTACTTAGAAAAGCATTAAAAAAGCACGAAGGAAATATCTCAAAAGCTGCCGAAGAGCTGGGACTAACAAGAGCCTCCTTATATCGAAGAATGGATAAATATGGACTGTAAACTAACTGTGTATGCTTAAGGATTTAAAAGTAGGGATTATAGTTCGAGTTCTGTTACTATTTGTGGTAATGGGAGTATTTGTATATGTCGTTTTCAATACAAAATATTATGTAAGTCTTGTTCTCATCGGGTTTGTAATCATATTTCAAGTGGAAAACTTGATTAGATATGTAGATGCAACTAATAAGAATTTGAAACGGTTTTTCGAGGCGATTAGCTATAATGATTTTTCCCAATCTTTTCCCACAAAAGGATATGGGAAATCGCTTGAATCTTTGAATGCCGTATTCAACGACATCATCGTAAAGTTCAATAGTGAAAGAGCTAAAAGTGAAGAGAGTCACTTATACTTGCAAACGGTGGTGCAACATATTGGAATTGGACTGTTTTCCTTTAATAAAAAAGGAGAGATAGAACTTCTAAATACTGCTGCGAAAAAGATATTAGGCACTGCCGTACTCAGAAATGTAGATCAACTTAAAAATATAAGTGAATCTCTATACGATACAGTGCAAGAATTGAAAAGTGGAGCAAGGACATTGGTTCGTTTAACCATAGATAATAGAGACTCTCAGATTGCGGTTTACGCTACAGAATTTCGAGTAAAAGGAGATATCTATAAAATCATTTCTTTAAACAACATTTCTTCGGAATTGGAAGAAAAAGAGATGGAGGCTTGGCAAAATCTTACTCAAGTTCTAGCACATGAGATTATGAACTCCATCACGCCCATTGCTTCTCTTTCAGATACAGTAAACTCCATGATTTCAACAAATTTCTTAACTATTGGTTCTGAGGAAGAAATATCTGAAGAAACCTTGCAGGACGTGAGAGAAGCGCTTGGTACTATCAACAAAAGAAGTTTAGGTTTGATGAGATTCGTGGATTCTTATCGAAATATTACTCAGATACCAAGTCCCGTTTTTGAAGTGTTATACCTCAAAGAGATTGTAGAACGCGTCAAGAATTTAATGAAGGGAGAGGCTTTATCAAGATCCGTGCAGGTAGAAACTCAATTTGAATCCAATGCGATAGAAGTTTTAGCTGATGCTCAACTCGTAGAGCAGTCTCTGATTAATGTGGTGAAAAATGCATTTAAAGTGCTTTCAGAAACAGAAGATGCTAGAGTAATACTCAAATGTGGAATCGATGAAACAGGACATGCCTACATTGATGTTGAGGATAATGGACCAGGGGTGAAGAAGTCAGCAGCTGATAAGATATTCGTTCCGTTCTATACTACAAGCAAGAACTCAGGAGAAGGTGGTTCAGGTATTGGATTAAGCCTTTCTCGACAAATTATGAGACTCCATCACGGTAGCTTGTTTTTGTTAGAATCTGAAAAAGGAAAAACCATATTCAGGCTTAGATTTTGATATCTATCCTTTAGCGAATTTTTCTTATGTGAGTCCTTTCAATCTCTCGACCTGTTTCCCAAGCTCCTGCTCCCAATAAATTATCAAGCCAAAATAGTAAGGAATAGATGACGAACTTGTTTAACAGTGTATGGCACGAAGTATGTTTAAATTTCCTGAAAGTAACAGAATTAATCAGTTACCTGAAAATATAAATGTGAAGCCACTCCCGAAGTTCCTGCTGAATGTTATGTGTAGTATTTAAAGTAAAACGAGATGAGTGGAAGAACAGATATGAATAGAGTAATGCCGATACCTACTTTTCCTGCAATTATTAAATAGCTCTTTTTTGGGTTATTAGGATTATAAAAAACTTTAACTTTTCCACCGGGGAGTTGTTGAATAGAAGACATTTGCTTCTCTAAAATTAACCTTGCGTTAGTACTAGCCACAATAACCCAAGGTGAAAGCTTAGTACCATTGTAAGTTACACCAGACACATTGTATTTATACAACGCTTTAGAAGTGTAATCTTGATTGGATTGAATCGATTCTGTTCCTCCAAATTTCGTGACCCTCATCTCGGCTAATTCTCCAGAAGTGAAAGGCCAGTATCGTGTTCGGATTTGGAAAATCAGTGAATAACCACAAACGATAAAAACATAGACAGAAGCCCAGAACCAAACACCTTGGGTCTGTCCATCAATGGCAAGCTGCCACATCTCTTGAAAGTAGATAATTAACTCCACAGCTCAGAAAATCTCCTATTACCTGTTGAAATGCTTGCTAGATATTTGCTCATTATTCTTCAAAACAAAGAGGCTCATAGTTTTTGTTTTCTTTGAAGTAACGAAATTTTGAAATGGGAACAAACTTGGCAACACCTCATCTGCCTCAAACTAAATCTGTATCCCAAGATATTACTTGGGAAAGAGGTTAAACTATAAATCAAAGTAGGACCACAATAATTTTAATGAAGGATTTCATTGGAAGAATTATAAGAAATGATCTATGATATGCTTGTTTGTCTAACGACCCGGAGTTTAAACTTGGGGTCAGAATCCGTCTCGGTTGCCGATACCTCCAAAGCGTGTGTTTACGACGTTGTTGAGAAGTGAGCCGAAGCGGTAACTGAACCCGAAACTGAGCCCAGCCTCGTAGTTGGTTTCGAGCTGCCTGCGCCGCAGGAGCACATCTTCGAGATTGGCGCTACCCTTCGGGAGGTTGATTTGATCATGGATGAGTTCAAAGAATCCGCCAATCTCAACAGAAAGCCCTCTCGTGATGCGAATCTCGAATTCCGCATCAAACTGAAGTCTGGCGCGCGACAGATCGTGTAGATACTGCGAGGCATTGATACCAATTTCGATCTCTCCCCATGGTTGCACGACCTCGTACCCAGCGTTAAGGAGATGCTGTGGAAGTACCTGTTCGATTTCGTTATATATCGTTGTATCACGATAGGTGATGTGCGAGGAACCCATGCGATAAGCAACTGTCAGCTGTCGTCGATTCGCCTCTTGGTAAGGGTAGAGGCTCCATTCCAATGCGCCCATGAAACGATAGCGCCAGTCTACGTTAGAGAAGGTTGAGGTCAGAATATCTCCATAGGCACCGACGGACCAATGCGGCGAAATACTGCGCAAAGCATAGCTGGTGAATCCGTCGCGTCGAGACGTGCTCGTGATAGTTCCTTCCTCACGTTCGAATCGGTCGTAGTTGTAGTTGAAGAATGGTCGAAACTGAAGTTTCCACTCCTCAGTCACGCGACTAACATACACCCCATACCGGGTGTCAAAGGAGTTCTGTTGGGATTCGAAGTCTGCGCCACCGTCGCCATAAATCTCGATCGTCCAATGGTTCCAAGGGTCTTTCGTTGTCTGTGTATCAGCGTCGTCGTACACTTCGCCCGGCGCTATTTCAACGCGTAATCGGCTTCGTATGGGAGTCTGCATCAAGTACGGTACCAGTGTGGTTTCGAGAGTTTGGAGGAATCCGCTCCTCTCTTCGGCCTCAGTGGAGTTGGCAGGTGCAATATAGACAGTCGAGAAATCCAACCCGTTGAAGAAGCCCAAGCCGATGAGGTCGATTGTCCTTGCCTCACCACCGGATCCCGTGTCTTCTCGGGTGACGAGGACATGAACATCCGCAACTTCGCGGTCACGGACGTGGTCCAGATAAGGCATCTCTTGCCGTATGAATGTCTCATCGCAGAAGTCACAGTCGAGGAAGAGGGCGAGCCGGGTTGGTGTTTCCATCTCGATTTCTTGTGCTGTTGCGGGGCTGACCGCAGTACAGAACCATAAAAAAATTGTCAGACATACCACGGTGGCAGTACTTACTTTTCTCTTTGAGAAATCGCGTATCCTAGCTAGTGTTGTTGAATGAAGCAAATGGTTCGGGTTAAAGGAGAACAATGTGCCCTCTTCGGCTTCTTGGAGTGCGAGCTCACAGTATAAACCATCTGAATAGTTAGCCTGGAACTCAATTCCGTTTCGAATTGTCTGGAAATTTTGGTCATAGACTGGTTGCGGCATGGCTTTGAAATAAAAGGGATTTCGATTTTTTGAAAGTAACCGAATTAAATATTTACCTGAAAGTTAAAAATTGTAGAGCCACTACCTGAGTTCGACTTAAACCTAGAGGTTTATACGCTAATACCACAGTATTGAAACTCGTTATCTGAAATATAGATTCCAAAATCGTGCTCAATGTCCCACGGACATTGAAAACCGAGACGAACTTTATGTTCCTGTTTAGGTTCTATTATTATGGTTTCTAATACCATAAAGTTCCAAACCTCTTTTGGTTCGCTAATTTTAGGCAGATTGCCGCCGTCTTCTTCTAAATCATAATCGCCTGATTCTACTACCTCCTTCATTATCTTGTAGCTTCCATAAGCTTCTTCAGTAGCTTTTTCAATATAACTGATATAGTTTTCTTCTAAACCCTTTAACGATGCCACTGCAAAATTCAATGATCTTTCGGATCTACCACTTATATCAATATTTACATCCTTAAATTGTAATGTATCAACTTTTCCAGCATACCCGAATAATCCGCGATTAAGTGTCTTGAATAATGGATGAGAAATAGGTTTTGAAAACATGAATACACCTAACGTTTTAATGAAGTTCGCGGCTCCCGTTTAAGCAACGCAGAGTTTTTGTTTTCTTTGAAGTAACGAAATTTTGGAGATAGAACAAACTTGGCAAAAGCTCATTTGCCTCCAACTCCACCTGTATCCCAAGCTCCTGCTTGGGATAGTATTTGGGAGCTCCTGCTCCCAATAAAGCATCAAGCCAAAACAGTAAGGAATGGCTACCAAATTTGTCTAGTCCCGTGTGGGATGAAGTAATTCTAAATTTCATG
>JBLWWM010000011.1:0-153546 GCA_048267905.1 Balneola sp.
CAAGCAGAAGATGCTGGTGGGCGTATGGCAGAAATGGACGGCGCTATTGGCGATGAGCAAGGCGATCCATACACGAAACCAGTACTTGGTAATGCTACGTATTTAGGTGACGGTAAAAACAATGCGGCACAAGTTTCAGGAGATGGTTCACAGGGCCTTATTTTCCGTGATAACTCAGGTGGAACATACTTCAATAGTATCTTTGGCGATTTCAAAGGTCAGCCGAATGCACCAGCATTAACAGTAGAAGATGTGGAAGATGCCGCTTCAGAAGACAGTCGCAAACGTTTAGAAGCAGGCGACCTAAAGTTAATGAACAACTTCTGGTTTGATTTTTCAGCTGGAACAACGGATGAAGCTTTATTCCCACAAGAGTTTGTACGCAGTAGCGCAAACTTTGCAGACAACCAAATCACTGATCCACAACTTAGAGGAATCGGCCGTAGTATTGACGGGGGATTAGATCCACGCTTGGAGTTTTCAAGCCCAGCATTAAGTGCTTCAGACCGTGATTTATATTCAGATTCTTGGTTCACAAAAGTTGACTACCTTGGTGCTTTCAATGCTAATAATAATTGGTTGAAAGGCTGGACAGCTCTAGATCAACTTGGTTATCTATCAGAATCATATCTTGTTAGTAACGAAGATGAGTCTAATATTTCTATTCCAAGCACAGTTGCTTTAGATCAGAATTATCCAAATCCATTCAACCCAACTACAAACATTTCTTTCAGCTTACCAAGTACCCAAAGAGTTACTTTGAAAGTATATGACATGTTGGGAAGAGAAGTAGCTACGCTACTAAACAACAAACAATTTTCTGCTGGCGAAGCGTCTGTTACATTCGATGCAAGCAACCTTTCTAGTGGAGTTTACCTTTATAGATTAACAGGAAATAACCTGTCGCTGCTTAAAAAGATGACTCTTATCAAATAATAAGCAGTTAGATCTTCATTATACGTCTCACAAATCTGTGAGGTGTGCTGATCACAGGAGAACCTCGAGGAATCGGGGTTCTTTTTTTATGTGAAATATTTGAGTGTTTTATATAGCTAAAAAGAAGAACTTAGTATTTAACAATTAATTATAACCTGTGTTAATTTAGCTACGTTAACCGGAACCGTAAGAGTGTGATTGTGGTTCTAGTAATTCATTAATTAAAGGAATAGTAACTTGGTTTTTGTAACTCGTAAATCTCATTTTAACGCCGCGCATCGGCTTAATAATCCTAATAAGTCTGCTGAATGGAACCAGACAACATTTGGGAAATGTAATTATCCGAATTGGCACGGGCATAATTATACCATTGAAGTAACAGTTGCAGGAAACCCCAATCCTGAAACAGGTTTTGTTATAGATTTGAGTGTTCTTAATAAAGTGATAGAAGAAAAAATTACAGATCCTTGTGACCACAGAAACTTGAACCTCGATATTCCTTTCTTAGAAGGCATTATTCCATCGACCGAAAACATGGTAAAAGCTTTTTTTTATGAGCTCAAAAATGCAGTAGAGATGGCTGCTTCAGAAGGAAGCATTCTCTATTCTGTAGCTTTGTATGAAACAGAACGCAATTCAGCAACTTATTGTCCGTATCTAACTATACCAAACATCACCTAACAAAACTCGCTATTTATAGCTTTTACCATTCAAAATAAAGATATTTAAGGATGGCTGTCGGCAAGTTGTAAGAAAAGAATGACTTTTAAGTGTTATGCAGCCACTTAGCGTTAAATGATATTATAAATACCGATATTTTACTCTTTCTTAATATGAATGTCTTACCTTAAGGCATAATTCAATCAATAATATTTTATGAAAAAAATATACCTGTCTCTACTAACACTATGTATCACATTGATTAGTGTTCAACAAGCAAACGCTCAGTTTTTTGAAAATTTTGAAGGCGGCGACAAATCCTTTTATGGCGGTGCTGCCGTTGATTTAGGAACTGGTTCTTGGTATTTAGAAGATGCTTTATTAGGAAGTCTTGCCAACGATAAGTTTAACGGTGGACAAGGTGTTCGCATGGATCGTAGAGATCCTAAGCAAGGCAACATTTACATGCTTTTTGACAAAGCAAATGGTGCTGAAGATCTTTCGTTTAGCTATGCTAACTACGGTAGTAGTAGTGGAAATACATTACAAGTTCAGTATTCCACAGACCAAGGGAGTAGCTGGACCAATTTAGGTGAGCCTCTATCACCATCTGGTACTCTTTCAGAAGTTACTATACCAGTAGATATTGAAGGGAATATTCGTTTTAAGTTTATTCAAGCTGGAGGTACCGATCGCTTAAATTTGGATGATGTTCGAATCACAGACTTTGTTCAAGCACAAGAAAACGCAACTATTGCTGTTACCGTTGATGGAGCACCAAAGGCTACTGGCGAAAATGCAACATTCCCAACAACACTTGTGGGTACTACTAGAACATTATCACTTTCTATTAAGAATATTGGTACACCTAACCTAACTGTTAGTAATATAGAAGTACAAGGCCAAGCTTTTTCATTAACTAGTCTCGCGGATTCAACATTAGCTTTTAGCGAATCTACAGAGTTAACGGTTACCTATGAGCCATTTGTTGCAGGTGAAGATCAGGGAAGTATTGTAATAACTAGTAACGCTGATAATGCAGCAACTTTTACTCTTAACCTAGCAGGCGAAGGCATTGAAGATGGTGACATTATTCCTATTGCTGATGCACGTACTTTACCTCTCGGAAGTAGAGTGTCTGTAACTGGTAGGGTTACCGCCGCTAACGAGCTAGGTGGTCCTCTTTATATGCAAGATGCAACTGCAGGTATTGCAGTTTACTGGGAAGCCCTCCACGTAGAGGCTAGCATTGGAGATTCAGTAACGGTAACTGGGCCTTTAAGTGTTTTCAAACCTATTGCTGGCGCTGATTCTGACTTCTTATTACAAATTTCATCTACTACAGAAGACAGCAATATATTGTATGAAGTTATTGACACCGAAAACAAAAAAATTGTACCGGAAGTATTAACAATAGCTGAAGTTTTAACAGGTGCGTATGAAGCTCAACTAGTTGAAGTTAAAACCGCAACAGTAGCTCATACTGGTGTTTTTCAAGGCAACGTTAACTATACCATGAATGACGCTTCTGGCGAAATGTTTTTGAGAATAGACAATAATGTGAATCTTGTTGGAGCAACAGCACCTACCGAAGCTGTAAGTGTGGTTGGCGTGATTGGTAAGTTTGGTGGTGATCTTCAACTCCTACCTCGTTTTGTAGAAGATTTAGGAGTAGAAGAGACTTCTTATCCAGGAGATGAAATTGACATGATAAACACTCTTGACGTAGTTACTTGGAACATAGAATGGTTTGGGAACAGTGGAAATGGACCTGAAAATGACGATTTACAACTTCAAAATGCTAAAACGGTAATCACAACAATGGATGCCGATCTTTATGCACTTGCTGAGATATCTGATGTAAACAGGTTTAACCAATTAGTAAGCGAATTAGAAGATTACGGCGGGTTTATGGCTAATTTTGGTACACAAACTCAGAATACAGCATTTCTCTTTAAGCGTTCTGTGATTGACTCATTGGATTCTGGTTTAATAACTTCTGGAATGACCCAAAGTGATTGGGCAAATGGTCGTTATCCTCTTGAATTTCATTTTAATGCTACATTAAATGACGAAACCAGAGAAGTGTATGCGTATGTAATTCATGCTAAAGCATTTGGAACGGAGTCAGATTATAACCAACGGTTAAATGCATCAACTCAGCTTAAATCATTTTTAGATAATAACAGAGATCGCGAAAATGTAGTTATTCTTGGCGATTACAACGATTTAGTTACCACATCAACATTCACGGGCTCACCTTCACCCTACAAGAATTTTGTAGATGATGCAGAATACACGGTGATTACAAAAAGCCTCGAAGAGAATGGTAGCACTTCGTACACAAGTATCTCAATGATTGACCACATTATCATTACTTCAGAATTATCTGAGGAATATATAGTTGGCTCTGAAAGAGTTGAGAATACCTTTTATGTGGGAAGCTATTTAAGCACCACTTCTGATCATTACCCTGTTTGGACTCGTTTCCAGTACGGCACACCAGTAAGTAATGAAGATGAGATTGCTAGCGAAATACCAAGTTCTATTTCATTAAATCAGAACTACCCGAACCCATTCAATCCAACTACAGTAATTAGTTATTCGTTAAATGCGCGTACTCAAGTTAAACTTCAAGTATTTGACATAACAGGACGAGCTGTAGCTACACTGGTAAATAAAGTTGAAGCAGCAGGAGAAAAAAGTATTACCTTTGATGCATCTTCACTTTCAAGTGGATTGTATTTCTATCGTTTAAATACTTCAGAAGGTGCATCTCTTACAAGAAAGATGATGCTTATTAAGTAATATTCTAAATCATATTTAGATATAAAAAAGCCCGAGAAATCTCGGGCTTTTTTTTTAAATAATAATGATGAAGGAGAACTTCTAGCCTTCATTCAAGAATGCAGAATACATCCATACTAGTTTTTCTTGTTCTCGAATATAATCGCTCATCATAGCATTTGTACCTTCATCATCTGCATCAGAAGAAAGACTAAGCAATTCTCTTTGTAGAGAAATGAGAACTTTAAAAGATTCTAGGATATTGCGAACAGCGCCATAACCATCTGTTACTTTCTCACTTTCTTTGATCTGAGCTATATTTTGATAGCTGGAATATTTAAACTCGGGTGAATAGCCAAGTGTTAAAATCCGTTCCGCAACCTCATCAACCTTTAGCAATAAATTATTATAAAGCTCTTCAAACTTAACATGTAGCTCAAAAAACTTTTCACCTTTGATATTCCAGTGATAACCTCGAGTGTTTTGATAGAAAAAAGAGTAGTTTGCCAATAACTCATTTAGTTTTTTTGCAAGAGTTTCAGCTTTATTATTTTCTATTCCGATTGCGTTTTTCATATGTCTCCTTGATAATTAGTGTTCATTTCTTAAACAAGATTTAGAGCTATTTCATTCAAATTGTAATGAGTATCAGAGCCTGATTTTTTAGTATTATTTCATATCTATTTGGACACTAAACTTTAAAAAAATGGAGCGCTTTATTAAGAGGAATAAAGCGCTCTTATGTGTTAACTGTTACTTACTTTTTATTGATTGGTTGATAAGCTTAATCCACTTGTCAATTAAAGGTAATTCTGTATAGAGCCCAGTATGATATTTTATATTATAAAATTCGAGACCTAAACTACTAGGGTTAGGCTCTCGGAGCTTTATAGACAAGGTTAGGCTTTGGGTTATATTAGAGGAGCTTGAACCTCCTTGTGATGGCTTCCGTTCAGTAATAGCTCTGCAACTCAAAACTTTCCCCAATTCAATTAAATGGGAAATCTCAGTACCATTTTTAATAGAATGATAAAATAAAATCCCTGCTTTTTTATCAATTCCAATACTGTATCCATTGTTCCAAATATCGAAATCGGAGATAGTAAGATTTTTACTTTTAGCAGTATCTAAGAATGCTTGAGTATATTTTTTGTAGTTTATTTTTTGTTTTAATTGAACGTAAATGAGTGGACAAATGAATATTAATAGTAGTCCACCTCCTATTATAATAGATTCTAAATCAATCATGGGTAGTTTAATTTTGATTCAACCGTTGAGCATAGTTCGAGCGGTTTTTAAGTTTTGTTAAGATGGGGGAGCCGCAGTTTAGTGCTGCGTAACAAAACTAGTTACCAAAAATAGTGAAAGGGGTAAGCGATATCTTGACTTGATAGACTGGGGGTTATTCTTTGTAATGAAGAAAGATAAAGCTTCTGTTGGTCAGAGAGTTTTCTCTTAGAATGATTTTTATCTCCTTGCTCTTTCTGCAAGTTATTGGTCGAGTAACTTGGAAGTTCAGATACCGAAACAACGATTTGACTTCCTTCAATAAGTGAAAGTGAGTATAAATTACTCTCTATCTTCGAAAAAGAAGCGCCAGCTTGATTAAGATCTTGATAGCTCTCAATCACAGAGTTCTGCACATACTTCGTTTCTGCTAGTTCAAAAGGCTGTAGCAGGAGAGAGAGTATAACAGGGACTAAATAAAAGCTAAATCTTATCAATCGATTCATACTACAAATATAAAAAAGTAAAGACTAGGAAAACAGATGGCTAAAAGCATAATTAGCTCAAATTCTGTTCAAGATTAAGGCAATGGTATACCTTATTTATGCCTTCTTTTGTATCAGAGAGAACCATAAGTAAATCATTAGCCTGAAGTAGCGTAGAGCCTGATGGTGTTATAAAAGTGTCGCCTCGTTTAACCATCGCTATAATTGCCATTGTTGGAAAATTCAACTCAACTATTTTTTTCCCAACAATAGAGCTATCTGCTGGAATTAGAATCTCTTCCAAGGCTGCTTTAGCATCTTCAGAGAGAAAGATATCTAACGGTTTTTTGGGTTTCGCTTTTTCAGGTAAGGATACATGAAGAAGCTTCGCAATCCATGATAGACTTGTTCCCTGAATTATAATTGAAGTAACTGAGACAAAGAATACGATATTAAAAATCATGTTTGCCTTTTCTATTCCTGCAATAAGGGGATAGGTTGCAAACACAATAGGAACCGCCCCTCTAAGCCCTACCCAAGATATATAAGCTCGTCTCCGGAATTTCATTTTGAAAGGTAGAAGACTTATAAAAACACTAATTGGGCGAGCTACTAAAATCAGAAATAAGGATGTCATAATACCTAAACCAAGAACGGGTAAAATTTCTGATGGAAAAACAAGGAGACCAAGTGTAAGGAATAGTACAATCTGCATTAGCCAAGCCAACCCATCAAACATTTTTATGATGGCTTTTTTGTGAATTAAATCCTGATTACCAAGAAACACAGCACATAAATAAACGGCAAGAAACCCGTTTCCTCCAATGCTATCAGTTGCAGAGAAAGTGAAAAACATCAAACTAATAACGAGGACGGGGTAAAGACCTTCAAAATCGAGTTTAATTTTATTAATCAGGAATTTACTTACATATCCCAAAAGAATTCCTGCAACACCACCCAAAAGCATCTGTTTTATAAATAAAGGTATTACAGAATAGACAGGAAGGCTTGGGTTTACAACAAGCCCCAAAAAGGCGATAGTAAGTACATAAGCCATTGGATCGTTACTTCCACTTTCAAGCTCAAGAGTGGGGCGTAGCCTCGTTTTAAGAGCTAAACTTTTAGCTCTTAAAATAGAAAATACAGCAGCGGCATCAGTTGATGAAACGATAGCGCCAAGTAGTAAACCTTCATAAATAGTGAAATCTGTAATCGCCCAAATAAACGTACCAATAGAAATAGCAGTGAGCAAAACACCTAATGTAGAGAGAGCAACCCCTTGCCATAAAATGGGTTTTATGGAAGACCAACTTGTTTCGAGCCCCCCAGAAAATAAGATGAAGTTCAACGAAACAATACCGATAAACTGAGCAATTTTGGGATCATTAAAATGTATACCCCCAACTCCTTCCGAGCCTGCTAAAATACCAACAACAAGAAATAATACTAAAGTTGGAACACCAAATCGGTAAGAAGTTTTACCTGCTATGATACTAATGAACAGAAGTAAAGAGCCAACTAGAATTATGTTTTCAATAGTTAAATCCATTAATATAAAAGTGGTTTTTATGAATTGTAAGTTGACATATTGAAGAGAGCCTAAAATCGTAAATAATTACTTTAATTAAAGTAGATTCTTCAAAATAGCCTTAGAAATAAAAAAAGCTCGCTAGAAAATTCTAACGAGCTTAGAATATTGAAATAGATGATAACTTATATTACTAAAGCTTCTTCAATGAGTTTATTCTGTTCTGTTTCATGAATTTTTTTCTGGCCTGCTGCCGGTGAAGCTGATGCCTGTCTACCAGCATAGCGTAGTTTTTGGCCAGATTTTAATAATTCCTGAATACGTGGAGCTACGAAGAACCATGCGCCCATATTCTTTGGCTCTTCCTGGCACCATACTATTTCTTTCACTTTCGAGAAGTCACCAAGTTGATCGGTAATATCTTGATCTGGAAATGGATAGAATTGCTCTAAACGTGCAATAGCTACATTCTCAATTTTATTGTCTTGGCGATATTTCAATAAATCGTAGTACACCTTTCCAGAGCAGATTACTAAACGCTTAGTAGTGGCTTTATCTGTAACCTCTTCGTCTCTTATAAATGGCATGAACTTTCCATTTGCTAAATCATCGGTTTTTGATGTAGCCATCGGGTGACGAAGTAAACTTTTGGGCGACATTAAAATAGCGGGCTTCTTTTCATCCTGAAGGGCTTGTTTACGAAGCATATGATAATACTGCGCAGGAGTAGTTAAGTTCATTACTCGCATGTTATCTTCAGCACATAACTGAAGAAAGCGTTCTAATCGAGCTGATGAATGCTCTGGTCCTTGGCCTTCAAAGCCATGAGGTAAGTTAAGAACCAACGATGTTGTTTGCCCCCATTTCGCTTCGCTAGATGAAAGAAACTGATCGATGATAATTTGAGCTCCATTAACGAAATCGCCAAATTGAGCTTCCCAAATTACTAAAGCGTCCTTATTCTGAGCACTATATCCAAACTCAAATCCCATAACAGCATATTCACTCAACAAGCTATTATGTATTGAAAATTTACCCTGTGTATCGGAAAGATTATTTAATGGCGTGAATGTTTGGTTAGTTTCAGTACCATGAAGTACAGCATGACGATGAGAGAAAGTACCTCTTTCCACATCTTGGCCTGTAAAACGAATAGTTCTACCAGACTTTAAGAGCGAACCAAATGCTAAAGCTTCTCCGAAGCCCCAGTCTATTTTATCTTTATTCTGATCTACAATAGAAGCTCTTTTAGCAAGCTGTTGAAGCAACTTAGGATTTGCATCAAAGTCTTTAGGAACGGTATTGATTTTAATTGCAATATCCTTTAATTCTTCAACCGGATAGGTAGTATCTGGGAATAATGGAAGTTTTGCCTGAGGTGTTTCAGTTCGATCTATTAGATCTTCGGTAATAGTTACATTAGGAGCTTTCTTAGCATCTTCAAATGCATCTAGTAGAAGTTGATCAAACTCATCGAAAATCTGTTGAGTTTCAGCTTCTGTGAGTTCATTTTTCTTAACGAGCTTCTTCGTATAAATATCTCTAGCTGTAAGATGATCATTAATCTCTTTATACATGCCAGGTTGTGTAAATGCTGGCTCATCACCTTCATTATGCCCATGCTTGCGGTAGCAAATTAAATCGATAATAACATCTTTACCAAACTGTTGACGATACTCAAGAGCTAACTGGATAGCATGAACTGCGGCTTCTGGCTTATCTCCATTTACATGGAAAATTGGAGCAAGAATCATTTTAGCTAAATCGGATGCGTACTCAGTAGAACGACCGTCTTTTGGCAAAGTAGTAAAACCAATTTGGTTGTTGACAATAATATGAACAGTTCCACCTGTTTTATAACCTTCTAGTTGAGACATATTTAAAGTCTCACCAACCACTCCTTGTCCTGCAAAAGCGGCGTCGCCATGCATTAAAACAGGAAGTATTTTCTTACCAGCATCGTCACCATCAAAATGATCCTGCATAGCACGAGTTGCACCTTCTACAACTGGATTAACCGCTTCTAGATGGCTTGGATTTGGGAGTAATTCTAGGCTTACAGTTTTGCCACTCGCAGTTTTGTGTTTTCCTTTGGCACCAAGGTGATATTTAACATCTCCCGAACCTTGAATTGACTTAGGATCTACATTCCCTTCGAACTCTGCAAATACACGGTGGTAAGGCTTGTTCATAATATTCACGAGAATATTTAAACGCCCTCTATGTGCCATTCCCATAAATACTTTGTTGATGTCATGTTCGCCAGCTTTTTCAAGCATCGAGTGAATCATCGGTATTAAAGTCTCAGCTCCTTCAAGAGAAAACCGCTTATGCCCTATATACTTTTTATGAAGGAACTCCTCAAAAGCTAGCGCTTGATTTAGTTTGTGAAGAATCTCCTTTTTATCATCTTTAGTTAGCTTCGCGATATTAGAAGAAGACTCCATTACACCACGTAGCCACCTTCTTTCTTCCAAATCTAAAAGGTGCATATACTCGGCACCAATATTGCCACAATAAGTGTCGCGAAGCAGTTTAATAATTTCTCTAAGAGTAGCTTTTTCTTTTCCACCTAAGCCACCACAGTAAAATTCTCGGTCAAGATCCCAAAGCGAAAGACCGTAATAATCTAAATCTAATTCAGGATTATGCCCTGGTTCTTTTCCTAGAGGGTCAAGGTCGGCAAGTACGTGTCCACGCATGCGATACATGCTTATTAAGCGCCAAACTCCAATTACTCGTCTATCTTGTTCAAGTGAGTTTCCTCCTCTTGAAGTTAATCCACTGTAATTGTCATGTCCGTAAGGGATTGGCTCATAGGCAATATCTAAGTCAGAAAAGATATCGTTATAGAAATCTTCTTGCCCAGTTAGTAAATCATTAACCTTTTTTAGGAACGAACCAGACTCTGCACCTTGTACAACTCTGTGATCATAAGTACAGGTTACAGTCATTACTTTACTGATTCCTAGCTGGTTGAGCACTTCTTTCGACATTGCTTGAAATTCGGCCGGATAGTCGATTGCACCAGTAGCAATGATAGCACCTTGATTTTGCATCAGTCTTGGAACAGAAGAAACGGTGCCAATGGTTCCAGGATTGGTGATGCTTATCGTAGTACCTTGATAATCATCAATCTGCAATTTACCATTTCTAGCTTTGCTGATAAGTTCTGCAAAAGCATATAAGAACTCTTTAAAGTTCATCTTGTCAACGCCTTTTATATTCGGCACAACTAGATTACGAGAACCATCTTTGTTTGGTAAATCGATAGCGATACCAAGGTTTACTTGATCAGGAATAACTTTAAAGCTGTTTTTCCCGTCAGTGTAATATGCATTGTTTAGATTAGGTAGCGCTTTAAGTGCTTTTATAATTGCCCATGCAATAAAATGCGTAAATGAAGCCTTTGGCTCATTGCGGCTTTCCAAGTGTTGATTGATGATAGTTCTGTCTTCAATCATCATTTTAACAGGCAACACTCTCAAAGATGTAGCAGTTGGAACTTTAAGACTTTCGTCCATATTCTCTACAATTTTAGTAGCTACTCCTTTTATTTTTTCAAGCTCAGCATTTTTAGGAGCTGCTTTTGGAGAATCTTTTTGAGAGGTAGAAGGTACACTTTTAGAACTTACCTCTGATTTAGATTCTACTTCTGGAGCAGATTTCGGAGCTTCTGGGGTAATCCCCTCCATCTCATCAAAATATCTTTTCCAGTGTGCAGGAACTGATTTTGGGTTAGCTTTATACTGATCGTAAAGTTCTTCTACTAATGCAGAATTAGGTCCAAAGACGGCTTCAAATGACTTCAATAGGGATTAACCTCGTGCAGATTTAGGTGCGCTAATTGTTATAGTAATGTTATATACTATGTAATAGTTCAAAAAAATAATGCTTTAAGTATTTCAAAAAGCGGTTTCAAAATTAAGGATAAGAATGTTAAAAAACGATATAAGATATTTCTATTAACATTATAGTTCTTTTAAGTGGGAATCCACTTTTCTAGTTAAAGATTTACACAAAATAGAGCTTACATAGAGCTAAAAATTTTAGCTATTGTACCTTGATTTTTTTTTAATAAAAAGTAATGTAATATTAGTTAGATAGGTGTTTTTTTATGTTTTGATGATTAGCATTCTACTTATACTTTTATTCTTTTCTAGCCGTGCCTTAGTGGACGCTATGTTTAAATATGTATTCGAAATACAAAATTATGGTAGCTAAAATATGTTCTTTCAAGGCTTATCAAGTAATGTTTGTTTATTCAAGCTTAGTGGTGCTACTCTCATCTTGCAATTCAAGAACCAATTATTCCATTCATGAAATGGATAGCTACTCAGTTACAATTGACACCCTAATTACCAATCAAAGCGATAACTATCTACTCGGTACACCTAAATTTTTGGCGGTTGATAATAATGGTCAAATAGTAATAGGGGACGATTTAGCATTACAATTTCTATACTTCGATCAAGAAGGTCGTTTCCTAAAAAAAATAGGTTTACGAGGTAGAGGGCCAGGAGAGTTCTTGAATATCTCTGCTATGGTATTAAACTCTAGGAATGAACTATTAGTCGCAGATCAATTTAATTCCCGTTTTACCATTTTTAGAGAGAATGATAAAGTGGAGACCAATTTGTACGACCCTTCAGAAATTCTTTGGCCTAGAAATATTCTAGAAACTGGTAATGGATACATTTTGCTTTACAGACTTGATTACCCAGTTTCCGATAACTTTTCCGATTCTACTCATGGGCAAAGTGGAAATTATTTGTTTCATTTTAGCAAAGATCTCCAATCAATAGAGTACTCGTTTGGAAATATTAATAACTTTGAACATTCAGAGAATACGTTTTACAAAACTTGGAGTCTTTTTGTAACAGGTAGCGCATTAACCCAACATAACACATTACTTTTTGCTCCATATCTTTATAATGGAAAAATTTATAAATATGATTTGGATAAATTTACTCATCAAACTTATGCTGGGCTAAAAATCCATGATCAACCTTTCACTTCTATTTCTGCCCCGCCGATTCCAGAACACGCTATACGAATAAATGGTAAAACACCAGCCATTGCAACCATTGAGTCTGAAAGTCTTGGGCTTTTTAAGCTAGAAAATGGAAATATTATTCATTTTTCATTTCAGGTTTTTGGCGAAGAGAAAAAAATAACATTCGAAATTTTTGATGAAAATTTGATACTACAAAACACTGGAATATTGGAAGGTTTAGGTTCTTTTGAACTGCGCCATAACAGTTCTATTTTCGATATCCATGCTACAGATGGAGAACACATATTTTATGCTATTGACAAACGAGACAGAAATAATGAACTAGTAATTACATTTAACATTGAAGAATTATGAATGCACGAATTTATTTCATTCTGATACTTTGTAGCGTACTTTTAAACTGTTCAAAATCCAGCCAAGAGAACAATAACATTAGCGTTAATAAAAAAGACCAAATATCGAATAATCTAGTTAATGAACGAGCACCAGCAATAGTTAAAGGAGTTCTTCGCGATCAAAATAACCAGCCACTACCAATGGCTAATATAGAAGTTCAGAAAATCAACGATTTACAACGCAAACCGTTGGGTGCTGCCACTTCTTTTTCAGGTGAATATTGGGTAAGAATACCTGTTAGTAAAGATAATGTTAACGTACAGATGATTTTCACCTTTTCCTCGTATAAGGCTGACACCAATCTCGTCCAAGTATCATCAGGGGATACTTTGATAATAAATCATCAGTTTGAATTGAAATAGGAATCTGGTAATCCTATTTCTTCATAAAAGCTGAAAATAAAATCCTAAATCAATTGGGTGTTTTGCCTTTCTATTTCAATCCAAAATTTTACTTATCCACTTTCATGCATACCTGAGTTTGTTGAAAGCTAACCTATGAGATAAAGCTGCTAATAGCCTAATATGGCTTTGCAATTGCTAAAGTATTCACCAAAAATAATCCGTAATTAATAATTTTGAATACTTTAATTCCCTTCAAACAACCGCTATATTACAATAAAAAAAATTATGAGCGATTCTCGCAAAAAAGTACTTACTGGAGCAGAAAATATTAACTGGGACTTAAGCGATTTATATGCATCAAGTGATGACCCGAAATTAGCGGCCGATAAGAAAGAAGTTTTAGCGCAAGCAGACGCCTTTTCTACTAAATACAGAGGAAAAATTGCGCAATTAAATGTTGTTGAGTTTAAAGAAATGCTTCAAGAATATGAGGCCATTCAGGATAAAGGTGGAAAAATTGGTTCTTTCGCATATCTACAATGGAGCACAGATACAGCCAACACTAGCTTCGGCAAGTTAGTACAAGAAGCAAATGAGCTATCTTCTGAGCTAAACCAAAAGTTGGTATTTCTGGATGTTGAATGGTTACAAGTTTCTGAAGAAAATGCTCTGACTTTTATTAATGCTGAAGAGCTAAGTTTTTATAAGCATTATTTGGAGTCATCACGACGATATAAAGAGCATGTACTTGAAGAGAAACAAGAGCAAATTCTCTCTGCAAAATCTGTAACTGGGCGTAGTGCTTGGGTACGTTTCTTCGATGAAACACTAGGTTCAGCGAAGTTTGAGCTAGATGGAGAAGAATATTCGGAGCAAGAAGTACTAAGTAAGTTGCACGATAGTGACAGAGAGCTTAGGGTAAGAGCTCATGCATCTCTGAGTAAAAAATTCAATGAGCTTTCGCATCCACTTACTTTTGTTTTTAACACATTACTCGCTGATAAATTTACCAATGACAAGCTGAGAAATTATCCAGACTGGATTACCTCTCGTAATCTTTCTAACGAAACGGATGATAAAACCGTAGATGCTCTTGTTGGTGCTGTAACAGGTAATTACGCGTTAGTTCAGCGCTATTACAAATTGAAAGCTAAGTTGCTGGGCTTAGACGAGATGAAAGATTACGACCGTTATGCTCCTATTGCACAGAATGAGGCTACGATCTCGTGGAATGAAGCAAAGGAAATGGTGATGGATTCGTACACTAATTTCCATCCAGAAATGGGAGAAATTACCAATCTATTCTTTGAAAAGAATTGGATTGATGCGGCTATAAAACCAGGCAAACGTGGCGGTGCATATTCAGCGAGTACAGTTCCTTCGGCACACCCGTATGTGTTTATGAATTTTGATGGAAAAATTCGAGATGTGCAAACTTTAGCTCACGAGCTCGGTCATGGAGTTCATCAGTTCCTAAGTAGGAAGCAAGGTCCTTTACAAGCTGGCACACCACTAACTACCGCAGAAACAGCATCAGTATTTGGGGAAATGTTAGTGTTTCAAAAATTGCTTAAAGAATTAGATGATCCGAAAGAACGTCTAGCTCTAATAATGGGTAAAATAGATGATACTATCGCCACAGTATTCCGCCAAGTTTCAATGAATAGATTTGAGAACGCGATGCACAACGCCCGTAGAAATGAAGGTGAGCTTACCACCGCACGGTTTTCGGAACTTTGGATGGAGCAACAAAAAGCTCTGTACGGCAACTCAGTGACATTAACGGATGAATATGGAATCTGGTGGAGTTATATTCCACACTTCCTACATACTCCGGGTTATGTTTATGCATATGCGTTTGGTGAGTTGTTAGTGTTGGCGCTTTATGAAGAGTTTACTGAACGTCCCGATGGTTTTTCGGAACGATATTTAGAGTTGTTAAGTGCGGGAGGCTCTGAGTGGCCACAAGATTTGGTTGCCAAAATGGGACTTGATATCACAGATGCTAGTTTCTGGAATAAAGGATTGGCTTCCTTCGAGAGAATGATTGATGAAGCGGAAGCACTGAGTGAAATAATTTCGACAGGTAAGTAAAAGATGAAGTAAAGGCTGTTAGTGTGTGAGCAAAGGTTTGTTGAACTAAATCTTTGCTTGCTTTAAAGCTTTAAGCTTGTAATTTAACAATGATAATAAGACCCAAAAAAAGCTAAATGGCTCTAGATCGACAAGACAAAGCATTAAGAGAATTCAAGCAGATTATGGCAGACTTAATACATCTGTTACGTGCGTCAACTCGGGCGCAGCTTACGTATATGTGCTGGGTAAATCATGCACGGCAGCAATTTGTTTGGGAAACAAACAGCACCATTCTACCCAATGTAATGTTTCAGGATAGAGTGAACTTTGACCATCATTTTTTAAACGAGTTTAAAGATATTGATGAAATAATTTTGCTAAAAGTGGGTGAAGATGTTGCTAAAGGTAAACTGATGCATTATTTCGACTTTGTACAGGCGAAGTCATTATTAATTATACCTTTCATAAACAAAGGCGAAACCGTTGCTCTAACGATTCTAGAAAGTGAACACGAGTTTGATATCGAACAAATTCACGATAACATTCTTTCTTACAACAATGCGATGGTAAACGTACTAGATACTTATTTAGAAGTAGTTGACTTACACGAGCAGCAGAAAGAGTGGGAGATGTACGAAAATTCGGTAAATAAGATAAATTACCGAATGCATAGAGTGGAAATATTAAAAACTATGCTAAACGAAATGCAAGAATGCATACCTCGTGGAGGTGTTTCTCTACTATCTCATGGTATGGAAACATGGAATGTTGTGCTGAACTCCGAAAAGAGCCACAACCCAATTAGGTTGGGGCTTAAAATGGAAGACAAAAGTATATCTTCTGAAGCCCTAGAGAAAGGCGAACCGTTATTTTCAATGCATTTCAATAACAACCCAAAAAGAATATCGACAGGAGAGGGGCGAACGGAAGGCGCATCATTTGCTATTCCAATTCTCATCCACGATAGGCGTCAAGCGCTAGCAATTATTTACGATGATGATCCTTTAAACTTCAAAGAGTCGACCAAGCATAAACTTGTGAACCTAGCAAGAGTAGCTGCATTAAATATCCAAGCATCATTGAAGAAAACAAGTGCATCAGATGATTTTTTAACGCAAAATTTCAGTGCTTATATGCCTGAGCTTTGGGAAGCAGCTTTGGATTTGCAGCTGAAGAAAAGCTCACAGAACAGTCGGTATAAAACATGGTTTGGGTTAGTTTCTCCTGATAATATTTCAACATTAAGAACAAAGTTTAGACTCGAAGACCTACATAAAATTCAAGAGGATTTTGTAAAATTTCTAAACCCGAGTATTTACGGCTTTTCTGGTTACATGGGTTTTAATTCAGATTATGTATACGCGGTTGTTATTCAAGGTGAAACAGACGAAGTTATTACTCAATGGATGAATAAATTTAACACACGTTTGGCTCATGGGTTAAGGCTTTCAAATGGCCACACTATAAATATTGGTTTTAAAGTGGGGTACACAGAAGTAAACGAAGATTGTGGAAACTCATATCAATTACTTACAAAAGCTAAAAAAGCACATGCGGAAGCAATTAACAGTTCAGAAAACAAAGCGGTTGTAGCATAATGGGAAATTTATACCTCGTAATTATAGACGGCTTAGGCGTTGGTTCTCAAGAAGACGCAGCTGATTATGGTGACGTTGGTATGAATACATTAGGGCATGTTTCTGAGCAAGTGGGATGTACACTCCCCAATATGGGTAAATTTGGTCTCGGAAATATTATTCCGCTTTCATCAGTTCCTTCTGAGGAGAAACCAAGTGCTGCTTTTGGAAAAATGAGAGAAGTTTCTGGCGGAAAGGACTCAACTACAGGTCATTGGGAAATAGCTGGGATTCAGCTTAAAAAACCATTCCCAACTTTTCCGAATGGATTTCCTTTAGATGTTCTCGATGCTTTTGAAGAAGGAGTGGGAGTAGAAGGCGTTCTTTGTAACCTGCCATACTCGGGCACGGATGTAATTCGTGATTTTGGTGATGAACACCTGAAAACAGGTAAGCCCATTGTATACACTTCTGCAGATAGCGTATTTCAAGTTGCTTGCCACGAAGATGTGACTTCCGTTGAAAAACTTTATGAATGGTGTGAATTTGCCCGTAAAAAAGTGATGATTGGCGATTATGAAGTAGGAAGAGTTATCGCCCGACCTTTCACTGGAAAATCAGGAGCTTTTGAACGATTATCGGATCATAGGCACGATTTTTCCGCAATTCCTCCGAAAGAAAATGTAGTTCAATATTTATATGATTCTGGCATCCAAACCTATTCAATAGGTAAAATTGTTGATTTGTTTGCAGGGCAAGGTTTTAGCAAGTGCGAGAAAACTAAGAATAACGCAGAAGGAATAACTACGCTTTTGTCCGTAATGGATAAAGTTGAAAACACTTTTGTATTCGTGAATTTGATTGACACCGATCAACTATATGGGCATCGTTTGGATCCGCAAGGTTATGCGGGAAGTTTAGAAGAGTTTGATGCAGCCTTACCAAGTATCCTTGATAAACTTAACAACGACGATTTGCTTATTATCACTGGCGACCACGGCAATGATCCATGCTCAACAAGTACCGATCATTCACGCGAATTTGTACCATTATTAGTATATCCAGCTCATAAAGCAAGCGAAATAGACTTAGGAATACGCTCAACTTTTAGTGATATCGCAAACTCAATTGCTACTTATTTTGGTAAGGAAGCAATGTTTCCTGGAAGTTCGTTCTTAAAATAACTTATTAAAGTAGCTCGATGCAGTTTCTATAGTTCAGAGCCTCTAATTCAGATTATAAAAGATTTAGACCATACTGAACGGAAATGAATAATAAAAAAGAAAATAAATTCGTATATTAGTATGATTTTGCTTTCATCAGGAGCACAGACATGAAGAAGCTTAGATAACAGGTTGCAACCTATCAGCTTAACGAATTAAAAAGTCCTGTGCCCTTTGTAGCGTACGCACAAACATTCATTAAATATTTACACTGTGGCAAAAAGTTCAGGAATCTCGACTCGTGAGTCGGAATCTTTAGATCGTTATCTGCACGAGATTGGTAAAGAGAAATTAATAACACCTGATGATGAAGTTCGTCTGGCGAAAGAAATACAAAAAGGTAGCCAACGAGCATTAGAAGACCTTACAAAAGCTAACCTACGTTTCGTAGTTTCTGTTGCAAAACAGTACCAGAACCAAGGACTTTCGCTTGGAGATTTGATAAACGAAGGTAACCTTGGTTTGATTAAAGCAGCTAAGCGCTTTGATGAAACTCGTGGTTTTAAGTTTATCTCTTATGCAGTTTGGTGGATTCGACAATCTATTTTGCAAGCTCTAGCTGAGCAAAGTCGTATCGTTCGACTTCCTCTTAACAGAGTAGGCGCACTAAACAAAATTGGTAAAGAACTTTCAAAGCTAGAGCAAGAGTATGAGCGTATTCCATCTGCTCACGAACTTGCTGAAAGTTTAGAAATGACCGTTGGTGAAGTAGCTGATACTTTGAAAATTTCAGGCCGTCACCTCTCAATGGATGCTCCATTTGCTCAAGGTGAAGATAATCGTCTTCTTGATGTTCTTGAGAATGAGGAGATTCCAAACCCTGATTTTGAATTGATGGGTGAGTCTTTGAAAGTGGAGATTGAACGCGCACTTTCAAAACTAACCAAAAGAGAAGCAGAAGTAATTCGCTTGTACTTTGGAATCGGACGCGAGCATTCTTTAACTCTAGAAGAAATTGGAGAACGCTTCGACTTAACTCGCGAACGTGTTCGTCAGATTAAAGAAAAAGCACTTAGAAAATTGCGCCATCATAACAGAAGCGCAGCTTTAAGAGCTTATTTAGGTTAATACAACAACCGTTTCTTTATTAAGAAATTAAACCTCGCAAGTATACAATTTGCGAGGTTTTTTTATGTCTAGAAATCTGATTTTGGAATGGTCCCAAATTCAAAATCTTAATTATTTGTTGCTGGTTAATGGGTTCTGGGCTTATCGGAAGTGTAGATGCCAGATAAAGCTAATGGATTTAGGTTATTAAAACTCTCGATCATCCTTGTAGATGTTAGATAATTCGTTGACGGTTTAGATTTGTTTAAAAATTTCCGTCATCCAGAGAATCCTTCCGAAGGATCTTCCCAGCTATTTAAAAGCAATGGTTTTGTTTGGAGATAAGAGTTGTTACTCCCACTAACAATTAGCCAATAACTATCTCTACCTCTTTTATCTTCAAATAATATTTTGTTAATTGAATCTATCGGTTAACGTTAAGTATCTATTTAAAAATTATTTAAGTGTATAGTTAGGTGTAGGTTTACTTTCAAGTTTAAATATTTAGTAGAATGGATAAGGCGTATGGCTGAATGAGCACTGTTATTCAATTAAAATGGAACAGTTGGTTATGAATTTATATCTCGGTGAATTATGAGATTATTTTTAGTATCGCTAATACTGCTTATCATTTCGTGTACGGGAAATAGTACCAAAGATGAAATCCATCCCATCAAAGAGAGATATCCTTACCAAAACGAAAGTGTGGAGGAAGTCACTATTAGCCGCAAGTTAGATGACACTTCTGAACAGCTAATTATTCCCGGAAAAAGCATCCTAGAAAAAAGAGCATTCGCTTCAGTTATGGATATTACTGAAATAGACTCTGTGTTAGAGCCAGAAGCTAATTTGTATATGGCTCAATTCGAAAGCATCGCCAAAGATAGAGTTGTTTACTTAGACATCTTCCAAAATTTGCTGTATGAGTATAACCTTTCAACTCAAAAATGGACGGTGCTAGCAGAACAGGGAAGAGGACCTGGCGAGTTATTGTTCGCAAAGGATATCAGTGTAGTTGAAAGCGATTTATATGTCACCTCTGGAGATTCAAGAATAAGTCAGTTTGATTGCAGCAACTCGCCCTGTGTATTTAAGAAAGAGATTTCTCTTAAAGGTATTAATCCCACATCGTTTGCCATCGCTAATGATGAGCTAATGGTAATGGGAAATCTTAGTAAATACTCATTTTCGGGGAGTGTATCAGACTCAGTTATTATTAACAGTCTTTTTGAGGTGGATATAAAGGGCTCGATTTCGAATAATTATGGACGGTTTTATGATGTCCAGAGCCATTGGATGTTACTCCAACCGTTTTCATCGGGAAAAATAAGGTACTCCAATGAAGTTGATCAACACCTAATACAATACTTCGATTTGATTCCCTATTTATATCATTTTGAAAATGGAACGTTGACTAAGAAATACAATTTTTCGGGATTCAATATCGCAAAGAGAAGATATGTTCCTTCAACTCAAGAGCTATTTGTAAACTTTTCTGATTGGAGTTTAATGCAGGATGTGACTAAAGTTACCGACAATACATTGATGGTTACGATTCGACATTACGGTAACAGAAGAGTAACTGATTTGGGGTTGAAATGGGATGAATCAAAAGACTTCTATTTAATCAATACATCAAGAGGAAAATCCCATTACCTCGGTCAAAGTTTTGTTGAAAGCGAAAACATTTGGGTAACAAGCAGGCATTTAATTAGACAGAAAAAAGGGAAGCTTTTTTTCAATACGTATAAAATGAAGTAGTTCTTTTTTTGGTAGAATATTAAATAATCAATCAACTTCAACTCCCCATTAACAATTAACCGGCAACAGTCCTTTCACTCTCTCACCAACCAATCCTCAAAATTATTACGCAAGAAAAAAGGCTCTCGTAGTGAGCCTTTTGTTTAGAAATCGGCTTTAACAGCAAATATCAAATTTCTACCTGGGGCAACAATACCTGAACTATATGGCCGGTAGCGTTGGTCGGTAATGTTTTCTATCCCCGAAGAAAAAGAGAACACTTTGGTAACTTGGTAAATGCTTTTCAGATTTAACGTATACCAAGCTGGTGAGTAAGGATTACCAGCATCATTTATGGCATACATATAATCTTTTCCTCGTTCTTCATCGGGGAGATTATTGTAGCTTACTTTCATACTATAAACAGTGTATAAATCTAGCTTTAAATGATTGGCACTATATTTAAGATGAGTAGTCCCAAACCAAGGAGCTGCATGTCTAGAAGGACTTGTATCTCCATTATCCAATTCTTCTTCACCTTTCTGAATATTGAATTGCGATGAAGCTTCAAAGCCAGCAGGTAATGATAATTCGGCCGCAATCTGAACACCAAAAATAGTAGCCTTAGCGGCATTCTGTACAGCTTGAACCTGACTTAATTGGCCGTCGTACATAATTTGACTCTGTCCGTTTAAAGTGAAGTCTCTACGCACCAATGCGTCTTTTAGTAAGGTATAATAGGTAGTTATATCAATCTGAAATTCATCGTTAAAGATCTTACTTACACCCAGCTCTGCATTATATGCGTACTCCGATTTTAAATCTGGATTCGGAATCACAACAGACCCTGGTTCTGAGTCAAAAACTTTGCCAACATCATCAATATTAGGAGAACGGAAACCTGTAGAAAATACCGTGTTTATGGCAATAGATTTCTCTGGCCTAAAAACAAAACCAAGACTTCCTGTTAGAGCTCCGCTATTAATATGTGCTTCGCTGAATGGGAAAGGGTAAAAAGTGTTTTCAAATTCGGCATCCAGAATAAACTGATTGTATCGAGTACCAGCTTGTAAAGTTAACTTTGGGTTAATCTCGTACATGTAGTTTAGGTAAGCAGCATAAGAAGCCCAAGTAGATTCGGGGTAACGTGGTGCTCCAGCAATTTTTACTCCAGTGCTTATATCAGTATCTGTTCCAGAAGAATGGACATCATTTAGGATAGTTTCAATTCCGTAGAATAGCTCTTGGGTGCCGGTTAGTTTTTTTACCAAATCTAGATTAGCTGAGTAAGCATAAACTTGCTCAATTCTGCTAAAACGCTGAGTCCCATTAAAATCTCGATCTATTCTGCTTTCTTCAAAATATTGATGAGCTAAACGCAGTGTGGCATCATCATAAAAGCTGGATGCATTGTGTGTAGCTATAGAAAGGTTATTCATAACCCAAATCTGTGGCCCATAATACCATTCGGCACTTCTCGGAGAACCATTTCTATATCGTATCAAACGGTCGTAACGGTCATAATCTGAAGTTTCTGAATAATGAAAGCCGTAATTGAAATCCCAATCATCGTTGGGTTTAAAGCGGATTTTTTGCATCAAGTTGGTTTGGGAGTATCCTGTAGTACGCTGTATTTGTGGATTTTTATTTGCAATTACTACATCGGAGCCATCAATTCGTTGTACATATTCAGGGCGGAGATATTCATTTGGCCCATGACTTCCCATCTCAAGATCACCATAATTAAAGTTAGTGAAGCTGGTGATAGATCCCCATTTCTCTGAGCCTAAACTAACATCAAAGTGGTATGTGTTTTCATTATTCGCAGATGAATAACGAGCTACAGCATTACCTGATACGAATTGTTCATCAGAGGCTGATAGCCCTGGTGTGAGAGTGTTGAAGCTCATAACTCCTCCAAGAGCATCACTACCATAAATTACAGAACTAGGACCGAATAGCACTTCAGTATGTTCAATTGCGAATGGATCTAGAGAAATTACATTTTGAAGGTTACCACTTCTGAAAATGGCTGTATTCATTCGAATTCCATCTACCACAAGAAGAAGTCGATTAGTAGAAAATCCTCTAATCATCGGGCTACCTCCACCAAGTTGACTTTTCTGTACGTAAACTTCGCCAGAGAGACTCAGTAAATCAGCCGCAGTTTGTGGATTTTGAACTTCTACTTGTTGAGGTGTAACGGAAGTTATTTTTGAAGCAAGATTAGATTTTGTTTGGCGCCAGCGTGTAGCCGAAACCACTAGTTTATCCATCGAGATGTTTGAAGGTGATAGAAAAAGTTCAAAGCGTTGAGCTCTGATATCGTCATAACTTATTGTAATAGAACGATATCCTATCCGGCGGATTAAGATAATCTCAACGTTCTTGAATTTCGAAATATCAGCTTCTCCTTTTGCATTTGTAATGGCATATATATTAGGTGAGTCGCTGTATATAGTAACTAGCTCAACAGGTTGATCAGTTATTCTATCGTTAATGGTTATAATCTGGGCGTTACTTACCGCACAAAGCCCTAGAAAGAACCACATTAACAAAATGTGTTTCATAAGTCTCTTTTCGTTTAATAGTATAATAGCGAGAATCTGCTTCGCACTAATCATTTAATTAATGGTGATAATCTATAATTAAACTTGAGGAGGCGGGGTGATTGGAGAATCAATATCGGTGTGAAAAATCTGAGCGATGTAAACCGGCTTTGAAAGAAATTCACTCTCATTAGCTTTTAACAAATGAGAAGCGTATTGAAAAAAATTAGCTTTAATCTGGAGAAACGAAGTTGCTGAAGAAGCTCTATTATGTATGATGGATTTTACATTGGAAGAAATAAGGTCTTTGAGGCTCTTTTTAATCTTGGTTTCGTGATGATCCCAATAACTTAAAAACCAAACAGAATCTCCAGACTGTCCACGTTCTACAACGTCATACATTTGTCCATTAAACTCGAACTCTTTATCATGTTCCCAATGTAAAAGCCCCTTTGCTTCTGTTTTAGAAAATACCAGTAGCGTAAGTTCTTCAGGGAATAAGCCTGCTTTAATCTGTTTTTTTACTTCTTTACGGGTTTTAGCCTTTTGAAATTGCAGAACCGTGACAGCACCCCAAAATGGGATGGCAAAAGAAAGAAGAAGTAAGAAGGAGATAATCTTTTTCAATTATTGAAACAGATGGTTTAGATTTGTTAATAAAGATAAAGTAATTTAAACGTCCGTTCTTATACAATATTCGATTTGAGTTATTACATGTTTTAAAACGGCAAGACTCATCAAACCGATAAAAATACATTAACGTTTTAACCGTAATTAACTTATCATTATAAATGTACACTAGCATTGATTATTTGCAGCAATAGTAGTTATGAAGAAGTTTCTATTCTTACTAATCTCCCTTTCTTGGATAGCTCCAAGCATATACGCTCAATATTATCCATTCCGCACCTATTCTATTGAAGATGGATTAAGTGAGTCTGTAGTTCATGCAATAGTTCAAGACCACGAAGGAAGCATGTGGATGGGTACAGGCTATGGGCTAAATAGCTTTGATGGAATTGAATTTCAGAGTTATTTTGAGGACCAAGGCCTTCAAAACAGTAAAATATATTCTTTATTTGAAGATAGCGATAAGCGTCTCTGGATTGGAACAGCTTCAGGAATAAATTATTTTGAGGGTGACAGTATTTACTATCTACCCGAGCTTTCGGCACTCGATAACATGGAAGTAATTAGCATTTTTGAAGACTCTAAAGGAGATATGTGGTTTGGTACAGATGGGGAAGGAGTATGGTTATATCAAAAAAACCAAGAATTATATCAATACTCAACCACACAAGGTTTTAAAAACAATAGAATTCGAAGAATTATCGAAAGCGATTCTGGCGATATGTGGTTTGCAACTCGGGAGGGGTTAACCCAACTTAGCTTCGGCAACATCCGAACGTACCTTACTAAAGACGGTTTACCTGAAGATAGAATTAGAGATATTATTTTTGATGAAAAAGGTATTCTCTGGATAGGAACTCGAAATGGTCTTACAAAATTCGAGAACAACAAGTTTACCACATATGGCGAAAATGAAGGTCTAGGAAATTCAAAAGTTCAAACGTTAAGCTATGATGAGTCAGGTAGGCTTTGGTTAGGAACCGAAGGTGGAATTAGCCTTTTTGATCAAAATAGTTTCAAAAATTTTACTACTGCAAATGGCTTATCTAATGGTATCATCTATTCTGCCACAAGAGATAGAGAAGGCAACCTTTGGTTTGGAACTTTTGGCGGCGGCGTAAATCTCTTTTTAGGTGATTATTTTGAAAACTACACAACAGATTTAGGGCTAGCAAATAACGTAGTTACCTCTTTTACTGAAAGTGATGACGGAATAACTTGGATAGGTACATATGGCGGAGGTATTAGTAAATATAAAAATGGTACTTTTGAAAACATAAGCATAGATCAAGGTTTGCAAGACGATAAAGTATATACACTTAAATACGATTCGGAAAAACGAATTTGGGTAGGAATGAGGAATGGTCTTTCTATCATTGAAAATGGGAAAATCAGAAATTTAAAGGAATCAGAATTCCCATTTAGAAAAATTAGACAGATCTATGAGACTAAGTCAGGCGATTTCTGGATAAGCACGTATGAAGAAGGCATAATACGGTACGATGGTAAGTCCTATCAACAATTTTTAGTAGAAGATGGCCTAGCTGATAACACTACTTTAGGAGCTGTTGAAGATAATGAAGGAAGTTTATGGATTGCAACATACGGCGGTGTCAGTAGATACAGCAATGGAAAATTTGAAACCTTCAACCTTCAAAATGGCCTGCCTAATAATGCAATCATGACGATTATAGTAGATATAAAAGGTACAGTTTGGGTTTCAACTTTTGGAGGGGTTGCCTGGTTTGATGGCCAAAAGTTCCAAAGTATAACTGTAGATGACGGCTTACCAAACAGGGTTTGTTATTTTATAAAACAAACTGAAGATGGTATCTACTGGATTGGCACAAACAGCGGCATTGCTCGATTTGACGCCGCGAAATTCTACAGTGAGGTTCCCACTGAAAAAGATCAGGCTTTTCAAATAATTTCTAAAGAACAAGGTCTTATTTCAGATGAAATGAATTTAGGAGCCGTTTTTGAGGATTCTCAAAAGCATTTATGGTTTGGTAGTGTGGAGGGGATGAGTCACTTTTATATTTCAAAATATAACTATGACCCTGTTTCTCCAGAGGTTAAGATAAATGAGATAATCGCATCTGGCAGAGTTTACTCGAACAAAACGCATTTAGATCTTTCTTACGAACAGAATTTTGTGGAAATATATTTCTCAGGTATTAATTACAGAGCGCCGAACCAGATAATGTATGAGTACAAGATGGAAGGTATTGATCCAACTTGGCAACGTACAACCGATCGGTTTGCTAAGTATCCTTCTTTACCAAGTGGAAATTATACGTTTAGTGTACTTGCTAAAAATACAAATGGAACTTGGAGTGATATCATTACAAAGAAAACCATTTCCGTTAGTACTCCTTTTTGGCTTCAATGGTGGTTTTTTATTCTCTGTGGCACCGTTATTGTTGGAATTATTTGGTTGTTCTATAGCTATTATAAAACCACAAAACTGGTAGATATAGAACGTATGCGAGTTAGAATTGCAAGTGATCTTCATGATGACGTAGGCGCCAGTTTAACGGAAATTGCCCTTCAGTCAGATTTTCTTCAAGCTATTGATACAGATCCAGAGTTTAAAAAATCATTGAGTCAGATTGGAACACAGTGCCGAAGAATTGTAACTAGCTTAGACGATATCGTTTGGTCTATAGATGCTAGGAATGATACTCTTGGAGATTTAACAGATAGAATGCAGGATTATGTACTTAATGTGTTAGAGCCCAAGAATTTTAACGTTCAATATGATTTTGACGATTTAAAAATGCAGAACAAATTAGCGGTACCATTAAAAGAAAATCTGTACTTAATTTTTAAGGAAGCAGCTAATAATATTTCTAAATACTCTAACGGAGATTTAGTTCGCATTACCATTCATACTGAAGGAAGTGACTTTACATTTACTATTCATGACAATGGCAACTCAGGAATGAGCTCTAAGAAAACAGGGCACGGTCTAAGGAATATGGAAATGCGTGCAGAACGAATTGGTGCTAGTGTTGATGTTAGCAATAAAAATGGTTTTACTATAACAATAAAGGGAAAGTTAAACGCCAACTAAATAATTATTATGGCTGTAATTGGAATTGTAGAAGATAATGTCAAAATCAGAGATCTGATTCAACGTTATTTAGATATGCAGGATGGACTTGAATGTCCAGTAGCAGTAGATAGCGTAGAGGAAATGCTAGTATTTCTTGACAAACACATGCAACCAGATGTAATTCTTATGGACATTCAATTACCAGGGATGTCTGGCATAAAAGGAATGGAAGTAATCAAGGATAAGTATCCAGATGTGGATATAATCATGCTCACCATTTACCATGACTCGCACAAAATTTTCGATTCATTAAAAGCAGGTGCTTCTGGTTATTTATTGAAGCATACTTCTTTACCTGAGATTAGAGAAGCTATTGAAATGCTTTTAAAAGGTGGAGCCCCTATGTCACCACAAATAGCAAGAAAAGTTATAACACATTTTAACGACCAAAAGCCTAAGAAAAATCCAGACAGTATGCTAACTTCTAGAGAGCAAGATATTGTTAATGGTTTAGTTGATGGTCTGAGTTATAAAATGATTGCTGATAGATTTGATATCTCTATTGATACGGTAAGAGCACATATTCGAAATATCTATAAAAAACTACATGTCAATTCAAAAGCGGAAGTAATAGCTAAATCATTACGTGGCGAAATTTAAGCATGCTAACATTATCATGTGATAGATAAACCGACTTGAATTGTTCAATTTCTAAGTGAAGATTAACCTCCAAGAAGGAGATTCTGCTATGAAAAGCTTTAGAACTATTTTACCATTATTAGCTGTTAGTTTTTTTATGACTGGTTGCTATACCCAGTTACAAAGCTTAGAGGTCCTAGATGGCAGAGATGGAAATAATCGTCAATCAGAATATTATTCTTGGAATGATAATGAATCTGCACAGGAAGGCGATAACTGGTACGAACGCGAACAAACTGCGAAAGAATACATCCCTATTGAAGAAGAGGTTTACGAAGATTTAGATCTATACTACAAAGACTATGAAAAAGAGCAGTGGTACTCCGAAAATAATCTAACAGACGTTTATTGGTCTGGCTATGATGACGGTTATGACGACGCTAGAGATGATTATACTTCTAAATATTATTCTTATCGGTATATGAATTACCACCCAAGAAGACATCATCTATCTTTCTTCGCTTATTCAAGACATTACCAACTTAGAGATATGTTCGAGTTTAGTTTCGCTAATTTCAGCTACCATGCTGTTACAGATCCTTTCTATTGGAATACTCCTTGGTATAATCCATTTTACGATAATTATGGATACTATGGCTATTATGGCAACTATTTTATAATTAATAATTATCATGGCAATTATACGAGTAGGTATACAAAGAAGAGAGATTATAGAGTTAGAAGTAATGGTTTGACAAATGCCAATAACACAAGAAATAGAACTAATAGCTCAACATTGCGTAGCAGAAACGATACCGGTTCTAGTACTTATAGCAAGGGTAGCAGAACAACAGGAACTTCAAATGTAACTAGGACACGAACCAGTACTAGTACAAGAGCTACCACCACTGGTAGAAGTTCAGGGAGTAGCACAGTTGGTAAAACTCGTTCAAGTGGTTCAACCAACCGTTCTACAGGAAGATCAAGTTCTAATGTTAATACAAATAGCTCGTCTAAAAGATCATCTTCTGGAACTGTAAGTAGAACACCTACTAATAGAAGTAGTAGTACAACATCTCGTACTACTACAACTACTCGAACTAGAAGTACACCTGTAACTAGAACTTCTACTACTCCCACTAGATCAACTACAAAAAGTACAACTACCAAGCGATCTGGGACATCAAGTACTGTAAAACGAAGCTCTACACCAAGTTCATCTAATCGCTCTACCGTAAAAAGAAGTAGCTCATCATCTACATCAAAAAAGAAAAGTAGTTCTACAAGAAAACGGAACTAACACAAGTCAAGACTAAATAAAATAATAAGATCATGAAGAGAACAACGCTCTTAATGCTAGGATTATTCCTAGCATTCAACCTTAGTGCGCAAAATGGTGAGTCTCCAATTTCATATAAAAGTTTAGGTCTTCAGTTTAGCTCAAGTGCTTCAAATGGAGACGCAACTTCAATGGTAGTACCGTCCGTTTCTTCATACAATGGTTTTGGAAGCTTCATTGATAACCCAGCGGTAATGGCTTTGGCTAAGGAGAATAACATCAGTATAGCTTGGTTTTATTCAAATCGAAGCCAAACAAATTCGTATTTAAATAATAGTACCTCAAATAGTTTTGGAAATACAGATTTTGGGAATCTTGGAATGCTATATAAATTTCCCACATCACAAGGTAGCTTTGTTATTGGAGCTGGATACGATCTTATTGATAACTATGATAGCAGAGCCTTTCTTAATGGAAGAAATTCTTCGAGTACTATAACAGATATGTTTGTAGACCCTTCAAGTGGTTATAGTGGTATTGCTTATGATGCCTACGCCATAGAGTTTGGTGATATTGGAGAGACCTATTATGAATCCATTTTTAGACTTGGTTTTACGCCAGCTCAATATCCAGGAATAACACAGTATGTGGATGTAAATGATCGAAGAAAACTAGGAGAATTCAGCTTTTTTACAGCAACGGAGTTTAAAAAGAATCTCTTCTTCGGAATTTCTATTGGTGTTATTTCTGGTACTTCAAGCTACTCTAGAAATTTTCAAGAGTTTGATGAGTATAATGATTACGATGGTGATTTTATTGGAACTGATGGCAATGGTAATGGTGGAACAGACATTGAGCGCATAACTCTTGCTGATAATATCAATTCAGATATTGCTGGTGTTAGTATTCGTTCTGGTATTGTTTATACAATTGGCAATAATATCAATTTGGGTGCAAGCATAATTTTGCCTAGTAAACTTATAATTACAGAGTCCTATTCGTCTGGGATTAAATCAGAATTTGATGATGGTACAGAAACAGATACCTACGATTTTTTTGGAGAATTTGATTATGCAATAACTAAACCTGCTCAGCTTAATATGGGGGCTTCCATTTTAGACATTGCTGGGTTTAATCTATCAGCTTCAGTTGAATTAGTTAATTACGGTAGCATCGAACTAAGCTTACTTGAAGATGATATTTCTGATCCAAGCGAGAAAGCTGCTATACTTCAAAACGAACAAGAGATTAATGCCGAAATTAAGCAAGATTACAATACTGTTGCTAATCTTAAAGTTGGAGCAACTTATAAGTTAAATAGAAAATCCGAAATTAAAGGTGGTTATGCATTTTATCCCGCCAAAAGTAAAACTTATAAAGTGGAACAAAATGTATTTTCGGCAGGTTTGTCTATTCCATTAACAAATACAATAAACTTTGATATTTCTGGGCAATATTCAACTCGGACCGACCGTTCAGTACTATATAGTTATTCAGATGTTACTTCAGGTAACTTGGTAAACTCAAATGTAAACCAAGATTTCGAGTCTCTTAATATAGTAGCTGGTATAAGAATTTTGTTTTGATTCTATCCGATAATACCCAAATACCTCCGTAGTTAGTTAGAGCCATAAATTTGAAAGATTTATGGCTCTTTTTTTTCTAGAACCACTTTTTTTTTCGAAAATAATAAATCATAAAAGCGGTAACTATTAGCATTCCAACCCAAACGATTGGGTAGCTCCACTTCCAGGCTAGTTCAGGCATATAATTAAAATTCATCCCATAAATACCGGCTATAAAAGTTAGGGGGATGAATATTGTAGCAATAATGGTTAAAACCTTCATCACCTCATTCATCTTGTTGCTTATATTGGTCATATACATGTCGTGTAAACTAGAAACCATTTCTCTGAAATTATCTACGTTATCAATAGCCTGTACAAGGTGATCGTATACATCTCTGATGTAGAGCTTAGTTTCGCTTTTTATTAATGGGTAATCATCCCTCAATAAAGAATTAAGGCTGTCACGAAGCGGCCAGATAGATTTTCGTATTCGAATCAATTCTCTTCGAAGATTATGAATGCTTTTTAGGTGTTCTTGTTCCACGTCCAACATTAGCTCATCTTCAATTTCATCAATTTGAATACTAAGTTCCTCAAGCACGGTGAAATAGTAATCCACAATAGTATCCATTAAAGCATACGCAGTGTAGTCTGTGCCACCTTTACGGAGCCTAGTTTGTTCCATTTCTAATCGGACTTTAATCGCATCGAAGAAGGGGTTGTCAGATTCTTGAAATGAAAACACAAAATTTTTGCCTAGTAAAATACTTACTTGCTCGTGTTCAATTACATTATTTTCAATTCTAATCATTTTTAACACGATGAATATCTGCTCGCCATAAATTTCCACTTTAGGGCGTTGGTTTGTGTTTACAATATCCTCTTGTACTAAGGGGTGAAAATCGAATTCATCCCAGAGTTTTTTTAAAGTATCAATGTCATGTAACCCCATTACCTGAACCCAAGTAACAGCTTCTGTAGCTACAAAAGGTTTACATTCCTCAATTTCATCTATTTTCTTTACAGTAAGGTGGGTCAAATCGTAATCGTGGATATTAATAATAATATCATTGAGTACTTTTTTACCAACATGAGCAATTGTACCAGGAGCACTACCTGGTTTTTTTGAGGATCTTATTTTTTTAAATCGAGTAGGAGAGAATCTCGGTTTAGAAAGCTTAGAAAGAGGATTCATTCGTGTATATTTGGTTCGACTTTAAATACAATGGAATGAATATATAAAAATCCCCGCGTAACGGGGATTTAAAAAAAGGGGCGTGTTTATTCTATTTCGCCTTTTTCGGCAGCTTTTTTAAGCTTTTCGTTCGCCCATATTGCAATCTCAACGCGACGGTTTTGTGCACGGCCTTCAACAGTAGTGTTATCAGCAATAGGATCATTTTCACCATAGCCAGTAATAGTCATTCTAGTAGCGTCTACTCCAACAAATGAAGCGTATTCAGCAACAGCTTTTGCACGTTTCTCAGAGAGTTGTTGGTTGTATTCTTCCCTTCCTGTATCATCTGTGTAACCAGCGAACATAACGTTAGTGTCTTCGTATTTTTGAAGAATTTCAGCTAATTTTGAAATTTCTTCTTTTGAAGGTGCTTTAAGCTGAGATGAGTTTACATCAAATAAAATTCCAGAGTCGAAAGTTATTTTAATCCCTTCACCAACTCTTTCAATTTTTGCACCCTCAAGATCTTCTTCAAGCTCTCTAGATTGTCTATCCATATAATTACCGATAGCTGCTCCTGAAGCCCCACCTACAGCAGCACCAACGATAGCCCCAGTTGTAGTGTTGCCAGCAATTTTACCAATAACTGCTCCAGCTAATGCACCTGCTCCAGCCCCTATTGCCGTACCTTTAGCTGTTTTACTAATGCTATCGCACCCAGTAGAAACAAGTAGAATTAATAATGTAACTATTGATAATGTATAAATCGGTTTTCTCATATTACTCTGTAAGTTAATGTTTGTTTTTTACACAGTATAAATTAGGAATAAGTTCCTAAGATTAATAAATCGTTATAAAGTTATAACTATAGCTAGCCCTCAGTTCTTAAAATCTCTAGTGGTGGCTTATTGTGCACCCCTCGAGTATTTATTAACCCAATGACAAGAACAAGTGCTGTGAGTATGGCGACCTCCGTTCCTAGAATGATGAAGTTGGGAACAAAATCTATATCAAAGTAAAAATAACCAATTAGGTAGCTTGCCCCGACTGATAATATGAGTCCAGTTAATGCAGCCATAATGCCTAAAAGAGCGTATTCAATGATTTGAATTTTAATAACCTGTTTTTTGGAAGCGCCTAGTGTTCTAAGTAAAACAGCTTCTTTAATTCTCTGAAACCTACTTGTAGCGGCTGAGCCAGCAAGTACTATCAACCCAGTTATAATGCTGAATAGCCCTATAAACTGAATGACGAAAGTTATTTTATCAATAAAAGCGCGAACGGTTTCTAGAATCTGCCCCACATCAATTGCAGAAACGTTTGGGTATGCCATAACAATCTGCCTTTGGAGGTCTAGTGAGACACTTCTATCAGGTGTATTAAGTGTTGTAGCAAAAAATTGCGGAGCACTTTCGAGTATACCAGATGGGAATACAACAAAGAAATTAGGTTGTGGAGTACTCCAGTTGATTGTCCGAGTACTGGCAATATAACTTTTTATAGGAATGCCTTGTACATCCCAAATTAATGTGTCGCCTAGTTCAACATTTAAATCTTCCATTAATCCGATATCAACAGAAATTGGAATGGCTTTATCTAAATCTGTATGCATTCCAAAGAACGTTCCTGAGTTCAAGGTTTCTGTATCTACAAGAGAATCTCGGTATGTTGATCTATATTCTCTTGTTAGAGCCCAGCGGCGGGCTTGTCGGTTAGTATCAGCTAGTATGTCTTGAACGTCGTTACCGTTAATTTTTTGAACACGCATTGTAACAATGGGAACATTTTGAATAATCTCTAATCCATTATCTTTAATAATTTCATTAAGACCTTGGTTTTGATCGTACTGAATATCAAATAATGCTAGGTTTGGTAGATCGTCCTCACTTTCGAAATTGATAGTTCCGAGAAGCATATCTTGTGTTAGATAGAGGGAGCTTATCAAGGTAACACCTAATCCAAAGGTTAGTAAAAGTGTTGTTGTTTGGTTATTTGGACGATATAAGTTAGCCATTCCTTGTCGCCATTCGTAACTCCAACCTTTGGGAATAATTTTGCGTGCAAGTTTGGTAACTAGACTAGAAAATCCAAGCAGTAGTATTAGGCAGAATGCTAACCCTAACGTAAAAGAAACAGCCGCTATTAAATTGTTTAACATCAACCATGCGTAGGAAGTAGTGAAAACCGCAACTAATCCTATGAGAAAAACACGGGTACTTTTCCTTAATAAGCCAAAGAGGTCAACTTCAGAAGAACGAAGAGTGAAAAGCGGAGATATTTTTCGAACAGCTAATAACGGGAACAGTGCAAATATCACCGAGATTAATACACCTGTAATAACTCCTGTAAGTACTGAAAACCAAGAAATGGAAAGTGAAATATCTACGGGAATAAAATCTTGAACTAAAACAGGAAGATAAAGTTGGATAATGGTTCCCAAGATAGCCCCTATGCCAGATCCAATAAGCCCCATTGAAAATGCTTGAATTACATAAATTCCCATTGCCTGATTCGAAGAAACTCCCACACAACGTAAAACAGCAACGGTGTTAATCTTTTGGCGGATATAAACGAAAATAGAGCTAGATACACCAATACCACCTAGAAGAAGAGCGATGAACCCAATTAGATTCAAAAAATCTGAGAGATAGTTAATAGCTTGGCCAACTTCTTCCTTCCGTTCAGCAACATCATCAAATCTGAAATCGAATTCATCATTTAGTAAATCAAGTTTTTCCCGAACAATTTCAGGCTCAATTCCTTCTTTATATTTAATATAGTGTTTGTATTCAATTCGACTGCCACGCTCCACTAACCCTGTTTTTTCAATATTGGCTTTTGGGATAAATATTCTAGGTCCAATTAATGTGCTAGCTACGGGTTGGCCAGGTACTTCTTGTAGTGCTCCTGATATAAGATAAGTCAGATATCCTATTTTTATAGAATCACCAGGTTGTAAATCAAATTGAACTAAGATGGATTCTTCAACGAGTGCGGCGTTAGTTTCCTGAAACTCCATTCCAGCATTCACAGGATTTGTCTTAAATGTTCCGTAGTAGGGGAAATTACCTTCAAGAGCGGTGATTTGAGATAATCGTGTATAACCGTTTTTAGGAAAAAGAGCCATCGATGTAAACGAAACCGCTGAGGATTGTGCTACGCTTACCGAATCTAAATAGGCAAGAACTTCGGTTTGTAAGGTGTCGTTTCGCTCAACTTCAAGATCGGCGCCTAAAAGCTCCTTTGCTTGTTCACTAATACTAGAATTTAAGTTTGCACGGAATGAAGTAATTGCAACTTGTGCAGCCACACCAACAATAATGGCTGCCATATAAAGAAATAACTTTTTTCTATTCGACCTAGAATCTCTCCAAGCCATTTTAAAAATCCACCAATTATTCATCAAACAGTAGCCTCATAGTCTTTTTTCAAAGTATCAGAATCTAACTTTCCATTTTTGAGCTTTATAATTCGTGAACATTTGTTTGCTAACTCGAGGTCGTGAGTAACAAGTATTAGCGTGGTGCCTAATTGTGTATTCAAGTTAAAAATGAGTTCCTCAATATGAGCTCCAGTTTCGGAATCTAAGTTTCCAGTTGGCTCATCTGCAAAAAGGATTTTTGGTTCATTAATAAATGCTCTAGCAATAGCAACGCGCTGTTGTTCTCCACCTGAAAGTTGAGTTGGATAATGATGGGAGCGATCTTCTAATCCTACTTCATTAAGTAATTCTAAAGCTCGGACACGCACATCTTTTGTAGCTTCACCTCGAAGTTCAAGTGGAACCATAACATTCTCTAAAGCCGTTAGGGTAGGTACTAATTGGAAAGTCTGGAAGACAAAACCAACATGCTTATTTCTTACTGCTGCACGTTCATCTTCATTTAGTGGAGAAAGGTTTGTACCATTTAGAATCACGTTGCCTGAACTTGGACGATCTAAACCGGCGCACAATCCTAATAAAGTTGTTTTACCACTACCAGATGGCCCAACAATTGCACAACTTGTTTTTTCTTGAATACTGAAATTAATGTTATTAACTACAGTGAGTATTTTATTTCCACTTTTAAACTCACGCGTTAAATTACTGACTTGAAGAATATCCGACACTTAATTATCCAATTTGTTAAACTTGCTACTTAAACCAATTATAAGGTAGGATTCATTCCGTACCAAAAAATCATCGAGTACGTTTATAATCAGATTTTGTTTATAAAAAAATTGAAGTGGAATAAAAGCAACCTCTGTTCACTCTAAATATAAATAATGAAGAATTTTTGCATACTATTTCTATTACTAGCTACATCTGTAACTGCCCAAGAAAAAAAGAATGTTTTAATTTTTGGGGATAGTATTACTGCTGGATTTGGAATAGAACCACAACAAGCATTTCCAGCCTTAATCCAAGAGCGAATAGATTCTTTAGGACTCAATTATAATGTAATAAATGCCGGATTGAGTGGAGAGACGTCAGCTGGTGGACTTAGACGAATTGACTGGGTGCTACAAAGAACAGTTGACGTGATGATTCTTGAGCTAGGAGGGAATGATGCTTTGCGAGGAATTGATTTGTCATCTACAAAAGATAATCTCCAAAAGATTATAAATAAAGTTCAAACTAAATACCCAGAAGCCAAGATCGTAATTGCGGGCATGCAAGTTCCGCCAAATTTAGGAACCGATTATACGCAACAATTTGCTAGTATATTTCCGGCGTTAGCAGAAGAGAATGAATTACTTTTAATCCCGTTTTTATTAGAAAAAGTGGGCGGTAGCCCAGAATTAAATCAGTCGGATGGAATTCATCCGACTGCTAAGGGACATGCTTTAGTTGCCAAAACTGTTTGGGAATATTTATACCCTATAGTTAAAAACAACAATTAAAAACAGCTAGTTTTTGATGTTAAAGCTTATGTGAATGCTACCTGAAACTGTAACAGTTTGTGGGAAGTCCATGAGTTCTGAATCGGATGATATTTTTGCTTCCATCATTCGGTAGCCTTGGCTAACCTGAAATTCAGAATAATTAATGTTCTTAATTGCACCAAGCTTAATACCAGCCTTCTGAGCAATGAACTGAGCTTTTGACTTTGCGGCTTCTATGGCAAGTTCAAGGGCTTTGTCTTTACCTTCATCAAGCCTTGTCGACGAAAAATTCCCGTTAAAAGAATCAAAACCATTCTCAATTAAAGTGAGTTGAATCTGCTCGTAAATTCCGAAATCGCTAAAAGTAACACTTACTTGTTGAGTAGTTTGCGAATAAAGGTTTTTGTTGTCGTTACGATAGCGTTTACTGATTTGTACGGGCTGGAATTTGATATCCTTAGCATCAATTTGTAAATCTTTCAAGAGCGAAGCTAAAAGTTGTTCTCTTTTCTTGTGTAAACTGAATGCTTCTTTTGGGGTAGATCCTTCCGCATTTAAATTGATATTAAAAATAATCAAATCGGCAGGTAGCTGAACAGATTTGGACATATCAATAGACATAATATTGTCTGTTACTTGGGCATGAGCCGAGCAACCAATAAATAACAAAAATATAAATAGTGTTGGAATAAAACGTTTTAACATAATTATTTTGGTTAAGATATTAACTTATGAAGTAGTAACTACCTAATTTGAATTCTAGTATTCTGAAAGTTGAGGTTTAACCACTAGAAGAATTTCACGAACCCATTCCGAATACATTTTCCCAGAAGGATGTAGTTGGTCATTAGCTATTAAACTAGAATCTGTTTTAGCTTTTTCAGAGATTGGTGTGATATTAACAAATGGGATACCATATTCGGAGGAAATTTGTTTCGCAATATTGTCATATTCTTTCAACTCTAATCGGATTTTTTCTTCACCTTTTTTAACCCCAAAAGGAGTAACACCATAGTTTGGAATTGAAACCACAAATACTCTTGAGGTATCATCTCCTGCAAAATATATCGATTTCTCCAATAATGCTCTAAACTCCTCTCTATAAAGTTCAATATCATAACCTCGGTATTGGTTATTGACCCCAATTAGTAAAGATACTAAATCATAAGTTTTTGAAATACTACTCTCCGAAATAGCATTTTGAAGTTCGGCGGTTGTCCAGCCCGTTCGCGCAATAATTTGAGGTGGTTTAAATGAAAATTTGTTTGTTGTGTTCAAGGAATCAACTAATTGTACAGGCCACCTTAAGTTAGGATTAACCGACTCTCCAATAGTGTAGGAGTCTCCTAGGGCTAGATAGGTGAATTGTTTTTGAGCAAATATTGAGGAGGGAGTTAGAAAAAAAAGGATTACTAAAAGAGAGAGTAATTTGTACATATGATAATGTTTAAGTGAATCAGAAATAGAATTAATATTAACGAATAAAATCACTATTAACATAGAAGGTAAGTTTTACTTTTTTATTTATGAAAGCGCTTGCATAATCCGAGAAACCAACGTTTCTTTGCTAATGTGCGGTTTTAAAAAACATGGAGTCCGCTTTAAGATCAAAATATACTACAACAATAATAAATCTGGATTAGTTATGAGTAAATTGATACGATGTATGCTTGTATTTAGCATGGTTCTCGTATTTTCGTATGTTTCTGTTGCCGATAACGGTTTACATATTACAGAAGCTATAACTGAAGTATCGGGTAAGGTACTAGACGTTAACGGAGAGCCACTTGCGGGAGTTAATGTCCGCGTTAAAGACAAATTGGTTGGTACAACCACTGATGGCAATGGAATGTTTTCACTTACAGTAAAGCAAGATCCGCCACTAACCCTAGTTTTTTCTATTGTAGGCTTCCAAACCGAAGAAGTAGACATATCAGATTCTAACATCTCTGATTTAGAAGTTAGAATGCTAGAGCGCACATTTTTGGGTGAAGAACTTGTAGTGTCTGCTTCCAGAGTTGAACAAAGTATATTAAAATCTCCTGTTTCTATTGAAAAAATGGATGTTATTCAAATTCAGTCCTCTGCATCACCTTCTTTCTATGATGCCATTGCAAATTTGAAAGGAGTAGACTTTAGTACTCAAAGCATGACATTTAAATCGGTTAACGCTCGTGGATTTGGGTCAAACGGTAACCCTCGTTTTGTACAACTAATAGATGGGATCGATAATCAAGCACCAGGTCTTAACTTTGCAGTGGGTAACATTGTAGGTATTTCTGAGTTAGACTTGGAAAGTGCGGAAATGATGCCTGGTGCTGCTTCTGCGCTTTACGGTCCTAATGCATTAAATGGGATTTTACTTATGAATAGTAAAAGCCCTTTCGAGTATAAAGGACTTTCATTTAATACGAAGCTTGGTATGAACCACTTTGACAGTGCTGTTGAAAGTGATCCACAACTTTACCAATCATATGATTTGAGATATGCTGATTCATTCAATGATAAAATTGCTTTTAAAATTACTGCATCTTATCTAAGAGCCAAAGATTTTGTTGGCCAAGATACTAGAGATCAAAGCTATTTAACAGGCGGAGTTGTTGAACGTGGAGTAACAGAAAGAAATGGAGCCCGTGTTTATAACGGTGTAAATATATACGGTGATGATGTATTTACTCTTGGTGCAATTGCAGATGGTATAATTGCTGGTGGTGGTGCACAAGGTGCTCAAGTAGCAGCATTAAGATCGCTTATACCTGATGGCCAAGCGGGAGCTTTTTCTGCCCCAGGCTTTTCTGAAAACTCTTATGTAGATAATACTACTGAAAGTTTAAAATTAGGTGCAGCTTTGCACTATCGTTTAACCGATAATTATGAAGTTTTAGCACAGTATAATACTGGTTTTGGGAGTACTGTTTATACAGCTAATGATCGTTTTGTATTGGACGATTTCAATATTTGGACGGCTAAACTAGAACTTAGAAACCCCAACTTCTTTATAAGAGCGTATACAACTCAAGAAGATGCGGGCGATTCTTACGCCGCAAATACTGTTGCAACACGCATTAATCAGGCTGTATATCTAACACCTTATTTTCAAACATTTTTAGGAGCCAGAACTCAAGGTGCTTCTGTTGAACAAGCGCACGCAGCTGCTCAACAAACAGCTACAGCAAACCAACAGAATAACTTACCAGGGTCAGAGAATTTCAATACCTTAATGAAAGACTTGAGGAGTAAGTCTATTTCTAATGGTGGTGCTTTATTCGTAGAGAAATCTGATATGTACCATGTTGAGGGGCTATATAACTTCTCAAACGTCATCGATCCAGAAAAAGTGGAATTAATAGGTGGAGTAAATTATAGATTATATGACTTAAACTCAGAAGCCACATTATTTGCACTCGATAATAACGGAGACGAATATGATATCAATGAGTATGGTGGTTATTTACAAGCAACTAAATCTTTGTTAGACGAAGATCTTACGCTTTCAGGGTCAGTTCGTTATGATAAAAACGAATATTTTGAAGGTCAATTTTCGCCAAGAGTTTCAGCAATCTATACAGCTGCAGATCGACATAATTTTAGAGCGTCTTTCCAGAATGGTTTTAGAATGCCAACTACACAAGATCAGTTCATTAAACTAGATGTTGTTTCTAGATTACTAATAGGTAGTAATCAAGATTTAGTTGATAGATATAGATTTGAAACCAATACAGTCTACTCCGCACAAAGTGTAACGGCTGCTCAAACAGTATTCAATGCTGGTGGAACTAGTGCTTCAGCAAGAGCAGAGTTAGAAGCTGTAGAGTTTGATGATTTCAAAACAGAAAAAATCAGCACCTATGAATTTGGTTACAAAGGTTTTCTTACTGATAGGCTTTTAGTTGACGCCTATTACTATTACAGTAAATACACTGATTTTATAGCGGAAATTCAATTTGTGCAAGGGGTTCCAAATGGCTTAACACAAGACCCAGGAGCTTTTGACGCAAATAGTGATGCAGGTAAAGATGATATTATCCAAGGTGGAGTAGTAACTCAAGAGTATGGTTTTGATGTTAACGCCGATGGTGAAGTTAAATCTCAAGGCTTTGGGGTAAGTATGGATTACTCATTTGATGGTGGTTATAAACTAGGAGGTAATGTTGCTTACAATGAGTTAATAAGCGAGCAAGATCTTCGTGATCAAGGTTTTCGTTCAAGCTATAACACGCCAAAATGGAGATACAACGTTAAATTTGAGAATAGAAATTTCATTGATAATGTTGGTTTTAATATGGTGTATAGATGGCAAGATGCTTTCTATTGGGATTCGTCATTTGGTGATGGTGTTGTACCTGCATTTGGCACTTTCGATGCTCAAGTTAGCTACAAAATATCTTCGGCCAATACCATAGTTAAACTAGGTGGAAGTAATATTTTGAACGAAAGATATACAACTTCTTTTGGCAACCCTACTATAGGTGCTATCTATTATATCTCCCTAACATTTGATCAATTCTTGAATTAAGGAAAGGACTTAACAATGAATAAATTATATAAAGCATTTTTATTACTGATTGTTGCCGGCCTAGTTGGATATTCCTGTGAAGGAATAGAAGACTCGCTTGTTAATGATCAATTGGAAGATAATCCGTTACCGGAAGCTGCTGAATACAAATCAGGATCAGCAGATTTTTCGAAATATGTAGCTATTGGTAATTCACTAACTGCAGGATATATGGATGGCGCATTGTATACCAGTGGGCAAAATAATTCGATTGGAGCGATGCTAGCATCTAGCTTCGCAGCTACTGCGGCTGGAGATTATACCTTTAATCAACCAGACATTAACTCTGTAAATGGATATAATACTAATGTAGCACCAGCTGGAAATATAGTATTTGGTAGATTTAAGCTAGATACGAGTATTCCAGGACCATCTCCAACTATTAATGGAGATGCGATAACTGCTTATTCAGGAGGTAAATCACTAAATAATTTTGGTGTTCCTGGGATTCAGGTTGGACAACTTTTAACTGCGGGAACTGGTACTCCTGGAAATGCCGCGTTTAATCCTTTTTATGCACGCTTTGCCTCTAGTCCAGGTACCTCAACAATATTGGGTGATGCAATTGCAGCACAGCCAACATTCTTCTCGCTTTGGATTGGAAACAATGACGTTTTGGGTTACGCAACAGGGGGGGCTTCTAACCCTGCAATACTAACATCTAATGCGGATTTTCAAACTAGATTTTCCACTGTGGTAAGTCAATTAATGGCGAATACAACAGCGGATGGTATGGTTGCAAATATTCCTTCATTTTTAGGGTTAGCGTATTTCAGAGCAGTTAGCTGGAATGCTATTCCATTAGATGCAGATAAGGCAACTCTACTCAATACTGGACTAGCTGGAGTAAATGGTGCGCTACAAGCATTAGCAGACAATTCGATTCACGCTCAAGCAGATATAGATAAGCGAAAAATCGCATATGCAGCGGGCTCAAATCCGATATTAGTTATTGACGAGACGCTAGAAGATCTAGGCCCAAAATTTGATTTACTTGGTTTACCAGAAGCGAATCGTCAAGCTTTAGTACCTTACGAACAATCTAGACCGCTAGTAAGTGGAGAGTTAGTTGTGCTTTCTGCAGCCTCTGTTGTTAACACTTCTTTTGGTGGAGACGCAAATAAACCTGTAGGAATTGTTATACCATTAGGGTTTAATGCCGATGGGTCTCTAAGTGGAGATAAGTACTATCTAACACTTGCAGAACAAGTTGAAATTGAAACAAGCCGCCAGACCTTTAATGGTATGATAGCAGCGATAGTAAACGCAAATTCAAGTAGGTTAGCGTTGTATGATATCAATGCCTCAACTGGAGCATTTGCAGACATATTTGGATTAAGTGATGGAGTTCCTGGAATTACAGTAGATGGGGTGGACTTATCTCCTGATTTTGCTCCATCAGGAGTTATATCTACTGACGGAATACATCCAAACCCAAGAGGTAACGCACTTATTGTAAATGAAATGATAGATGTGATTGAAGCTAAGTTTGGTTCAACATTACCAAGCATAAGTGTATTAAATAAAGCAAGTGTAACTTTATGTGTTACTGGTGACTGCTTAAGCGAGCAATAATAGTTTATTACATTATCAAACTAAAACCCGCCAATTTTAATTGGTGGGTTTTTTTATGGCTGGTATTTTGCGTAAGAATGACAATCTTCATTTTATAATTCTTAATGGCATACTATTTGCTCTAAAAATAAAAAACTTGAAAATAATTTAAATCGTTAATGAGCAAAAAAAGCAAAAAAGAAGAGCCGGAAAATATTTCTGAAGAAACAGTTGATCATGAAGAACAAGTTGAAGATCAAGAAAATGAACAAACGTTGCAAATTCAGGCTTTAGAGCAAGAAGTAATAACGCTTAAGGATTCATTACTACGCAAGGCTGCCGAGCTTGAAAACGTTAGAAAAAGAGTGCAAAGAGAAAGAGTAGCACTGTATGAAGAAGCAAAAGTTTCTGCGCTAGAGGACTTTTTAGCTGTGAATGATGATTTACTTCGCACATTAGATGCGAGCATTAAAATGGATGTGGATGCTAGTTTTTTGGATGGTTTAAAGCTTGTTGCAAGTAAATTTAGTGAGATATTTAGTAAGAATAATATCGAAGCAATTGACACTGTAGACGTTCCTTTTGATGTAAACCTTCATGACGCATTATTACGTCAACCAGCACCAAATGATGAAACTCCGAGTAACACTGTTCTTCAAATCCTTGAAAGAGGATATAAAATGGGCAATAAAACTATTAGCCATGCTAAAGTAATTGTAAGCGAGTAAGTATAATGACAAATAGAGATTATTACGAAGTACTAGGAATTGAAAAAGGATCAGGTGATGCTGAGATAAAAAAATCTTATCGTAAAATGGCGATGAAGTATCACCCTGACCGAAATAAAGGAGATGCGGAAGCTGAAAAGAAATTTAAAGAAGCCGCTGAAGCTTACGAAATACTTCGTGATCCACAAAAAAGAGCTCGTTATGATCAGTATGGCCATGCTGGAGTAAATGGCGGCGGCGGCGGATTTGGCGGCGGCGGAGTCGATTTTGACGGGATGGGCTTTGACGATATCTTTAGCAGATTCGGTGATATTTTTGGAAGTGGTTTCTTTGGTGAAGAACAAGGAGGCCGTGGGCGATCAAGAGGTGGTAGACAACCAGGTACACCAGGCTCTGACATGAAGATAAGAATGCCACTTAAACTTGATGAAATTGCTTTTGGTACGGAGAAAAAGCTAAAGATAAAGAAGTATCTTGTTTGCGATAAATGTTCAGGTACTGGAGCAGAAACAGATTCAGATTTTGAAACCTGTAATACTTGTAATGGAATGGGAGAGGTTCGTCAGGTTACAAGAACTATTTTAGGTCAAATGGTAAATGTTCAACCTTGCCCAACTTGCCATGGAGAGGGTAGGATTGTTAAGAAAAAGTGTACAAAGTGTGTAGGCGAAGGTAGAACAAAAAGTGAAGAAACAGTTAAAATTAACATTCCTTCAGGGGTTTCTAACGGGAATTATATCACATTAAGAGGACAAGGAAACGCTGGGCGACGTGGTGGTGCAGCTGGAGATCTTATTGTTCTAATTGAAGAAATAGAACATGAGTATTTTGAGCGTGATGGAAATAATATCTATTACAATTTAAATTTAAGTATTCCGGAAGCTGTGCTAGGAACTGAAGTAGAAGTGCCAACGCTTAAAGGCAAAGCCAAGTTGAAGATTGAACCAGGTACTCAGCCAGGTAGATTACTTCGTATGAAAGGCAAAGGCATTAACGGCTTACATAATTCGGGACAAGGCGACGAGTTGCTTAGAGTGAATGTTTATATGCCAAGAGATCTGGCAGATAAGGAACGCAAAGCGATTGAGTCTTTAAGAGGATCTGAGAATTTTGATCCGAAAAATCTTAATAAAGAAGAGAAAGGATTCTTTTCAAAGATTAAAGATGTATTTAGCTAACATTATGTTTATAAAAACTAGTTACCTTAAAGTTATAAAGGTAACTAGTTTTTTAGATTTATTGCTTTTCAGCTAGAACAGCAGTTCCACATACGGTAACCATAAGCATACTTCCATTCGCACCAATGGTTTCATAGTCAATATCGATACCAATAATTGCATTAGCACCTACTCGTGAAGCTTTTTCTTCCATTTCCCCAAACGCTATTCTTCGAGCTTCTTGAAGTTCTTTCTCGTAAGCGGCAGATCGTCCACCTACAATGTCTCTAATTCCAGCAAAAAAATCTTTGAATATATTTGCTCCTAAAATCGCTTCCCCTGAAACTATCCCTAAATATTTTTGTACTTCTCTACCATCTAAATTGTTGGTGGTCGACATAATCATAGCGTATCTCCTTTGTTCTGTAATTGGTGTATTAGAATTTAACTAGTTCTGAATATTCCCAGTTTACTCTCAATATCCAATTATGTTACTATTAAATTCCCAGCAAATGCATTTAGGTGAAAAACTATAAAAAAAAAAGCCATTTCGGAAAGAAATGGCTTATAAGAAAATGTTTCGAGGATCAGTAACGATCGCGACGATTATCATCTCTTCTTGGACGCTCTTCGCGTGGTCGTGCTTCGTTTACACGAACTGGGCGGCCATCAAGCTCAGCACCATCAAGTTGTTCAACTGCAGCTGTTGCTTGTGCATCGTCTGCCATTTCAACAAAACCAAAGCCTTTTGAGCGGCCAGAATATTTGTCGGTAATTACTTTTGCGGAACTTACTTCACCGTAAGCTTCAAATACTTCTCGTAAATTGTCATCGGAAACGTCATAACTTAGGTTTCCTACGTAAATGTTCATATCATCTAAATCTGGTTAAACTTAATTAAGGATAGAGAAAGAAACCAAGAGCTGTAAGTTTAATACCGTAGTCGAGAGTTCATCATCAATCCAGCTTAAAAGTACGCTTATTTAGCGGTTTAGCAAATTTTTTATTGATTTATATAACAGTGATTTTATTTGTGTGTTTTACTTGATTAATTAGGATAGACTATTGTTTTTATTTCTTTGAATAAAAATCAATTTTTGTTGATTAATTACGTTAAATAATGAAATACTGAAAGAGAACTCAATCAAACCAAAAGGGACCAATAAATGAAGTATATAGTATTAGCAATTGGTGTATTAATAGGTATTAGTTGTAAGAGTAAAAATGACCAAGAACATTCTCTTTCAGCTACATACTCGATTACATTCAACGCAACATGGAGTAATACTACTCATCCAAATCATTATCCGAATAGAGCACATTTTTCGAAGCTTGTTGCAGTTTCTCATAATTCAGATGTAGAGTTCTGGGAATTGGACGGATTATCGTCTCTAGGTGTACAGAACATTGCAGAACTTGGTGCTAATAGTGTATTCAAAAGTGAAGTTGACCAAGCCAGAGCCTTAGATAGAGCAAACACTTATATCGAGAGTATCGAGTTACTAAACCTTCCTGACTCAACAACAATGATTATTGAGATAGACAAAGATTACCCGCTTCTTACAGCGCTTAGTATGATCGCTCCTAGTCCCGATTGGTTTGTGGGTGTTAATAATATCAGCCTAGTTCAAAACAATGAATGGGTTAACGAGCTAACACTTCCGTTACTAGCATTGGATGCTGGAACAGATAGCGGAGTTGATTTTACATCAGCAAACAGCGTTACCAATCCAAAACAGCCTATTCAGTATTTAGATTTTGGAAGTAGCTCATTAAACACATTTGGGGAGCTAGTTATAAAGCGAGTTGATTAACCTTAATACAAATTATTTCAGATTATCTGTTTTTTTTCGAGAATCCTCAGCCATTTTTGCGTGATATTCAGTCAATCTGTTAGCAATATTTTCATCTGTCATACTTAACATTCGCAAAGCAAGTAATCCTGCGTTTTGAGCTTTACCGATAGCTACGGTGGCAACAGGTATTCCATTTGGCATTTGTACAATAGAGTAAAGACTATCAACGCCACCAAGTGCAGAAGTTTGAATAGGAACACCAATTACAGGAAGTGTTGTATGGCTAGCAAGCATACCTGGTAAGTGAGCGGCACCACCAGCCCCTGCTATGATAATCTTTAAGCCTTTTTTACGAGCTGTTTCACCATAGTCGGCCATGTCGTTTGGTGTACGATGAGCAGAGACTACTTTTTTCTCTATAGGAATGCCGAATTGTTCTAGAATATCGGTTGCTTGTTTCATCGTAGGCCAGTCGCTATCGCTGCCCATTACTACGCCAACTATTGGTTTACTCATTTACGAAAAGTTTGAAGTTAAAAACGGTTCTTGCTCTTATTTTAATGATAGAAACTAAGCAAAAATACGCAACTATTTAAGAAGAACCATTTTACCAGTTCTAAAACCCAACGATGTAGATATTTTATAAAAATATATTCCTGAACTTAATCCTGAACCATCAAATTTAAATGAATGTGTACCAGCAGATTTGGAATCTATAAAATTTGAAATTAAAGCTCCTTGAATATTAAAAACTTGGATTGAAACCGAAGAGCTTTTAGGAATAGAATACTGAATGGTAGTTTCTGGATTAAAAGGGTTTGGATAGTTTTGGGATACATTAAACTCATTAGGTTGATCTCTATCATGTTCAACACCCACGCTACTAGAAGCTTGTACCAAAATGGAGTACGTATTTGAGATGGCGTCGACAACCGTAATATCCAATGCTTTATCAGGCTGTAGGTTTTCGTAAATAAGTCCGTCGTTACTAACTAATTCAAATGATGTGTTTTCTGGAATATTGACCATCTTTTTTACACGAAGAGTTAGTTGTGAGCCAATATTGTTACGAGTAATTCGAACAGGGATTTCGAAGGAATTTCCGAAATCCAAAGGAAGGGAAATTTGTGTTTGAGCTGTTTCTGAATCATTTTGCTTTGATATAGCAGAGAATTGGACAGATGAATTTGAGAGCGATGGTAATTGAGTAGCATCATTTGCATCCCAATCAAAGGTGGAATTATTAGAGAAGAATAGAACCATCTCATCACCAATAGTTTGATCGGTATTCGTTAATGAGAAAACTAAATAAGCTTGATCTTTTGGCGTTTTTTTTAGAAAAGAACCCTCGTCAATAATAGATGAAATTGGAAACGTAACGCTACTTGCAGAAGCATTTTGAATCATGATACCTTGCCAAGATGAAATCGAATCACCTAAAGATGTTGTGGTAACATAATTATCGATTGTAGGATCATATACTTGTCCAATAAGGCTAGCTAAGCTACCTCCATTTACTGATATTTCACCAAAATCTATAGGCTTGTCAAACGGGTTACCAACTAAGTTCCATTTGTCGCCGTTAGTATGTAAATCAACATCTACGTCAGAAGATGGAACCGTCCCTGTACTGCGAAGAGTAATCGGTAATGTCGAGCTTTCAGCATTATCGTTATCGTAAAAGTAAAAAATGAAACCTTGACCATTCTGGAGGGTGTCATTTAAGGAATTAGGATATTCCCATTCCGATCCGTTATAACCACTATATAAATTCCTAGTAAAACCATCTCCGAAGCCTTGAACTGGAGTGAAATTGTTTAAGTCTGAAATAGGCATTTTTTGAGTAGGTACAGCCATCATTCGCCAACCTGCATCTCCTGATATTTCAATAAAAGGTAGAAAAGGGTCTCCATTTATTTTTGTTCCAGGAGAAAAAAGAGAACCATCATCAACGTCGGATGTTGAATGAGCAATATATGTAGTTCCAGTAATATCTGGATTTAAAGTAATGGATTCCCCACTCACATCTCCAGGATAATCTAGCATGGTGATGATATCGTTAGCTGGTGATTTGATATAAATCTTTTCACCTGAATTGCTAAGATTTAGAGTATTTGTGGAGGCCGCTTGTACGGTAGCTCCGCCAAACGAACCTTCGAAGCTATTTTGCCCAAAAACCAACAAAGCTTGATTCGGCAAGAGGTTTGTTGTAGCAGGAACCACGTGCCTATCGGAAGAATAATCAGCGATGATCCAATTGTCCAAATTAATGGCATTAGTTCCTGTATTAATAATTTCGAGGAACTCATCTGATACAGTACCAACGCTTCCATTATTATTGGCATCGCTAGCGGGGTTAAAGTGAATTTCATTGAAAATCAATGATGGATATTCAGGAATAGTAAATGTGTTAAAAGTTCGAGGTATTAAATCTGCAAATGCATCGATTACTTTTTTATGCCCATCAAATGATCGACGAATATCTTGACCTTGCTCCATATGAAAGAAATATCCCGTATTACTAAGCGGTTGGTCATCAGCTGGGTTGCTAGAGCCATTCATATATCTACCTTGAACGTTTGTGGTGCCTGCTAGAGTGCATGAAGAACCATCACCAGTCATAGCTGCATCAACTCCTTTGGCTAATAAATTATCTCTCAAAGTCTGGAGAGATGCTTGAGGATCATCAGATCTGCCATTTGATAAAAACACATCTTCACAGTTGGAATCAGCATGACCATGAACATTGATAGCATACACATTGCTTGAAAGCTCTTTAATTGCTTCATGAGCAATTTGAAAAGCAGAACTATCATAATGCGCCATATCAGATACTTTAAACTTTTCTGAAGTTTTTGACTCACTACAAACGGTAGTTGTTCCATCACTAACAGCTTCCGCATCATTGGCACAACGATGAGTGCCTGCCATGGTCATTACACGAGCCCCTAAATATTGGAACAGGTTCACACCTTCTTGTGGGGTATAAGAGTCGAAAAGAGGATGAGGGACAGCAACAATTGCATCTCTTTGATAGTCAGGGTCCGAAACAAACAATCCCCAACCATAAACTAGTGGTGTTTTCTCACGGATTAAATAATAAGATCGATTCACAAATGAAGTATCTGTTAGAAGTACCATTTCATAATTAGTGAAATTGGTACTTAAACTATCTTCAGCTTCCGTGTAAGATTCTGATAGAAAAAGATCCATCATTCTTTTCCATTGTTTTAACTGAAGCGAGTCTGGAACTTCAAAAGCTTCCGAATCTTCAATGGGCATTAAATTTTGTTCGTAGTTGATGAACTCACCCATAAGATTTCCATTACTGGAAATAATTTGAGCGTGAATCAATTCCGGAATGATGAGAAATAGTAACAGAAGACATTTACTCATTTTGATATCTGTATAAAGTTAATAGCTAGCAAGCAACTAATATGTTATAAACAAGATACTGATAAATAGGAGATTAGAATAATATCAAATCTGAAAAGGTTCAGTTAATTGTTTGGCTTTCAAATAAGTCTCATTCAAATCGTCACCTAATAAAGTATAATGAGCCATTTTTCGACCAATTTTACTTTGAATTTTACCATACACATGCAGGTGCCCATTTTTCTCAGATAGACTTTCAAGAATGTTATCTGCTTCCGCAGGGCGGTTATGAGTGCCTAATAGATTAATCATCACTGCAGTTGGTTGTGTCATTTCTGTAGAACCTAATGGTAAGCCTAGAACTGAGCGTACATGATTTTCAAATTGAGAGGTAATGCAACCTTCGATAGTGTAGTGACCTGAGTTATGAGGGCGAGGAGCGGACTCATTCAATAGGATTTCTCCATCTTCGGATAAGAAAAATTCAAAAGCGAAAATCCCTTTTCCATCAATTGCCTCAATTGCTTTTACGGCAAGTTCCTGAGCTCTTTTTTGGAATGCCTCATCTATAGGTGCAGGAGATAATACAGCCACACAAATATGATTTTCTTGAATGGTTTCACAACAAGGGTAAACAACAACGCCATGTTCATTTCGAGCTACTTGCACGGCTAATTCTTTCGTAAATGGAACAAATGCTTCAGCTAAAATGTCTCTGCCATTATTTCCACCTAAATCTTCAAAGCCCTGAAGTGCTAGTTCTAAATTTCTAGCAGTTTTATTTCCGTATCCATCATATCCACCTTTGGAAGATTTTAGCAAATATGGCCAACCATAGGTGTTACCAAATTCTTCTAAGTCTGCCTTTGATTTAACGAGCTTATAAGGTGTTACTGGGATACCAGCGTTTTCAAAAGTCTGCTTTTCAATGAGTTTGTTCTCAATAAGTGCGAAACTTTTAGGAGATGGGAAAATCGGAGTCCCGCTCTTGTCTTGTACTTCTTGGAGAATCTCAGAACTGATAAATTCATTCTCGAGTGTAATAACATCACATTCCTTTGCAAATTGAACCATATCATCTACAGAATCAAAAGAGCCTGAGTGAGAAAAGGGAGTCATGAATTGTACGGGTTCATTCTCTGATCGATCAGAAAAAACCCCTACTTGAATACCAAAACGGAATGCTTGTAAAGCGCTCATTCGTGCAAGTTGACCCGCACCTAAAAATCCAAGTTTTGTTTTTGCTAGGAGTGAAATTCGAGACATTGATTTTCTTTCTAAATTAAGGATTTCAGATTTAAATGTTATTAGTTGACGAACTAATTGTTAATTTCTTTTTTGATCATAATAGAAACAAAACTAGAGCTTTGGTCAGCTTTTTATTTAAAACCCTTTGCAAAACATGAAATTCGTTACCCTTCTGATACTTTTATTAATAGTTATTCAACCAAAAAGTTTTTCTCAAGAGCTAGAAAAGAAGGTTGTGCCTCCTTATGATGGAACAATCTTTATTGAATCAGACATTATTAATCAGGATGATCATTCGACATTTCAAAATGTAACTTATACCGGACAGGGACAAAGAGAAATGTTTGATCGTCGTGTTAATAATTTTGTGGTCTATAATGCATACTTGTTTGATGCAACTTTTGATGATGGGTTAAGTGCAGAAATTCAGGTTAATCCTGAATTCGTTAATTCTGACTCAGCACGAGTTGAGGCAGAAAGATACGGTTGGTATATAGGACAATTACCAACTCAGCTTAGAAAAGATATGGAGACTGTTTGGATCCATAAGGGAACGCAACCTTTTGGTGGTGGAAATAATAATATTCTTATTCATACAGGTCAGTCAGATTTATATTTGCAAAGTGGAATTTTAGAAGAGACTCTTATCCATGAAGCTTCACATACTTCATTGGATTCATATCATAGCTCTTCGGCAGGTTGGTTACAGGCACAAACTGATGATTCTGATTTTATATCAACTTATGCAAGAGATAATTCTACTAGAGAAGATGTTGCTGAAACTTTTCTACTATACCTTGCAGTGACTTATCGTAAAGAAAGAATTTCGACAGAAAATTATGATAAAATTACAACTACTATTCCGAATAGAATTAAGTATTTTGATTCGCAAGAATTAGATCTATATCCAATTACCTCAACAGCTACTTCTTCGGAATTAGATAGGGTATTAGATGGTTTTACGTTACATCAGAATTATCCAAATCCGTTTAATCCATCTACAAAAATTAGTTATACCTTAACGGAAGCCGCTATAGTAGAACTTCAAGTATTTGATTTAGTAGGAAGAAATGTTGCCACATTAGAAAATAATAGAAAACCTGCTGGAGATCATTCAGTTGAATTTAACGCAATGGGGTTACCTTCTGGAATGTATATTTACAAAATTAAAGCAGGTAGTTTCACTCAAACTCGTAAATTGATGTTGATAAAATAGCATGGACTAAGAATTTAAATGAGCTATAAATCACAATAGATAATTTTTTTAAATCAGCACTTAAATGAACATTGAAGAAAAGTTAAAGCAGATTAAATCTCGGTTTGAAGAAGTTACCACAGCTATGAGCGATCCTGGTGTTTTTGACGATCCGAAAAAGTATACCGAGCTAACGAAAGAGCATGGGAGTTTAAAAGAATTAGTTGAAGATTACGATACTTGGATGGATTTCAAAAGTCGAAAAAAGGGGAATGACGAACTCATAGATGCCGATGAGGATCCTGAGATTACTGAAATGGCTAAGATGGAAAATGAGGAAATAAAAGAAGCTCAAGAAAAGCTAGAGTCTGATATAAAAATAAAACTCGTTCCCAAAGATCCAGAGGACTCAAAAAATGCGATTATTGAAGTTCGTGCGGGAACAGGCGGTGATGAAGCTGCAATATTTGCTGGAGATTTATTTGATATGTATCGCCGATACTCTGATGCTCAAGGTTGGAAAATGAGTATGATTAGCATCAACGAGTCAGAGAAAGGTGGGTACAAAGAGATTACTTTTTCGTTAGAAGGCGACGAAGTTTTTGGGAAAATGAAGTATGAGTCGGGTGTGCATCGTGTGCAACGGGTGCCAGCAACAGAGAGCCAAGGGAGAGTTCATACTTCTGCGGCAACAGTTGCTGTATTACCTGAGGTGGAAGAAGTGGATGTGCAAATTAATCCCGCAGATTTAAGAGTAGATACGTTTAGAGCAAGTGGCGCTGGTGGGCAGCATGTTAATAAAACCGATTCTGCTATTAGGATTACTCACGTTCCAACAGGAATTGTAGCCGAATGTCAGCAAGAACGTTCTCAACATCAGAACAGAGATAAAGCGATGGTGATGCTCCGAGCTAAAATGTACGATATTGAGCTAGAGAAGAAAGATAAGGCAAGAGCGGCGGAACGTAAAAGCCAAGTTTCAAGTGGTGATAGATCCGCTAAAATCAGAACGTATAACTTTCCTCAAGGCCGGTGTACCGACCACCGTATCAATCTTACTTTATATAATTTGGATAACATTATGAAAGGTGATATCCATGAAGTTATTGATGCACTAAGAGTTCAAGATAATCTTGAGCGTCTTAATGAGATGAGTGAAGGATAATAACTTAGAATTTTTCGGAATAAAAAAAGCCCACTTCATTTAATGAAGTGGGCTTTAATTTTGTTACAAGTAGGTTAAACTTGTGGCGAAGCTGCCATTAGTTCTTTACTAGCTTGTTCTTCATATTTCTTAAAGTTTTTGATGAACATACTAGCAAGCTGTCGAGCTTTCGCATCATATTCACCAGCATTTTCCCAAGTATATCTTGGAATAAGAAGCTTAGAAGGAACGCCTTCGATTTGAATAGGAACTTGGAAACCAAAAATTGGGTCCTTTACATATTCCACATCGTCGAGCTGTCCATCTATTGCCTGTGTAAGCATTTTTCTTGTGAAGGAAAGCTTCATTCTAGAACCAACGCCATAAACACCGCCTGTCCAGCCCGTGTTAACTAGCCATACTTTAGAGCCATGCTTGCGAATTTTTTCAGCGAGTAGCTCAGCATACACGGTTGGGTGAAGTGGCATGAATGGAGAGCCGAAGCAAGCAGAGAATGTTGCTTGTGGCTCCGTGATACCACGTTCAGTGCCAGCAACTTTTGCTGTATAACCACTAATAAAGTGATACATCGCTTGCTCAGGAGTTAATCTAGAGATTGGAGGCAACACACCGAAAGCATCACAAGTTAAGAAAATGATGTTTTCTGGATGGCCACCACAGCCAGATTCACTAGCATTCGGAATGAAGTCGATAGGGTAAGAACATCTAGTGTTCTCAGTAAGGCTAACATCATCAAAATCAGGCTCTCTATTATTATCAAGAATTACATTCTCTAAAATAGTACCAGGCATTTTTGTGGTTGCGTAAATCATTGGCTCGCCTTCTTCCGACAAGTTGATTGTTTTCGCGTAGCAACCGCCTTCAAAGTTAAAGATACCTTCATCACTCCAACCATGTTCGTCATCACCAATTAAGGTTTTGTCTGGATCAGCAGATAGAGTGGTTTTACCTGTACCTGAAAGACCAAAAAATACTGCAGTTTTACCAGTTTCGTCGTGGTTTGCAGAACAGTGCATAGCCATTACGCCTTTTTTAGGAAGTAGGTAATTCATTACAGAGAAGATACCTTTCTTCACTTCACCAGAGTACATAGTACCACCGATTAGAATAATTTTCTTCTCGAAATCACAAAGAATAAAAGTACTTGTTCTAGTTCCGTCTATAACTGGATCTGCTTCAAAAAATGGAGCTGCGAGAACTGTAAACTCAGGTTCATGCTTAGCAAGGTCTTCATTGGAAGGTCTGATAAACATGTTATGAGTAAAAAGAGCGTGATACGCAACTTCACTTACAACACGCACATTTAATCGGTTATTATCATCAGCACCACAGAAAACATCTTTTACAAAAAGTCTTTTATCGCTTAGGTAATCCTGTACTTTAACAAATAATTTGTCGAACACTTCTTGAGTTGTTGGCTGGTTTACTGCCCCCCAGTCTATTTCATCTCGGATAGAGTCTTGTTCTACAATAAATTTATCTTTTGGTGAACGACCTGTAAACTTACCTGTATGTACTAAAAGTGCGTGATCTTTAGTTAATATGGCTTCTCCATGGAGGATAGCATGTTCATAAAGTTCAGCAGGATTTAAATTCCAGTACACCTCTTTATTGTTTTCAAGTCCTAAATAATTAAGCCCAATATGGCTTTTTGGATGAACGTCGTAGTCAGCTTTCATAGCTCCTGTTTCAATAGGTTTGTATGGTCCTTTTAAGGTAAGCATTTGAGTATAGAATTTTAACCTCTTAAACAGAGATTTGATTAATATTTAACGCATTTTTAGTATCTTTATGGAAGCGCTTTTATAATTAACGTTCTCTAAAGGAACTACCTTAATATCGTTGTCAAAAATGAAGTTTCGATGAAAAAGAAAATCTAAATTTGTCTACGATTTCGTATTTTTAACTATGGAAAATATCAATCATACTGTAAAGCTGGGTTTAATACAAACTCATTGTGATGAAAACCCTAATGAGAATCTCTATCGGCAAATGGGGCTGATAAGAGATGCCGTTGAAAAAGGGGCACAAATAATTTGTTTGCAAGAACTATTTAATACTCAATACTTTTGTGTTAACTATGAAGAAAGACACTTTGATTTAGCACAACCCCTAGATGGAGAAGTAACAAAGAGTTTGTCGGAGCTTGCTACCGAGTTGGAAGTTGTTATCATTGCTCCATTTTTTGAGAAGAGAAGTTCAGGTGTTTATCATAACTCGCTTGTTGTTATAGATGCCGATGGAGCTATTTTAGGAAATTACAGAAAAACACACATTCCAGATGACCCAGGGTTTTATGAGAAGTATTATTTTACGCCAGGCGATGAAGAGTCGGGCTTTAAAGTATTTCAAACCAAATACGGTAAGGTTGGAACTTTGATATGTTGGGATCAATGGTTCCCTGAAGCCGCAAGAATTACAGCGCTAAAAGGTGCAGAGATTCTGTTTTACCCAACTGCTATTGGAACTTTATCTTCCGAGAGTAAACAAGAAAAAGCAGAATTTCATGATGCTTGGGAAACGATTCAACGAAGTCATGCGATTTCGAATGGTTGTTTTGTAGCATCTGTTAATCGTGTAGGCAAAGAAGCGGGCACAAAATTTTGGGGCGGCTCTTTTGTAGCGGCACCGTTTGGTCAGATATTAGCTAAAGCTGGAGAGAAGGAAGAAGTTGTAGTAGTGGAATGTGACTTAGGTTCTATTGAGAGCCAACGTAAAACCTGGCCATTTTTTAGAGATCGGCGCATTGATTTGTACAACGGAATTACAAAAAGAACGCTCGACTCTTAAACATTGCTTCCAAAATTATAGCTAATAAAAAAAGAATGGATTTAAATTTAAAAATGTCTGCGGAGTGGGAAACTCATTCCGCCACACAATTACATTGGCCATCAAACAGAGAAACATGGCCCGACGAGCGTTTAGAAAGAGTGGAGAAGGTTTATCTTGAAATTATAAAAGCCTTGCACCGCCACGAGCCTATTCATTTGTTTGTGGCTAATGCTAACATTGAGCAACGAGCTACTCAACTAATGAAAGGATATGATATAGATTTATCTCAAATAATTCTTCATTCCCAAAAAGTAAATGATGTTTGGGCTAGAGACTGCGGACCTATTTTTGTGCAGAATAATGAAGGTGAGTTTGTAATTTTAGACTGGGGGTATAATGCTTGGGGCGAAAAGTATCCTCCATTCGATGCAGATAATTATTTACCCACTTATATCGCTAACAAGTTTGGTATTCCAAAAATCAAACCAAATATGATTCTTGAAGGCGGTTCTATTGATGTAAATGGTGAGGGTGTTTTACTTACCACAGAATCCGTTCTATTAAATAAGAATAGAAATCCGAATCTATCGAAGATGGAAATTGAAGAACGGCTAAAAAAATACCTGGGATTAGACCAAGTAATCTGGTTGAAAGGTGGTTTGGAAGGGGATGACACAGATGGGCATATTGACGACATCACACGGTTTTTAAATAAAGACACCGTTCTAACAATGGTTTGTGAAGACAAAAACGATGTGAACTATCCCGCGCTTCAAGAGAATCTGGAAATTTTGAAATCGGTGCGACTTAAGGATGGAAATCCTTTGAGTATCGAAACACTGCCACTTCCTCAAACAAAAATTGAAGGAACTACCGTTGATGGTTCAGAATATGTTCCTGCGAGTTACGCTAACTTCTACATAGCCAAAGGCGTTGTTTTACTTCCTCTTTATGATAAACAGTACGATCAACAAGCCATCGATTTACTGTCTAAATATTTCCCAACGCGCGAAATAATAGGAATTAATTGTGCTGACTTAGTGTGGGGCCAAGGTTCTATTCATTGCATCACACAACAGTGGTACGGAATTTAATTTCTAACAGTTGATGAGTTTAAAATCATCTGTACCTTATACTTCAAATTTATAAATCTTGAAAGCCATATTTAATGAGCCGTTACCATTCGTACTTAAATTCTGCCGAAAAAATTCTTACTAATTACAATGGTAAAGAACCGTTCTCAATTCATTTGAAAGCTTTTTTTAAAGCCAACAAGAAATACGGATCAAGAGATAGAAGACAGGTTAGTCATTTATGCTACTGCTATTTTAGGTTGGGAAAAATGGCGCAATCTAAAGCAATTAGCGGGCGAGTTTTGATGGGGCTTTTCCTGTGCTCTAGCGAGACGAATCCAATTTTGGAAGAAATCAAGCATGAATGGGTAAATAGTGTTTCGTTAACTGTTAAAGAGAAATTGGAATTTTTGAAGGAAGAGTGTTTAATAACGGATGTTTTCCCATGGAAAAACGAGTTAAGCGAACAGATTGAGTTTGAACCTTTTTGTGCATCGTTTTTTGAGCAGCCTAAATTGTTTATAAGAATGAGGCCGAATCATGAGAAAAACGTGCTTAGCAAATTGGGAAAAGAACAATTCAGCTTCGAAAGAATTTCAGATACGTGCATTTCTTTACCAAATGGAACTAGGCTTGATGATAGTATTCAATTAAATAAAGTAGCTGTTGTTCAAGATTATAACTCGCAAAAAGTTGGAGACCTATTAGAAAAAGGCTTATATAAGGAAAGTCCTAAAGTATGGGATTGCTGTGCAGGTAGTGGTGGGAAGTCAATTATGGCTTTTGATTTAAACCCAAAGATAAAACTCTCAGTTTCTGATATCCGTGTATCCATTTTGGCGAATCTTAAAAAGAGATTTAATGATGCTGGAATTTCAGGATATAAGGAATTTGTAGTTGATCTATCCATGTATAATGCCGTTCAAGGAGATGGAAGTTTCGACCTTGTTATGGCTGATGTGCCTTGTACAGGCAGTGGAACTTGGGGGAGAACACCGGAACAATTATTCTATTTTGAGAAAAATAAAATTTCAGATTACGTGTCTCTTCAGCGTAAAATTGTCACAAATGTAGTACCTAAAATAAAGGAAAATGGATTTTTATTGTATAGCACTTGTTCTGCATTTAGAGAAGAAAACGAAGATAACATTCAGTTTTTCAAAGAACATCTTGGCTTAGAAGTGGAAGAAAGTAGCCTGCTAAAAGGCTACGACAAAAACGCGGATACCATGTTTGTAGCGTTGCTGAGAAAGGTCGAATAAAATAATTTATGAATTTTGAAGAGACTCAATATTCGTTTTATGAAGTTGTTTAAACTACCATCAGGCGCTAATATTCTTTTTATCACATTAAGTTTAATATCTGATGTGCAACTTTAATATCTTAGGGGCTTACTAAACCACGATTCAGAAACAAGTATTTAATGAGCACCATTGCCCACGAACGTTTCGAGGCTGTAATTGGCCTTGAGGTACACGCCCAGTTATTGACCAAAAGTAAAGCTTTTGCACCTGTTGCAGCACAATATGGTGAAGCACCAAATACTCAAATTACACCACTTTGTATTGGCCATCCAGGAACACTGCCTGTAGTAAACGAAAATTTGGTGCGCTATATTATAAAAATGGGTTTGGCTACGGGCTGTAGTATTGCTCCAAAATCGATTTTTGCCCGAAAGAATTATTTTTATCCTGATTTGCCTAAAGGTTATCAGATTTCCCAATTCGATACACCAATTTGTTTTGAAGGTTTCTTAGATATTGAATTGGAAGAATATGATAAGAGAATTGGGATTACACGTATTCATATGGAAGAGGATGCAGGTAAATCTATTCATGATCAAGATCCATATAATACCTTAGTTGATTTAAATCGTGCAGGTACTCCGCTTATCGAGATTGTTTCGGAACCAGATCTGCGTACTCCTCAAGAAGCCTACGCATACCTTTCTAAAATCAAACAGATTGTTCAGTATTTAGAAGTGTGTGATGGGAATATGGAAGAAGGAAGTTTGCGTTGTGATGCTAACGTTTCTGTTCGTCTACGTGGCCAAGAAAAGTTAGGTACAAGAACCGAACTTAAGAATATGAACTCGTTTCGAAATGTAGAAAAAGCCATTGAGTTTGAAATCTATCGCCAAATTGAGTTGATTGAAGGGGGCGGAGAAGTTGTACAGCAAACTCGACTTTGGGATACAACAAAAATGCAAACTCGTGTTATGCGCTCTAAAGAAGAAGCGCATGATTATAGATACTTCCCTGAGCCAGATTTACCTCCAATTATTGTGAGTGAAGAATTGCTCGCCGAAATTAAAGCAGAACTTCCAGAGTTAGCAGATGTTCGTCAAAAACGCTTTAATGAAGAGTATGGAATGAGTGCTATTGACGCTATTACCATTACTGAGGATAGATATTTAGCAGATTACTTTGAAGATGTTGCAAAATTTGCTGGCAATCCTAAAGCAGCATCAAATGTTGTTTTAAGCGAAGTGTTACGTGTTCTAAATGAACAGAGCATAAATATTGGAGAATTTAACGTCACGCCAGAACGACTAGCTGAATTGATTAAGCTGAAAGAAGAAGACAGGATTAACTCTTCCGCAATGCAGGAGATTTTTAATGCTATGTTGACTTCTGATAAAGCTGCAGAAGAGTTAGCTAAAGAAATGAACTTAATCCAAGTTTCTGATACTGGCTTCCTAGAAACTTTAGTGGACGGAATTATTGCTAATAACCCAGATGAAGTTCAACGTTTTAAAGAAGGAAAGAAGCAGTTAATGGGCTTTTTTGTTGGGCAGGCCATGAAAGAGTCTAAAGGTCAAGCTAATCCCAAGATGATAACGCAAATGATTATTAAAAAACTGGAAGGCTAGTTCATCAAAGAATTAGAATACGCTATGAAGATTAAAACATTTTGGTTGGTAATTGCCACCTTTATCATGTTGGTTAACTGTGGAAATGGAACAGAAAAGGGAACATCAGAGATTAATGCTAGAATTACCGTTGCTGATTCTGTTGATGCAACCGGCAATTACTCAGGTATTCAAGTACTCATCCTAGATTTCTCAAAAGGAACAGACCAAGCCGATACACTTTTCATAAGTAAAACTGATACTTCAGGTTTTCTTCGTGGAACTGTGACCGTTCCTTCTCAAGGGCTTTATCCACTTGTTGTAAGTAGAAACGGAGTTAACTTGATGAGATCTCAGGTGTTGTTATCTGCAAACGATACACTTTCAATCTCTGGTGAACTGCCTGGTTTAGCAGGGAATTTTAAAGTTGACTCTAGAGAAGAACGTGCAGTTCAGATTTTTAAAAGAGTAGATACTGGATTCAGTAGAGTTCTAATTTATCTGAAGGGTGGAGCAATTGCTGATTCTTTGGTGTCAAATGAAATTCATAAATGGAGTGATCTTTACTGGGATGTCTATAAAGAATATCCTGGTACTATTGCAGCAACTCTTGGTGCCAAACAATCTATTAGAATTCTAAAAGGTTTTAATGATGATTTGTTACTAGAACGAATGAATGAATCGTTGACAACAGATCAAATGGTTACAAATGCAGCAGACTTTGGAAAAAAGTTCATTGCAGAGAAACAAGGTTTTGACGCTTCGATAAACTTTGTAGACTCGTTAAAAAATCTAACAAAAAACAAAGACGTTCTACAAGCTCTAGACAAAGTAATTATTGTTAGTTATTACGACAGTTCTAGAGTAGATAAGTCGGTTGAACTACTAGATAGGTTCAAACGCCAATATAAAAATGATGAAATTGCAATGGAATGGGCGGACAAACTAGACTATGATTTAACGTATCTGTCGCCAGGAAAGAAAATGCCTCATTTCGAATTCGTAACTTATGATGGTGATAGTATCTCAACAGAAGGTTTGATGGGGACGACCTATATTTTAGAAATTTCGCCTGTTACAAATCAAATGTATCAAACACAATTTGATAGATCATTAGTAATACAACAACTTTATCAAAGTAGTGGTCTAAATTTTTATACTATTCCCCTAGAGAAAAGTGCTATTACTGCGGATGCTTTTTTTGAAGAACGAAATAGACCATGGCCCGTTGCAAAACCAGGCGCTTTCGATTTAAAAACGATATTAGATACTTTGAATATTACAGTTATACCAACAAGGTTTTTGGTTGACGAGAATGGAATAATCAGCAGAAAATATGTTGCTGAAGATTTTGATGGAGTAATTGATGGAATTAATAGAATAATTAACAAAAAAAATCAGGAAAATTGATCATGCGTCGATTTCTTATTGCTGGCAACTGGAAAATGAATTGTGGACCTAATGAAGCTGCAGAGCTTTTAGAAGGTTTGAAAAATAGAAAAGCAGAAGTTTCGGAAGATGTAGACGTGTTAGTTTGCCCTCCGTTTGTATCTCTTTCTATGGCTGTAAATTATTTACACGATACAGACATTCAAGTAGGTGCACAGAACTTCCATTACGAAGATAATGGTGCTTACACTGGAGAAATAAGTGCTACAATGCTTGAAGAAAGCGGTTGTAATTATGTGTTAATAGGCCATTCTGAACGCCGTGAATATTTTGGAGAAACTGATGAGTTAGTAAATAAAAAAGCTCATAAAGCCTTAGCACATTCCTTGGTACCTGTTATTTGTGTTGGGGAAACATTAGGAGAAAGAAAGTCAGGTGTTCATTTCGACTTAGTAAGCGATCAGGTTAAAATTGCTCTTCGAGGTATTTCTTCTACCGAAGCTTTAGACGTTGTAATTGCATATGAACCAATTTGGGCTATCGGTACAGGTGAAACTGCTAGTCCTGAACAAGCTCAAGAAATGCATGCTTATATTCGTTCTATTCTAGCAGCTATTTATGATAAAGAAACAGCTTCAGCTATTCGTATTCTTTATGGCGGAAGTATGAAACCAGGGAATGCTGAAGAATTATTGAGCCAAACTGATGTTGATGGTGGCTTAATTGGTGGCGCAAGTTTGAGTGCTGAAGGTTTCTCTGAAATTATTACTACTGCTGAAAAATTATCTTAAGAATGAAGTATAACGTACTGTTACTAGGCAGCGGTGGGCGAGAGCACGCGTTGGCTTGGGGAATTGCAAAGTCGGCGAAGCTCGATAAACTTTACATCGCTCCTGGTAACCCAGGTACTTTATCACTTGGCGAAAATGTACAGCTCGATGTAAGTAATCATCAAGCTGTACTTTCTTTCATACAAGAACATTCCATTCATCTTACCGTAGTTGGACCAGAGCAACCTCTGGTAGACGGGATTGCAGATTTTCTTGAAGAGCAATGCCAAGCCGTTTTTGGCCCAAAGCAACAAGCTGCAATGCTCGAAGGCAGTAAAGAATTTGCCAAAGACTTTATGCAACGTCAAAATATCCCGACGGCAGCATACCAAGTGTTTGCTATCAATGAGTTTGATAACGCCGCAGATTATATCATCAAAGAAAATAAATACCCTGTTGTTTTAAAAGCGGATGGTTTGGCTGGTGGAAAAGGTGTTCTTATTCCCGAAACCAAAGAAGAAGCGCTAGAAGCACTAAAAGAACTTCAATCAGGCTCGCTTAGCGAAGCTGCATCACGCCTAGTGATAGAAGAATTTATGGTTGGTGAAGAAGCTTCAGTTTTTGCAATCTGTGATGGAAATACATTCAAAACTATTGGGAATGCGCAAGATCACAAACGTATAGGTGAAGGCGATACAGGATTAAACACTGGTGGAATGGGTGCTTACTCTCCAGCTCCAATAGTTAACGCTGATCTTCTTTCTGATGTTGAAAAGAATATAATTAAACCAACCATTGATGGAATGAAGGCCGAAGGTTATCCATACCAAGGTATTCTTTATGTTGGTTTGATGATTACAGCCGAAGGTCCTAAAGTGGTAGAATATAATTGCCGATTTGGTGATCCTGAATGCCAAGTAATTGTTCCTGCAATGCAATCAGATTTGTTGGAAGTTATAATTGCTTGTACTGAAGGTCGTCTTTCAGATACAGAAATCATTCTAGATAATGACTATCGCTGTACGGTTGTTCTGGCATCTGGTGGTTATCCAGAAAGCTATGCAAAAGGCAAGGAGATCACTGGAGTTGATGAGGTTACTAATGGTATAGTATTTCATGCAGGCACCAAATTAGAAGGTGAGAAATTACTCACAAATGGTGGTCGTGTTCTAAATGTTGTTGCACAAGGTTCAACTCTTCAAGAAGCTATTGATACGGCATACTCCCAAATTAGTAAAATTCATTTTGAACAAGCATATTATAGAAGAGATATTGGAGCCAAAGGCCTAAAACATCTTTCATGAAAACACTTCGGATTATCGCACTACTATTGCTAGCGAGCATTTCGTCAGCGAATGCGCAATCCGTTATGAGTTCAAATTCTGGCAATGTGTTATATTCAGGGCTCAATAAACCTTCAGCCCTTTTTGTAACTCAGCATTCGCTTTACATTGTAGAACAAGGGCAAAGTCGAGTTCTTGAACTCGACCACACTGGGGAAATCCTCCAAACCTTTGGCAATAAAGGCTCTAGTAACTATCAATTCAATACTCCTTTTGATATTGATGCCACCAATGGCTTAAAAGTTTTCGTTTCTGATTCGCGAAATAATCGTATCCAAGTATTCGATAAACACTGGCAGTTATTGAGCTCTATTCAGAATATATCAGCATTTAGAGATAATAAACGAATTGAGCCGACCTGGTTAGGGGTGAATGAAGTGGGAGAATTATTCTTCTATGATAAACGCTCAAAAAAGCTGATAAAGCTCAATGAATCCGGTTCTTTTTTAGATGAAATTCCGATCCCAACGGAAGTAAAAGATATCTCAGGATTACAATTGAGAGAGAATAAGATCTTTATTCTAGACAAAAAAGTGGATGTAATTCATCAACTTTCGGAAAATGGCTTTTATGAGAGCTTCTATCCTGCTGAGGGAGCCCAAACATTCTGGAAAAGTAAGAACGGAATGTGGATTTCAGTAGGAAATAACCTTTTCAAAAGTGGAACTGAAAGAAAGGATTATATCGAAGTTAAGGCCGTAAAAACCATTAAAGATTTTGTGGTAAATGAAGATCTACTATTTGTGATAGGTGAGGATAAATTGATATCTATCACTATCCCAAAGGAATAGATAATGAATATTTTTGAGCCACAAATTTCTTTCAACGAAAAAGCTATTTCCGTTTTTCAATTTCAATTTGAGAATAATCCCGTTTACCAGCGGTTTTGTAAGGCGCTCGGTATTCAGAAGGTTAAAGATTACTCTGAAATCCCACTGTTACCCATTCAAGCGTTTAAAGAAAAGCAGATAATAACTACGGAAAATCCATTAGAAATTGACTTTGATAAGCTGATTTATTTTCAGAGTAGTGGCACTTCTGGGATGCAAAAAAGCACTCATTATTTGCTAGATACCGATATTTACAAGAAATCGGTAATTCCAGGGATGAAGCATTTTTATGAACTGGATGATTATGTAATCTGGGCTTATACACCTGGCTACAACGCCAATCCACACTCCTCACTGGTTTGGATGCTCAATGTTCTGATTGACGGAGACAAATCTGGATTAAGTAGATTCTTAGAGTTAAATAAACCCTTATCGCAGAATGAATTAGATAAGGTTACTTCATCAGGGAAGAAGTTAATGCTTTTTGGTGCAGCTTTTGGTTTGCTTGATTTGCTGGAAATTAGTGAGGTTCAAATTCCTAGCAATTCCATAGTAATGGAAACAGGAGGGATGAAAACTCATCGTCGCGAGATGACAAAGACTCAGCTACATCAAAAACTTTCGGATGGTTTCGCTTTGCCAAAAACTCAAATTCATTCGGAGTATGGAATGTCTGAATTACTAAGTCAGGCTTATAGTTTGGGTGATGAATGGTTTGAATGTGTGCCTTGGATGAATGTTTCTATCCGAAATCCAGAAAACCCAATGGAAACTGTAGAAAATGGAACGGAAGGGATGATTGGAGTGATGGATTTGGCAAATAGAAACTCATGCTCTTTTATTTTAACGGGAGATAAAGGTGTGATGGGAGAGAATGGGCGATTTAAGGTGTTAGGCAGATGGAGTCCACAGAATTTACGTGGCTGTAATTTCTTAATAGATCAAGATTAATGCACTCAATGAAATCTCATATCTCAACAATTGCTAAGGCTGCTAAAGAGTGGTTGCAGCCTGATAACCTAGTTCTAAAAAAAGCAATTGAACAAACCGTTGATGAAGGCTTGTTTTCTTTTGAAGACATTAAATTTCAGATTAGAACATTAAAACAGAATATAGAATCTGACCAAATTGAAGAGTGGGCAAATCGAGCAGAACTTAGTAAAATAAAGAATAGTTTTGGCTCCAAAGTTCTATGTTTACATGCAGGGAATCTCCCTTTGGTTGGATTTCAAGATGCACTAGGAACCATACTTTCAGGAGCCGATTATTTTGGTAAACTCTCACGAAAAGATCCGTACCTGTTGCAAAGTTTCCTCAAAAAGTTGGAAGAATTCCCTCTTGAAAATAGTATTCAATACTCCACTGATTTCAATCAATTTTCTGGTATCAAAGCTGATAAAGTGCTATTTGCTGGTGCAGAAAGTTCCATCGATGAGGTGAAGGAAATTGCGATTACACAAAAATCTGTCGCCGAAAACGTAGAATGGATTATGCGAAGCGCTAAGTTTTCTATGGCATACATTCCTAACGAGAGTACTCAAGTTATGGAAGACTTAGTAGAGGCTGTTTTTAGATACGGAGGACGTGGTTGTCGGTCGGTTGCAGTAGTTGTAAGCCCTATCAGATTTGGAAGACTTAAATGCCATTTTCAGGATTATGTGGAATCCTTTTGGTTGAAGAACCCCCAGCTAAATAAACCAAAGGAAATATTGGCGCATCAATTTGCTTATAACAAGGCGATTGAGCGAGAACAAGCTTGGATGAACGATTTCTTGATTCAGGAAACAGAAGAAGTTCCCGAACTCGATTTTACGCTTCACTGGGTTGAAGGAAATGAAGATAAAGTACGCGAACTAGCTAATAAATATGGAAGTGCACTCCAAACTGTGTACACCACAGATGGAATAATAGAAGGGGTGAGCAATGATTTTCTAAGTAAAGCTCAAACACCCGATTTATGGTGGAAACCCGATGGGATGGACGTTATTTGAGTTCGAATGGGATTTTCCTTAAATGAAAAGCAGTTGTAAAATTTTGTTCAGCTCTACCTATCAAAGCATGTAAATTATCATCTATTTCTATGAAACCAATGATTTTATAATCGAGTTTGTATGAGAATATCAAGGACTTCTGAGATAATGAATAAATCTGTACAATACCGTTATTAGTACCACCAACTAAGTAGTCAGAATTTAACTGGGATTGATAAAAAGAGTTATAACTAATTCCTGTTGCTTCTAATTGAAATTGCTCTTGCAGAGGGTCTACAGATACAATCACAGGTCTACTATTTGCATTTAGCATCACATGGTAATTGCTAGATTTAAAACGTAGTTCACCGTAATTTTTAAAATTTATTTCTTCTATTCTATTGAAGTCCCCTAGCGCCGAATATTTAATCTTAATATTAGGTCTCGCAAACATTGTACCGCGATCTGGTACAATTGTAACTCTATCAAATGAATACTGGTAATTAGTTATAGGGTTTAGAGTTCCCATGTCCCAATTTAAATAGAAAGGTTTTTTGCCTCTAGAAACAAAGTATCGATCATTATAGCTATCATAAATAAATTGTGATTGCTGAGAATCTTGAGCATAGGCAAATGAATTAAGTAACTGCCCTGTTTGAAGATTATATCTTTCAAACCTATCATTTTTAGCGATTACTAGCTCAGGTTCTTTTTTTATATCATTAACATAAAATCCTAAAAGGTTATCAGATGTAATAGAAAAAAACATATCATCTGTAGTGTTATTATTAAAGTCATAAATTTTTAGTCCGCCATTCATATAAAATAATTTCCCCAATCTGGTTGATAGATTTAGATGATTTGACGTCATTCGATCTATTGCTGGTAACTGGATGTTTATGATATTAGAGGTATTCGTGTATTGGTTTTAATGTTCTTCTACTTTTATATAAAACATGAAATGTTCTTGGTATGGAAAGTCAAGAATCTCATAACTAGTGTCAGATTCAGCTGTTATTTCGGCAATTTCATTTTCAAAAAAACTTGGATAAGAATTAGGCCGATAATAAGAAGCATACATTCTATATGACTTAAAGTCATCACCGATATATTTTGTCCACTTAAGGTTAAACACTCCTTTGTTTTCAATAACCTCTAGGTTTACATTATTTGGTAACATCACATATATAATGGTTTCGGAAACCTTTTTTCCATTTAGAAATAGTTTAGCTGTGTGCTTCCCTTTAGATAATTCTGTTTTATTAACAATTAATGTATCGGAGGTAGCATTTGGAGTCTCATAAATCAAACCATCAACATCACTTTCAAGTGATAAATGAACATTATGATTTATGGCAGCCTTATTTAATTTTATTTTGAAACTTAAGTATTCAATTTCTCCCCTTTTATTGTCCACTCTAGGAAATATTATCTCTCCATTTGGAACATTTGCATTAGAGTCGTAAAGGTTATCTCGAACAACTTCAGGTGCAATGCTACAGCTCATCAAAAAAGCTATTAGAAGCGAATACTTGTATGACTTTAAAATTCATATAGAGGAATCTACCTATCTCTGTTAGTTTCTTCATACATCGGTTATTGAAAACATGTTTAGGTTTGAAGTAATACATTAGTTTTCAATTACTTCACTCCAGCCTTTTTCAGTTCTGAATACTGTGTAATAGGGCTTTACATCGTCGTTAAAAGATCTTCTAAAGTCTAAAAGATAATTGTTCTGTCTGTTCCAAAGCGTTCCTGCGGCAATGCCGCCATCGCTAAAATCTACATGTTGTATGATATTATTATCTTTGAGTTTTGTATCGACTGCAAATGCACTGTGACGATCTTGAATATAGATCAACCCATTATCTAGAATTGTACTATATCTAAAAAAGCTACTTAGGTCTAGTGTATAATCATTTTTAAATACAAAAGACTGGTTCTGGAAGTCATACATGTTGAGTTCAGTCTCATTGCTAGAAGTAAACATGGTTGAATCTAGATTTTCTGAAAATGTTAAAGGGCTATTTACACCTTGGGTAATAATTTTTTCATTATAAAGCTCAATGCCAGACGCAGTAAGATTATAGATCTTAAATACGTTGTTATCTTGGAAAGGCTCTTCGAGTGAGTATTTTATAACTAACTTTGTCTTGCTGTCATTTAGGTAAAGTTTAATTGATGAGTTTTTGGTGTTGATAGTTTCTAGAGGTTCGATTGCTTTAGATACTAAATCAATTGAGATTAACTCAACATTTTCTTCGGACTTTTGTATAAGGGCGATGATTTTATTTGGGGAGTCTAAAAATTCTAGCTCAATAATTTTCGAGTCTGGAATAGATAATGAGTCTACTACTTTAGTACTTATTTCAATGATGTACATTTTACTACTATCGTCTAGTGAATAACCAGCTACCTTAGTTGCATTTTTATCAATGACAATATTTAACATTCTGGAGTCTAAGGGAATCTCTTCAGGAGTATCTTCATTTAGATAGTTATCAATATTCAGTGCCCATTGATCTTCCATTGTAAGGTATGCAATAATATTTTTGAATGGATTGTGAGCTAATAAAACGGAGCTATAAGTGGTTGATTTTGAACTCTCTTTTTTTTGGACAAACGAAAATTTGCTTGCAAATCGGATAGATTTACTCAATGCGGTTTTGTTAGAAAGCGGGGCATCTACTTTGTAAGTATACATATTCGATGTATTCAAGGTATTATCTATAAATAATGAATCACCTTTTGCTACGGTTCCGACTTCTATAAACTCTGAGTCATTAATTTTACGATATATGGTCTTTTCTCTTCTTACTAACGATGTATCAGATATTACAACAATGGTCCCCTCATCAGAAAAATGTATATCAAAGCGTTTAATATTAGGTGGTGGTAACGACATTTGAATACTGTGTTCTATAGAATCAGAAGAAAGAGAATTATGTACTCCTTTTACACTAATAGTTACGTTATCGTCCGTTATAAAAGCTTTATTTAAAATATGAGAGGTTTTGTTCTTGTCAACTTCAAAGTTTTCAGTACCTAATTGATCGGTTATTGTAACTTGAAAGTGTTCTTCGAAATCCGAAATATCTTTCCATTTAATCTGTAAAGAATCTATAGAAATTAGATGGAGTTCTAAATCTTTTGGGCCAGTAGATATTGTTTTGGAGTTACTAGGTTGAAGGGTAGTAGTATCATCTTTAAAAATTTTAAAAGGTGTTAAGCTATAGTTGTGAGAAAACCCAAGCTTGGGAGCTTTAAAGGTGTATTCATTTGACGAATTGGGAATCGCAGCTACAAAAGTGGTTTCTTGATTTATATCCGTTTTTTTATTTAAGATAAAACCATCAGCAATGAAAGTATCGTCTTTCCAAGAAAGGGTAATTTCTGAATAGTCAGTGTTGAACTCAGCATTGAGTCTTGAGACTTCCCCAAAGTCGACATCAATAGTCAGTGTATCGGAAATAATCTTATTAAAGAAAGAGACAACATGATACTTAGTTGGATAAGCGAATTCCTTTGTTGAGTCTTTAAAGGATATGGTGTTTTCTTGTAACTCAGCAAGTAAGGTAAATTCACTAGTACTTCCCAAAGACTTAAATACTCTATAACCTGTTTCAACTTCAGATTTATCTTCCCAAAAAAGCAAGATATTCCCGTCTTCATCAAACTGATAATTGGCGCCTGTAGGAGGATCTAGCTTATAATTATCTGATTTAGGGTCATACTCATTATCCCGATTAAATTCAGGTGCCGTACTACAGCTAACAACAAATGCTATTAGAATGAGCGTATGTACAATCATAAATTTCATAAACGGCAGATAGAATACTAATTTACTTAATATAATTAGATTTAGGTTTGTTAGAGAAAAAGTAAATTTACACAATATTTATTGTGTAAAAGGCACCCATGATTCTTTAAGCTCATGAAAAACCACGGAGTTAAGAGGTGATGAGTAAAGAAAATTTCTAAACTCGATAAGAGTCTTCGTATCTCTGAAATATTTAAGCCTTCCTCTTAAAGTAGAATTAAGAGAAATTGATTTTGTTACCCTACCTTGATTCAAGATTTTAAAAGAGTTATTTCCAATAATAGCGACATTATTTTCATTTAAATATTCTATAGAATGAATGGTAGGTGAAGAATTATATTCAGTTTCAAAAAGAGTATTACCTGTCGATAAATCCTTTATTAAATAAGAGCCTTTCATTATTACTGCAACAGTGTCGCCAGTTGAGCTGAAGCTGGTATTATTCGAAATGGAGAATGTGTTATTTGGAAAATCATTACTTTCGGAAACAAAAGTGAGAGAGTGTCCATTATCTATTCGATACTTATAAATAGTGTGGTTATCAAAAGTCATTAAAAAAGAACCGTTATCGGTAAATGAAAGTTTGAAGAAAACTCCGCCTTCCTCAAGTTCTCTAAAGAGCTCAAGTGTTCTCAATTGTCTATTGTAAATAAAAAGGCCTCTATTGCTCGATATTAATAGGTAATTATCATCAGGAAGTAGCTTAATATCATAGATTAAAGAAGTAATATCTTCTTTAAGTTCAAAATCGTACGTATCTATTTGAGATTCAGTGTCATACCCAAAAACTGAAATAGTATGAACGCTACTAGAAACATTAGAACTAAGGAATACAATAGAATTTCCACTAGCTGAAATTCTTGGGAAGTATATATAAGGCGTTGTTTCAAGCTCAACATCTTTTACAAAATTTTGAGTTACTCTATTATAAACTGAAAGTATGGACCCCGCTTCTGAAATATTTTTTACTCGTAAGAAAAGCTGTGATTGAGTAGTCAGGTTTGAGAACCTTATTTCATTAGAACTATAAAGCTTATTTTCAAATTCAATAGTTGTACTTTTTATAGGATGAAACCCATAAAGTGCGAGGGAATTTTCAGAATCAGATGAGAGCTGGGTTTCAACTTTGTAGGAATAAGTTAGGTTCTTATTTAAGTTAGTATCGGTAAAAAATGATTCATTTTTTTGGACACTTCCAATATTGGAGTATGAGAAGTCATTACTTGATTTACGCAAAATGCTATACCCTCTATTAATACCAGAAGGCTCAATAATGTTAAAAGTAAAAGTATTTTCTGAATTAGACTCTAGGGGCGTTATGTATGGCGAGGCTACGTTTACTGTAAAAGAACTGTAATCAATTTTACTAACCAAATCACTCTTAAAACCCTGAATACCAAATTCATGGCTCGAATTTATTCTAAAATCATTGAACCATGTATATTCTGTAGTATTAGGTGGGACTTCTGCTATTATGGTACTATTGTTATCTCGATAAATTTTAAAACCATCTTCAAAGTCAGAATTATCAACCCAAGTAAAACGAAGGCTATCTTCCGTAATTAATTCGGTATTTAAGTTACTTGGAGCACCAGTCTCAAACCGATAAAGGGCTCCTTCGAGAGTTGTTGTATCACCATTAACTATAAGGAATGGCTTTACTAAATAGTTATTAACAAAGCCAGGAATCTTGGTGTTTATTTTTACAGTATTTATAGTTGGGTCTACCACTTTAAGAGTTCTATACAAAGAGTCTAAATCCGAATTTATCTGGATAATAAAACCATCAAACGAGTCTATATTATCTAGCCAAGTTATAATAGGTATTCCGGATTGATCAAGCTCACCTATGATAGATGTAATTTTACCAAAGTTAATATGAATCAACAATTCTTTACTTTGAGAGTTTCCATATACAGAAATTAATTTATAGGTAGTTGGGAAAGCTAGTTCTTTGGAATCGTCCAAATAGCTGGAAGCATTAGGTGGTAGTGTTGCTAATAATTTAAATGTAGTGTCATTGCCCATGGCTTTGTAAACCTTGTGGCTAGTAATATATTTAGAGGTGTTAATCCAACCGATCGTGACATTCTTTTCACTATCCATTAAATAGTTCTGACCATTAGCAGTCTTTGGGATAAAGGCTTCTGATTTAGGATCATGCTCATTATCCCGCTTAAGCTCTGGGGCAGTACTGCAGCTAGAAAAAATAAAGGCAAGTGTTATAACACTGATTAAAACTCTTAACATCATCAAAAGTTATATTTTAATGTTGCAGTAGAGCCTATTCCTGCGCTAGTAAGACCCGTGTCTGAGAAATAGAAATCAAGACCCTTATCGTCTTTAAATCCACCTATTGGGATAGAAGTTAATCCATCATAAATGTTATATAAATAAAAGGCAAGAGTTGTACCTAGTGCTATATTTCTATTTCGTTCATATTTTTTTGAATTATCAGCTAAATCTTTTAACTCGTCTCCTAGTAAAGATGCATAAGCTTCATTAGTAGCGTTCTTGTAAAAAAAGTAGGTATTGTCGTAGTCTTCTATGGCAGAATTTAACTTAATATTATTTATGATGGCGATTATAGCTCCACCCGCGGTCCCAGTGAAAAATATAGACGCTTTTACACGCTGAGCTTTTAGTAATTGGCTAGCACCAGGGAAAAATGCGGCACTTTGAGTTACTTTTTTTGTTGGTTTCAAAAACTCGGATGATGCAGTAATTCGGTTGGTCTTTATCCTATAATTTACATTCTTTTTGTAGCCGTATTTGTTTTCATAACGAATCAATCTGTTACCATTTAAAGCATTTATCATAGCATAACCAGTTCCAACATAACTGTCTTCATAAAAGATATCGGTATCATCGTCGGTTAAAAGGATTAAAGTCGCGTCATAGTATTGTGCTGCAGAAACATTGTTATCGAGATAATCAATGCTAATTGGAAGCTGTTCTACCGTATAGTAAACAAGTTTAGTTGATTCGGGCATAACATTAATCCTAATAAAGCGATCCTGAGTAAAAGGAGAGGATAGTCGGAGATTATGCAAGCCTTGCTTTATTTCGATAGAATCGCCATTAGAAACCGTATAAATCTCTAGATAGTTGTAGTCTACAACAACTTTAAAAGAATCTGCATTGCTCTCAAACTTCACATAGCCCGTTTGTGCTTGTGTAGTGCTTGCCACACAAAAAAGGAGTGTAAATCCGCAAATGAGAGTTAGTAATTGGGGAGGTGTGCTGTACTTATTCAAAATGTAAATTAAATTCTAATTAAAATAATCGGTAGAGATGGACCAAGATGAGCCATCAAAATTTGACAAGGTGATTGGGGTGAAATTTCTAGAGACGAACGCACCTTCTCTAGTATGTATTAAAAACTGATTTAAATAGGAATGTTCGGTACTTAACCCTTCAAGCCTAATCAAAGTTTGAGAGCTAGGAAAACGAGCAATTAGTTTTCTATCAAGGTTTAGCCCTTCTGAGATATAGTCAAATCTGTATAAGAAGATTTCATCCGCTCTAATATTAGTAGTATCTATACTTATTAAAGCAGAATTTTCGTCAGCTTCTATTATTTCAAGTGGCTTGGGGGTTATAGCTAAAACAGCATAAGCCTTGCTAAGATAATAATCGGTTCTTTCAAACGCGTTCTCAACAAAAGCTCTATAGGTAATTTCTTCAGTTGGTAACTCTGAATATGAGTAGATCATATTTGAATGAGGTATCGCAACGAATTTTGTCAAGAATTCGAACTCACCAGATCCAATTTTCTGTTCAATAATAATATCATAAGTTTCATTGAAATTATGTTCTATGTAAAATTGAATATTTTTTTCATTTCTTAAGGTAGCTTCGTTAATACCAACTAGATTTCGATTTATTTTTTTATAAATAGGATCGGAAAAAATTGTATCAGATTTTTGAACAAAATAAGCTCTTAATTTGTAGTATATGTTAATCGGGTTACCAGCTTCTTGATCGTTAAAGTAATTCCTGGTATATGGTGTAGTTGCTATTTCTTCATAATGTAAAGAATCGATATGGGATCGAAATAATTGATATCCAGTAACATATTTAGATGGTAACTTGTCCCATGAGACAGTGGTATAAACTGAAGAAGAGTTTAATGTTAAATTAGAGGGGCTGTCTAATATATAACTACTACTTTCAGGATCGTAAATATTTTCATTCTGAAATGTAGGAACTTCTTTACAGCTAGAAAAGATTATGAGGATCATATAAAGTTTTAATAAGTTCTTCATAGTTCTAGCGTACTAAAGACATTTTAAAACCAAGACTATAATGATTTGCACCATTAGGTGGTAGTTGCGCAAAAGTTGGTTGTATACTAATTGTATCGGAGACTTTATATCCCTGTTTTGGTTTTCTAATTCCGTCTAAGGTAGACACACCGTAAACCAAAGCACCAGCTATCGCAATTAAGGTTATGTTTTTGTTATTAGAATCCATTGCATCTTGATACTTTACCACTTCTTCACTGTATTTTCTAACATCAAAAACATTGGAAGAATTATTATAGTTACGCGTGGCTTCGTCAAACTTTAGTTTATTATCGTTAAAGTGGTTCCGTTGTAATATAATGCCAGTAAATGCCGCGCCTAAGCCCGCTAACGTAATTGCACCCTTAGTTTTCTCGCCCTTTGCAAAATACGCTACACTTGGTAGCCATTTATACCCTGTAGAAAGTAGTTTGGGCTTAGTATTGTATCTCTGTAAAAAAGAATTTTCGTAAGATGTAATGGTAATATTCTTTTTTAGTTCACCAAGCTCAGGATGAACGGCCCGAATACTATTTTTACCATTCATTAGAAAACCTGAATAATCACCCATACCTACTTTTTCATCATTTAAATAGATGACAGAATTTGGATCTGTAATAAAAGTAAAATTGTAGCCTATTTTAAAACGATCATAAGAGCTCTTATTGGTTTTAGAAAAGGAGACAATATTACGAAAATATTTTTTTGTAGAACCTGGCTCTATTACTAATTCAGTTTCTAAATCAGGTGCATCTTTCACAATTATAAAAAAGTGATGTTTACCCGGATCTAGTTTGATACTGTCTATTCGGGATAATTCAAAAATTCGGTCTAGTTTATTATCTACAATAACATAGCTATTTGATACATTTGTAATCAACTTGAAGTATCCAAACTCGGCATTGTTATCCTGAGAAAGCCCATTTTTAGGTATCAAAAAAATTGAAAAGATGAGTAAGCATGAAAGCGTTAGTAACCGTAAATTCATCTTCGTTTATATAGTGGGCAGTTCTTTTTTATAACTAGAGGAATGATAGCCAGAAATAAAGTAAAATCAAGTTAAATATGCATTCTTATAACCCCAAAGAAATAGAAACTAAGTGGCAAAAGTATTGGCTAGAAAACAAGACTTTTATAACGCCAACCGACACTTCAAAGCCCAAATTTTATGTGTTAGACATGTTTCCTTACCCTAGTGGGTCTGGGCTACATGTTGGGCACCCAGAAGGTTATACAGCAACCGACATTATTGCTCGGTATAAAAGAATGAAAGGTTTTAACGTTTTACATCCCATGGGTTGGGACGCTTTTGGGCTTCCAGCAGAACAATATGCGGTAAAAACAGGTACTCATCCGCGATCTACAACAGAAATAAATGTTGCTAGATTTAGAGAACAGTTACAAGCAATTGGTTTTAGCTACGATTGGGATAGAGAAGTAAACACCACTGATCCAGATTATTTTAAATGGACGCAATGGATATTTCTGAAGCTTTTTGAACGTGGTTTGGCTTACGAAGACGAAGTTGCTGTTAATTGGTGCCCTGAGTTGGGTACTGTATTAGCTAACGAAGAGGTTATTGACGGGAAAAGTGAAGTTGGTGGATTTGCCGTAATACGGAAACCAATGCGCCAATGGGTTTTGAAAATAACAGCTTATGCAGAGCGTTTACTAGCAGACTTAGAAGATTTAGACTGGCCTGAGTCATTAAAAGATATGCAACGCAATTGGATTGGTAAATCAGTTGGGGCAGAAATAGACTTCCAGGTTGGAGAGACTGATCACAAGATTCGTGTTTTTACAACTCGTCCAGATACCATCTTTGGCGCTACTTATATGGTTCTAGCACCAGAACATCAATTAGTCAATATCATAACTACAGCTGAACAGAAAGAGCGTGTAGAAGAGTATAAGCACCAAGCCTCTTTGAAGTCTGACCTTGATAGGCAAGAACTAACAAAAGAAAAAACGGGTGTGTTTACTGGTGCTTATGCAATAAACCCAGCCAATGGCAAAGAAGTACCAATTTGGGTAGCAGACTACGTTTTAGCTAGTTATGGTACCGGTGCAATCATGGCCGTTCCCGGGCAAGACGAACGAGATTGGGAATTTGCAGAGAAGTATGAATTACCAATTATAAGAACAGTACAGCCTGAAGAAGGCTTTGATGGAAAAGCATATACTGGAAACGGTACCGCTATAAACAGTGACTTCCTGAACGGATTATCTATTGAAGAAGGAAAAGATAAGATTATTCCTTGGTTAGAGGAACGAGGCGCCGGGGAGAAGGCTATTAATTTCAAATTGCGTGATTGGCTTTTTTCTCGTCAACGCTATTGGGGCGAGCCATTCCCAATCATTCATGTTGATGGCGAAGCAAAAGCAGTAAAAGAATCCGAATTGCCATTATTGCTTCCGGAAGTTGAGAAATATCAACCAACAGGCGATGGCGAGCCTCCGTTAGCAAATGCTACTGAATGGGTAAATACTACAGATCCAGAAACTGGTAAGCCAGCAATGCGAGAAACTAATACCATGCCTCAATGGGCAGGCTCTTGTTGGTATTATTTACGTTATATTTCTCCAGGTTACGATGGTGGACCCGTTGATCCAGATTACGAGAAATATTGGATGCCCGTTGATTTATATGTGGGCGGCGCAGAACATGCTGTATTACATTTGCTTTATGCTCGTTTTTGGCACAAAGTGCTTTTCGATTGCGGAATTGTATCAACCAAAGAACCTTTTCAGAAACTTGTAAACCAAGGAATGATTCTTGGTGAAATGGAATATACTGGTTTCAAAAAAGATGGAGAATGGATTAGTTCAAATGATGGTAATACCGATTCTGAACTTGTTAAACTTTCAGAAGATCAAGTTGAGAAAAAGGGGACAGGTTTTGTACTGAAAGGTACGGATATAAAAATTGAAGCGAGAGCTCACAAGATGTCCAAAAGCCGTGGTAACGTAATTAATCCGGATGTAATAATTGATGAATATGGCGCAGATTCATTGCGGTTATATGAAATGTTTATGGGGCCTCTAGAGCAAGTTAAACCTTGGAGTACAAAAGGTGTAGAAGGTGTTAATAGATTCTTGAATAGGGCGTGGAGACTTCTTGTTGATGAAGATACAAATGGCCTCAAAGAAACAGTAGATGGTACCGAAGCTACTAAAGAACAACTAAAAGCTTTACACGAAGCCATTAAAAAAGTGTCTGAAGATATTGAAGAAATGAGATTCAATACTGGTATTTCGGCTCTTATGATTTTTGTAAACGAAGCATATTCCTGGAAAAATGTACCAAAAGATATAGCAATCAAGTTTATACAACTACTTTCGCCCTACGCTCCACATATTGCGGAAGAAATATGGCAAAAACTAGATCAAACTGAAGAGATAGCCTACTCAGTCTGGCCAGAGTTTAACGAAGAGTACTTGAAAGCTGACTCAGTGATTTATCCTGTTCAAATAAATGGGAAAGTTCGAGCCAATATTGAGATTTCATCCGATAAAGCTAAGGATAAGGATTACGTACTTGATGTCGCAAAGAATGATGCAAGGATTATCGAATATCTCACTAACTCGACGTTAGTAAAAGAAATATTTGTACCTGGTAGAATTATAAATCTAGTTGTTAAATGATGTTGTTATTGTGATAGTTGGGGCGATTTATATTAGTATAATATAATGATTATTAACCGATATTAAAGGTGAGTTATAGCTTAGTGTTATATATTGTTATAAATAATCTTGTAACAAGATATATGTATTTGGTTCTTTGCATATTCAGATGTTTTCAAATTTAATTTATGAGATGCACTGCTATATTATAGGTGGGTTAATATTCTTTCACAAGGCTAAAAGTATTTTTAAATAAAGTTTAAATATGGAGCTAAGCATTTTATTTATTGAGGATAATTCTCATGATGTAGAATTAACTACCCGTGCTCTTTTAAAAGGTGGCTTAAAACCATTAATAAAGGTAATTGACGAATTTGAGAGTATCGAACAAGAAGTTCTATCAGGAGAGTATGACTTAGTTATTTGTGACTATATGCTTGGTGGTTTTACAGGAATAGATGTACTAAATAAAATTAAAGAACTTCATTCTGAGATTCCTATAATTCTTGTTTCGGGAACAGTGCCTGATGAAAAAGCAATCGATGCTGTATTATCAGGTGCCAAGGATTATATCTTGAAAGACAATTTTACTAGATTAGTCCCTGCGGTAAAGAGAGAATACGAAGCCTCTGTTCAAAGAAAAGAAAAAAAGCATATAGAAGAAGCTCTGAATAGTAGTGAAGAAAAGTACCGGCAGTTTGTTGAGGCTTCTCATGATTTGGTTTGGAGAATTGATGAAAAAGGAAAGTTCCATTTTGTTAATTCGGCTAGTCAATTAATACTCGGATATGCTCCTGATGAGATTGCAGGAACATTGTTTTTAGAATATGTCTCACAAGACCAACTAAGCGATATTCATAAAATATTTGCAAGAGTTTTGGATGGTGAGACGGTTGAACACTACGACTTGAAGATGCTGAAGAAGGACGGTTCTATTTCTTTTATGACGGCGACTTCTTACCCTATTGTAGATAATGAAGGAAAAGTTTTAGGAAGCTCTGGCGCTGCAACCGATATTACACACATCAAAGAGTATCAGCAGCAGCTAGAAGAGACGTTGAGAGAGAAAGAAGTGTTGTTAAAAGAGATACATCATCGAGTAAAAAATAATTTAGCTGTAATTTCGGGAATCCTTGGGCTACAGGCCCTTCATTTAACCGATGAGAATATGATTGCTACTTTTGAGCAAAGTCAATCTAGAATCAAATCGATTGCGATGATTCATGAGCACTTATATCAAACAGAGCTTTTTACAAGTGTGGAAATTAAGAGTTATGTAGAAGAGTTGATAGCTGAGATTAAACATACATTTGAGCGTTACGATAAGAACATAGAAATAGAAATATCGGGTGATGAAGTGCAGCTAAATATGAACCAAGCGGTTCCATTTGGTATACTTGCGAATGAACTAATTACGAATGCGTTAAAATTTGCGTTCGAAGGTTTGGAAACCGGAAAAATCGAACTAGAGTTGAAACAAAAAGATGATCGAATTTCCTTTAGTGTTTCAGATGATGGTATTGGTTTGCCAGAAGACTTTGTACATCGTAAAAAAAAATCCCTAGGTATGACTCTAGCAGAAACTGTTACAAGCCAGTTACAAGGTGTTTTCTCTTGGGGCAAGAACCAGAATGTTGGAACCAGATTTTTGGTGGAATTTTCTCGTAAAGAGATGAATAATTGGGCAGAAATAAAAAAGCCCAACTAGAAATGATTAACTAGTTGAGCTTAAAACAATCTCAATTTAAAAAGTAGAGTAGTTATCTTTGCTCTACAGGCTTCCAAGGTAGGTTTTTCTCGCCCACATAAAGTGCTCTTGGACGAATTAATCTATTGTTAGCCGCTTGCTCCATTACGTGGCCAGTCCATCCGGCAATTCTACTCATAGCAAAAATACAAGTGAATAAATCAGGTTGAATTCCGATTGAGTAATAAACTGTAGCTGAAAAGAAATCAACATTAGGGTCAATATTTTTCTCTGCTTTCATGGTATTTAACATATCCATAGACCATTTGTAAAGCTCTTCATGGCCAGTTTCTTCAGCGAGAGATTGCGCCATTTTCTGTAAATGATAACCTCTAGGATCAAAAACTTTATACACACGATGGCCAAAGCCCATGATCTTTTCTTTATTAGCAAGTTTTTGCTTTGTGAAGGCAACGGCATCGGCATCTTTACCTTGTTTCCCAAGTTCAAGTAAGGTATTCATAACAGCAGTATTTGCACCGCCATGTAAAGGTCCTTTAAGTGCACCAATTGCACCTGTAACTGAAGAGTACATATCAGACATAGTAGCTGTAATAGAACGCGCGGTAAACGTAGATGCGTTCATGCCATGCTCAGCATGAATGATGAGACATAAATCCATTGTTTTCTCTGCTTGTGCACCTGGTTCTTCACCATTAAGCATATACAAGAAGTTAAAAGCGGTACTACCTGATTTTAAAGGAGCGATTATTTCTAAATCTCTTCTAGAGCGGTCGAACGCTGCAATAATTGCGGGAATTTTTGCTGTGATACAAATAGCCTGACTACTAAAAAGTTCTGTGTCATATTTACCATAAGTAGCATCATAATCTGCTAACATTGAAACAGCTGTGCGAAGAACAGCCATTGGCTCAGCACTTTTGTTTGTGCTGGAAATGTAATTTATAACAGGCTCAGGAAGTTCTCTATTTTCGATTAAACTGTTTTTAAGAGTTTCCAGCTCGCTGCTATTTGGCAAACGATCGTTCCAAAGAAGGAAGCAAACTTCTTCAAAAGTAGCATTCTCAGCAAGAGTGTCGATATGGTATCCAGAATAAATGAGATCACCTTTAGTACCATCAATAAAACTTTTAGTGGTAGAAAAGGCTACGATACCCTCGAGTCCCTTATTAATAAATGGGTATTGTTGCTCGTCAAAGCCAGTGTGTAAACCAGTCGACATTATTGCTCCAAATTTTAAGTTAATTTTTGTGTAGTGCTTTTTTAGCAGCTTCTTTTGCGTATAACACAGTTGTTATAGAAAGCGTTTGCTTAATCGAAATCAAATTTTGAAGCAAACTGCATAAGAATTACAAAGTACTACTAAATGACTAAAAAATTAAGCAAATTTTGCTATTTATTCAGATTAAAAAATGTATAATAAATCAAGAAATCAACTTCGCTTGATTCCATAATTCATCCATTTCTTCTAGGGTAGCGTTTTTTACAGATTTACCATTTTCTTTAAGTTTTTTCTCGATATATCTGAATCGAGTTTCAAACTTTAAGTTCGTTTGTCGTAAGCTGTCTTCAGCTACTAAATCAAAGTAGCGGGCTACATTAACCATCGAGAAAAGCATATCTCCAAACTCATCTGCGGAGGCTTCTTTGTCTTTTTTATTTAAAGCCTCTTTAAACTCCTCAATCTCTTCTTGTAGCTTATCCCATGCTTGATGCCATTCAGGCCAATCAAAGCCAACATTGGCCGCTTTTTCTTGCATTCTCTGTGCCCTAATAAGGGCAGGGAGATGAATAGGCAATCCATCAAGAGTAGATTCTTTTCCTTCTTTTAATTTTATTTCTTCCCAATTTTCAGCTACTTCGCCTTCATTGGCAACCACAGTTTCTCCAAAAACATGGGGATGTCTGCGAATGAGCTTTTCCATAAGAGAGTAAATCACGTCACCTATATCAAAAGTTTTTGTTTCGCTAGCAATCTTGCTATGAAAGACAACATGGAGTAGGAGGTCGCCAAGTTCTCTTTTGAACTCTCCAAAATCTTCATTATCCAGTGCCTCTAAGGCTTCATAGGCTTCTTCAATGAGGTTGTCCTTTATTGTGTAATGAGTTTGTTTTTTATCCCAAGGGCATTCTCTTCTTAAGATGGAAATGAGCTCTACAAGATCTTCAAAATTTTTACTGGGTTTCATAGACTTTAGGAGTGTATGCTAGTGAATGCGCTTTATGTTTTTCTTTTTTTCTTCTTTGCCGCAGGAAATAAAATATTATTTAAAATAAGCCTGTATGCTGGGCTATTTGGATGCAAACTTAAGTCTGTTGGCGGATCGTTTACACGATGAGTATAATCTTCAGGGTCATGCCCAGCGTAGAACGTGAAAGTCCCTTTGCCATAGTTTCCGTGTAAATACTTAACTTGGTCTCTACCCGGCGCTTCCGCAAGAATTACAATGGAAGACTTTACTTTTTCTTTTCTAAAAGCCGTTGTTTGTCCGTAGAATCCTTTTATAGAGCTAACGTGATTTTGTGTAAGCATAGTTGGAACTGGATCCCATTTCGCGGAGAAATCGAACAACGTAAAAAAGTCGAGTGATTGATCGATTTCCTGAATTTGTATAGGTACATCAATATCGGCGTGTTCATACTGGTATGGATCTGTTATTATATTGAAGTTTTCGAACGCGAAAGTTTTGGTAAAATCGAGTTGTTCTTGAGCATTTGGATCTACCGCGTCGCCATCAAATTGTGAGGGAGCTATATCAATACCTTCAGCTGCTAAAGCGATATCAAAGGTGTCGGTTCCTGAACACATGGCGAATAGGAATCCCCCTTCAGTAACATATTCTTTGATAGTTCGGGCTACAGCCTTTTTTTGTTCGCTTACTTTACTAAATCCTAACTCTTGAGCCATGGCCTGCATTTGGCGAACTTGAGTAATATACCAAGGCATTGCTTGGTAGTTAGACCAAAACTTTCCAAACTGTCCAGTGAAGTCTTCGTGGTGTAAGTGCAGCCAATCGTATTCTTGTAATTTTCCAGCCAGTACTTCAACATCCCAAATTTTGTCGTACTCAACCTCAGCGTATGTTAGTGCAAGAGTTACGGCGTCATCCCAAGGAAGGGCTTGATCTGGTGTATAAACGGCAATCCGTGGGGCTTTTTCTAAATTTACAACAGACATGTTCACGCCTGCTTGTTCCACTTCACGAATTATTGCAGCTGCTTCAGAAACATCTATAGTTCGAACAGATACATTTCTAAGTCTACTTTTTCTAACGATGTCATTTTCGGCATTTGTTAAAAAACTTCCACCTTCATAATTGAGTAGCCATTTTACGGGAAAACCATCGCTAATATGGTTGAAAATAACACCATAAGCTTTTAAGTGGTCGGTTTGGGAGCCATCCATCGAGATGAGCACTTGTTGCTGTCCAAAAGTAAGACCATTAAAAGTAAATAGGATTAGAGCTATAAAAAAAGGCTTAAGGAAATTCATGATGAACTGGTTTTAGAGAGATCTGATAATCGATTTCTAATGTGAGTTGCGTAAAAACTTAGAGGATATTCTAAAAGAATCTCTTCGTAATATTTAATCACAGTTTCAGTAGTTAAACTAGTTGAAAGGTTTGAACTATCTGAGGGTTCAATATTTAGGGCATTGTCTGCTGCGGCAGCTCTTTCCCACATCAAGCGTTCGCGCTGAGAAGCATCAGGGTTGGCTTCCAAAAATGTGTTTATGGAATGAGAAAGAGAGGAAAAGTCATATTCTTGGTAACGCGCAAGGTTTATGAATGCATCTTCTTTAAATGGCGAGTTCTCATTGTTATTTACAATGGCTTCGAATATCTGAGTTGACTGCTCTCTATCTCCTTTTTGTTGATGGTAAATGGCATTGGCAAAGGGCTTGATTAATTCCCCAGTAGTGTCGGCCTGTGTTCCTTTCTGAATCCATAACCGCAACTCTAATGCATCATTTGCATAATAAGAGGTGTTTTGTCGGCCTAGAGATTTTAACTGAATATTTGCGAATTCATAATCACCAGAAAAGAAATCGGTGAGGGCTAAAAAATACCGAGTTTTTTCGGCAAGAGGACCAATATTAGCTTTTTTATTACTTTTTGTGAAAGCAATTCGGGCTTGAATAAATTCATTATTAATAAGTTGAATGCGCCCTTCTAAATAGTAGAGCTCTGCAGATTCTCGATATTTTTGGGAGTTAGAAAGCGAGATTTTAGCACGTTCAGCTAACTCATGGTTATAAGTATGATCTAATGCAATCTCCGCTTGTTTTAGGATTACGTCTCCAATTCTTGAATAGCTAGGAGCTTCATCACGAATTTGGGTAAGTAAATTAAAAGACATGACGAATAAAGAGTCTTTATTTTGATCAGGGTTGACGTTGAAATCCTGAAGCTGTTTGGCCCATTGAGCATAAACTCCAGCAAGTTCTTCCATGCTTCGCCACTTTATCTCACCTTTTGCACGCTCAATGTAGTAGGAATAAGCGGCGCTAGAAAGTTCAAACTCTTTATTTTCTAAAAGTTGTTTTCCTAAATTAAATACAGAGTAGGTAAAGTTAGAAGTTGCGCTTTCGTATGCAATTGCTGTAGACAAAGCTCTTCGATAGAGCTTATTTTCTTGTAAAAGCCAATTTTGGAACTCATAAAGTTCTTTATAAACCGGATCTGAAATAGATAGATTATTCATCTCGTCTTCAATTTCTAGCATGGTAATGTCATACACTAGTGGGTCATTATATCTGAGTAAAAGACGCTGAATATTTGCTCGTTGCTCGGGCCGAACTTTAAGAAGGTTTAGCCATTCTACGATAGCACCTTCGTAATTGCCAGCTAACATTTGAGATTCTGCAATCTCACTTAAAAATAACTGCTTATTATTGAAAACCACTCGTGCTTCTTTATAAACGTCCACCGCTTTTGTGTACGCTCTTACACTAGATAATGAGCGGGCAGTATTCATATAAAGTTGGTACTGTTTTGGGTTGGATGTGAGGTTCTGATCCCAAAGTTGATATGCTTTTGTGGTATCGCCTTTGAAGTGATAAAGTTTGGCTTCTAGAATTTTAACTTGAGCATCGCCATTTGTATTTGAGAGTCTTTTCTTTATTTCACCAAGACCATCATCATATCTTTTTAACTGAACATAACATTCGATAAGGCGGTCGAAATAGTAATATTCGGCAGGAGTTTTTCCCACAAGATCGGTAAGAATATCCAATGCAGACTCATAGCGTTGCTGCTTCATTAGCCTATCTGCTAATTGAAATTCATTACCAATTTGAGCCCATACTACATTTTGGAAAGTAATAGTACATATAATAATTAGGATATATCTTTGAAACACTTTCAATGCGGTAGTACTAGATTTTTAAGGGCTTCGGGAGCAAATGATTTAAGCTCTTGGTAAAATTTATAAATGGGTAAACCAACAACGTTATTATAATCACCATTAATGCATTCTACAAACACGGCACCCCAATCATCTTGAATTCCGTAGGATCCTGCTTTATCCATTGGACTATTGGTAGCGACATAAGCTTCAATTTCTTTGGGTGCTAATGCACCAAAAGTTACCTTTGTTTCTACAGAAAACACGTGTGTAAGGTAATTATTATGAACTTTTTCTGCTTGAACGAAAGCTACACCTGTAAAAACTGAATGTGTTTTACTACTTAGCTTTGATAGCATCTGAGTAGCTTCGATGTGAGTATTTGGTTTACCCAGTATTTCATTATCTAGAACAACAATGGTATCTGCACCAATAACCAAACAATTATGCTGAGAGGAAGCAACATCTTGGGCTTTTTGTAGAGCCAGTTCTTCAACAAAAGCAGATGGCTCAAAACCAGATATATCTTCATTAATAGAGCTTGGAATTACTTCAAAGGTCAATCCAATCTGCTCTAATAATTTTTTACGACGTGGGCTTTGTGAAGCCAAAATGATTTTCATAAGGTTTAATACTGCCTTTGGAGTTATAGGATAATTAAATAACTTCTCTATTCGTTTCAAGCAACGTAAAGGTTAAGGTTTTAAAAGGTAAAAATGGCAAAAAATTATTCCAAGAAAGAAGACAAGGCCCCAATGTTTTTCTCATCATTCAACTATAAGCTCATTGGGTTAGCTATAGCTCTAATTACTGGTGGGTTTACCGCAATGCTAATGGAAAATGAAGTTGAGGGGTTTATTTCCTTATATATCTCTCCGATTGTGATTGTTGCTGGTTTTATTATCGTTCTTTTTGCGATTCTTAAGCATGATCGCCCAAACCCAGAAGAACCAAATCAACCTAGCTAAGGTGGTTGACCGTCTGGTAAATATCTTTTTCATTTTTTCACTTATCTTTGTGTTCATTCTTTTTGCAAAATCGGGTGATCACATGCGAATAGGTATAGCTTTAATACTAGCTGGACTATTTGCACTTGTTGCCTTTATTCTAAATTGGTTAACTATAGACGGCTCTAAGTCGGCTGCAATTTTCGGAACTATTGCATACGGTTTGGGTGGTTGGCAAGCTGCGTTAATGGTGTTGGTCTTTTTTATTTCAGCTTCCCTATTCTCAAAAGATACTATCAGCACAGAAGACCATCGATCTATTAAATTTAGGAGAACAGGAGCTCAAGTTTGGGCAAATGGTTTCTGGTTCGCTCTCTGGTTAATGATTTGGTTCATCACAGAAGAATATTTATTTCTGACAGCAGCGATTGCGAGTATTGCAGCCGCAAATGCAGATACTTGGGCCACCGAATTGGGCAATAAAGCTGATGGAAAAACTTTTCTTATCACCACCTTAGAGCGAGTCAAATCGGGCACAGATGGCGGGATTAGTGTCAGCGGATCTTTAGCCGCTTTAGCAGGTTCGTCATTAATTGCAGTACTTTTTTGGATTACATTTGCAAACAGTACCACTTTGTCGTTAGTTTTAATTATCGTAGCAGGAGTGGCAGGTTGCTTCTTTGATTCTTTTCTCGGGGCTCGTTACCAAGGTTATATTTTTTCAAAAAAAACTGAGACAAATGTTTCAGCCCGTCCAATTGTGCTAGACAATAATTTTGTTAATTGGATTGCAGTAGGAAGCTCCTCGATAATTGTTTTATTAATCACATTAATATTTGAAGTATGAAATGGTATAGAAAATTGCATTGGCAGATAATGATTGGACTTGTTTTAGGATTAGTCTGGGGGCTTGTATCTGCGCTGGCTGGCTTCAATTCTTTTACAATAGATTTTGTAAAACCATTTGGTACCATTTTTATCACTCTACTTAAGTTAATTGCAGTTCCGTTGGTATTTGCTTCGTTAGTGGCAGGTATTACTAGCCTAAACGACACCGCAAAACTGTCTAGAATGGGTGGCAAAACAATTATAATTTATCTTGTCACAACAGTTCTTGCTATTACGATTGGGCTTGTAACGGTTAATATTATACAACCAGGTAAAGCGCTGCCTGAAGAGACTAAAATACAGCTTCAAGAACAGTATAGCGATGTAACCGGTGCAAGTAGTCTCACCGCGAGCGAAGTTTTAGAACGAGGCCCGCTAGACTTTTTTGTAGGAATTGTTCCTCCAAATCTTGTTTCTGCTGCTGCTGATAATACTATGATGCTACAAATTGTGTTTGTTGCTCTGTTATTTGGGATTGGAATCATTCAAATTGAAAAGAAGAAAGGTCAAATTTTAATCGATCTATTCGATTCCGTTAATGATGTGATAATTAAAATAGTTGAACTGATAATGAAAACTGCGCCATACGGGGTTTTTGCTCTAATGGCATCCGTAATTGTAGATTTAGCAGGTGATGATTTAAGTAAAGCACTTGAGTTATTAATAGCGCTTGGTTGGTATTGTGTTACTGTTCTTATCGCATTAATTATGCACGTTATACTAGTTTATACCACTTTGTTTAAGATGTCTAGCAAGATGAAGTTGATAGACTTCTTTAGAGGTATCCGTCCTGCAATGTTACTGGGATTTAGTACAAGTTCAAGTTCTGCAACTCTACCTGTTACTATGGAAACAGTGGAAAAGAATCTAGGAGTTGACGAAGAAGTAGCAAGTTTTGTACTTCCAATTGGTGCTACCATAAACATGGATGGAACTAGCTTATACCAAGCAGTAGCTGCAGTTTTTATCGCTCAAGCTTTAGGTATGGATTTAAACTTAGTACAACAGTTAACAATTGTTTTAACAGCAACCATGGCTTCTATTGGAACAGCAGGAGTGCCAGGAGCAGGTATTGTTATGCTCGTAATTGTATTACAAGCAGTTGATGTTCCTGTTGAAGGAATTGCTTTAATATTAGGTGTTGATAGAATATTGGATATGTGTAGAACGGTTGTAAATGTTACGGGAGATGCTGCTGTGGCTGTTACAGTTGCTTCAAGTGAGGGCAAACTAACCATCCCTCGCTTAGATGATTAAATATTTCAAAGGGCATAAATTTAATGTGCCATTTGTCAAAAAATTGATTTATTTGAGTTACCATTGTGTTCTTAATTAACGGCTGCTTATGAGACAACAGCTACTACGCAAAGCATACTTTAAAACTCTACATATCGCCCTTTTATTTAGCTCCATACTTATCAGTATTGAAGCTAAAGCCCAAACTATTTTAGTTCCTGGCGATGTTGTATTTGTGTCTATAAATTCTGTTAACGATTCTTTCGAAATTATCCCATTAATAGATATTCGCGAAGGAACAAAATTGTATGTTAATAATGGGTTATGGAGTAATGAGAGCGTTAATTTTGAGTATGGGGCTGAAATTGAAATAAGCTTTTCATCCAATATTGAAGCGGGAACTTCCATCAAGCTAGATAGCAACAACCTAGATGGAATTGAAATAAATGGTCGGCTTACTCTATCACCTGAAAGTGAAACACTTTTTCTTTATCAAAAAGAAGAAGGGGTGTTCAGATTTGTTTATGGAATTGGCTGGGGACAGAAAGATCCTGACGCTCAGCAAGAATATTTTGGGTCAGATTTACCTAGTGCATTAACTGAGGTTACTAAGAATTACCTTTCTCTTGGTGATTTAGAAAACTACCAATATTACATCAGAAATGGCGCAAGTGGAACCTCAAGAATGCTTAGTAAACTAGTTACTGATGCAGCTCATTGGAAAGGTAAAAACTCATTTCCATATCAAAGCTTTGGGACATCATTTAATATTCTTAAACCGCCTGTTATTCTTTTTGATCAAAGTCTTAATACTATAAACGAATCGGAAGATGAACTCTCACTAAACGTTGCAATCTACGAGCATGATGGTTCGAAACTTACTGTTGATGTCGCTTTCGATTCTTTTAACAGTTCTCTAGGTTCTGATGAGATTATGGATTTCAAGAGTACTGAGATTAACTTCTCAGGTCTAATTGGGAATGCTGTTTATGAGATTAAACTTCCCATTAAAAAGGATAATATTTATGAAGGTACAGAAACTGGTATTTTTGAACTAAGGAATTTATCTAATGGTAATTTTGGTGACTTTGTCACTCATATTCTGTTAGTTCAAGACAATGAAAAGCCAAAGGTTAAACTTCAGCCTTTTGCAATAAACAATGAACAAGCTGTGATTGTTTATAATATTGAAAGCACTGAAGTAGATATTTCAAATTGGACTATTACAAATGGAAAAAATTCGTTTACTATTCCCGATTATTATTCGCTTGCAGCAGGAGGAAAGCTTGTAATAAGTTCAAAAAAAGCAGAAGATTATGTAGGTGCAACCTACTCCATGTTATTACTTGATGAGAAGAATATGTCTGCGATCTTAAAGCCAGGTTTGATAAAGATTTTTGATAGAGTTGGTAGTGTTATTGATGAAGTTGTTATTGAAGAGCAAAAAAGAGAGGCGGTTTCTAATACAATTGCTGTATCTGAAGTTCAGACTAAGACTTCTGCTGTTAAAGTTACAGAGTTAGGGGGTGTAGATGATACTCCTGAATCTATAGAGATTGCTTCTGGGTGGAAAGAGATAGCTTTCGATGAAACGTTTATTCAAGAGAATCCTGAAACGAAATTTTATCTGTGGAGTGAAGTAGATGGACAGTATATGGAAGTTGAAAGTCAAGCAATGGTGCCTTCTTCTTGGCCAGTACTAGTGTTTTTGGATAAGGATCAAATTTTAGCTCTTGACTCAATAGAAAAAGAAAAACTTGAACAGAACGAGTTTCAGATCAAAATTTCTTCCACTGATAAAAATAACAACAAGGTTATAGATGAAATCGAGGGACTAAACAAAGTATTTAATTATACAAAGCAAGCTATTCAAGTTGGCTTTTTACAAAAAGAATTGATGGAATTGGCCTCGCTTGCTATAAAACCTGTAATTTTTTCTAAAACGAGGAGTGGAACAGAGTCTTTACTTGCTACTGATTTTATCTCTCCAGGAGGAGTATTTTGGGTGAAGCTTGAAGAAGCTATAGACGAAACCAACCTCGAGATTAATCTTTCAAAAATGGTTATTGAACAAACAGCTGAAGAGTTAGAGAAATATGGTGTCTTAGAGTTAATTTTATCAGGAGAGGGTTGGGTAGAAAAAGTAGTCTTTAACTTTAAAGAAGCGGGTAGCGATTTAACTTCTACTCTAACTTTAGATGATAATGTACAGCTTTTGATTCCTGGCGAGTCTTTCTCTTCGTTTTCGTTAAAAAATGGCACAGAAAACTTTGTATCAAAAGATTTATTCCTGAATGGTGATTACGAAATTAGTTTTTCGTCTAGTATAATGGGAAGCGAAGAAGGTGAGTATGTTATTAAAGTTGGTAAGTGGGATGATATTCCTACCGATTTGATGATCTTAGTTGAAGATTTAGTGGAACAAAAAGTCTATGAATTAGATGAAAATTGGGAAATTAGCTTTGATTACTCAAATAACCTCAACGATATTAAGGAATCATTTTACAGTACAACGGATTTAATGGAGCCTCGTAAAGTAAATCGATATATGCTCAAATTTGTATCAAAACAACAATATATTGAAGGTGAAGAAGTAGATACCCCTGATGAATTAACATTAAACCAGAATTATCCGAATCCTTTTAATCCGCTTACAACTATCTCTTTTTATATACCTGAAGCTGCTGAAGTAAGATTATCGGTATTCAATATTGTAGGGCAGCCGGTAGCGTTATTAATTAACCAGGGTTTGGCAGTGGGCGAGCATAAAGTTGATTGGGATGCATCTGAAATGCCCAGTGGAATGTACATTTACCAATTAGAGGTTGGTACTAAAATAATGACCCGAAAAATGACCCTAGTAAAATAGGATTGTATTAAAATTTAAACATATAAAAATCAATAGTTTTTAAAACATGGTTACAAAGAAAATTCAAGGAGTTGAAGTTCCAGAGCTTGGTTTTGGAACATTTAAACTTATTGGAAAAGAGTGTGAACAGGCTGTTAAGCTTGCCCTAAATGTTGGATACCGCCATATAGACACCGCTCAAGTGTATAAAAATGAGCGTGAGGTTGGAAACGGTATTAAACAAGCTCACATAAAACGTGATGAGCTTTTTGTAACTACCAAGATTTGGATGAATAACTTAGCTCCAGAGGAAGTAATTAAATCGTCGGAGCGATCTCTTCAGGACTTAGACTTACCTTACGTAGACTTATTGCTTATTCATTGGCCTAATCCAGATTTTGACGTTGAAAAAACCATTGAGGCTATGCTTTCGGTTCGAGATCAAGGGAAAGCACTAAATATTGGCGTGAGTAATTTCCCCATGAAGCATTTGAAAGAAGTTAATGAAGAACTTGCAGCACCAATATTTTGCAACCAAGTTGAATATCATCCTCTTTTAGATCAATTTGAGTTATTAGAGTATGCTTCAGAACAAGATTTATTGGTAACCGCATATAGCCCACTAGCTCAAGGAGAGGTTTTCAATATTCCATTATTGCAAGAATTGTCAGAAAAATATGGAAAAACTCCATCTCAAATAGCGCTTCGCTGGTTAGTTGAGCAAGAACAAGTAGTGGCGATTCCTAAAGCAAGTTCACGAGAACATATGGAAGAAAACCTTAATATCTACGATTTCACACTCGAAGACGATGACTTTTATGCAATTGACGATTTAGACAAAACAAGAAGAATCGTCAATCCAGACTTTGCACCTGAATGGGATAATTAAACAAAGCTAAAAGTTGCCAATGCGATAGTCTCACCATCTTGATTGATAAGTTGATGGTGGGATGTATGCTCTTCATTCAACTCTGCTATAGAACGAATTTTGTCTTGGTAAAGGCCTTCACGAAGAAATATGATATCCACTTCAGATATTTTTTTGTTCATGTTTTCAGGAATTGTCTCAATCATCCATTCTAAGTATTTTGTATTGTTTACATGATGATTCATGTCCAAATCAGAATTCCGAACTTGAAATTTTTTTTCAGAGTCTATTTTTTTAATGGGAACCAATCGATTTGATTTGATTTCCATAACATGGTCAACGTTTTCAAGTCTAAGTTCGAGAACTTCCTTAGGCATCCTCGTAGGTCTACGAGTTTTGAGATTTATCATCATCCAATAGCTTAAACAACAGCCAATACTCTCTTTGTTTTCATCAATAATATCGTAATCGCGATAAGCTCTTAACGCATCACCTGCCGCAGGCCAAGTCTCTATAGTTACTTTTTCTCTCCATTTTGGATAACGATTCATCTTTATATTCATTCGATGAAGCACCCATGTTAAATTTTGCTGATGTAACTGTGTGATATCAAAATTTAAGGTTAATGCATGGTTACCAGCAACTTCTTGAAAAAGACTACAAACGGCGGGTATTGTTGCGGTCGCTTCTTCATTTACTTCGCTAGCTCTTATTGTGTATCTCTCTGAATACTTAGTATTAGTTTTGCCCATTTTGGAATGTGTATGACTGTCAGGTCAAATATATGTTAAATACGTGAGTATTGAATAATGATAGTTATTACTGAATCACACAATTGCGAATAAGCGGGTAATAGCCTCAAGTTTTAAATTTAGATAGAAAAAAAAAGCCCACTAGATGGTCAGTCTAGAGAGCCTAGGGGTATTTAAGATTCTTTGAAAAAGTGAGATAATTCTTTTAAATAACATTTGGCGACAAAATCATGTGTAAATCACGGGTTATAATAATTTACTATGTTGGCAAGTCATTTAGTGATGTAATTTTTAAGGAGCGTGCTGGGAATTTATATTATAAAACATGAGTTAAACAGGATTTTATCAAATTGTAAAAAGGGTTGAAGTTCAATCTTTTTTACAATCTATAATTTCTATAAAGTGAGCCTCAAAAACAATTTGATGATATTGTTTACTACTAAATAAACCAAATATATTTAATTCTTTTAATGATTATTATTGTGAAAGTTAAGCTTACCTTTTCAAGGCTGTAAAATACTGTAAATAAAAAGTTAGTGCAACAAAGGCCTTAAGCGATAATCAATCTATGGGCCTTAATTAGATTTGTGCAAGCTCATTTTTTAGTACTCACTTAATGATCATATTCATTATTGAATTTCTCTAAAAGAGAAGGTAACTCTACCGCCATAAAAGTATAGAACTGTTGGGCTCGTTCGAGCCTTTGCAAATCCGTTTCTCTACTTTCTATTAATAACTGGAGACCATTATCAAGAATAGTTCTTATCTCTGAGATTAGTATAGTTTGCTTCTCCATAAATTCTATTAGCGCATCTTCTTTAAGCTTAAAATACATTTGGCGTTCACCTGTAATTCTTACTTTTTCAATTAACCTTGCCTCAAGTAGAATTCTTGTAGTGTTACTAACTGATGCTTTACTGATACTTAGCCCTTCCATAATATCGGAGAATGATTGATGATGGGGTTCACAAACTAATAACCAACCCAAAATTTGTCCAAAAATACGTGGATGGCCTATTTCTTCAATTTTTAAACTGAAATCTTCAACAAATTCTATTTTGTCCTGGTATCTATTTTTATTCATCTAAAACAAATTCATTAGTCCTGTATCCATAAGCAGATTTGAGATTCAATTTAATAATGAACCAAAATCGAACCGAATGTACTCTTAATGAAAGTTAAAATCTCGAATAGGGATAGAAAATATTAATGAAATTTAACGTAACCCAATCAAAACCTTATTTTGGTTTGGGTAGAAATCCGATTCTACTTGACCAAATTTTGAGGTCATCTAGAATGATGTAGATTTATTGATGAACAATTCTCCTGTAAGATAATTAACCGTTCTGTAAGCAAGGGCTTGGTGTTATTACAATTCAGATTTGGATATGTTTTTAATGATAGCTATACAAACATCATTTTGGTTTAGATAAATAACCGATCCTACTGGACCAAATCTTGAGGTCATCTAAAATGATATAGATAGATGGAAGAACGATAAGAGTAACTACGGTTGAGAATGTTAACCCGCCCACAATAGCGCGAGCCATTGGGAAATAGGGAGGACCATCGCCACCAATTTGAGTAGTGCCAATACAAAGAGGAATTAATCCAAGTACTGTGGTTCCTGCGGTCATAAGTATAGGACGCATTCTATCTTTCCCACCTTGAATTACCGCTTCACGACGAGTTAAGCCTTCACTTCGTAGAAATAGAATATGATCTATTAACACAATTCCATTATTCACTACAATTCCCATCAGAATAAGGATTCCAATCATGGCCATAAGATCAAAAGTGGTTCCAGTGATAAAGAAGAACCAGAAAATGCCAACTATTCCGTAAAAGATGCAAGCCAGAATACTTGTTGGATAAATTAGAGATTCAAAAAGTGCAGCCATCACTAAATAGATGAGGAAGAAAGCAATTCCGATATTGAACAACATGCTCGACATGGCGTCATCGTCGTTGTTAAAACTTCTGCCAAAACTCCATGCATAACCAGTGGGATAAGCAATTTGGTCCATTACTTTAGAAATCTGTGTTCTCGCATCATCCTTTTCAATGCCATCTAAATTTATGGCTATACCAAGAGATGTCTTTCGATTTTCTCTAAAAATGCGACCAGGTCCTGTAGTTTGTTCGAAACTAGCTAGCGAAGAAAGTGCAATAGTTTGGTTATTACCAATGCTAACAGGTAGCTTTTTGAGATCTTCTAATGATTGACGATCGGAATTTTGAAGAGCTAAGGTCACATCGATTTCGGATTCAAGTCCTCTAATTTTTCGAATATTTTGACCCCGAATAGCACTTGAAACAGAGCTTGCGACATCACGAGCCGTGAGACCGTAATTTCTTGAGCGAGCATGGTCGATAGTTAATCGAACTTCTTCTTTTCCTACTTCTGCTTCTGACTTAACATCGGCAAAGCCATCAATCTGTCCAAGGCGCCACTCAACACGTTCAGCTAATTCGGTAAGTACCTCCATCGATTCGCCTTGAACAAACACACGAATTGCTTCTGAACCATTTCTGCTTCTAAATTCAAATGCAGGTTCGCCAATGGTTACTATGGGTAGATTCTCCTCTATTTCTTTTTTGATGGTTTGAACTGATTTTGTTGCGTTTTCATCATCAACTAAAATAATAGTAGAATTAGCAAACTCAGATTCGTAATAAGTGTAAACAGATTCAATTTCGAATTTCTCTTTATTGGAATAGAGATAATCTTCCACTTTATCTACGGATTGTTTAATTCTATCTAATGTAAATGAACCATTTAAGTTGTACCGTAAATTGATTTCTCGTTCCTCTTGGTTAGGGAACATATCAATATTAATGGAGGTAATCGGGATCCCAACACTTAAAAACAATAAGAGTATACCTATTGTTGAAACCCATCTTCGATCTATAAACCAACCTAAGAAATTAGAGTATTTATCGGAAAGTTTATCTATTACGGTTCTTTTAACTCGCTTTTTGGGAGGTTTAATTTTGGAAGTAAGAAGGGGAATTACGGTTAATGAAATAAGTAAAGAAGCAATCAATGAAATGATAATGGGCATTCCAATATGATACATATGTTGCTTAATAAAGCTTTCATTGACAATATTTGGTAGAAATACAACAACCGAAGTTAGTGTACCTGCTGTTACTGCAAGTCCAACTTCTTTAGCACCTAAAATGGCAGACTTTTTGGAACCATCACCTTTATAATGATGCCGGTGAATGTTCTCTGTAACAACAACGGCATTGTCAACAAGCATCCCAACGGCAAGCATCAATCCCATCATTGATAAAATGTTGAGTGAAATTCCTAAAAAGTAGAAAAAGCCAAGTGTTACTATGAGAGAAAAGGGGACTGCTAAGCCGACAATTAGTGTAGTACTAACTTGACGTAGAAAAAAGAACAGTACGATAATAGAAAGTCCAGCTCCCATTATACCAGCTTTAAAAAGCTCTTCAAGAGAACTTAGAATACCATCGGCTTGGTTGTTCATTTCATAAATGGCAATTCCCTTCATCTCTGGGAGTTTGCTTATTTCTTCTATCTCTTCGAGAACACGTTCTACTGTAGTAACGGTATTGGCAGATGATTCTTTAACGATATCGAGGCCAATGGCATATTTCTGGTCTAAATGGCGAGCGTAAGTTAGAATGGGCTCTTTAAAACTAACAGAGGCAATATCTTTAACTTTAAGGTTGTTTGCCCCAATGATTAAGTTTTCGATGTCTTCTACATTCTTTAGTTCTCCAATTGGGCGAACGTTATATCGCATTCCTGATTCAGTGATTTTGCCTGCAGAGATAGAAAAATTTGCTGAATTTATTTTCTGAGTTAGCTCATTAATGTTAATATTATGCGCTATAAGCCGGTCTGCAATTAATTCTATCCGTATTTCTTTCTTTTCAACGCCATATAAAGTTACTTGGCCAACTCCATCAATGCGTTCAATGCGCTGTTTGAGGTTACGGTTCAGCAAGTCAAAGGCATTCGACAAATCTCTGGTACTTGATAGTCTAAGTTGAAGAGTATTTCCTCCTCCATCTTGAAATTTAAAAATCTGATAGAATTCAAAATCATCAGGGAGCGTGTTTCGAACACTTTCAATTTTCTGTTTAATCTCGATGGCTTTTAAGTCAATATCGCTTCCTTGCTTGAATAGCACTTGAACGCCGCCATTATTTTCGCCAGCATTAGAATTAATTCTTTCAACACCACTAATAGTTGCTAGAACTTCTTCAATTGGGCGAACAACTTGCTCCTCAACTTCAGTAGGTGTAGAGTTCGGATAAGGAATTTGTACAAAGGCTCCTGGAAAACTTATGTCAGGAAAAAACTCAAGAGGAACAAGTCGCGTTGCGATTAAGCCTACCACCAAAAGGCTTACAAAAACCATAATAGTAGTAACGGGGCGTCTTACAGAAAGTTCGGTTAAGCTCATAGGAATAGGGATTAAGCGATTTCTGATTCAGTAGAGTAGTTTTTGCGATCCATTAAGGAGTACATAACAGGAATCACAACAAGCGTAAGCAAGGTTGAAACTAGCAACCCACCAATTACAGTAATTCCCATTGGAGCCCTAAGTTCAGCACCATCACCAAAGCCAATAGCTAGAGGAAGAAGGCCTAATGTTGTGGTTAGAGTAGTCATGAGGATTGGACGAAGTCGTGATTTTCCACCTTCCATAATGGCTTCGGTTTTTTCCATCCCTTTTTCCCTAAGCTGATTTATAAGATCAATAAGAACGATGGCATTATTTACTACAATTCCTGCCAATAGAATGAGACCAATGAACACTACTACACTAATTGTAGTATTTGTGATATAAAGGGCGAGAATCGCACCAATTAAAGCGAGCGGAATTGTGAATAGTATTATGAACGGATGGAGAAGTGATTCAAACTGAGATGCCATTACTAAATACACCAAGAAAACGGCCAAGGAAAGTGCAAATATCAAAGACTGGAATGAATCTGACATTTCTTGATTTTGACCCGCAATTCGAGCAAAAATACCTGTTGGCATTGTTGTTTGGTTAAGAATTTGTTGAACTTCTTGAGCTGCTTCACCCAAATCTCCATAAGCTAAATTTGCGGAAATAATTGCAACACGTTGCTGAGAGACACGACGAATTTCAGAAGGGCCGTTAGCCACTTGAACTGTAGCAATCGCACTTAAAGGAATAGAGCGTTCGCTGCCAGGATTTACAATTAAGTTTTTGATCTCATCAACGGAAGAGCGGTCAGATTCCTGAGCTCGAACTAGAACATCAATTTTGCGATCTCTCCATGAATATCGAGTAGCAACATCACCACGAACATTGCTTACAATTCGGTTAGCTACTTCATTAACTTGTAACCCGAGTGCAGCGGCACGGTCGCGATCAAACAGTATTTGAATTTCAGGACTTCCGACTTCCATGGTGCTTTTAATATCAGCGAATCGGTTATTGGCGTCTAATTTCTGTGTTAGTTTTTTACTAACCTCTTGTAATTTGTCAAGATCGAATCCACTAATTTCCACTTCTACAGGAGTTGAGAAGGAGAATAAGGCCGGTCGAGAGAACTTGTATTGCAACCCGGGAACTGTTGCTAACGAGCTACGCATGCTTACCATAGTTTGTTCTTCTTCTAGGCTTGAAGAACCTGATGCTAAGAGTACATTTAGTTCTCCAGAATTTTCACCACCCTCATCAGGATTTGCATCCATTCTGTTACCAGTACCAGCTACTGCAAAAGTTGAGTTTACGTGTGTGGCTACTTTAGTAGCATCTTGAACTTTTTTAAGAGCAAGGTCCGTTTGCTCGATGGGAGTTCCGGGAGGAAGTCTAAATTCAACTTTAAACTCTCCTTGCGAAAGTTGAGGAATGAGCTCTATCCCAATTTGTTTGCCTAAAAACAAAGATCCCACAAAAGCTGCTATAGCTATAATTATTACAAATGGTCTATTGTTGAGGGATGCTTTTAAAAATGAAAGGTAGAAGGACTCGACTCCTTGATAAAGCTGGTCAAAAAGATAGACGAATGGTGAGAAAAGGAACTTCAGAGCTATACTAAACCCTTTTACAATGAGGCGAATAATTTTTGTTATAAATGCTGGGATGGTGTAAAAGAAGAATAATCGGATAACGCGTAAAAAACGGCCAAATGCAGTCCTAGGTTCTTTCAATTCTAGAGGTGAATATTGCTTCTTACGTTGTCCTAAAGACGACATCATTGGTATTAGCGTAATAGCAACTACTAAGGATGCAATCAATGAAAATGTTACGGTAAGAGCCTGGTCTCTAAAAAGTTGGCCAGCAATTCCATCCACAAAAACTAAGGGAAAGAAAACCGCTACAGTTGTTAGGGTTGAAGCAATTACCGCTGTTCCCACTTCACCAGCTCCATCGTTGGCGGCTTGCAAGGCTGTTTTACCCATAGCCTTGTGACGAGCAATATTTTCGAGTACAACGATAGAATTATCCACCAACATACCAATTCCGAGGGCAATTCCACCTAAAGACATAATGTTTAGAGTGATATCATTACCATACATTAAATTGAATGTGGCGATAATTGAAACGGGAATTGAAACAGAAATTATGAGTGTTGCCCAAAAATTTCGGAGAAAGAAATACAATACAAAGATGGCTAAAATCCCACCGATTATTCCAGAAACCATTACTTCATTTACCGCAGAAGAAATGAATATGGATTGATCATATACTTTGCCAAGCTTTATTTTTTTTGGAAGAACATTTCTAATATTCTCAATGCGTTCTTTCACCATATCAGCAACAGCAACAGTATTGGCGTCACCTTCCTTGTAGATGGCAATTTCTACAGCTTCCTTTCCATCAAGGCGGGTAATAGCTTCGCGTTCTTTATAAGCTTGTTCTACGGTGGCTACATCTTTCAAAAAGATGGTGTTATCGTTCTGTCGGGCAACAACTACGTTTCTTATCTGCTCCACACTTAAAAATTCGTTTAATGTGCGAACCAGATATTGCTGAGTTCCTTCTTCAAGTCTACCCCCAGAGAGGTTTACATTCTCTGCCCGTAGAATTTGAGTAACCGTTTCGATGGGGATATTGAGATAAGCTAATCGCTGTTGATCTATGTTAACTTGAATTTCTTCTTCAAGCCCGCCACTAATTTTTACAGAAGCTACACCTGTAGATGACTCAAGATTTTTTTTAAGCTGTTCTTCAGCAATAATTCGAAGTTGCTTTAACTGGGTAATGGCCTTTATGTTATCAATATCTTGAATAGAGGCATATTCAATATTAGTGCCATTATTCTTGGTACTATCAGTACTTTCTTCATCAAAATACAATGCATATCTAATGATAGGGTCAAGGGTTGGGTCGAAACGGAGCGTAACGGGTTTCTTGGCTTGTATAGGAAGTTGAATTGCATCTAGTTTGCTAATTACATCAAGATTAGCAATGTCCATACTTGTTCCCCATGCGAATTCCAACACAACATCAGATTGACCTGCACGCGAAATAGATCGGACGAGTTTCACTCCTTTAACAACACCTACCGCTTCTTCAATAGGTTTAGAGATAAGGTTTTCAATTTCTATAGGAGCTGCGCCTTCAAATTCTGTACGAATTGTTAGGGTTGGGTAACTAAGATCTGGTAAAAGGTTTACTTTAAGGCGGCTTAGAGACACAATGCCGAAGAGTAGGATAGCGACCGTAAACATAGAGATGGTCACTTTCCTTTTTATGGAGAAATCAATGATTTTCATAGAAAGACCTTTTTAGCTTTTAACAACGATTACTTTTACGCTGTCTTGTAGACTACCTTGGCCAATGGTTACAACAATATCGCCATCAGTTAAACCATCAATAATCTCAATGTTCTTTCCATTTACATAACCTGTTTTTACTTCTCTTTTGTACACAAGCGAATCTTTAATCACAAAAACAGATTGTGTTTGATCTTCGGTAATAACAGCTGCTTTTGGAATTAATTGAGCATTTAAGCGGGTATCATATACAATTTTGATTCTTCCAAACATTCCTGGTTTCAAGATTGTATTTTTTTGGTCTACATATACTGTTGCTTTAAAAGTCCCAGTGGTTGCGTCTACAACGGGGCTAATTCGTTCAACATGTCCTTTAAAGGTTTGGTTTGGTAGAGCATCAACAATTAGCTCAGCAGTTTGATTTTTTCGAATCTTCGCCATCTCATGTTCGGGTATATAAATTATTGCTTGTAATGGATCAAAGTCGGTTACCTGGAATGCAGGTTGGTCCGTACCAATCATGTTGCCAACTTTAATCAATCGCTCAGAGATAACGCCACTAATTGGTGATTTTATCTGAGTGTATTCGAGAGTTAATTGCGCGAGTTCATATACTGATTTTTGGGCCTCATACTCATATCTAGAGTTCTCGTAAGCATCAGCTGCGATCAACTTTCTTTCAAACAATTCTTTATTTCTTTTGAAATCGTTATTGAGTCGATCTAAAGTAGATTTTGCTCGCTCTGCTTCAAGGCGATATTGAGCATCATCAATTTGTGCAAGTTTTTGGCCAGCTTTAACCCAGTCGCCTTCTTCCACTAAAAGCTTTGTTATCACACCGCGAACTTTTGCAACTACACGTGCTTCTTGTTCCGCTTCTAGTGTGGTGGTGTTAGAGTAGTAGGCTGAAATATCTCCGCGGTTTACCACTCCAGCCTCAACTGGGATGACTAAGGTAGAGTCGTTGCCTGAATTTTCGTTGTCGTTTTCTGTCTGGTTGCTGCAAGCTGTAAAAGAAAGGAGTAAAGCTGCAAATAAATACCCGAGTTGGCTCTTTTTCATGATTGAATTATCAAGCGTTAAATTTTCATTCGCTTGATTAGACGCTCATCGGAAAAAGAAGTTACAGCAATATCTATGAAAAGGGGAGATGTGAATGGTGAGAATGCTGCTCACAAAATGCTAAGTCTTATAAAATAATAGTTGTTATTATTTTGGCAAAGTGATAATAAAAGTAGAACCCTTATCTTCAACACTAGTGAAAGTTATAACTCCATCATGGAAATCGATCATTTCTTGAACTAAGATCATTCCTAAACCAGTGCCCATTTCCCTATTTGTTCCGACTCTTTTAGGGCGATTTGCAGGATCGAATAGATTCTGTGCTACTTTTGGTGGAATACCAACTCCGTTGTCTTGAATAGCAAAAATAAGCTCGCTGTCTCGTTCTTCTACCGATATTTTAACAAAGCCACCAGGGTTTGTGAACTTAATACCATTGGAAATTAGATTCCTGAATACAGTCGCTAGCATGTTTTTGTCAGCTTGTATTAAGATATTGTCTCCAACCTCACCTAACAACTCAATCTGCTTGTTAGTAGCTTGTGCTTTTAAGAGTTTTAGTATGCCTGAAATTTGGTTAGACACATTATATTCTGACTTTTCAAAATGTAAGTTATCAGCTTGTATCTGCACCCAATCTAAGAGGTTATCCAAAAGACGAGTTGCATTTTCGGATGAAGCATGGAGGAGAATCATCTTCTCTTGTATACTATTCAGCGTAGTCTCATTTCTATCAACCTCATCTATCATGAAGCCAAGAATGCCAGAAATCCCAAATAAGGCATTTTTGAGGTCATGGCCAATGATTGCGTAGAGTTTTTCTCTTGTTTCAGTTAATTGTGTCAACTGGGCATTCTGTGTTAGAACTTCTTTCTCTATACGTTTTCTATCTGTTATATCAAGAACAGTAGAGATAACATAAGTAGAGTTGAAGGTGGTAACTTTTTTTGAAGTTGCAATTACACTAAGCTCTGTGCCATCTTTAGTGATGTTTTTAATCTCATAAATTTGGTTTGTTCCTCCATCAATAAAATCTTCATATTGCTGTAAAACAGTACCTCTCGACTCTTCAGGGAAGATGCTTGCTAAGGGTAGGCTTTCAAACTCCTCTTTAGTATATCCAAGCATTTGGCAATAAAACTCATTCACTTGAGTAATAACTTTATCTTTATCTGAAATCAGAATTCCAATTTGACTTTCAAATAATGAGTTGAGTAACAAGTCAGCGTGTTGTTTTTCTCTTAACTTAACTAAGGAATCGTATTCACGTTTTATGGCAGGTACAAGTCGGATAAGGTTATCCTTTAATACATAATCTTTCGCACCAGCTAGTACTGCTTCAATCGCTGTTTCATCGGGAATAGCGCCTGAAACTAAAATTACAGGAATGTCTGCGTCTATACTTTTTATTTTATTGAGTGCTTCAACTCCAGTAAAACCCGGTAAATTATAGTCACAAATAATGATATCAGTTTCATGTTGACTAACCATGGAGTCAATTTCTGCAAACTCTCCAACAATCTGATAGGATATTTTTAGACCATCTTTTTTGATGCGTCTAGCCATCAATTCCGCATCTAGAGGATTATCTTCAATAAAAAGTATTCTTATGTCGCTCATTGGCAGATGCGGCTGTAAATGTTCAAAATATAATTGTGACGTAGATGTAAGGAATTAACCAATGGGTGTTGATAGAAATATTAAAATTAAGATTGTCTAATATAATAAATTGAAATGATAACCCGCCGAATTTATTATAACCCCAAAATATCCATTCTTATAGAAGTAATACATTAAGAAATTAAAATTTTTCACCAGGGTGAGTTATCCACATATAAAAATTGAATCAAAGAAAAATCACGCCCATGAATTACATGTTTTTGTAAGATAATGGATATTGAAATGACCCTTATAAATAGTAGTTCGAAGTAAGAAAAATAGGTGCTAGGTGTTAAGTATTAAAGAGTGCTGGTTAGTGAAATAATAGCACTGAACTACATAAGAAAGGACATGAAGCAGTTAAAGTGTAATATAAAATGAACAAAAAAATGATTTCAATAAATTAATTAATAGATAAATAAATCTTATTTAAAATATATAAATAAGATAAATCTAACATTTGTAAAAAATCGATTGTGGATAATTATTAAAAATATATTGATTAAGCTTTTAGTAAGGATAGTGCCCTTTAAGTGTTTAAATGATACTTTTATGGATGCCTTCGATCAGTAAATTATGTATTTTAATGTGTATTATAATATGAATGTTATAATTCAGGTGGGTTACTGAAAACACAGTGTGGATAATTGTGTAATATTGTGGAAAAGTAATTGATATTTAACTTGCCCGCTCGCGATACCTCTTATATATTTGTTTGCACTTCAAGGAGATTATACTCCTGATTTTGGGTTCGAAAAACTACTACCCCAAGATTGAATACTAACAACGGTCCGCTAATGAAATTTACTCGCTTCTACACTAAGTCTGAATGGGAAACACCATTCGAATCAATGAAATTTGAATCTCGAACTTCTGAGATAAAGAACCCAGATGGTTCCAAGGTATTCCATATGGAAAACGTTTTGGTGCCTAATAGCTGGTCTCAAGTAGCTACAGATATTATAGCTCAGAAATACTTCAGAAAAGCTGGTGTTCCCGCGGGATTGAAAAAAGTGGCGGAAAAAGGTGTCCCTAAGTGGCTACAGCGTTCCGAAGCAGACGATAAGGTTCTGAAAGGTTTGGAAGAAAACGAGCGTTTTACCCATGAAATAGATAGTCGTCAGGTATTTAGCCGGCTTGCTGGTTGCTGGACTTATTGGGGGTGGAAGCACGATTATTTTGATTCAGAAGCAGATGCGAAAGTGTTTTATGATGAACTTTGTTTTATGCTTGCAAATCAAATGGCAGCTCCAAACAGCCCTCAATGGTTTAACACGGGTTTGAATTGGGCATATGGAATTAATGGTCCTGCACAAGGTCATTATTACATGGATCCAAACACAGGTAAACTTACAAAGTCTAAGGATTCGTATACGCACCCACAGCCACATGCTTGTTTTATTCAAAGTGTTGGCGATGATTTAGTGAACGAAGGCGGAATCATGGACTTATGGATTCGTGAAGCTAGATTATTCAAATACGGTTCAGGAACTGGTAGTAATTTCTCAAATATTCGTGGAGCCGATGAGCCATTGAGCGGTGGTGGTAGATCTTCTGGTTTAATGAGTTTCTTGAAAATCGGTGATAGAGCAGCGGGTGCAATTAAGTCTGGTGGAACTACTCGCCGTGCTGCTAAAATGGTAACCTTAGACTTGGACCATCCAGATATTGAGGAATACATTGGCTGGAAAGTTAAAGAAGAGCAAAAGGTAGCGGCCTTAGTTTCTGGATCTAAAATTTCCCAAAAACATCTTAAAGACATTATACGCCTTTGCCATACCCCAGTGGAAGTAGAAGGTAGAACTTTTAATGGTGCTGTAAGCAGAGATCCATTAAAGAATAAAAAACTTGGTAAAGTTATACGTCAAGCTAAACGTGACCATGTTCCTCTTAACTATATTGAACGTGTAATCCAGCTTGCATCTCAAGGTGTTACTGACATTGAATTTGATGCTTATGATACTGATTGGAATTCTGAAGCATATGCAACAGTAGCTGGGCAAAACTCAAACAACTCTGTTCGAGTTCCGAATTCATTTATGAAAGCCGTAAAAGATGACGGACAATGGAACCTGTATTGGAGAGTTGAGAAGTCGAAAGCTAAAAAGGAAGGCCGAGAACCAGTTCCTTGCAAAACAATGGATGCCAATGAACTTTGGGACCAAATTGCATACGCAGCTTGGGCTTCAGCTGATCCTGGAACTCAATACCACGATACGATTAATGAATGGCATACTTGCCCAGAAGACGGCGAAATCAAAGCAAGTAATCCTTGTTCAGAGTACATGTTTCTAGATAATACGGCATGTAATTTGGCTTCCATGAATTTGATGAAATTCTTCACAGATGAAAGCTGCACGACCTTTGATGTAGAATCGTTACGATTTGCTTCTAGAATTTGGACCGTAGTTCTCGAGATCTCTGTGCTTATGGCACAATTTCCTTCTAAAGAAATTGCTGAGTTATCTTATGTATTTAGAACACTCGGCCTTGGTTATGCTAACATTGGCGCAGCTTTAATGGTGCAAGGTATTGCGTACGACAGTAAAGAAAGTATGGCCATTACGGGTGCAATTACTGCAATAATGCACATGCAATCGTATGCTACAAGCGCGGAAATGGCCGCGGAATTAGGAACTTTTGAAGGCTATGAACGCAATAAAGAGCATATGCTTCGTGTGATGAATAATCATCGTAAAGCTGCTTACAATGCTGATCCTTCGGAATATGAAGGACTTACTGTAAAACCAGTTGGTATTGATGCTTCTATCTGCCCAGATTACTTATTAAAAGCAGCCAAAGAAAACGCTGATAAAGCCGTTGAACTTGGTGAAAAGCACGGTTACAGGAACGCTCAAGTTACAGTACTTGCACCAACAGGTACTATCGGCTTGGTTATGGATTGCGATACTACTGGAATTGAGCCTGATTTTGCGTTAGTGAAATTCAAGAAGCTTGCTGGCGGTGGATATTTCAAAATCATTAATCAAAGTGTTCCTCTTGCATTGAAAACTTTGGGCTACAGTCCTAAAGAGTCTAAAGCAATTATCGATTATGCAAAAGGTTCAGGTAATTTGGAAGGCTGTCCACACATAAACCCAGAGACTTTAAAAGAAAAAGGCTTTACAGACGATAAATTAAAAGCGATTGAAGCTGCTTTACCAGCAAGTTTCGATATTAAGTTTGCGTTCAATCAGTGGACACTTGGCGAGGATTTCTGTAAAGATGTTCTTGGCATTACGGATGAGCAATTATCAGACTTCACTTTTGATATGCTTCGATTCCTTGGTTTTACTCGTGAGCAAATTCAAGAAGCTAATGATTATGTTTGTGGAACTATGACTGTTGAAGGTGCTCCATTCTTAAAAGATGAGCATTTATCGGTATTCGATTGTGCAAACAAATGTGGTAGAACTGGAACGCGTTATATCTCGGCTGAAGGGCATATTGGAATGATGGCCGCAGCTCAACCTTTCTTGTCTGGTGCAATTTCAAAAACCATCAACTTACCAAACGAAGCGTCTATCGAAGACATGAAAAAAGCGTATATGCTTTCATGGGAGATGATGTTAAAAGCAAATGCGCTATATCGTGACGGATCGAAGTTAAGCCAGCCACTAAATAGTATGGCAGATGTGTTTGAAGAGCTTGAGGAAGAAGAAGAGTTAGATGTTCCAACAGCAGTAGCACAAGATAAAGTGGTTGAAGTTGCAGAGCGTATTATTCATAAATATGTTGCACGTCGCCAACGCTTACCATTCCGTCGTGAAGGCTATACTCAGAAAGTGAAAATTGGTGGGCAAAGTGTTTACCTAAGAACTGGCGAATACGAAAACGGTCAGATTGGTGAGATATTTATTGATATGCACAGAGAAGGTGCTGCTTTTAGAAGCTTGCTGAACTGTTTCGCAATATCTATTTCTCTTGGTTTACAGCATGGTGTACCACTCGAAGAGTTTGTGGATGCTTTTGTATTCACTAAGTTCGAACCTAGTGGAATGGTTACAGGAAATCCTCATGTAAAAATGACGACTTCTGTAATTGATTATATCTTCCGTGAACTTGCAGTAGCCTACATGGGGCGTGAAGATTTAGCTCATGTATCTCCTGATCAAATTACGACTCGAGAAATGCGCCCAACTCCAGGTGGCGAGGTTGTAGAAACGACGAAAGTTGTATCTGTTACTCCTACACCTGTTGAAAAAACAGTTTCTGCTACTACAGCAACGCAAACTCAAGCAACTTCGAGCTACGAATCGGATTACGACAAAGCTAAACAACTAGGTTACACTGGTGAAGCTTGTCCTGAGTGCGGAAGCATGACGATGGTTCGCAATGGTACATGTTCAAAATGTATTACCTGCGGTTCAACCTCTGGTTGCTCGTAGAATAACTCTTTCATGGAAAACAGGATAAACCCTAATTAGCTGAATGCTAGTTAGGGTTTTTTATTTGAAGTCGAAGTTTGTTAATCTCAGAAATCTATAGAACTAGTTCAGGTCTATAGAAGTTAGCTAATTTGTTGACAGTTCTAATAAACCAAACAACGCTCAGTCGTCCTGAGGATACTTCCGAAGGATCTTCAAATCATTTTTTTGTTTGGAGGTGATAGCTGACCTTACCGTCATATTTTTCCGCGCCACTCATACATTCATCTCGTTGAGGGTTGTACTTTTGTTCCGACAAAAGTACCAAAAACTCTCGACAAGAATTATTGGCACGAACTCCATTTCATCGACTTAATTATTCCAAAGGTCCACGTTCGCCTTTTGCCACATTCAAGCCCGAGCCTATGTGGAATAATTGCTCCCGCCGGAGGCGTCGATTCCTTTACGTTCTTCCTCCGCCAATAGTTCTAAACGTCGATGTGGTTTGGTGGCACATTGACAATCTAGGGCTTAAAAGACTATAGTTACTTTGTGAGCAATCAAAAAACATTTTTTATGAACGAATTTTCTAACATCTACAGAAATGGCCGAGATATTTTAGTAGTCAGAATCTGATATCGAATTATATACCCCAACAAGGTTTAAAGGTATTATTAAGCAATCCAAAACCCATTCGACCTAATTTATATCTTTGAAAATTGGAGTCTTTAAATTTTCAAATTAGCTAGAATTAAGTGGAGAAAAATTTTGTTTAGAGTACTTTACTAAATGGAGTTGTCACAAAACCAATAAAGAGGCTAAATGTCCCAAATTTCTTCTAATCACTTTTATAAAGAACTCCCGGTATTTTCTGGCAGAGTAATAGATTTATTGGGAGATGAAACTCGATTCAAAACAATTCCTGTAGATTGGCATGTCGTAATTACAGATATAAAACAATCTACTGAAGCTATCCAAAATGGGATGCATCAAGCGATTAACTTGGCTGCGACAGCTAGTATTATTTCGGCTCTAAATGTTGCTAAAGAGCATAACATTAGCTTCCCTTTCTTTTTTGGTGGAGATGGTGCTACTCTAATTCTTCCAAATAGCATAAAGGAACAAGTTTTAATAGCTCTCAGTATTCATCAGAGAAATGTAAAACAGTTTTTCGGTTTAGATTTAAGGGTAGAAGATGTTTCTGTTTCAGAAATCTATGAGCAAGGTAAGAGCATCACTATTGCAAAATCGAAACTCAATCGGCGTTACGTAATTCCAGTTGTGTTAGGTGAAGGGTTAGATTTCGCTGATAAACTCATCAAAGAAAAAGCGTTTCGCGTACGTGGGCAAGATAAGGAAACGGATACGCTAAATTTAGTAGGAATGGAGTGCAGGTGGGACTCGGTAAAGCCACCAAAAGCTTTACAGGAAGTGGTTTGTATTTTGGTGAAGGCTGTTAACTCAAAAAAACAGGCAAAGGTTTATAAAGAAGTGTTGGAAACTATTGAACATATTTATGGCAGCTTCAATACTCGTAGGCCGATTTCTGTAAAAGGGCTAAAGTTACTCGCTAGTCTGCCAAGATTTAGAGCAGAGAACCAGATTAAATTTGGAGCTTCAAGCTTTTGGAAAATGATAAAGAGTGTGTTTGATTATCTAATTGGTAAAATGTATTTGATCTTTAAAGAAGACGGTAGAAGTTATTTGGAAAGTCTAGTAGAACACACCGATACTTTAGTTATGGATGGTAGAATTAACACCGTTATAACGGGGACTGAGGAAAATAGAATAGCGCTAGAAAAGGAGCTTAATGGTCTAGAAAGTGAGGGAGTAATTCAATATGGATTAGCGGTTTGCAAAGAGAGTATAATGTCGTGTTATGTTCAAGATCGCAAATCAAACCACATCCATTTTGTAGATGGCTCGGAGGGAGGTTACACCAGAGCGGCTTCCGTTCTAAAGAAGAAATTAAGAGCTAAAATAGAATTAAATAATTTGAATTGAGATACAGCTTAACTCCCAAAGAAAAAACCTAACAATCAGAGCTGTTATTAGAGGGGTATAAAATCAGTTACTATTTAAGAAATCAATAAGCTCATTTGCGGCTACTTCTAAAGCTCGGTTTACCGCTTCTTGTTCTGTTCTTCGGAGTAGGTCTTGATCGTTTGTATCATTCTCGTTTTTGGAAGATTGAAACTCTCTTGTAGCTAAGGCAGTGAATGGGATTACCCCCGTTCTAACATCCAGTAAAACAATTTCAATTGTGGCATAAGCTTTTGATTTATTTGCTCGAAATACTCTGTATTCTTCGTAGATGTCACTGTTGATTCTATAAATAACTAAGAGTGGAGATTGAAGGCGAACTGAAGCTTCTCTTAATATAGGAATGGTTGGGTTTTGAGGTGTTAAAAGGGATGGGAGTACTGAAATGGAACTAATTTTACTAGAACTTGAAATTTTAGAAGTCAAAGTATCTATGTAGGATTGTTGCAATTTTATGTAAGACTCAGATCTCCAATATCCATAACCGTATCCGGAAGCTCTAGAGCCTGAAAATTTTATCAGGGCCAGCTTAGCGTTTTCGGGAATGATAATCTTACTTGAAAGAATGGTGTCGATGGCAGCTTGAGAGATGATGGCATGATCAGAAGCAAAAAGTGATTTTGCTAAAACTGGATCAGTATCCGAATAGCTAGCTCTATAGGAGGAAAACCCATTAGGGTCTGTTGTAGCGCAATTTATGAAGATAAATGAGAAAGCGATTAATACATATAATATTGATTTCATATCTAGAGAATAAGTTAGAAGTAATCAATAATTAAGTAATGTTTCTAAACTTTGTTCCCAAGACAGTAAAATGTTATGTCATATCAATGGATATGAAAGAGGTTACACCAGAGCGGCTTCCGTTCTAAAAAAGAAATTAAGATCTAAAGTAGAATTAAATAAGTAAGCTTTAAGATGGCTACTTGGTTATTCATGATTGAGTTTCGTCGTGGATCGAAAACATTCTCGTTAGCTTCAATAAAGTGATGAGAGGTATTGTACACAAAAAACAAATCACTTCCTGGAGTATGAATCCAATCTACTCGAAAGTTAGCTTGTAGATCTCTTGAAAAATTATCGTACTGGATGAGAGTCCTTGCAAAAAGCTTGCGATTCAATGCTCCCAGAACAGAGAAAGAGACAGTTGTAGCATCAAACTCACCATTGGCTATTGGTAAATCAACTACAGAATGATTTACGCTTCCTTCAAGTGTAAGATGTTGAGATTGTCGGAATCCAAACCCACCACCAAAATCGGTTCTATTACCATGAAAAAATTCCCCAGTTGAGAAACGAGCATTTCCGAATAAACGTCGACTAGAATCTGTTTGGCCACTTATACCAAAAGTAGAAAATGTATAATCACCAGCTGGGATAATGGCCGTTGGACGAATGGCAAAAGGAACATCCAAACGTTCAAATTGCTGGTCTATCTCAAAACTGATATTATCTCGACGTCTAAATTCTATAGACGTTTCAAACTCAATGGATGAAGATTGTTTCTTACCATTTTGGCCTTCTATGTAATCGTACAATCCTGCAAAGCTAAGCCGGTTTATTGACGGAAGAGTTTCCCAATTAACTTTTGGAGAATAGCTCGCTCGCGTATAATATTCTCTCATATCAGTTCGACGAACAAAGCCCAATGCAGGATTATAATTCTTGCCAATATTTGTATACGAGAACTGCCCAGAATAAAGATCATTCTGTAAGCGAAGGGAAGCGTGCCCAGCAGCATCATTCATCAAGCGATTGCTATCCCACACGTTAGTAAACCACGCGTTAAACTGGCTGGCGCTACCAAAACGGTATTGTCCATCAACACCTAAAGCTCGGTTATACGAATTAGCCTGTTCCAGATTTGTGAATATTCCACCAACGGTTGCCCTAGAAAGTATTTTGGTTCTTACTCGAGCAACGGTGTTATTTGCTGAATTGCTACCTAAAAAATCTGACATCTCATTACCTGTTTCGATGTTCAGAGCGCCTACCGAAAAACGACCAATTTGTCCCGTCATACGAGCACCAGCTAGAATCTCGTTAGATAGTCCAATTCTTCTTGAAAAGAAGGTTTGGGTTGAACGAAGGTTGCCATGGCCAAACAATCCAGACCGTTCTAAGAAAAACTCTCTTTTCTCTGGAAAGAATAGGCTAAATCTAGAAAGGTTAAGTTGCACATTATCGGATTCAACTTGTGCGAAATCAGTATTTATGGTCATATCTAGCGTGAGATTCGACGAGATTCCGTATTTAAGATCGAGCCCAAAATCTTTGGTATAGTCAATGTTAGTAGCTTCATTGGTGCGGTCAGGACGAACTTCTTGAGCTCCAGTAATTACATAAGGCTTAATTTCTATATTCTTTCCACGGCGGATGTTTTTTAACCCTTTCAATCTTCCATATTGAGATACCGCAGCCAAAGCTCCAAAATTTCCGTATTCCAAACCAATAGCAGGCCACAGTACCCGTTCGTTTTTTCGGTTAATCGTTCGAGATAGCATCAACCCAAATTCCAATTCATCGCCTTCTGGAAAGCGAAGTTGGCGGAAAGGAATAGAAACCTCCATCGACCAGCCTTCGTTATCAATAACCGTTTCGCTGGTAAAAACGGCATCCCACGAAAAATCCTCAACAGTTAGACCTTCGTCGGTAATAGTAGCGTCATCCTGGGTGCCTAGTGCATTCATTTCAAAAAGGTAGGCATTACGACCATCCAAATAAGTATCCAGCGCTATGTAGGCATTATCATCGCGGTCATTTCGCCCTCCACGTTCCAGATTTTTAGCACGAATCAATTCAGGGTTTTTGTCATGAAATTTAAAAGCGAAGTAAAGATAATCGCGATCGTAAGCAATGCGCACTTCCGTTTTCTCGGTAGCAGGCAATCCATCATTTGGCCAAACTTGTGTAAAAGTGGTAATTGGAGAGATCGTACTCCAGATTTCATCATCTAAATAGCCATCTATGCGAGGAGCCTTATCTGTAAAAACGGCGGTAAACTCATTTGTTGGTGGGTTACTATCCTGTGCAAAAGTTGATGAACAGAAAGTGATAAATAAGCAGAAAAAAGCCATTGAGGCAATTATTTTAGATAATCGCATAAAACGTAGTTAGATAAAAATTGAATGAAAATGCCTCGATATCAATATCGAAAGTCTCACTATGCTAAGGCCGAGGCTGTATATAGGAAAATGAATCTATAAATAGAAACGATTTACAACTTGTATCAATCATTCAAAAAACGCATACTCTTTACGATAAAAAAAAGGAGGTTTATGGAAGAAAAGGATTATAAAGGGTATTGGAAGATGAACTTGCGATACCTAACTGTTTTGTTAAGTATCTGGTTCACAGTTTCTTATGGATTTGGAATTTTGCTAGCACCATGGCTTAATAATTTTAAAATGGGTGGCTTTAAACTTGGGTTTTGGTTTGCTCAACAAGGATCAATCTATGTGTTTGTGCTCATAATTTTTGCCTACGTGTACTTGATGAATCGGCTAGATAAGAAATTCGGTGTTAGTGAGGAGGAAACATAATGGGTGTACAAGAGTGGACGTATATCATTGTAGGAATCACTTTTGCAATCTACTTCGGGATTGCGATTTGGTCGAGAGCTGGAACCACTAGCGAGTTTTATGTAGCCGAAGGCGCTGTAAATCCGTTAGTAAATGGAATGGCAACGGCGGCAGATTGGATGTCGGCGGCTTCATTTTTGTCTATGGCTGGTCTCATCTCTTTTATGGGATATGATGGTGCCGTTTATTTGATGGGCTGGACAGGTGGCTATGTATTATTGGCTTTACTGTTGGCACCTTATTTACGAAAATTCGGAAAGTTTACGATTCCCGATTTTATTGGTGATCGCTATTACTCCCAATTTGCAAGAACTATTGCGGTAATCTGTGCTTTGATAGTTTCCTTCACTTATGTAGCTGGACAAATGCGTGGCGTTGGCCTTGTGTTCTCTAAGTTTCTAGAAGTGGATATCTTCTGGGGCGTGATTATTGGAATGACCATTGTGTTCTTTTACGCAGTTCTCGGTGGAATGAAAGGGATTACCTATACACAAGTAGCCCAATATTGTATTTTGATTTTCGCCTTCATGGTTCCTGCCATTTTTATATCTATACAATTAACAGGAAATGTGGTTCCCCAACTAGGATTTGGAGGAACTCTAAGTGATGGATCTGGAAGCTTTTTGTTAGATAAACTAGATCAACTTCATACAGAACTAGGATTCGCTGCTTACACCAGTGGGACAAAAAGTATGCAGGATGTCTTTTTTATAACCGTAGCTCTTATGGTTGGTACGGCAGGACTTCCCCACGTAATTGTTCGTTTTTTCACCGTTCCGAAAGTAAAAGATGCACGAATTTCGGTAGGCTACGCACTTATCTTTATCGCGATTTTGTACACAACAGCACCAGCAATTGCGGTATTTGCACGTATCAATTTGATTGAAACGGTAAGCGAGAAAACCTATGCAGAATTGCCTGAATGGTTTGCAACGTGGGAAGAAACGGCGCTGTTAACGTGGGTTGATAAAAACGAAGATGGCCTTATTACGTACGGGCCAGGAAATGCAATAGATGGCTCACCCGATATAAAACGTTTGAATGGGGAAATTGTACGTGGTGAGCATGGCGAAGTGCTCGTCAATAATGCGGCCACGGCAAATACCAACGAGCTTTTTGTAGATCGTGATATAATGGTACTTGCCAATCCTGAAATTGCAGGTTTACCCAATTGGGTAGCGGCTTTAGTGGCAGCAGGTGGACTTGCAGCAGCGCTTTCTACGGCAGCGGGATTGTTATTGGTTATCTCGACTTCCGTTTCCCATGATTTAATTAAGAAACAGCTGAACCCTGGAATTTCCGATAAAGCCGAATTACTGTATGCACGAATTGCGGCTGGTGTGGCTGTGGTTGTAGCAGGGTATTTTGGAATAAATCCCCCGGGCTTTGTAGCGGAAGTGGTAGCGATAGCTTTTGGTTTGGCAGCAGCTTCATTCTTCCCAGCCATTGTGTTGGGCATCTTTTCTAAGAAGATGAATCGTGAAGGCGCTATTTCTGGAATGATTGCTGGGCTCCTTTTTACACTAGCCTACATCGGCTTCTTTAAGCTAGCTTTCCCAGAATACAATACGCCAGAATTCTGGTGGTTTGGAATTTCGCCAGAGGGAATTGGAACCTTGGGGATGGGTGTGAACTTGGTCGTAGCATTTGCAGTAAGCATGTTATTTCCTGAACCGCCTGAAGATGTTCAAGAAATGGTAGAAGCCATTCGATATCCGAAATAAACTCATAAAACACCTACAGAACAGACCCTTTGTAGGTGTTTGGTTTATTATGATTTAAGAATATATTGGAGGTGGATTTAGCTGGGCAAGCTTGTCTGGTTAGTAATTTGTGATATCTAATTCTAGCTAACAAAATGAGAAAGTATCTTAACAAACCAGAGATAATTGAAAAAGGTTTTCTATCAATTGATAAGAGGATTAAACAAATTGAAGAAGCCGTTACTTATGATAAAATTAATGAATTATCCCAAAGTATTGCTGATTTTCTTTTTCATATGCAGGATGATGAGTCAAGTATAAATAGCGTTATAAACTCAGAAAAAAACAAAAAAAATATAACAATTTGCCTTCTTAATGCATCCTGTGAAATTGAAACGGCATATCATCTATTGACAATTGGTAATGTCCCAGCTGTTTTTAGACAATGTCGGCTTGTTCATGAATTTGTTGCTACAGTGATATTTGTTAGTATTCCTAAAAAAGTTCTTTTGGCGAATTTTTCATCTAAGAAATATGATCTTATGAAAAAGCTCTCTGAAAATTCAAATGTTGATTTTTGGGATTTATACAAATCTAGCTTTAAAAAGGTGGGGAGCACTTATCAAAGAGTTGACCCAATTATTAAAGGTGGATCACTTTTGAAGCCATACGTGGGATTCCTTAGAAAATGTTTGCCCATTAGTCAACAAGAAACTAATTGGTTGTCAACTCAAATCAAGCATGTGCTTCACCCCACTTCTCATGGTTCTATCGAAATGTTACCTTTTCATTTCGCTACTTTAAAAGAAGATGGTAAAGGTGGAATTAACTATTCTCCTAATAAAATTGAGATGTATCAAAATGGGATAGATTACTTGATTTGGTCGGTTAAATTTTGGAACAAAGTACTTGAATTGACACGATTGTATATAATAGAGAATAATGAATCCTAACACTTTCTCTTATTGCGAATATCATTAGGTTCTCTCATTACAACCGTCTTCGTTCGTAATGCAGTCTGGAAGTTCCTACTACTGTTGGCTGTGAATGATGACAAAGTAAGGACTGCACAGAATTTCTGATTAGAAAGTATATGAAATGATTATGGAACGGAACTCGAGTAGCTATGAATTACTCCACTTTTCTTAAATCATATTTGGAAATGTTCGCAAATGTGCTAACTTTGGTCTATGCGGGTTATTAAGTTTTACAGAACTGAAACAGGAAGTTGCCCAGTGGAAGATTTCCTACAAAGTCTTCCCGACAAACAATCACGAAAAGTTGCGTGGACTTTACGCGTTATTCGAGATTTAGAACAAGTTCCAACTCAATATCTGAAAAAGCTAATAAGTACAGATGATATTTGGGAGGTTCGGGCAACACTCGGGAACAACACTTTTCGGCTGTTGGGTTTTTTTGACGGTCAAGATATGGTTGTATTAACCAGTGGCTTTGCTAAGAAAACAAACAAAGTTCCCAAACAAGAAATTGAAACAGCCGAGAAGCGTAAACATGATTATTACCGGAGAAAGAGCAATGGCTAAAGATGATTTAGAAATTTTTATTGATAATAAAAAAGCGGAAAGTCCTGAGTTCGCTGATAATTTTGAGGAAGGATATCTAAATTTTAAGATTGGAGTAATTCTTCGTCAGTCTCGCGAAGAAATAGGAGCTACGCAATCGGATATTGCTGAAAAGCTTAATACAACTAAATCGGTGATTTCTAGAATGGAGAATCATGCCGAAGACATTAAACTTTCTACGCTGGCCAAATATGCAAAAGCATTAGGGAAAAAAGTAAAGCTCGAAATTCAGTAGAGAATATCGTAAGGTCTACCTTTTACAACCATCTTGGTTCGTAATGCAGTCTGGAAGCTCCAACTTCCCACACGCCGAAGCTGATGGATAAGATTGTATGCTCTTTCTCCGCCAATAATTATAATTCTAAATGTAGATTTGGGTGGTAGGATTTTTAAGCAATCTAGGTTAAATATGAGGAAAAACGTCATCCAGAGGATACTTCCGATGGATCTTCAGAAATATTATCTCGCTCATCTATTTTTGTAAGATTTCCCCTCTAACAGATTATCCTACAAATAATCCAAAAAGAGAGAAGAATCATCAAACCCTTCTTGTTTCTAACCCATTAATTAGGCTTATTTAAATAAGTCTTAGGTAAGCGTTATTTAGCTCTTAATGAAACTCTAAAATGAAATCCCGCCTTTGCTTTGTTGCTATCTTACTGGCAGGCATTTTCCTTTTCGAAGGATGTGTTATTCACTCTCCTATGAGCGAAACCGTAATGTTCCACGACAAAACAACAAACCCAACTCATGAAAGTAATAATGGATTTGGGTTTACAGGTAGTTACTCACCTACAACATCTACTGTTGAGCGAGTTGGAGAGATAGAAAGCCAAGAATCAGAATATGAGACTGTTGGGAAGCCATATAACTTGAGGGGACTAAGCTACGGATTTTATTATGCAAATTATGATACTGCCGGGCGCTATGCATTTTCGGGAACCCTTGGAGCTTTAGTTGTGGGATTAGATGCTACCGCGAAGTTGTGGGGACGTAATTACTTTACAGCGGGTGTCTCTACTCCAGGTCATTTACAGTTTTATCTGCAGCACAGAACTTTGAACAGCCCGTATGTAGCACTTTCGCTAGGAGTAGGTTATCAACAGAATTCGTTCTCTTATAGGTCGAATGGATTCGCTACACCTTCTAGAACTTTTAGTTCGGTTGGAATCCGAAGTTACTTGATCATTAGAGATCATCCTGACACAAGTGGTGTTTTACGTATTGGAACTTATATAGGCTATATATCAGAGATCAATCGCCCAATAATTCAGATATCGTTGTTGTCTGGTTTCTTTTAAATCACTTAAATAGTTTAAGAATGTTATCTCGACTTTTGCTTATAACTTTGGTACTGTCTGCCATATTTCTTTTCGAAGGATGTGCCACCCATGCACCTGTTAGTGAAAATCTAATGTTCTATAACAAAGTTACAAACCCGAATCATGAAAGCTCAAATGAGTATGGGTTTGTAAGTACATATTCTCCTACCAAGAGTCCAGCGGTAACATTTGCAGAGAATGAACACTCTGAAAGAGGTCCTGATTATGATTACGAGAGATTTACATATAATAGATATGGGTTAAGTGGAGGAGCTTATCTTGTTAACTATGATGGTGAAGGGCGCTTTGCATTTTCAGGAACTGTTGGGGTTTTGGTTACAGGTGCGGATGCGACTGTGAAACTATGGGGACGAAATTATTTCACTGCGGCCATTTCTACACCTATGCATACGCAGTTGTATCTACAGCATCGAACATTTAATAACTCTAAGTTTGGAGCCGCATTAGGAATAGGATATCAGAGTACAGCTTATTCATTCGATTCCCAAGACGGGTTTATCAGTATTGAGCGTAAAAATCTAAACTCGTTTGGAGCTAGGGGATTTGTAATTTTTAGAGACAATGCTAATATCAATAGTCCAGCTAGAAGGTTTGGGGTTTATGTGGGCTATGCTCCATTAATTAAACGCCCAATAGTTCAGGTATCACTTATGAATGGGCGGTTTTAGGATTTTTAGTAGCTCTTTTGTTTCGAATGGATTAGTTTGGCTTGTTAAAAAAATTCAATCTGCTGAACATTAAGCTGTATCAGTACTTCCAAAACTTATGATAGTTAATAATTTTAGATCACGGTTTAATTCTTTTTTCCATGTTTCGTTCTACATTAAAGTTGATAAGGAACGTATATATGTTCGGACTTTCGAAAATGAATCTTGGATTCGTTGCTCAACCACATTCGAGGTCAATGCAGATAAAGAGTATCAAATTGTTGGTATTTCATCAATAGAAACACACAATATTGATTTAAAGCTAGTGCAACGCAAAGGGCTTACAAAAAGGGTTAATCCGTTTAACCATCCAAGGTTAGTATATCCCCAATTTGGGATAACGGAAGGGTTTATCAGATTTTTGATGAAACAACATCGTTTTGGCTGGTGGAAATCAGTGAATTGTATAATTTTAGAACTTGGTTATTATCCTGAAGGTGGTCTTACCGATGTGGAAAGTAAAATGCTTGCAGACTCTTTAGAGCATTGTGGTGCAAAGCAATGCTATATAATAAATCCATCGTTTAAGATGACAGAAAAAGAAATTGATGACTTATGTTCTATAGTAAATAGTAGTAAAATCAAGAAAGCGAAAAAGCTTAGTTCCGAAATGTTGAAAAAGCTTAGTCATCCATTTAGCAATTTGAAGGAGAATGGCTTTGGTAAATGAGAATACTTTTTTCCTAAATTATTAATGTTTCATTTACAAAGAAAGCAACCCTAATAACCAATCAATGACCATAGATAATCTGAAAAGAATACCCAGAGGTTTGTTCGCGATAAGTGGATTTACAGTTCCACTCGTTACGAACGTCTTCGTTCGTAATGCAGTCTAGAAGCTCCAGCTTCCAATGCTTGCGCACAATATTGTTTGTTTGAAATTACTTTGGCATCTTAAATCAATATTAAACAGTGGTTATTATGCGTTACTTCATCGTTGTTCTTTTTACTGCTCTAGTGTTTGGTTGTAGTTTGTTTTTATCAAATGATGAGCAAGAAATAGTTAATGGCTTCAAAGTTGTTACTATCGAAGAGATTAAAATGATCTGTGGGAAACTGGGATATATTATCAAGCCTCTGAAGAGTCTGGGTTAGAAATTTCTTCAATTGAGGAAGTAACTAAGCTTCTTAATACGGAATCATCAAAAAACATTTCCATTAAGTCCGCTTGGTATAAAGAGCATCGGTCGAGCTGTTCAACCCCTAGCGGAACTGCCTATCAAGTTGTAATACCAGCCACCATTGTTATTCAACTTAACAAAGAAATAAGTGGAGAATTGTCAGAGTTATTTAAACCTGTTAATGAGCCTCGCTTAACATGCCCATACTACATAACTAATTTACAACCAGTTGGGAAGTAGAAGGGTTGTATGGCTTCAGATAATTTCATTGCATGGATACCGTTAATCCATTAACTTAAAAAATGATTAAATCATTTGCAGATAAGTCGACTTCAGATCTGTTTCATGGAATTTCAAGTAGTAAAGTTCGAAAACTTCCTACTCAAATTCTTGATTCAGCAATCTATAAATTGGATATCCTGAATGCGGCTTCTTCTTTAGATGATTTAAAATCTCCACCAGGTAACAGATTAGAAGCTTTGCATGGAGGGTTCAAAGGTTTTTATAGCATTCGAATAAATTCACAATGGAGAGTAGTCTTTCGGTGGCAAGATTCAAGTGCTTTCGATGTAGCTATAATAGATTATCATTAAATAAGGTGAACTCATGATTCCAGAAAATAGAATAAGTACACATCCGGGTAAGATTTTACTGAAAGAATATCTTGAACCGATGGGGCTAACTCAGAAAGAATTAGCAGATCATCTAGGTATTCCCATTCAGCGAGTCAATGAAATTATAAGAGGTAAGCGAGGAGTTTCATCTGATACCGCGTGGCTCTTGTCCAAAGCGCTCAATACTTCCCCAGAATTTTGGTTGAACCTACAGTCGTTACATGATTTATCTTCTCACCGTCCAACCAAAGAAATTGCACCACTAAAAGCTGTGCAGGCTTAAAAGAAGAATCAATGGCCATAGACAATCAGAAAAGAATACCCAGAGGTTTGTTCGCGATAAGTGGATTTGTAACCTTGTTAATCCTCGATGTAGTGTATGATAATTTCTTCAGCCTAACTACTAGCTTAGAATACGTTCATCTCTCGCTACTTTTGGTTCCTTTGTATATCTACATCGCAATAGGTGTTATTAAACCATTGCCTAAAGTCAGAAATGTTCTGTTTTTTGTAATCATACTCCTTTTTTTAGGCACGATCTCACAATTCATTTCATTGGTTAGCATCGGCTATGATGGATTAACAAATCCCGGTTATTTGCTTAGAGCAATCAGTGGCTTGGTAATTCCACTCGTTATATTTTTCTACCAAAGAAAGGAAGAGGTTAAATCATACTTAGAGGAAGAAAGCTAGTAGAACATCTTTTATTTCAACAGGAAGCAGGAGCTACCATGTGGCATTCCGCAACAGAGCTACGGGACGAGAGGAAGTCCTCAACACTACAAACACCCCTCTAATCATCCAAAGAACTATTTGGATGATTAGCTCCCCTCAAGGGGAGAATTTCTAGCTAGGTTTTAGATTTTATCTGTGCACTATTTCTTGTGTCGAAAAAGTCCTCCATAGAGGGAGGTGGTTTTTGGGTACTCCCAAAAAGCGGAGGGTGTTCGTTGTGTAAGCATAGTCTTTGAACTAGTTTGTGAAGGTTCTTCGGAAGTATCCTCAGAATGACCGAGATTTTTAGAGGTATAAACCAATCAACGAACTATATGGCATCACAATTAAGCATAAACCCTCACTCGATGCCTTCCCACCAGTTGGTAAACTGTTGTGTGGAGTCTTTTAGGAATACGTACTCTCCAATAATTGGAGTTATCAGCCTAATATCGGTTTTTGCAGTGAGTGCACTAATACGTTTTAGTGGTTCGTCCCAAGGGTGATTTGCTAACGGAAATTTTGCAGAATGCACAGAGAATAAGTTCTTTACTCCCAAATCTTTTGCTGCTTGGAGCATTTCTTCCGGTTGCATATGAATGTACTTCCAGCTCTTGTCGTACTGTCCATTTTCTAGAAAAGCGAGATCGAAAGGTCCGTGGTTCTTTCCAATTTCAGCAAAGTGAGAGTCGTAACCGCTATCGCCCCCAAAGTAGAAATTATGGGTAGGCGTTTTGAACACAAAGGAAGTCCAAAGTGCTTTATTGCGTGCAAAACCACGACCTGCAAAATGTCGAGCTGGTGTGGTAAAAGCTGTAAATCCATCATCTAAAGGAATTTCCTCATTCCAATCTCTTTCAATAATTCGATCTTTATCAAAGCCCCAATATTCAAAATGCTCACCTACACCCAAACCACAGATGATGGTACCAATTTTGGATTTCATTTCGAGTAAGGTTTCGTAATCAAGATGATCCCAATGATCATGCGAGATAAAGAGGTAATCAATTTCGGGCATATCGGCTGCCGTGTAGCGATTGGTTCCCTCAAAAGCATTGGTTGTAAAAGAAAGGGGAGAAGCCGCTTTTCCAAAAACGGGATCTACCAAAACCTTCTTTCCATCAATTTGGATGAAGTAAGAAGAGTGCCCAAACCAAACGAGAATATCTTCATCAGCGGTCAGGTTTAGCAAATCAACTTTTGTAGAAGGAATTACATCGGTAGGATTAACGCGATCTTTTTTTGTAAAGAAAAATTCATTGATCATAGAGAAGTAACTAGCGCCTTCGGTTAGGGCTGGGGTGTTACTTAAGTTTTGAAGCTCACCATCTCGATAATTAGGCGACTGTTTAATCCGTTCTAAACGGTCACCACTAGGTAGTTTTCCGAATTTAGGATGTTGCAGAAACAGAATCACTGCTAAGGCAAAAAGTGCCGTTAGCGAGAGGAGAGTAAGAATCATTCTAAGAAAAAATTTTCGCATTAAAAGTTAAAGTAAATCTGAATAGTAGTTAAGAGGCGGTTACAGCTTTCTTGATAGTTTTAAAAGCTTCAACATCTTTGGCAAAACGTTCTTTATATTCGTCAAGGTTCCAGGTAGGTTTGTCGGATGTGTAATCTTTCCATTGCCCGAGGTGACGTTCTAATTCCTTAGTTCCGTTTTCTTCGTCGAGATAAGCAAGAGCTGCCATCGCAAAACCTTGGTCGTATTTCATTTTCTTTTGATTCAGAAATACATCCAGATAGTTGTGTAGGGCATTGATAGAATCTTCGGTGTTAAATTCTACGAGCGCTAAGCAGTAAGTGCGTCCTACATAAACGGCTTCGCTTTTCAGAAACAACTCTCCAATCTCATCTTCAAAAAATTCCAGCTTTTTTAGAGCGATGAAATAAGTGCCAACCATTTTGTAGCGCCAGTTGGTGCTTCCTAGCAAAGGAATGATAACTTCGGGGTTAATAGCGTCAAAAATAGGCTTTGTACGCTCAATGAGGTAATCGGTATTACCAGCAAGTGGTTTTAATTTTTCTTGAAAAGGAAGGACAAAAGTGTCAATAAATGATGAATCCAATAATTCCTTGGTTATAAATGAGAATGGGTATTTCTGTGAAAAATAAAGTAGCCTAATAATACTGAACTTTGAGAGAAGAAAATTCAATTTCAATTAATCCTAATAACAATAAAAAAGCACACCTAGCTAACTTCTTTTTGGGGATGAACATTAGATAGATGTGCTTTAAGAAATGGAATAATCTATAGTCGTTTATTTTGCATAGCTCTTTTGAGAATAGAAATAAGAAACACCTAAAATAATTAAGACAACTATTGGCGTTACAACTGCCGCAACTCCATCTCCGCTTGCTCCATGTGCTATTGCAGCAGAAATAAATGAGATGGATAGTCCAAAATAAGAGAACTCTTTTAACTGCTTAGGAATAGCAGGGATAATAATTGCAAATGCAGCGAGAATTTTTGCTATGGCTAGCTCTACTCTAAAGTAACTAGGGAAACCCAAGTGAGTAAAAGCTGCTTTCATTTCGTCGTTTGTTAAATAATTAAATGCCGAGAATAACATCATCAGCGATATGATCGACGTGGTAATCCAAAATATTAATTTATCTTTTTTCATTTTGTGTAATACTATTAGTTAGAAGGAGAGTATGTTTTGATTAAATAATTTTTTAATGGGGTAGGTGTTCTTCCGAGTAATTTTTCTAAATCAGACTGTTCAACAGTAAATTCATTTTGTGCTATTGCTTCAGCAAAGCCTGCAGCCATTTCAATTCCTTGTTCAGGAACGCCAAAACCAGCAAGTGTTTTTTTGAACTCATCGGTTGTGGGGCTAGTGTAAGTGATGGTTTTTCCAGAGATCTCGCTTAACATAGTTGCTACATCTGCAATAGAATAGTTTACGATGTTAGAGATAGAGTATTCTTTGTTTTCATTACCATCGCCAACCAAGATTGAAGCCGCACTTTCTGCCATCTCTTCACGAAGTACAAAAGGTACAGTTCCTTGTCCCGCAGGAAGATAGATGCCGGTTTCTAAAACATTCTCTCCAATAAACATGGGTAAAACTTCAGCATACAAAGAGTTCCTCATGATTGTATATGCTATGCCACTTTCTTTAATCGCTTTTTCAGTTTCTATGTGAGCATGAGCAAGTTGAGCGATAGGAGAAGTTTCGGATTCATTCTTGCGTTCAAAACTTGTGTAAACGATGTGAGAGATACCAACTTCTTTAGCTGCTTTAACAGCGTTTAAATGTTGTGGTAATCGTTTTTCTAAATCACTAGCAGATACAAGCAAAAGTTTATCAACGCCAGTAAAAGCTTTAACAAGAGATTCGTAATTGTCATAATCTCCAATCTTGAGCTTTACACCTTTGGCTTCTAAGCCTGATGCTTTTTTAGGGTCTCTAACAAGAGCTGTAATATTATTAGGAGCAATTCCTTTTTGTAATAAGAATGCAATGGCTGATTTTCCGAAATGGCCTGTTGCACCGGTAACTAAAATCATAATTAAAAATATTTTTGTGTGACTATTTTGTGAGGCCATAAATTACTTATATTGGCTATATAAAAGTAAGTACTATACTAAAGTATAGCAGTATCCTTTAGTATAGTTATGGATTAAAAGGCGTTATGAGCATGAAAACAGACTTAGAAAAAGCAAAAAGTTGTTCAGCACAATTTGTATTAGCAATCAATGATACGTTGAATGTTATCAGTGGGAAATGGAAATTACCAATCATTGGTACGCTGTTATATGGAGAAAAACGCTTTAAAGAATTAGAGCGAGAGGTTGTAGGAATTACGCCCAGAATGTTATCTAAAGAATTGAAAGATTTAGAAATGAATGGCATTGTGGAGCGAAAGGTATACAATACCATTCCGGTAAAAGTAGAGTACAAACTCACAAAATCAGGAAATTCTCTTAATGAAGTTATTGACCCTATGATAGCGTGGGGACTCCAGCACAGAAAAAATGTATTTGGGAAGTAGCATAAAGCCATGAATGGGGGAAGGCTTTGTTCCTTAGTTACTTCTAAATATTTTTATTCCTCGTAACTCATTTTTTTATACCTTCATCAAGCTACATAACAAATAACTTGGGTATAAATTCATGAAAACTTTCTTAGCATCTTGTATGCTTTTCATTTTTAGTGGTGTGTCTATTGCACAGAATGCACCAAAATGGATGCGTTATTCTTCCATTTCACCAGACGGAAAAACCATTGCATTTACTTACATGGGCGATCTTTTTAGCGTGCCTGCAAGTGGTGGTGAGGCAAAACAATTAACGGCTCATGAAGCGCATGACTATATGCCTGTTTGGAGCAAAGACGGAAAAACTATTGCTTTTGCTTCTGATAGATATGGGAATTTTGATATTTATACCATGAACGCAAATGGTGGCGAAGCTACTCGTATTACTTTCCATTCAAATGATGAATCACCTTTTTCCTTTTCCAGCGATGATAAACATGTACTATTCGGTGCAACTCGCCAAGATTTAGCAGAACATCGGCAGTACCCAACAGCCTCACAGCCAGAGTTGTATAAAGTGCCCGTGACAGGCGGTAGAGTAGACCAAGTGTTTACAATCCCAGCTGAGTATGTGCAGGTTAGTAAAGATGGCTCACAAATGGTTTATCACGATAAAAAAGGTGGAGAAAACGAATTTAGAAAACATCATACATCCTCTATCACTAGAGATCTTTGGGTATACGACGTAAAGAAAGGAACTCACAAGATGATTACGAGTTTTGCAGGAGAAGATCGTCAGCCTATTTATAGTGCCGATGAAAAATCTTTGTATTACCTAAGTGAAGAAAGTGGGAATTTCAACGTGCACAAACTGTCGTTGGCAAATCCATCTCAAAATGAGCAAATCACGAATTTAAAAGATTTCCCGGTTCGCTTTTTGAGTATGGGAAATGGAATGCTTTCTTTTGGATATGATGGAGAACTATACACGATGAAAGAAGGAGAGACTCCTAAAAAGGTGAAGGTTTCCATCACTAACCCAATCAAATCGAATAATGACAAATACATCACTATAAATGGTGGTGTTCGTGAGATGGACGTATCTCCAAGTGGCAAAGAGATTGCATTTATAGCAAGAGGAGAAGTTTTTGTGACCTCGACGGATGGCAATTTCACCAAAAGAATTACAAACACTCCAGAGCAAGAGAGCTTTGTGAAGTTTACTGCCGACGGTAAAAGTGTAGCCTATGCGAGCGAAAGAGATGGTAAATGGAGTATTTTCACGACAAGTAAAGTTCGAGATGAAGAGCCTTTCTTTTTTGCATCTACGCTATTGAAGGAAGAAGTGTTGGTGAGTAATAAGATGGATAATTATTTACCGGAATTCTCGCCAGATGGAAAGAAGCTCGCTTTCATTGCTGGTAGACGTACGCTGAAAGTGATGGATTTAGAATCTAAAAAAAGTATCGATTTACTAACTCCAGAAGATTTATTTCATATGCGAGATGGCGACCAATACTTTACATGGAGTCCTGATAGTAAGTGGCTTTTGGTAGATTGGGGTAAAAGTCTGAGTAACAGTGATGTGCTTTTACTAGCCGCTGATGGAAGCAAACGAGTGAATTTGAACGAAAGTGGTTATTACGATTATAATCCGAAATGGGTGAATGGCGGAAAGCAGATGTTGTGGTTCACAAACCGTGATGGCTTGAAAAGCTATGCAACAAGTGGGCAATCTCAATCGGATGTGTATTCTATGTTTTTCACTCAAGATGCGTACGATCAATTCAACATGAGCAAAGAGGATTACGAGCTTATGAAAGAAATTGAAAAAGCCACAAAGAAGGATGATAAAGACGATAAGGACGCCAAAAAGGACGATAAAGACAAAGACGAGAAGAAGGAAGAAGAAGTTAAGGCTCTTACTTTTGATTGGGATGGCTTGAACGACCGCACAGAGCGCTTAACAATTCATTCAAGTAGTTTAGGCGATGCTGTTCTTTCTAAAGAAGGCGATAAATTATATTACCTAGCCAGCTTTGAGAAAGGCGTGAATCTTTGGGAAACTGATTTAAGAACCAAAGAAACTAAGATGACTATTAGTTTAAACGGAAGTCGTGGAAGTTTGATGTGGGATAAAAAGGTAGAGAATCTATACCTGTTAAGTGGTGGACGTATTTCAAAAGTAGATTTAGGCAAAGGAAGTGCAAAAGGAATCAGCATTTCGGGAGAGATGGAATATGATGCCATTAAAGAACGAGAATACATGTTTGAGCATGTTTACATCCGTACTAAAAATATTTTCTACGAGCCAACTTTTCATGGTAAAGATTGGGAAAAGCTTCATACCGATTACAAGAAGTACCTTCCATCTATTGGTACTTCGTATGAGTTTTCGGAAATGCTTTCAGAGATGTTGGGAGAGCTAAATGTGTCTCACTCTGGTTCTCGATATAACGGAAACATCAGTAATGGCGATGCAACCGCTTCACTTGGAATATTTATTGATTATGCCCACAAAGGGGATGGCATCAAAATTACAGAAGTGATGAAAGGCGGACCGTTGGATAAAGCTAAATTCAACGTTGAAGCCGGCATGATTATCGAGAAAATTGATGGCGAAACGGTAACGGCTGATAGAGATATCGCTAGTTTCTTAAACAGAAAAGCTGACTCTTTTGTGTTGCTTGAAATTGTGAGCGCGAATAAAAAAGATCGTCAACAAATTACTGTGAAGCCTATCTCATTAGGTGCAGAACGTAGTTTACTCTACAATCGCTTTGTCCGAATTAATGAAAAAGAAGTGGACAAGTTGAGCAACGGTCAGTTAGGTTACGTGCATATTCCTGGGATGAGTGATGGACCATATCGTAGTATTTATGAAGATATGTTGGGCAAATATGCTGATCGAAAAGGTATAGTTGTAGATGCTCGATTTAACGGCGGCGGCGATTTAGTGTCTGATTTAGCGATGTTCTTTACAGGCGTCCCTTTTATAACGTATGCCACTGAAGCCAAAGTGGTTGGAGGCGAGCCGACTTCGCGTTATACCAAACCAACATTATCCATGTTCAATGAAAGTATGTACTCAGATGGACATTGTTTTGCACAAGGTTATACAGACTTGAAAATCGGTAAAACGGTAGGAATGCCAGTTCCTGGGACATGTAGTTTTGCTGGTTGGGAAGGATTACTTGGCGGTGGAAGCTGGGGCGTTGTTCCTGTAAGCGCCAAAAACATTGATGGCAAATGGATGGAGAACCTCCAAACAGAGCCACAATTTAAAGTTAAAAATATGCCAGGCGTTATTGATAAAGGTCGTGATCAACAACTAGAAAAAGCTGTTGAAGAACTTTTGAAAGACGTGAAATAATAGATTTAAGATATAAGAGTCTAGACATAAGAGTTAGAAGATGAAGGGTAGGAGTTTGAGTTTCGCTTTGCGGATACTGACTCCTACCTTTTTTATGTCTATTGAACTCCCTCGATGGAGGATTTATCCAAGGCTGGTAAAATCTAAACCCAAGCTAGATAAGTCTCCCATTGAGGGGTGTTTTTGGGATCAGCGAATTACCTGACATCTACAGGGATGACCGAGACTTTAAGAACTATCAAATCTGTCAACGAATTATCTACACCAACAATACCTGACGAAGCTAGGTGATTGAAATAAGCATCTATTTCTAATTCATTGCTGGCAAGTTCTTACCCCAAAGGTTGGCCATGCCATTGGCTTGGGCATTCATATCTGCTTTTTTAGCATTTTCATTTCTAGCTTCACAAAAAGCTACATCTTCATTAAATAAAGATTGAGCAAAACCTCTTCCACCCATAATAATAGAGTTGGCTTTTTCAAGACGGATAGTTTGGTAAGCTTCAAATGCATCCGAAACAGCGATAGAGGGTTCAATTAAACATTTAGCTAAATGCCATGCATCTTCAATGGCTTGGCAAGCTCCTTGTCCACTGGTAGGCAAAGCGGCATGAGCTGCGTCTCCTAACAAACAAACATTATCCAGAAACCAAGTATTGATTGGGTGGTGATCAAATACTTCAATTCGTTTAATGTTTTCCTCGGCAGTAGTTTTAATAATTTCTAGAATAGGCGTTGGCCAGTGCTCAAAAATCTGAATCAATTCTTTCTTGTTTCCATGAGAAGGTTCTCCTAATCCAAGCGGTAATCTTTTGCAGCCCGCCCAATATGCGGTTTTGGAATCGACTGGCACAAAGCCAAACCGTTCTCCAATTCCCCAATAATCATGCACAGTTTTTGTGGTATTGATATCCATTTCTGAGTGCTCAATCAAACCAACCCAGTTTACATAGTTTTGGTAGATGGGGGTATTGTTTCCCGTTACATATTTCCGAGCCGAGGATTTCATTCTACCATCGGCACCAATTATTATTTCAGCGCGATGTGTTTTTCCATCACTAAACTTGATGTATGGAGTGGAGTTAGAGTCCTTTGCGATTTCTTCTACATTCTTAGAATAGGTAATTTCTATCCTTAACTCAGTTAGCTTCTGAATTAGAATCTCTTGAAGGGCTTTCCTTGTAATGGGACGGCTAGTGAATCCCATTATAGTATCTATTTTCTCGATAGATAAAACCCCTAATTCTTCTCCTGAGTGAGAGAATCGAACCATACTTGAAAGCTTACCAGAGACTTCTTGAATCTTGCTATCAAGTCCCATTTTTGAAAGTATGCACATAGCATTTGGCCACAATACTAGACCTGCACCAATTGAATGGGAAGAACTAGTTCTCTCAAAAATCTGAATATTATTAAAACCAGCTTGTTTTAATGTGATAGCTAGGCTCAAACCTCCGATACCAGCGCCAATAATAGCAATCGATTTATCTATCATGTTGTAATGGGTATTGATTGAGGAAATATAAATTAGGCGAATAGCTAAAGTTGATGCAGATTAAACCGTTAAAGAGAGTGAATCGTTTAAAATTTAGAATTTTACTGAGTATCCGAGATTACTATTCTATAAAATATTTTCATAACTATGGTATTGGATAAATTAATCAGTATTTTTGTAAGCTTAAATTAACAAGAAATATTCTACTGATAGCTTCACGAAAGCTATCCCACAATAGGTAGAACCGCTCACTCCAATGTTACCGTTCAATAGTTTTCATGGATAAGTATTTCTTTGAACCGGTAATGTATTTAAATTTTTAGATGAAAAAATATCTCAACTTTTTTGATTTCTCTCAGCCGATAAACTATAAAACTGAAGTTTTATCAGGCTTAACAGTTGCTCTGGCGCTTATTCCAGAAGCTGTTGCTTTTGCTCTTATTGCTGGGCTTTCTCCATTAACAGGATTGTACGCGGCATTTATGATGGGGCTTGTAACTTCCATTTTAGGTGGTCGCCCAGGAATGATTTCTGGAGCAACCGGTGCCATAGCAGTTGTTCTTGTGGTCTTAGCTAAATCTCACGGGGTAGAATATATCTTTGCTACCGTAATTTTGGCTGGTATTATTCAAGTAATTGCTGGGGGGCTAAAGCTTGGTAAACTTATGAGACTTGTTCCGCATCCTGTAATATTTGGATTTGTGAATGGACTTGCCCTAATCATTTTTATGTCGCAGTTAGAGCAATTTAAAGATCCAACAGGTGCTTGGCTTTCAGGAACGCCTTTATATATTTTGCTAGGCTTAGTAGTTCTTACAATGGCTATAATTTGGGGACTACCAAAACTTAGCAAGGCCATTCCGGCTTCTTTAGTAGCTATTCTGGTTGTATTTGGTTTGGTTGTAGTCTTCGGAATTGACACCAAAACGGTAGGCGATATTGCTTCTATTAAAGGTGGCTTTCCACCGTTTCATATTCCACAAGTTCCATTTACAATGGAAACTTTTATGCTGATTTTACCATTCTCTGCGATTGTAGCAGGTGTTGGACTTATAGAGAGTTTATTGACATTAAATATCATAGATGAAATTACTGAAACACGTGGTAGAGGTAATAAAGAAGCGGTAGCTCAAGGAACAGCTAATATCTTATCAGGTTTGTTTTCCGGAATGGGTGGTTGCGCAATGATTGGTCAAAGTTTGATTAACACGTCTGCTGGAGCGCGTGCGAGGTTATCAGGTATTGTTGCAGCAGTTATGTTGTTGGTATTTATTATGTTTGGTTCTAGCTTAATTGAGAAGCTACCTATGGCCGCTCTTACTGGTTTGATGATTATGGTTTCTATAGGAACATTTGAGTGGGCTAGTTTACGTACATTCACAAAAATGCCTAAATCAGATATTTTTGTGATGGTACTTGTAACTCTAGTTACCATATTCCTTCATAATCTAGCATTAGCTGTTATTGTGGGTGTTATAATTGCAGCGCTTGTCTTTGCTTGGGATAATGCAAAACGCATCCGTGCCCGCAAATCTGTTGATGAGAATGGAGTTAAACATTATGAAATTTACGGACCACTCTTCTTTGGATCTGTTTCTGCGTTTAATGATAAATTTGACGTATTGAGTGACCCTGATGAGATTATTATCGACTTTGCTGAAAGTCGAATTGTGGATATGTCAGCTATTGAGGCTGTAAATAGAATTACAGAACGCTATCTAAAAGTAGGCAAGAAGGTTCACTTGAAACACTTAAGTGCCGATTGTAGAGCTCTTCTAAAGAATGCGGAAGATATTATTGATGTGAATGTATTGGAAGATCCAACTTATAAGCTTGTTGTAGATAAGGCTTAGAGCGCATCAATTAATTAGAAAGCAGTTTGAAAATGGGAAATTCTCTAGTAAAGAATTTCCCATTTTTTTTGAAACGTACTCCTTACTTAATATTCTAATCTAACTACTTTACCATCCATAGTTGTAGTAAGAAGTGCGTGCTCGCTAATAGGAAATACATTGTTAATAAGTGCATTCGATATTTTATGAGCCCACTCAGTTTTTCTAGTGGTTCTGTTGATAGCGTATATAACTCCCTTATCGCTAGGTACAAAAATCAAGTTACCATATTCAACAATTGGAGAAGGGCTGATTTCATATCCAAACTGAACATCTAAAAGCCAATCTGGCTCAATGCTATTTGAACGAGTGCTGTAAGCAAAAAGAGTATCTTGCATTGCTTTAATATAGATGTGCTTACCATCTTGAGAAACTCCGATAGACTCTCGCCCTTTATGGTGATTTGAACGCTGCATTACTTCACCTGTTTTAGCATTGAAGCTGGTAGTTGCTCGGTCGGGTGCGGTAATATAAACCTTGCCATTAGCTTTTACAGGGAAAACTGTTGCTGGAGAAAGCATGCGGCTACTAGCTCCACTATTCCAAATCCAATCTGGTTCACCAGTTTCCTTGTTTAGTGCATAGAAATCATTTCCCCAAGAACCAAAGTATACTCTATCATTGTCTACAAGCGGACGAGTTTCAACAAAGCCAACAATACTCTTGTTCTCCCAAAGTATTTCACCTGTCTGTAAGGAAAGGGCTCGAAATATGCCCTCAGAACTTCCTACAAATACCTGATCGCCATCTATAGCAGCAGACGCTACAATAGACTTGCCAGTTAGCACTTTCCACTTAAGAGCGCCACTTTTTGGGTTGATGTTATATATCGTACTGTCTGTAGAGGCAAAAACTAAATTATTACCTTTTAATGCTGGAGTAGAGTAAATCTTACCAGTAGTCTTGAACTCCCAAATCTTCTCTCCATTTTCAACATATCTAGCAATCATATTACCATAAGAACTTGGGTAGAAAGCAAAATTCTCATTAGCTACAATCCCGGCAGCAACATCACTATCCTCTTGCATATTCCACTTTTCAATAACATTAGGGTATATTTCGTTAATGGCGTAAGAAGGACGTGGATACTGAGTAGTATCATTTTCAAAATGATGATTTTCAAGCTCCATTTTTCGCCAAACTTCTTTGGTTTCAACGTTTGGAGTACGTTCTGCAAAATACATGGTGTCGTTTGCTACGGTAACTAAGTTATAACCACCAATTTCATCGTTCGCACGCAAATTTGAACGTCCCATTGTTCCTGGGATTCCTTCATAATCGTAGGCTTTATTCTGATGGCCATGTCCATTAAGAATACCTTGAACGTTCACTTTCTTCAGCTTATCGATAATCAAATACCAATTGGCCATTTCCTCATTCATAGGGTAATGATTTAGGAAAATGACAGGAGTATCACCGATTTTTTTGGGGTCAAGTATTTCACCTAACCAAACTACTTCTTCATGAGGAACTAAGCCTGGTGCCATACGCATGTTTGGCCCACTGCTTGTGCCAACAAATAAAAAGCCATTAGCTTCAAAGGAGAAATGGTCACTCCCAAAGATGCTTTTAAATGTGTTAGCGCCACTTTCCGACCAATTTGCATCGTGATTTCCTGGCACCAAATACCATGGTTTGTTTAATGTATCGTATATTTTCTTTGCTTCGATGATTTCAGAATCAGCACCAAATTCGGTGATGTCTCCAGTAACCACTACAAATTCAATATCATCATTTGCATTGATATCACTGATGGTTCGGGTAAGATCTTCGTAGGATGTTTTATTGCCAATGTGTGTATCAGAAACAAATGCGAAGGTGAATGGGGCTTTCTTTTGAGTACAGGAGCTACTTATTGTTAACAACGAGCCTAGAAGAAAGGCTGTTGCTATGCTTTTTATTGATTTCATAGTTTGGCTAAGATATTGGGTAAGAACGATTTATTTCTTTCAAAGAACGGGAAAAAGTATTGAAGTATGAATACAGCTATGTAGATTTTAACAAGTATTAAGAGAATGTGTAATTTAGTTACATTTATTTACAATTGATTGCTTTTTAATAACCCAGTGTTTCAAAAATTCAGCAAACCAGAAATGGCAAATAATAATCTTGATGACGAGCAAGAAATAATAAAGGCTTCAGTTATTGAAGATTAACATGAACATTATTTCAAAGGCAAAAAAAAGCCTTCCTGTAAATAAAGAAGGCTTTAAAAGAAATTTAAAATCTATTTAGAGCTTATTTCCCATCATTTAGATTTCCAATATTAACTGCTGCTTTACCTTTTGATAATGCCTCTAGTCGCCCCACATTTTCCCAAAGGGTCATTGCTTTTTTCAATGTGGTATCAAAAACATCGTTCACAACAGGGTAGAAATAAGGCATTCCCCAAACTTGGCGTGCTATTTCAGCTTTCATTCGGCCTTCACTCATCCAAGCAACTTCTTCAAAATGGCCAGTAGGAATGAATAAAGAATCGTTTCTGAATTCAGGCTGTTTTACAGTATCAGAGATAGCCATTCCATTGGATATTAGAGATTGTTTGAAATCTTCAACTTCCATTGCAGACCATTTGAAATCAGTACGGAATTTTTCGAAATCACTTTCCCATTTTCCTCTGAACTCATCGTTATTTTTATCCAAATAAGCACGAACGTAATCAAATGCAGCTCGTTTACGCAAAGCAAAGTTAATAACATATCCAGAGCGAGTAGTGTCTTCTTGAACTAAATAATCAGGTACGATTCCACCGCCACCGTAAACCACTCTCCCAGCATCGGTTGTAAATTTTAATGAATCAGGAACGTGGTCTAAAAATTCAACAGCATCATTCTGCGCATTACCATTTCTGCGATAAATCTCGTAAGCATATTCTTCACCGCCACCTTCAACAAAAGGTTTTTGAATAAGCCGCCCGGAAGGAGTGTAGTATCTAGAAATGGTAACACGGATATTACTTTTGTCTACCAACTCATATTGTTGCTGAACTAAGCCTTTACCATAAGTTCGGCGTCCAACAACCAAAGCTCTATCATGATCTTGAAGTGCTCCAGAAACAATCTCGCTAGCGGATGCTGAGCCTTCGTCAACAAGTACAATTACGTGTGTATCTTTGTAAGTTCCGTTTTGGCGTGAATAGTGATCTGCATTAAAGCGAGAATGTCTACTTTTGGTTGCAACAACTTCGGTTCCTCTTGGGAAAAACTCTTCAGAAATTGCAATGGCTTGACCTAAGTAACCACCTGGATTTCCTCTTAGATCAAGAACTAACCGATCCATTCCTTGAGCTTTCAACTTCTCTCCAGCCGCCATAAATTCTTGATGAGTGGTCGCAGCAAAACGGTTAATCTTGATATACCCAGTTTCGTCATCCAACATATAAGATGAATCTACGGTATAAAGTGGGATGTCATCACGAACAATCGTGAAAATTAAAGGATTTTTAACACCGGGCCGTACGATGGTAACATTAACTTTAGTTCCTTTTTCACCACGTAAATTTTTAAGGACATCATCGTTCGTATAACCAACTGCGTTGCTGTCATCAATAGCAACAATTCTATCGCCAGAGCGAATTCCGAGTTGGTCACTAGGGCCACCTGCAATAGCTGTGATTACTGTGATTGAATCTTGAATAATGTTGAATTGAACTCCAATACCTTGAAATTTACCAGCAAATTCTTCTTCAATACGGTCACTATCCTCGGGTTCAATATATATTGAGTGGGGATCTAGAGTCTCGAAAAGACCTCTAATAGCAAACTCAGTAAGGCGAGTCATATTCTCGTCTGGACTGTTATTTGAGATGTAGTAATATGCTTGTTCAAAGCGCTTATAAGAGTCGGTAAGAGTTTGAATCTTAACATCGCTAAAAGTAGTATCAATGGGTGTACCATTAATTTTTAAGGTAGAATCCTTCACAGCTCCTACCATTTTTTTGATGCTCGATTTATACATATTCTCTAAATCGGGTTCCCCAAAGTAGTTAGATACTATAGTTCTAGTAGCCTGTACATACTTAGTAATGTTAACTGAATCTTCGTTATTCGGCTTTATTACTGGGTCTATTCCAGTAAAACCTATAACAAAAAGCAGTATAGCAATTGCAATGTTTGGGGCAATGAATTTTTTAAACGGCATAATATCTAACTATCTGAATGGATAACTTAATGAACAAAAATATTGATGAATAGTTTCTTCAAAAGATTTTAATAAATAAAGACGTTTAAACCAATGCTAAAGGATGTAATGGCTTAAATCTTTGTCTTTGATTAAATTTTCTAATTGTTTGTTAACGTATTTGCTATCAATTGTTATTTCACCAGAGCTTATATCGTCGGGTACGGCAAACAAAAGTTCATCAAAAACGGATGACATGATAGTGTGTAGCCTTCTAGCACCTATATTTTCTACGCTAAGATTAACTTCGGCAGCAATTTTAGCTACCTCTCTAATAGCATCGTCAGTGAAGTTGATAGTGACCCCTTCAGCTTCTAACATAGCCATGTATTGCTTAGTAAGAGCATTCTTTGGTTCAGAAAGAATCTTATAAAAATCCTCTTCTGTGAGAGAGTTAAGCTCTACTCTAATAGGAAAACGCCCTTGAAGCTCAGGTATTAAGTCTGAAGGTTTCGAAATGTGAAAAGCGCCTGAACCAATGAATAAAATGTGATCAGTTTTCACAATTCCGTGTTTAGTGCTAACCGTGCTACCTTCAACAATAGGTAGGAGGTCGCGCTGAACACCTTGGCGGCTTACATCGGGCCCACTTTTCCCACCACCTGATGAGGGTTCCGCGATTTTGTCAATTTCATCAATAAATACAATACCTTGCTTTTGTACACGAACCAAAGCTTCTTGCACTGCAGACTCATGATCAATTAATTTCTCAGACTCTTCTTCAAAAAGAATTTTTCGAGCTTCTGAAATAGGCAGTTTTCGTTTCGACTTATTCTGCCTACCCGCACCGCCAAGCATATCTTGAAGGTTTACGCCCATCTCTTCCATTCCACCAGGTCCAAAAACCTGCATCATTGGATTTTTTTTACTCTGAGCTTCAATTTCGATTTGGCGATCTTCAAGCTCACCGTTCTTCAACTTCTCACGAAAACGTTCTCTTGTGCGTTCGTTTAACTCATCATCGCTGGCTTTGGCTGGGTCAAAATTGGTAGTTGTATCGCTATTGAAGCCAACACCGGTTTTCTTAACGGCTGGGATGAGAATGTCTAGAATACGAGTTTCTACAGCTTCAGCTGCTTTTTCTTTAACGCGCTCCTGCATTTCCATTTTAACCATGTTAACGCCTAGATCAGTTAAATCTCTAATCATTGATTCAACATCACGCCCAACATAACCCACTTCAGTAAATTTAGAAGCTTCCACTTTTACAAAGGGAGCCATAGCTAATTTTGCTAGTCGTCTCGCAATTTCGGTTTTACCAACACCAGTAGGTCCAATAAGCAGAATATTATTAGGAACAATTTCTTCTCGGATATCTTCTCTAGCGTTTAACCTTCTCCAGCGGTTACGTAATGCAATAGATACAGATCGTTTTGCTTCTTTTTGTCCAACAATGTATTTATCTAGTTCGCGGACAATTTGCTGTGGGGTTAAATTCTTTTCTTCAATCATCTGTTAGTCCTCAATCTCTAATATGGTCAGGTTATGATTGGTATAAATATCGATATCTGCAGCAATATTAAGCGACTCTTGCACAATTTCTTTGGATGTGAGGTGCGGCGCATGTTTACAAAGTGCACGAGCTGCGGATAGGGCATAAGAGCCACCGCTGCCTATTGTGGCAATATTGTCATCGGGTTCAATAACATCGCCTTGTCCAGAAATGACTAAAGCATTTTCGTCGTTCATTACAATAAGTAATGCTTCTAATTTCTGAAGATATTTATCCTTACGCCATTCTTTAGCTAGTTCTACGGCAGCTCGTTGCATATTGCCGTTGTATTCGTTTAGCTTTTCTTCGTAGCGTTCAAAAAGAGTAAATGCGTCGGCTGTTGAGCCAGCAAAACCTGCTAGCACTTTCCCATTATATAGTTTTCTTACTTTTTTTACGGTAGCTTTCATTACCGTTTTGTCCATAGTAGCTTGGCCATCGCTAGCAATAGCAGCTTTCCCATTATGGATTACTCCAACAACGGTTGTTGCGTGTAGTTTAAATGCGCTCATCTCTAAATTTGTTTTATGAAAGTAATGACTCGATTAAGAACAATAATCGAGCCATTATAGTATGTCTACGACTTAGAATAACGTGGATTCTGTTTTCCATTCGAATTGGCAGAAGCACCTGACGGTCTGTTATGGCCATTATTTCTTGGACGATTGGTATCGTCATCGTCGTCGCGATCATTCTTTTTAGAGTATTCTAAGGTAGAACGGTCTAGCTTACCGCTTTCAAGTTCTACGAGTTCGCCTTCACGTTCTAGCACTTCGTCTATCGATTCACCGCGCATAATTACGTCAGTAATGTCGATGTCTGAACCTGCCAGAGTGACTCTGAATTCATTTAGAGAAATAGATTCGTCACTAATAAGTGTAATTTTGAGATGGTGCTTCAACATCCACTGCCATCTTTTGTTGAACCAGCCTTTTAAAAGCATAGATTTCAGGTATGGATTCACATAAATCTCGATTGCGCGGTATGCGGAGTTGTGCTTAAAACGGCTTAACCAGGTTTCAATATCCGTTACAATAGTATCTTGACTTACCACATTACCAGATCCACCACACATTGGGCAGCTTTTAGAAACAGAATTAAGCACACTCGGACGAATACGTTGGCGTGTGATTTGAACCAAACCAAAGTCGCTCATTCCCAACATATTTGTTTTTGCAGGATCTTTTCTGAACTCTTTCTTCAGTTCGTCATAAATCTTCTTACGATTTTTATCGTCTTTTAAGTCAATAAAATCTACTACAATGATTCCACCGATATCACGCAAACGTAATTGCTTCGCTATTTCTCTAGCTGCGTCTAAATTTGTTTTAAGAGAGTTATCCTCTTGCCGAGCTTTTGCAGCATAAGGGCCTGAGTTTACATCAACAACATACATAGCTTCTGTTTGCTCAAAAATAAGGTAACCGCCCGACTTCATACGAACACGAGGGCTGAAAATTGAGTTTACATCTTCAGAGATTTTAGCGTAATCAAAAATATGTTCTTTACCTTTGTACTGCTGAACATTAGGTACCATATTTGGCGCAATTTGGCCAACATAAGACTTAATCTGACGATACATTTTAGGGTCGTCAATAAGTACACGGTCATAATTCTTAGCAAAGAGATCGCGAATTAAGCTCTCTGTCATGTCTAAATCGCGATGTAAAAGAGAAGGAGGTTTTGCAGTTTCTAATTTATCCAGCATGTTTTCCCATTTTTTCAACACATCCCGTAAATCGTCTTCGATAGCACTGTTATCTTGATCTTGAGCAACAGTTCTAACAATTACACCAAATCCATCGGGTACCATTTTTGAAAGGGTATTTTTAAGACGGCGACGTTCTTTGTAATTGCTGATTTTTTTAGAAACAGCGATATAATCACCCATAGGTATGAGTACAAGGAAACGACCAGCGATAGTAATATCTGTAGAAACGCGAGGGCCTTTAGAACCTATAGGCTCTTTAACAATCTGAACGAGCAGTTTCTGCCCGCTCTTAAGTACTTTACCTGCAAGCATTTGCTTCTCAGGATTACTCAGATTTTCTTTGTTGCTAACGTCTTTACGAGCTTGAGGTGGAATGGCGTTTGGGCCATTAAGCATGGAAATATAGTCAGGAAGATGATCTCCAGCGTCGGAAAAGTGTAAGAAAGCATCTTTTGGGGTGCCCATATTAATGAACGCGGCACGGATGCCACTCATTACTTTATGAACTTGAGCTACATAGATATTACCAACAGTACGCTGGTTTTCTTCTGTTTCTATGAATAATTGTGCTAATTCGCCATCTTCGATTAGCGCTATCCGGTCTTGATTGCCGGACGAGTGTATGATAATTTGGTTCTTCATTGAAGTTCTTTTTAGTACGGCCGGTACTTGCTACACAAGCAATCCATCGTCTAATCTTAATCTCTGTACTGGGAACGTCCAACTTATTCAGATGTGGACTTGCCGTGATAGGAAAAGCAGTTACGTCGGCCTTAGTTTCTTGAAAATTTGTTGTATTGGGGGTTGATTCAATGTGTGAATCAAGGCTCAGTTCTCGTTTAGCTAATAAAATAAATAGGGTGCAAAAACTGAGAAAATCGATATAAATATTACCTAGAAGCGTTTTTTGAGCTTCTTGTAAAGTCTTTGTTTGATATATATTCTGTGCGTAAAGCAAAAATGTAAAAATGTAAAATCTCTTAATTTGTATATCGATTCAATGTTAACCAATATACATTAGAAAGAGCTAGGATAAAACGCCTAAATAGCAAAATTTAATTAGCTTCTATTCTTTTAATTTTTGCTCCAACAGCCGTTAATTTTTGCTCCAACGACTCGTAACCTCTATCGAGATGGTAGACTCGTAACACTTCAGTTGTGTTTTCCGCAACCATAGCGGCTAGTACTAAACTCACGCTGGCTCTCAAATCGGTACTCATTACAGAAGCGCCTTCAAGAGGCGTTTTTCCAGTAATGTGAACGGTGTTTTTATCCAAATACATGGAAGCGCCTAAGCGTGTGAGTTCAGGAACGTAGCTAAAGCGATCATAGTAAACGTTGTCGGTTACTGTGGAATCTCCGTTAGCTTGTGTTAGCATTGTTGCCCACTGTGCTTGCATATCGGTTGGAAAGCCAGGATAAATTTCGGCTTCGATTGAAACAGGTTTCAACTCTTTGGGTGCCTTAACATGGATAGTTGTTCCATCAATAGTAATTTTTGCCCCCGTTTTTTCAAGCATATTGGTGAATGTACCAAGTTGCCCTGGGTTACAACCTGTGAGCGTTAGTTCTGATTCTGGATGCATGGTTCCCATAATCATAAAAGTACCAAGTTCAATACGATCTGGATCGTTACTAACTTCAACACCTTGTAAACTTTCAACCCCAAAGATTGTGAGCGTATCTGTGCCAATACCCTCAATTCGAGCTCCCATTTTTACTAGAAAATTACAAAGTTGAACTACATCGGGTTCTTTTGCGGCATTATTGATAGTGAATTTTTCGCTTCGTAAAGCTGAAGCTAAAATCAAATTCACGGTAGCACCAACACTACTTGGCTCGAGCGTAAAAGAGGCAGGTTTGAGATTCTTTTCTGCTGTTGCAATTACATATCCTTTATCCAAATCTATTTCAATTCCCATGGCTTTCATGCCTTTGAGATGTAAATCTACGGGGCGAGGGCCCCAAGCACATCCGCCAGGTAAAGAAACTTTGGCATAGCCATGTTTACCAACTAAAGCGCCAAGCATGTAAAATGAAGCGCGCATTTTACGCACTAGATCGTAAGGAGCTTCTAAATGAGCCGCGTTTGAAGGGTCAATAACAAGCTTATTCTCTTGGTCATGAAAGTCTACTTTAGCGCCCACAACACGCAGCACGTTGTTGAAGGTATAAATATCTTGTAAACGGGGAATGTTATGAATGATACTTGGCGTATCTGCTAAAAGTGATGCTGCCATTAGAGGTAATGCAGCATTTTTTGACCCACTAATTGCGATGGTACCGTTTAAGGGGGTGCCACCTTCGATTACAAATTTATCCAACGGTTTCTATCTCCAATATAATTGTGTTTTTTTCTAACGATTGCCCTACTTCTACCGAAATACTAGAAATTGTTCCGTCAATGGGCGACTTCAACTCATTTTCCATTTTCATTGCTTCAAGTATTACTAAAGGCTGTGCTTTGGTAACGGCATCACCTTCGGAAATAAGAATGTCTAAGATTTTACCGGGCATTGGTGCTTTAAGTACTCCTTCAGCTACCGCATTACCAGTTTTGAAACCCAGCTTATCAAGTAAGAGTTCTTGGTCGTCTTTAACATTTACTTTATGCCAACTTCCATTTATCGAGAATTCAATATCTGAGCCATCATAACTTACATTATCTATTTTGTAGAGTTTTGTTCCTGTGCGCAGTAAAAATCTTCCATTTTGTTGCGTAAACTCAAAATCTCCAGTTAGCTCACCAACACTAAAAGTCTGTTCTTTTTCAGAAATTTCAATTTCAAGTGGCTCTTCAGATACTCTTGCTTCAAAATTCATACTTGCACGTTGGTTAAAACTTTAAGGCCAATTTTGGTTGCTCTGAACGTACACTCTTTTATGTTGTCACTATCAAAGTAGGTCATTGAAGAGTCATCGGTAGGGTCTAGATTAACGACTTCCACAAAGCGATAATTCACTAAGTTAATGAGGTCGTCTCTAAGAGTACCATACGGAAATTCTGTTTCTTCCATAATCACATCAAATGACTCTGGAAAAATTAAACTCTCAACAATTTTTCGTTCAGATGGGGTTAACTTTCTCATAGATGAAGATAGAACCGCTATTAAAATATCACAAGTTTACTCAACAAGAATATCGCCATATGAAATAAGGCGTTGATTGAAGTCGAACAGGTAGATTCGGTGTAATCCTTTCGCTGATTCGGGGGTGTTAAACTGTCCTAATGTTAATGGATCAATTTGAAATGTTGAGAGTCCAATAGGTAATGGATTGTCAAAACTAGAATAAATATTTCTCCAAGTATTGTCATCAAAACGAATTTGAATATCTAACCCATTTACGGGTTGAACACCAGTAATACTAATTTCGAAGTTGAGATTGGTGCCTAGCTGAGCTGGGTTTGGATAAGGTGGAGAATAAGTGGGCTGAATTTCTACAAGTCCTTGATAATAAGGAGAAATCCGCCAGTCGTCTGGGTCGCTGTTGGTAACTTCACCTTGAATATTGGTATAGGTTATATTTGATGGCGTGCGATAGGCATCGTCTTCAAACTCACGCTGGTCTTTATTTCCTGAGCATGCAAAAAGCGTAGAAATAGTTAGAAATAAAAGGAAATGAATGAACTTCATGAAAAAAGGAATTCTAATGTTGGAAGTCGGTTCGTAATTGAAACGACAAACCGTATCTTTAGGTTCAAAATACGAAACATAATTGTTGAAATGCCATGCTGCATGTAATTGGAATAAAAAATTGTGATACTGTTAAAAAAGCTAGGGCTTGGTTAGCAGAAAATGACGTTGAATATGAATTTGTGGACTTGAAAAAAGAGCCATTAAATATTGATGAGCTTAAAGAACTCGAGTTTAAAGTTGGTCTGGATGTTCTCGTTAACCGAAGAGGAACAACTTACCGCAAGCTCGAGCTTAAAGACAAAACCTTGACGGATGAAGAATTGCTAAATGTATTACTCGAGAATCAGTCGATGATTAAGCGTCCGGTTCTTGTGAAAGACGAAGCCGTACTTGTGGGCTTTGATGAGCAGGCATTTGAAGGTTTTGTACTTGATGAGCCTGAAGAAGATTGAGAATCAATAGAAAAGAAAAAGGGATTAACTCCGTTTCACATTATATGAAATATTGGCTGCTTGTTTTTTTATTACTCCCTGTTGTTAGTACTGCACAAAATCCTTTTCCTTCCCAAAAGGAGATAAACCCTACATTGGAAGAGATTTTCTCTGTTAAAGAAACCTTTCGCTACGAAGTAAAATATGGGTTTCTAAAGCTAGGCTGGGTGGAAGTGAGCTTGTTAAGCGATACGTTATTCGACGGAAGCATAAAAAAACACATGTATACCGATATTAGATCAAACCCCAGAATTCCTTTAGTGGGAACGGAAATCGATCAATTCCATTCAATCTTTTATGTAAACGAAGACGGGCTTCCTGTTACCTCAACCTATTGGAAGGACAATGTAGACGAGGGTAAATTCGATGAAATTCGCTACAATTTTGACCGCATAAATGGATTAGTGACTTACAAAGAAGAGGACGACACTCGAGATACCTTAAAACTTGCTGAGCCAGCTACGGCAGGGCACGTTATCTTTTATTTCTCGCGTCTTTTTGCGGGAAGTGACTCTACGGTCACCTTGCCCGTTTACGTAACCAAGCGAAGTGGCACTATTGAGATGGAGAATCCATCTAAAAAAGAAATGAGAAATTATGCCGCTTTCGATGAACCCGTTGAAGCGTATCTGACTACAGGGAAAACTTATAATATTGACGGGCCGTTTGGCTTTTCAGGAGATTTTAGAGCGTGGTTCTTAGCCGATGACTTACGTGTGCCCCTTGAGGCGCGAGTTAAAGTACTTTTCGGAAATGCCATTGTTCGATTAATAGAATATAAACGAGAAGATTTATGAGCGAAATTAGATTTAAAAGATTGCAACACGCTAAAGATTTAGCATTACCTAGCTACGAAACACCATCATCTGCGGGGATGGATATCCGCGCTGCAGTGGAAGAAGCAGTTGTGATTAAACCCGGTGATCGTTTTCTAATTCCAACAGGACTTCAAATGGCGATTCCTGTAGGTTTTGAAGCTCAAATTCGTCCTAGAAGTGGACTTGCTATCAAACAAGGAATTACCATGCTAAATTCGCCAGGAACTATCGACGCAGATTATCGTGGTGAAGTGAAAGTAATTGCTATCAACCATGGGGGCGAAGATTTTGTGGTTAATTTTGGGGATAGAATCGCACAGATGGTTATTGCTCCCGTCACCCAGTTTCCTGTTGTGGAAGTTCAAGAATTAGATGAAACCCAAAGGGGAGAAGGCGGATTTGGAAGCACTGGTGTGAAGTGATTTTTGGGATTAGTTATTAGTGGTGTACAAACGAGACGCTTGCACAAGGTTGGGGGATTTAGTAAGTCATTGGCAGCTTGTCATATTTCAAACCAAATATTTCATCAAACACCATCAACGTCATTCCTGCGAAGGCAGGAATCTAAATTGTTATTTCAAATTAGAAAACTGTTTGATCTCATACTCCCTTTTGCAAGCCAGTGATCGGTTGTCACAATGTTCAACATAAACTATCTCTTTGGGTGTATTAGCTTATAAATATTTCGCGCCTTCTCCTCGCTTATGTTGACCCCATCTGCGTATCACATTATTTGTTGAACCGGTATATAAAGTGTTATCGTAGTAGCGAATTATATATTCGAACCAGTTTTCAATCATAATCAGTATAACCTTGACGAAATATCAGTTTCAAGATTTAGGATATTTTAGATATTAAGTAATTCGTTGACGGTTTTCAATTGAGTTAAACTTGTAGAGGTTACACAACTAATTGATAGTTATTGCATGATAAATCGCAAATTATTGGAATTTGGGAAAGTGAAGAATAAGTCTGCTATTGTAAGGAAGTTTTGGGTTAGTCGGGCTTAGATTACGAAGGCTTTGAAATATTAAGTTTAGTTCTGCTTTTTTTATTAAAAAGCTGAATAAGCAGCAGTAAAGTAGCATAGAAATAGCACCACTGATGCAGGTATCATCACCATTCTTTCTTTTTTACTTACTGATGCAAGATTCCCAAGAATGCTAAACATAAACATCAATGCAAATCCTGCAATGATGTATGCACTTATTCCTTCAGGAATAAAGCTGATGTAATTCAAACTTAGTAGTGAAAGTATTCCAATTAGTAGAATAATGGCAGAAACAGCAGATGCCTTTCGAAGTGAGTCCGGAAGTTCTTTGTTAAAACCACCCCATGCAAACTCACCAAGAGGTCTTCCACTTGCCAGCACAATCTGAAAGATCATCAGTAAAAAGGTGCAGATACTGCCTGACAGTATTGTTAATATTTTAAGATTGATGCGTTCTGAAAAGCGTACAGTTGCCACTTCTGTTGCATTCTGCAAATCTACACTGCATCTAATGGAATAAAGATTTTTTATTGAGTGAAACCGAAGTTTCCGCCTTTCTAATTTATACTCCAGATGTTCTCCTGTTTCCAATAAACCGTTGACTTTTTCAATGGATTGCCCTGGATGAATCATCCCACATAATATTTCGATTTCTTTCTCCGCCTCAATCCAAAATATACTACTTGCAATCCCTACTAATACTACGAGTAAAGTGACTATATTTGTTTTCATACTTAGCTTTTGTTTCAAAAAAATAATTGAAGAGCGCGGATAAACCAAGCATTTTATTGATTCAAAAATGACTTTATGTAAATGAAAAGGTTCCATTCGTAATTGAACGGAACCCTTTATTCATAGCACTATAACTACTTAATTTATTCAAACTCGATGATATCAGCGGTAATAGAAACCGATGCTTTTGTATAAACCAAAAAGTTCGTTGTGTTGGAGTCATATTGAATGTTAATTAGAGCTAGTGATCTCCCTTCTATAGATTCTCCTTGTTTCTCGAAGTTATCCCAAAGCGATTCACGAGCTTCTTTATAAATCATTTTATTTCTATCAAGAGGAATTATACCTACTGAATTAGTGGCAATGCCCCATGAATAACTGGCTCCTATTAAATAGGATATTTCAGAGGTGCCCGTAACATTCTTAGCCACAATAGTATAGTTTCCTTCTTTTAGCTGAACCTCGGTACTATTAGACGCCACAAACATACCTGTGTTTCCACAACCAGTAAGTAGAAATGCCAAGGCTATAAGTATGATAATTAGATAAGATTTCATGTTGATAAGATTATTTTTGATTGGTTTGCTGTTTTATTTGTTGTACTTCTTGGTTAAAAAAATCCTGTAAGCGATGATTGCCGTAGCGGGTTGCAATACTTTCGTGCGCCATAAGCGTGAGAAAGTATTCAAGCGATCCAAATCTTTGTTTGGGAAGAAAAATCTTAGCTGTATTTAGTATCAATAACCTGATCCAGACCGGAAGGTGAACAATATCAGCTGGTTTATTCCACGCACATAAAGCCATTTCTGCTATCTCATTTTGAGTGAGGATATCAGGTCCACCTACCGATATATCTTTTTCTTTCTGAGCAATAGCCCGCACACATACTTCCGCAAGGTCAGCACCGTGAATAGGGTTTAGCTTTAACTCTCCATTCCCAAATAACACAACCCTTCCTTTTTCGGCCATGTAGAGCACCTCTCGTAGATCTGAAAAAAGTCCAATGGAACGAATGACAGTATATTCTAATCCCGAAGCTTTGAGAGCATCTACAAATCGTTCTTTAGCTTCAGCGATCTTAAGTTGGCGTAGCCTGTCTCCGTCTATAACAGATACATATATAAATTTTCTAACCCCAGCTCGTTCTGCTTCCTTCAGTAAGTTCAAATTTGCCTGGTAATCGACATCCATGTAGGTGAGCCCATTTTTTTGGCTGGTGATACCAACGGTTGATATCAATGTCTCAATACCTTTACAAACACCTTTCAATGTTTCTGGACGAGTTACTTCAGCTTGCACTATCTTGATATTTCGATTTTTCAAACCGGCCAACTTTTCTTGAGCTCGAATCAAAGCTATAGCTGGTATCTTCCAATTATTCAGTTCTTCAAGTATGCATTTGCCGAGAGAGTCACTAGCTCCGGCAACTAAGATTTTTGTCATGGTGCATTCCTTTTTTAATTCCAGAGCCAAGATCAGCATGAAGCATCTAATAATCGTGCGGAATGATATTTTCGGCGCTTTTTATGAAATCTCGGACTTTTTAGAAAAGAGAAAGGGCCGGTAGCAACAGAATGAGAAGAGCGAGGAATTGTAAATGAATATTCTGTTGCAGACTTAGACTCAGTACAGGCTTAGAATCAAGTCTATTAATGATTATTTTTCAACCACTTGCGCGGGGTAATACCTGTTTTCTTTTTGAAGTAATCATTGAAAGTGGATTTAGAATTAAACCCACTTTCAAAAGCTAAACCAAGTAAGGTGAAATTCTTATTAGCGGGATCTAGTGCCTTCTGTTTAAAACACTCCAACCGGAAATTATTAACGTAATCGTTAAAGCTTACCCCAACCTGATCGTTCAGCATCCATGATAGTTTATTTGGGTGAAGTCCGACTTCATCAGCCAAGGTTCTCAAAGTCAATGCCGTATCAAGGTAGCGGTCATCTTGTTGCATTAACTGATCGAGTTTTTTTTGAACCATTTCGATCTCTTCAGACTGCATCAATAACCGGGCATCAACCTCATTATTCTTATGCACATTTCCAATACTCAGTTCCTGCCCTGATCGTTTGTTGGGTAACCGGGATGGTTCGAATGTTTTTGTGACCAACTCTTTATAACCATTTGTTTCTCGAATTTTGTTAAGAAATGGGCGGTTTAGGAAGTTTGCGAACTGACCTCTTTTTCCAGCTACAGCATGTTGAAGAAGGTTCAGTGCTTGTTCTTTCTCCCCAAACTGCGTATATAAAAACAAAGGCCAGGGCACAATTGAAAAACCTTCTTCTTCTTCTACGACCTCATCAATATCCTCACGTTTGATACCGTGATCGACAGGTTGATGAGTCAATGTATACAGCATGCTACATGATTTTGGAGATTGAGCCAATGGCGTATTTCCTAAATAGGCCTCCAAATCCTCCTTGCGCTTCAATTTGATCAGGTTAAGTTGCTTCATGGTGATGGCATGTGTAAAGTCAGGATTGATCCGTAGAGCGGCTTCTACACTTGCAAGGGCCGATTCATAATCTCTCTTCAAATAATGAATATTTGCTTTGGTAAAATGATGATTGGGCGAAAGTGGATCCAGCTGAAGGATATGTTTAGTATGATCCATCGCTTCATCGAACCAGCCAATGGCCGTATATAATTCAGCTAACCCTTCCTCGGCTTCCGTATAAGATGGATTTAAATCCATGGACCTTAGATACAGCTTTTCTGCTTCCCGGTAATTCCAGTGCCCCCAAAATTCAAGCGTTGCTTTACTATAGTATCCCAGAAATGACTGATTATCGACCTCAAATCCACGACCTATATAATCTGCGGCCTTGTCAAGTGATGAAATATTCGGGGTCCAAGATCCAAACATTGAATGACAAAAACCCGCTCCAAAATATGGCCAGGAAAAATCTGGATCCATCTCTATACATTGCTGATAAAACTTCATTGCATTATCGATCCCTTCACGGTCCCAACGCAAGTGATTATATCGCGCCTTTAAATAGAGATTATATGCCTGAATATTCTGAGTGGGTACATCCACCAGGTGTTCACCGATTTCCAAGTGACCAAAGTTTTCCCTGATCTGTTCCGCGATAGCTAAGCTAATCTCATCCTGAAGCTCAAAGATATCCTCAATATCACGATCAAAGCGACCTGACCATATTTGAAACCCATCTGTCGTTTGTATCAGTTGAGCTGAGATACGGACTCTCTTCTTTGACTTACGTACGCTCCCCTCCAATACCGTAGATACACCCAACTGATTACCAATATGACGCACATCCATATGCCGCCCTTTGAACGCAAACGAAGAAGTTCTCGCAGTCACCTTTAAACCCTGAATCCGGGTCAACGCATTAATGATATCTTCGGTGATGCCATCACTGAAATATTCATTTTCAGGATCTGAACTGAGGTTCAGAAATGGCAGAATAGCTATGGATTTATTATCGATCAAAAAAAGTAGGTGTTTTAGTACTACCCGTTATTCATATATACAGGAAGAAGATATAAAATCATGGGAATAAAGGAACAGAAATAAAATAAAGCCTCCGATCTGATTTTTTTTCTCCATAAGCACCCTTAAAGTCCAAAATTTCACCAATACGTCCGCATTTTCATTTCAGGACGTTTAACCTACTATTTCTTACGATCATTGGTCTGTCGATTCGATAAAGCGGATTTTTAAGATTGAATCTATCGATAAACATCAAGCCATTCATTTAACCATTTAAAATTCAGAACAATGAAAACTCTATTAACCATTCTTTTACTGTTTTGCACAACGAGTGCTTTTGCACAAAATAACTCATCAACGGATAAAGAAGATAAAGTAGCCTATAAGTGGCGGGTAAGTATGCCTTATCTCGTTCCAGATGAGATTATCTTTGGTTATGGCAAGCGTACGAGTATTCAAATGCTTGAATTGCATGTAAAACGCAACTTAGATGAGAAGAACATTATAGGTGTGAAGTTTGCCTCCTGGCGATTATTTCAACCCATGGGCATAACCTGGTGGGATGGTGTTGTCGATAAAATTGAGTCTGGCACTGAATATTACGATGGATACCTAAGAGAAATAGGAATTGGTGTTACTTATCAACGTATGTTATGGAAAGGGCTTTTTGCATCCATTGAAGTGCTGCCGCAAATTCAAACCTATACCGATCTAGACGGTAAAAAAATCAAAAATGGATTTAAGCTTTATAACTCCATTCATTTGGGTTATCACGTAACATTTGGGAAGAAAAAAAGATTTTTTATAGAACCTCAGGTTCATATCAACCAGTGGATGTTTGATAACAATTCTCCTGAAGGGTTTAAGGAGTTTGATGACAAATATGGAAACTTTTTCTTTTTTGAGCCAAATATTTATTTAGGGTGGAAATTTTAACGTATGGCTAATTGCCTTGGTGTACACCCAATGATGGCCTTAAAAGAATATATATTGGCTTTCTGACTTGACTAAAAAACTAAACACTGATAAGAAACCGCAATGAATTCTATTTTAAAAACCACAGAATTCCCAAAGCCAACTATGATTCCTGTAAATGGGATAGAACTGGAAGTCTTTGAAGCAGGTCGGCAAAATGAGGGGAAACCCATTATTCTTTGCCATGGCTGGCCCGAACATGCCTTTGCCTGGCGGCACCAGATTCCTGCTTTAGTTGACGTAGGCTATCATGTGATCGTCCCAAATCAGAGAGGCTATGGTAACTCTTCACGGCCGGCTGAAGTTACTGATTACGACATTGCCCACCTGACGGATGATCTGATCGGGTTGCTCGATCATTATGGATATGAGGATGCGTCCTTCGTAGGGCATGACTGGGGCGCAAATGTTGTTTGGAGCCTGGCACAATTACATCCGAAACGGGTACATAAAATTATAAACCTGGCTTTACCTTATCAGGAAAGAGGTGAAATGCCCTGGATTGAGCTTATGGAAAAGTATATGGGGAGTGACAACTATTTTGTTCACTTCAACAGACAACCGGGTGTAGCCGATGCAATTCTGGATGAACATACAGAGCAGTTTCTAGGCAATCTCTTCCGAAAGAACGTACCACAGGTTGCGCCAGAACCAGGAATGATGATGATCAATCTTGCCAAAGCTAACGAGCCACTGGGAGAACCTATCATGAGTGAACAGGAATTAGACGTATTCGTTTCTTCTTTTCGGTCGTCTGGATTTACCAGTAGTATAAATTGGTACAGAAACCTGGATCGCAATTGGCATTTATTAGCCGATGTAAATCCAGTTATTCAACATCCTGCACTTATGATTTATGGTGATCGTGATATGATTCCAAAGTCTGAACGATTAGCAGAGTTTGTCCCAAATGTGGAAGTGGCCAGTTTAGATTGTGGGCATTGGATACAACAAGAAGCACCCGAAAAGACTACTCAGGTTATTCTAAACTGGCTCGACAAAAAAGAAAAATATGAAAGCGATTAAATGCTTGAAATACGGAGGTTCTGAAAACCTGGTACTGGCAGATGTTGAAAAACCATTACCAAAAACCAATGAGGTGCTGATAAAAATAAAAGCTACCTCAGTCACCACCAGCGATGTGCTCATACGAAGATTGGATGAGCCGCTTATTTCAAAATTTATACTCCAAATCATCTTCGGTTTTGGGAAACCACGCAACCCCATTTTGGGGATGGTATCATCTGGGGTGGTCGTAGCGAAGGGCGAAAAAGTAACCTCCTTTCAGATAGGTGATGAAGTATTTGCCTACGGTTCTATTTCCCCAACCAATCGCCGCTTTGGGTCTTATACAGAGTATATATGCCTGCCCGAAGACTGGATTATCGCCCTTAAGCCGGCCAATATCAGTCATAATGAGGCTGCTGCAACTCCCTATGGTGGCTTGCTGGCTATGCACCTATTGAGCAAAACCTCCATTCAGAAAGGCGATGAAGTCTTAATCTACGGGGCTTCAGGCAGTATTGGAACTATGGCGGTGCAATTAGCCAAAATTGCCGGCGCAAACGTAACCGCTGTTTGTAGCGGCAAAAATTTTGACTTAGTCAAATCGCTGGGTAGTGATCAAGTGATTGATTACTCCTTGCAGGGCACTGAAAAACAGTTATCCACTTATAAATTTGTATTAGACGCAGTCGGAAACTCAAAGTCTTCAATGCTTAAAGAAAAAAGCAAAAAGGCATTAACTGAAAATGGTAAATACATATCCATTGATACTGGCGTGCCCAAAACCCCCAAAAGTGCTTTTATACAATTGAAAAACTACCTCGCAGCAGGAAAAATCAAACCGGTAATTGATAAAGTCTTCCCATTAGAAAAAATGGCAGAGGCCCACGATTATGTTGAACTCGGGCATAAGCGAGGTAATGTGGTAATTGAGACTTTTTAAAAATAAAAATCATGAATGGAAAATTTACATACCAATTTAAGATTTCAATAATGAAATATTTTATCCCAACACTACTGATTGCATTTGTATTCAATTCATGCGACAAAAGGCAGAGTAAAGAAAAGTCTACTGATCCACAACACTCGGCAGACATCTACCTTGGTCAAAAACCACCGGGCTTAACTCCTATACCATTTGCTCCAGGTCTTGTGTCTACAGATTTGTATGAAGCCAATAGTGCATTTACCCCCGATATGAAGGCGTTTTATTTTATTAGAAGAGGAGAAGAAAATAAAACGTCAGCTTTTTACGAATACAAATACAATGAAATTAATGGGATGTGGGAACAATCCGAAGTAGCATCACCATGGATAGGAAGACCAGTAATTTCTCCAGACGGTGAAACCATGCATTTAGGTGACAGATATTTAAAAAGAACGGAATCTGGATGGTCGGAATTACAAAACCTTGAGCCTCCCACAGTGAGTAATGATTCTATGTATATTATGCGCCTTTCATCATCTGCAAATGGCACGTATTATTTTGACACTTACATAGAGTCTGATTCAACTTTTCCAATTCGTTATTCACGTTTGATAGATGGAAAGCATGAAGAACCCATAGCTTTGCCCAAGGCAATAAACACGGGAGCTTTTATAAGTCACCCTTTTATAGCTCCAGATGAATCATATTTGTTATTTGATGCTAAAAGAGAAGATGGCTTTGGAGACTCTGATATTTATATCAGTTTTAAACAAAAAGATGGTACCTGGGGCGATGCAGTTAATTTGGGTGATAAAATTAACACTAAAGCATGGGAAGCTTCTGCTAGTATTACGCCAGATGGCAAATACCTTTTCTTTACAAGAAATGTAGGTTCAGACGATTTTGAAAATGTAGATGTTTTTTGGGTTGATGCTAAATTCATTAATGAACTTAAGCCATGAAAAGCTAAGTCACCATATTTGCAACCTTTTTTCTAATGAACAGTACTTAGTCTCTTTAAATTAAAACCTTGACAGCTTTAACGAAAAAAAAATATGAAACTTCAATTCACAATACTCTTATCTGTAATCATATTTGGTGCTTGTGATAGCCTAAAAAAGCCTGGCCTTACCCAGCAACCGACTCTTGAGGATTATCAACTTGGCGAACAATGGGTTTGGAAGTATAAGGGAGTAACTACGGAAGGAGAAGTACGTTCAGATGGTACCGATACAAGAAC
>JBLWWM010000012.1:0-58540 GCA_048267905.1 Balneola sp.
CCTCAAGCACGTAGACTCGAAGAATTTGCAGATTCTCTCATCAGAAAATCCGTGTGGATTATTGGTGGAGATGGCTGGGCGTATGATATTGGCTTCGGTGGTTTAGACCACGTCCTCGCTTCTGGTAATAATGTAAACGTATTAGTGATGGATACTGAGGTTTATTCCAACACTGGAGGTCAGGCTTCTAAAGCTACAGGACTTGGCGCGATTGCTAAGTTTGCCGCTGGTGGTAAGCCAACTCCTAAAAAGGATCTTGGTAAAATTATGATGAATTACGGTTACGTTTATGTAGCTCAGGTTGCCTTAGGCGCCAATGAAAATCAAATGATTAAAGCTTTCAAAGAAGCAGAAGCCTATGAAGGCCCATCTCTAATCATTGCCTACAGCCACTGTATAGCGCATGGTATTGATATGTCGAAAGGATTCAGCCAACAGAAATTAGCTGCTGAAAGTGGACATTGGCCAGTATATCGTTATGACCCAAGACTTATGGAGGAAGACAAAAACCCACTTCAACTGGATTCGAAAAAACCGAAAGTTCCTCTTAAAGACTACCTCTATAACGAGCAGCGCTATAGTTTACTAGCACGTACAAATCCTAGGAAAGCAAAAGAGTTCTTAGATCAGGCTCAAAAATCTGTAAACGACCATTGGGATTCACTTTCCGAGTTGTCGAAAGCACCCATCACAAAAGAAGAATCAAACTAGCAGGAGAATATCATGGACCTATCAACTAAGTATCTGGATCTTGATTTAAGCTCTCCAATCGTTCCTTCAGCTTCTCCCTTGTCTCAGAATCTGGACAATATCAAACTAATGGAAGATAACGGTGCTGGAGCTGTTGTGATGCATTCCTTGTTTGAGGAGCAAATTGACATAAACAGTATTGAGATAGAGCATTTTCTAACTCATGGCGCTGAAAGTTTTGGAGAAGCATTGAGTTACTTCCCTGAAATGGATTCGTACCAAGTGGGACCAGAAACCTATCTGGAAAATATCCGAAAGGCGAAAGAAATGGTCGACATGCCCATTATCGCTAGCTTGAATGGTGTTTCTAACGGTGGCTGGGTTAAATACGCCCGATTAATGGAAGAAGCTGGAGCAGATGCTTTGGAACTCAATATCTATTTCGTATCAACAAATCCAAATTTATCAAGTTTTGAAATTGAAGATATCTATTTGAAAACACTGTACGAGGTGTATAAAAGAATTGAAATTCCGGTTGCAGTAAAATTTGGACCTTTCTTTTCTTCTATTCCAAATATGGCACAAAAAATGACAGAACTTGGAGCTAAAGGGCTCGTTATGTTTAACCGTTTTTATCAGCCCGATCTTGATATTGAGAACTTTGAAGTGGTTCCAAATCTAGTTTTAAGTAGTTCGGAGGATCTGAGACTCCCTTTACGTTGGACAGCCATTCTATACGATAAAATAAAAGCTGACTTTGCAATTACTGGAGGTGTTCACACTGGTGAAGATGTAGTAAAAGGAATATTGGCTGGAGCTACAGTTACAATGATGGCTGCTGAACTTCTCAAAAAAGGAATACCGCGTTTAGATGAAGTTACCTCAGAACTACTATTCTGGATGGAAAAGCATGAATATGAATCTGTAAACCAAATGCGTGGCGCTATGAGCCAAAAGAATACTAAAGAGCCTGCTGCTTTTGAACGTGCAAATTACATGAAAGCTCTTCAGTCCATTAAGCAAGACCCCACAGGGAAATTGTGGTGGTAAAGTGAGAATTTAATAGTTACCTAATAATATTCTCATTACGAACTCAATCCATCACCATAAAGTCACAATTAACCAAAACCCTTTCTCATAAAAAAGCCCAAAGCAATCTAATTATTAGAGCTTTAACTCACATAGCATATGAGGATTGGTGGTCAGTCTAAGTTACTCTCGTCCTTCTTTGCTTTCAACTTCTTCCAAGCATAAGCTCCACCAGCAGCGGCAAGTAATCCTAGCCCACCATCAATTGGGGCTTGATCTGGAGTTGAAGGAAGTCCGGGTTGGGCGCAAACAACGGCTGTTGCTATTAAAAGGATACTTAAGGTGATAAAAAATGATAGTAAATATTTCATAATGGATATAGATGTAGGATTTAAGACATAAGATGTTAGACTTCTCTTACATCTTATGTCTCGTGTCTAATGTCTCTTATTTAATAAGGGTTAATTTCTTGGTGATGATGGAATTTCCAGTTTGTAAGCGATAGATGTATATACCTGAAGAAAGGTTCCTTGCATCAAAGGTTACCGAGTGTCGACCAGCTATTTTATTTTCGCCATTAAGCAGCGTAGCTACTTTTCTTCCTAGCACATCAAATACTTCGAGGGTTACTTTTCCGGTTTGTGGCAATGCCAAACCAATCGTGGTACTTGGGTTAAATGGATTTGGATAATTTTGCTGAAGTTCTACTGAAGTAGGTAATTCAATTTCGTTTTCAGTAGTAACTGAAACGCCCGCAGGAACAATACGCAACGTAAAGCGATTTGTATCAACCTCTTTCGCTTTCAGAATACTCGGTTGAATAATACCATGCGTCGGAGTCATCAAAGAATTACTCTCTTTATCAGAGGCTTCTTTTGCAGATGTGTTTAATTCAAAATCTAACGCAGACTCTTCAAGAAGATTTACTACTTCGCCGGTCATATTATTAATTAAAGTGAATGTCCACTCCTCAGGAAGAGCTTTGGCACTCCAATTTAGCTCATAATTTCCATCTAAATTCGATCCATCCACATCAAAAGGAATGTATAGAGCTTCGTCTAGGTCAATTGGTAATGCATTAATATCTAAGGCACTACCATTGCTTAAAGTAGTAAACAGTGAAAGAAAAGTTTTATTTAATGAACCAAGTTTATATGCATCGTATTTGTCTTTGTCGATACTTGCATCAGCTTGCAAACTTACAATGGTTGAGGATTCTAACTCGTTTCCTTCAACTGTGAAAGTGAGTACTGGAATCTCTTTTTTCTTTAAAAAGGCACCGTTAGAACTTCTAGCATCATCTGTTAATGTCAGAGAAGGACTGGTTGCATTGGCTTTAACCCAAAACCCTTGCCAAGGAGAAATTTTTCCACCTGACAGTGTTCCTGTAGAACCATTCCAACTAAGGTATGCACCAGAGCCACTATTTGCGGAAGAACTCCACACATAGATGGAAGCGTCCAGATTAGAAGAAGTAAGTCCTGAAGTAGCATCCCAATCAATGGTTGCACCGTAGGGATTTCCAACTAGGTTCCAACCGTCGTTTGCTAAGTTATCAGAATCTGTGAATGTTAATTCAGGAGATATGCTTCCGCTAAATTGAGTAGAATCTGTTTGGATAAGTTTAGGAAATCCATCTGCTACTCCGTTTTTGTCCTGATCGTCATAAACGTAAGTAATAAACCCAGTTGCTGTTGCAGGAATGTCGGCGGCATCATCAATAGCACTAAAACTTTTAGCCGTTTCATTCCAAACAAGTACATTTGGCGAGAAATTGGCGTTATCAGCTCCAGTAAATCCTTGTGTCCATAAAGTAGCTAATAAAGTTCCATAGGAAGTGTTTACAACAGGAGCACTTAATATACGCCAGCCTTCATTTCCTAAAATAACCGTTCCATAAGGATGAGTATCTGTACTTTGTGTAACATTTCCGTTGAAGCCTCCTGAAAAGCTGTTAGAAGTTTGGTCGGTAGTTTTTGCACCGTTTTCTTCATTGAATGGAAAATATGCGACCAGATCATCTTCATTGCCCGAAAGAGCTTGAAACATATTGGTTTGAATCTCAGTTATGGTTCGTACTTCGTTCCAAATCCGAACTTCATCTAAGTTTCCATTAATTGAGCCTGTGGAGCTATTTCCACCAAGTAAAAGGGGATGCGCACTGTTATTAGGAGTAGAATTACCTGTTACATATCCAATCATTTTACCATTTACGAAATAGGTCGCATCTTTACTTGGATCAAATGTTACAGCTACATGTACCCACGCATTTGGTGTAAAGTTATAGTTGAATTCATATTCATCAACATCATTAATGTTCAAGCTAATAGATGTATTTTGAATTGTTAGTGCATAAGCACCTTCTTTGTAGATGACATGTTTAGCAGATGCACCGAAAGAAGTTTTTACCCAAGCTTCCAATGTAAAACTACTGGTAAGGTCTAGAGCGTTTGTGTCGGCAACTTCTATAAAATCTCCAGTACCATCAAAAGCTAAGCTACGCCCGGCTTTACTGATCGCACTTCCATTTTTGTACCAAGCGATTTTGTCGTCGTTTTCAGAACCCGCAATTACATCAAGAGTTCCATTATTATCAATATCGGCGACAAATATACTATGAGCTCCATCGGCTGAATTACTGATTATACTCTCGGTAAAAGAAGGATTAGCGGCTCCATCGTTTTTATACCAAGCAATTTTATCATCACCTGCAAAAGTAGATACAATATCCATTTCTCCATCCGCATTCATATCTGCGGCATATACACTGATAGCTCTATCACCAGATGTACTTACTGCAACCTCGGTAAAGTTCTGGGATCCATCGTTTTTATACCAAGCAATTTTATCATCACTTTGGGAAGCCGAGAGCAGGTCAATATCGCCATCACCATCCATATCTGCAGCAAATACCGTATGTACAAAATTAGCGTTTGTACTTACTATGCGTTCAGTGAAGTTTTGGGAACCATCGTTTTCGTACCAGGCAATTTTATCATCTTCAGATGAAGCCGAGAGTAGATCAATATCTCCATCACCGTCTACATCTATTGCAAATACATCAAAGGCACCATCGGCGGTTGAACTTACTACGTGCTCGGTAAAGTTTTGGGAACCATCGTTTTCGAACCAGAGAATTTCATCATCAACGGAGGTTGCCGTCATTAAATCCATATCACCATCACCATCCACATCTATAGCGAACACACTATTGGCACCATCGGCAGAAGAAGTTACAACATGTTCAGTGAAAGTAGGGTCGGTGGCGCCATCGTTTTCATACCAAGCTATTTTTTGATCTGCAGCTGAAGCCGAAAGTAAATCTATATCCCCGTCACCATCCACATCTGCAGCATAAACATCCTGGGCATAAAAGGCATCAGTGCTTACTACGCGCTTGGTGAAGTTTTGGGAGCCGTCATTTTCGTACCACGCTATTTCATCAGTATCCTCAGAAGCAGACATGAGGTCAATATCCCCATCCCCATCTACATCTTCAGCATGTACGCTTTGAATATAATCAGCCGCAGTGCTTACCACATGTTCGCTAGAGCTGGTAGCACCAAAGTCTCCACCACCTGTTATAACCGAGAAAGTTTGGGGTGATGTAGATGTAGCATTATCACTAGAACGTTTTACGCTTAGTGTGTAATTACCACCTGGAATATTAGGCACTGTAACGGTAAGTTGAGTGGTAGTTCCAGCCGTAACTGTAGCCGTAGTACCTGTTCCGCCACCCGCTGGGGTAAAGGTAACGGTGTTGTTACCTAGAGTAGCGTGAAACTCAAAACCCTTTAAAGTAATAGAAGATCCCTGTATTCCATTTACAGGTTGTGTTTGGGTAATAACTGGAGGAGAGTAAACCCAAGTCTGAGATTCGTAAGCGCCCATATCAATAGTGCTTTGGTAAACTCTTGAATTACCAGCCATATCTTTATCAGTAGATGTATTTCCCCCAGCGTTGGTGTATAAGGTATTACTTCCTGCGTTAACGGTAATCACTCTATCGTTTAAGCTGTAATCGTCATTATTTGGATCAGTGAAAATATCCGCACTTGTAATACTAGTTGCATCTAAATTTCCATTATCGGTACTGCTTACCCCTTGTACCAAACTGTATCGCACATCGGGAGTGGAATTAGCTGTGTTGGTATAAACACCAGCATCAGTTGTAGCTGAATTACCCAATAAAATAGCATTATATAATTTTGGATTAGACGATAAATCATTATACATCCCTCCTCCGAGTTGAGCTGTATTTCCACTAATTGTAACATTTGTGTATTTAGCAGAAGAAGTAATATTAACTACACCGCCTCCGCCATAAGTAGCTGTGTTATTAGTTATTAATACATTTTTAAAAGCTGGAGAAGAAGAATAGTTATAGATTCCACTACCACTATTTTGGTACAAGGTTTTTCCATTTACAGTGAGACCTGTAGACCCGTCTGCATTTCCGTGTTTTATAATAAAGCCTTCCACCAACGCTTGTTCTACCGCGTATGCACTTACTACTACATGATAAGCGTTATCTGTACTGTCGGAAGCTGTTCCAATATCACCACTTAATATGGTAGGAGTTCCGCCTGTGCCTCGGTCGCTCAAGTTGGCTTCGTTACCAGAAAATCCGCCATGCAGTTTTACATTCTTAACGAGTAAAAATGCATTATCACGACCTCCATCTGTATATTTTGAGCCGTCCTTTGGGCTGTAAGCAGGGGTATAAATACCCTTAGCTACCCATATTTGTAACGGAGTGCTCGCATCCCATAAACTTTCATTCCTGTTTTGATGTGCCCATTCAACAGCTTCGGATAAACTTGGAATAGCATTGTTCCAGCTATTACCCGTTATATTGCCACCACTGATATTTTTGTTTACATAAAGAGTATTATTTGCCCCCATTGCAATTGGAGCGTTAATCTTAATCCAGTTACTCTTTGTTGGGTCTTCTAACACATCAGAAAGTCCGTCATCAGGAATTACCTCAAAAGAAATGTATTTGTTTAAATCTGATTCGGTTATTGTATAGGTTAAACTTGTAGCTCCGCTGATAGCAGATTTCCCATTTCCTGAAGTATTATTTGCGGTGTACCACTGATATGTAGAGCCACTTTCGATGTCATCTTCCACATCTGAATACTCATATGAAGCGGTCAAAACTTGCCCAGTTCTATAAGAACCAGAAATTTTTAAGTTTACTGACGGTGCTGTCTGTGCTTCTCTTTGTAGTTCAGAAGCTCCCATATCAATGATATCTACAGAAGGAGTTCCAGAAAACACTCTTGAATTTTTCATCACATCTTTGTCGGTAGATAGATTTCCACCAGCATTGGTGTATAAAGTATTGCTCCCAGTATTAACTACCGGAGCTGTATTATTTAAACTGTAGTCACCATTTAAATGATCGGTATAAATATCAGTTGTTTCAAATTTCGTAGCGTCAACATTCCCATTAGTGGTATCACTCAGTCCTTCCATAAAGCTATGCTGGGCATCTAAATTAGCTACACCATCTATACCTCCATGTACCATAGTATTATATATTTTGATAATAGTAGAGCCATGATTGGTCATTCCTGCACCAAATGCACCATAACCGCCACTGCCATGTACTGTATTTCCTATAATGGTTACATTAACAAGTGTAGGAGTAGAATCACCGTTATATATTCCACCGCCCCAACCACCGTTACCATATTTCGTGCCATTACCAGCGTGTGCAGAATTTCCACTGATTAGTACATTAATAAGTTTCGGAGAAGAATTACTGTTAAATATTCCTCCACCTTGAGCAGCCCCACCAGCACTCTGACCAGAACCACCATTACCTGCGCGTGTTGTATTATTGCTAATAATTATATTATTAAGTGTCGGAGAAGAATTACTATTATACACGCCTCCACCTTGACCAGAGGATCCATTTTGCCAAGAACCTGCTGTACCACCTTGCACTGTATTCCCACTTATAATAAGGTTGCTAAGTATAGGCGAAGCGTAACTATTATATATACCAGCACCAGAATATGAATCACGACCGTTTGTTAGAACAAAACCATCGAGAACCGAGGCTTCAGTCATAATAGTGCTTGTATTAAAATTATTGGTAATTACTCGCTGGTTTCCATTGCTTTTAAGGATGGTAGCTTTGGTAGCGTCGTTAGCAAAATCACTTAAGTCACGCTGTGAAAGTGATGTTTCAGTACCGGTAAAACTGCCGTAAATCTTTACTCCTTCTTTCATAACAATTGAAGAGGTGAGGGTATATTCTCCTTTTTCTACAAAGATTAGATCGCCATCGCTACTATTATCAATAGCCGTCTGTAGGTCTTTATATGAAGTAGCCCACGCTGAGCCATTATTGGAGTTATCTCCATCTAAGGAGACAAAACGAGTGGTTTGTGCAAATGCTGAGTTTCCTAAAAGGAATGCACATAGCAAAATTAGAAGATGGTATTTATTATTCATGACGATAAATTAACATGTATTAATTAGAGAATGTTTTATGCTAAGGTTACCTTATTCTATCTCTGAATACGTCTAAATTTCCTCTCAAATCATCTAAATAATTTCTAAAATCGTCTATAGCTCTTTTATGGTTCTACAATTACTTGTCGGGATGTTTCTTTTCTTATTACCCCAGCAATGGCCGGGCGGAGAGTTGCAACAGGAATACCTGATACGCCATTATACTATTGAAGACGGGCTACCAGTAAATTCTATAAATGGGATGGCACAAGATGATGATGGTTACTTATATGTTTCTACCTACGATGGATTGGTACAGTATGACGGATATGTATTCAAGGTGTATAATTCAGGAAATACAAAGGGACTGAGATCAAATCGTTTTTTAGGGTTACTTAAATCACGAGAGAATGATATTTGGTTATATAACGAGGGCGGAGTGATTACCTTAAAAAAAGGCGATGCTTTTAAGACGTTTCGTACTTCTGAAGTGGCTGGGCCTGCAAATAGAATTGTCGAAGGAACAGATGGACGTATTTGGGTTGCGGGAAAAGAAGGATTGGCTTTTTACGATACAACGTCTTTGTCTTTCAAGAAATTAGAAGATTCCCTTTTTGAAGACGAAGTAGATCTAATTGGGGAAGGACTAAAAGGAAGTGTGTATGCATTAAATAAATTTGGGCTAGTATCTTGGCAGAATGATAGAGCATCGGTATTGATGTCTATGAACGATTACCCCGAACTTGATTCCTTATATTTCACACAAATCAAACAATTTGAAGAAGAAAACGTTTGGCTAGTTGGAGTAGAAAATATTCTTAACTATAACATAGTTACCAAAGAGTTGAGGTATGTTGATGTTCCTCGCGATAAAATTATCGCCTTTTGGAATATGACTCCGAAGCCTGGTAATGAATATATACTAGCGGCATCTAAAGGATTTTATACACTCAATAAGAAAACACTCAGCTTAAAAGAACTCTCTATTGAGGTGAACTCGCAGATTCTTCGAACTAACCTTATTTATAAGGGTATTAATAACGAAGAAATATTTATAGGAGATGACGAAGTAGTTATTGATGGAAAAGTAGTACTTAATGCTCCATCTCTAAAATTTGGTTTCTTAGACAGAGAAGGTTCTCTTTGGGTGGGATCTGAATCAGACGGACTATATCAAATAAGAAGGAGTAGTTTTGTGAACCTTACAACTCCAGAACTTCCTGGAATCACAAATATCTATTCTATTATAGAAGATAGAAATGGAACTATTTGGGCGTGTGGGATTAATGAGGGAATTGTAAGGATCTCAGGCTCAAAGACAACAAATTGGAATTCAACAAATAGTTCGCTTGAGGGGAGTTTATGTAAATTCATATATGAAGATACAGATGGAACCATTTATGCAGGATTAACTAGCAATGAAGGGGTTTGGAAATATGAAAATCAAAAATGGGTACTAGCTACAGAATTTAATCAATTTTTAAAACGTACACAGACAACAGCAGAGGCTATGCATCGTGTAGGAGATAAACTATTGATTGGCACGTATAATTCACTGATTGTCCAAGAAAAAGGAACCACACGCTATTTCGATGCTTCTAATCCACAGGAATTGCAAGGTGTACAGGCTATTTCTGAAGATTCTAAAGGAATTATTTATGTAGGAACTTCTGCTAATGGTGTGACCCGAATTTCGGGGGATTCTTATATCAATTATTCTGATGCAGATGGAATCCTAAGTAGTAGTATTATTAGAGATATTTTCATGCAATCAGATGACACTCTTTGGGTAGCTACAGAAAATATTGGAATGAATCGATTGATAGTGAATGATAATGGAGATGTTATTTCTTCGGTGAGCATTACTATGAATGAAGGATTGATTCATAATTCTCTTCACAGGATTATTGAGGACAAGTATGGATATCTATGGATTAGTTCTAACGGAGGAATTATGCGTATCTCTGAAAAGGACTTAAATGATTTTGCTGATGGTGAAGTAGCTACACTATTACTCCTTAGTTTTGATGAAAATGATGGAATGATTAACCGTGAAGCAAATGGCGGTGTGCAATCTGCAGGAATTTTAAAATCAGATGGAAGATTGTGGTTTCCAAATCAGAAGGGGATTACCATTGTTGACCCAGCCGATTTTATTACAGAGCAAAATATTAGCACACCCCACCCTATTTTTGAATCCATTGAGCTTGAAAATGAAGATGTCTCTCTTTCTCACACTGATAAAGTTGCACTACCAATTGGCTATAGAGATGCACGAGTAAATTTTTCAGCGCCAAATTTTGCTTTCCAAGATCGAGTAAATTTTTCATATAAATTAGAAGGAGTGAACAATACTTGGCAAACTGCTAATCAATCTAGACAAGCTGTGTTTACAGGGATTCCTGCCGGAGAATATACTTTGGTTACTCGTACTGAAATGTTAGGTGGCGAACCTAAAGAAGCTTCTATTTTAATCAAGGTTCCTCATTATTTTTACGAAAAACGATGGTTCTCAGTGTTGTTATTTATAAGCTTTTTAGGATTGATAGCAGGTTTATTCAAGTTCAGAGTTAGAAATCTTCAGCAAAGAGAGAGAAACTTGCAGTTCTTAGTTAAAGAACAAACGAAAGAATTACATGAGGCAGCTGAACAGAAGACTCGCTTTTTTACAGGTATTACGCACGAATTAAAAACACCACTTTCATTAATTTTGGGACCGTTAGAAGATATTTCTGACCAACGAAGTTTAGTTGCCCAAAATTTAGTTCAAAGTCGAATTGAGTTAATGAAGCGTAATGGATATAGACTACAACACCTTATAGATCAAATTCTGGAAGTGTCGAAACTTAATGCTGATGCCATCAATCTAAGCGTGCAACCAGTGAATTTGGTAGAATTAACAAAACAAGTGGTAGGACAGTTTCAGTCTAAATTAGAGCAAGAGCAAATCACGCTAAGTATAGATTTTGATGAAATTGATGATCATTTGTATGTAGATGCTGAAGCATGGGAGCGAATTATAATAAATTTGGTTTCGAATGCTATTAAATTTTCTCCAGAGGGGGGAGTTTTATCGCTAACACTTAGGGATGATGGTTCACAAATTCATTTTCACATTAAAGATAATGGACCAGGAATTTCTTCAGAGTATCAACAAAAAGTTTTTGAATACCTTTACCAAATTGATGGAGCTAAAGTAGCTGAGGGCACTGGAATTGGGTTGTTTTTAGTGAAGGGATTGATAGAAAAAATGGGAGGTACAATTGAGGTTCGCTCTGAAAAAGGGAAAGGAGCTGAGTTTGTGATTTTCCTTAAAAAAGGACATTCTCATTTTTCTGCCATACATAGTATAAAGCATGAACTCTTGGTGACTGATAGTAGAAACGAAGAGTTAGTTGTTGAAGATGATTCTAAACAAGAAGTTGGAAAAGTAAATAAAGTATTTACTGAACAAATTCTGATTGTTGAAGACAACAGAGATTTCCGTGAATATTTAAAATCAATATTAAGTGATACATATTCTGTAATTACCGCTGCTAATGGAAAAAAAGCATTGGAGATTTTAGAAAAAGAAACACCTGATTTAATTATCTCTGATGTAATGATGCCAGAAATGAATGGATTGGAGTTTGTAAACGAAGTTCGAAAAAAATCATCCTTAAAACATTTGCCAATAATTTTTCTTTCGGCAAAAAATATGGAAGTTGAAATAGAAGAAGGGCTTTCGACAGGTGCTGATATTTATCTCACTAAACCAATTCGTAGCAATATGCTATTAGCGCAAATAACAGCAGTATTAAGAAGAGAAAAGGTGCTGAAATCTGCTAAAGCGAAGGAACAGTTAGGTAAGTCAGATGAACCTCAACTTATTCGTCAAATTAGAGAAATTGTGTACCGACAACTAGCAAATACATCTTTAACGTCAGCTATGTTAGCAGATTCCTTGTTCATAAGTAGAGCAAAGCTGTATTATGAATGGAAAAAAGTGAGTGAAGTTAGTGTTAATGACTTTATCAAAGAACTCCGCCTAAAAGAAGGTGAGGTGCTTATTAAAGAACGAAGTTTTACAGTTCAAGAAGCAGCACACGCTGTAGGCTTTACAAACCCGAATTATTTCTCCACAAGCTTTAAGAAAGAATTTGGGTATTCCCCGTCAGAGATTAAATCCTGATTAACCTTCTTCGATCCGTTTTTTACCTCGAAGCTTTTTCCAAGCATAGGCACCACCAGCAGCGGCAAGTAGTCCAAGTCCGCCATCAATTGGAGCTTGCGAAGGAGGGCTAGGAAAAGGCTATATCAGTGGTTAAAAGTACGATAACAAGTAGTGCTAAAAGTATAAGTGTTGATTTCATTTTTTCAGAATTAAGGATGAAAAATTCAAAATTAAAAATTGGGCTAGTAAGTGTTAAATTAAGCCAACCCTAATTTTTAATCTTTCATTTTAAATTTTGAATTACTTGATAAGAGTTAATTTATTAGTGATTACTGAGTTTCCTGCTTGCAAGCGATAAATGTACATTCCTGAAGAAAGGCTGCTTGCATCAAATTGTACGGAATGTCTTCCAGCTGATTTGTTATCACCATTCAATAGCGTAGCTACTTTCCTTCCGAGCACATCAAATACTTCCAAAGTTACTTTTCCGCTTTCGGGAATTCCAAAAGCAATGGTCGTACTTGGATTAAACGGATTCGGATAGTTTTGTTGAAGCTCTACCGCTTGTGGTAGTTCGATTGCAGACTCGTTACTTACAGAAATTTTTGAGTTAATCTGTATAGTGAACCTAGAACCTGTAGATTTAGCTTTCATAACTCTTGGTGAGAGAACTCCATGTGTTGGAGTAGCTAAATCGTGTGAGTCTACATTTTTTGTTTTAGCTCCACTTTCCATTTCGAAGCTATAAGATGATGCTTTGGCAAGATCGATTTCGGTTCCAGTTTCGTTATCCACTAATGTTAAAGTCAATCCATTAGGTAGATTTGATGGGTTCCATGCCAGTTTGTAGGCTCCACCTAAAGAACTGCCAGCCATCTCCAAATCAATGGAGATATTCTCATCAAACGAAGTAGGAATGGCGTTAATATCTAAGCCAGAACCATCGGCAAGTTTGGTGAATACACTTAAATACTCCTCATTCAACGATTGCAGTTTATAGGCATCCAATCCGTCTTTTTCGATCGAGGAATTAACGCTAAACATAAGAATGGTTTTCGATGACAGTACCTCATTGGCTAGAGAAAATCCAATTTGTGAAACAGGAGCTTCTTTTCGAAGAATTCCTCCAGCACTTCGAATCTCATCGGTTAATGAGAGGGTTGGTTCTGCAGCATTGGCTTTCACCCAAAAGCCTTGCCAAGGAGCAATTTCTCCACCGCCAAACGTTCCCGTAGTTCCGTTCCAAGAAAGATAATCTCCGGCACCACTATTGGCAGAGTCACTCCACACATAAAAGGAAGCGTCCAAGTTAGCCGATGTTAACCCAGAAGATGCATCCCAATCAATGGTAGCACCATAAGGATTACCCACCAAGTTCCAGCCATCGTTAGATAATGTTTCCGAACTAGTGAAAGATAATGTTGGTGAAACGGTTCCACTTCGTTGTGTACTGTCTGTTTTAATTATTTTAGGGAAACCATCATCGGTTCCATCATAATTAATGTCATCATACACATAAGTAATAAAACCAGAACCAACGGTCGGTACATCGGTGGCGTTTGTGATAGAAGCGAATACTTTTGTGCTTTCGTCCCACGTAAGAACATTAGAATTCCCATTGGTTTTATCGGCCCCAGTAAAACCTTGAGTCCAAAGAGTATCTAATATTTCCCCATAGGAAACATTTGAAACAGGAATGCTCATCATACGCCAGCCTTCGTTGCCTGTAATAGAAGTTCCAAAAGGTTTTTCGTTGGCACTTCGGAGTGGACCGTTTACAAGCGTTGCATTATTATTGTTAGCAGTTTTATCAAAAGCTAATACAGAGTTTTCTTCGTCCATAGCCCAATACCCAATTAGGTTTGCTTCGTCTCCATTCAGAGGTTGAAACATATTAGCTCTAATTTCATCCTGCGTACGAACATCATTCCAGATACGAATTTCATCCATTTTACCATCAAGATTACTTGATGTCCAATTCAAGTCTCCAATACGAATGTCTCTTGAATTGTTGAGAATAGCCCCACTTCCCGTACCGGAATTAGCATTCGAAACATCCACTCCATCAAGATAAATTGAAAGATTTGTACCATTATATATTATTGCAATATGATGCCAAGTATTGAGCTGAGGATGTGTGTTTGAACTTACACTAAGATTTCCACCTGCAGTTACAACTAAAGCAGATAAATCAGTATTAAGGTCAACCCACCAACCAGATGAAGGACTTTCATGCTTTTCAAGAATTCCGTTTCGTCCGCCAGAATTAAAATAGACCCAAGTTTCTAGAGTTATCATAGTAAGGTCGTTAAACACTGACGCGTGAGGTACGGTTATATAATCATCACTTCCGTCTAATATAACTGAACGAGGTTTTACGGTAACCAAGTCATTTTCAAACCATAAAACATCGCCAGCTCTAAATATTGCTGCAACAATGTCTGGAGAACCATCCCCATCCATATCTGCAATTCTAACTTTTTGCGGTTGATCTAATGAGCTAGCTATTTCATGTCTTGTAAAAGCAGGGTTTGCAGCACCATTACTCTCGTACCAAATTAGGTTATCGTCCAAGCTAGAGCCAGATACAACGTCAAGGTCTCCATCCCCATCCATATCTGCAACGGCAATAATAGAAGCAAAGTTATAACCACTTTCAATGAGTACTTCCGTAAATGTTGGATTAGTCGCCCCATTGTTTTCTAGCCATGCTACATAGCTTGATGTTTTATCAGACCAAACAATATCAAGATCGCCATCATTATCTATATCAGCTAATTCAATTTGTTCTACGCCTAAGGCGTTTTGATCTGCAAAATTTTTGGTGAATGTAGGATTTTCCTCACCATTATTTTCATACCACACAATATCATCCTGATCGGGTGATCCAACAACAATATCAAGATCGCCATCGCCATCCATATCGCCTATTTTTATAGGTTGAGCTTGTCTAAAATCTTTGTCAACGGTTCTTTTAGTAAATGAGGGATTTGCTGCGCCATCATTTTGAAACCACATTACTGATTCGCGCCCCAAAGATCCTCCGGTTGAATTATCTGTTACTGCAACATCTAAATCGCCATCACCATCTATATCAGCAACATCTACAAAGGCAGCGGTCCCTAATACCATCCCGAGTGTTTCGCGAGTAAAGTTTGGGGTAACCCCACCGTCATTTTCGTACCAGAATATATTATCTACTGAGGCACTACCGTCAATAGTATTGGTAGTAATAATATCTAAATCACCATCATTATCAAGGTCGATAACTTGAACAGATCTAGGATTACTAGTAGTATCGTCAATACTAATTTTGGTATATGAAGGGGTGGAAGCTCCATCACTTTTATACCATGCTAATTCACTGGCATAAGAAGCTCCGCCCGATCTAGATACCGCTATTACATCTAGATATCCATCTTTATCTAAATCAGCAGGAAAAACATCATAGACTTCTCTAAAACTAGCATCAATGGTGTTTTTGGTGAAATTGGGAAGTGTTTGTGCCTTTAATCCAAAGGAAAAAAGTACACAACAAATAAAAGGCAAAATAAAACGAATCTTCATGACCAAGAATTTTAAAGTGGGTATTAATCTGTAAATTTGTGCTAGAAGATTAGAGTTTTTAATCTTTGAATACGTCCGATAAATCTTTAAAATCATCCTAACTATTTTTGAAATACAACTTAACTATGTGCTAAAGCAGTTTTTTCTTACGTCAGTATTATTATTCTTCGGTTTAGCCAAGGGGTTTTCATTTCAACCTGATCAACAACCTTTTCAATGGGAAGCGCTCTATCCTCAGTATGTGTTCAGGCACTTTACCACCGAAGATGGACTGCCCGTAAATTCTATCTCAGATATTCTGGCCCATTCTGATGGATTTATCTACGTAGCAACATTTGATGGCTTAGCTCGCTTTGATGGCGATAGGTTTGTGGTATTTAATACTGCAAATTCTCCTGGGCTTAAAAGAAATCGTATCTCAAAAATGATGGAAGCCCCTAATGGAAATCTTTGGATTCTCGATACCTCTCACAATTTCTACGAATTCAGCAATAACAGTTTTAATTCCTTGAATGAACAATTAAGTTCGGAAAGTCCTGAGGTATTTGACATCCGTAAAAGCACTGATGGAACCTTACATCTGATTACCAGCAAAGGAGATTTTAAAGTGTTAGGAGATGATACTTTCCAACAAATGGATTCCATCTCTTACAATAATCCAGATGCTATTCTAAAATTGAATATGAATGAGGTAAGTAATTCTGGAGAAAGTAAAAAAAACGTATCAACAATAGATTTACCTTTTCCAATTTCTGATTCCTTAACCACAGGAGTAGTCGACGCAGAGGGAAATGTTTGGTTTAGTACAATAAGCGATGGAATTTATGAGGCTTCAAAGAAAAAGATGCTAACTATAGGTGAAACAGCTCACCCAGAATTTACCAACATATACGGCTTGTATGAAGACGCTCATAATGCAATCTGGATAAATGCTTTCAATGACGGGATTTTCAGAATTCAGGATTCTACCCTAACCTTTTGGAACCCTCAAAACGAAACGATTCCCGAAGTTTCTACACGTTCTCTTGTAACCTTGAAAAATGGTGCTACTTATGCAGGTGGAACTGGGGGCATATGGAAATTGGAGAATAAAAGGTGGATTAAACCTACCATCTTTATAAATGGATTTGTAGGAGTTGACGTTCTTTACGAGGATTCAAAAAATCGATTCTGGATTGGTACAAACAGAGGCCTATTTCAGTTTGAAAATAATCAGGTAGATCGGTTTGTGGATCAATCTGGGGTTACGATTAATCAAGTAAAGTACATTACTGAATTTCAGGATCAAGGTTTGTTATTCGCTACCTCAGGACAAGGAATTGCTTTGCTGGATGCTTCAAATAATTTCACTTTTATAACTACGGAACAAGGTCTCAGTAGTGATCAAATTCGAGATGTGTATATACAAGCGGAAGATACGTTATGGGTTGTGAGTGAAGATTTGGGCTTAAACAGGGTAGTTCTAAACGATGATTTCACCGTTCGTTCCGTTGCTATTATTAATAGTAATGATGGCCTGATTGATAATTCGTTGCATCGACTTCTAGAAGATGATTTTGGTTATTTCTGGATTAATTCGAATAAAGGAATAATGCGAATCAGTAAAATAAATCTAAATGCTTATGCCAATGGTGCCGAGTCTATTCTTAGTATTCAGCAATATTCTTCAAAAAATGAACTCATAAAAAGTGAGGGGAATGGGGGAATTCAATATTCAGGGTTAATCACGAAGGATGGAAAGCTATTGTTCTCTAACCAGGCTGGTATCGTTTATACCCGCCCCGAGTGGCATCTAGAGTCAACAATTAACAATTTGACGGCTCCAATAGCTGAAAGTATTTCCTTCTCTGATTCTATAGTATCTGTGCTTGGTATATCTTCTTTTAAACTGCCTGTTTCTTCGAGAGATTTTAATATAAAATTCACACTTCCAACTTTTACCCAACCAGAGAACCTTATTCTAGAATATAAACTGGAAGGAATAAATAAGTCTTGGCAAAAAACAGGGACTGATCGTCTAGCGGTTTTTACTAATGTACCTGGAGGGAAGCATTCTTTTTTAATGAGAGGAAGATTGACTGGTAACACTGAGTATTCAGAAAGCAGCATACAGGTGACAGTACCGTATAAATTTCAGGAGACGATTTGGTTTTATCTGCTCAGCTCATTTTTTGGCATCGGTTTAATTGTGGTGGGATTTAAATACCGGGTTCGTGCTTTACATGAACGGCAACGTAAATTACAAGAGCTGGTTGATGAGAAAACCCACGAACTTAAAGAAGCTGCCGAAATAAAAACGCGCTTTTTTACAGGAATTACCCACGAACTTAAAACACCTCTTTCACTTATTATCAGTCCCATTGACGACCTAATTGATGAAACGACCGAGGCGGCTAATCAAGGGTTATCTAATAAATTATCTTTGATGAAAAGAAATAGTAATCGGCTTAAGAACTTAGTTGATCAAATTTTAGACGTCTCAAAACTAAATGCAGATGCTATTAAGTTGAAAATTCAACCTGTATACTTATTTCAACTCACACGTCAAATAATTGGTCAGTTTCATTCTAAGTTAGAACAAGAAGAAATTTCGCTAGAGATTTCAAGCCCCGAGTTGGATGAGCTAATCTATGTAGATAAGGAAGCTTGGGAGCGTATTATTATTAACCTGATGAGTAATGCAATCAAATTTTCTCCGGTTAAAAGTAAGATTCGAATATTCTTTATTGTGAACGAAACTACGGTAGAAATAACTGTGACAGATGAAGGGAAGGGAATAGCTCCTGAAAATCATCACAAGATTTTCAATTATCTATATCAAGAGGCGGGAGATAAAGCTGCCGAAGGAACTGGAATTGGTTTATTTCTGGTGAAGGGTTTGATAGAAGAAATGGGAGGGACAATACATCTCAATTCTAAAGCTGGAGAAGGAGCAGAGTTTAGTCTCTCTCTACGGAAAGGGTTTGCTCACATTGGGTCAAAGCATATGCTACTCCACGAGCCACTATTAAGTGACGAAAAAGAATTCTTGGTAGGAATAGAAACTCAGACATCAAAATCGCAGAAAATTCCTCATGAGCGTCGAATACTGGTGGTAGAAGACAACTTCGATTTTAGAACCTATTTACAGTCATTATTGGAAGTGCAATATGAGGTAATAATTGCCAAAAACGGTAAAGAAGGATTGAAAATTCTTAAAAAAGTAATGCCAGACTTAATAATTTCTGATATCATGATGCCTGAAATGAATGGGCTGGAATTCGTGAACTCATTACGCTCTAAAAAGCAGTATCAACATCTTCCTGTTATATTCTTATCTGCAAAAAATGATGAACAAGATGTGCAAACGGGATTGTCTACAGGGGCCGATGTATATCTTACTAAGCCGGTTCGTAGTTCAATACTTCTAACTCAAATTGTAGCCATTCTCCGGCGCGAGAATATACTTCGGGGTGGATTTACTACTTCATTAAATGAGGAAAGTGAACCAGAATTTTTACGACAAGTTCGAGAAATTATATTCCGACAGTTGGCAAATCCTTCTTTAAGTGTGAGTCAACTCGCTGACGCTCTATATATTAGCCGTTCTAAACTATATGTAGAGTGGAAAAAGGTAAATGATGTATCGATTAATGGCTATATAAAGAAAACTCGGCTTAATGAAGCTAAAGCATTATTGAAAGAAAAGGGTTTTACAGTTCACGAAGCGGCTCGTGCCGTTGGATATTCAGACGCTAATTATTTCTCAACAAGTTTTAAAAAAGAATTTGGGATAAATCCTTCAGATTTGACGAAATAGGAAAGGGGGGGGGTGAATAAAAGGAAAATATTTTTAGATGTTAGTCCTGATTCTACGCCCTCATTTTCATTAATATTAATGAGTATCTAAAATGTCTTGTTATATAATAGAGCTTAAATAGAATGTTGGAATGAGGAAATAAGCAATTTACACTAAACAATAGATTTCGAACTCTGAAGTAGTTTGCCATAAATGGCCCGATCTGTTTTCTACCTTCCTTATTTTTTGTTGGGATTGAAATATATGGTTTTTTGACTTTACCGGGGTTAGGTACATTAAGCCCTAATTCTATTAATATCGAGCACCCATAATCAAAAAAATGTTCCTTCTTTTCAGCGACTGCTAGTTTTCGAGCTTCTATCCAAACTGAATGATTGGCTGTGGTATTTATAACGGCTATATCAATAATCCAAGTCAAGTTATCTTTGTTCCTAGCGAGAACGGCATGTATAATTAGTAAAAACAGTTCATAAGCAAGTTGAGGTTTCTTGGCATTTGGAATCAATCCATAATTTTCTAAATGAAGCCATAGTTGATTCGTAAATTGAGATGAACACCGTGAGCCTATTTTCCAATGTAAATCCATCTGGGTATCATTTTCCTGGTGCGAAAGCGACATGGCATGGTTGAAATCAAGAAATAAATTTCTATTCTTTCCCCAATAATATGTATAAGATTCGTTGGCTGTGTAGTTTAAATTCGTAACAATTTGAAGAGCAGAGTGGAAATCTTTCTGGGAGACTAATAAATCAAAATCTGCCATTGGCCGAAGCTCCTCTCGATCGTAATACATTTTTATGGAAGCTCCCTTAATCACAATTACTTCTATTCCAGCTTCAGATAATGCAGAGTGCACCTCGTTAAGTTGGTGGCTGATATGTTGGGTTCTTAGCCACCAATGTTTATATATTACTTTTAACCTCTTATCATGTTTTGTAACAATTCCATCCAATTGGTTACGATACAAAAAATAAGGGGTAAGTCGAGACGAGCTAAAATCAAGATCGTTAATCACCACTTCTTCTTCCCAGCGGCGAACGGCATTTTCACGTATATCTTTAGACTTTGCTAAGCAAGCCTCAAGCATAAGTAACTGTATAGAGCTTATATTATCCATATTTCTAAAACTGCTTAATTTCATCAGCGATACTTTCGAAGCCCGCTTGATGGCTGATAATGACTATAATTGCGTTACTTTTAATTGATAATATTTCGCGCTTAATCTCTTGAATGGCAAATTCATCTAAATGGTTTAGCGGTTCATCAAGAATTATGAGTTCAGACGAGCGAAGTAATTCCCGGATTAAAGCTACTCGTTTGGCTTCACCACCAGATAAGCCTTCTCCTTTCTCGCCAACTATGCGATTTTCAGCTTGGTCAGAGATAGGTAGAAGACCCGAAAGCCAAGTATTATGCAAGGTATGTATAGCTCCAGAAGGGTCAGTGTGCCCAAATAATATATTCTCTTTAAGGCTACCCATAAAAATTGGAGAGTCTTGATTTAAAAAAGCAAAACGATTACGAAGTAATCTTAGCTCTTTCCAATCCTTTACTTCGCCATTAATTTTCAGACTTCCCTCTTTAGGATGAAGAAGGCCTAATAAAATATGCGCAGCAGTAGATTTGCCACTGCCATTACTCCCTCTCCAGAGGTAAATATTGCCTGCTTTTAAAATAATGTTCAGATTGGTAATTACATCCTTATTACCATAGCTATAAGATAGGTTACTTATACTGATTGTATCTATGGGGGCAAACTCACTTAATACTTGTGGGGTATCTGCTTGCTCATCTTTCAGGTCAAAGAATTCTAGCACAGTTTTAAGAGATTCTTGAGCCTCAATTAAACTGTTTATAGCAGACGGCAACTGCATGATGCTGGCTTGTACAATACTAACTACCAATAAACTGAGTAAAAGGTCGTCGAGATTCAAGATTTCTATTCTAACCCAATAGATCCCAATAATAAATACACCAATACGGACGATATTTCCCAGCTGCTGGTTGATGTTACGCCATTTTGCTTGGTTGAAAAGTAATCGTGAGTTGGCGTCTAAAAACAAGGTCGAATTCTTAATGTTATCATCTGCCGAAGCTTCATAAGCTCTGTCCAATTTAATCAGGTCAAATTGATCGACGCATTTGGCGACCCATAAATGTTGTGCACGCCAAGCTTTGTGAAATTGTTTTAAAAGAGGGCGAGTTTTTAAAGTTGAAATAAAGTGACCTAATCCCATTATGAGCAAGCCACAAAAAAATACTAGAAACAATTGCCAGCTAATGAAAATTATAAACAGGCTTAGCGTAAATGCGATAAGGCTATTCACAATAAGAGACTCAATTATTGCAGACATTCCAGCTCGCAAGCGCCAGGTCTCTACCATTAACATGTCAAAGTAGTAAACCCTGTTTTTCCCATGAAAAGTCAACCAATCTAGGGAGTTCATTTTTTTCCAAATTCGGTCGATTAGCTCAAGCGTAAATAATTTTAATACCTGAATATTTATTTTAGACTGTAGATGTGTAGCCCCAGCTAATAAAGCTAACATGAAAACGACAATAGAAATATTGGTAATAATTTGATTAGACGAACTTATTCCAATTTCTTTGAGTGTACGATAAAGGAAAAAGGGCCAAGCTGTAGAAATAGCGATACGGGAGCCTCCATAGAAAAGGGAAAGCATCAATTGTTTCTGGGGTATTAAACTCAAAAGCTGTTGCCAGCCGCGGGAATCGCTATTAGTGTTGGTCTTTTCGCTTTTCATCCAAATGTGTTTTAAGTAGGCTTAGAAAAGCTGTTTTAGGTGAATTTCGTGTAGTATTTTGCTGGTGTATTCGCCTGAAGGCCAATACTTCATCCAGCATTATAATAGGCTGCTTTGCTCTAACAACTCGGCTAAACCAATCTATAAAATCACCGATAGCTATTTTTTCATCAAATAGTCCATAAGCTCTAAAAGTATTCCTTTTTCCTAAAAAAGCGGTTTTTGAAAATCCCTTAAGTGGTTTAGAGCGAGCTCGATGCGATTGTGGCTTTGTTTGATCAAGGCTTTCAAATTCTTGCAGGAAGCAAAAACAAATCTCTGCAGTGTTCTTGTTTAATGCATCCATTTGTTTTTCTAGCTTTTGCTCATGCCATAGATCATCTGCATCCAAAAAAGCAATATACTCCGCTGATGTAGAATTTATCGCAGCATTTAGAGTAGCTGATACACCTCCATGAGGCAACTTCAAGAGGCTTATTCTTTTATCCTCTTTGGCTAAGTCCAAAATAATAGAGCTCGTATTATCAGTTGAACCATCATCAGCAACAGTAATGTTTAGACTTTCTAAAGATTGGGCTTGTACAGATCTAATAGCCTCTTCAATATATTCTTCACCATTGTATACTGCTATAATTACGTCAATAACTGGAGTTTTCATTGTCCTTTAGTTTGTCTAAATAATAATCCTAAAATTTCACGTCGCAATACTTCTTTTTCTTGACTTGCATTATTACCGTGGTACCATTTTTTTAGTAGCAAGCTATCCACATTGTTTTCCTTAAAATTTGCTTTACGGAGTCTCCGAATTAAGTCAAAATCACTACTTACTTCAAGTGATTCATCAAAACAGTTCACGCTCAGCAACGCCTGTTTTCTAATAAGTAAAGCGCTTGGCACTAACGAACGGTGTTCCTCGAATAATTTTTCACTGAAGTTAGCTGGCAACACCACACCGTCATGACAAATAAAGCGCTGGTTACAAGTAATAAAAGAGCAATAAGGGTCATTTTTTAACTGCTCCCATTGTGCTTGTAGTTTATTGGGCATCCACTCATCATCTTGATCGAGAAAAGCAATTATATTGCCTTTAACATTTTCAATTCCCTTATTGCGAGCTGCTGCGACCCCAGCATTTTCTTGACGTATAATGATTGCTTGCGGGTAATTTTCTACAATAAAATCAGCACCATTGTCGCTAGAACCGTCATCAACAATAATTAGCTCCCAGTTAGTATAGGTTTGCCGAACTACACTATCAATGGTCTTTGCTATAAGGTCCTTTCCATTATATAGTGGCAGAACAATGCTGATTAAGGGTTCCTCCTGATCTATTCTAAAATCTTTAATCTGAGGCATATATGGATTTATTAAGTGGCTTCTTCTTTTTATAGATTTATGAAAGATTTTTAAAAGCTGAAGATCCTCCATACTTTTATTTACAGACATGTTATTTCCATGAACATGATAGAGTAGGGTAGTTGCTTCAGAAATAACGATACCTATCTGTTTTTCCCTAAGTCGCATCCACCAATCAACATCTTCACTAAAGGTTAATGAAGAGTCAAATAGAAGATCTTTTTCAAATACTTCTTTTTTAACAAGCAGAGCTCCCAAATGAACATGAGTTATCCGATTTTCCTCGTCTTCAAAATTCATGTTAATTTCAGGGAGACCTTCCTCTACCAAATATTCTATTTTTCCACCAGCTACTTGTATATGAGCCGATTTAAAATAAGGAAAGAGGGTACTTATTTTATTTATTGGCCACTCATCATCAGCATCTAGAAAACCAATAAAATCACCATGAGCAGATTCGATACCTTTGTTTCTTGCAGCAGCAGGACCAGACTGTTTCTCCATATGCAATAGCCTACATTCTGGAAAATCATTTACCAACTGATCTAACTGGGGTAGATATTCTATTTCCGAAGCGTCGTTAATAACAATAATTTCAATAGAGCATTTGCCCAAGCCCAACGCGTCTTGGTTAATAATACTCAGAATTGCTCTTCGCAACTCTTTCCCATTATTGTAGGTTGGAATGATTACACTAATGCTTGGTGAATTCATTTTCTATAAAGTCATGAAAGGATGTTATAAATTGATTGGGGTCTCTACCTAGGAGCCAATGGAAGCTTGGTAAACTCGACGAAATCGAGATCATTTTTTGATAAGAATTTTCCCTGTTATGTGGTAAGTGATGGAGTGTAGTTGGCATCATTGCCATTAAAGCTTGTACTGGATTTGCTTTTTTAAATGAAGTTAGTTCATGATTAGCAACCGTGGGCAATAAAATAGACTTTAGAATAGAGGAGGGGATTCCCGCCTTTGGAAAGATATCTTTGATGTCGAAAATTGCCTTTTGTTGTAGGTAATCCTCTTTATTTCTGATAAAGGGTTTCCAGTCTGAAAAGCGTTCCTCCAAATTGTCAGGCTCAACTTTGGCTGTTTGATAGAGGGTAAAAACCTTGATAGGATTACCCAACTCAACCCAAACATAATCATCCCCTAAATATTCATAACCTGCACGAAGCAGATTGAGGCAAGAAGTGGATTTTCCTGAACCACTTTTCCCTGTGATTAATACCCCATGACCGTCTTTCGACATAGCTCCAGCATGTACTAATTGTGCGGGAAGATCCTGTGTCCATAAATGGAAGATGATTCTAAAAGAAAAAGTGCATTCCCACCAGGGTACATCCTCACTTTTTCGAGTCCAGTAGATACCTGTTCGCTTTTTTTTTGAATAGAGAAATAACTGAGTTTGCCAAGGTTGGAAAAATATTTGTACATCCTCTTGATCAATGGAATCGTTGTATCCTTGGCCGTTAAAGCCATCCCAAGGCGGTGCTTTTAATTTATTGGGTAGATGCTTCTCTTCCGCATACCAAATCGTAAGTTCTGGTTGGTCGCTTTCTTCTTTTTCAAGAAGATGAACTAGAGATGGTAGAAGCCGGTCTCGCAATCCCATTGAAGGAGTTCGGAGATGTATCGCTCGGTTCGCAATACTTATCTGATCGGTATGATAAGATGGTAATGCTTCAAACAACGATAGAGCCTCATCGAAGTATTGAGTAGGTTTCAAAGAGTAAGTTGTTTAATCATTCTCTTTTTTAACCGTCCAACCTTCCTCGTCAACATCATGTATGGGGTCTAATAGTAATAAGTCCTGCATGTCCGCATAGCGGTTAAAGTGAGAAATTGTGTATTCATCTGGAGGGATACACAATGGGTTTTCTGTCAAACCTGTAACATCTTCTTTCAATAGAATTTCTTCAGCGATTAACTCGCTTAAAATAGTAGTGAGCTCTTGTTCAATAACCCTAGAGTTTTCAGGGAATGAATTAGACAGTAATTGTATGACTTGGTTGTAATCTTGAAAGGGTAATGCCTTTACCAAAGAAACGGCAATACCTTGAATATTATAATAAAGTCCAGTATCCAAATTGGCAATAATATACTCTCCATCAAAGACTTCAGCAGCTAAACGTGGGTTTAAAAAATACATAAGGTAATATTTATAAAATAAAATCTAGGTTATCAAAAATTTCATAATACAAAAAAATAATTCCTATTTTATATCTTATACCGACCTTTTTCCATCATTTATTTATCTAGCATCTACTAGGATGAAGGAGTTCTACTTTCAGAATCCTTGAAATAATAGCACATAATTATATGAATTAAGAATAGACGATGTGTCTAGTGCTTAATTTTTCACTTACCATTTTGAATTGTCAGAAGCAGTCTATTTAATTAATGTTAGTTTCTTAGTTATAACTGTGTTTTCAGCCTGTAAACGATAGATGTACATACCTGAAGAAAGGCTGCTAGCATCGAAGTTGATGGTATATCGTCCAGCAGATTTATTTTCTCCCTTTAAAAGTGTTGCTACTTTTCTTCCCAACACATCAAATACTTCCAAAGTTACTTTTCCGCTTTTTGGAACTCCAAATGCTATTGTTGTACTTGGATTGAACGGATTCGGATAATTCTGTTTGAGCTCAATTTCCAGTGGAATGCTAGAGGTGAGTTCACTTGCCACAGGTTGTGATGGCGTGATTATGAGTAAAAATCTTGTTGAAGAAGCGACCTTCGATTTATTCTGACTTATAATGCTAGCAATTGATGGTGGGGAAGTGATATCCATTGGTGTCGATGTACTTTGCATCCCTCCGAGTTCATGTTTTTCCTTACTAGCATTTACTGTAAACACATAGGCTTCTTTTAGATTTGAGCTTGTTTTGGTTTCATTATCAAAGAGTTCAATTTGCCAATCTTCTGGAAAATTAACATCCTTTATGGAGAAGGAATGTCTACCTATCTCAGTAGTGTTGAGTTCTAATGGAATCTCAAACTCTTCGGCTATAAAAGGTAGGCTGTTGATGTCGAGTTTGATGGTGTCATCAAGTACGGATGCTAAACTTACATAGTTGGTTGAAAGCGGAGCAAGTTCGTAAGCGTCTGACTCATCAATACCAAACTCGCCACCTTCTGAGAACTGAAACCATGCTTTGTTGGCTAAACCAGAATCACTTTTCACTTCCAGTGAGAAATAGAATGGATCTACTTGTACTACTTGTTTGCCCAAAAAGCTTTTTGCGGAATCTTGTTTAGCGCTTCCTGAAATTATGATACTTGGATTAGCGCCGGTGGTTTGCACAAAAAATCCATTAAATGCACCAATTACGCCATTCGTTAAACTACCTAAGGTACCGTTCCAAGCTTTCCATCCAGCCGAATTGTTGTCATAAACATATACTGAATTAGAAAGATTGGATTTCGTGAAATCATCCCAATCCACATCTTTTTTGAACGGATTTCCTAATAAGGTATATCCATTTACATGAGTATTAAGAAGAGAAGTTAAGGTTTGATCTCCAACAGGTTCAAACCCCTCAATCTGGAAAGTTTTTGGAAATCCAGCATTGCCGGGTTCCGTATAATTATCATCGCTATACACATAAACTAGAGAGCCAGTTCCAACCCCAGGAGAATTAGCGATATCGGTTAATGCTGTCCAGTTAAAACTACCACTAGTTGCTGTAGACCACGTATATACATTCGAACTCCCTGAAGTTACTTTAGCTCCAGTAAATCCTTGCGTCCAGATATTTCTTAAAAATGGAGTGAGGGTAGAATCCTGAACAGGATTAGCAAGTAATCTCCAGCCTTCGGTTCCCGTTAGTGTTACTTGTACACTTGATTCATCAACAAATGGAGCACTAGAGCCTATCCAACCATTACTGGCATCAAAATCAAAATTCTGTAGTGAACCATCTAGTCCCGAGATTTTGTCTATCACCGTTGTTCCAGTGGCTTCATTAAATTGCCAGTAAGCAATCATGTCCTGATAACCTGATTGAATTGGAGTGCTTTTAAACTCATTGATTTGCTCCTGAGTTCTAACCGTATTCCAAATCCGTACCTCATCAATTTCCCCTTTAAAGTAATACTGTTCATCACTATCCTCATATTTACCTATTCGAATATTATTAGAGGGAGTGTATGTTATGGTTCCTGTCCCATTAGTTGAGGAAGCAACTTCATTTCCATTAATGTAGATGCGCTTTGTAGTTCCATCGTATGTGGCTGCAACATGGTTCCATTGATTTAGTAATATTCCTCCATTACTGGAAAGAAATTCCATCGGAGAACCTGCATTTCCTGAAGTTTCAACAGCAAAAAACAGACCCGATGCACCATTTAGTGTTAAGCCATAGCCACTTTCGGTAACACCATTATCCCACAAATTTCCTGCAATTTGAGCGTAGGCTGTATTTATTGAAGGTTTAATCCATGCTTCTAAAGAAATACTTGAAGTATTCTGCAAATTTGAATTTAGAGGGATTAGCACTACCTCATCAGTACCCCCAAATTTCAAAGCCGAACCTGCTAATTTCTCTGGGATACCAGAAATTGTATTTTCTGAAAAACTTAATGAAGAACTTGTTAGATATTCGATTGCAGTAGTCCCATTGTATTCAAATACTGCAAAGTGGTATTCATTTCCGGCCTGCAAACCAGAAACAGAGAAAGAGGCATCACTTCCGTTATAGACAACATAGTTACCTGTTCCTATCTGGTTCCCCGAGCCGAAAGTTGAATTTGCAGAATAGGTTTGATCGTCGGTTGGAGAAGCATCTACGGCACTTCCTTCTTTGACTAGGATTAACCTTTTTGCACCATTTCCTTTAGTAACACTTCCGCTTATGCCTGTGGTAGAAATTTCAGAGATCATGAGCGATGAACTTGCTATAGTCGGTTCAGAAATCACTCTTTCAACACTTGACTCATAAGTTCCGAACTCATTAGTGACTACCACTTTGTAATAGTATTCGGCACTAAGATCGAGACCGGTGATTGAAACTGCTATAGTGATACCTGAATTTTCTCCTGTGAAATTTACAGCAGAAGTATTCTTACTAAGGTTCGCGCTCTCGGAGCCGTGTGAAATGTAATAAGAACCCGAAACCCCGAAAGTTGTGATTTCAGCATTCACTATAAATGAGGAATTATTGATAGCAGATTCATCCGAAAGTGAAACTACAGATGACGCAAGGTTAGACGAATTGTAATCATAGAGATTGGCCTCAGTATCTGCAGAGTTTACTTCACCTGCTGTTCCATAGGTAATATTAGTTCCTAAAATAATTCCCTGATAGTTAAATACCGCCCCACCATACCCTTGTCCATCACTTCTTATCTCGGCGTGGTTACCGCCATTTCCTCCCGTTGCAGTATTAGTTACAAAAGATGAGTTTCTGAGAATTACATTTCCATACCTATTAAAAATAGCTCCTCCCAGTCCGGCACCACCACCACCACGGGTAGTGTAAAGGCTAATTGGAACTCCATTACCTGCTCCAAAACCACCTTGGCCCGATGCTGCTGAAATATTATTAGCCGAGATTGTACCATGACCACCGCCACCACCGCCAAAACCACCATCTCCTCCGGTTGTGGTAGAGAATGGTGTATCAGCCAAAATACCAGCGGCACCACCTGCACCAAAACCACCGTCGCCAGCAATCAGGGCATTCCCTAAACCTCCTGCACCAGGACCACCACTCTCCCCTGCTACAGTTGGAACTTCACCTCCCAAATATCCACTTGGTCCTGCAAACGAACCCCCTCCATTTCCCGCAAATCCGCCGCCGCCGCCGGTACCAACATTAACACCTGAGTTTCCTCCCTGAGCTGCATTAGCTGAGAAGCTCAGGTTTTCAATAATAACAGTTCCTGCATTTATGAAAAGAGCTCCGCCCATACCTGCAGCGCCACCACTGCCGGAAAATCCATTTCCGCCTTTACCTAATCCATTGGCGATGGCAAAATCTTTCAGAGTTACATTAGGAGAAGCTGGTTCTTCAGCTGTAAAAGGAGCTGTACCAGCGCCTACAAAAAATGGACGGTATAGATTATTCCCACTCACCGTTAAATCTTCTTTCCCAGGTCCTACAACTATCGTGTTATAGTTTACAGGAGGGAGGTCACTGGTAAGAGTAATAGTACCTTCCAGAAATCTCAAATCAATGAGCGAAGTCGAGTCTGAAGCATGCGTATTTATTGCATTCATTACGTAACGTAAGGTTCCGTTTCTACCAGACCCTGTGTCATTATCAGAAGCGTCTGTAACCAAATACGCGATCTTGTCTTCGTGATCATCGAAGTTCAGGATATCGATATCTCCAGAAGCAGGGGAACTTGTAATGTACCGAGGATCGCTTCCCGCCGGATTGAATTCGTACACATCTACCGTATACCCTGTTTCAGCAGTTAATCCGGTTACATCTACGCTGGTGGCAGTCGAGGCTGAGATCACATAGTTTCCAGTCCCTGTGGTCGATCCACTGCTATAATTTGAACTTGCTGTATATACAATTCCATTGGTTGGAGCAACTGCTGCCGTTCCGTTTTCGCGCATCACAAACATCCGATTTGTTCCGTTTCCTGCTGTAGCAGATACGGTTATTCCTTCTGCAACATAGTTTGAAAAGACTACAGAACTGGCTTGCTCGGTTGGGGTGATGAATGGCGTAAGAGTTATAGAATATTTATTAGCAAGATATTGTGAAATGAGTAGATTTTCGGAGTCTGACAAACCAGCGTTATAAATCAATATCTCTGCAATATCACCATCGAAATTAAAGGCTGAGCTCCCATCTCTGCGAGCTCCCATAAGCAATTGACTCGCTACGCTTGAACGCGCATCTTGGTTACTAATAGTGCTATTTCCATCAATTCTCAACATCGCTTGCGTTGATGTGGCTTTTGCATTAAAAATGTGGAAATTCCCATCGGTTGAATTCACAGGACTATCTACATACAAACCTGATTTTGGAATAAATCGAGTACCGACTCCACCATCGGGGCGAGTATGAATTTCAAAATTCCCAACGGTACCACCCATCAGAAATCCTATATTTGAACTCGAACTTCGAGCCACCATAAATATTTCGTAGTCGCTGTTCAATATTCCTAATGAATCAGCAATCCCCATTTCCAAAAATTTAACGCCGGCATTCCCATCAAATCTCAGAAACGAAACACCGCTGTCTGTAATACGGCTTGGACGGTATTCGCTCAAATCCTGATAGGCTGAAGCTACTTCTGCCGTCTGATTCGCCCAGTTGCTTACAGGATCGCCGGAATTTGCGGTATATGTTGCTCCATCTCCCGCCACCCAAAATTGAAGTGATGGTAAGCTTAACCCTACCTGATTTACATAATACCCAGTAAATAAACTATCGATAGACGACTCTGTAGTTCCGCCAATGTTGGTAGCCGTAACTTTATAATAATATTTTGTACCGGCTGTCAATCCAGAAAGCGCGGTACTCATTGTTTGTGCTGTGCTTTGGCTTCCAACCGCTTGTACAGAAGTAGAAGAACTTAAAGATTCAGAATTAGTACTATAAGAAACTTGAATCGTTGTTTGAAATCCATTCGGATTGATAAGAGAAGGAATCGTCGCTGTATTATTTCCAAGAGTTGAGATTGTGGACAACTGTACTGTTGGAGGGGATACACTTTGAGTAGCCTGAGTAGCTGAGTTTGGAGAACTTAACATGTACTGTGGATCTAACTCCATGTTGTTGTATTCATACACATCGATTGTGTACTCCGAGTTTGCTGTCAATCCAGTCACTGCTACTGAATTTCCAGTACCATCATATACTACATAATTATTGTTGCCTAGGTTGGAACCACTACCAAAGTTGGCATTTGCTGAGTAAGCAATATTAGCTGTGGGCGCTGTTTTGGTTGATCCGTTCAGACGAGCAACCACTATTCTGCGTTCGCCATCTCCTTTAGTAAAACCAACATCAAAGTTAATGGCTCCAACATTAGTGAAATTCAAACTACTGGCCGCAGTCTCAGGAATAGAGGGAACATACATGGAAATGGCGTAGCGGTCGGAGAGGTACTCGGCAATTTCCTTGCGTTGTTCGAAGGGTAGTTCCGAATTGAAGAACAATATTTCAGCTATTTGGCCAACAAAGTAATCGGAGTAGTGTCCCCCTATTCTAATTTCATCCTTAGAGATTATACGATTATTCCCGTTTTTGTAAACTATCTCTTCATCATTCATCCGAACTAGAAAACGGTTATTTGCTGTTTTGTAATGCAGTATGTGACCATTACCATCAGTATAATCTTCCAATGAGCCACTACTAACCTCTGTTTGATACCCTCCATTCAATCTTACTTGAACCCCGGAATTACCATTATTCAACATTATAGATTCTACATTATTTCCCTGAAACAGTAATTCTTGATAGGCATTACTCGAAGATTTAAAGACAACAAATAATTCCAAATCAGTATTTCGAATACCTAGATCTTCTGGCAGAAACTTCACAGAATTATTATTGAAAACTGCCACAGGCTTACCATTAATACCTGACAAAGATTGTGCTGTGCTGTTAGTAAATGATGTTATATCATTCCCTGAATTGGATAAGTCAGTCCATTTAATAATACTTCCAACCCCGTTATAAAGATCTAGAACATCTCCTCTGTACCATCCTTTTAACGCAGTAAGCGTTAATGGAACTAAGGTGACAGTTGCAGATTCGATCGAGCCTCGTAAATTGGTTGCTCTTATTCTTGCATAATAAGTTTGTCCTGCTGTTAATCCAGTTACATCTATAGAAACAGAATCATAAGCACTGCCCGATCCAATATTTAAGGAAGTAGAACTACTACTAAGGCTTCCAGCATCAGTTCCATAAATCACTTCTACTGTGGTTTCGTAACCATTTGGGTTTACCCATGCTGAAATAACCCGCGAAGTGGAAGTACTGGTTCCAAAAGTAGCTCCACTTATAGTTGGATAAGGAACCACTGTAGTACTTTGTGAACCAGTAGCCGGACTCGTGGTTAAGTAGGAAGTAACTCCAGCATGCTCACTGTATTCATACACTGCAAAATAGTAAGCAGTACTGTTGTTAAGGCCCGTTACTGTGGCTGAGCTTCCTGTTCCGTTATACACCACATAATTTCCTGACCCCAAATCGCTTCCACTTTCAAATACAGAACTTGCGGAATAGCTCTGCCCATTGGTTGGAGCCACGGAAACGGCTGCAGCTTCCCGGGCGACCACTATTCTCTTAGTTCCATTTCCCGGAGTGAAGGAAATGGTCATTTCATTAAACCCCGTACTCGAAAACTGAACATTGCTAGCAGGAGTCCCAGGGAACGTTATATCTGATGCCGTTGCAGGATTCGAATCACGGTATTTTGGAACACCATCAGTATATGTATATTCAAATACAGCCAAATGGTACACCGTACTGGCTGTTAATGAACTCATAGAAAAAGTGGTTCCATCTGTACCTGCGTAAACAACATAATTACCCGTCCCAATCTGTGAACCACTTCCAAAAACAGTATTTCCGGTATATTCAACGCCATCGGTTGGCCCCCAATTCACGGCACCATCCTGACGGGCAACGATCAAACGATGAGTTCCGCTCCCCGCAGTTACGCTACCGCTAAAGGTGCTGGTCGTTCTCCCCGTGATTTGAAGATTACTGGCTTGAGTAAGATTTGAGGTACTTTGGCTTCCTGTTGATGCTGAACCGTATTCTGGAAATCCATTTACGTAATAATATTCATACACTGCAAAATGATAGGTTTCATCAAATACTAAGTTGCTTAAAGCCGTTGAAGTACCCTCTGTTCCAGCATACACCACAAAGTTTCCGGTTCCAATTTGTGTACCACTTCCAAATGTTGTACTTCCTGTATAAACGGTCCCATTTGAAGGTGCTACATTCACTGCACTTCCTTTTCTGGCTACAATAACTCGATGAGACCCACTTCCTTTTGATAAAGAAAGATTCATCGAATTTTGAGTAATGGAAGAAAACCCAAAATTACTAGCAGAAGTTGCGGGAGCACCATAGGCTGTAAAGGGCGTGGAGTATTTGTTTTTCAGATACTCCGTCACTTGCATACTTTCTGTGTTGGTTAACTTTCTGTTGTAGATGATAATCTCAGCAATGTCACCATCGAATCTGTAGGAACCATCAGAACGAGTTCCCAGATTAATTTTAGTATCTACACTTGTTCTGGCATCTGTAGCAAGAGTGGTGAAAACTCCATCAACTCCTAAGGCCGCCTCTGTTGAGGTTCCAATGGCATTTAAGACGTGAAATCCTCCATTGTCAACTCGATTGGTGTTGTACACATAGTTGCTGGATCTAGCCAAATAGGTGGCTCCGGTAGATCCGTTTATTTGAATCTCATGATGATTAATCCCACCTGCCAATGGAAATTGTGTTGATGCCGATGTTGTTTTAGTTACAATGAAAAATTCATAGTCGGTGTTGTTAAACCCCATTGCTGAAGGTGTCGGAAGGTTCATATCCATAGAAGCAACAGAAGGATTGAATCTGATTGCTGGAATTCCACCATCATTTACATAAGACGGCTGCCAAGCTGTATTTTCTTCTGTGGCATGAAACCCATTTCCACTTTGATCACTCCATTGCGAAATTTTCTGTCCAGGTGTAGTGGTAGACGTTCCAGCATCTGCTTTAAGATGGAGTCGCAATCCAGAACTTGGAATTTGTGCTAGTGCTGAAGTTGATAATACTAGAAGTAGTAATAAAATAGACAAAGAGAAACAGAGCTTTTTCATTGTACCCGATGGATTTATGTTGGGAGATAATTCAAAAAGAAATTATTCAAATCCATCTGTTTAGGTGTGCCAACTTTCTATGTAAACGTGCCAAATGTGGGGTAAATAAGTAAATAAAGGGCTTCACAGCTGAATAAGCGGTTGTAGAGACAGAGATAATTGGATGACTGCGCGCTGACAGGCTGATGATGAATTAAGCTTGGGATGAAGATAGAGATAGAAAAGTCAAACCCCCAAGCATTAATATAACGGATGTTCCCCAAATCGTTCTTCGTACACTTTTCTGAAACTGGTGGCACTTCTATATCCAACTTCGGTAGCTAGTTCTTCGAGCCGTAGGTTTTTATTTCCAGCAATAAGTGCACGGGCTGAGGTAAGGCGAACTTCCCGAATAAACTCGCCGGGTGTCATTCCTGTTTCTAGTTGAAGGTTTCTATAATACGACCTGCGACTCTGGGAGAATTCTTCAGCTAGCATATCTACCGAAAGGTTGGTGTTACTTAGGTTTTTGGAAATATATGCCGCAGTTTTTTCAGAAAGCGTGCTGTCTTTTGGAACCTCTTCGGCCTTGACCTTAACACGAATGGCTTTACGTTTTAAATAATAGTTGAGCAGATTTTTCACTTTCAACATCATTTGTTCTGGCAAGAATGGTTTGGTTATATAATCCACAACCCCGATTCTGAGTAAATGCAACTTATCTTCTTCAAGTGCTTTTGCCGTAAGCACCATTATAGGGATTGTATTCCACTGCTCGTGGCTTTTCAATCGCTCTACTAATTCTAATCCTCCCATCACAGGCATCATCAAATCAGTAACAATAATATCTGGTTGAAATTGCGCTAGTATTTTGAGTGCTTCTTTTCCGTTTTTGGCTTTTTTGATGGTTCCAAGCTCAGCCAAAATATCACTCACATATTGCATCATATCATCGTTGTCCTCTACCAAAAGCACATCAAATGTTCCGGTAACTGGAGTCGATTCGGTCTCCCGGTGTACATAAAGCAAATCTTCACCTAACGAATCTAAAATTGGAGAGATTTCTCCTTCTTTAACTACAATTATTGGAAGGCTTAACCTGAAACATGCTCCTTGTTTATATGTCTGATCTACAACAATATCACCAGAATGCAACCGCGCCAAGGTACGGCTGAGTTCAAGCCCAACACCCATTCCTTCTACATAATCGGCATCATCTCTTTTGATTCTGTGAAAGCGCTCAAAGATGACGTCTGTCTCACTTTCCGGAATTCCACTTCCATTATCCTGAACCATTAATTCAAAACTCCCATCTCTAATAGAAGTCATAATTCGGATATTACCGCCATCAGAAGTAAACTTAATGGCATTTGAAATTAGATTATTGAATATAATTTCAATCTTAGATCGATCTGCATAAAGTATAGCCTCTTTGGCATTGGGAATAAATTCAAACCTGTGTCCGTGATACTCTGCCAAGGATCGAAATGATTCCACAGAAATTGATACAAGATTATCGGCTTGATAATATTTTCTGTTCAACGTTAAATGATTTTGATCCGATTTTGTAAGATCGATAATTTGATTCACCATAGTATTAAGCCGAGACATATTCCGCTTTACAATCGATAAGTCATGTTTGATAGTAGAAGGATTATCAGCAGTACCAATGATAATTTTATTTACAAGCCCATCGCTAATTGTTAGTGGCGTTCTGAATTCATGAGAAATGTTCGCAAAAAACCGACTTTTCATGTCATCCAACTCCTCTAACTGTTGGTTCTGAGCTCGAATTTCTTCTGTCCTGTTTGAGACCTCGTCTTCCAATTCTTGTTGGCGTTCCAACAAACCCTTTTCGCGAACTTTCACTAAAGAAAAAATTCCGCCTAAGCCAAAAATTACATACAAAGCGTAGGCCAACCATGTGCGGTACCAAGGTGGAAGAACTACAAATGAAAAGGACGCTAACTCAGATTCTTCCGGATATAAGGTGAAACCACGAACCCAAAACGTATATTCTCCTTCTCTCAAATTTGTATAATCACGATACCTTTCGTTGGTGTTAGCTGACCACTGCTCTTCTAGGCCTTCCAATTTAATCTCATAAAAAAGGCGATCTTCGGGTAAAAAGGCGATCATCCCGTAATTGAATCGAATCTTATTATCCCGAAATTGAATGGGAGTTTCCAGAACTGAATGTGATAACCCTCGAGGTTCTAACAACAAGGAATCAGAGTTTACGATTACCGAAGTAATGTGAGCCTTGACCGGTGGTAAGGGTTGTTTGTACAGAGAGGAATCGTAATAGGCTAGCTTTTGGGTAAAGGTTTGGAAATAAATACGGTTTTTATCAGCCGGATAAATAAAATCGATGTCTCGATAAGGAGCCGCACGAGTAAATTCGCCATCATTCCATTCAAATATATCTTTTTCAGGATTGTACACAGCTTTTCCGATATGTGCTGCTGCCCATGCCAGCCAAATCCCACCATTATTATCCTGAACTACAGGCCAAACAGCACGATCCTGCCCAAAGAACACATCGTCAAAACGATAGTCAATAACTATGGAATCCCGCTCCGAGTTAAGTCGATAAAATCCATCAGAAGTTATAAACCCTACATCCTTTCCTTCCGACATGGTATAATTAAACCCATTGGAAGGGAGACCATGATCTGTGGTAAACTGCTTAACATCAGAAACTGAAACGATTACGTTATTTTTTTGAATTGTCTCAAACTGAAAATCTCCATTTCTACCAGTTCCAACCCATAAATCTCCATTAATATCTTCAGTCAAGGTGTATCCTCCTTCCTCATAATCAACCAATTTAGAGTCGATAAACTGGGTTTCGGATGTTAGAACTACTTTCCTAAGTGCATGTGTATCATGATAATAATAAACGACATTTGGATTTTCACGATCGGCAAGAATTAAATCGACTCTTCCACCTGAAAACAGCGTGTGAAACCTACCTTGTTTATCTAATAGCTGCAGGTCTTTATCGGAACCAATTAGCAACCCATTTGGCGTCAACTCGAATGCATACACATTCCTATCATTGTAGACCTGACGAAACTTTCCACTATCCCATACAAATAACCCGTTATTTCCACCAGCATAGAATGCTCCGTTGAAATTCTTCAAAGTAGCTGAATAATTAGGGAAATTATGGGCAGAAGGTAAAAATTCACGCATAGCTCGGCCATACTCTAAAACGCTCACTCCAAATGAACTACTCACCCAAATGTTCAGGGCATCATCTTCATATAATCTAATTAAATCATTATCGCAAAGCCCGTCCGAAGCAAATATGGTGTGAATATAATTACCTGCCTGATTATAGGTGAAAAAGCCGTTTGAAGTAGCAAAATGGATATAACCAGATTTTGACCACAAAAAGTCTTTGATAATCAACGAAGCTTCTGAAAGTTCTTTTGTTAGCTTTAGTAGCCTCAGCCATGTATTAGATTCGTTCAATTCCCATATAACAAACTCCTCATCTAACATGAACAATCGGTTCTCAGAAGTAGAAAGCTTAATGGGTTTGGCGTTTGAAGCTGGAGGAGATATGGCAGAAGCATTGCCTTCTTTAGCACGAATTACCTTACCATCAGCATCTAAAGTGACGATTGAATTATGCCATTGAGCAGCCGAATAAATTGGGGTTGTAGTCATTTTCCAACTTATTTCACCATCAGAATACGAGTACCAAACTTCTGGTGAGATGAAATGAACCCGATCACCCAGCGAATAAGTAAATCCTACTTCTCTAATCGTATTTGCAATAGAATCGGGTAAGAGATAAGCCAAGGATGTGTAGGATCGTCGCGATAATGAATCACGTTTCAAATATCCAAAATCATTCTGCCCACCAACAAAAATAGTTCCATCCTCATGTTTTCCAAATGATAAAGCAGCCGAATTTTTTTCCATTCCGATATTTCTCCAAGAAAGTCCATCCGATTCCTGTATTCCAAATCTCGTATTACCGAAATAGAGCATTCCATCATCAGCCCGAGTTATTCCCCAAGTCTGCCTAGCACCTACAAACTGTCCTCTTTGGTATGTTTCAATAAATGGAAAACCAGTCGGCTCTGATGGCTGAGCCAAGAGAAGTTCTGAACCGAAGTGGCTGAGAAAGAATAAAAAAAATAAAAAATGACTTTTCTTCACAATAACTATCAGTGTAATTATAATTCATGTGATGTAAAAACTATGCTAAGGGTCATAATTAATTATAGAAACCAATATCTGTTAACGAATCTAAACTAACAAATACGTTGTTTGCAACCGTAGTAAAAATAGCTTGTCGGAAACTCAATCACCCTTTAGGCAATGATTCTTAAAAGTGAATATAGTTTATAATATCAGTTTTAATGAAAAAATTATTCTAACAAGTAAGAAGGAAAGAACTATCTAATACAACTCAGAATCTTTTCATTGGGATTCATCATACCCCCATCACCAGTTGTATCTAGAAGCCCAAGAAGGCGGTAGGTATTTCATAATTGGATGAATTGAGAATTAAGAATAAGAATGACTAATAAAGAATTAGATATGTCACCTAACTCTTTATTAGTCATTCTACATTTAGAATTTCTAGAGGCCGCCTATTTAATTAGCGTCAGCTTTTTAGTAAGTACTGAATTCCCAGCTTGCAAGCGATAGATATACATCCCTGAGGCTAAATTTTGAGCATCGAAGTTTATAGTATGGCGACCTGCAACTCGGTTTTCGGCATTTATAAGCGTAGCTACTTTTCTACCTAATACATCGAACACTTCTAAAGTAACTTTACCCGAAGTTGGCACACCAAAGTTAATAGACGTACTTGGATTAAAAGGATTCGGGTAATTCTGTTGAAGTTCTACTGAATTTGGTATTCCTAGTTCATCTTCCGAAGACAAGCCAATAGGCTCTAGAAGGAGTTTATATTTAGTAGTTGTTGTTGAATCAGCCCTTAGAAACTTAAACGGTGAAGTCGGTTTTTTAAAAGATGTTGACGCAAATGAAGAACCTTCAAAATCAATAGTAAAGAGTTGCCTCTCATCGAGAGTAATTCTTTCATCCGTTTCGGTATTATGGAGTATAACATCTATTAACATAATGTTTTGCTGTTTCATAGAAAGGCTCATCGTATTTGAGACATTTGATGCATCTATATGAAGATTATAACTATAAACTGTACCTACAGGATGAGGAACAGCTTGGATACTCATTGGTGGTCCATCCTGAAATGAGGTGGCTATAGAGAGCGTTGTATCATTAAATGATGAAAGGGTAAAAGCATCAAGTTCGTCGGCTTCGAATAATGCATAACCATCATAAAGTATTACAGACTTCGAAAAGAATTCACCATCAGAAAGAGTAAATTCAATTTGTGAAACAGATGCTTCTTTCTGGAAAACACCTCCAGAAGCTTTTACCGAATCAGTGAACACCAATTCTGGATTTTCTCCCATCGCTTTAATCCAGAAACCTTGCCAAGGAGCAATTTTACCATCAGGCAGCGTCCCTGTAATTCCATTCCAATTTAGATATGCGCCTTGTCCGCCACCAGCAGTATCGCTCCAAACATAGAACGTATTGCTGATGTTATTTTTTGTCCAGCCAGTAGGGGCGTCCCAGTCGATCGTTTCTGCATAAGGATTACCAACTAAATTCCATCCACTTACTTCACCTTCAGCTGGAGTTGTGTATGCTAGGTTAGCATTGGTTGTGCCAATATGGGGAGGTAAGCTAGTGCGTAATTGTTTCGGGAAAGTCTCAGGAGTTCCGTCGTTATCATCATCAGCAAATACATATACCGCAAAACCTTGCCCGTTGGCAAGTGGCTGTGCCATAGAAGTAGGAACTTCCCAGCTCTGAGTGTCTGTATTCCAAAGGTAAACGTTGGATGTATCGGCAGTTACATTTGTTCCTGCAAAACCTTGTGTTCGAATGGTTGAAAGCAGACTATCAAGTGTTGCTCCATCAACAGGACTAGCAAACAATCTCCAGCCTTCATTGCCTGTAATTGCTAATGTATTGTAATCAGATTGTTGATGGAATGGATAATCTGAACCTTCGTCAATAGACCACGTTGTAGCAAAATCCCAGTTTATGAAGGTTGACCTTTGATACATTTCTGCGGTGGTAACGCCAGTTATTCCTTCTGAACTTCCGTTGTCCACTGCTTGATTCACTCCACTAGCTTCTTTATCCCAAAAACTACTTATAACGGTACTGCTTGATTGAGCATAGGAAATAAATCCTGAGGGATTAAAATTACTAGTAACGGCTCCAGTAGAATAGGAATTAACAATGGTACTGTCGTTAGTACCAACAAAGCCACCAGCATAAAATTTTGAGAAAACATTCCCAGTAGCAAAGCTATTTTCAATAGGACCGTGGTTATAGCCGACTAGACCGCCAGAACTATTGTTTCCTGTTACACCAGCTGTAGCATAGCTTTTATTAATACTACCGTAGTTATTTCCTACTAATCCTCCCGCATATATACTGGAGCCAATTATATCGCCCGATGCGTAAGAACTTGCTATGCTTGCATAACTATAACCTATCAATCCACCAATGTAGCTTTTACCACTCACAGTAGCAGAAGTTGAGCTATTTGAGATTGTTACTAATGATGAATATGTAATACCTATCAATCCACCAACATAGGTGTCTCCTGTAATTACACCAGAAACAGATACATTTTTGATTGTTGATGAATTTGCTAATTCTCCTACAAGCCCACCTGTAGATCTGTCACCTATAATTGCAACATCGGTTAATTTTAAATTAGATATGGATCCATCTCTTATATTTCCAAACAAGCCAACATCATCAGTTTCAGGTCTATTTATATAAAGTCCATCAATCTCAAAGTCGTTACCATCTAAACTCCCTGTAAAACGGTCATTCCCAGAAGCGATGGGAACAAAACCAGCGCCTGAATTCCAATCACTCGTAGTAGAGGCATCAATATCATTGATGAGTTCATAATGAGCGTCTAGATTCGTATTCATTGCTTGGAGATGCTCTAGGGTAGAGATTTGATAAGGAAATTCCACAGAGCCGAAGCCACCAGCAAAAACACTTGAAGGCACTGCTTCAGCAGCAAATTTTTCTACACTTTCTCCTTGCTTAAATACATCGCTTGGAGTAACTACTACACTTAAAAAGTAAGCTCTGTCTTCTTCCTGAATTACATAAGAAATAGAATTTGCACCCTCAATAATCTCTTTTTCTGCACCTGAAACATCTTTAGATCGGTACCATTGAAATTCAGATAGGTATTCTGGATCGTTGTCTGCATCGGTAAAGGAATAAGAAACACTAAGAGTGTTTCCTACTTCAACAGTTCCTGAAATGGATAGATTACTTACAACAGGAGCGTTTGGTTGAGGAAATGAAGAAAATCTTAAAAAAGGATATCCATCGATATATAAAGGATGTAAACCCCACAAGGTTTTGAGGTCCCAATTCGAAAAAGTATCGATTGTTTTCATTTGAGAAGTGGTTTTACCAGTTCCTCCTGCAGAACTGCTTTGTCCGCTTGTTTCCGTATCCCAATAGCTATCCGTTACTAAGCCATCAATTGTCTCTCCAACTAGCCCACCAATATTACTCATGCCATTATCAACGGTACCTATGGAATAGCTATTAGTGATAGAACCACCTTCATTTAATCCTACTAAACCGCCAGATTGTGTGTTTCCGTCTACAGAGACCCTTGAGTAGCTATTAGTAATACTTCCGTTATTGTTATGGCCAACTAAGCCACCAAGAGCATTGCCACCTTCTATTTCTCCAAGTGTATAGCTTTCTGAAATTGAACCCGTATTTTCACCAACTAAGCCACCAATATAGCCGTTTGATTGGAATACAGTGTATTGGGCATTGCTTTTTGAAATGGAACCGCCATTTTTCCCAACAATTGAACCTACTATAGACTCACCTTTTAAATCTGTGCCGGACATATTAACGTTGGTTATTTCTGCGGTTGAGGAAGTAACACCGAACAGGCCAATCATTTCTTCGGAAGTTCGGTTTATAGTAAGGCCAATGATAAAAAATTTAGCTCCATCAAAACCACCTGAAAATGCAACGCTGTCATTTCCTAATGGAGTGAATCCTAGACCATCATTCCATGAAGAAGTACTGAAAGCACCGATGGGGTTGTTAAGAACGTAATATGAATCTAGGCCTGTGTTGATGCTTTGCAATTGTTCTACTGTTTCAATCTGAAATGGATCCTCTTTGGTTCCCAATCCGCCTGCAAAAATACTCGCTACACTTTGAGTTGTGGTCGCAAAAACGGTTTCTCCAGCGCTAGTTAAATCATGAGGAATAATTTCAACACTAATAAAATGAGCTCTGTCAGCGCCAGTTATTGTGTAGGTAGTGTCAACTGCGCCAGGAATTAAAACTCTGTCTGTTCCAACTTCGTCAGCAGAGCGGTACCATTGTATTTCAGGTATATATTCTGGGTTGCTATCTGCATCAGAATAATCGTATGATAAAGTTAAGATGCTATCCACTTCAATTGCTCCAGAAATAGAAAGATTGGAAGCAACCGGCGCATTAGCAGAAACTTGAAAATCTTCAAAGACACGTAAAATTGGATATCCAGCATTAGAATCGGCTAGTGTTGCCCAAACGTCATAAATATCCCATCCTCCTTGTGTGTATGTTGAGGGTGATGTCATTTCAGCGGTGGTTTTGCCCTCTCCACCTACAGAGTTTGTAATTCCTGATGTTTCAATATCCCAAAAACTATTAATAACCTTGGCATCATCACCAGAATTGCTTCCTACCAAACCTCCTTTTGTACCGCCACTTGTCACACTACCTGTTGAGTAAGAATTGGTAATAACTCCACCACTTAAAGCAATTAACCCGCCAGCATCTCTACTAGATGCCGATACATTCCCTAGTGCATAGCTATTTGTAATGTTGGGAGCTCCTCTACCCACAAGCCCACCTGAATACAAACTTCCAGAAACATTAACATCTGTAAAGCTATTATTAATTGCCCCTAAAGAGCGACCGATTAAACCACCTGTTGCATTATTTCCCTGTATAATACCTGTTGCCGAAATATTTGTTAATGTAGTAAATCGAGTTTCACCAGCTATTGAACCTGTACTTGACGACCCCTTAATGTCTACATTCATTAAGTTAACATTTGAAATGGTGTTGTTTTGAGTGTAACCAAATAGACCTGAATAACTAGATCTGTCGATAAAAAGGCTGTCTATGGTGAAATGCTGTCCATTGAAATTTCCTGTAAAACTATTTGATATTCCAGATCCTACAGGTTCAAACCCATCTCCAGAATTCCAATCTTTAGTTTCCGCCGCGCTGATGTCATTAATTAAGATATAATGAGCTCCAAGATTGTTTTTCATATCCTGAAGTTGTTGCAGTGTACTGATTTGGTATGGATCAGCTTGTGTTCCCGAACCTCCTGCAAATTGTGCAAAAGTACTCGAGCTATTAAATAAAAAACTGAGAGTGAGAAGTGATGTGAAAATAAACCATTTTTTGGTAAAGTAGGGGGTAGCGACTTTAAGCATAGGAAATTTTATTAAAGTTTGAGCAAATTCAGAATTCTGGATGTTAGATAAATCCCTTTTCTCTTGCCTCTTAATAAAGGTTAAAACTATTAAATTTATTGAGAAGTGATTATTAACTGTTAACCAAATCCTAATAACCTATTTCTTGGCTTTAGGAATCTGAACTGGGGTTGATGGGAAAACCTTCTTTTTGGAATCAGATTATTTAGGCTCCAAAGTTTGTCTGTAAAAAGACGAATTTAGTTCTAGATAATGAGATTCAGAAGGATTTCAATCCACAATAATCATTATTGGTACCATGATCCAAATTCACAAATTAGGAACCAAATTTTCATAGCTGAGTATTAACTGTTAGAATTGTTATTCGGGAATATGAGTAAATCAGTGAAGTATTTAAAAATTGGAAAGCAGACCGTATTGGAGTTTATAGAGAACAAACCTATGAGCTATAGTTCCTCGATTGCGTTTTATGTGATTTTATCGTTGCCCGCTATGCTTATGATAATAATCACTATTGCAGGAACTGTTTTTGAAGATGAGGTAGTAAGGCAAACACTAATTCATGAGGTGAAAAACCTGTTTGGTGGGGAAAGTGCAAGTGCTACAGAAAAAATCATAGAAAATACTCAAGGTGTTGGAAATACGTTAATCGCAAAGATAACAGGGGCAATAGTTCTAATATTTAGTGCCACCACTGTTTTTATCTCTTTACAAGATGGCTTAAACAGTATTTGGGGAATAAAGGCAAAACCAGAGAAAAATTTTATAAAATTTGTGCTAAACAGGTTGTTGTCTTTTGCTATGATCATCAGCATAAGCTTTATACTAATTGTCTCCCTCGCATTAGATACAGCAGTGGCTTTATTAAATGAAAACGTTTTTTTAGTATTCAAAGATGCGCCAATATCATTAATTAAGGCGTTCAATTTTGTGCTTTCATTTTTCCTAACTTCGGGAATCCTGTCAGTAATCTTAAAGGTGTTGCCTGAAGTCCATATTAAATGGAAAGATGTGTGGGCAGGTGCTTTTTTCACCACAATTTTATTCACTATAGGTAAATATCTAATCAGCATGTATTTGGCTAGTAGTTCTCTGGGCTCAATTTACGGAGCAGCGGGTTCGCTAGTTCTACTCTTAATTTGGGTGTACTATTCGTCCGTAATTCTACTTTTAGGTGCTCAGTTTACTGTAGAGTATTCTCGGGAAAGAGGGAGTTTAATAAAACCATACAGCCATGTAGTAATTGTTAAAGAAATTGAAAAAGAAGAAGGCAACGTAAATGTAAAGAAATAAGTTCTAATTTAGATAGCTAACGCTTTTCAAGAAAAGGTAGGATTTTATCACCCATTAATGAAAAAATTGGATCCTTATAGCTTCGTCTTGAATTTGTGTTAAGCGTAGATGAAGTTAGAACCACAACGGCATCTAATTCAGGAATTATGAAGATATATTGACCGCCATTTCCCCAAGCGAAGAAGACGTTATACCCATCAATTTCTTGATTCCACCATTGGTATCCATACCCATAAGGATTGTAATTACTGTAAGTATAGGTTTTAAAAGATTCTCGGATATAATCAGGAGATACTAACTGTTCATTTTTATAGATTCCGCTATTGAGCATCAGTTGACCAATTTTTAACATGTCTGTAGGCTTTAGCGAAAGATTATTTCCCCCCATAAAATATCCTTGAGGATCTTTATCCCAACCACCAACTCGAATATTCATGGGCTTGAACAGATATTTCTCTGCAAAGGCTTTTGTAGTCATGTTACTCGCTTTACTGATTATTACAGACAGCAAATGGGAAGTTCCTGTACTGTAAACCATTTTTCCCCCAATACGCTCAGAAAAATCTTGGTCTAATGCGAATTCAACCCAATTATCACTAATTACCCAAGCTCCATAGTTTCGAGAACTTGTTGAGCGTAATCCTGCTTGCATTCTCAGTAGGTTTCTAATCGTGATAGATTCTTTTATAGAATCGGGATGTTCGGAAAAATAGTCTGGGAAGTATGTTTTAATTGGCTCATCAAAAGATGGAATGAATCCTTTTTCTAGAGCAATACCTGTTAGCAAACCAATTATACTTTTAGACGCCGATTTTATATTGAAAGGGTGGTTTAAATCTCGATCATCAAAACCCTCTGCTACCAATAAAGTGCCTTTTTGCTGAATAATGAGTGATCGAACAGTCGGTATTTCGTCAGCGGTTTGAATGATATTCTCTATAATTAGGGAATCTGTTTGCTGAGAAATGGCGAGTTCGGTGCTAAAGAGTGTAAGTGAACAAATGAGCACAAAACCATTTCTAATTTTGATGATATTTGCTGCTGGAAGAAACCGAGGTAGAATGCTTGAGATAAAATTCAATGTGATGAGTTCTATACTTAGAGACTTAAATTTTACGTGTATTTTATGATGTAGCAATGAAAACCAAGATTTTCATTCTCGAAGCTTAAATCAAGAATAAAGGCTAGAATTTACATTTGTTTTTATAATGGTAAAGAAGTTCCTCTTGTTAAAGCCAAGAAAGCAGAAACAATAAGCATTACGGAGCCGGTGCGCATGGCTTCATAATAGATTAAGTGAAAGGATATCTTTATTTAAAAAGATAGTTTCTATTGGTTTTATGTGCTTTTTCGTTTTATAATCTAAAATAAGACTAAGAATAAATATTGCTGTTTTGATCGATGCCAAACTTACGGAGTTACTTTTTAATTTTGACGAGAGACCAGACCAAGCTGAGTTAGAAAATATTTTTTCGCTACTCTATAAGGATATCAGAAGCTTAGCAGGTTCAATATCAAATCAAGAATATGATTCCATTACAGTTCAACCTACAGAGCTTGTTCATGACCTCTATATAAAGCTGATTGATCAAAAGCAGGCTAGTTTTAATAGTAAGAAGCATTTTTTCTGGATAGCAAGCCGATGTATAAGGCAACTACTTGTTGATAGAGCCCGAAAGCGTAATGCTCAAAAAAGAGGAGGAGAGAGCCACCTTAAAACGCTAGAGCCTGAGCAAATATCAAACTCCGATCACTTGGATGAACTTCTTGCCGTAGACGAATTAGTTGAGCAACTCCAAAGCTTAGATGAACGAGCGGCACGCATTGTAGAGATGAAGTTTTTTGGGGGCATGAGTGTATCTCAAATTGCAGAAGTGTTGGAAGTATCTGAAAAAACAGTTAAAAGAGACTGGAAAAAAGCCAAGCTTTGGATCTACACGAAGATAAAGCATGAACAGTGAGTCCCTTTTAATGAAAAAACAACGCATTTGTTAGCATGGATAAAGAACTTTGGGATTGGCTTTCAAACAATGAACATCTTTCGGAAGAAGAGCTTCAAATAGAGCTTGAAAAAAGATTTTCAACCCTTTCTGATGCACATCGTATACAAGGTTGTGATTCTGCAAAAATAGGGGAGGTTCAAACCTGGTGGAACGAACTTCAGCATACAAATCATGGGCTTTTCTATGAACTCATCTCGGATTACTCTAATCAATTTCCTGAAAATAAAGAGCTAATTGGCTCAGATTTTGGGGCATACACTTTGATTGAATTGATTGGTGAAGGAGGAATGGGCCGAGTGTTTTCGGCAGAGAGGAACGATGGCGTATTTGAAAGAAAAGTTGCCATCAAATTGATGAAGTTTAATATATCAAAAGAACAGCTAGCTAAACGATTCGAACAAGAGCAACGTATTCTGGCGTCTCTTAATCATGCATCAATTGCTCAACTTTTTGACGCCACCATTTCTGATAAAGGAATACCATATTTTGTTATGGAGTGGGTGGAAGGTAGCCCTGTAACAACATTTATTGAAGCTAGTCAGTTAAGCATTAAAGACCGATTAAAGCTTTTTGTGCAAATTTGCAACGGAGTAGAACATGCTCATAAGAATCTTATTATCCACAAAGATTTAAAACCGAGTAATATTCTGATTGATGGAAATGGCGATCCAAAAATCCTAGACTTTGGGATTTCAGACTTTATAAAGGATTCCTCCGAATCGGAATTAAATCACCCATATACTCTTGCTTATGCCTCTCCTGAAATTATAAAAAATGAGAGAATTAATACTAGCACTGATGTTTTTTCACTGGGGATGATACTAACTGAGTCTTTAATAGGGGATCAATTACACAACAATGTAGGAAGTTCAAAAAATGAAAGGTTAGCAAATTTAGAAAATGACACACACATAAAGATTACCTCTAATAAAGCTCCCAATAGTATAGAAAGGGATTTGGAGGCAATTATAAAAAAGGCAACTTCATCTAGCCAAGAAGAGAGATACAGCACCGTTGCTGATTTAAAACAAGATGTTGAACGAGTGTTGCAGAATCGACCCATTTCTCTGTTTAAAGAGCAAAAAATGTACACCACAAAGAAATGGATAACTCGGAACACTCCGTTAGCGACTCTTTCATTATTGACCGTTTTGCTCTGTGTTATTTTTGGAGCCGTTTATGTAACTCAAATCTCCAAAGAAAGATCTGTTGCGTTAGAAGAAGCCAAAAAGGCTAAGGTTACTAAAGACTATCTACTGGGACTTTTCGAAATGGCAGACCCATTGAATAAGCCAGGTGAGGAGCAAACGGTTCGTAGTTTTTTGAATAAGGGAATTCAAAACTTAAATGAATTGGACTCAGAACCTGAAACGAAAGAAGAAGCTAGTTATACCCTTGCTCAAGTGGCATTTAACTTGGGTGAATATGTAGTTTCTGATTCGCTTTATCAGGTTAGTTCTAGTTTAAATGAAAAACTATCTGGTGCAGGAACGGCTCGACAAGCAAATATTCTTGACTGGCGAACGGATGTTAAAATTCAGCAAGGGGAATTTCGTCCGGCAAAACAATTAGTGAATGCTTCTTTAGCTATAAAAAGAAAGATTTTTAAAGAAACTGATTCTGAAATGGGAATTGGTTTTTCTCAATTGGGAATAATTTATGCAAGGCTAGAAAAACTAGATAGTGCTGAGATTTTTCTAGAGAAGGCAAAACAGATTTCTCTTAAATATCCAGATACGGATAAAAAAAATAGTATTGTATCATTAGAAGCTAGCGCTACACTAAGCCGAGAACAAGGGGATTTCGAACGGTCAATAAGGCTAATGAATATGCTTATTGAAATACTTGTAGATGATCCGGAAGGTAAAGACCGCCAATTGGCAACAGCGTACAATAATTTAGGCTTTTCGTACCGGCAAATGGAAGGTTATGAAATGGCAATTCAATCATACGATTCCTCTCTTCAGATTTTAGAACGGGTTTTTGGAAAGGCTCATCCTAATACGATAACAGTTATGGGCAATCTTGCTGGATCATATGCTTTGGCTGGAGACTTGGAAGCTGCAGAACATTTGTATCTCGAACGCCTAGAAAATATCAAATCTCATTATGGAGATGTGCATTGGCGTACAGGGCAGGCATATTCAGGTTTAGGAGGGATCTACATAAAGATAAAGGATTGGGAGAAAGCCAAAGAAAGTCATCAATCTTCTATAAGAATTTATTCAAAAGCATTAGGCAGCCAACATTTTTGGACAAATAGAGCAAGACTCTATTACTACTCATTGTCAAATGACCTCGATTCAAATCGTTTGTTTTCGGAAACTATTGAGGCTATTAAATCATCACTAAATCAACCACTTTCTTATTACGACTACGGTAGCTTGGAACAAATGAAAGAAAGCTTTAAAGCAAATAATCGAACAGAGCTTGCCTCAGAGCTTTCTCAATTTTTAGACTGGTATAACGTAGAGTTTGTCAGCTAATTTCCCAGAGTTCTATCACTTAATAAGTGTAAACCTTTTCATAAGGCTCTCTCCGCTTGTAGTAGTAAGCTGATACATATATACGCCAGAAGATAACGTAGACCCGTTGAAGTTAACAGTATGAACTCCAGCTTGTTTAGATTGATTATTTATCAAAATGCCAACACTTCGTCCAAGCAAATCAAAAATTTCTAAGCGAACACTTGTAGTCTTGTTAAGTTCGAACGCAATAGCTGTACTTGGGTTGAATGGGTTAGGGTAATTTTGATGAAGTTGAACTTGTAATGGTGTATCCACGATTTCATTTGAAGTGACCAGGCCAGTTCCTGGTTTTGTAGTTGGTGGGTTATTCTTCAAGTAAGGAAAACTACTTCCTTCATCAATTGTCCAGATGGAACCAAAATCCCAAGATGTAAAGGTGAGTTCTTGAGTCATTTCAGCGTTTGTACGATCAGCGTTAGAAACTCTATAACCGAAAATGAGATTATCCTCCTCTCCAAACAATTCTTTATTCCAATAGTTGGATGTAACTCGAAGGTCGAGCTCATTAGAATCTTCCGAAGAAATGAAAGCTAGACCAATTATTCCCCTATAAAATTCCACTTCGTCTGTTTTAACTGCAAGTGTACCGGATGCGTAATTATTTTTAATAGATAAAGGATCTTTTATACCACTATTTTCTCCGCCATTTCCAAATCTGCCAATAATACCACCTGTTGTTACTTGGCTTTTGATCTCAAATTCAGCGTAGTTATTTTCAATTATTCCATGAGTGTACTGTGCAGCTATACCACCAAAGATATCTGTAGAATCAATTACAGATTTACTAAATGATTCGGTTATGGCTCCTTCTCCATTTACGGCAACAATTCCACCTACGGCCCCAAATATATCATCGAAGGAACCCTCAAAAGAAGATTGATTGATGGTGCCATAATTTACGGCTACTGCTCCTCCAGCTTGAAAAGCGTCATAAATTCGACCTTCACCGTGAGCTTGGATTATTGTGCCAAAGTTTACCCCTGCTATAGAACCAACAGAACCTTCAATAATAGACGCATTTTTAACACTAACATTTTCTAGTAATCCAGTATCAGCTACATTACCTGCAACAGTTCCTACAAAGCGGGGGATTTCTAGTTGTAGCTGTTGAGGGGGAAGGTTTTTGATACTATCGGGGAGTTCGTCTAAAGAGGTATGTGTTATGGTGACGTCTTCAAAATTTAGATTTTTCACACATCCAGATACATAAGCAAAAAAACCAGTTGTTTTGTCTCTAGCGTTCATTTCGAGATTAGAAATGGTTTTTCCATTGCCATCAAAGCAACCAGAAAATGAAGTAGTATCACCCGTCATGTAATAATCATCTCGAGCATATCCAAAAGGTACCCAGCCAACATTGGTGTCATTTTGAAGTATTATGTCTTCCGTTAGCTTAAAATCACTATCCATAAAACCCCTTACGTTTTGTAAATGATTCGAATTTGAAAGCAAATAAGGATCCTCTGGAGTGCCATTACCTCCATTAAAATAGATAATCCCAGCAGGGATTTTTAAATCAAATTCATAATTAGTTAACAGTTGTACAGAGTGAACTTCTTCATCCATTGCGTCTAAAGAAACGGTGCCAAATGCGATATCAATTTTTTGGTCATTGTTAAAATCTTCTGCGGTAATACTAAAACCTGCATCAAATTTGTCATTATCAATTGCAATTTCAATGAGAGGGAACATGGGGCTAGGATCTTTTAAATCTAAAATATTTGGCTGTTCCCAGAACGCTCCGAGAAGTACACGAAGTTTATTTTGAGAACGTAGATGAGATGAAGTATTGGTAATCCCACCTGTGAAAATTAGATCATCAATACCATCATTATTAAAATCCGCAACCTTAATAAACTTGCCTATGTTTTCTCCGTCCTTTTCGCCTTCTATAAATATTCCATATGTTGGATTTGAGTTAGAAGGCAAAATGTCTTCATAAAGAAAATTATCTCCGCCGAATCTTCCGGGTCTTCCAAAAATAATATAAATGCCACCGACATCGGAATCGCTGTTAATAGGAGAATAACTTATTGATGAGGTAACAATATCGGTTAAGCCATCGCCATTTAAATCACCAAAATCAAAGACTTCACCAAACCCCCGGTTTCTTTGCCCAGCTTTAATCCTAAATCCTAAGCCATCAAGATTATTTAACTTTACAGTATCTGGTAGAGTATTGTTTTGGAATACGATGTACATAGAACCAAAACCAGGTGTATTGTGCTCAGAAAAGATTAATTCTTCTTTTCCATCTCCATTTATGTCTCTAAATAAGGCTTCGAACCCTATACCTGCAACTCCTCCATCATCTCCGGGCATGCCAGTAGCAAATACGACTCCACTTGAGGCTGACAAAGTATCCAAATCAATGGTTAATTTATTTTGAATTACTTCCCCAAAAATTAAAAATCCACGCTCATTTTTTTGATCTCTGTTATGAGTTCCAATGGGTGCGGTAATAAATAGATCATTCATATTATCACCATTAAGATCACCTATGGCATACCCCTTTCCTAAGATTGAACCACTATTAGGTCCAAAAACCGGAGCAGGTGTTAAACCATCAACGTAGAACCCTTCGGTCGCAGAAATTGTAGCTAAATCAATGGTAGAGCCTGGCCAGGAATTCTTTCCATAAATAACATACAGCCTGCCTCTGCTTTCGTCGTATTCGGGTAACCCAACTAAGAGGTCGTCAATCCCATCGTTATTTAAGTCTCCAGAACCTAATTCCCAACCAAATTCTATCAACGGATTTATTGGATTTGTAAAAATGACTGATGTAGTGTCAGTGCTTGTTTCAAAGTTCTGTGTTCCATACTTAATTTTTATACTCCCAGATAATGGATTATCTGAGGCAGAGTAGGCCATGTCTGCTAAACCATCTCCATTAAAATCACCCGCTATAATTTCAGCTCCATCTATACTATTGTTCTCTATAGTAAACGAAAAATTGCCAGGTAAGGAAGTAAGGCTGTCGTAATCAATTACATTTTGGGCATTTGCTGTTCCATAAAAAAGTGAAATCAGTAGAAGAGATAGAGAAAAAAATGGGCGCATAATAATTCAGGTTTGGTTTTTGAATTAATGCGCACTCTTCTTGTTAGAAGGGACAAAAGTTTTTTAAATAGTTGTCAAAATGATTTAATCACTCACCCCATTCCATAAAATGCCGCTTTTTCTTTATGGTAAGGTGCAAAAACCTTTTTAAGGGTTTGGTGTTCTGGAAGGTTTAAATCGGAGTCTATTTCTATAATCTCCCTAGCTTTGTCTTTAGCATTAGATAGAATGAATTGGTCTTCTACTATATCTGCAACTTTAAAATCAGGAAGTCCACTTTGCTTAGTACCGAGGAAATCGCCAGGACCTCGAAGCTTTAAATCAGCCTCCGCTATCTTGAAGCCATCACTAGTTTCTTCCATCGTTTTAAGGCGGAAAGCTCCATCCTTACTAATCTTTACATCAGGCATGAGTATACAGTAGCTCTGGCGCTCGCCACGCCCAATTCTGCCTCGTAACTGATGCAGCTGAGAAAGCCCAAATCGCTCTGCATGTTCTATAATCATAATAGAAGCGTTTGCAACATCAACCCCAACTTCAATAACTGTAGTGGATACTAAAATCTGAATCTCATTTCGAATGAATGCTTTCATCACTGCATCTTTTTCATCCGATTTCATTCTTCCGTGAAGTAGCCCGATTCTAAAATCAGGGAATCGTTTTTGAATCTTTTCAAAACCAGCTGTAGCGTCTTTTAAATCCAGCGCCTCAGATTCCTCCACTAATGGAAAAATGATATATACTTGTCCACCGTCTGTAACCTCGTTCTCTACAAATTGATATACAGAGTCTCTTTTCTTTTGAGTTCGGATTGCTGTCCGTATAGGTTTTCTGCCCGCTGGCAATCCTTTAATAATAGAAATGTCCAAATCAGCATAAACAGTCATAGCTAAAGAACGGGGGATAGGAGTGGCGCTCATTACTAAAATATGAGGATGTTCTCCTTTGTTTAGCAACTCAGCTCGCTGCTTCACCCCAAAGCGGTGTTGTTCATCAATAACTGCTAAACCAAGGTTAAAGAATCGAACGTCTTGTTGGATGATTGCGTGTGTACCGACAACAATCTGGCAGTTTCCTCCTTCTATATCGGTAAGGACATCCATGCGGAGCTTAGATTTTTGTCCACCAACCAACAACCTAACATTGATGCCTAAGCCTTCTAGCTGTGTTGTAAGTGTTCTGTAATGCTGTTCTGCTAAAATCTCGGTTGGTGCGAGGAAAGCAGCTTGATAGCCACTATCTAGCGCCATTAATATAGCCCCAATGGCAACAATGGTTTTTCCAGCGCCCACATCACCCTGTATAAGGCGATTCATTTGTCGTCCCGAACGTACATCTTTCTTGATGTCTGCTAAAGAAGTCTTTTGACCATCGGTTAGCTCAAAAGGAAGAAGTTCATTAAAGTAAGTAGAAGTGAAGTTTCCAGTAGAGGTAAAGACATGCCCACTGCTCCGTTCTTCTATAGTATGGTGGATTTTCTCCATGCTCAATTCGAAAAGAAAAAGCTCCTCAAATTTAAAACGCTCCAAGGCTCGCTTCCTTTCAATGTGAGTATTTGGGAAGTGAATCATTTGATAGGCTGCTTCTCTTGCTGGGAAATTATATTCCTTTATAATAAATGGAGGTAAAAAATCAGTAAGAGTAGTCGTGTTAATAAGCTGTTGAATCCATCCACTAATAATTTTACTGTTAAGTCGTGCTTTACTGAACTCTTTATTACTAGGGTAAACCGGAACAATCCTCGAGAATGTATCAATATCAGATTCTTCAGATATTTTATCTACTTCAGGGTGCGCTATAGTAATAGACTTTCCAAAACGTTTAGCTTGACCATAGAAAGCAACAAGGTCACCCTCATTAAAATAACGTTGGAAATACGAACTACCTCTGAACCAAACACCTTTCAGAAAACCAGAATCATCTTTTATAGTTACTTCAAGTCTTTTACTTTTTTTGAAACCGACCATCTGTATTGAGGTCACCTTTCCCATAATGGTAACTTCCTCGCCAGATCCTAAAAGATGCCCAATCTTCTGATTGTTACTCCTGTCTAGATAGCGTCTAGGGAAGAAATTAAGGAGATCGTTCTCCGTTCCAACGCCGATGGAAAATAGCGCTTCGAGCTTTTTAGGCGTGAGATTATGTAGTTTAGAAAATTTCAACTGATATAGTGATATATATCTTCAGTTATAAATAAAACAATAAAAGAACTAAAGAAAGGTAGTTTAAGGTATTATTAGTGAATTATATGAGTTTTTGTGAAATAATATGAAGAAATATTTTGTACAAATGACCAAATGTTCCCTATATTAGCAAGCTCTCGATTTGATGGCGATAACCAAACAATGTGAACCGTGCCAACTATACAACAACTCATTAGAAAAGGTAGAAAAAGTAAAGTTCGAAAAACAGCATCCCCTGCTATGCAGAGTTGCCCGCAGAAACGTGGTGTTTGTACTCGAGTTTACACAACTACTCCTAAAAAGCCGAACTCAGCATTACGTAAAGTAGCTCGTGTTCGATTAACAAACGGAATAGAAGTTTCGGCTTACATTCCAGGCGAAGGTCATAACTTGCAAGAGCATAGTATTGTTTTGATTCGTGGCGGACGTGTAAAGGATTTACCTGGTGTTCGTTACCATATCATCCGTGGTACACTTGATACTGCAGGTGTAAACGGACGTACTCAGAGCCGAAGCTTGTACGGTACAAAGCGTCCAAAAGGATAGTAAACAAAGAATTTTAGATTAATCGAGCATGCGTAGAAGAACAGCAGAAAAACGAGACGTACAACCAGATCCAATATTTGAGGATAAAGTTATAACTCGTTTTGTAAATAACTTAATGCGGGATGGTAAAAAGAACGTAGCCCGTAAAATTGTATATCAAGCATTTGAAATTATAGAGGAAAAAACTGGAGAGGGTGGATTGGATATTTTCAAGTCAGCTCTTCAGAATGCAACTCCAGTGGTAGAGGTTAAGTCTCGCCGTGTTGGTGGTGCAACCTATCAGGTGCCAATGGAAGTTCGTCAAGAACGTGGCGTTGCTTTGGGGATGCGTTGGTTGATTCGTTCAGCTCGTAGCCGTAATGATAAGTCAATGTCTTTGCGTTTATCTCGCGAGTTGATTGATGCTTCCAATAATGACGGTGGTGCAGTTCGTAAGAAAGATGAAGTACACCGCATGGCAGAAGCTAACAAAGCATTTGCTCATTTTAGATTTTAATAGTTTTTATCAATAGTTATGTCAGAAGTTAATACAGCCCAAGATTCCAAAGTTATAGACCTAATGCGCCGTACGCGTAATATTGGTATTATGGCGCATATTGATGCGGGTAAAACCACTGTGTCTGAGCGTATTCTTTTTTATACAGGTCGTAGTCACCGTATTGGTGAAGTACATGATGGTGCTGCTACTATGGATTGGATGGAGCAAGAGCAGGAACGTGGTATTACTATCACATCTGCTGCTACTCATTGTATTTGGAAAGATCATAGAATTAATATTATTGATACTCCAGGTCACGTAGATTTTACAGTAGAAGTTGAGCGTTCTTTGCGTGTTCTTGATGGAGCAGTATTTGTATTGTGTTCGGTAGGAGCGGTACAGCCTCAGTCTGAAACAGTATGGCGTCAAGCTAACAAGTATAAAGTTCCTTGTATGGCATTTGTAAATAAGATGGACCGTACTGGTGCTGATTTTTACAATGTTGTTGGTCAACTTGATTCTAAATTACATGCAAACCCTATTCCTATTCAGATTCCTATTGGGGCTGAAGAGCATTTTGTGGGTGTAGTTGATTTAATTAACATGCGTGGTATCGTTTGGGATGAGGAGTCTTTAGGTGCTAAATACGACGAGATTGAAATTCCTGCTGAGTTAGCTGATAAAGCTGCTGAGTATAGAATCAAGATGCTTGAAGCTATTGCTGATCATGACGAAAGTTTGATGGAAAAGTATCTGAATGAAGAAGAGATTTCAGAAGACGTTATTCTAGCTGCTATTCGTAAAGCAACTATCGCTAAAGATATTACACCAGTTATGTGTGGTACTGCATTAAAGAATAAAGGCGTTCAAGCGATGCTTGATAGAGTTATTTCTTTCATGCCAAGCCCATTGGATGTTCCTCCTGTAATTGGAATTGACCCTAGAACTGAAGAAGAAGTTGTTAGAGAAGCTGATGTAAAAGCTCCTTTTTCTGCTCTTGCTTTTAAAATCATGACTGACCCTTACGTAGGTAAGCTTACTTTTACTCGTGTATATTCTGGTCGTTTAGATAAAGGTTCTTACGTTCTTAACTCGTCTACGGGTAAGAAAGAGCGTATCGGTCGTCTTCTTGAGATGCATGCTAACGAAAAGAAAGATATAGATTTTGCACAAGCTGGCGATATTGTAGCAGTTGTAGGTGTTAAAGAAGTTCATACAGGTGATACTTTTTGTGATTTAGATAACCCAGTTATCTTAGAGCAAATTACTTTCCCTGAGCCGGTTATTAAATTAGCTGTAGAACCAAAAACAAAAGCTGATAGTGATAAACTATCAACTGGTTTGCAGAAATTGGCTGAAGAAGATCCTACTTTCCAAGTACGTACTGACGAAGAAACTGGTCAGACTACAATTGCAGGTATGGGCGAGCTTCACTTAGAAATTATTGTTGACCGTCTTAGAAGAGAATTTAAGGTTGAAGCTAATGTGGGCGCTCCACAGGTGTCTTACCGTGAAACAATCACTAAGCCGATTACACACCGAGAAACATACAAGAAACAAACCGGTGGTCGTGGAAAATTTGCTGATATTCAGTTTGAAATTGCTCCTATTTCATACTTCGATAATTACGAAGGAAAACAAGATAGAATTACTCGCTCAGAAGGATTCATGTTCATCAACGAAGTAGTTGGTGGTAACATCCCTAGAGAATTTATTCCATCTATTGAAAAAGGTTTTAAAGCAGCTTTGGATAACGGTATTCAAGCAAGTTATCCTGTACAGAATATTGCGGTTCGCTTATTTGACGGTTCATATCACGATGTGGATTCGGATCAATTAAGTTTTGAATTAGCAGCTAAGCTTGGTTTTAGAGAATCAGCTAGACGTGCTAAACCAGAATTATTAGAACCAGTAATGAAAGTGGAAGTATCAACTCCAGAAGAATACATGGGTGATGTTATTGGTGACTTGAATAGTCGTCGTGGCCTTATTCAAAGTATGGATTCAAACAAAGAAGGTGCTGTAGTGAAAGCTAATGTCCCACTTTCTGCAATGTTTGGATATTCAACAGACCTTCGATCATTGACTCAAGGTCGTGCAGTGTACGCTATGGAATTTGAAGAGTACACAGCAGTTCCTGATAAGATTGCTCAGGAAATCATCGAAAGTCAATCATAAAGAATTAAATTTAAACTGAGATAAATCATGGCAAAAGAGACCTTTCAGCGGACGAAACCGCACGTAAACGTAGGTACAATTGGACACGTAGATCACGG
>JBLWWM010000013.1:0-50821 GCA_048267905.1 Balneola sp.
TCAAACTCTCCATTGTAAAATAAAATATTATATATACTCTGTGAGCTCAACCCTACACTTCTATCATTCAAAAGAATAACTTCTAAGCTCGTTCAAACAATCTGTTTTATGCTTCTACATCTCTTCAAAGAACAACCCCTTTCAGACAAAAAAAGCTGACTTAACAGCTTGTATTTCGTAAATGTTTTTCTTTTGTTGAAAGGATTACAAAGGTAAGGCATTGCTCTCTCCGGGGCAAGTTTTATTTTCAATTTATTTATCTTTTTTTGCTTTTTTTTTGTGAATCGTTGAATCCATTTTAACTAAACCTTTTAAGTACAATCTCTTCTTCAAATTCCTTAAATATTTTAACCCCTAAATAAAAAAGTGGGGTATCTAATACGGCGAAGAAAAACTTGAATAAGTATGAATTCACGATCAAAACTATTAGTGTACCAACGGTGTTTATTTCCGAACCAAGTTTATTAGTGAAATACAAAATACTTAGTATGGCAGTAGAGTCTATTAGTTGACTTACCATTGTTGACACATTGTTCCTGAGCCAAAGATGCTTCCCACTTGTTTTCTTTTTCAAAAAATGAAACAGCTTAACATCTACTGACTGTGCTATTAAATAGGCTACCATGCTAGCAATTGTATTCCCTACCATAAACTCATAGACCCCTTCAAATAAATTCAGACCACCACTTACACCCGCTGCATCTGGGAGCCAGTGATTTATTGACATTAAAAAAAGCATAAATACATTCATGGATAAACCTATCCATACTACTAGTTGTGCTTTTTTTCTACCAAATAGCTCCGAGATTAAATCTGTTGCTAGAAAGGTAAATGGATACGCAATTACGCCTACCGGTACACTCATAGTATATATGCTATCATTTCTAATTAGCGCAGGAGTAATAGAGCTTAACCAAGTTGGTAACTCAATGCTAAAAATATTCACGAACTTCGTTGTTCCAATTACATTACCTAATACCAACGAGGTTAAAAAAATACCCGCTAATGTTAGAAATAGTGCATCTTTCTGATACTGCTTACTCATATGTTATTTACTTGAGGAAATAATTATAGAAACCTAGTTATTTCTTGTTGATATTTTTCATTGCATAATGAACTGTTTCCACCATTCATTCGTTTAGCTATCTAATCTAATATTTTGATATGACTACTGATCAGCTAAATCTAAAAATCTTTCTTTCCGAGTCAGCTATAGATCTCTATTTAAAAAATGGACGGTTTACAATCTCTAACTTGATTGATAAAACAGAACTATCTGCTACAGAGATTTACGATTTATTTCCCAACAAAAAGTCCATTCTCAATTTTTACTACCCCTCATTAATACTTCGTTATTCAGCGATGATTGAGGAAATTGAAGATTTTGACACCTATACCATCAGCGAAAAACTATCTAACTTTATATTTACGATGTTCGACATGATGAATGAACGTCGCGAGTTTGTTGAAGATACTTTTAATGAAAGTGTAATCAAGGCGGGTTCTAAATCTGAGTTTTTCATCCAAACCAAGCAGTTGTTTCATCGTTTTTTTACTACCGATCCCAATATAGCTGTTAGCGCCGGCTTACTACTGAAGGATTATTTCTACCACTTCTTAACTACCGAATTTTTCCACATCACAAAGTATTGGATAAAAGATGGCTCGAAAGGTTACGAAAGAAGTATGGCTCTAACCGATAAGCTCACCACTTTTGTTGAAGAAGCTGTTTACAACAAAGTATTAGATAAAGGCTTCGATTTAGTAAAGCATTTGGTTGCCCAAGAGGGTCTTGCCAAAAACATACCAATTGTTGGTGATTGGATTACCAACTTCTTTAAAGATGAGGATACCGTTAATGAGTGATTTTCCTTCATCCAAGTTTGAGCGTGGCAAAATAATTGCGAAAACTGGAATCAAAGTGGGTACCAATTATGCCCAACGTTATATAAAGAAGAAAGTGACGGGCAAAGACAGTAGCGATGCAGATTTCCATACTGATAATGCAAAGCATGTATTTAAAGAGTTTACCAAACTTCGTGGAACTGCTTTAAAAATAGCTCAGGGGATGAGTATGGACCAGGGCTTTTTGCCTGAAGAGTTTGCTGAAGTTATGACCCAAGCTCAGTATTCTGTTCCTCCAATAAATAAAGCACTTGTTCGCTCTATTATAAAAAGAGAACTCGGTGATTATCCCGATCGATTATTCGCAAAATTCGAATCTGACGCTTTTGCTGCGGCATCAATTGGTCAAGTTCACCGCGCTGAACTAAAAGATGGGCGAAAAGTTGCAATAAAGATTCAATATCCAAATGTAAGAGAAACCATTAGCTCGGATATGGCCGTTGCTAAGTCCCTTGCAAAAAGACTTATAAAGAAAGGATCTGATATTGACCCGTATTTTCAAGAAATAAAGAATACGCTTCTTGAGGAAACCGATTATCATCATGAAGGTTCACAGATTGATCAATTTAGAGTTCGCTTTGGATCTGATGAAGTTTTAATTCCCGAATGGATTCAAGAATTTTCTACAAGCCGTGTTCTGTGCATGACTTTTATTGAAGGCTTACATCTTGGCGATTTATTGAAACAGGAACCTAGCCAAGCAGAACGCAATCATTTTGGGCAACTTCTTTGGGATTTTTTCCATGAGGAAATTAAAGTGGGTGGATATGTTCACGCCGATACACATCCTGGAAATTTCTTATTTACCTCAGATGGAAAACTTGGAGTTATTGATTTTGGCTGTGTTAAAAAATTTCCAGAAGAATTCTTCACCAATTACTTAAAATTACTACCAACACATTTAGCAGATGACCAGCAAGCCATACGAAATCTATATATTAAGTTAGATGTAGTAAACCCTAACGCCGAAAATCAAGAACGCGAAGATGAGTATTATAATTTCGCTCGAAATTATGGCATTATGTTTTCCAAGCCTTATAAAGAAGAAGTGTTTGATTTTCGAGATCCCGAATATGATAAAACGCTACGTCATTTCACTAAAGAGGCGCCGCTTTCAAATGAATTGCGTGGCTCTAAGCACTTTCTTTACACCAGTAGAGTGCATACTGGATTATACAGTATCTTAATAAAATTAGGAGCTCAAATATCTACTACAAAAAGTAAACATATTTTGAGTGAGCTACTGGGGATGGAGTTTCAATAATCTTTACGGTTTCCTATTTGCTCGGCTGATTCGCTTTAACTACTATTACGTTCAATCTTAAAAACGTGACGTAACCTTTGAAGAACAGACGAACTACATTACTAGGGATTCTACTTATTGGGATTATTATCTCATCCATTTCTATATATAGCATTGAGTCTCAAAAAAGAATTCTAGATCTTGAATTAATCGAGCTTTCGAATGTAAAATACGGGCTATTTAATGTCGATGAATGGAAGGCAGCACTTTCAGAAATTCTAGTAAAACGAATCAATGAGTTTGAGGTAGACCCTACCAAAGAAGAAGAACTCCGAGAAAAAATTTCCAATTTTCTTTCTACTGCCATTGATGAACTTGAAAAAAGTTTCTTTGAAAAAAACTCTGGTAGCCTTAAAGGCTTCTTAAAAGGAAGCATTGCTAACATAACAGATGTTTATGGTGTGATGCGGAAAGACATCCCACTTATTACCGAAAGTATTTTGGATTTTGTGAAAGATCCCGAGAACAAAGAGCTCGCTAAAGATTTCCTTCTCACCAAGATGGATGAGTATTCTGAAAAGACATTTTCGGAAATTGATTACTCTATATATGATGAAATTCTGGCTAAGCATCACGCATCTAGTAAACAAGAAGCCATTGTCATCATCAAAAATAAAGTTTCGAAACTTGTTGAACTTAGGACTCCCTATTCAATTGCTATTTTTTCTATGGTGATTCTTCTTTTTATTGGTGTTTCGTTTTCCAAGAACTTTGTTCCCTTAGAGCTTCTTCTACTAAGTATAACATGCGCTGTTCTTTTATTAGTAGGATTACTTCTTCCTATGATAAATATAGATGCCCGAATTTCTAAAATGGAGTTCCAATTGATGGGTGAGACTATTCTCTTTACCGACCAAGTGCTCTACTTTAAGAGTAAAAGTATTCTAGAAGTTGTTCGGCTAATGTTAAGTAATTCTAAGCCCGATGTTTTTCTTGTTGGGGCTCTCGTTTTCGCCTTCAGTGTTCTTTTTCCGATAAGTAAACTTATTGCTTCCATTATCTACCTCTATTCTGAAAAAGCGAAGCAACATTCTCTGGTAGAATTCTTGGTGTTTAAGATTTCGAAATGGTCTATGGCAGATGTAATGGTGATTGCCATTTTTATGGCTTTTATTGGCTTCAGCGGAATTATCTCGGACCAGCTAACTGGCTTAGAAAATATTACAACCCGAGTAGAAATTATGACTACAAACGCATCTAGTCTCCAAATTGGATTCTTCCTTTTTACTTCTTTTGCGGTCTTAAGCTTGTTAGTGTCTCATAAACTAAAATTCAGTCCTTCACCCACTCATGAGAACAGCCCATAAATCATAATATAAATTATATTTACGAAGTGATTTTATATAGATAACCTCCAAAGTTTTTATCTACAAAATCTATCACTCTTTTGTGCCTCAAATTGTTTTAATCATCAGAATTCTTCGTACCATTAATTAATGATTAACGATAAACACTCTACTTAATCATGGGTTAGGATTTTGCCAAAACAGGCGAGAGAACATAACCAAAACGCCCCAATACTTATTACAGCAATGGCTAACAAATTTAAACAACCAGCTCAAGCACAAACTAAATCAAATGCTAAATCTGCTGCACCACAGAAGAAAGTAGCTCAGATGAATAAAAGCGGTAAAAAATAATCCCGTAGCTTGCTCTGAAGTTTATAGAACTTAGATAGAAAGTCGCCACCTTTTGGGGCGACTTTTTTTATTTACCCTTACGGCGCGTGTATTCAAATACCATTTCTCTAACACTTCCATCAGCTCTATCCATTGCTAAAAAAATTGTGTACTCATTTTTACCATTCTTAACGATGGTAAATCCTTCAAACCACGCTGTGTTCTTATCGATTTTAACTAAGGGAAAATCCTGAGTAACATTTTTCTCTTCCCATGCAGTTAGGTCTGCATTAAAATGCCTAAGGCGTAGTATGAGAGAGCCTTCGAATTCCGAAATCGTAAATAACTCATAGAAACCGACTTCACCTTTTGTAATCGAACGAAACATTCCCATCATGGCACCACCTGCTGGATCCGACCAAATATCCTCTGCCAAGCCACCAAAGGCTTCCGCTACCCAATTACCAGACAACCATGCAACATCGCTGATTTTAGCCGCTGGCATCTTCGCTAAGCTATCTAGCCGAAGAGTGTGTTCCGTATATTCACTTTGTGCTTGAACTGAGCTAGCACTTAAGCCGATGAGCACTACTACTAAGAATATCTGTTTCATGCTTTGTATACTTTTTAATTAGGTAGATAATTATGCTTATCACATTCTTGAATTTTCTTCTGAATGAAGTCTCTTTCTACATCGTTTGTAATATAATCTAACGCAACTGTGTAATAAGCTTTTGCCTTGTCATAATTTTCTGCACTCAAATTCATTTCTGCTTTAGCAGCAAAATACAAGGATTTAAACGGTACGCTTTCTTCAATTTCTGCCAAAACTTTTAATCCTGAAACAGGCCCTTCTAGTTTACTTAAAGCAATAGCGTAATTCAGCTTGGTTAAATCTGTGTCCTGTAACTTGAGTAAAATTTTATAGCAACTTACAATTAGCTTCCAGTCTGTTTCATTATAATGCCTAGCTAGAGCATGCGCAGATGCGATGGTGGCTTCTAAATGATATTTACTTAGGTTTTTACTAACTCTGGACTTCTTTAAATAATACACGCCCGCTTTAATAAAATTTTTGTCCCATTTTAAACGATTCTGGTTTTCAAAATTTACAATCTCACCAAGATCATTTAATCTAGTATCCAATCGAGCTACGTTAAAATACATGAGTGCTAGCAATGCATACAACTTCCCTTGATCAATATTTGGGACACTCTCAAGAAGTAGCACCAATTTTATAGCTTCCTCACAAATCTCTTCGCTAAAAACTAATGCTCCTTGGCTACTTTTATAACCTTCATTAAAGATTAGGTAAATAACTGTGAGAGCTGTTTCAAAACGGTTCTCAACTTCAGATACAAAAGGTATTTGAAGTTTCTCACCTGAATTTCTTAGAAGCTGCTTTGCTCTAAAAATACTTTTCTTAACTGCATACTCACTCATTAACAGAGCATTACCAATTACAGCATCGCTAAAACCCGAAACAATCTTCAGCGTCAGCATTATTTGAACTTTGGGTTTTAAATTGGGGCTACAACAAGCAAATAACGTCCTTAGTTGACTGTCTTTTATTTCGTGATTTAGAAATAGCTCGTCAATTTGCTCTTCGGTCTGGAAATCTACCAAAGCTTGGTGCTTCTTTTCGGAACGTTTTAGCCTCTTTAATTCATTAAGAAGCTTATTTTTTGCAACAGCCATCAACCATGCTGCAGGTTCTTCGGGTTCACCTTTCAATGGCCATGTTTTCATTGCCGCAATAAAGGTTTCTTGAATGATATCATCAACCATTTCAGAATTATGGAAGCCGAACACCCTAGTTAGCACCGAAGACATCCTTCCCGATTGCTCTCGGAAAAGATGCTCTACAGCTTTTGATGAGTGATATGAATCTGTTTTATTCAATCAGAACTTCATTATCTCACGTACTTCAACTTTGCCGCCCATTTTCAAAACAGGGCAACCCTTTGCTAATTCAGTGGCTTCTTCCATACTATTAGCATTTACAATATAAAAGCCACTTACCAGCTCTTTCGACTCGATATAAGGCCCATCTGTTACAACTTTATCTTTCCCAGCAACTGTTTTTGCAGGTTGATGTAAAGGCTCCCCTGAATCAAATTTATCACCAAGTTCTTGTATCCAAGCTCCGTGAAGTTCAATATCAGCCTGTATTTCTTCTGGTGTAAGTTCTGCATACGCGTTTTCGTGTTCAAAAAGAATTAACATATATTTATTCATGTGGTCTCCACATTAAGTTTAGGTTTGCCTATTTGACACCCGCCGTTTTAAGATGGGGACAATTTTATTAAAGAAGAAAAAAATCTAATTATGTATACACCAAGTTCCTTTAAAGAAGAAAACCCCTCTATACTTTTCGAGCTAATACGTAATAATAGTTTTGGGGTATTATTCAGCCAACATCAACAAGAGCCTGATGCAACTCATCTTCCATTTCTGATAGACACAACAAAGGGGGATAAAGGTACTTTAATAGCTCATTTTGCCAAAGCTAATAAACATTGGAAAAAATTAGACGCCGGTAAAGAAGTGCTTTGTGTATTTCAGGGGCCAAATACTTATGTATCGCCCAGCTGGTATAAGAATAGAGAAACGGTCCCCACTTGGAATTACGCTACGGTTCATGCTTATGGGAAACCCAAGGTTATTCATGAAACCGATAAATTGCGAAAAATGGTAACCCAACTTACCCATTATCATGAAAGTAAGCTTCCTTCTGACTGGGAATTAGCAGAGAGCCAATCCGTTTTCGAAAAAGAATTGAAAGCCATCGTTGGTTTAGAAATTAAAATCACAAAACTAGAAGGGAAGTTTAAGTTCAATCAAAATCGATCTAAGGAAGACCAAGAAGGTGTAATAGAGCATTTAAGCGAAGAAAGTGCGCCAGGCGTTAAAGCTATAATGCAACAAAACCTGCGCTGCCCAAGAAGTTAGCCTTTGGTGTACTCAACGAGTTTCTTTTTTAAATCTAAAGGATTGAATGGTTTGGTGATGTAGCCATTCATGCCTGATGCATAAACTTGCCCGCGAACTTCTTTGAGAGCCGCCGCAGTTAGGGCCACAATTGGAATCTTTCTTTTTTGTGGATCATCCATTTTTCTTATTTCTGCAGCTGCTTCATAGCCATCCATCACAGGCATTTGTAAATCCATCAAAATGATATCGAAATTACTCTTTAGAAGCTCCTCTACGGCTTCTTTCCCATTTGAAACAATGGTCATATTAACGTTCCACCTTTCTAAGAAACGGTTCATTACTTTCTGATTCACTAAATTATCTTCAGCTAAAAGGATTTTCATCCCATTTATATTTATCTCTTCAGTTTCAGAATAAATACCAGCATTTACTTTTTCGTCACTTACTCCTCTACCAAAAGTCAATTCAATAGCAAAAGAGCTACCAACACCAATCTCACTTTCTGCATAAATCTTACCCCCTTGTAATTCCGTGAGTTGTTTACTGATACTTAAACCAAGCCCCGTTCCGCCAAAAAATCGTTTTGTTTGTTTATTGGCTTGCGTAAAGCTGTCAAAAATAGACTCTAATCGATCACTTTCAATGCCAATACCATTATCATAAACTTTAAACTGAATAACGGCCTGTTTCCCATCATCTTCTAATACAGTAACTATTAAACCAACTTCTCCCTTTTCTGTAAACTTTAGCGCATTACTAATTAGATTATTTAAAATTTGAGTCAATCTTGCAGGGTCACCAATTAGCACATTTGGGATATCTTCTTTTATTTCAGCAATGAGTTTAACGCCTTTATTATTAGCGGTAACTCTAAAAGTCTCGGTAATGGTTCCTACGAGATCTTTTAGCTCAAATTCTACTTGTTCGAATTCTATTTTACCTGCTTCTATCTTAGAAAAGTCTAAAACATCATCAATAAGCGCCAACAGTGTTTTGCCAGAAAAATCTAGAATATTAATCGATTCCAACTGATCTTCTCTTGGATCATCTTGTTTTAACAAGTGAGTCATGCCTAGGATGGCATTCATCGGGGTTCTGATTTCATGACTCATTGTTGCTAAAAAGTCGGATTTAGTACTCGCACTTTTTGCCAATTCAGCACTTGTTACCTCAAGTTGGTCAATGTACTCTTCAAGTTTTGCTTGATTTGCATTCAGTTCTTTATTCAGTGCTTGTTCTTTTTCGAATAACTCTAATGTCCGTGATTCCGCCAATTCTTTTGAATCTGAAAAGGTATTGAAGATTAACCAAGTGGTAACAAAAGAAGCAGTTAATACACTCCATCTAATAATCGACTCACCATCTGTTGTGAGTGTAACCGCCTCAAAATTAATAAAATCTGTTACAAAATAAGAGATTATGGAGAGCAGAATGGCGGTATTGCGAAGGTGTACATTCTTTTGCTCAAACAACAGGATAGATAAACCCATTGCAGGGACAAAAAATGCCTGAATTAGAATTTCACTACCAAAGCTATTACTAAGAATTATAATCCCGACATCCACATAGACTATAAGTAGGAATTTAGCCGTGCTTATGAATCCTTGCCTAGCAAGAAGAGGGATTAATAAGAATGCGAGTGCTTCCGCAACAAAAAACCATGTAAGAGATAAAGAATTACCAACTTTAAATGATATAACAAATAGAATACTTACCCCCGCTAGGAAAAAAGAAACTGAGTTTAGTATAGTTAAACTCGATTTCTTAATACCATCTGTTTCAGTACGCCTTAGGTCTTTCCCAAAGGCGATATCTGAAATCCCAGTAAACGTTAATCTATTTGTCATTGTCCCGAATTTAATTCTTGTAAATACGTAATTAAATGAATGTAATACAATAGTCTATTCATTTTTTGCTTTATAGGCCATCGCATAAATTTTCATCTGTTTAACCATCGCTAACAAACCGTTAGCTCTAGTTGGCGACAAATGCTGCGCCATTCCAATTTTGTCAATAAACTCTGGACTTGTATTAATAATAGTATCGGGAGTATTATTAGAATACAACCGAACCATTAGAGACACTAGCCCCTTTGTTATAGCGGCATCACTATCCGCTCTAAAAATAATTCTACCACTTTCGTAACTAGCTGCGAGCCATACTTGGCTTTGGCATCCCTTTACTAAATTCGATTCAATTTTCTCAGACTCAGGAATATCCTCCATTTTGCTACCATGCTTAATGATATACTTGTACCTTTCGGTCCAATCTCCCATTAATTCAAATTCTCTAACAATGCGTTCTTGTGTACTTTTTATGTCCATAATACTTTAAGATAAAACAATGGTTTTTTTAAATGAAAAAAGCCCGCTTAAAAACGGGCTTTGTTAGGAAGGTTTAATAAAACTACTTCTCTTTTTCTAGTTCTAAAAGAGCAACTGACTTCACCATATCTACTTCTGAGGTTAACTCGTTTCTAATTGGTTTAAAAGATTGTATAACGGGAAGCAAGGCCCCATCACTCTTAATGTATATACATTTAGCCGTTGAAAATTCACCATTAAATGCTTTAATGATATGCTCTGCTACTAGAGGTATGCTCTGCGGATGTAGAATATCATTCACATCACTATCTAAAATCTGACTACATTCATACCCTGTAATATTTTTGAATGGCACAGAAACATGACAACAAATTATTTTTTGGCCTGATTTTTTAAACTTTAGAGTAAACTCTTCACTTTTCACTAAAAGGTTTTCCAAATTCAACGTTTTCTGCTTTAATGCCTCAATCAATTTGTTTCGTAGAGATAAATTTTCGAACTGAAGTTGAATTTTGGTCTCTCCTTTGATTTTTCGACAATTAAGACATACTACTAATACTACAGGTTTTCCTTTCTTAGAAATAAAACTCCACCTGTAGCTTTCTTTCTTTTCTACCTCAGGATTAAAATCACCTAGTAGAAATTCAACTTCCTCTTTATGTTCTTTGGTAACTAGGTCCCAAATTTTAATAGATACCAAATCATCGACATGAAGTCCAACTGTCTCTCGAAAAGATCTGCTACTTGATAGAATAGTGCCTGTATCATCAAGTTCAACATACGTTCGAGTGGCGTCTTCTTCCTGCATTTCGAAATCAATTTTAGCTTCGCTCAGCACTTTGTTACACTGATCTCGGTCAGTAATGTCACTTTGATATGAAACCCAATGCGTAACATCTCCATGAGCATTAGTAAGAGGGTGGATATCCCATTGGTTTATAAATTCAGTGCCATCTTTTTTATAATTAACTGTATGGCCAAAAAAAGCCTGCCCTTCAATAAGCCTTTGTTTCAATCGTTCTAAAACGTGCCGATCTGTTTTGGGACCTTGTAAAATTCGGGGAGTTTTACCCAAAACCTCAGCTTTAGTATATCCCGTCATCTTTGTGAATCCGTCGTTTACATACACAATCTTTGGGCCAGGGTTCTCCAACCCTAAATCTGTAATTAATATGGAATCATAATCACGTGTAATTGCTCTTTCTAATAGCCCGAGCTGCTTATTAGCCTCAATTACTTTTGAAAATAATTCACCAAATAATTCTTCTAATTTTGATTGAGAGACCTCATCCTTGCTACATTTCTGTAACTGCTCTTTGATCTGAGAATCCAATTTGTTTTTCTTCTTTTTCAAAACTTTACCTAATAAAAGTAACTTTTTACACTTTGCTCAACCTATAAAACTCTTAGTGCTTCTTCTTCATTCCTTTTAGTGGAAATTAAATTCATTAATACTATCTTAATAGTATATCTAAATCTTGATTCATGCCTTTAAAGAGAATTACACTTTTAATTATAATCGTTCTAGTTGGCTCAGGTTGTTCGATTTTCAAGCAACCTAGAAATCCACACAAACCCAAACTTATAAAAGTTAAGGGAGGAGAATTTCTTTTTGGTGATTTTTTTGAGGGAGAAAATACGGATGCACTTCCATTACACAAAGTGAAAGTTAAAGATTTCAATATAAGCCCTTATGAAATCACCTACGAACAGTTTGATTACTACTCAACCCTCACGGGTGAGCCACTCATTGACTCCGAATTATTGGAAAGAGGAAATAGAGCTGCCGCTTATGTAACCTGGGATCAAGCAGTTGAATTTTGCAATTTTTATGGAATGCGACTCCCCAGCGAAGTGGAGTGGGAATACGCTGCACGGTCTGGAGGAAAGGAAGAAATTTATTCAGGAACCTCAAAACTAGACTCTCTTAATCATTATGGTATAACTACTTTAGATGACATCCATGCTTCGGCCGAGGTTGGACTTAAAAAACCAAATGGAATTGGTCTATACGATATGACTGGTAACGTGTTTGAGTGGGTTGGTGAATTTTACCAATTTTACACCATGCCAAAACAGCTTCACGATAACGAACAAGATGCTGTAAGAGCTTTTAGGGGAGGAAGTTTTGTAGAAAAGAAATTCACTAACCGCACATATTGGAGACTAGGGACACTACGAAGTGTTGCTGCCGAAGATATTGGTTTTAGATGTGCTGAATAAAAACCAATAGAAATAAAAAGGGGGCCGAAGCCCCCCTTTTCTCACTCACTCATCGAAGTAGCAACTTTGCTATAGTGCTCAGTTGCATGTTCGTTGTACCCTCGTAGATTTTACCGATCTTAGCATCTCGGTAAAATTTTTCTACTGGATATTCTTTTACGTAGCCATTCCCTCCAAAGAGGTCTATAGCCATAGAAGCAACGCGTTCGGCTACTTCTGATGAATAAAATTTCGCCATGGCTGCTTCTTTAAGGAAATTTTGGCCAGCCATTTTCATTCTTGCGGCGTTGTAAACTAGAAGTCGAGCTGTTTCAACGTCTGTAGCCATACGTGCTAACTGAAACTGAACTCCTTGAAATTCGCCAATCGCCTTTCCAAACTGTTTGCGCTCTTGTACATACGCTAATGCAGCATCTAATGCTCCTTGGGCAATACCCACCATTTGAGCGCCAATACCTATTCTACCTTCATTTAGCGTTTCAATAGCTACTTTGTAACCTTTACCAAGTTCACCCAATATATTCTCTTTTGGAACACGGCAATCTTCTAATAAAATCTCGCAAGTTGAACTTGCTCTGATTCCCATTTTATTTTCTTTCTTTGAAACTGAAAATCCTTCGAAACCACGCTCTACAACAAACGCGGTAATTCCTTTATAACCGGCTTCTGGATTTACATTCGCTAAGACAATAAAAATATCTGCTTCGTTAGCATTGGTTATCCAAAGCTTGGCGCCATTAAGAACGTAAGAGTCACCATCTTCAACAGCCTTACATTTAAGGGCAAAAGCATCACTACCTGAGCCTGCTTCCGAGAGACAGTAGGCTCCAACTTTTTCAGTAGCTAGTTGAGGAAGATATTTCTCTCTCAAAAACTCTGATGCGTAGTTCACAAATGCATTGTTTACAAGAGTGTTTTGAACATCCATAAATACACCAGCTGATGCATCAACTCTCGATATTTGCTCAATAGCTACTATCGACATCATAAAAGTTCCACCACCACCAGAGTATTTTTCTGGGATATCGATTCCCATCAAGCCCATTTCAAAAAATTGCTTAATCAAGCCTGGGTTAAGCTTTGCCTGCTCATCCATCTCGTGCACAAGTGGCTTAATTGCCATATTTGCAAATTCTGAAGTTGCCTCTTTAAGCATCTGCTCGTCTTCTGTGAGTTGCGTTAAAGGTGGTATTATTTGCTCAACCTGCATCATAAGTATCTTCTGGGGTCATTAATGGTTTTTAAAAAAATAATATAAACAATTTGGAAGCGCTTTTCCTTAAACTAGGAAACTTTTTTTAGCTAGTAAAGAACAATTCCTCTATTTATTTTCTAGAGAATTAATATGCACCAATAAGCAATTCCGTGGCGTCAATATTTCAGAAAAATAAGCTTTCTTTTACAGAGTTTCCTAAACCTTCACTTAAAGATTGGGAAAATAAAATTACAGCCGACTTAAAAGGGGTAGATTATAAAACTAAGTTTAACTGGCAAACGCTTGAGGGAATTTCTCATCTCCCTTTTTACAATAATGAAAAGCATAGTGGTTTCCCTTCTCTATCCGAAAATAGCATTTCAAATGAATGGGATATTTGCCAAAAAATTTCAATTGCCGATTGTAGTATTGCAAATACATTTGCAATACAAGCACTAGTAAATGGTGCTTCTAGCCTATATTTCGATTTATCATCTAGCTCGATTTCATCACTATCAGATATAGAAGCTTTACTGGATGGAATTATGCTAGAGATTTTAACCATCCATTTTAGTTCTTCAATATCTTCTCAAAAACATCTTTCACTTTTTGAAGAGTTTATTAAAAAGAATAATCTTTCTACCCAATCTTATAGCTTTAAATTCAATTCCGATCCTTTTGCGGATGGGCTAGCATCAGGAAAATTACTCTCCAATTCCGATTTAACAGCCAATACTACTTTCGACTCTTTCTGTATCAATGCGAAGTTTTATGGTGATGCTGGGGCAACAATGGTAGATCAACTCGCTTTTGCACTTGCAACAGGTAATGAATATTTAGGATTGGGAGATTCTCCCGAACAAACCACTCAACACATTCATTTTAGCTTTGCGGTTTCATCCGACTACTTCCTAGAAATATCTAAATTGCGCGCCTTTCGATTGCTTTGGTCTCAGGTATTAGATGCCTACAAATCTGGCTTATCTATAAAACATCCCGCATATATCCATGCTGAAACATCTCAAATTAATTTCTCTCTAAAAGATCCTCATAATAACATCCTTCGAACAACAACAGAGGTGATGACAGCAGCAATTGGTGGCGCGAATACCATCACAGTAACTCCATTCGATGAACTATATAATGAAGAAAATTCCTTTTCGGACAGAGTCGCTCGTAACATTCAGCTTATCCTAAAAGAAGAAGCTTATTTTGATAAGGTCGCCGATCCAGGATCAGGCTCATATTATATAGAACATCTCTCTAATCAATTAGCAGAGAAGGCTTGGAGTGTTTTCCAAGAAATAGAACACCTTGGTGGATTTTATAAAGCCATCAAACAGGGCTGGGTTCAAAAGCGGGTAAAAGATGCTCAACAAGCTAGAATTGAAGCTTCTAAAAATGGTGAGTTGGTTTTAATTGGGGTAAACAAACATCCTTTGAAAAATGAAGAGAAAAGAAACCCACTTCCTAAAGCAGAGGTTAAAACATTAAGTTCTAAAAACAGCGAATCCATAGAAAAAATTTCAACACTCCGAATTGCAGAAGTATTTGAAATGGAGGCTCAATCATGAAAAAAGATTTTTCAAACATTCCATTCTCTTCACAACACTCTAAAAGCACACCTAAAAATGGCACCGAAATTTGGGAGACTCCAGAAAAAATTCCTGTTAAACAACATTTCTCTGCCAAAGATATCTCAAAACTCGAGCACTTAGATTTTGTTGCTGGCATTCCACCTTATTTGAGAGGACCATACTCTACAATGTATGCTGTACGTCCGTGGACTATTCGTCAATATGCGGGCTTCTCCACTGCGGAAGAGTCCAATGCGTTTTATAGAAGGAACTTAGCGGCGGGTCAAAAAGGTCTTTCAGTTGCGTTCGATTTAGCTACCCATCGTGGCTACGATTCTGACCACGAGCGAGTAACTGGCGATGTTGGCAAAGCTGGTGTTGCAATCGATTCTGTAGAGGATATGAAAATCCTGTTCGACCGAATTCCTCTCGATAAAATGTCCGTTTCTATGACGATGAATGGCGCTGTAATCCCAGTTTTAGCCTTCTACATTGTTGCAGCAGAAGAACAAGGAGTTGCTCCAGAATTACTAAGTGGAACAATCCAAAATGATATCCTAAAGGAATTCATGGTGCGCAATACTTATATCTATCCGCCATTACCATCCATGAAAATTATTGGCGACATTTTTGAATACACAGCTCAAAATATGCCCCGCTTCAACTCGATAAGCATTAGCGGTTACCACATGCAAGAGGCTGGCGCTACCGCTGATATTGAACTTGCTTACACACTAGCCGATGGCCTTGAATACATCCGCACAGGTATTGCAGCGGGAATGGATATCGATCAATTTGCTCCGCGACTTTCGTTTTTCTGGGCAATTGGAATGAATCACTTTATGGAAATTGCAAAGATGCGCGCGGGACGTTTGCTTTGGGCCAAAATCGTGAAATCGTTCAATCCAAAAAATGACAAATCTATGTCGTTGAGGACACATTGCCAGACGTCTGGATGGAGCCTTACCGAACAAGATCCTTTTAATAACGTTGCTAGAACTTGCATAGAAGCGATGGCTGCCGCGCTCGGCCATACACAATCGCTACACACAAACGCACTAGATGAAGCCATTGCCCTGCCTACTGATTTTTCTGCAAGAATTGCACGAAACACACAACTTTATCTTCAGCACGAAACTTCTATTACCAAAGCAGTTGATCCTTGGGCTGGCTCTTATTACGTAGAATATTTAACCGATCAGATTGCAAATAGAGCATGGGAACTCATCCAAGAAGTTGAAGAACTTGGGGGAATGGCAAAAGCTATTGAAACTGGTCTGCCCAAAATGCGCATCGAAGAAGCTGCCGCAAGAAAACAGGCGCGTATCGATTCTGGAAAGGACACCATTGTTGGCGTAAATAAGTACCAAACTGACGAGAAAGAGACCTTCGACATTCTAGAAGTGGATAACGATAAAGTTCGAAAATCCCAGATTGAACGCCTGAATAAAATGAAAGCCGAAAGAAATGAAGCGCAAACACAAACTGCTTTAGATGCCATTACTGATGCTGCAAAATCGGGAAAAGGTAATCTATTAGCTCTAGCTATTGACGCTGCAAGAAAACGTGCGAGTTTGGGAGAGATTTCCTATGCTATGGAGAAAGTCTTCGGGCGTTATAAAGCAACTATAAAATCTATATCTGGCGTGTATTCTTCAGAATCATCAAACAACGAAAATTTTAAAACTGCACAGAAACTAGCCGACAAATTTGCTGAGCTTGATGGGCGTCGTCCTAGAATTATGGTAGCTAAAATGGGCCAAGATGGCCATGATAGAGGAGCAAAGGTAATCTCAACCAGCTTTGCTGATCTTGGCTTTGATGTAGATATCGGTCCACTTTTCCAAACACCCGCAGAAGCCGCACGCCAAGCTGTAGAAAATGATGTGCATATTTTGGGAGTTTCGAGCCTTGCAGCAGGACATAAAACACTTGTTCCTCAAGTTATCGCTGAACTTAAAAAGCTCGATCGCGAAGATATTATCGTAATTGCCGGTGGAGTAATTCCTCAACAAGATTATGAATTTTTGTACAAGGCTGGAGTCACAGCTATTTTTGGCCCAGGAACTATTATTCCTAAAGCTGCAACAGAAATTCTGAATGTTTTAATTGAAAACTATTCTGACTAAATAGTTGCCCAATAGAAATCCAAAACTCTTTGAATCTTTTACTCACTCTTGAAGAAAATTAAGCCACAACAATACATTGATGGTATTTTAGAAGGCAACCGAACCTTGCTAAGTAGAGCTATTACTTTAGTAGAAAGCACTAAAATAGAGCATCGAAACTTAGCTCAAGAAATTATTGATGGTTGTTTACCTCATACTGGAAATTCCATTAGAATTGGTATAACAGGCGTTCCTGGAGTTGGGAAAAGTACTTTTATTGAAGCTTTTGGAATGCACGTTATTGAGAAAGAGAATCGCTCTTTGGCTGTTTTGGCGGTCGACCCAAGTAGCTCTCGAACACATGGTAGCATTCTCGGAGATAAAACCAGAATGGAAACACTTTCTAATCATCCCAAAGCATATATCCGACCTACGCCTTCTTCCGGCTCTTTGGGTGGAGTAGCAAGGAACACAAGAGAAACTATCTTGCTTTGTGAAGCCGCAGGCTTTGATACCATATTGATTGAAACGGTAGGCGTTGGCCAGTCTGAAACGGCGGTGCATTCTATGGTCGATTTCTTTCTGCTACTGATGTTGGCTGGTGCTGGCGACGAACTGCAAGGCATCAAACGTGGCATCATGGAAATGGCGGATTCTATTGTTATAAATAAATCCGATTCTGGAAATGAGGCGGCCTCTCGGCGAGCAATGCTTGAGTATAAAAATGCCCTACATCTCTTCCCACCAGCAGAGTCGGGATGGATTCCTAAAGTGGTCCAAGGCTCTGCACTGCATAACACTGGAATTGCCGAAGTTTGGGAAATTATAGACGAGTATGTTCGCCATACAAAAACAAAAGGGTTTTTCGAGCAAAAAAGAAAAGAGCAATCTATTTATTGGCTAAACGAGCACATCAAAGAAGACCTTCACAATGCTTTTTATGGAAATGAGGAAATCATTCGGGATATAGATGACATTCGGAAAAACATCTTAGCGGGGGAAATCACCTCTTATAATGCTGCACAAAATCTTGTTCAAAAATTCTTAAAGGCTACCAAAAAAAGCTAGCCTACCATATTTAATTCACTTCTGTTCCAAATTACCCCACAATGAGAATAAAGAAAATCCGAGGTCATAAGCGCATTTGGAAACGAATTGGTCAATGGGTCAGTGAACATAAAATTCTTGATACAGAAACACTAGCTCATTACCAGCGTGATTATGTGAAAATTTACATTCACCCGTGGAGTAGTATCTCTATGCTTAATAGCTCCACTGTTCAACCTAAAGGAAAAACACGTAAGAAGATTCTCGAAGGATTGATTGAAATTTATGAAGCTTGGGAGGTACAACTCAAAGAGTTGGGTGTTCCATACTATCTTAAAATTTGGCTATATGAACCTCATTTTTCAAACTCTCAAGTCGTTTGTGCGATTGGTGAATTCTTAGAATTTTATGAAATTACCTTTCATAAACCCGAAGAGACAAAACAACTCAATCTCAATAATTTCGGAAACCTTTCCTCCAAAATGGCTGAGTTCGGCTGGGAATTCCGACTAGATGAAACACACTTGAGTGACACTGAAATTGGAAATCCAGACGATTATTACAGCATAGAAGATTATAACCAAGAGTTAACATGGTTCAATAAAATGCTAAAGAAAAAACATCGTGTTACTATATCAACTAATCCTCAAGCTGATGCCAAGAAATACTACTCATTCAAAATTGGCGAAGTCTGGCTAGGTGGAGAAAAATAAAAATTTTAGATAAACGAGCTTCTTTACTTTCTAAAGAAGCTCGTTCATAGAATCTATTTCGCTTTTCTGTATTGCTTTTTTAATTGAGGCACGCCATTTATCATCCAATCTGGAGCTTCAACTCCTTTCAAATGATAATCGAAATATTGCTTCATCCGAATCTGAAAATCAATCTGGTTTGCTTCATTCGAAAGATGATGTCCCTCTCCGGGATAAGAAAGAAATATTACTTCTTTTCCTAATCTTCTTGCTGCGTTGTACAACTCAAGGCCTTGCGACCAATCCACTGCTCCATCATCTGTTCCATGCAAAATTAGAAATGGAGTTTCAATATTTGGAACATGAACCATTGGGCTTTCACGTCTGTAATCTTCAGGGTTAGACCATGGCGTAACTCCACGTCCCATTCTCACTTGCCCAAGTTCCATGATGCCATGGTGGTTGGTACCTGAACTTCCATAAATATTGTTATAGAAACTCTCCAAGTTTGTTGGAGGGGCTCCAGTCACAATAGTTTTAAACATATTGGTTTGTGTAAGAATGAACGACGTTTGATAGCCGCTCCAACTATGGCCCTGCAATCCGATATTCTCTGAATCAGAATAACCTTGATCGATTAAAGCTTTAGCCGCAGAGGTAATTCCGTCTAGAGAACTAGTTCCAGCACGCCCTTCTTCAAAGTACACATCGGGCATAAATACCATATACCCGTTACTTGCATACGTAGACATATGTGGTCGATCATCGTACGTTGGCATAGAGTATTGATGATGACGATCCGACATCTTCTCATAGAAGTATATAATAGTTGGGTACCGTTTACCAGACTGATAATTTGCAGGTAAAGTTAATGTACCTTGTACTGTTCTTCCTTTTCCGTTTTTAAATTCAACAAGCTTCCGATCGCCCCAAGCATACTCTGCTTGTTGAGGATTGGCATCTGTAACTTGTTTTAAACTTTTGAATGATGTTGAGGTAGAATAATAGTTCGGAAACTCAACGAATGTTTCTTTGGTGAGAATAACTCTATCCGCATTTTCAGCTTTCATTGGCCTTCCGATTCGTGCATCTTCAAAAAGTAATTTTTTAGGATTATCTCCTACTTTCAAACTATAAAAACCACTTTTCTTAGTTAACTCACCAAAAGCAGAAAGCAAGATTGGTTTTTTTGTATCGATGAACTTCTCATGAGCATCTAAGTTTTGCTCCCTGAAGATAATATTGTTTTTCTCACCGTCTCCCTTCGTGATGTTAGTAGCTTTTGAGCCATCCAATGCTAACATCCACAAATCATACTTATGATTCACAATTACGTTTTGTCCATCCTTAGTCCAACCTGCTACTCCAAAAGGTGGGTTTTCATGTGGGTAGATATGCTCTTCATTTGAAAAGCGAGCAGGCGAATTTTTAGTCAAATCAATTACTTTTCCTGTCTGTAAATCGTAAACTAACATGGAGGCCAACCCATCTTCCACTTTTTGATATAAGTAATATCTACCATCAGGAGAATAACCCAGTTTTCTATTAATCTCTTTTGCAAATAATGTTCTCTTTCCATTTTCAAGATTTACCCGGTACAAATCTGCAGGACTTACTCCCCAATTTATATCATCTAGATATGGCACATCGTCCTCAGCAACCATAAATCCACTATGACTACTTATGTTCAAATCTTGAACTGAGTCATCGGTAAGCCGTGTTAGCTTTTTGGTTTTTAAATTGTAGCTAGCAACATAAGTGAATCGAGCATCTCTATTATATTGCCTCATTTGTACGGTTTGAATACGTGGATCATTCCAATGCCAAACATCAACATTTGCAACAGTATCTTTACTTAGCTTAACCGACTTCTCTTGCTCTTTCAAGCCAATCAGAAGCATATTGCCATTATCAGCCCAGCTAATAGTTCGGTCTTCACTAATAACTAATTCATCCGGAACTTTGGAAGACGCTACTTCTGATACTTGCGCATTATTATCAACATCACTAATAATTAGTAACGAATTAACACGATGCTCACTCTTTTCGGGCTTTATGCCTTTTAATACGGCAAGAGTATTTCCTTTAGAAGCCCAATCTGGCTTCGAGACTCTGGAATCATCCCAACTAAGTCCCTCATAAGTAGTCGTATCGGTATCAATAGCCTTAATGCTAGCCGACTTCAAATTAAAGATATAAATACCGTTTCCAACCTTATCGTTTGCATCCACTAAGTATGCCAATAATGAAGCTTTCTTGTTTAAAGAAAATTCAGAAACGTTTCCGATATTAGTAACGGCATTGGTGTTCAAGTTGCGAACTACCAAGTCACTTCCTTTATGTTTACTATCATCTTCATCAGGCTTTTTACGATGAGTCATCCAAAAACCACTATCATTTGAAAAGCTTATAGTGTTAACTCGTTCAACTTGAGTTTTCTCTCCTGTCATCAAGTTCATGAGTACCGCTGTTTTATGAACTGGTTTCTTTGATTTAGAGAGCTTTTTTTGCGTTGCTTTATCTGGGCTTATTAAATAGCTGACCCATTTTCCATCTTTTGAAAATTCAGCACCACTTGCATTAGGCACTTCATAAAGTTTGTTGTTATTCAGTGATTGAACAAACAGTGTATCATCTCCTCCATTCGGACGGAGAGCATACGCCATCCACTCTCCATTTGCGGAAAGTTCAGTCCCAACAATTCTTGACCAAAGCGGATAATCGTCTATGGTTAGAACTTTCTGTTGTGCATATGCAAAGTTACTGCTAATAAAGAACAGTACTATTCCAATACGTAGAAGTGTTTTTTTCATAATTCCTGTAGTTAGATAATAGAAAGCATTAGTTATGTATTATCTTTTAAACAAGCCTAAGAATCAACATGAAAGATGTAAATGTATGTTTGGCCATACAACGAAAATTTCTACCTAGATAAAGCCATTATATTATAATAAGAAATACTTTTCTAGCTAGATGCTCAGCTTTAAAATCATTATTTTAGATTATATCAGACTTTTAAACTACCTAGCAGGCAATTGTTACCTTAAAATTTTAACGGCGATAAACTGTTCTAGTGGATAACAATGAAATTTATAAAATCAAACATTGATATCCATCAAAATTACTCCTATATTTTTCGACTTTCCAAGAAAACAATTAAAACGAGTTAATCGTGGATACTTTAAGTTTTAAAACATACTCGGCAAAACACTCTGACATTGATAAGAAGTGGATTTTGATCGACGCTGAAGATCAGCCTTTGGGGCGCCTAAGTACTGTTGTAGCATCTATTTTGAGAGGTAAAAACAAGCCTACTTTCACTCCGCATATGGATATGGGTGACAATGTCATCGTTATTAATGCTGAAAAAGTAAAATTGACCGGTAAAAAAATGACCGACAAAATGTACTTCCGCCACACTTTCTACCCAGGTGGAGAGCGTTTTACTAGCGCAGAAGACATGTTGGCAAAAGATCCGACCTCTCTTATCACTAAAGCCGTAAAAGGCATGCTCCCTAAAAATAGATTAGGTCGCCAATTGCGAACTAATCTAAGAGTGTATGCAGGTCCTGTTCACCAACAGGCGGCACAAAACCCAGAAATCTTCGAGCTTTAATCGATTTATAAATGGCACAAGCTAATTACATCGGAAGAAGAAAAACCTCTACGGCGCGTCTATACATCAAGCCGGGTAATGGTGAGTTTTTAATTAACAAAACTCCTATTGAAGAATACCTTCCTGAGAAAGCTATTCGCAACATCGCACTCTTACCTCTATCTCTTACAGAGATGGACAATAAGTATGACATCAAAGTTACAGTGCGTGGCGGTGGTAAATCAGGTCAAGCTGGTGCAGTACAACACGCTCTTGCCCGTGCAGTTGACGGCGAGAACGAAGAAGTACACAGCATCTTGAAAGAACATGGTCTTCTAACCCGTGATGATAGAATGGTTGAACGTAAAAAATACGGCCAACCTAAAGCACGTAAGAAGTTTCAATTCTCTAAGCGTTAATATTTACGCTATACAAACAATTTTAAACCACACATATGTGGCGACTCATTACCTGGTGTTTCGATTGTTATCGGGATTGGTGTATGAGAATGACCCACATAGCGGATTAACCTAAACATACTTATCTAATATCATGCCTAAAGCAGCTTCTATAGAAGAACTTTTGAAGTCTGGTGCGCATTTTGGCCACTTGACTCGTCGTTGGAACCCGAAAATGAAAGATTTTATCTTCATGCAACGCAACGGGATTCACATCATTGACCTCAAAAAAACTCAGAATTACTTGCAAGAATCTCTTGATCAGATTCAACAATTAGCAAGATCTGGAAAAACTATACTTTTTGTAGGTACTAAAAAACAATCTACTGAAATCATCAAAACTGAAGCTGTGCGCTGCGGAATGCCGTTTGTTACACATCGTTGGTTAGGTGGTATGCTCACAAACTTCGCTACGGTTCGTAAAAGCATTAGCCGTATGGAAGAAATTGAACGCATGAAAACCGATGGTACAACTAAAGAGTTGACCAAGAAAGAAGGTTTAATGCTTGATCGTGAGCAAGAAAAACTAAATAACACTCTTGGTGGTATCGCGAACATGAATCGTGTACCAGGTGCTATTTTTGTTGTTGATATTCTAAAAGAGCATTTAGCAGTAAACGAAGCGATTAAGCTTCACATCCCTGTTATTGCTATGGTTGATACGAATAGTGACCCTGATATTCCAGACTTCATCATTCCTTGTAATGATGACTCTGCTCGTACTATTCAATTGATTTCTTCACAAATAGCAGATGCTATAATTGAAGGTTCAGCAGAACGTGATGCTCATGCTGAAGAAGAGTTACATGAAAAAGCTGCTCTTGAAGCTAAAGAGCCAAAAGAAGCGACTGACTCTAAAAACACAAATCTTCGTTCTCGCAAAAAGAAGCCTGCTGCACCTTCAGCTGATTTACAGCCAGAAGACGCAAAAGCAGATACTGCTAGCGAAAAAGAATAATTTAAACTTCACAAAACACTATTCAGAACAATGAGTATTTCTGCTGCTGACGTAAAAAAACTTAGAGAAATGACTGGCGCTGGGATGATGGACTGTAAGAAAGCCCTCTCAGAAGCAAATGGCGATTTTGACCTTGCTGTTGAAGTTCTCCGTAAAAAAGGCCAAAAAGTTGCTGACAAGCGAGCTGATCGTGATGCGAAAGAAGGACTTGTTCTTTCACGTGTAAGCGATGACAGAAAGAAAGCTGTTGCTATCGAAATTAACTGCGAAACTGATTTCGTAGCTCGTAACGAGGATTTCCAGGCACAAGCTAACTCTTTCTTAGACGCTGCTTTCGACAACGACCTTGACCAATTAGAAGACTTACTTAAAGCTACTGTTGCTGGTAAAACAATTGCCGATCACCTACAAGAGATGGTTGCTAAAATTGGCGAAAAAATCACCATCTCTAAATTGCTTCTTTTAAATACTGAAGGAACAATTATTGATTACATCCATGCAGGCAACCAATTAGGTGTTCTTGCTGAGTTTGATGGTGACGTTACGGATATAGAGATAGCACGTGACGTTGCTATGCAAGTTGCTGCTATGAATCCTATTGCCGCTACACGCGCAGAAGTTGATGCTTCTTTAATTGAAAAAGAATTAGAAATTGCCAAAGAGCAATTGATTAACGAAGGAAAACCTGCTGAAATCGCTGAGAAGGCAGCTGTTGGTAAACTTCGAAGATTCTATGAAGAGCGTGTGCTATTGGAACAGAAATTTGTAAAGGATAACGGTATTACCGTAAAAAATTATCTAGAGCAAAATAACACTCCTCTAGTAAAAGCATTTCACCGAATTCAATTAGGTGAAGAGGCTTAAGCTTTTTTTTTATACATTAGGCCGTCCCGATATTCGAGACGGCCTTTTTTTTGGACTTTAATTAACTAACGGATTGAAAGTGGCAAACAAATACAAGAGAATTCTATTAAAATTAAGTGGTGAAGCTCTTTTAGGTGCTCAAGGTCATGGCATTGACGGAGATATATTAACTCAATATGCCGAAGAGATTAAAAGTGTACAAGAGGCTGGCGTTGAAGTCTCAATTGTTATTGGTGGTGGCAATATTTTCCGAGGTGTTAAAGGCGCTACCGAAGGGATGGATCGCGTACAAGGCGACTACATGGGAATGCTTGCTACTATGATAAATAGTATGGCTCTACAAGATGCTCTAGAACGTCAAGGGGTTAAAACCAGATTGATGAGTGCGATTCGCATGGAAGCTATCGCTGAACCATTCATCCGTCGGAGAGCTGTTCGTCACTTAGAAAAAGGACGTGTAATTATTTTTGGAGCAGGAACAGGCAACCCTTACTTCACAACTGATACTGCTGGCGCATTAAGAGCAATTGAAGTAGAAGCAGATGTGATTTTAAAAGGTACGCGTGTAGATGGAATTTATAACGAAGATCCTGAAAAAAATCCTGCCGCTGTAAAGTATGATCGTATTACTGGAGATGAAGTAATAAAAAAACGTCTTTCAGTTATGGATTTAACTGCATTTACTCTTTGTCGCGAAAACAACACTCCAATCATCGTTTTTGATATGAATACACGAGGCAACTTTAAAAAGATTGTTGTTGATGGGGATGATTTAGGTACAACTGTAGTGTGGGAATAACTTTGCAATATAAACTATTTAGCTCATGAGCTAAGTAGTTTACTATCCTTACCAATTATTGTATTTAAGATACGAATCTACTTTCAGCACTACCCTTCAGCTTCTTTACCTTATCAAAGCTTAACTCAATTAATGCATCACCGTCATTTGTAGTGAGTTTCATTTCACCATATAGTTGATTTGCCATAAGCCCCATAAGTTGAATGCTCAATTTTTGGCTATGTTCCTCCAATTTTTCCTCAACTAACTCTGAACCGCTTATATGTAAGGAAATCCGCACTATTCCAGACTCTTCATTACAAGCCACGACACAGCTTGCATCGTCTTCATCTTCAAGAATAAATTTATACAAATTAGAAACCGCTTCATTTATAAATAGTGCACATGAAACAGCTTGATTTATATTTAAAACTATAGGTTGTAATTTATAGGTTAATTCTAGATTAGTTTTATTAGCATAATGGGCTGATATATCCTCAACCATATGCTTAAGATTTCTATCCAGCTTTATCCTACTTAAGTTATGTGAGCGATACATTTGCTCATGAATAAGTGCAATAGTTTTAATTCGGCTTACACTTTCAAACAGTATATTTTTTAGAGTTATATCCTCTATTTCAAAAGCCTGAAGTTGCATTAACCCAGAGATGATGGCCATGTTATTCTTCACTCTATGATGAATTTCGGATAACAATGCGCTTTTTTCGTTTAAAGTTGCTTCCAAGATCCTTTCTTTATTAAGTCGGTCGGAAATATCAATAGCTACAACCTGAACAGCTAAAGCACTGTTAGAAGTAAAAGGAATGGATATAATTTCAATTGGTATTCGATTGCCTTTCACGCTTTTCACTTCCATTTCGTAAGGAAAACTGAGTTCTTCTCCTCTTAGAAATTTTGCTTCACGGTCTAATGTCTCTTGAATATATTTTGAATCAATAATCTCCAAAATATCTAGACCTATTAATTCCTCTTCACTGTCTGCTTGAAGTAATTTTACAGCCATTGGGTTAACAAATATTATCTTGTTAAACTGATGTATTATAACTGAAAATGGTGATTCATCGACTAAAAGCTCATATCTCTCTTTATGCTCTTTAATTATATTATTAGACTCAATTGTGTCTGTTATGTCTGTGACTGCGCATACAACTCCTTCTATCTTGTCTCCCTCTATAAAAATTGGTGCTGCATTTATAGATATAAACCTATTCTGACCTTTATCTCCAATTCGATATTTGGTTCCAAATACCGACTCTTTAGATTCTAATACTTTATTAAAAGGACGTTCCTCTGTTAAAACATCTTTACCTTGCATGTTTTTCAATCCCCAGTCATGCTCATTATAACTGCGAGATAGAAAGGTCTTGTTATCTATTCCAAAAATCCGCTCCGCCATTTCGTTCGCAAATCTTATACTCCCATCAGGTTCTATGAATATTATTCCAATAGGACTTGCTTCCGCTAATTTTTGGAGATTAATTATCTCTTTTTCTGCTTCTTTCCGGGCCTGAAGAACATTATTTTCACTTATTTTAGCCAGAAAATAAAATAGAAAACAAGATACTATAATAAAGAATAAGCCCTTTAAAGTTTGAAATTTTGTAATCAACTCGGGCTTATTAATTAACATTTCTAAGAAATAGTCCGAGTAAATAATCCATAGCGATGCTACGACCAAATAAATGATTGCTGTTGTAAATGGATTTATAACAGAAAGTGGATGTTTCAAAAATATTTAAGAGTATTGCGTTAATTTTATATTGCGACAAATCTAATACTTTTCATTATAATAACAAGTTGAGCTATTTAAAGTTAGCGTTAAAAGATGTATAAGAATCTGTGACTTATCGACAATTATAGGCTTAACTAAATAGAATTGTAAAAAACAGCTAATTTAGAATGCACATTCATTTATCCATTCATTCATTAAGAATTAAGTGCTAGTTTTATTAACTTCGTGAAGTCGATATAAAGCTTAAAATATACTGTTAAATTAGATTTTTAGATATGCTAGCCGAAGAATTAAAAGAAATTATTGATGAAGCAGATATGAAGATGGATGATTCCACCTTGTATCTAAAAAAAGAATTTTCTCACATCCGTGCGGGCAAAGCAAATCCTGCACTTATAGAGTCTGTTCAAGTTGAGTATTATGGTTCAATGACTCCATTACGTCAGCTTGCAAGTATTTCTGCTCCAGAGCCACGTATGCTTGTTGTTCAGCCATACGATAAAGCTTCAATGACTGCCATTGAAAAAGCAATTATGTCATCAGGTCTGGGCCTTAACCCGATGAATGATGGAGTATTAATCCGAATCCCTTTACCTATTCTTACCGAAGAACGCCGTAAAGAATTGGTAAAATTGACTAAAGATAAAACTGAACAAGCTAGAATTAGTATACGTAACTCGCGTAGAGAAGCTAATGAAGCTGTAAAGAAAGCTATCGAAGAACACTCATTACCTGAAGATTCTAAATTTGAAGCTGAGGCTGAGATACAAACACTTACCGACAAGCATACCAAAAAAGTGGACGAGCTACTTTCCCATAAAGAAGACGAGATAATGACCGTTTAATTTCAATAGCGAGAAATAAATTCTCTAGAATATGGATACTGATATATCTTAAACCGGTTATTATTTTCACTCTACTCATTCCATGTATATATCCGAATTAAGCTTACAAGGGTTTAAAAGTTTTGCCCACAAAACGAAAGTCTCATTTGATAGTGGGATTACTTCGATTGTTGGGCCAAATGGGTGTGGGAAATCCAACATTGTTGATGCCCTCCGTTGGGTATTAGGAGAGCAACGACCATCACTTTTGCGTTCTTCAGCAATGAGTAACGTTATTTTTAACGGAACTGCAAAAAAGAAAGCTCTTGGAATGGCCGAAGTCTCGCTCACTTTTGTGAACGATAAAGGTCTTTTGCCTATCGAATATAGCGAAGTAACTATTACGCGCCGACTTTACCGCTCTGGTGATAGTGAATATCTGATTAACAACACTTCTTGCCGCTTAAAAGACATCATGGAACTCTTTATGGATACCGGTATGGGCTCAGACGCTTATTCGGTTATTGAGCTCAAGATGGTAGAAGAAATTCTGAATGACAAGAATAACGACCGCCGAAGATTATTTGAAGAAGCCGCTGGTGTTACACGCTACAAAGACCAGCGAAAACGTACTCTACGAAAGTTAGAAGAAACTCGTAAAGATTTACAACGAGTAGACGACCTGCTTATAGAACTTCGTAAAAAAGCTCGGTCATTAGAAATTCAAGCGGAGAAAGCCGAGAAAGCAAAAACCTATAAGGTTGAGCTTGAGAACTTGGATAAAGCCTTAACTCTATACGATTTTAATAAGATAAAGGTAGAACTAGAACCTCTACAAGATCGAATTGAAAATGCCGAAAAGGAACGTAAAGAGATTAACGCAGGCATTGAAGAGTTAGAGGGAAATGACGAAAAAGCTCGCAAAGAATTACTAGATAAAGAGAAGCAGCAGTCTGAAGAACAGCGCCATGTAAGTCAACTTCATAATGCAATCCGCGAAGCAGATACCACTTTACGTATTACTAGTGAGAAAATCGAAAACGAAAAGAAAGTAATTTCTGGATACTCTAAAGACATTGAGCAAGGCGAAGTTGACCTGAAAGAGCTTATGGATATGCTTTCCAATAGCAAAAGTAAGCTAGAATCTTTTGATGATGAACTTACAAATTCTAGTAGAATCCTTGAAGAGTCGAAGAAACAATATTCTCAAATACAGCAGCAGTACAATAAAGAACGGCATGAACTGTACGAACTTGAGTTACAACTTAGCGCCGCAAATAACGAGCTTGGCACTCTTCAAACACAGCGAATTAAAATTGAGTCTCGCCTTGAAAATACTGAAGGCGATTTAGAGCGCATTAATGATGAGATTGTCGATCTGAATGATGAAATCGACAATTATAACGGTGAACAAGGCCTTATTGAAACTAAACTTGAAGGTTTAACTATTACTCGTGATGAGCTAGAAAAAGAGTTGGAAACGGCCCGTGAAAAAAGGGAAGGCTTTGCTGTAAAGCAAAATGAGATTAAGGATGAGCTACGCGTTTTAGAAAGTAAAAAATCTTCTCTTGGTTCAGAAATTCAACTTCTGAACGATTTAACGAGCTCAAATGAAGCTTTTCCAAGTAGTGTAAAATATCTAATTGATAAATATCGCTTCGAGTTTAAAGACTTAACCACGGTCTCTGAAATATTTGATACTGACGAAAAACACGCTATCGCTTTAGAAGCTGCCCTTGGAGATGCACTCAATTTTGTTGTTGTTAAAACATTAGCAGAAGCCCAAAGAGCCGCTCAAATCCTAAAGGAGAATAAAAAAGGTCGAGCTACTTTTATTCCACTCGACCAATTAGCTGCCACATACGAAGTACAAAGCACTAGCCTTTTTGACCATGTAAAATCAAAACGCGAATACTCTGCTCTAAAACAGTTATTGCTTGGAAATATTTTGGTTTTCAATTCTATTGAGGAAACTTACCAAGCACTCAAAACTACCGATGCCATTGGAGTTACTTATGATGGCGAAGTTGTTACCCAATCTCGTTTTTTCCAAAGTGGAAGCAAAAGCAAGAATGCGGGCATAAGAGTTGGGTTAAAAGACAAAATTGAGAAATTAGAAGCTGAAGAGGTTAAAACTTCAAAAGAAATTTCTAATCTTGGCGAGTATCTCGATCAAATTATAGAGAAATACGAAAAGCTAGATGTAGCATCACTTAGCCAAGGCCTAAAAGAAAAAGAACAAGAAGTTCGTAGGTTAGAACAGCAACAACACAGTTTAAGCTCTAAAATTCAAGTTTATCAAAAGAATATAAGCGAGCTAGTTAACCGGAAAGATACACTCAAGAGTAGCGAAGGCACCGCACAAGACGAACTTGATTCCATCCAACCCAAGCAAAAAGAATTACAGAGAAAAATGCTTGAGTTAGATGAGAAACAGAATCAGAAAAAAGATTTATTAGAAACTTTAGAAGATGACCGTGCTATCTCTCAAAGCAGATACAACGACGCTCAACTAAAGCATCAAGATTTAAAGAATAAAGTGGAGAATCACGAACGCGATGTTCGCCGTGCCGAAACAGGTATTTCTGCGCTACAAGCTCGTATCGAAAATAGAGCAAAGTTAACTTCTGAAAGTAAAACTCGGATTGAAGGGTTTACCTCTCAGATTGGGCACCTAAAAGAAGAACTAGAAATCAATCAAGAGCTGAAAGTGGACGCTGATGAAGCGTTAAAAAAAGCGGAAGAGGCTGCCAGCATACAGCGTGGAAAGATTAATGAGTACGAGAGGCAGCTTAAAGAGGTTCGAAGCCGTAAAGAGGTGAATATGGAGCTTGTACATCATCTTTCTATGGCAAAAGAGAAGATGGAAATGCAAAGCCAAGCTCTTTCTGATCATCTTTGGGAAACCTATGGTACACTCATGAAGCAAATTGAAAATGAGCTGCCAGAAAGCACTACTCCTGAAGATGCAAAACAACGTATTAATTGGCTCCGCCAGAAATTAAATGCCATTGGTGAGGTGAATGCTCTTGCCATAGATGAATATAGAGAAGAAAAAGAGAGATTGGATTTCTACGAAGAACAAATTGAGGATTTAAATCAGGCTGAAAAACAGCTGCTCGAAACTATCGACGAAGTAAATACTACGGCAACAGAGCGCTTTAACGTCACGTTTGAACAGATAAGACAAAATTTTCAGAAAGTATTTAAAACACTATTCTTTGAAGATGATTATTGTGATTTGATTATAGAGAAAGATGTTGATGATCCATTAGAGGCCAAAATCGAAATTAAAGCACAGCCTCGCGGGAAACGCCCCTCTGGTATTTCTCAACTTTCAGGTGGTGAAAAAACGCTTACTGCAATTGCACTTCTTTTCGCAATCTATCTCGTCAAACCATCACCTTTTTGTGTGCTAGATGAGGTTGATGCCCCATTAGATGATGCAAATATTGAGCGGTTTGCTAAAATGATTAAAGAGTTTAGTACACAAACTCAGTTCATTATTATTACTCATAACAAAAAAACCATGAGTAAAGCTGAAATGATGTACGGTGTTACCATGCCTGAAACAGGCGTTAGTAAGTTGGTTGGCGTTCGCATGGATGAGGTAGCTTGATTGTCTTTAAATGCACGTGACATTTAATATTGTATTCTCATTAAAATTGGTGCCAACTAGTTATTACAGATACCATTATCTTAGCAAGTAAAACTAATTACTATAAAAAACTGTTTAGTTTTAAATATCCAATTAACTAATTACGAATAACCCTGTCTTGGCACGTAAGCAATTCAACATCCCCGAAATGTACAAGTCGCCTATCATCCGATTGGTGAAAGAAGCGACAAAAATTACTGATCCAATGAAAAAGGACTTAGAGCCTAGTGTGCTCGATTTTGGTCCTGTTCAGTTTTTAATTCCTCGGTTTTTTGGATTCTGCTACGGTGTTGAGAACGCTATTGATATTGCTTACAGAGCAGTTGAAGAGCATTCTGATAAGAATATCTACTTACTTAGCGAGATGATTCACAACCCAACAGTTAACGAAGATTTACTAGCTAAAGGCATTCAATTTCTCTTCGATACTGATGGCACTGAGCGCATTCCTATTTCATCATTAAGTGCCGAAGATATTGTCATTGTTCCCGCTTTTGGAACTACCATAGATATTCAGAATCAACTTCAAAAAGTTGGGATTAATCCGTATGCTTTCAATACTACCTGTCCTTTTGTTGAGAAAGTTTGGAAACGCGGTAAGCAACTTGGCAAAAAAGAATACAGTTTAGTTGTGCATGGCAAACACGCTCATGAAGAAACTCGAGCTACCTTTTCTCAGAGTGCACAACATTCGGCAGTAGTAGTTGTGCTTAATGTTGATGAAGCGAAAATTCTTGCTGAAATAATGACCGAAGAACGCCCCCTTTCTGATTTTGATTCTTATTTTGGGCATAAATCTACACCAGGTTTTAATCCTATTAAAGATTTGCAGCGTTTTGGCGTTATTAACCAAACAACCATGTTGGCTACTGAAACACAGGAAGTGATGGACATTTTGAAGGAAGCCACCGTAAAACGTTTCGGAACTTCCGACATCTTAGACCATTTTGCGGATACTTCTGATACTCTGTGCTACGCAACAAATGAAAATCAATCTGCTACTTTAGCGCTCGCTAAATCCTCGGCCGATATTGCTATTGTTGTGGGTGGCTACAATTCCTCAAATACCATGCATTTAGTTGAAATTTTGGAGCATAGTTTCCCAACCTTTCATGTTAGAGATGCATCAGAATTATTATCCAAAAAAAGCATTCGTCATTTTGACCAATGGAAGAAAGAACTTTTGGAAACTCAAAACTGGCTCCCAAAAAGTAAAGCCCCACTGAAAGTTGCTATTACATCAGGAGCTTCTTGTCCTGATGTTCTTGTGGATGAGGTTGTCCTAAAATTACTTAGCTACTATAAAGATGCAAAAGATGTTGAAGAAGCTATAAAACCCTTTGAGGAATTAGCGGTTTAGCATTATTTGATTCGAATCAGAAGCTTTTGATCTCAACAGTTATTGATCGAGCACGCTAAAATAAGCAACCGCTTTAGGCTGAAAACTCCTCAATTTAAGTACATACTGCGGTGTTACCAGTTCAATGTCGGGAGTAACAAAGCCAGTCATATCTTCTTCAATCTTACTATAAGGCACATACACTTCATAAGGTCTAACCCTAGATATTTCTGCGTATTGTTCAAGAGGAACATCGTACTTAATAGTTATAGATGCTGGATTATACGTTATGCTTTCGCCTCTTGGCAAATCTCTAGTTTTTATTAAAACACTTACTTCACTTTCTGTAAATTCTGAGACATTTGCAGTGTAGCTCACTTCCTCTAAAGAAGTTGTAATAAGTGGGTTGTCATTTTTTATCACAATATTTTCTTTAATATCGTCTCTTATTCCTGTCAACTTGAGGGTGTCTTTTAAAATCCAATTCTGGATTAATCTTAGTTGAGAAACAGCACCTGTAATCTCAATACTATCTGGCATTAGTTTTGGGGAACTTATCAGCCCAAATCTATTCTCAAAAGCCAATTCAGATTGTAATCGAATAGGGATTTTTTTTACCTCTTTCTTCTCTAGCTCAACTTTTACTAAAATAGGTTCAACTTTCACTACCTCAACTTCTTGAATGGTGTTCATTCGTTGCCGAACTTGGTTAAAAATATTCACTTCTGAAGCTTCCACATCAATAGACACAGACGGTGGGTTATTGTACAAACTTATTAATGGAAGAGCTGTACCACTTAAACTAACTTCTACAAATTCAGGCAAATCGTTAGTAAGGGCTAAATCGTTTGGGATATTACCTATGGCAACAGGCATTTTAATTGTGATATTGAAAATGCCATTGAGATTAACAATTAGCCACATACTAAGCGCAATTATATATGCCATTGCAAAAACAAAAATCCGTTCTTTTTTTGCAAAAACAGCCTGTACTTCTTCCGTTCCAGGCTTAGTACCTTTCTTTGCAATGGATGAAAGCCAGTCTTGAATTTTTTTAAAGTAATTGTCCGCCATAATTCACGAATATAGAACGAGAGTTTGCTTAATACAACTACCCTCGCACTATTATATCTCCTACAACTTGGCCTTTTACTTTGGCATTAAGTCGTTTAGCAATACTGAACCTGTTAGCATGAATTTCATGTCTCCAAACTTGGTTCTGAACTGTCATTACCAAATTGTTGCCTTCAAAATGCAAGTTTGTGGTTTGTGAAGCAATTCGTTCACCAGCAACTTCTTCCCAAATTGATAATATCATGCCTTGCTTAAGCTTCTTTTTTTGAGGAAACTTATCCAAGAAATCTTGCAAAGCAGCACTAATTGGTTTGGGTGTATCGAAGCGCAATGGATGTTGTGTTAAAGAATTAACTGTTAACTCAGAGTGTTTGGGTATCGAGGATTTCTCCTTCATTCACGGTATAAAATCGATTTTTTTTACCATCAAAATCAACATACTGTTCAAAAGGTACCGGATTGGCAGACGTAATAAAAATCTGCCCTTGATGCTCTTGCAATGTTTTAAGGAGAGCCTCTGTTTTTTTGGGATCTAAATCCCCAAAAACATCATCTAACATTAAGATTGGCAAATCGTCTAACTCGTCTGAGTAGTAGTGTAATTGAGCCAATTTCAACGAAAGTGCAAATAGCCTATGCTGACCTTGAGATCCAAACCTTCGAAGTTCGAAATCATCTAAATAAAATGTTATCTCATCGCGATGAGGTCCTAACAAAGTTTGCTCACGATCAATTTCCTTATCTATAATTGACTCAAGCTTTTTAGCGTATTGCTCACTTACTTCATCAGGATTTATTGAGGGTTCACAGAATGTTTCGTAGGCTAGATTGGTCGTTAGATCCATTCCAGAAATCATTGCGTAATCTTTTGCCAAATACGCTTTGAAATTTTCTAGTACTTCGAATCGTTTTGCCACAATTTTCGAACCTACGCTCACCAATTGATTATTCCATGGTTCCAAATAGGTTTTCAAAACCGAAGTTGGCCCTTTAAAATCTTGAAGGAGAGCATTTCTCTGCCGCCTTATTTTTCTATAACTCAGTAAATCTCTTAAATAGGAATTTGAAATCTGGCTAATAAACGAATCAAGAAATGTTCGTCTTTCTGCGGGGCCATCGAGAGTAAGTTTTTTATCATCTGGAGAAAGAGCAACTACAGGAACCATCCCAATTAAATCGGAAAGCCGGTCTAATGGAGAATCATTCACGAAAATCTTTTTCCCATCACCTCTTGAGTAAGTACAAGAAACATCGAACTCTTTGCGGATATTTCCTTCAAAAAAACCTTTTATCATAAAATAGGTTTCTTCACTGTTTATCACGTACAAATCGGTATTAGATACAAAACTGCGCGACATACACAGGTAATGAATGGAGTCAATTAGGCTCGTTTTACCAGCACCATTTGGCCCAGTTATAATATTAAGATGCGAACCCCATTCAACCTCAGTCTTTTTATGATTCCTAAAATGTAGTAACTCTAGCCGGGAAATTTTCATGCCTCAATAGTACAAATAATCGAAGCAAAAAATGAATATGAAGCACTACTCACATCTAGTTATCTCAGGTCTCTACTCCCGGTGCATCATATCACTTTTTTGATAAGCATCCGTGAGTAGTGCTTTATTATTAACCATCTCTTATTGGCTAAATGTTCCAACTTTAATTTTTAAAACTAATTGAGACTCAACTTGTTTGGTTTTTTGTTGTTTTGGATCATTTACTAAGCGCACATTATTTGAAATAATAGGCCTTATATATGCTGTTTGCTCATGCGCAAGGTTCCAGGTTTTCCCATTTGCAATATCTACTAATTCAAAGCTCCAATCAGGATGGAATTTTTCCAATCCATTAAAAATAAGCTCCGAAATATCCAAAGCTCCAAACTTCTGTATTGCAAGCGGCACAATTAAACTCTCCATCTCTGTTTGTGGAATATTGTGAATACACACTTCATTCTCTTTAGCAGGTGGCTTTATCGCCAACACCAAAAATGGAATTGCAATATAATCGTTTGGCGGCCCCCCTATACAGGAGATATTAATCTTCCATGTCCATGTATTGAAGTTTTGAGATAATGGTCGAACACTCTGCATACATTTTGTTTTCTTATTAAGCTAATTATGCTCGCTCATAGTATACATAGAGTGTAGGGATATTGTAGATACCCACTCTCATAGTTGTAGATAATTTTCAAAAAATCTAAAAAATACAAAGCAACTTAAGATGGTGCCAAAAACTATCATTTGTATCGTTAAACATCTTTTAAGAGCTACATGAATCGATTTTAAACTTTAGTGGGAAAATCTTCACTATTTTATTTGTAGAGATTTTGTAGATATACATTATCGAGAATGTGAGTTTTAGATTGCAGAGATTAAACGGCTATCACATTATAGTTTCCTATTTATGAAAAAATCTCTACTTCTACTTTTCACTTTTATTGGCCTATTAACAGCGTTGCCTCATAAAGCTTATAATCAGAATATTGACTCCTTATTCATAGCCTATAAGCAAGCTCCATCTGATACCGCTAAATTGGATATTGCATCTAAGTTAATTAGCAAGCTTTCTCAAACCGATCCCGATTCTAGTATTACTATTGCACTTGAATCTTATTCACTTTCCACAGAAGTTCCCTCCATCAAACGTAAGGCAGTTGCTCTTTTAGACCTCGGGCGAAGCTATATTCGAACTGGAGCTTACCAAAACGCACTTAAATATCTAACCAAAGCTTCTGAATTCAATAAATCTGATAAACTAGACGGCTATACAAAGGGGGAAATTCTTAGAAGTATTGGCAATATTTATTTTATACAGTACAAGCCAGATGAAGCAATGTCGTACTACAAAGAGTCGCTTTTATATTTTAAATCTGTAGACGATACTCTTGCTCAAGCAGCCGTTTATGGAAATATCGGCAATATACTTTATGAGGAAGGAAGTTTAGATTCTGCGCTTTATTACAACAAACTAGCGTTAACCAAAAGACTTGATCAGAATTCTGAAAATGACGCTGCCATTAGCTACTTAAACATGGCTATGCTATATGACGCAATGGATTCTACACAATTAGCAATAGATTATAGCTTAAAAGCACTTAACTACGCTGAAAAGACGGATTCAAAAGTGATGATGACCTATCCCCTTAAAGTGCTTAGCAGTGTGTATAGAAAGTTAGGGAAACTTAGCGAAGCAATTAGCTATGCTCAGCAAAGCCTACAACTAGCAAAGGATTTAAATGTGATTTATGAGCAAAAAGACGCGCACTCAAACTTGGCCAGAAGTTATGCCGCACTTAAAAATTATGAGATGGCTTATTTTCATCTTGAAAACCAAAAGGCTCTGAATGATTCTTTATTGAATGAAGATGCGAATCAACGCTTAGCCGAGATGCGAGCTGTTTATGAAACTGAGAAAGCCAAGCAAGAAAACATGTTGCTTGTAGCAGAGAATACCCTTCAAAAAACAAGAGCATTTGCAATCACAACTACACTTCTGGTTGTTCTTCTATTTGTGGTACTGTTTTACACTCGGGTTATTTCTAAGAAGAAGCAAGAGTTAGAGCTTCTTGAAAAGAATAAAATAATAGTGGAGTCTAAGAAAAAGCTTGCAGACGAAGCCCTGGCCAATTCAACTATAAAATCAGAGCACCTTCAAAAAGAACTCACCAATTATGCGTTGCATATTGTTGAAAAGAACGAGTTTTTAAAAAGTATAAATAAAGAACTGAGCCAGTTAAAATCTGATATTGCTAATCCTGACGCGATAAAGGGGATTAATAAGCTAGGTCATAGAGTTTATCAGAATTCAATGCTTAATAAAGATCGCGAAGAGTTTGAGATACATGTTGAACAAGCTTGTACTGGGTTTTTCAAAAAATTGGAGCATGGTTACCCAGACCTAACAACTCAGGAACGAAGGTTAGCTGCTTTATTAAGGCTAAACCTATCTTCTAAAGATATCTCTGGAATCCTTAATATCTCGCCAAAGAGTGTAGATCAAAGCCGATATCGACTTAGAAAAAAACTTAGGCTAGATAAGAGCAAGAATCTCACTCTTATCTTAAACCAGCTCTAATTATTTTATAAGAAGCATTTTTCTGTAGCTTGAGAAGCCCTCTGCATCAAGGCGATATAAATACACACCAGATGGCAAGTTGGTAGCGTCAAAACTTACAGAGTGAGTTCCTGCCGATTGCGTTCTATTTACTAATGTTGAAATCTCATGACCTAAAATATTATACACTTTTAGATTTACCAAACCAGCATTAGTAATGGAGTAGCTAATAGTTGTTTGAGGGTTAAAAGGATTTGGGTAATTCTGGTTTAATGTAATAGTTGAAGGAGCCTCGATTGATTCTTCTTCACTACTATTTATTACACCTGGATTATAAGTCCCAATTGGCATTGGCTTTGTTGCTGCACTATTTGAGCTAAATCCTTCAAATGCGTCTACACCAGAAAAAATCCAATTATTGATATCAAACTCATTTCCATCAGGGCCAGTTAAATCTTTTCTATACGCCCAACCATCGGTGTGTTTCCAATCACTTCCTCCACCATCAATATCACCGAATACATCTACTACAGTTTCAGAGCCAGAAAATGTTTTGGTTGAATCATAGAATAACTCTATTGCATCATCGCCGTTTATAGCCACAGCCATATTGTCTACTAGATCTGGATTAAAGCCGAACCAAGCATTAAAGTTTGATTCTTCAGTAGCAATATATAGAAAATCACCTTGAGCAATAGAACCCGAAAGTTGAAGTTCAACGCCGTCGCTTCCGCCGCCATTATTAGCAGAACCTATTCCAAAAGCAGCTAAATCTTCGATGTTTTCGGCAGCAAATAGTTCCACACCTTTTGGGGTTCCTCCTGTTAAAGTTGCATCAAAAACACCCGTTATGATTAGAGCATTTGAGCTTCCAGAGCCAACAACTACGGTAGTGTCAGTGTCACCAAAGCTAATCACCTTGATACTATCGGCAAACATACCAGCGTCGTCGTTAGTCCACCACACAATGGCATCTTCTACAAACGAATATTCGTTTAGTACAATTACTTCTCCTTCAGGTCCCGTAGTTACCGTTTTGGAACCATATAGTATATTTTCGGATGATTGAGTCCCTCCTTCAAAAAGAGGGTTTTCACCATTTTTAGTCTCTGGGTTATAAGTAATTTCAAATGAAACATCTATAATTTTTTTGAGCTCTCCTCGTAGAGGATTGGCAATAACTACAGGTTCTTTTTCAAAAAGAATAACTTCCAATGTGGTTGCAGTGTACGTGCCTTCTTCGCTTCCATCTTCCCAAGTTACTTTGGCTTCTTCAATTTCTGAATAATCAGTAAATGTAAAAGCCAACCCCGCTGTATCCTTAGCTTCAAAACCTTGTCCAACATCAAAACTAGCTGTTGCTGTACTTGAGCCTTTAACATATTCCACTTTGAACGAATTGGCACTTATATCAGTAACTTTTCCAATTACTGGACTCGGCGGATTAGTTGTTGGATTTGGAGAGCCTCCAAAATACGCTCTACGAACAAGGGTAGTATCGTGGATAAAAGGGTTTCTATTTCCTTGAGCGGTTTCTGCACCTAAACTTCTGTCTACCTCTGCGGCATCAACAGGGTCGGCATCGTGCCAAGTAAGCAACACGTCTTTCATTTCATTAAAAAACGAGGCATCATCAGCCACATTACTTTTGTCTTGGTACATAGTCCAGAAATAGAAAATTGCTCTAGCAACGTTCCCTTTGTGATCTTCACGTGGCTCAAAAGAAGTTCCACCTAATAATTCACTATAATCATCAATGTTTGAACTAGGAATACTAGATTGACTTGATGTTCCTACATACCACGTACTTGTTTGGTTATCTGGAATTTCATCAAACTTATAATTACTTCTAGCTCCATTTACTTCAATGCGTGTAGGGAATAAATGGTGAATATCTCCTCTCATTGGTTCATTGCTATCAAATTTACCTTGTGGCCAGGTATGCTCAGTATTAATACCTTTATTGTATGCATCTCCACGGTTATTTGTAGTTATCGTAAAGCCTGAATAAACTCCTGTAATTTGTCCATTTTTGTTATCTATGGTGCTGTACATCGCATCACGAGCTCCATTATACCCTAAAGGATTAGTTACCGAGTAATTTTCTTGCAACTCATCGATTAGTTCAGTGCCTGTTAGGTCTGGAAAAATCTGATCCGATTGTGCGAAGATTTGAGTGGCTGTTATGAGAACAAAAGCCAGTGTTGTAAAGAACTTCATGTAATAACTATTTGATGGAATAAATTAAAAAAGGGATTGAGCTATTAAACTCAATCCCTTTAAAGGTACTAATAATTTTTAAAGACCAAAGGTGTCACGACCAAGATAAATAGCATGTTCGCCCAACTCTTCCTCAATTCTGAGCAGTTGATTATACTTTGCAATACGATCAGTTCTACTCATTGAACCAGTCTTAATTTGGCCAGCATTAGTTGCTACCGCTAAATCTGCAATAGTAACATCTTCGGTTTCGCCAGAACGATGCGAGATTACCGCAGTGTAACTATTCTTATGCGCCATTTCGATAGCATCAAGCGTTTCGGTTAGAGTACCGATTTGGTTTACTTTAATAAGAATAGAATTTGCAATGCCTTTTTGGATTCCCGTAGCAAGACGATCAGTATTGGTTACAAATAAATCATCTCCTACCAATTGAACTTTATCTCCAATAGCGTCAGTAAGTTTTTTCCAAGCATCCCAGTCATCTTCAGCTAAACCATCTTCAATAGAAATAATAGGGTATTTATCTACCCAACTACTCCAAAAACCAACCATATCGTCGGTGTCTTTAGTTGAGCCATCGCTCCATTTAAATTCGTATAAACCTGTTTCTTTATTGTAAAACTCAGAAGCAGCTGGGTCTAAAGCAATAAGTACGTCATCTTTAGGAATGTAGCCTGCTTTTTCAATTGCTTGAATGATAACTTCTAGCGCTTCTTCGTTTGATTTTAAGTTCGGGGCAAAACCACCCTCATCACCAACCGCAGTACTGTAGCCTTTTGCACTCAATACTTTTTTAAGGTTGTGAAATATTTCAGAACCAATTTGTAATGCATGGCTAAATGATTCTGCACCAGCTGGCATAATCATAAATTCTTGTAAGTCAACGCTGTTATCTGCATGAGAGCCACCGTTAATGATATTCATCATTGGCACTGGCATTACTTTTGCGTTCACACCACCAATATATCTCCATAATGGCATACCCAAATCAGCAGCTGCAGCTTTAGCACAAGCTAGCGAAACTCCCAATATAGCATTAGCACCAAGTTTTCCTTTATTCTCTGTACCATCAATTTCTAAAAGAAGGTCATCTAAACCAATTTGATTGAATACAGGTAAGCCTCTAAGTTCGTCTGCAATTACTGTATTTACATTCTGAACCGCTTGCTGAACGCCTTTACCTAAATAATATGCACTATCTCCATCTCTTAACTCAACTGCTTCGTGCTCTCCAGTAGATGCACCAGATGGTACCGCTGCGCGTCCTATACTTCCGCTTTCTAAAATTACATCAACTTCAACGGTTGGGTTACCACGCGAATCAATAATCTGACGGGCGGTTATGTCTTCAATAAAACTCATTAAATTTCTCCATTTATTATTTTGAGTGAGTACTAAAAGATACCACGATTTAACATGTTCTTAAAGCTTATTAATACAATCATTTTGTAAATTCTTCATGAAGTTGAACCTCAAAACAATCTTATTTTGAATTCTGAGCATCCATTGGTAATTCTTTTTGATATAGACGGCACTTTATTAACAGTAGATAGCAACTTTAACCGACCATTGATTCGTGAGATTCTAGACGATCTCAGCATCAACTATCCAAACATGGAGTCCGATCCTTTTTCTGGGCGTACCGATCACGATATTCTTACTTCATTCTTAGTAAACCACAATTTTGATGAGACCCTTTATCAAGAGCTTAAATCGGTTTATTTAGAACGCATTACCACTAGAGTTAAAAAAGAGCATGTTTTTCGTCAACCTCATATCGATAGCGCTATTTCCTTTTTTGATGATTTAGGAAGTTATATGGGCCTATTAACAGGAAATTATCCTACCGCAGCTACCGCTAAATTAAAAGCGGCAAACATCCATTTTGATTTTAGCTTTGGTGCATTTGGTGAGTTTGATACCGATCGAAATCAACTTCCAATGATAGCTTTAGATACGGTTCGCAAAAACTTAGGCATCGAGCCCGACCCAGCTAAGTTTATAATTATTGGAGACACTCCCAGAGACATTGAATGCGCGCAATACGCAGGAATGAAATCGGTTGCTGTTACTACGGGTAAGTTTTCTAATGAGGAACTTTCGGCGTGCGAACCCGATTTAGTTCTCGAAAACCTAGCCAATCCTGAGCAATGGTTTAAGGAACTAACATTTTAGTTAGTTCCACATCCAGCCAAATACAAAACTAATTTGCGCTGAACCATAGAAATTACGTTTTCCATAAAAATCTTCTAAAATTAAATCACCGGCTCCATCATATTGAAGTTGCCCACTTGCAGTCAAATCAGGTCGTTTTGGCTGCATTATTTGCAATCCATCTTTAAAGTAATTAAAGGTATAACCGAATTGTAGACTTTGTAAGCTTGCAAAATTACTTCCAAAATCTACACCCAATTCTACATCTCCGTTCCAGCCTAAATGAGGCTTTCCGTTTTTCCAACCACCAAAAATATCGTACGACTTTTCTTTTAAGCCGTAGATGTAGATATCATTTTCTTGGAACCCATTACCGTTATAATCATCAAAGTAAGCAAACGTATAAGCAAGCACAGGCCCTCCACTAATTGACGTATATACTCGGAAGTTATCTGATATTTGCTCCGCGAATAATCGTCTTTTTATACCCACATTGAGCGGAAATGAAAGAACACGTTTGTATTTATCGGGGGTGGTTTTAAAGCCAAAGTAATAATCAATGTAGGTTTGCTCTTTTGGATCTTTAATACCTGTAATTCGCAATGAAAGCAACCCTTCCGTATATAAGCCTAACGCTTTTCTATACTGTCCCCCTACTCCAAAGCCAAAATCGTTAATGGTAAAAAGGAACCCAAACCCAGATTTATATCCTTCATTAAATAAATTTCTAGGTTCTACTTTCTTTTGAACTGGAGGCTCCCCAAATTGGGCAAAAGCATTTCCACTCAAACAAAGAGTTGTGAAGAACAGACTAATAAGTATTTTTTTATTCATAATGATACTATTTAAAGCATTTTTTACGCTTTTGTCTTAATGTAAAGCAAGAAGAACGAAAATTTACTCAATTTCTTATTGCCTTAATTGAATAACATGTTATTTTCAGCACAAATTCGCAAAGAGAAGATTTATTTAACTAAACTGCATCCTATAGAATGAATTCACATACTACGTTTTACATATTCGGCCCAACAGCTACACTTCGCAGGATGTCTGACAAGATGTTCTCAGAATATCCACCAAAGTTTTTATACTCTCACCCACAAGCTGATCAGAAAGATAAGCTATATGTGGCGGTTTACGAAGAGTATGAAAAACAAATTAATTCTAGTGTTACATTAACGTTAATTTTAGAAACTACCGCTCAACATAATAAAGTTATTCTAAAAAAGACGGGTGGCAGAATGGGTTTTAGGGGAAGTTCGCTATCTGAAGAGCGCAATGTCGAAGCTAACATCATCTCTTTTGTTCTTGATTTTGGCAAGCGTTTTGGGCTTACTGTTCAAGAAGAGCAAGTTACTGATCAAAAAGAAGAAGCTTAACCAACTCTAAATGTCTGCTATACCCACAACATGGACTGTTTTGTCTATGTTGGAATGGACCACCGATTATTTTACCAAAAAAGGAGTTAAAAGCCCTAGGTTAAGCATAGAGTGGCTTCTAGCATTCGTATTACAAAAAAAACGTCTTGACCTATATCTCTGTTTCGATCGCCCACTTACCAGCGAGGAATTGGAAAAACTACGCCCCCTTGTTAAACGTCGATCTTTGCAAGAACCACTTCAATATATTGTTGGAGAGACAGATTTCTTTAATGTTAGAATTAGTGTGAACGAGCATGTACTCATTCCCAGACAAGAAACCGAGCAACTTGTTCAACGCATTCTAAATGCTCACCCCCGCTCTGAACCACTTAAAGTTATAGATGTAGGAACGGGATCGGGTTGCATTCCAATTTCACTAAAAACAGAACATTCTAAATGGGATGTTACTGCTACCGATATTTCTAAAGAAGCGCTTGAACTAGCAACAGCAAATGCCGCTAGAAATAACACGGTTATCACTTTTATTCATCAAGATTTATTTCACCCACATTTTGAGAACGCTAACATTCAGTTTGATTTAATTATTTCGAATCCTCCGTATATTCTTAGAGAAGAAGAACAAGGCTTAGATGAAGAAGTTAAAAACTATGAACCACACTTAGCTCTTTTCTGCGAAAGCACCGAACATATCTTCACTGCACTCGAGAATTATTGCTCCAAATTCTTAGCCAAAAATGGAACCGGTTATTTTGAGATCCACGAACACGAAGCCGCTCAAACTGCGCAAATTTTTTCGGCAAAAGGGTGGGATGTAGATATACTTAGCGATTATGATTTAAAAGAAAGATTTTTAGTCATAAGCAGATAGCTCAATCAGCTACTTTGGTATCAAAAATAGGGTTTTTTACAAATATAAAAATTGTGGAAAACTTGTGGAAAAATACTTACCCTAAATTCAATCATCGCCGATTCCTCAATAATATAGCATTAAGGCAATGTTAAGAGAAGTCAAGCTCTTTTTTTAAACTTCTACATTTAATTTATAACTCGTTGCCTAGCAATGGTTTGAAATATTTATAGCGATGTGGATAACTTTCAGATATCCACATTAATGAGGTTTGACTTGTGGGAAATAAATCGGCATTTTCAAAAAAGATAAATGAATGATCAGTGCACAATCACTGTGGATAACTAACTTTCTGGTGGTAACAGAAAGATTTTAAAAGAATAGGTACCTGGAGGTATTGAAGAATTGAGAATGATATCGGCTGAAGCAGCTTGGAACGAGTGCTTAGAAATTATTAAAGACAATATTAGCTACCAGAAGTTTAAGTCGTGGTTTGAGCCAATTAAACCTGTAAATCTCTCAGAAAATACCTTAACTGTACAAGTTCCTAGCCAATTTTGGTACGAGTGGTTAGAAGAACATTATTACACCATGTTACGCTCTACACTTGCAAAGGTTTTGGGCCCAGATGGTAAACTTGAGTATTCTATAGTTATGGAAAAATCTGAACAGTTCGAAAACAACCGTTCTATCCGTTTGCCGCAAAGACCAATGGCGCCAGTACAACCACAAGAGATGAGTGGTTTTCCTTATTATCCGGAACGTATCGAAAATCCTTTTGTAATTCCTGGAATTCGAAAATCGAAAGTCGATTCCAACCTTAATACCTCTTACGTTTTTGACCGATATATAGAAGGCGACTGCAATCGTCTTGCTCGTTCAGCAGCGATGGCAATAGCCGACAACCCTGGAAGCAACTCATTCAACCCCTTTTTCATTTATGGGCCAACAGGTTTAGGTAAAACTCATTTGGTTCAGAGTATTGGTAATAAGATTAAAGAGAAATTCGGCGAAGAGAAATCTGTTCTATATATATCTTCCGAAGCATTCACCAACGAATTTGTTCACGCCATCCGAAATAATAGAGCTAGCGAATTTTCTATGTTTTATAGAAATATTGATGTGCTAATGGTTGACGATATCCAATTTTTTAGTGGTAAAGAGAAAACTCAGGAAGAATTCTTCCATATTTTCAATGCCCTACATCAAGACGGCAAACAGATTATTTTAAGTAGCGACCGTGCACCAAAAGATGTTCCCGATATCCAGGAGCGTTTAATCTCACGTTTTGGCTGGGGTTTAAGTGCCGACCTTCAAATGCCAGAATATGAAACTCGTTACGCCATCTTAGAACGTAAAGCTCAAGACAATGGCATTGAAATTCACCCTGAGATTATTGAATTTATAGCTCATAACTTCAAATCGAATGTGCGCGACCTAGAAGGCGCAATTATCAAACTTCTGGCACATGCTTCTTTACAGAATATTGAGGAGATTGATCTTCCTATGGCAAAGCGTGCACTTAAAGACATGGTAAGAGAATCAAACACTCAACTCTCAATCGAGTCTATTCAAAATTATGTGTGCGATTATTTTGGAATTGATACCAATAAAGTGCGTGAAAAAACTCGAAAACAAGAAATTGTTGAAGCTCGGCAAATTGCCATGTATTTCTCTAAGAAATTCACCAAGTCTAGCCTTAAAACTATCGGTTTACACTTTGGTGGACGTGATCATTCTACTGTAATCCACGCAATTTCTACCGTTGAAGAGCGCATGAGCACAAGTGTTAAACACAAGCGCATGCTAGACGAACTACAACAACGCATTGAAGTAGCAAGCCTCTAAGCCATGGATACGCTCACGCTTAAAAGTATGAGCTTCCATGCCCTACACGGGTATTTTGAGGAAGAAAAAGTAATTGGCAATGATTTTCAGGTTGATTTAGTTTTTACACTCTCACTTCTCGAAGCAGCCCAAACTGATAATCTCAACAAAACAATCGATTATTCTAAGGCACGAGAAATTGTTACTGAGATTATGAACGGCCCCTCTTTACACCTCATTGAAACACTTTGTTTTAAAATCGGTGAGGAACTTTTTAGTTCATTTTCTCCACAGAATCTCAAAGTTAAAGTACGCAAGCTCAACCCACCAATGGATGGAGAAACATTGTACTCTGAAGTTTGCATGAAATGGCCGAGGTAGTAATAGCGTTAGGCTCCAACTTAGATAATCCTCTCCAACAACTGGTACAAGCAAAACAGTTTTTGGAATCGTTTTCTAAACAGGAGGTCATCGTATCCCCCATTTATCAGTCTGAACCGATTGGACCAAGTGATGCTGATTTTCTTAATGCTGTAGCGCTCATCACTACAGAGTTGAGCCCGACCGAACTCCTCGACCAGCTAAAACTACAAGAACAGCGCCAAGGTCGCCCCACTCGTTATCCAAAATGGACGGCTCGCACACTAGATCTAGACATAATTACGTATAATCGCTTGGTCGTTGAAACAGATAGTCTTATCATTCCACATGCCAATTACACACAACGATTGTTTGTTCTTTTGCCTTTAAAGGATGTTTTCAAAAATTGGGAAGACCCAAAAACTGCGCAGCATATAGACAAATTAATCACATTGGCACCAGAAATCAGAATTTCAAAAACGAACTTAGACTGGTAGTTCATGTCCAATCAATTTGATTTTATTGCTATTGAAGGAGTGATTGGTGCAGGGAAAACTTCCTTGGCAAAATTACTAGCGGAGCGGAAAAATGCCCGCATTGTTTTAGAAGAATTTGAAGACAATCCCTTTCTGCCAAAGTTTTATGAAGAAAGAGAGCGGTATGCATTTCAAACACAGCTCGCATTCCTAGCTAGTCGATTCAAGCAACAGCAGAACATGATGAACAAAGATTTGTTTCATCAGCTTACAATTTCCGATTATATTTTTGACAAGGATCGTATTTTTGCTCGTTTGAACTTAGACGAAGATGAACTTGCTCTATACGATACCATCTACAATATAATGGCGGGAATCGCACCCCAGCCAGACTTAATCATATTCATACAAAGTTCGGTAGATCGCTTACTCGACAATATAAACCAACGAGGACGTAGTTACGAGCGCCACATTACGCCAGAGTACCTTAAAGAATTAAACGACGCCTACAATCATTTTTTCTACCACTATACTCGATCGCCATTAATAACGATAAACGCTACCGAGATAGACTTTGTGAACAATCCTGATCATTTAGCGTATATAGAACGGCAAATTTTTGAAATGCCACTTCATTCTAATACGCACATTCACATAGCACCTTAATATCATGCTTAAAATTCTATTTTTTATGGCTGTTTTTTATCTTGGAGTAAGATATATATCTCGATTGTTCTTACCTTCCAGAAGTAAAAATGGTCAATTCAATCCCTTTCAAGGGGTAAACAACTCTAGAAACCGGAAGAAGGATTTCAACCAGATTGAAGAAGCTGAATACGAAGACCTGACCGATAAAGACAACTAATACTATGAATTTCGAAGAGAAACTAAATCACGGCTTTGAGCTACTTCAAGATAAAGATATAGACCACGCCTTAGATATAGCTCGCGAGCTACAAAAAGAAAATGACAAATCTCCCGAGGCGTTTTATTTAGAAGCTTTGATTATGCAACAGCTCAACCAATATGATTTGAGTATGCAGAACATCACCAAAGCCCTCGCTTTAGATGCTGAAAATGCTGCTTACTACAATCTTCGTGGAAGCATTTATATGCAAAAAGAAGAGCTTGAAAATGCTGAAGCTGATTTTAACAAAGCCGTAGAAATAGCTGATTCTTCCTCTGCACACCGTAATATTGTGATGCTTATGTTGATGACGGATCGAGGTCCACAGGCTATTCCTTACTTAATCGGTCGTATTAAGAAAGATCCTCGCGATGCTGAGAATTGGATTTTGATGGGCGACATGATTAAACGAGGCGGACAAGCTGATAAAGCCCGTACTTATTATGAGCAAGCGCTGAACATCGATCCTGAAAACGATTATGCACGTCGCCAGTTAGAAGAATAATTGGTGCCACACGCTAACTTAAAACTTTAAGTGTTCCGAAATCGTCTTAGTTCTGATTTCGCCTACACTTGAAGAAGCCTGTTTTATAACAGATTCTAGCGCAAACCCACCTTGTTAAAACTTGGTGGGTTTTTTGTTTTATAGCATTGAACTTTGAAGTATAAAAACGGTATATTTGACGCCTGCAACTGCTCACGTGGCGGAATTGGTAGACGCGCACGCTTGAGGGGCGTGTGACCTAACGGTTGTGCTGGTTCGACTCCAGTCGTGAGCACTTTAAAAGCCTGTTTCTTATTGAGACAGGCTTTTTTATTTTATTCGGATGATTACAGTTTATGCCATATCTAGCCTTTCTAAATCATACATCTATGTTGGATTAAGTTCACAACTTGAAAAAAGATTCGCCAGACACAATAAAGGGCAAAATAAAACAACGAAACCCTATGCTCCTTTCAAATTAATCTACACAAAAGAGTTCGCAACTAGAAAGGAAGCTCGAGCTCATGAAAAGTACTTGAAATCAGGTGTAGGCAAAGAATATTTGAAATCTATATCAACCATTTTTTATTAGATCCTAATTGTGGCGGAACCTGCCTATGCCGGCAGGCAGGTTGGTAGACGCGCACGCTTGAGGGGCGTGTGACCTAACGGTTGTGCTGGTTCGACTCCAGTCGTGAGCACTTTAAAAGCCTGTTTCATTTTTTTGGAACAGGCTTTTTTTATGTTGTTCATATTTGTATTAAGATGTTCTTTTTATCAACATTTACGACGAAGCCGTTACTGCTTGTTTTTAAGAATTGAATGTCTATATTTAGGCCAATGGGCGAGGAAGTCCTTACAAAATTTGTGGATTTTATCAGGACTAATTTCATCAGATTTGGTTCTGATAACCTCTCAAAACATTAGTTTATTCTGTTGAAAGAGGGTTTTCTGGATTTTATCGGGACTAAACACAAAAATCCTTGTTCGAATAATATAATGTTAGTGTGCAATAATCCAAAAATGAGATTTTATCTAACTTTTATTTTCTCCTTTCTATCCGTTTTGTCATTTGCACAAACTACCATATATCACGCCTTCGAAGAAACCACTTCTGGTTTCAAAATTCTAGAATGGAATGTTGATAAAAACGAGTTACCCAATTTGTATCTAAAAGAGGATATTGATGAATTGGGTAGAGTTCATGAGTTAAAATTCTACACTGGGAATAAAGTAATCATGAAATCACTTTGTGACGCATCTCCTTGGTTTAAAATTGAATATCCCAACGACTCAACAGTTGTAGTTTTCAACTTAAACTCATTGGGAGAAATTGGTGGCGATATTGAGTGTGGAGCTCCATCAAAAACAACTTTCTTATTCAATCCCGATACTTTTGAATTAAAATCTAGTTCATCAGTAAATATCATAAGCGATAGAATGAAACAGATTTGGTTGAGTCAGATATCAGAAACTAAATTAAAAAGTTTAATCGAACAATCTAAAACGGAGACAGATTCGCCGGGTTATATTGTTCCTTATCTATATTCATTTCAAAAATTTAAAGGTCATTTTTTAATTGATAGCAGATTTGATTTAAAAAAAGTTTATTTATCCGAAGAAATTAATAATCGTGTATTAGAAACCTTGCCAAAGTGGTTTGCACACTAACAAGCGTTTCAAGCGGGACTCGAACGCGGTTCGGGCCTTAATTTTTAACCCCAGACTCGCCGCTTAAACGCCGGGTCGTTATGTTACTAATTCTAAGCTATGAAATGGAGTAAACTCAAAAAGACAATTGAAAGCTACTTTGCAGATTCAGTCAAAGGAAGAGTCGAATTAAGAAGTACTCGATATCATAAATCACATGATCA
>JBLWWM010000014.1:0-46256 GCA_048267905.1 Balneola sp.
AACTCTACAAAAAGAATCCTATTCCCAACATGCTGTCTTAAAAAAGTTATTTGAATTTAGATGTACAGTTGAAAATATTACTTGCTAAATCGCGCAACATAACAAGCGTTTTAAGTCGGACTCGTTTAGGGTTCAGAACCTTAAAAATTTTAACTCGGCTCGCCGCTTAAACGCAGGGTCGTTATATGCCAATTCTATCTCTAATTAATTTAGCACACATGAAAAACTCGATCTTTATAATTTTAATCATTCTTGTTTCCTGTACGCCACCCTCTGATAAGGAAACAAATACCAACTCTGCTGAACTAACAAAATTAGAGACAAAAATTGATTCACTTTTCAATGCCCATATTGGAGAAGGTGAACCTGGAGTTGCAGTACTTGTGTCTTTCGATGGTGAGATGATCATTGGTAAGGGCTATGGATTGAGAGACCTAGAATCCAATGAACCCATTACCAAAAGTACAAATTTGAGAATGGGTTCTGTCAGTAAGCAATTCACTGCTTTGACCGTTCTTAAACTTGTGGATGAAGGAAAGCTATCCTTAGATGATTCGGTCTACTCCTATTTTCCATTCGAAACATTTCAGGACGGAACCACTATTGAACAATTAATTAACCACACTTCCGGGGAAGCAGATGCCGAGGCTGTATTTTTTACAGAATGGGATTCCACCAAAATTGCGGAAAACTCGGATGTCCTGAATTGGTATGCCGCTGAGAACCGGACCTTATCCAAGCCCGGAGAAACTTATAGGTATAATAACGGTATTTATGAATTCATTCCGAGTTTGGTAGAGAAAGTAAGCGGTGAAGATTATGCTGGATTTTCTAAAGAGGAGATATTCAATAGGGCCGGGATGAAAAAAACTAATTTCTTCAATCTGGCAGAACCGATTGAAATTGAAGAACGAGCCTTTTGTTATGAAAAAGATGATTCTGGCAACTGGGAAAAAGTAGATGGGCATTATTTAAATGGCCTCTTAGGAGCAGGTGGAGTGTATACCAGCGTGAATGATTATTTCAATTATGACTTGGCTTTACGAAATAAGACCCTGTTCACTGAAGAAGCACATGAAATAATATTCAAACCCAGTTCCACACAAGTAAACAACGGAGTTGAAAGTGACTATGCAATGGGTTGGGTTGTTACTGATAGCACAGCATATCATGGTGGCGGTTGGTTTGGCACTAATACTTTTACAAAAAGATATTTAGACAAACCACTGACTATTGCCATTTTTATGAACCGAAATACTTTATTTGAAAGTGGATTAATTGAGAAAACAGATTCATTAGCTCTCGAATATGTAAAAAATAACCGTTTGAATTAGCATATAACAAGCGTTTCAAGTCGGACTCGATTAGGGTTCGGAACTTTAATAACTAAAACCAGACTCGCCGCTTAAACGCGGGGTCGTTATGTGTATTCACCTTTATGAGAGAATTCATGAAATATCTTTTTTTGAGCTTACTTTTAAGTTTTTCAGTAACCGCATATAGTCAAGATAATCCAGCAAGATATATCGAAGTAAATGGAACGCATGAATCTATTCTTCCAGCTGATCAGATTAGTTTTTCTATTCAATTAAAATCAATTCAAGAAACTGTTGAGGACGCAAAAAATGTGAACAAGCAAAAATTGGATAATCTCCTTCAGCAATTAACTGCAATTGGTATATCTCAAACCGACATTAATGTATCTCCTATAACACTTGGGAAGAATTACATATACGTTGATCGCCAAAGGCAACAAAAAGGATTTTATGTTCAAATCAACCTATCAGTTCTTTTGCAAGATTTGAATCTATATTCAGAACTAACGGATGCTTTTGTTTTAAATAGTTCGATCGAAAATATTCAATCAAGCTATAAAATCTCTGATTATGAACACCAACATCAATTAGCCTATGAAAAAGCTTTAGAATCAGCTAAAACCAAAGCATCTTATATGGCTAAAGTTTACGAAATGAGCCTTGGAGAAGTACTCGAAATTGAAGAAAACTCTTCTTGGTCATCATACTCTAATCCATTTAATTCTGTGACGACAGAAAATTCACAAGAAGAAAATGATTTTGGTAAAGTTACAATTCGCAGAAGTGTTCGCGTCAAATTCACATTAAATTAAAACATACACATAACAAGCGTTTTAAGTCGGGCTCGTTTAGGGTTCGGAACTTTATTAATTTTAACTCGGCTCGCCGCTTAAACGCTGGGTCGTTAGGTGTCAATAAAATGAGATATGAACTAAAATTGAAAACTTTAACAATAACATGTGCACTTTTATTATCAATTCTATTTCCATGTTTAGTTCAAGCTCAATCGGATGCATGGTGGTTGAACGCTACATTTGAACCAATAGGCAATACTATTAATGGCGTTTCTATTTCACAAATTGATTCAAATTGGAGTAATGCAATGGCTCTCACAATAGAAATGATGCCAGAAGGATCAAAGGAAGATTTTAATCATGATGAAATAGATTACAATTTTTCAATTGAACATGATTTTAATAATGATGGTCAGATGGATTTGGCTCAAGTTGGTGTATTTCGGAACACTCAAAAAGAGTCTGGAATATTTCTTTTAATCCTAACAGAAGGTTCAAATGGATATGAAGTTGCCTTTCTTTCACAGTCTATTACAGAACCGAGTTTTTCGGTGATTTGGATAAATGATGAAAATAAATTGAATGTCAATAATTGTTTCGATTGCGGTCACTACTCGACTCTAGAATGGAAGGGTGATTACTATGGATGGGTTGAATATGAATTTGATCCGTATGAATAATTATTTACATCTAGGTTCAAGTTTGAAGTGCAACAATTAGTGATTCTAACACAGTTTGTAGCTATAAAATACAGTTTCAAGAATAAGAAAATACCTTACATATTTGAAATGGATGAATCTAGCCAGAGCAATCGGTTTTCAATCCATTCTTTCAAATTATCAACTTCTTGCTGATGGGTTTCGCCTACATAATTATTGGGACGAACGTAAACGCCAAAAACTTCCCAAACGCTAAAGTTTTTATCAACGGCTCCAGTTTCTTGAAGTAGCGTTGCATAAGCATCAATTTTTGCCATAATTTTAGTTTCTGAAAACTGATTACTTCTAAGCTTTGTCCAACGTTCTTGTAGTTGGGTTACAAAAACGGGGTCTTCTAGTAGCTTACTCCACCAAAAGGGTACTTGTTGATAATGGTTGCCACAACGCTCGTTAAACTTGTACGCCCAAACGTCGGTATCGCCAGAGTTACAATAGTCCACATTGCCTAGGGCGTAATTAAAATCCCAAATGGGTCCCATAACTAACTTCTCGTTTTTGTCTTTGTGCATGAATGTACTTAGGCGATAAGCGTCTACATTATTGGCAAGTTCGTTCATTAAGAAGAAGTCTATAAAGCTAGAAACATCGATATAGCTTAAATAGCCATTAACTGGGTCTGTAAAGTTGTTTGAAGCCAATGTGTTTTCAAAACTAGAAATGTAATCGATTATATAGGTTTTTTGTTGAGCTGTGATTTCAGTAGGATCGGGAGATTCGAACACGAAATTTACTTTTTGTCCTTCTGTAGCGAAAGGAGGTGCAAATGAAGAGGTAAAGTAAGAACCTGCACCATCAGTACGATCGATTTTTAAAATGTAACCGCCAGTGATGTCTTCACCAGAGTTTTCGTCTGGGTTTAATGTATTAATGTTAATTCTGTTATCATCACGTTTCAATTTTTCCAAAAGGAGATATACACCTTGTAGCTCTTCATTAATACTTAGTTCAACAAAAGCACTTCGGCTGGCATATCTATCAATATCTCGAGAGAGGTCGTACATCAGCATATTTCTCATAAGCGTTTTGTCACTATAAGGGCCGTTTAGAATCCAATCTTCTTCTTCAGGAAACTCTAAAAGAGAGACATCTAAATCTGCGTTATTCTCATCTCTAGTTTCAAAGCCGTATGATTTTTTAGGAAACCCAATAGAAGAGGAGCCTCTTGTTTCAATAGCGATGTTACCCTGATATAAGATCACATCATCTGCATGAATTTTGATGCTAGCGTTAACTTTGGGTTCGTCCACTATCGTATTCCCAGAAGTTGAGATTTCAACGCTAGGAATGATTTTTTCTAAATCTATTTCTGAATTATCATCATTAGCTGTTGAGCAATTACTAAAAAAGAAGACTATGACTAATAAAAGCCAATAAGGATAGAGTTGAGCAGATTTTTCTTTATTGAGATACATACTTCTAAGACTTCCTATCAATACGATTGAGAACAGTAATTAAAACTGGTTTAAGATGCTGATTATATCTAAACAGGATAAGGGGAGAGGCTCACTTTATCAATCGGAAAGAATAGAAATGAGCCAAGTGAATGCTACTGAAATAAAGGAAGTTTATTGTCTCCAAAAAGATGGCGAGAAAATAATTAACACTGTGAAAATTTCTAAACGGCCAATCATCATGAGCATAATGAGAACCCATTTTCCCAAATAAGGCATTTTTGCAAAGCTATCGGTTGGACCAAATTCTCCCCAGCCAGGGCCAATATTACCTAAGGCAGAGATGCTTGCTCCGATAGACGACATAAGATCATATCCGAAGAAGCTTATAATGAAAGCGCCTGTGGCAAAGATGAACATGTAGAGAATGAAAAAACTCAGTACTGTTCTTTGGATGTTTTGACTGATAGTTTGTTCACCAATACGAACAGGGAGAATAGCTTTTGGATGGATAATCTGTTTAATTTCTCTACCAGTATTTCGAATCAGAATCATCCAGCGAATCATTTTAATCCCACCACCAGTTGAGCCTGCGCTACCGCCAGTAAAGAAAAGTAAGAACAAGAAAAAAGCTCCAAAGGAATACCAAAGTTCATAGTCGTTGGTTCCAAAACCAGTTGTGGTTATAATAGAAACCGCCTGAAATGCTCCATATCGTAGAGCATCCAACAATGAATAGCCATCAAAATTCCAAAGCGAAAAAGTAATACCAATAACTCCTAATAGTGTAATTAATGTATAGAAACGAATTTCTCTATTACCTAAAAATATCTTGTAATCGCCTTTTAAAAGTCTAAAATGCATTGCAAAGTTTATCCCAGCAATGAACATGAAGACTGTAATTACCCAGTCGATATACACGGAGTTAAAAGCTTCAACACTTGCGTTTTTAGTAGAGAAACCACCTGTTGCTAATGTTGCCATCGAGTGATTTATGGCATCAAACCAATCCATAGCGGGGTGAGCCCAGAGTAATAAGAACTCCAGGAATGTAAAAGCTACATAAACTACCCAAAGTAGTTTTGCGGTTTCTTGTACTCGAGGAGTTAGTTTATCGGTGGTTGGCCCAGGCGACTCTGCTTGAAAAAGCTGCATTCCTCCAATTCCCAATAAAGGAAGAATAGCAATAGACAGAACGATAATACCCATACCACCTAACCAATGGGCGAGAGATCGCCAGAATAGAAAACTATGGGGGATAGATTCGATGTCTGGGTTTACAAAACCATCAGAAGTAGTTCCTCCAAGAATAGTGGAGCCGGTGGTAGTAAGTCCACTCATGGTTTCAAAAACAGCATCGGTATAGTTCGGAAGAATACCAGAAATAGTAAATGGAAGCGCACCTACTAAAGAAAGCGCGATCCATGTTAAGCTAACAACCAAAAACCCTTCGCGAATACGTAATTCTTCTTTTGGTTTAAAGAAGAACCAAAGCGTTCCACCAGCTAAAAATGCGATTCCAGCAGAAATAAGAAAAGCACTCCAGGTTTCTTCAGCGTAAATAAAATCGATGATAGCAGGCAAGAGTAATGCAAAGCCCATAAAAAAAACAAAGGCTCCAAGAACTCCAAGAACGACTAAAAAATCTATCTTTGGTCGATTAAATGCATTTATTACGCTTAAAGCCATTATTGAAAGAGTTGCGTTATTTTGTCAATAGCTTCTGGTAAGCAAAATACCATTACACGATCGTTAACTTTAATTTGGGATGAACCTGTAGCAATTTCAACGCAACCATCGCATAATATACCACCGATAATACAGCCATCGGGTAGTTTTAAATCTTGAATGCGTTTTCCAACAATCTTAGATCCCGAGGAGGCAATCAGCTCAAGGACTTCAGCTTTAATACCTCTTAGTTCTGTTACAGAAATAACGCGTCCTTTTCGAACATAGCGATGGATTTCATTAGAAGCGGCAACTTTTTTGTTTACAACAGCATCAAGGCCAATAGTTTGGCTAAGTGGAATAAAATCTGGTTTAGAAACTAGAGCAACTGTTTTCTTAACATCTAAATGTTTCGCCATCAAACATGAAATGATATTTGATTCTTCATCGTCAGTAACGGCAATAAAGGCATCCATATCGGTTATACCTTCAGTAGCTAGTAAGTCGGGATCGGTTGGGTTGCCATGAAGTATCATAGCATTCTTAAGCTCTATAGCCAGCTCTTCTGCAACATCATAGTTTGGTTCAATCAGTTTAACCGACCAGTTTCTTTTAGTATCACTACAGAGCAAGCGGGCAATCATAGCTCCAATAGCCGAACCACCAGCAATCATAATTCGGTTCAATTGGGTTTCCTTTTTGCCAGTAGTTTTAATAATCTCAGGAATATCTTCAGTTTTTGCCAATACAAAAACTTGGTCAGATACTTGCAGTTTAACAGCACCTTTAGGCATTAAAGTTAAACCACGCCGTCCAATTGCTACAACACGAAACGTAATATTAGAATGCTCAGACGCATATTCAATTAAAGATTTTCCTATTAAAGGTGAGTCTTTATCTAGGCGAATACCTATTAACTGCATTTGGCCTTCTGCAAGGTCAATAACATCGCTAGCTGCAGAGCGCATTAAAAGGCGAGTTATTTCTTGAGCCGCACTCATTTCGGGGTGAATCATTACATCAATCCCTAAATCGGTAGGCTTTAAGGGAGCGTTTGGTTGCGAAAATTCATCACTTCGAACGCGAGCAATAACCATTTTAGCACCGAGTTTTTTACTAATCATTGAAGCAATCATATTTACTTCATCAACACTAGTTACAGCAATTGTGATATCAGAGGTGTCAACTCCTGCGTCCATTAAATCTTTTGCGGAGGTAGCATTACCTTCTTTAACTAAAACATCTAGAGTTTCAGAGACATGAGAAAGGCAGTCTTTTTCACGATCCAAGACTATAACGTCATGTTTTTCTTTTGATAGTACGCTAGCAAGGTCGTAGCCAATTTCGCCGGCACCAATAATAATAATCTTCAAGTGGATCGCTGTTGAGTGATTAAAGAACTATGAAAACTAACACCTTTTTAACTGAAAAGAAAGAAACATACCTAAGCCAAGAATGCTCGGTATGTTTCTGAAATTATGTAAATTTAAGAAGTACTTATGCTTACTCTGTAACTATAACAATGTCGATAGTAATAGGTTTAGATTGAAGAATGGCGTTATCTACCACTTCAACTGTAAATCTATTTTCACCCTTAATTAGCTTTACGCCCATTTGCAGGCCTTCACCAATTACTTGGCCTCGTTGTTTCCAAGTGTAATTTACTTCAGATAAGTCTCTATTAACTTCAGGTGCAGAAACTATAAAGCTAGGGTTTGCAGGATTCCACGCTACTCGTTTTGGTGTGACTTGTTGAGTAAATTGTAAAGGAGCCACCACATCAATTTGGAAAGATTGAGTAGTAAGCTCTTGTCCGGCAGGAACCCAAGCTAATGTGACGTTTGAAACGCCTGGGCTATAAGCTATCCAGCGATCTTCATAAATTGCTTGATTCTTAAACTTCCAAGCTTGAGGAACCATGATATCTGCTGTTGAAAGCGCTCCTCCAATCACTATTTTTCCAGGGACTTGTGGTTTAACAGAAGGGAATGGAGTAGGGGTAAAAGTAACTACAGCAGAGTCTATAGAGTTAGATAAACCTCGGCCATCATTCTGGACGAGTGTAATTTTGTATCCATTATTGTCTTCAGCCTTAAAAGTAGGGGTAGGAACAGGTTTACCATTAACAAACCAAGAGCTGCTTAGCATATCGTTATCACGATCTTGAGCTAATCCACTTTGGAAAGTTACTGTTTGATTTTGGTATACTACGCCTGCAGGCATAACAATAGAAGGTGTAGGAGCACTATTTGCGAAAAATGTCTTTTCGGCAACAATCATATTGTTCTTGGCGAGAGAGTTGTCTGTAATTTCAAGACTAATTTTGTGCTGGCCTGGTGCAATTGCTTTAATAATTTCTGATGCATTGTAACTTACAAAGCCATCATCCAAATACCATTTATACTGTTTGATGTAACCGTCAGGGTCAGAAGAAGAGAGTGCGTCTAGTTTGATATCTGTTCCTGCGGCAACATTTTCAGGTAAGTTCCAAGCAATAACTGGTGGTGCATTAACTTTGATACTTTTAGTTTTTATAACTGTATTACACGATGTACCAGAGTTGGTAGTAAGTTCGAGTGTTACAAAATACTCGCCAGGAGTGTTAAAGGTATAAGCACCATTAATTCCAGAAACAGAATCTTGAAGTTGTTCGCCATCAATAATCCAAGTTGCAGTTTTTATACCACCTTCAGCAGTTGATCCAGATCCATCTAGTGTTATTGTTTGGCCAGGCTCTGTCCATACTGGAAGCTCAAAATTAGCCTCTGGACCTTCAATAACTCTTACAGTAGCGGTAGTTTGGCTAATGTTACTACAGCGGCCTGAGCCAGATCCTTCAACGGTGAGGGAAACGTTATATACCCCAGGTTCAGTAAACACGTGATTTATTCTTGGTCCAGTATTTGATTTACCATCGCCCGTATCCCAACTAAAGGAGGGGAGTGCACCTGAAGGATCGGTACTTGAAGAACCATCAAAAATTATACTAGAGTTTACACAAATTGTGGTATCACTAATATTTAACTTAGCCACAGGAGAGCCTTCGATTATCACCGGAATTTTGGCTACCGTTTTCATCGTTGAAATACCGTCATCAAGTGTCAATTGAGCATTATAGATACCAGATTTTTCGTAAACATAAGATGGATTAGCTTCTTCAGAAGTAACACCGTTGCCAAAATCCCATTTAACGCTGAAAGGATCTCCATCGGGGTCAAAACTTTGAGAACTATTAAATAATACAGTTTGACCAGTACAAGAAGCGATTTCAGATTCTACAACTGCTTTAACAGCACGATTTATAAGCACTTGAATAGATTCTGTTGTTTTGCTATTACTGAGGCCTAGTCCATCATCAATAGTAAGGCCTATAAAGTGAACACCAGATTCTGGAGCTAGCCAGTTAAAGCTTGCTTCTTTTCGTTTAGAGCCATCGGGTAAAGTCCATACATAGCTCAAGGAATTATTATCTAAATCGTAACTTGATGCAGCGTTTAATTGAACATTAAGTGAATTGGAACGAATTACAGTTTCTGTAACTATGTAAGGCTGATGATTTACATTAGTTTCTCCTTCAATGGTAGTTGAGGAGTTCGAAAGATCGTCATTATCAACTACAGTTAAGGTAAATTTCTGAATTCCACTTTCGCTGAAAATTCTCTGAATTTGCTTGCCTTTAAGGCGGGTACCATCAGCAAATTGCCATAAGTATTCTTTTATGATTCCGTCAGGGTCATAAGAATCTTCGGCTGTAAATTTTATTTCTGTATCTGGAACAATTTGATCTGGAATGGTTTTCCATTTTGCTACAGGCGGGGCGTTAACTCGTACCTTTTTAGTAGCAATACCTTCAGCAAATTCATACCCAGAATCATCTTTAACGCGAAGAGATACATTATGGGTGCCAATATTATTAAATGTGATGGATGCACTAGAAGATGTGCCAACCGACATTCCGTTAGCAAGCCACAAATAACTACTTATGCTACCATCGGCATCGGTGCTTAATGAGCCATCGGTGCTAAAGGGTTCGCCAGGGGCAACAACTAGTGGAGCTGTGAAATCTGGTTTTGGATATTGATTGATAATTAAATTATGCTCAACAGTTCTGATACTATTAGCTAGACCTTCACCATCATTTACAGTTAGTAAAATTCTATATTGCCCAGTTCTTTGGAAAGAATGCTCAACATTTGGACCAGAGGCACGGTCTCCATCTCCAAAATCCCAATCGTAAGATGCAATGGTTGTTTCGGAATCAGAGCTCTCTAGTGCTGAGAATTTAACCGTAGACAGAGAAGTTATTCTATCTGCTGAAATTACAGGAACTGGTGCAGAGTTAATTCTGATTCTCTTGGCTAGTTGCTGTGAAGAGTTAGAAACTCCTCTACCATCATTAACCACAAGTTTGAACTCAAATGTACCTGGGTCGTTAATAGTGTACGTTGTGTTTGCTTCTTCTGCAATTAAGCTGTTATTAAGGAACCATTTGTAGTCAATTTTGTCGGAGTTGGCGTCGCTTGAGGCTAGAGCATTTAATTTAATAATATCGCCAGGGGCTGCTTTTTCAGCTAAACTGAAAACAGGAATAGGAGCTGCATTTACTTCGTATTTTTTTGAGATAGAATACGAAGCGTTTGATGAACCAGATGCATCATTAACAGTTAAATTTACATTATAAACACCAGGTTTAGAATGAAGAACTGCAACTGAAGTGCCTGTTGCTTCCCCATCAATCCCATCGCCAGACCATCTATAGCTCAAACTGTCATTATCCGAATCGTTTTGATTGATAATGGTAATATTTTGTGCTTCATCGGTTCCAATTACTTGTAGTAAATCTATCTCGGCATAAGGCTGAGTATTTACTCTAATTCGAACTTGTTTCTGATCTATACTACAAGTAGATGAAACTCCACCATCGGAAACGCGAACGGATATATTATACTGTCCAGAAATAGAGTTAGAGAATTCAAAAGTAGCGTCGCTACCACGTTGGGCGCCATTAACAAACCATGAATAACTAATTGGTTTACCTTCGAGATCATAAGATTTCTCTGCAGAAAGAACTACTTTTTCAGAAGGAGAGATGATTAACTTCGGTGCATCTAAACGAGCAATAGGAGGGGTGTTTACAAAAATATTTTCTCTATAGGTCCAATATTCAGGAAAGTAGGTTTTCTGATTCGGAATAAGAATATCCATACCTGTATTGCCAGTATTCTGGAATCGAATAACAGGCCTATTCCCTTTGCCAACGTTATCGTCATTCAAAATCCATTGTGCATTATTTAAATCAAATGCTGAAAGGTTTGTACCACTTAGTTCGAATCCTTTTTCAACGCACTTATTAGATGGAGTTTCGCTAACTACTAAACTAGGTTTAGCTAAAATATCGGTAGCAAGAGGTTCAAAAAGCCAAAGCACAGGTTTATCCACGCCATACACGGTAAGTGTGTTTAACCACTCTTTAGAACCTCGGATAGTTAATCCCCAATTATTTTTTATACCGAAGCGAGTGGTAGGAATATTAGAGTTGTTAATACCATACTTGTCACCAAAAGAATCCATTTTTTCTATTTTGGAATCTTCTTCACCATTCGACTTAAGGTTTGGAGAGCTGCTTTCGCTAAGCAAGTAAGGTTTTAATTGGAATGACTTTCCAGTAGATGAATTATAAAGTCCAACGGATAAATCAATGGCAATGATTTTCCAACTTGAGCCTGAAAGCACATCGCCAGTAGGTGAAACAACACGGAAGTTAAAACTATTTATATCATTGCCTTCATCAGCGGTAACTCTAATAATATACCCATCATTAGTAGAAGAATTAATATCACTAAGAGGTACCCATCTATTTTTAAAGCGTTCTTCGTTCTTTGTTACTAGGGTAGATGTAGGTTCTTGTGTAGAAGTTTTTGCTTGTACCGATGCACCTGCAATAGAATAGGTTGAGGCGAAAGGAAAGAGTTGAAAAGTTGTGGTTGTATTTGGAGTATTTTGCGCTATAATATCTACAACGCCACCAAGTCCCGCATCAAAAATCTGAAGGCTACCATTTTGAGCCCCACTTTCGGGTTTAATCCAAATGTCATACTGATGCCGAGTGTCTCCACTTTCAATTCCTGTGCTTTTACCAGAAATAGAAAAATACATTTCCTGAGCGGCAACAGTTTTAGCAATTAGCAGTAATGAAACGACAAGTGCGAATCGTTTAATCATGTTTCCCCAATGTTGTAGTTACTTTACTATGTATGATTTGGTTGAAAAAGAATCTTTGAAATTAACAGCCTTTAAGGTAATAGAAAGTTTCCCTTCTTGCATACTCATTGTGACTCCCCATCTACCTTGAGAGTCAGTTTTTACAGTCTTTATAATATCATTATTAGAAATAATAACTTCCATTTCAGGATAAGCTTTTCCTGTAATAGTTATAGGTGTTTGAGATGACCCGACTTCACTAGAAATTTTTGTGCCATTAAGAGTGATATTAAAAAGAAATTCTGGAGTTAGTTTAACAAGTCTCACTTTCTTTTCAGATTTATTCATTGAGTTATCAACTGATGTAATAACAAAGCTTTGGTCGTTAGATGAAACTGGGATTGTTGTAGAAAACGCACCCGATTTACTCACAGCAATAGTCTTACCATCTATGGTTACTTTTGCGTCAGGCTCAGTTACTCCATGAAGTGTAAAACTGTCGGATTTGGTAAATAAAATTGATCCTTTAAGCTGATCTCCGAAAATTGGAGGTGCTTTTGTATCCACATTTCGAATAACTCGGAGCGTTTCAGAGTAGGGGCCACGAAGCCCTAAATTATCGATGGACTGAACTTTTAAATAGGTTGTTCCTAGTGGAAGTTTCTCAATTTTAATTCTCGTCAAATTTGTTTCAGAATCTATAACATTCTTATCGAAATTATAAGATTGGCTACTTTGAATGTGATATTTAATAGCTTTTGGAACTGCTTTAAAAGCGTAGATAAAATTGTCTGTATAAATGATGGTGTCTCTTTTCTCAGATTGCAACACTGGTGCTGCAAGAAGTTCAATTGGAGGTAGAGGTGCATTATTACCTGTAATGATAGTTCCCTCATTCTTATTGATGGTAATAGTTATATCATTTGCAGTAACATTAGCTTTTCCATCGTAATTGGTAAGCTTTATATTATCGCCGACATTATTTTCAGCGTAAAAGTTTTGAGTTTTTAACTCGGTAGTTGATGCCCCTGCATTTAAGATATAGTTGCTTTTATCTCGCCCAACAGTAGAGAGTTTGGAGAGTAAGCCACCTTCAACAAGAGTTATTTCAGTATCTGAGCTTTCATTAAGTTTATCAATTCTAGACTTTCTGATTACAGCGGTGGTAGATGCATCAATAAGAATATTACTACCATCTGTAAACGAAAGAGTAGCAAAACTTTCAATATGAGTTTTAATAGCGTCAGATTCTTGGAATAGATCACCTTCAATGGCTTCCAACCATGATGAAAGTAGCCCGCTACGTTTATCAACAATGCCTTCTTTTTTTGATAATTGAGCCTGAACGTTTACTAATCTGTTTCTATCTAAACTAACTTCTAGTGAATCTGTAGCAGGTTTAAGTTCTGTACCAATAGAAAGAATTTTTTCTAAATCGCCATCATTAACAGCCGAAAAGTAATTGGTGATTTTAGAGTTAACAACGGCCATCTCTTTTTTTGCAAATACAGTAGCACCTTGAGAAATAAGGGTCTTTATTCGTCCTTGCTGCTTTTCAATAATGAGTGAGGTTTCAGATAGGTTTTTAAGTTGAGATATATCAGATTGAGTAAGGGTAAATTTATTATTTGGGATATCATGGTCTGCCAGCTTAACTAAAACCGGCCAGTTTAAGGCGTTCCCGCTATAACGTTGTGCCATTTCTTGAAGTAAGTCTGCATTAAATGAAACATCACTTTGTGCGTAGACATTAAACTGCAGTATCGATGTAAGGAAAAGTGCTCCTAGAAAAACCTTCATATACTATTCTTATCTTTTCTTTGGGAAAATAATAGTGAATTTACTGCCAATTTCTGAATTTGACTCTAAAGTAATATCACCGTTATGACGGGTCATGATTTCCTTAACGTAAGCAAGACCTAAACCCGTACCATTTTCTTTAGCAGATTTAATATTCGATTTCACTCTAAAGAATTTATCAAAAACTTTCTTTTGATCTTCAACACTTATGCCAAAACCATAATCGGTAACACTCACAGACACATTAGAAATTGTTGAAATAACATCAATCTGTATGGTACGAACAGGATCTCCATACTTAACAGCATTGCTTACAAGGTTCTGTACTGCGTCGAATAGGAGTTCTTTATTGGCAGAAATAGTGAAGTTTTTACCAACTGATGTAATGTTGGCTTTCATTTTTTTATTAGTAAGTAGAGAGTTAGAAACCATTTTGACGTCATTAACTACTTGTAGAACATCAACAGAAGAGAAGTCTAAACTAGTATGGCCAGCTTCAAGTTTTTGAACTTCTAAGAACCGATTTACCAACTCATTCATGCGTTCGCCTGAGGCAAATACTTCTTTAAGAAGTACAGTAACTTCCTCTTTATTCATCGATTGATTATCTATAATAAGCTTAGTTAAGCCTACAACCCCAGTTATTGGGTTCTTTAGCTCATGCACAATAACATTAATCATGTCATTTCGCTTGATGTCTAATAAACGGTCTTCGGTTTTGTCGTGAATAATAAGATATGCACCTTTCTGAGTTTTACTTTCATCAAGAATGGAAAGGTGTTGGCAGTCATAATAATACGTATTACCATTTGTGTGCATATGCACTAACTCTGCTTGCTCTACCTTTACAGTAAACGGATCTGGATAGTGGAAGGATTGATTCGATTTACTAAGTTTTAAATTCGGGTGTTTAAAAACTTCTGTAATTGTAGATTCGGTAGGATTTATTTTTAGAGACTCTAGAAACTGAGTGAGCTGATTATTTGCAAAGCTGAATTTTTGATGTTCATTAATAACACCAATTAAGTCATCAGAGTAGGTAACCATATATCGATTTTTCCACTCTTCCAGAATAATTTTCTCAACATTTAGTTTACGGTAACGCTTTAAAGTGAGACGAATGTTTTCTAACGTATCGTGCATGGTTTGAAACTCTGGCAATGATACGGAGTTGAAAGAATGCTCGAAATCTAATTTTGCTAAATGGTCAACATCAGCAAGTAAAGATTTTACTGGCTGGTTAATTCTATCGCTCACATACCAACTGAATCCAAGCATAAGAGCTAATACAGAACAAGCTGCTATTAAAGAGAAGCGGAGTAGCTGGTTCACAGGTTCTAAAATAAAGCTGTCTTCAACTGCGATAACATGCCAAAAGGGGATAGTCTCAAATCTAGATGAAAGAACAAACCATTCCTTACCACCTAAAGGCATTACCTTTTCTTTAGAGTAACTAGCTTCGCCAGCAAGTTCTTTTGGGAAAGTAAAAGAATTATTAGGTACAATATTCTCTCCATCGGCGCTTACAATATTTGCAACGTAATTTCCACCCAATGGAATTGCAATCAGATTATCGTTAAGTCTCTGTGAATCGAAGTACATATCTAATGTATAAACATCACCATCAATCTGAATAGCATGTTGTGCAATAAAAAAGTCTACTAGTTGAGAGCTGTCGGTAATCCAACTAATACTTACTTGTTCGTCAATCCGTGAAGGTTGCCAAGTAGGTACTACTGTCTCGAAATCGACAGATTGATAAATGGATCTTATGATATCAATATTTTGCTTTGATTTGATGTCGGTAATCAAAATCCGCATTAACCCAGGTGTGTAGTTAACAGCTTTTGAAACTAATGACTCCGTTTCGCCTGGGTTAAGAACCAAATCTTCAGCTAAACGGTTAACTGAGTTTATCCAGTTATTAATAGTATTGTCGGTTTGTCTGAGCGTGTACTCCTGAAGTTGAGATACAATGGTTGTGCGTTCAGAAATGATAGTCTTTTTGTACTCTGGACGCACGAATAGCCAAATCAAACCCACTGCAAGCAGTATTAAGCCCGAGGATATAAAAAATATTCGACCGCGAAGAGTGAGTTTTTGGAACATATCAATTAAATATTATAAAAGAATAAGTTCTTCTAATTCTACTTCAATTGCGATTAGAACATCTTAAAGAAACAGAAAAGGAAAATCTTAATAACAGCATCATATTTAGGTAACCATAACTTTATCTAAGAAGCGGATTCTTCGCGATATAATTAGAAAAGGGATTTATGCTTATTGGCGCAGATTTTAATAGAAATGCAAGAGTTTTACTTAAACAGCTCGCACATAATAGTAATAATATAGAAGGGGTGGTGGTTGAAATAACTTCAATCTGTGAGAAAATGGGTATCGATAAAATACAGGCGAAGAATTTACTAGAATACTTAGAGAATAAATCGTGTATTGTGATTCATACTTTTGGTGGCCCCTATTTGTATCACGATGTATCTATCACAAAAAAAGGATTACAGAATATTTAATAAAAAAGGCTCCAATAGGAGCCTTTTTTTAATGTTATTTTGGATCTAGAATAAGATCAATGCGCTCTAGTACATCATTTAAATGTGCTTGGGTTGCTTTATCGGCTCTGGAACTTACTTTTCCAGCTACTGTTTTTCGTAAAACATCTAATTCGTATCTCAAAGCAGGGCGGATATCAGAGTCTTTTATGTCAATGCCTCTATAGCTATCGTCTTCAAATGAAGATTGGACTAAACTCAGGTATTCACGTTGCAAACTTCGACGATAAGCGTCGATATTTTTATTTCCAGAGGAGTAAACCTCATTCCAAATTCCCTTTCTTAGATCTTCGAGCATTTCTTCGAGTGAATAAGCATCGCTATTAAAAGCTGCCTGCTCGGATAGTCTTGTCATTATTCCTGGGTTAACCGTTGACCGTAAAATTCCAGATTGAAGATTCTTAATTCTATCGATAGCACCTGTTGGTTCTATTCTTCGCAAAATATCAGCATCTAATAACCACGTTGGTGTATTAAAAGCATTTTCAATTAAGAACTTCATAGCTCGTTGTTGGTCTTTTTTAGAAACAGGTGTGTAAACCATACCTTCTTGGTCAGAGGCTTTTCTGTTTTGGTAGACACCTCCAATGTTTGTAGCTACATGGCGAGCATATCTAGACCATTGCCCAATTAGCTCACCATAAATCTCTTCTAAATCTGAATAACCTTCGCCAGGAGTTGAGGTCCATTCTAGCAAATTTGGCACAACACGTTTCAAGTTCATTAAGCCGTAAGTGCTCGCTTTAACGGGGTCGTCTCCTAAATCTTCGGTTTGTGCAGAAGGGTCGTAACCAGTACTTGATGCAAAGCGATAGATTGGATCGTTGGCTTTTTCTTCAATCCAGCTATCTAAAATTGCTTTCTCATCTTCAGGAGTCTCAGCATCCCGAATTACTCGGTATCCCCAGTTAATTGAATAGCTATCGTATGGGCCAAGTTGACGAATAAAGCGAATTCCTTCGTCACCAGGCTGGGCCACATAGTTTTGGCGAGCGTATTCCATGATAGTTGTTGCAATACCATATTTCTGTGTAAAACTACCTGAACGAAGTGAATCTACAGGATAAGCAGAGCTTGATTGCATGTTGTGAGGTAATCCAAGTGCATGGCCAACTTCGTGAGAAATTACGCGACGCATTGTTTCACCAATTAAATCGTCATCCAATTTCAGTTTTCTAGCAGCAGGGTTTGCAGCTCCAGTTTCGATCATGAGTCTATTTCTGTAAGAACGCATATGATTGTGATACCAAACTATATCACTTTCGATAATTTCACCAGAGCGTGGATCTGAGACACTAGGGCCAACTGCATTTCTAATTGTGCTCGCAACCCACCTAACGGTAGAGTAGCGAATGTCTTCTGCACTCCAATCTGGATCTTCCTCTACAGATGGTGGTTCTTTAGCGATAATAGCATTTTTAAATCCCGCAGCCTCGAAAGCTTCTTGCCAATCCTCAATTCCTTGGATAATGTAGCTTCTGTATTTAGTAGGTGTTGCAGGATCTAAATAATATACAATGGGCTTAATGGGTTCAACTAATTCACCTCGAGCATAAGCCTCAGGATCTTTTGGTTCTAATCTCCAACGGCGGATATATTCTTTTGTGGCAGCTTTTTGCTCATCGGAACCGTAATCTATTTGTTTAACAGAAAACCAACCTACTCTATAATCTGCAAAGCGTTTACGCATGGGCTCTTCAGGGAGTAACACCATCGATTGGCTCATCATCATAGAAATAGTAGCTGTTTCCTGATCGGAGGGAGGATTGCCTGCCATGTAAGTCATTACATGTCTTACTTCTAGATTCTTTGGGAAACTTTTTACTGATTCAATATAGCTTCGTTTTGAATCTTGGCGGCGAACTTGGTATTGCTTACGAAGAAAACTAACTAAGCCACTAATGGCTTCTACATCTGATTCATAAAAATCGGTCACATCTATAACAACTCCTGAAGAGTCTTTGCTCAATGCTTCAATTGGGAATGCAGCAAGAATAGGTTCGAAATTATTGGCTCTTACTGATTTATAAACTGGAAGGCTATCATTGGCCACATTATTGTAAGACTTTTTCCGAATGAGGATTTGATCTTTTTGTCTACTGAAAGCGATTACTTGCTCACCTGTTTTAGATCCACCCGAAAAGAATCCAAAGAAATCTGAAGGAACTTCTGCGATTCTACTTACGAGTAAAAAATCTCTATTAAGTAAGTCGTTTGGGATTTCATAGAAGACTTTGTTGTCTTGTTGATAGACATTAAAAACACCTTCACTAGAAATAGCGTCTTTATTAATTACTTTCGAAAAAGCTTTGATACCAGTCTTGGGGCTAGGCTTTAGAGCTTGGCTTGAGACACTAGACTTGGCTGCATTTTTAGAAGAGGTGCAACCAGAGGCGTAGAAACCAACTGAGATAATAATGAATAGGAGCAGTAAACGGTTCCGCATAAAGTAGTTATAGTTAGATAAGGATTAGTTTATAAAGTATAAAAATCCTGTTAAAACATTCGTAAAATGCTTTAACAAAGTGAAACATATCAATTATTGAAAATAGTTTACTTAACAAAATAATTAGAGCGTTTTTTGTAATAAATTTGCCTAACTTTTCAACCCAAAATTTTAGCTAAACAAACCCTCTCGTTATGATTATTGGAGTACCAAAAGAAATTAAAACACACGAAAATCGTGTTGCTATTCAGCCAGGTGGCGTATTATTAATGAAGCGTAACGGACATGACGTTCTGATTCAAAAAGGAGCTGGTTTAGGTAGCGGCTTTACCGATCAAATGTATATGGACGCTGGTGGAACTATTTTAAGCGATGTTGAAGAGTTATGGCAACGCGCTGAAATGATAATGAAAGTTAAGGAGCCAATTGCCGAAGAATATCCACGTATGCGAGAAGGCCAAATTATTTTCACTTATTTCCATTTCGCCGCTGATGAAGCTCTTACAAATGCTGTTATAGCTTCAAAATGTATTGCTATTGCATATGAAACTGTAGAAAAAGCAGATGGATCTCTTCCTTTATTAATTCCAATGAGTGAAGTTGCAGGTAGAATGGCTGCTCAAGAAGGAGCTGTTTTCCTAGAAAAACCTAAAGGTGGCCGTGGAATGCTTATGGGTGGAATCCCAGGTGTTCAGCCAGCTAAAGTTTTAGTTCTTGGTGGCGGTATTGTTGGTGTTAATGCCGCAAAAATTGCTGCTGGTATGGGCGCTGACACAACAATTATGGATATCAACATGCCTAGACTTCGTTACTTGGATGATGTTATGCCAAAAAACATTCACACATTTTTCTCTTCTGAAGCGAATATTAGATCAATGCTTTCTAGCGTAGATTTAATTATCGGTGCAGTTCTAAAGCCAGGCGCTAAAGCTCCTAATCTTATTACAAGAGAGATGCTTAAAGAAATGCGTCCTGGTACGGTTTTAGTAGATGTGGCTATTGATCAAGGTGGTTGCTTTGAAACTTCTAAACCAACTACTCACCAAGACCCAACTTTTGTTGTTGAAGAAGTTGTGCATTATTGTGTGGCGAATATGCCTGGTGCAGTTCCTTATACTTCTACTCTTGGTTTAACAAACGTTACTCTTCCTTATGCAGCAGCTATTGCTAACAAAGGCTGGAAAAAAGCTCTTAAAGATGATAAAGAGTTGTTACAAGGCTTGAATATTGCAAATGGTGTTATCGTTTATGACGATGTTGCTGAAGCATTTGGATTACCTTGGGAAACCGTTGATACTGTTTTAAACTAATTTAAAATATCCAATATTCTTCAGTAAAATTTACAGAGGAATGGCTTCAATTTTTAAAAGCTGAATAGGAAACTATTCAGCTTTTTTTATGAATTGATGTTAGATTAAAGAATGCAGAATATCTTATTTATATGTAGTCGTAATCAATGGAGAAGTCCTACCGCAGAAACTGTTTGGCGTAAGTGCCCAGAAGTAAATGTGCGCTCTGCAGGAACTAGCCCGCGTGCCAAAAGAACAGTGAATAGTAAAGATATAAAATGGGCAGATATTATTTTTGTAATGGAAAAAAAGCACAAAAATAGAATTGTTGCCGAGTTCACTCAAATGGTAAAATACAAGCCTATTCACGTGCTTGATATCACAGATGAGTATCAATATATGGATCCAGAGTTAATTGAAATTTTTGAGGATGTAATTCCTATGTATCTAGATAAGTAGTTTTTAAGACTCCATCATCAAATTACCTAACTACGTCATTCCTGCGCAAGCAAGAATCTAGAGCTCTTACAAAGAATTGGTGGGAAAAATCTCGCTCAATTTAACCAAAACTGTCAAAGAATTACTTAATACCTACAAGGATGATCGAAATTATAAAACACCCAATCACCTAACCCCTAAAAGAATAGCTAGGTGGGAAGTTTCCAGAAATCAACGGCCGTAGGCAATTACCTTAAGAGGATCTGTTTTAGCGGCTACGCGAGCAGGAATCCAAGAAGCTAGGCCACAAAGCACAATAGTTATAACGGTTACAACTATAAAGTCGAAAGCGTGTGGCTCAACAGGGGCGTAACTCATGTAGTAGTTTTCTTCAGAAAGAGGAATGATTTGATATTCCATTTGTAGATATGCGAAAAGTAACGAAATCCCCATTCCAATAATGAGTCCCACAAAGGAGACTAAAATTCCTTCTAACAAGAAAATACGCTGCACAATAGAAGCTCGCGAACCAATAGTTTTGAGGATTCCTATATCACGAGTTCGCTCTAGAACCATCATTAAAACAGTGCCAATTAAATTAAAAGCAGCAACAATAATCATCACGCTAATAACCAAAGGAATCATGTTTTCTTGGAGTTCAATCCAGGCAAAAATATTGGCGAACTTAGTAAAAATGGACTCATTAAAGTAAGGAAAATTGATTTTCTCATTCAGTTTCTCCTCAAATACATCAATCTTTTTTATGTCTTTGATTTGTAACTCTATCCCTTGAGCCTGATTATTTGATAGCTTGAAAAGCTTTCGAACATAAGAACGCTCTACCAAAGCATATACATTATCAAATTGGTCAATCCCAGTCTGGTAAATTCCAGTTAGTTGGAACTGCTGAATTTCTGGTGAATTGACTAGAGATGGAACACCATCAACTGTATATACTGTAACGATGTCACCAACTTTTGCAGAGAGTTGTCTAGCTAGTTTTGCACCTATTACAACGCCCGGCATCCCAGCGGGTTGAATCCGTAAATCATATGTTCCTTCAGTAACATAATCTCGCAACTTTGAAACTCCGCCATCAACACTTACTCCTTTTAGAATGGTGCCGCTTACTTCCTCGCTAGTTTGAATCATAACCTGACCTTCGATGGCAGGTTGGACGTTTTCAACCTCAGGAAAGCTTTGTAAATAGCTAACTAAAGTATCAGCACGCTCAATATATGGATTGGCGTAAGTTACAATGGTAAAGTGAGGTGCAAACCCTAGCACTTTCTCGTTTATAGTAGATTTGAACCCATGCACTATCGAAAGGGCAATGAGTAACCCTGCAGAGCCAATAGCCACGCCGGTAATAGACATCACTTTTATGAATGATAAAAAACGAGCACCTTTTCGGGTGCCCTTAAAGTAGCGTAGTGCTAAATACCATTCAAAACTCATGCGATATAAATCAATTAATTCTACTGAATGTAGTAAGAAGCGTCCTCAAAATGAAAGGTTTATACACTGAGAACGCTTTTAGTCTTCCTGTAGATGTGAACTTTATAGAGTAATCAATTGATTACTAATTTAGTGCTATTCTGGCTTCATTTGAGGAAAAAACAGAACGTCTCTAATTGACTTAGAATTCGTCATAATCATAGCTAGACGATCGATTCCAATACCGATACCTGCCGTTGGAGGCATACCGAATTCTAGCGCACGAATGAAATCTTCGTCTATAGTCATTGCTTCGTCATCGCCATCGGCACGTAAACTAGCTTGCTCTTCTAAACGAGCTCTTTGATCAATAGGGTCGTTAAGCTCAGAGTAACAATTCGCTATTTCTTTACCATTACAAACACATTCAAAACGCTCAACCAAGCCTTCTTTTGAACGATGCTTTTTAGTAAGCGGGCTCATTTCAATTGGATAATCGGTGATGAAGGTAGGTTGAATCAATTTTGCTTCAACAAACTCACCAAAAATTTCGTCGATTATTTTACCTTTGCCGAACGAGTTGTCTACATGAACATTGAGTTCGTTGGCAACAGCTTTTAATTCATCAAGATCTAAGCCAGATAAGTCTTTACCCGTTTCATTCTTGATAGCATCCAGAAGAGGAAGACGCGGCCAAGGTGCTTTGAAATCAATTTCGTGCTCACCACATTTAACTTTAGTAGTGCCATGAAGTTCTAGAGCAACTTTCTCAATCATTTGTTCGGTAAAGTCCATCATCCAATTGTAGTCTTTGTAAGCAACATACAGTTCAACTTGAGTGAATTCTGGATTATGAAAGCGAGAAAGGCCTTCATTTCTAAAATCTTTAGAAAACTCGTACACGCCATCAAAACCGCCAACAATCAATCTCTTTAGATATAATTCGTTTGCAATACGAAGATATAAATCCATATCTAGGGTGTTGTGATGTGTTACAAAAGGACGAGCTGCAGCACCACCATAAACAGGTTGCAAAATCGGAGTTTCAACTTCTAAGTAACCTTTTTCATTCATCACGTTGCGCATAGTTTGCACAAGTTGGGTACGCTTTCTGAAAGTATCACGTACTTCAGGGTTTACAATCAAATCAACATAACGTTGACGATAGCGTAATTCTTTATCAGCAAAGGCATCAAAAATTACTTTTTCACCAGCTTCATTTTCAATTTCTTTTGGGATAGGAATAGGGCGAAGTGTTTTAGAAAGAAACTCAAATTCCTCAGCGTGAACGGTAGTTTCACCGGTTCTAGTTTTAAATACAAAACCTTTAATTCCTACGATATCACCGATATCAACTAATTTCTTAAACACAGTATTGTACGCTTCAACTCCAACGTCATCGCGACGAATGTACACCTGTATTGTGCCTTCAGAATCTTGAAGATTGAAGAAAGCGGCTTTTCCCATAATACGGCGTGTCATCACGCGTCCAGCTATAGAAACAGTCTCCGTTTCAGGATTTGTTTCTTCGTCTCTAATTAGCTCAGGATTATCTTTAATCTGTTTACTATTTTGTGTTACATCAAATGAATAAGGGTAGGGGTTAATTCCTAACTCTTGAAGTTGAGATAACTTCTCTCTTCTAATTTCTTCTTGTTCAGAATGGGATAATTCCTGTTGAGACATGTATTTATTTTATTAAGATGTATTTTTCGAATCACAAAGTACAAAAATACCGAATTGTGCATAAAATTGTGACATTAACCTGAACATCTTTACGTATTCTTTTGCAGATTATAAATTCTAAAAATATTAAGAGCTTCCCAACTAATACTTTATTGGGCTATGCACCTATTAATGAAGGGTTATCGCAAAGTATTTTAACCCAGAAAGAACTAAAAGAATGGCATGGTTTTACCAACCAAAAGCGTAAGGATGAATTTTTAGCTGCACGACATCTGTTCCGTTTTCTTTTAGCTCAGGGCGACTTAAATCCAAACTATGAGTTAAATAAAGAGCCTTTAGGTAAGCCATTTGCCCAATTTCAAAGTGAAATTCTTAATGTAAGCTTTAGCCATTCTAAAGAGTTAGTGATGTGTGCTATTTCAACCCAAAGTGATATTGGCTTGGATATTGAATGGAGCAGAAGGCAAGTTAATGAGAGATTGGTAAGAAGATTCTTGAGCGAGAATGAGTGGAAAGTTTTTGGAGAGGAAAACCCTATTAAGCTTTGGACTATGAAAGAAGCTGCTGTTAAATGTTTGGGTACAGGGCTACGTACAAACTTGATCGAACTTGAATTGTGTAAAGTTGAAGAGAATAAATATTCAGTAATAATTAATGATGATAAAAGTTTTCAAATTTGTAGTTTCCAGCTGTTAGATCATCAGATTTCAATTGCTTATTAAAGCTCAAGCTAAATGTTCAGACTTTATAAACCTGAAGAGATGTACTCGTTCATGGGTAAGGTATCTTCGGGTTTTTTTATGTCCTAACTTTGAATTAACCAATCAATCAGCACATGCCTTTTACTAGCCTTTCCAAATCAGAACTGCAAGAATCGCTCATGCGCACGAGCGCAGAAAATTCAACTCCGAAAGCCGTACGTATGCTTTTTGCACCGACCAAAATTGAGGTCAATCAGGTAGATGATTTCACCAGTATTTATAAAAACTTAGCTGGTGATACATTTGATACTCTTGTTGTAATTGAATCGTATACTGGAGAATTGGACAAGAAACTAAGTTTGCCCTCAAACATTAACTTTGAAACTCCTTTTGGGATTGTTGAAGTGAACGATAAACTCCGAGATGAACTTTGTGATGAAGAAGATGATTTCTACATCAACGACACAGGAATGAGTGATAGCGTTAGTTTATATACTCAGTTAATGATGTTTCAAGCCTATCAAGAGAAGTTTGACGTGGTAAGTGTACAAATTGGAGATTATGATACTGCTATCGTAAAGGAATTAGCCTATGCGCTGGACGAACTCCTTAATAATAGAAATGCCTTGCTTGTTTTTTGTTGTGATATCCCATCTGCAAACAAAGATGAACTTGCTGCATTGAAGGCACTCATTGAACGTAATAATGAATCAGCTTTGCATCATTACATTAATAGTAACCAAAAGAAAGTAAACGGTGCACGTGCGCTCATTACAGGTGTTATGGTGGCAAGAAGTTGGGGACTAGATATTCAGTTTATGGATGAAGACAACAAGTCTAAATTTATTGGTGGCTTTGCGTATGTGCCAAAACATCAATTAGCATAATCGGGGTACTGTAGTAATAATGAATAAACCAACGGTTACAATTATAGGTTTTGGAAGAGTAGGGCAGGCGTTCTATCGCTCTTTACCTAAAGCTGGTTACCAAGTGGTTTCAGTATTTTCAAAAACTCCTCACGAAGTCTCAGTTTTTGAATCGGGTTTTCCTGTTAAGAAAGAGCAACTTGGCGAGTTGATTTTACTTACCGTTCCAGATGACGAAATTGAAACTGTTTCAGCTAAATTATGTAATACTTTTAGTTCGCTTAAGGGTAAAAAAATAGTACACTGCTCGGGTACTCTCAGCTCAGATGTTCTTTTGAATTTGAAAGCTAAAAAAGCTTCAGTTGCAACATTTCATCCCATCCAAGCAATCTCTGTTGATACGAATAGTTTTGCTTCAACTTGGTTTGATGTTGAAGGTGATGAAGATGCGATAGAATATCTCGGTAAATTATCTAATGTACTTGGATCCAATATATTAGTTATATCAAAAACTGCTAAACCCTTCTTGCATGCAGCGGCTGTAGTTGCATCAAATTATCTTGTAGCTTTGATGAAAACTGCCGAAGAAATTGCCGAAATTGGAGGAATTGATAAAGCTCAAAGTATGGAGGCATTGTTGCCTTTAATGCAGTCGGCTATAAACAATATTGAAGCAAATGGAACTCAAGATTCGTTAACAGGTCCTATCGCAAGAGGTGATGTTAAAACGGTAAAAAATCATGTCGAAATTTTACAAAATCACGACCAACTGTTATCACTTTATAAAACGTTAGGCTTAGCAACTTCTAGTCTTTCAAAAGCTCCAGATGGAAGTCTTCAAGAAATTAAAAAGCTACTTAAGTGACCAAGCCATCTACAAAAGATTTTTATCAAAAAGTGTACGAAGTGGCCGCGCAAATTCCATATGGAAAAGTAACAACCTACGGCGCCATTTCTAGATATTTGGGAGTCGAATCAGGTGCAAGAATGGTTGGTTATGCTTTAAATAATTATTCAAGTCTAGATCTCGGTTATGAAATCCCAGCTCACAGAGTGCTAAATAGACTTGGCCAGCTAAGTGGAAGAGGCCATTTTGAAGGGGATACTATGAAGGAGCGCTTGGAGCAAGAGGGAGTCACCTTTAAGGACGAGGATACTGTAAATATTAATCAGTTCTTTTGGAACCCTTTTGAGTTAGATGAGAAATAACGCCCACAAATGCTATTCATTTACTGTATATTTGAATGTTAGAGTTAATAAATCAAATGCTGTGAGTTTATTTATAAAATCCCTTTTAGTTACCATTATACTTTTAATAAGTTCTATTGACAGCTTTGCCCAATCAGGACTTAGGATTGGTGCTAAAGCGCCTACGTTAAGCCAAAAGGTAGAAGATTATTCTGGTCGCTCGATAACGCTTTCTGAAGCAGCTCAGAGGAATGGCCTTATAGTTCTTTTTTCATGTAATACCTGTCCCTGGGTAGCTCGTTGGGAAAGCCGCTATGTAGAAGCTTCTAACTACGCAAAAGTCAATCAAGTTGGTATGATTGCATTGAATTCGAATGAGCGTATTAGAGAACGTGGCGAGTCGATGGAAGACATGAAGAAACGAGCCAACAAAAAAGGATATAATTTCTATTACGCGCTCGACAAAGACAACATTATTGCAGATGCATTTGGCGCAAGCGACACTCCTCAAGTATTTCTTTTTAACCAAAATATGGAACTTGTTTATAAAGGCGCCATTGATGACAGCCCAAATTCGGCTAATGGAGTGAAAGAAAACTACCTTAGAGCAGCAATGGACGAGATGTTATCAGGTAACAAAGTTACAAAAAATTCTACAAAACCAGTTGGATGCCCTATAAAGCGAAAAGAGTAATTCTCTAGAAAAACCCGTATTTTTATAAGGCTCATCACTAAAGATGAGCCTTTTTTTTAGAACTGAGCAAAATATTACAATGCCGACCTGGACATTAAACACAGAATTTAAATTTGATGCTGCACATTCTATCGATGGATATGATGGAAAGTGTGGTAGAATGCACGGTCATTCATATAAAGTTAGAATGACTGCCAAATCTCACAAATTAAATCCTTCACTTTATCTGGATTCTGCAGATATGGTATGCGATTTTAAAGAATTAAAATGGGCCGCTCGTGACTCAGAGAAGGGCGGACTTGATCATGGTACGCTGAACGATTTGATGGATATTAATACCACAGCAGAGCGCATTGCGGAGTATATCCATCAAGAAACTATGAAGAAAATTCCAGCCGAAATAGAACTTACGGTTACCGTTTGGGAAACCGATACTTGCTGGGTTGAATACACGGATAAAGATGTCTGAACCAAAACTCGATAACATTTCTGAAATATCAAATAACATTTTGGATGTAGAATATCCGATTATGGAGCATTTTTACACCATTCAGGGGGAAGGTGCTCATTCTGGTCGTGCTGCATATTTCATCCGAACGGCGGGCTGTGATGTTCAATGCTGGTGGTGTGATGTGAAAGATAGTTGGAAAGAAGAAGGTCACCCACGCATGAAAGTGAGTGAACTTGTTGAGGAAGTTCGTAAAAGTAGAACAGAAATTGTTGTTATTACAGGTGGCGAGCCTCTTTTACACGATTTATTGCCTCTTACAACGGCTCTTAAGGAACTAGATGTACAAACGCATATTGAGACGAGCGGATCATCAGCACTTTCTGGGAAGTTAGATTGGATTACACTTTCGCCAAAGCGTTTTAAAAAACCGACCGACGAAATTTTCCCATACGTGGATGAATTGAAAGTGGTAGTGCTTACTAATAAAGATTTTGCTTGGGCTGAAGAGAACGCTGCTAAGTGTCCATCTACAACACGACTGTTACTACAGCCGGAATGGGATACTCCTAAATCTATTCCGCTAATTGTAGAATATGTGAAGAATAACCCGAAATGGGGTATTAGCCTTCAAACGCATAAATTTTTACAGGTTCCATAATGAGTTTTGAGCAAACATCCGTTCTTATAACTGGTGGAAGTAAAGGTATTGGCTTAGAGATTGCCAAAGTTTTTGCTCGCTCAACTAAGCATCCAATTGTACTAATTGCACGGAATAAAGCCGAGCTAGAAACAGCTAAGCAAGCTTGTGAACAAAAAGGTGCTACTCATGTAGAAACCATCTCGGCAGACTTAACAGATGCTGAGGCATTGTCTTCAATAGATTTTGAGGCGCTAAATCCTGGAATTATCGTGAATAATGCTGGGTCATTTCTGTTTAAGAACTTGCAAGATAGTTCCTCTTCTGAATTTGAAAGCCAGTTCAGAATAAATACACTGGGCGCTTTTAATATCAGCCAAGCGGTGTTGCCAGTACTTAAGAAGCAAGGCCGAGCTCTTATTGTGAATATTTGCTCTCAGGCTTCTCTAAAAGGTTATGGTGATAGTGGAGCTTACACAATGAGCAAGCATGCGTTGCTGGGGTATACACGCTCTCTCCGTAAAGAATTGATGGATACCAACATTGCTGTTTCTGCAATCAATTTGGGACAAACCTATTCTACATCTTGGCATGAAGTAGATATTGACCCCAAAAAGCTCATCGATCCCAAAGATGTTGGACAACTAATTGTAGCTCTGTCTCAATTAAGCGCCCAATCTGTTGTGGAAGAAATCAACTTGATGCCTCAAGGTGGCGAAGTAAAGCCAATGTGAGTTAAGGTTAGTTGATTCGAGAATCCTAAACGGTTTCTAATTCTACACCAAGACATTCTTCCAAAAAATGATGGAGATGGACCATTTGTTTGTGACCAAATTTTTGCCCTAAATAAGCAGTTATGTACAAGGACGCAAAAAGCAGTAGAAGCAACGGGACAAACCACAAAATTCCCACACCTTTGCCAAGTGATAAAAGTGACAAACCAACTAAGGTGATCATTAGAGTCGCAAAACCAATTCCTGCATAAAAGAAAATAAACATAGTCCAAACAGTAGGTTTAGGGCCGTATAAACCACGTATTAGACTTCCGTTTTCATTGTCCTCTATAGTAAGCGTTAGCTGTGGGGACCAATAATGCTGGTCAGTTTGTGCTGGATATATAGTTGTGAAACCTTCTACTACTTGTCCATCCAGAATGTTCTTTTTCTCTTTTAGTTTAGAAGAAAACAGAGATGTTAGATCACGCGAAGAGCATGATGTCTGATAGTGAATTCTGGGACGAATTCGGTGAAATTCAATATGCCGCAGTGGTTTTATGGACAAAGGTTATCTGAGTTTAATGGATAATTATTGAGGGCTAAATTTGAATAAAATGGAAATACTTTCAAAATGGGAAATTATAATAGATGTTAGATAATTTGTTGACAGAAATAACATCCACCCCGTAGAGACGCGATGCATCGCGTCTCTACGGGGTGGACCAACGGGTGATCCAAATCCAGAACATGGTGATGTAAATCATTATTCAGACGCAATACATTGCGTCTCTACCACCGAAATCACCGCTAATAGCGATACCAATTCACCACGAAACCAATTCGGTTTCCAATCCATAAATTTCGCATTGATTATCCGTGGATTTAAATCCTCTGTTACCAAAAAGGCACGTCAAATTCGTCCCGATTTCCAATGCCAATCTCGATTCAATGATCATATTATTCGCGAAGAAAAATCTCTGAATACTATTTCGGAATATATCTGGTTTAACCCCGCTAATTGGTAATCAGATAAATTTTTCTAGTATGATTAGAATAACCGAAAACGTCCCGTAAGAACGCAATCATGACCTTGAAAAACGCAAGGTCAACTTGAAAATATGTTTGAGACATTCATCTCATTAATGGCTGTACTTTTATGCCGTTCCCAAAGTGTAGGGATACCAAAAACTCTCGACGAGAATAATTGGCGCGAACTCCATTCCATCAACTCAATCATTCCAATGGTCTTCGTTCTTCTTTTGTCACTTTCAAACCCGAGTCTGTTTGGAATGATTGTTCCTTGCGGAGACGTCGACTCCATTGCGTTCTTTCTTTCTTTGCCAATAATTCTAAACGACGATGTGGTTTGGTGGGCGAATTGACATTTTGAGGGAAATCGATAAGTCATTTCTGCCAACAAATCATTTAACATCTACAGAGATGACGGAGACTTAAAGTAGTCTCAATACTAAATAATTAGCTATATGCTTTGATTCCAAAACTTGATAGTCATCTAATAAAGGGCTATGATTAAGCTATTAATTTTATAAAAAATAATTTCATTTATTTAATCATGTCAAATTTCAATATAAATCTAAATGGGTTTATACAGATGGTTTCTGATAAAAAGATTCTGCCTAATTTTGGCATTGGCATAAATAAACAAGTAATGTTTACGAATCTTCGTAAAGCGAGAGTAATCTTTCCGCAGTAAAAGCACTCGCGAGTGTGCTTTAAAGTCCTATACATCTTATAAACTTTTCCAACCAACTATTTTATAGTGTTGTTTAACTCGCTGTATGAGATTATGGCATTATGATGCCTATAGGATTCAATTTATCAGTCATTTGAATATCAAATTAATAATAATAATAGAATCATGGCAATAGTGAAAGATAAAAAAGCCTTAAAACAAGATTTAAAAGCAAGAAGACAAGCAAAAGCACTTCAAAAATTAGAAGAGAAGAAAGCTAAGAAACGTAAATCTAGAGCATAGCTAGATTTATAATTTTTGACTAAGATAAATGGCTTGTTGAGTTTATTCTCGACAGGCCATCTTTTAATTGTAATAAATAATGTATTATATGATATAAAAAAAGATGAATTTATATAGTAATTTCTTTTAAATGTACACAGAAATGTTTTACTACTGGTTCGGTTAGTGCAATGATATTTTTTGTGTCCGCTGCCTTGGAAAATTCTATAGCATGTTCGTCTTCCAAAATCCAAATACTTTCGTTCTGATATTTGTACGCCTCGGTATAACTTTGATCAAAACTGAAATAGTATTGTAAGCTCTCATCACCATAAGGTAAGCGGGCTTTTTTAAGTGCAGCTTTCGTTTTAGCGTTCACCTTAGCTTTAATCTCATCGGTTGGTGCTTTATCAAAGAAAGTAGTACGGAATAGTGATCTGTTGAGAAATCGTTTACACAAATCAGATAAAATCTTGTCGCTATGCTTCGCCCAAAACTTAATGCATAAGTAAACGTCGTGATCGTCTAATTGAGAATATTCTTCAATCATTTTGCTACTTAACCTCTTTTTAGCAGAAGGTTGCTCAACCAAAAAATACTCTAGGCTTTTAGAGGCGAAGGGAAGCTCAACTCCAGCATCAATTAAATGGCGAACACGTTTGAAGATATTTCTTAAAAGTGCATCTGCACCAAGCACTGTTTTATGCAGATAAACCTGCATATACATCAACCTACGAGAGATGATGTAATTCTCGATTGCATAGATGCCTTTTTTCTCAATTACGATATTCCCTTTATAAACACGCATCGTTTTCAAAATACGGTTTATCCCAACAGAGCCTTCCGAAACGCCGGTAAAAAAGCTATCGCGTCTTAAATAATCGAGGCGGTCTAAATCTAATTGTGAGGAAATAAGCTGATGTAAAAACTTCTTTTTATACTGATTGGTGAAAATGGCAATCGCCGTATCCAAAGCTCCATTAAATTCTTTATTAAGCTCGTGCATTATTGCTAAACTCATCATCTCATGATTGAAATCTTTAATGAGTGAGTGCTCTAAGGTATGCGAAAGTGGACCATGGCCAACATCGTGCAACAAAATAGCAATCAACGTAGCTTGATATTCTTTCTCACTAATCGTGGTGTCTTTCTCTCTTAAATTTGTAAGTACGCGCTGTCCCAATTCTAAAGCGCCTAAAGCATGGGAAAATCGAGAATGCTCAGCCGCTGGAAAAACCAAATAGCCTAATCCTAACTGCCTTACTCGTCGCAAACGCTGAACGTAGGGATGATCAATCAAGCGTAGTATTAACCCTTTCGGAATTGAGATAAACCCGTGAACAGGATCGTTGAATATTTTATAGCGTGTGCTTTTATCCATCAATGTTCCGTTTTAATGAGCATCGCTTCCAAATTGGGAATCTCTGGAAGTTTAACTGGGCGCTGTTTGTTGATATCAAACCAAACACCAGTGGTATTAGCCACACTCAGTAATTTTTTTGTTTCGGAATGATACATGCCCTGCGAAGCAACCATGCTTGAATTGCCTACTTTGGTGATTCCCGTTCCAATTAAGAGTGTATCAGGAAATTTAACCTGACCAAGATATTCAATTTCGGAGCGCACCATCACAAACGAGCGTCCTTGTTCGAACTCTTTCGCCATTGAAGCGTTGTCGCCCAAAAAGCGCAATCGAGCTTCCTCATAATACGTATTGAAGATTGCATTATTAACATGTTGGAGGGCGTCGACATCACTAAAACGAACCGTTAAAGTGTGCCAATGGTAAAAAGCGTCGGGACTATAAGCAGGTTTATACATAGCCTTAAATTAGGAATATGGAGTGTAGGAATAAAGCGCCTTAATGAATAACCAATTGCGTTAAAAAACTTGGGGCTGTTTGTGGGAATTGAATCCGAATGAGTATGAACGGGCAATCAAGCAATTGCAAAAATCCATTGTTCTTAAAGCTAATGTTCGTGATATTCCGACCCTAAATTAATCAAATATAATCAGCACATGTCGAACGCAGCAGAGAAACAATTTTTAGAAGATCTTTTAATAACTCCAAGTCCAACGGGCTACGAAAGTGGTGGCGTTAAAGTATGGAAAGACTACGTTTCGAAATTTGCGAGTGAAGTTGTAACCGATGCTTATGGCTCTTGCGCAGCGAAATTAAATACCAGTGGCGATGTAGCTACAGTGATGTTAGAAGCTCATTGCGACGAAATTGGAATGGTAGTTCAGCACATTTCGGATACGGGTTTTATCTATGTGAATAAACTTGGTGGGAGCGACTCAACCATCGCTCGTGCAAAAAAAGTATATATCCATAACAAACGAGGAAGAGTAGTAGGTGTAACCGGAAACACAGCCATCCATTTGCAATCGGTTAAAAATGGCGGTGGCAAACAGCCCGCTTGGAAAGATATTTATGTTGAAATTGGTGTTTCATCCAAAGAGGAAGCTTTAGAGCTTGTTCAAGTGGGCGACCCCATTACTTATGCATCCGATTTAGAATTTCTGAACGAAGACATCCTCACAGCTCGAGCCATTGATAACAGAATGGGCGGTTATATAATTGCTGAAGCTATGCGAAAGTTGAGCGAACGCAAAAGCGAATTGAAAGTAAATGTAATCGCATTAAACTCTGTACAAGAAGAAGTGGGTGGCTTTGGCGCTCAGATGATGAGTTATCGTTTCATGCCCGATGTTGCTCTTGTAACCGATGTAACACACGCAACCGATACTCCAGGTATCGAACAAAAAGAACACGGTACGGTGTTATTGGGTGGCGGACCAACTATTCAACATGGAGGTGCGAATCATCCTAAAGTGGTAAGCTTTTTAGAGGATGTGTGCGAAAAAGCCAAAATTGAAATTCAACACGAAGCAACAAGTGTAAGAACGGGAACGGATACTGATAGCATTTTTAATCAGCAAACAGGTATTCCAAGCGCGTTAATTTCACTTCCTCTACGCTACATGCATTCTCCTGTCGAAGTGTGCTCTATGGAAGATGTGGAAGCACTCATAAGCATTATGGTGGAAGCAGTACTGGCTATGCGACCAGACCAAACGTTTAATGTGTTTGAGGGATAAATTCCTCGTCCCAATTTTTAGTATGTAATTCAAAAGGGAAGTCTAGGCTTCCCTTTTTTTGTTACCCTCCCCCTCGTTCCGTAGCTCTGCTGCGGAATGCCCGAGGGAAGCTCTGCTTCCTTTACTCAAAATTTTGTAAGGAATAGCCAAACACCGTCTTACCCCCAAACCTCGTGCAAGCGTCTATTTACGAACGAAGACGTTCGTAACGAGATAAATAGGTATCGTGATTACCATTGGAAATCGGGGCGAATTGATATCATTTGTAATCGTAGAGACGCGATGCATCGGACCCAAATAATAATTTACACCACCATGTGGTAGAGACGCAATGCATTGCGTCTCTACCGTGGATATTAAATTCATTTTCACCAATTCGGATAATGGCATGAAAATGATTGGGTATTACCACAAATTCCCCTAATTCCCAACCTCGTGCAAGCGTCTCGCTTGTACGTTCTCTACCTCGTTCCGTCCCTTTGAAGAATGGAAGCTGGAGCTTCCAAACGGCATTCCGCAGCAGAGCTACGGAACGAGAGTTAACAAAACCATTGCTTTTTAATGGCTGTGAAGATCCTTCGGAGGTATCCTCTGGATGACTGTTGGCGTTGTTTAGTTTAATAAAACAGTCATCGAGTTATCGAACCCTTCACCTAATCCTTCTCTGAGCTGTTTTGAATTTCATCGTAAAGAGATAGAATAGTATCCATGTCAGGTTCTTGCATCATAAACGAAACTCGTTCTTTTTGTGTCGGTATCCATCTATAAAACCAAGAAACACCCCATTTCTGGTAATAGCTGTCTTGCTGATTGTACATTGTATCTTTCAATGCCTCATCAAGGCTGATGAACTCATAATCTCTCATTTTCAACTCGTTCACTATCGTAGAGAGATAATTGGCATTGATCTTGTTATCGTGACACAAATAGATTTGATGCACATCTCTTTGATATTCACCTTCGCCAAGGTCCTCGAAAAAATCAAAATACTCGAGTGTTTTGGCCACGTACAATTCGCCAATCTCCCGAGCTTTTTCTGTGTTATTTTGTTTTAGATAATACTCGTAAACCGCATTAAACATCCAATCAGAACTCTCGATGGTGAATGGTGTTATCTGATATCCATGTTCCGCTAAAAAGCGTTTAATTTGTGAATGTTGAAGAGAATCCTTGCCTAAATCGTTATAAGGAAACCTGAAATATTCTAGAGGTTTGTCATGCACTTTAGAGAGATTCCTTGTGATAGCTTCGCCATTTAAAACATCCTTAGAGAATAATTCAAGCCCAGTTTCTGAATAACGGGAGTGACCGAAAGAATGATTGCCTAAGGTTACATATTCTTTGCCCGACCAATTATTGAGAAGCTCGAAGTTTTCCGAAACGGAATCGGTTTTGTAGATAAGTCCTTCGTTCACAAAAATAGCAATGGGAATATTTAGCGAGTCCAATTGCTGCAGCAGCTTAGACGAATATCCGTCTTTTTCGTAGTTGGAAGTATTGGGAACATCATCAATAGTGATGGACACTTTTTTCTGGGCAACGGCTAACTGTGTGACCATCAACAGGCCAATTATCAAAATAAATCTAGAGTGCATGTTCTTTTTTAGTCGGGTTCAATTTAAAATAACTTGGTTGGATTCTGAGCTTTGTTTCTCTTGTAAACAACTACGAGATAAAGCACCGTTACAATCACCATTGAGGCCAGAACATCAGAGATATAATGGCTTCCCAAAATTAATCGGGAATAAGCTACCAGTATCGCCCAAATGAAAACAGGAATTGCGAATCTATTCTTCATCTTTATGAGAAAAAACATTCCAAAAGCGATGGCAAAGGCGGTTATGGTATGCCCCGATGGAAAGGAATATTGGCCCGCATCGTACAGCTTCAATATTTCAGGGTGTGTTACAAAAGGGCGTGGACGTGCAACCAGATATTTCATGATCACATTGAGGGTCAACGATGAAGCAAACAAGCTCCAAAAGCTTACGAAGTTGAATTTTGAGATGGAATCTTTTCTAAAGAAATAGAATGCAGAAATCGCCAAAACACCTAGAATAGCAATCATTGTGGTAGACGAAGACAACGCATGGAAAAAGGAATCGAGCGCTTCAATTCGGTGCGATTGAACCCAGCGCAAAAGTTCAATATCGAAACTAGAAAGTGATGTCATGGAATAGGAAACTACAATACCTTTTTAACTCGGCCTACAATGCCCGACTCAAGTTGCACTTTGATGCCATGCGGATGAGTAGGGGATTTGGTAAGCAAGCGTTGCACAACTCCTTGGGTTAACTCGCCCGAACGCTGATGATGTTTTTGCACCACTTCAACCGTGCTACCAACGCTAATATCTTTTCTTTGAGTTCCGTCCATAATTTTTAACTTTGTTGCGGATAATTGGAAGACAGAATACCCTTTATCTGAATGAATTTCATCAACTCAAAATTAGAAGTAGCACGGTTTAATGAAGAAAATTTCGAAGAAAATGTACGAGAGCGGGAAATTGAAGTACAAACATTACGAGAAGGAACTGGCGCGCTTACAAGCTGAGTTGTTGAAATTGCAATATTGGGTGAAGGAGAATAACCTGAAAGTGGCGATTCTTTTTGAAGGTCGTGATGCAGCAGGTAAGGGAGGCGTTATAAAACGAATTACAGAGCCACTAAACCCTCGTTCGGTTAGAATTGCGGCATTAGCTAAGCCAACAGAACGGGAGCGAGGACAGTGGTATTTTCAGCGGTATGTGCAACATTTGCCTGCGGAAGGGGAAATCGTAATTTTTGATAGAAGTTGGTACAACCGTGCTGGCGTAGAACGTGTTATGGACTTTTGTACGGAAGAGGAATACCAAGAGTTTTTGAGAAGTTGTCCTGAGTTTGAAAATATGCTTATTCGCTCGGGCATCATTTTGATAAAGTACTGGTTCGCTATTGATGATGAGCAGCAGGATAAACGATTCCATGCTAGAAATAACGATCCATTGAAGCGCTGGAAATTAAGTGGAATTGATTTGCTAGCCAGAAGCAAATGGGTGGATTACTCAAAAGCCAAAGATGACATGTTTGCCCACACCGACACCAAAGAATCGCCTTGGTTTGTGGTAAACGCTAATGTGAAACGACATGCTCGGCTAAACTGTATGTCGCATTTGCTAAGTCAGATTCCATACAAAGATCTAACTCCCGAGGCTGTTGAACTAGATCCACTAATCATTGATGAAGAATACGATCGTCCGCCCATCTCAGACCTAAACTGGATTCCCGCAATCTACGGAGAAAACCCAGACGGCGTGGAGAAGTTTTAGGAGTGGGATACTAGATTTGAGAAGAGAGGTGTGGTTGATAAAATTTTAGGTAAAGCTAACGTTTAGTTTGGGTGCGCTGTTTGTATCAGAAACTAATTTTCCGGTTAAAAATGGTCCGATTTTTTAAGAATAATCGAAACTTAGTGTTAGCAATGACCTTCACTATTTTTATATACGTTGGAGAAGCAAGTTATTTATAGTTCAATTTTTCGGGACGCTTTTCAACTATCACTGTATGCCCAGGAAATCCATTTAAATCGGTAGTAAGATTGTCATCATATGTTAGGCACAGCTTTCTTTTAGAAAGTAATACTGATACTAAATGATAACGGTCTTCTTGATTCGACAATAAGTTTTTTTCAATTTTTTTAGAAAAAAAAACTTTTTTAAAATTTTCAATTTCTAGTTTTGTCTTTTTCTGTATTCTTCCTTGTATTGTTAATCTACTTATAATTGAAGGTATAGCATTTGGTTTAGAACAATTTCTTGATGACTTTAAGTATTCAACAAGTAATTTTTGTGTAACAACTAAATGAGCATAGTCGAGTTTTTTCTTTGGATTTTTCATTACTATATCAGCATCAAATTCATTAATCCATTTGATTAAATCTTTATAATTTGGGTCGAGTGGAGTAGCAAAATTTTTAGCTACGTTATTGTCAATAAAAATATCTTTCATTATTCTGCCTCTATTGCAATATTCATAACGTCTAACATATATGTTTCAAAGAAACTTTTTGGAGCATTTTTTATTTGACCATTTTTCAACAAATTTAGATTATAGTGTTTAGCTTTTATACCATTATTATCTATGAAATAAGTTTTCACGTCTTGTTCTTTAATAGAATTTTTTGTAATTGCAAGCCTTAATCTATTAATGAGATACTCGCTATGCGTCTCAATTATGTATTTCTTTTTCTCCTTATTTATTCTATTTACTAGATAGTCTCCAAATTGAGCTTGAACTCTTGGATGTAAATGAATTTCTGGTTGAGCAATGAAAAGGGTTGACCCTTCACCTAATTGCAAATCAGCTACAATGATTGGAAGAAATTGACTAATTCCAAAACCTACATCACTTAAAGATGACCAGATACCGTTGTTTTTTGTCCTTATCAAAATTTCGAACCTTCCTCCATCCATTCTTTTTGACTTTATATCGTGAAGTAATCCCAAATCTTTAAGAATACTTAACAATTCTTTGTATTCGGGTGATTTATTAGTTTCCCAAGCAATAATTTGGTCTTCATAGTTTTCACCAAACTTGCCAACTTTTAAATCTTTCTTTGAAGTTTCGTAATAAGTTCTTTCTGGATAAAGTCTGAATGAACTTATATAATTTATTTTATCATCAAATCGGTTAAACACATTTCTTAATGATGATATAAATGAATGCAAGTAATAATTATTTTGGTCTCTAACGATTTTATCAAACTCAGAAAAATCTTTAAACTTAAATTCAATTTTGGTTTTTAGAGCACCAAATTTATCGACATGATTACCATTCTCATTCTTTTCTGTTTGAATAGATTCCTCTACAATCTGCATTATTTTTCTAATCATTTCTGGTGACCGAGAATCACTCCTGGGGTCTTTGTCTTGGAAGTATTCGAACTTCAATCTATACTTTCTTACTTTCTCTATTTCTAAACTATAAATTTCAGATTTTGCAAAGAGTTTTTCAAGAATTGGAAGGTTTCTCACAACATCATTTCGCCAATAGGTAGTTATTATCTCCTTTTCGTCTTGGTCTTCAAACTCGAGCTTTATAAGCTTAGATTTATCGTGATTATGAACTATTTCTTCAAAATCCCCCATTCTGATGTATTTGCCGTTCGGAGAAAATTGGAAAGGAAACTCGCGTGACTGAATAGCTCCCAAAAAACTATAGAGTAAAGAGCTTTTCCCGCTACTATTTGCACCAGTAAGAAGTGTGATTTTAGATGTAGCAAATTCTATTGTTTCATAGCATTTGAAATTTTCTATGTTAACTTTATTAAGCATTTGTTTATTTTTCTAATTAGCTACAACAAAGGAATATGACACACTCTATTCATCATACCCGATTACATGCAGATGGTTTTTTTCAGTTTATTCTTCAAAATTTTGCGGATAAGATGAACAAAACCGATTATATATCAAAATGGTAGTTAGTGATATTTCTTTGTGAAATATGTTTTTACAGAAGGATTTGTAATAGATGTGAGCTTTGAGCTATGAGGGGAGGCAATTCCATTAACTATCAACCAATAACAAAACCCCTAACTCCAGCAGAGCGAAACCATCCGTTACCGGTTTAATAGATTAAACAACGATTCGGGTCATTCTGAGGATACCTCCGAAGAACCTACAAAATTAACTTTAGGCTCAATTATTTTTGTAAGCCCAGCCTAGATTAAGCATCTCGCTTGTACGCTCGGTCCGTCCGCTTGAAACAAAAGAAGCTAGAGCTTCTGGTCTGCATTACGAACGAAGACGTTCGTAATGAGATGAAGTATTGGGAGAGTGGCTACCTAAAAAGACCAAAGCTTCTAAATAGCTGTGTAGGTTCTTCGGAGGTATCCTCAGAATGACTATTTCGTACTAACAGCTAAGACCTAACCCCCAACCCAAACAAGGAAGTAGTTAATGTCTGCCAATTCGTTAACGGTTTGTTATATAAAGCAATGATTCGTGTCATTCTGATCCCGAGACTTCGGGAGAAGAACCTACAAAATTAACTTTAGGCTCAATTATTTTATGTAAACCCAGCCTAGATTAAGTGTCTCGCTTGTACACTTGGCCCATCTGTTTCAAACAAAAGAAGCTAGAGCTTCTGGACTGCATTACGAACGAAGACGTTCGTAACGAGATGAAGTATTGGGAGAGTGGCTACCTAAAAAGACCAAAGCTTCTAAATAGCTGTGTAGGTTCTTCGTCCCGAGGCTTCGGGATCAGAATGACTATTTCGTACTAACAGCTAGGAACTAGCTCCCAACCCAAACAAGGAAGTAGTTAATGTCTGTCAATTCGTTAACGGTTTGTTATACAAAACAACGATCAGGGTCATCCTGAAGATACTTCTGAAGGACCTACAAAATTAACTTTAGGGTCAATTATTTTTGTAAGCACTCTCCTGGTTAAGAGTCTTACCAGATATGAAACGCGATTATTATACTTACATAACAACCAATCCAAATAGAACGGTTCTCTATACAGGAGTAACCAATAATATTCAAGAGAGGATAGTAAAACACTACTCACAAAGAGGCGACAAAAAAACCTTTACTGGTAGTTATTATTGCTACTGCCTTATTTGGTATGAAACCTTTCCAACCGTTGATGAGGCCATTCAGGCAGAAAAATATATCAAGGGTAAAACCCGAAAGTGGAAGGAAGAATTGATTGCGAAAACTAATCCAACATGGAGGTTTTTGAATGAGGAGGTATTGGGAGAATGGCCACCAAACAAAACCAAAGCTTCTCAATAGCCGTGTAGGTTCTTCGGAAGTATCCTCAGAATGACTAGACCATTTCGCTCTAGCGAGTTAAGAACTAAAGCAAAACCCCAATACCCAGATTTTAATCCGTTATAGTTATTCCACCGATCATTTCTTCTTCAGTCGGTTTTTCGAACCAGCTTTCCATGAAGTCAAAATTTTCTCTGCTCACTTCAAACTCGAAAGTTTCTCCTTTCTCTGTATTTCTTTTCAGCACTCTACTAAGTCGAGTTTCTTTAGAGATGTCTAAAAAGTGCGTAGTTAAATCGTAGTTGTTTAGCTCGGCAAACGTCCTGAATTTTTCACGATGCTCTAATTTTGATAGTCCCAAATCAAGGATGGAATCCGTTTTTGAGCCTTCCAATTGTTTGACTAAATCCATAATCATTTTTTCAGCACGTTCTATCCTTTCGAGAAACCATTCTAGTCCATCTTCTGGTTTCTTATCCGCAAGAAATAGCGTGTTATTCCATTTGTCAATTGAGAAAATAATTCCATTGGTTTTACTTCTTAACTCGTTCGAATACGTAGTTTTTCCGGAGCCTGTGTTTCCAACAATTAGATGAATCATGGATTAGTGTTTGGTCGTTATTAAGCTTTTTAATTTCTCAAGTTGAGTGTCAGATTTCCATAGAATCTGATTTATGTCTCTCTCAATCTTAATATCGGGTTCTGTCCCAAATCCGTCCAGAATGGTTCCGTCTTTTTGAAATGAAACCATGGTGCTAATCTTACCAAATAGTTCAGATTCTGGTAAATCGAACCACTCACTATTTCCACTGGAACCATCGGTTGTAACGCCAACAATCTGAATATTTGGGATTCCTTTGAAGGCAGAAACAAAAACGGAAGCTGCACTAAATGTCTTTTCGTTGGCTAAAATATATACCGGTTTGTTATAGTAGAAAGAGGATTTTGATAATTTTTGGCCATTAAATACGCCAAAATAATACTCGCTGTATTTTTCATCATCCAATTCATAGATCGGCTCAAACGTTTTCATAAACTTAGAAACACTTTTTTGTTCTCTACTATCGAGCTCGGCAAATGGATACAAATATCTGGTATATAGATGTTCTTTGTATTCCTGAGGTAAGGGGAGTGGACCTCTTTGTTTGGTTGCATTTACAACATATATAGAGTCAGGGTGAATCAAATATTTGGCAAATTCATAGGTTAAATCTCGAGTTCCGCCACTATTGCTCCGCACATCAATAATCAATGCTTTGCTTTCATTCTGAACCGATTTCATGAATGAGTTAAGCTTTTCAAAAAGGAGGGGAGCTTCATCTTTACTGGTCATTTCAGGAATCTTGATGTACGCAATGTTATCTGTTACCCTAAAAAGTTGTTCAATAATATCGGGATTGTTGTAGTCTTCATCTTTTATACGAACATATTGAGCTTCAAATTCCTCATCCCACGGGCGTAATCTTTTTGACTTATCGATGATAGGAACCACCAACACCGTATCATTTTGAAAGGTAGGATCTGAAAGTGTTAATTCGATTTCTTCGGGCAGTGGTTTATGGAGAAGGTTGTAATTCTTTTGGATGTCCCTGATATCTCTCACAGCCATTGTGAAATACGTTGCTTTAGGTGCTTTTATATCTTCGGGACGTGTTTTTTGAAGGAACTCATGAATATCCACTCCGTCAATACTTTTTAGATAGGGATAGTTAGGGTGGAGTAATTTCAATTCTTTGTTCTGATCGTAATCCAAAACCACCACGTTATCGTTTTCTGGTGCATAGATGAACGGTAAGAAAAGAGATTCGTCGCTATTAAAACCTCTTATTGTTGCCGCAGATGAATGTCGGTCACCAATTTTTGCTAAAGTTTTAGTGAGAAATAAACCGAACTCTTCAAGCGGAGTAGCGTCTTCTATGGTTTTTAGATAATTCTCAAAATCGATATTGAAGTCATACCCATTTAGATATACATAGGAAGAATTTTCGTTGAGGGTATTTGTCAGAAACTCAATGTCTGCGATGATCTGCTTTTTGGTTAGTAGACTATTCTGTGCTTGTAAAACGATAGCACTTAGACTGAATAGAATGGTAATCAGGATTTTCGACTTCATGTAGGAGATTTTTTTAAAATTACTCAACGTGTTAGAATAAGAATAGTTACGCGCTTTAGTAAGAGGAATTTGTAGGTTTATGTGGGTTTGGGCTGAACAAAAATCTCGGTCATTCTTCTCTAACATAGAATGACCATTTCGCTTGTACACTTGGACCGTTCGCTTCAAACAATAGAAGCTAGAACTTCCAGACTGCCTTACGAACGAAGACGTTCGTAACGAGGAGAATTAGCTGTGGGCTGTGAGGAATTTCAATTCGATTAATCAATAACCATCAACAACTTCTAATTATAAATAAGAATGTATGCGTTTAGCGAGGTTGCAATGATTAGCCAAAGCAGATACGGCAATATAAAGGCACTTTGTGATTTTATGATCGAGTAATAATGATAGAGAAAGAAGCCAACGAGTAAGGTTAGGCTGCTAATCACAATAATGCCTAACAGTGCGCTATGGAAATAGAAAAAAACGGGATTCCACAATACATTCAGTATCCATTGGAAAGAGAAGAGGCTAATCAATAGTTTTTTGTTTTTCACTGAAGGCCATAAATACGCCATATAAAAGGCAAAGCACACCATGATGGTAGTCCAAGCCGCTCCGAATGTCCAGCCGGGAGGAGTCCAAGGAGCTTTGCTTAGATTGTTGTACCAATCAGAAGTGACGCCTGTTCCTGTGAATAAACCTCCAATACCAAGTGCAGCAAAATTCAAGATCAAGAATGTTAGTACTCTAATTGTCATGGCGATTAAATAAGGCTGGAAACTATGATAAGATGATTAAAAGGGATTGTAATTCAAAATGGGTTGTAAGTCAAAAGATATAGGACGTAGGATGAAAGATTTAAGCAATTAGCTAAAAACTCAACCTAACGCAAGCGCTTGCTTTTACGCTCGTTCTGACCGTTTCAAACAATAATAGTTGGAGTTAAACAAGAGACATTATAAATGAAGATGTTGGTAACGATGTAAAATGAGAAGTCTTAGATTTCGATAAAGCTTGAAAGCTTGAAAAGTTGAAGAGCCCATTTTGCATTCCTTCAATTATAAGACATAATCAGGGATATCGTACTTTCAACTATTTTACTAAATCAAGTTCTAGTGGGTTTATTTTTATTCGGCAAAAAAATCTTAAGGCGTAGATTTGCAGGAATAGAAGTGCTGACCTTTCAGCCCGCATGGCGATTAGGCTTTGTTGGCAACTGACTTTTATATCTTTCTATAAATCCTCGTGCTATTTTGTCCACTTTCTCGTGGTGATGACTCCAAGAATTATAAACTTCAGTTCCCCATTTAAGAATCATTTCTTGACAGTCTGATTCATTGGAAGAGTTGTTTAAAACATCAATTGTTGTAATAATCCCCCGCTGAAAAGCTCTTGGAGGCTCTAAATACTCTTCACTGTTATGTGTTTTGTATTCATTTATATGGTCGCTTAGTTTTGGTGATAATTTATAGTTCCATTCAATACCATAATGAAACATTAAGTGTTGCCTAGTCAAATGGAAATGATTGTTCCAACGCCCATGAATTTCAGAATGTTGCAATGTATGTGCATCAACACATATAAATCGAAAAAAGTGGTTCTCAGGAATTGAATAATCTATTTCTTGAAAACCGAGACTAAAAATTTCAACACATTCATGTATTCCTCTTTCAGTTTCTGCACCACAGAATTGACATTTCCCAGTGCCCATAAGAGTCACACCATTTTTAGCTGCTATGTCGATATAATCTTGCATTCTTTAAGCTTTTTGGCAACTAGCTTTTATGATAGTGTAATCCAATTTAATTCGTTTTCCTTAATACTCTTAAAAAAATCAACGTTAATATTTTCAGCTGAATTCTTTGTTTCGTTTTCTATCTTAAAACGCTCGTTTTGTAATTCACCAGAAAATTGGTGATAAAAAATTCCGATTTCGTTTAGTTTGTTTTTCAGTCGTTTATCAGTAAGAAATTCGGTCCATATTTTCACTTCATTGATTTCCACGTTTAATTCGTGTGTATTTTTTTCGGTAAAATCTTTTCGTCTCTTTTCCAGAAGTAATTTAATTCGGTGTTTTGAGAAGCGTTTTTTTTCTAGTTTTTTTTGTTCTTTATTCCAGTCAGGTTCAGATGAATCATCCAAATATTCTTTTCCTAAAACAGAATCACAATCGCAATTTTTAGTTGTAGTTAAGAAAGTCCGGATTTCATTAGAATTTGGTATATCCAACTTATATTCTGCGAAATTCAAACCGAATTCAGAAGCAATTTTCTTGATTTCTGAATTGTTATATATCTCTTTTGTAACTAAAAAGTTGAATTGGCACATAATATATTTTCAGTTTGTTGCCAACAATTATATATACCAAAAGCTGGCGGACTCTTGTTTAAGTGTTGAACTAGGTGTTACTATTATACAGTGTTGGCTATTGACTTATTTATAATCCGAACTGCCTTAAATGATGGTCAGTATGTTTGTAAGCTAATATTCCGATTTGTTCCGTTGTCATTTTACCGAAGAAATCGTGTACAAAATTTGGATTGTTAAAGTTTCCATACTCGTTAATCAATGAAATCCATTCAGCCTTTTCAAATTCAATATTTCCATTTGATTCTATCACTTTGAATTGGTCAGAGGTTGGTATGTTTTTGGCAAATGGCTTTTCGTCCTTTATCATTCTCTTTAAAGCTATTTTCCCAAATACCTTCCCCATAAATTCTTGTTTATAAGAATGGTTGTCTTTTCCAAGAATCCATCGATTCCAATAGGTATTATGTTTAAGCATTTGAATTAGATTCATTTTTCCCCATTCAGCTTTTTTGTCTTCATTGATTTGATTAATTCTGCTTATCAATTGCTCACGAATATTTTGGTCAAAGATTGTATTCATTTGTACTAAATTAACCTTTAAGATTTTATTATAATGGATGTTATATTGTTTTCGGGTTTATAATATTCCTTTTGCCAAAGTTGCTTTTTCACCCATATTTCATTTTTTATCTATCTTTTTGATTTCATTGCTTTAACTTTTTTAACTTCTATATCCGCTAAAAGCTTTTGATAATCATCCGTTTCCAATCCATAAAGCGCCACTTTTCCAGTTTTGTCACTATGAATACCAAAACCATAAGTTTTTGTAAGAGGTGAGGCTCGAAAGCAAGGTTGTCCTTTTGAGAAAAATTGCTCCCGTGCTTGTTTGTATTCCGCTTTTCTCAAGTCTTTTCTGTTGGCAAATACCTGAAAGAAAATGTCATCAGAAGTAAATCTATAGGGATTTCTTACAATCATTTCATAGTGCATTTCCGCTACCGTTTTTTTGT
>JBLWWM010000015.1:0-42979 GCA_048267905.1 Balneola sp.
CATGAGAAGTTCTGAAACCGTCAAAAATATGTAGAAAAGGAATTCGAGAAGCTAGGGTAGAGGCTTGGGAAATTAGAGAGAAATCCATGACTTCCTGAACGGAATTAGCAAATAACATGCTCCAACCTGCTGAACGTACACCCATCACATCTGTATGATCACCAAAAATAGAAAGAGCTTGCGTTGCTATAGAACGAGCCGCAATATGAAACACCGTTGGAGTAAGCTCGCCTGCAATTTTATACATATTCGGGAGCATGAGAAGGAGCCCTTGGCTAGCAGTGAAGGTAGTTGTCAATGCTCCATTTTGAAGTGAACCATGAACCGTTCCGGCGGCACCACCCTCACTTTGCATTTCTACAATTTTGGGAATATCACCCCATATATTCTTCTGTTTCTTAACACTCCACATATCGGCCCATTCGCCCATCGGGGAAGCCGGAGTGATTGGGTAGATGGCTATTACTTCATTAGTTTTAAATGCGACGTGAGCAGCTGCCTCATTTCCGTCCATAGTTCGAATAATTCGCTTCATGGTAATTCCCCATTCCTGTTTTTTGTAACTATATAGTATACTATAGTTACGGAATGTGAAATTTGAATGAATTTATGCTTGGGTGGTGATTTGAGCAGTGAATAATGTGAAGTGAGGATTTCAACCTTCTCATTGTGTACCCAAATTAAAAAATCTACTATGGAAAAGTTCTCTTATGATTGATATAGTTTTGAGGAACAGACTTTCTACTATTTATTTGTTTCCTTTTTAGTAGACTTCTTTCTTTTAAAATATTCCTGCGGTGGCACTCCATACATCTTCTTAAAAGCTTTTGAGAAGTAAGAAAGATGTTTATACCCTACCGAATAGATAGCCTCAGAAATACTTAGACCTTCTTCCTCAATAAGTTTTATTGCTTCTTCAAACCTAAGTCTTGTTATAGCTTGATTGATACTTTCGTCACTTTTTCCCCTCCACTTTCTATACAAGGTTGGCTTACTCATTGTAATAGCCTCTGCTATGAGTTCGATGTTAAGGTCAGGATTGCCCAAGTGCCTCTGTATAATTTCTCTCACATCTTTAACAAGCTGTGGAACGGCCTCATTCAACTTTATTTGAGAATTATACCTTAGATTTTCCTCTCTCCTTAAAAGCACCTTTATTTGCGTAAGTAGTACTTTATTATCTACAGGTTTGGGGAGGTAAATATCTGCACCAATATTCAGCCCAACTTCTATATCTACAGCGCTATCTTTTGCGCTTAGAAATATGAACGGTATATTTTTAAACTCTTCAATACCTCGTATTGATTTCATCATCTCGTATCCATCCATTTCGGGCATCATAATATCCGAGACTATAATATCAGGGTTGAATGATGCTAGTACTTCAAGACCTTCTTTTCCATTTGTTGCCACTTCAATATTATAATCGGCACCGATAACAGAACTTAAATAAGCTCTAAAATCCTCATTATCTTCAACCAAAAGCACTTTTTTGCTTTCTATATTTTTCTTTTTGCCCTTTTTTTTGGGTGCTCTCTTAGTTTTTGGAAGTGATGGTTTTTCCTCTAGGGTTAGGTCTTTCACATTTACTGTGTGCTGTACTATTTTAATTGCATCTGTTGGCGAGATATGTACTTTACCCACTTTTAGTTGAATTCGAAATATGGTTCCAACCCCTTCTTTGGAACTTGCCGTTATTTCACCACCCATTCTTTCAACCAAGCCTTTTGCTAAGGCTAATCCAATTCCCGTACCCCCAGCTTTTGTGATTGTTGTTTCCCCTTGGTAGTAGGTATCAAAGATAAAAGGAAGATCCTGTTCACTTATTCCTATACCAGAATCCTTAATTATAACTTCTACCATTTGGTTATTTGTTTCTGCAAAGTCTAAAGAAATAGAACCATTATTAGGAGTGAATTTCAGAGCATTACCAAATAAATTGGTACATATATGATTCCACGCATTACCATCTATGTAAATAGATGGTATAGGCACTGTTTGTGTTATTTTAAATTCAATCTCTTTCTTTGCAAAAGCATGCTCAAACTGGGCGGCAATCTGCTTAGTGAGGGATACAATATCAACGAGCTCAAACTTGAGCTTAAGCTCTCCTGCATTTAGTTTAGATATATCGAGCAACTGATTTACCAAGTCTTTTAGCCGGATGGCATTTCGTTTTACAATAGCCAAAGAGTCTCTGCTTTCACTTTTTGTATGAAATACTTCTTCGCTAGCTAGTACATCTTCAATTGGATTCAGAATTAGTGAAAGTGGTGTTCTTAATTCGTGAGTGAAATTTGTGAAAAACTGAGATTTTGCTTTATCAAGCTTTTGGATTCTATATAGTGCTTGTTCGGTTTTCTCTTTTTCGAGTACCAGTTCTTTGGTTCTCTCGGTTACAATGTTATTTAGTTTCGTTTCTCTATTCTTAGCACGTTTAAGAATCAATTCTAATCCCCAACCTAGGCAAAAAATAAATACCACTGCCATTGTCACTATAAACCATACGGTCTCGTAGAAAAAAGCAGGTACTTTTATTACAATAGTACTTACAGAATATTTACTTCCACCTTTTAACCTTCCTCTTACCCTTAATGTATGGTCGCCAGCAGGTAAATTCGTAAATATCGCCAAGCGGTCTGTACCTGCCTTTTGCCATTGTTCACTAACCTCATCAATTCTATATTCAAGCTCCATTTTTTGAGCCTCTTTAAATGTGGGTATGGTAACCTTCACTTGAATATCTCTGACATTTTTGGGCAATGTTAAGCTCTCTTTTCCATACAGAAGCTGGCTACTCCCTCTATAGTTTATAGATTCAAAAATTGGGCTGGTAAGCGTTCTTTCACTACTTGTCAAAAACCATTCTGGTCGCGTATATACAATTCCATCTTGGTTAGGAAGCAATAATTTCCCATCCTTAGTAAGTATTCCCGCACTTTGTACACCACCGTTTCCTTCCACATTCAACAGCCCATCTCTTTTCCCATAAATTTGAATTTGTGCATCTTTACTTTTTCCATCTAAAAAAGCATTTAGTGCTTTTTCATGAACTCGCATTATTCCTTTGTTTGCGTTAATCCAAAAATAACCAAACTCATCTTTTATTATCCTATGAAGAGAATTGTCTACTAACCCATCTTCAGATGTAATTATTTTTACTTCTGTTACTACTTTTTCTTGATTAAATATCACTCTATTCAAACCTCTATCTTCTGTGGCAACCCAAAAAGTGTCTGAACTTGCAATGAAAATGTCTCTGATCAAATTACTGCTCAATCCTTGTTGAGTGGTAACAAATCGGAATTCATGATCTTTCGACAGAATTGCAATACCATACTCAACTGTTGCAACAACAAGCTCTTCCCTATTTTCTTGAATTGTTTTTACGTTAGTTAAACCAGCCCCGTTAACATCTCTAAAGACTTCTCTGTGTTCAGCATTCAGTCTAAATAAATTTTCATCAGTACCCACCCAAAAGTGTCCATTACGATCTTGATATAATGCATCTATCTGTTCGTATCCTGGTTCAAAACTTGGGATTAAACTCCAATCTTCGTCCTTAAACACCCATAAATTATAACTTCCAGCGTAGGTGATTCCTTCATTATTAACATAAACAGATCGGAAATACATGTAATCTAGCTTGCTGTTCTCAACATTCCAGTTAGTTATTGTAGAGTCATTAATTCTGAAAACGTTGTTCTCATAACTAGCAAGCCATATGTTTCCCTCATCTTCAACTATTCCATAAATATTCTCTAAGCCACGGTAAGCTTCATTACCAATAGTTATCAATTTTTTCTGATGTATTTGATACAGCCCATCGCCATTCGTTGCCACCCAAATTTCACCTTCCTTACCAACCGTCAAAAACGGAATCGGCTTATCCGATTCTAAGACTTTTTCACCGTCTATAAATACCTTTCCTCCAACTTTAGTTATTAATCTATCATTTACCACAACCCATGCATTATCCTCAAAATAGGGCTCCGATTCTGACACATATACAGTCTTTGTGAAGGACTCTGTTTGCCTATTAAAAATCAAATAACCTTTTTTTGTACTAATAATTAATTCATTGCTATTAAGTTCTTTCAGATCCCAAAATCTAAACTTTCCGAGTTCCTTGTAGTCATAAAGTGTTTGATTGTTTTTTTTATCGATACGTAACAATTCACTCTCATTACCTAAAAACCAAGTCATTCCATCTTTGGTGCGAATTACATTAAATATCTCATCTTCTTTTAGCAGTAAATCTGCTGAACTAATTTGCTTGGTAACAGTGCCGTTAAACAGATTCTGATATCCATTATTATTAAAAAATGAAATTGATTTCCCATCTAAAACAAAGCTGTTTTGAATTGGAGTTTCTGCATTACCCTCTTGTACCCATTCACCGTTATTATTTTGAATTAAAAACCCTTTACTCGAAGTAATAATTACGCGTCCGTCATCAAACCAATCTATTTTCTGTATTTTTAGATCTTTATACTTTTCTTCTCCTTGAAACCAAGTTACAACACCATTCTTTAAACGATACAAGTTCTCGCTTATATCAAGAAACCAAAGTTCATTTGAATTTCCACTACCTACCCACTTAATTCTATTGCTTTGCATTTTTTTGGAGTTGGAAGTATTAAATACAAAAAACCGATCTCCATCGAAGCGAGCTAACCCATCATTTGTGGCTATATAAACATACCCATCACCATGGTGTGCTACGTAATTGATGGAGTTAATAGGTAAGCCATCATCAACTGTAAAATTTCTAACTAAATACTGATTAGATAAATCATCCCAACTAAATGGAATTTGCTTCCCTTGGAATGCTTCGACCTGAGATGAACAAACCAAGCCTATACATATCGTAAAAACTTTTATCCCCCGCATAAAACCAAATCTGATACAATACTTTAAATTATAGATACGATAGTATAAGTGAATTCTATGTGTGTTTCACTATTTTTTGGGCGTTAGGAATAGAAAAAGATGTACAGTTTCTCTCTTAGGGGAGAGGACAAAAGGGGTACACACCTGCTATAGAAAGTAAACGCTTTCATTTAGCACACTACAAAAGACACGATAGTTAAGAGAGATTGATCCCCAGTTTGAAATAGCTGGGGGTTTTTTATTTTCGAACTCTAGTTGAGGAATTTCATACAGCACTCACAATGCCCCACCAATTCTCCCCTCACTATACTCTACAAAAAAAGCCCGTTTTGAATACACAAAACGGGCTTTAACAAGCTTACTTATGTGTGTCTATACGTTTAATTATCCCACCAAAGAGCTTCGTAAATACCATCGGTACCCCCAAACTGACGTTGAACAGCTTCGTTATAATTCTCAGTATTATTAAACGACTCTGTTTCAGTGTAGCTTTGTCTCAGAGGTACAGCATTTCCTGCTGAAAGAGCGAATGCAGGGAAACCTGTTCTTCTCCATTCTGCCCAAGCCTCATAGCCATGCATAAACAAATGTACATAACGCTGAGTAGCAATTTGCTCTACAGCACTTGCAGCATCAAATGCAATATCTGGGTCAGCCATAAAAGCCGCAAGGCCATTTGTACTACCAGTCCACTGCAAGAAAGATTGCTCAATAGCAGCATTGTAATTGGTTTCTGTATCTTCAGTAATCCAAGTCAATTCTTTTGCCTCAGCTTTTGCAAAAAGAACCTGTGCATAGGTAACCAAATAAACAGGTGCATCTTGTGCTCTAATAGCAGAACCTAATAGTGAGAATGCTTCAGTATTTGCTGCTGCTGCTGCAGAACCAATTGGTAAACCAACATAGTTTCCACTTGTTCTTGCAGGGTCTCCATAAACAGCTAATCGTGGATCGCTGTAAGGTTCCATCAAGTCAACCAAAGTTTTTGTAAGTGCCCACCATTCTCTACCATCAACTTCTATTTGGCCATACCAGTAGTTTTGGTTGTTTGCATCAGCTAAATGATTATATGCAAAATTGTCACTGTTTGAACTCATAACACCAGCCGTTATTGCTAGGTTAAATTCAGCTTTACCTTTTACAGCGTCAACTTCAGATAAACGTAATGCCATCAGCAGACGAATGGTATTACCCAGCTTTTTCCACTTGCTCATGTCACCAGAGTAAATCAAGTCGCTTGGAAGAGTGCCAGTAACATCTATTTGTGCGTCAGCTTCTTTCAACAAAGTAAAAAGATTGTTGTAAATAGATTGCTGTGTATCATAAACAGGTGTGATATTCTCGCCACCTTTTAGTGATTCAGTAAATGGTACATCTCCCCATCTATCGGTAAGATGCCAGAAGTAGTAAGCCTTTAGAATTTTAGCTACTGCTAATTGGTTTTCTGAAGTCACCGTTTTGAACTCACCAGTTAATACTGATTCAATATTTATGAGTGGACCTTGATACCATCCGTAAAAGCTTGAGCCTCCAGTTGGATACTGTGATGCTACCACATACTGTGTTTCAGATAAGTATTGTCCTAAAAACTCACCAGTAGTGCTAGAACTTATACCTGAAAGAGACATCATAGCGTTTGCTAAAAGCTGTTGTGCAGCTGCCTCACTTGGGGAATTAGGGCTGTTATTAATAGAGTCGTCAAACTCTAAAATATCACAGCTAGCTACTAAAAAGAGTGCTATAAGTGTTATATATAATTTCTTCATAATTAAAATCCTTAAAAAGTGATGTTTATATCGATACCGTACGAACGCACAGTATTGAGCTGGCCAGATTCATACCAGCTAATAGATTGGCTACCTGTAGATAGTTCTGATGGGTCTAAACCAGCAGGTGCATCTTGCCAAATAGTGAATGGATTACGCGCAATTAAACCTACTCTTACATTCTGGAAAGGAAGCTTGCTCATTAAATCTGTTCCAAGGTCGTAACCTAAACGAATTTCACGAAGCTTCACATACGACGCATCGTAGATATAATCCTCAGCTATACGACGTGCAACAACATTGTAGTAAGCTTTCACGTCAACATAAGCTGTTACTTCTTGGCCTGTAGCATTGGAGATTCCATTAACTTTTATACCACCACCATCAGCAACATCATCTCTAACATTAAAGCCTTTGTCATTAATTTCGGCAGACTCTTTTGAAAGTCCCGTTCTATCCGCAAGGGATTTAGAACGGCTAAAGAATTTACCCCCAACTTGGAAGTCAATCATAGCGCCTAAGTTAAAGCCCTTATAACTAAACGTGTTTTGGAAACCACCTGTAAAGTCAGGCATTACACTGCCGAAGTTATGAGTAGCATCTGTGTACATTGGTAAGTTATTATTATCTAAGAGAATTTTCCCTGTAGCAGGGTCTCTTTCGTAAGCTTGGCCAACTAAAGTACCAAACGCCTCACCTTCATATGAATTTAAATAAGTAGAAACACTAGAGTACCGAGTAGAACTATATTGGTAAACTTCTATACCAGGGTAAAGCTCAACTACTTCACTTTGGTTTTTACTAATATTGAAAGAAGCATCCCAAACAAAGTCTTTAGTTTCAATAGGTGTCCCATTAAGGCTTATTTCGATCCCTTTATTTTCAATTAAACCAGCGTTTATAGTGGTAGCACTGTAGCCACTAGTTCCTGAAACATCTAGGTTAATGATTTGGTCTTCATTTCTTTGGAGGTAATAAGTAACCTCTAAACCAAGTCTGTTAAACAATCTCACATCAACCCCGCCTTCATATGAATGTGTAAATGATGGCTTAATATTAGGATTATTTAGCGTGTTTGGTACACTCAACGTACTTGTAGAACCATAATTTGTACCTACCGTATAAACTGGAGTTGTTTGATATGGACTCAAATCAGAACCTGCTTTTGCATAACTAAGTCTTAATTTACCAAAACTTAGTGGCTCCCAATCTATCAGTTCACTAAATACAAAACTACCAGAGGCAGAGTAATACCAGTATGAGTTATCATTTTTAGGAAGCGCTGAAGACTTATCATTTCTGAGTGAAAAATCTACATAGTAAGTATCTTGGTAACCTAAAGAAACCAAGCTATAAGCACTTAATACCTTTTTCTCTAATAGATACGAACTTGTATTTGGGCGATCTATAGAAGCATCAATATTGTAAAATCCTGGAGAAGAAAGCCCCCCAACAGTAGATTGAGAGATGTACGAGTATCTTCTATCATAAGCGTTGCCACCAAGGGTAGCGCTCAATGATATTTCATCCCATCTCTTATCATACTGTGCCATTAATTCGTAGTTCATTTCTTTATTCTGATATTTACCAACAGAATAACCAGGAGTATCAGTACCGCCAAAAGCTGTTTTGCCTTCAATGTTTTGAGTGTACATATCTGTACGAATAAAACCACTAACAACAAGATTCGGCATCACTTTATATGTAGCACCAACATCTCCGAACAAACGATCCCTTCTATCTTCAGAAGTATTTTCGTATGCATTAAAATATGGGTTATTAAAATAAAGTGGAGACAAGTTAGAAATCTCACCTGTTGATGAACTTGGTGTTCTCAAATTCCAGTGTAAAAAGGTTCCATCGTCATACTTGTAGTCTTTAAGTCTGTTCATATCCAAGTTACGCTCAAACCACTGTCCAAAATATCTTGAACCAGATTCAACACCTTGGCTAGGTCTACGCGCACTATTAGTCGCAAAGTTTATATTAGTAGAGAATCTCCATTTTTCGTTTACATCAACACCGGCACTAACGCCCACGTTATTACGATCTAGAAAAGTATTCGGCTCAACACCACCAATGTTAGTGTTGTTAAAACTAAGTCTGAAATTTGATTTTTCACCACCACCAGAAATAGTAACACCTTGGCTAAAGTTTGTGCCTGTTTCATAATAATCTTTAATGTTATCAGGCTGAGGGCTAAATGGTGCTAATTGCCCATACTCAGGATCTTGTGAATAAAAGCTATTGAAATGGCGAACTAATGTTCCATCCATCTTCGGTCCCCAACTTTCATCAATCATGCGTACATACTTATCGCCATTTGGTAACGTAGACCATGTTTGGCTTGAGCCCGCACCATATAGATTTTGATAAGGCATAATGTTCCCTACTTTTTCGAAAGAAAGAGCACTGCTAAACTCAACAGTAAATTTATCTACACCTTTTTTACCTTTTTTTGTGGTAATCATAACCACACCAAACTGACCTCTAATTCCATAAAGTGCAGAAGCTGCTGGACCTTTTAGTATGTTCACAGATTCAATGTCTTCAGGGTTAATATCCTGAGCAAGGTTTCCATAATCTCTACCAGTACTGCCAGCAAAGTTTGCGTTTGAAATTGGAGTCCCATCAACAACAATAAGAGGTTGATCGCCACCATTGATAGAATTAACGCCACGAATTTTAATTTTTTGCGTTCCACCCATGCTTGCTCCTGAAGAGCCTACCACTTGGACACCGGCAACTTTTCCTGCTAAAGAACCCAATACATTTTTCTCTTTGGTTAGTGATAAATCTTCGCCATCTACTATTTGTGTTGAATAACCAATAGATCTTTGCTCTCTAGAAATTCCTAATGCTGTCACAATAACATCATCAAGAAGCGTAGTAGCTAACGAAAACTCAAAATTTAACGTAGAAACTTGCCCATCTACTACGGTTACCGCTTTAGTAATTGTTTCGTAACCAATGTAACGTGCTTCTATATTGTAGGTGCCCGCGTTAACATCAGTTAACTCGTATTCTCCTTCTCCATTAGTTGGAGAACCTGTTTGCGTTCCAGATATTACGATATTCACTCCTGCTAGAGGCTCACCCGTCTGTGCATCCGTAACAGTTCCTTTTATCGAACCTTGTGCAAAAATCAAACTGGGTATAAGCAAAAAGATAAATAGTAATACCTCTTTCTTACAGTGTATAAGATTACATTTCATATTGCTGATTAATTAAATTGAATTTTATGCTGTATTTAGGCAGATGATATATCCACTTGTTCCAATTATATACATTCAAACGCGCACTCCAAACACCAAACAGGATTTATCTTTTAACATAAACACCTCCCCATTAGCTATTATGTATTGACTTTAATTAAAAATATTAGATTAAATATTAACACAGTTAAAAACTTAATGTTTAAACATCAATAAGCCCTAAAATTATTCTCAAAATTAACACATGTTTTCATTTTTTTACAAAATATACTTTTCGTAAAATATTTTCAATACCCCGATATAATTCTTTCTAACCACACAATATTTCAGAATTTCAAACTCTACCCGTTTATTCAAGCCTATATTCATTCAGTTTTTAAATATTTATAGTGCTTAAAGATTAAATATTAATTATCCACAAAAACTCAATAGCTATGGAATTTCTAGCTAACATGCAGTAGATTGAAAAAGGACAAAATAATTTTGGGTAATTAAAAATTCGCTGGGAAAATGACAAAAGGGACAGAAACAAATACAGTAAGAAGTTGCGACTATTGCAACTCTACTGAAGGCAAATTAAGGCCCGTAGGGCAATACGTGGTTCAATTATCAACGGCTAAAATTAATGGAGAAGTATTCAATGCTTGCCAGTCATGCAGAGTAACAAATAAAGAATTTCTTACCGCTTTAAAAAAGCAGAATGATAACTCAAAAACTGGCTAGGATTATAATCAACAAAATCTGAATTATCCTCCACTCCTATACGTAGAGTTCACCAAGCAGTGATTCTTTACAATATTGAGAAGAAATAGTTCTAATCGTGAATCAATACTAATCACGGAACATGATTTAATCACATTCATAGACAAATAAAAAAGGCACCCTAGAAATAGGATGCCTTTTTTTAAACTAAGTAGTTACTTTTTTCTTCTCTTCACGCTTTCGCTCATTGTGATCTAAGAATTTTTTACGAATTCTTAAACTTTTTGGTGTCACCTCGAGCAACTCGTCATTTCCGATAAATTCAATACACTCTTCCAAACTCATTTTTTTAGCTTGAGAAATTCGAATTGCATCAGCTGTAATAGAAGCTCTATGGTTTGTTAAAGCTTTCTTCTTAGCAACATTAACAACCATATCATCACTACGGTTATTACTACCAATTACCATTCCCGCATAAACAGGATCACCTGGCTCTATAAAAAATGAACCTCTATCTTGCACACCTTCTAAAGCGTAACCTGTAACGTCACCCAATTCTAGAGCGATTAATGCTCCACGAGTTCTTCCCGGTATTTCACCTGCGTAAGGCTCGTAACCATCAAACTGCTGGTGCATAATACCTGTACCACGAGTTTCAGTTAGCATCTCGCCTCTAAAGCCAATTAATCCACGAGAAGGTACTCTAAACTCAATCCGGTTGTTCTCACCTTCCTGGCTCATTCCTTGCATTATACCTTTTCGCTTCTGCAAGTTGTCTATTACTTTGTTACTGTAATCAGTAAGTACATCAACTACTACTTCTTCAACAGGCTCATGAATTACGCCATCATGATCTTGCAATAATACTTCCGGGCGTGAAACCGCGAATTCAAATCCCTCACGACGCATGGTTTCAATTAGAATAGCCATCTGTAACTCACCACGACCAGAAACTTTATAAGCATCAGGACTGTCTGTTGGCTCTACTTTCATTGCAACATTAGATCTCGTTTCTCTTTCTAAACGATCTTTGATCATATTTGAAGTAACATAATCCCCTTCCTTTCCTGCGAACGGAGAGTTATTTACTCTGAAATACATAGCAATAGTTGGCTTATCTAAATCTACATATTCAAGAGGAGTAAGATCTGAGGCCGCAGTAAGAGTATCACCTATATTTACTGTATCATAACCTGCTAATGCAACAATATCGCCAGCAAGAGCTACTTCAACCGGCTCTCTTTGCAGACCATTAAAAGTGAATATTTTTGTAGCACGGCCTTTCATTTTCTGAACACCTTTTCCTGTAACTAAAGCCACTTCTTGGTTTAGTTTAACAGAACCTTGCTCAATTCTACCAACAGCAATACGACCTACATAATCATTCCAATCAATACTACTTACTAGCATTTTGAATGTTTTATCAAGAGGCTGATCTGGGCTAGGCACATGAGATACAATAGTATCTAAAAGCGGAGATAGGTTTTCACCCTCCTCGTCTAAACTAAATTTTGCCTTACCTTCTTTTGCAATTGCGTACAACACAGGGAAGTCTAACTGCTCATTGGTAGCGTCTAGCATTACAAATAAATCAAAAACTTCGTCTAACACTGCGTCTGGGCGAGCATCCTTACGATCAATTTTATTTATAACTACAATAGGTCTGTATCCAAGACTTAATGACTTACGGAGCACAAACTTGGTTTGAGGAAGCGGGCCTTCAGCAGCGTCAACCAAAAGGATTACGCCGTTTACCATTTTTAAGATTCGCTCTACTTCTCCACCAAAATCGGCGTGACCAGGAGTGTCAATAATATTGATCTTGGTGCCTTTCCACTGCACAGCAGTGTTCTTAGAGCTAATCGTAATTCCGCGTTCTCTCTCTATATCGCCGGAATCCATTACTCGATCTTCTACTTCTTGATTATCCCTAAAAGTTCCACTTTGTTTAAGGATTTGATCTACTAGGGTTGTTTTACCATGATCTACGTGAGCAATTATGGCAATATTTCTAAGCTGTTGTGACATTAACGTGTTTATAAATGAAATTTTGAGAGCCTTAAATATACAGCTATTTAAAACAAATAATGATTATGAAATCCTTAATTCTTTTAGCACCTTAAAACCTAAAATTTATAAAGATTATGACGCCTAAAATCACTCAACTACCTCCCTTAAAGTTAGTCGGTATGCGCATCCAAACTTCGCTCGAAAATTTTGAATCGCATCAACTTTGGCAAAAATTCATGCCTCAGAGAAATCAGATTTCGAATTTAGCTAACAACCAAAATTACTCTGTTCAAATTTACAAAGAGCCCCTCTCTTATAATGAGTTTACCCCTCAAACTGTATTCGAGTATTGGGCAGCTGCACCAGTCATCCAGTTTAATACAATCCTCGAAACCATGGAGAGATTAGAAATTGAGGGTGGAAAATACGCTGTCTTTATTCACAAGGGTACGCTTGACAACTTTCAAAATACAATTAATTTCATCTATCAGAAATGGCTTCCAAACTCTGGGTACAGTATTAACCATCAACCACACTTTGAAAAATTGGGCGATAAATACCTGGGATTTGACAACCCAGAGTCTGAAGAAGAAGTTTGGGTTCCAATAAAATAAATTCTCAAAACTCCTTTAATTTTTTACTTTTCTTTGCTTTCCATTCCATTTATTTCGCCTTTTAGCTAAATCACTCTTTCTCATGAGTTTTCTTAAAAACCACGTTTAAAGAAGCATTTAGCCTATTATCCACTACTTGAACAAAAAAAATCAATGAATTCGCACACTTCTTTAGGGTTTAATACAAAAAAGTTATTAAATGAAAATTAATAATAGTATCTTTTACCCTATGCTATTCAAATAGCATAATTAATTTAAAATAATGAGTAAGATATAGTGAATAAAGGCACAGTAAAATTCTTCAATGAATCTAAAGGTTTTGGATTTATCAGTGAAGACGGATCAAAACAAGAATACTTCGTACACGCTTCTGGATTAATCGACGAAATCCGCGAAGGCGATACCGTTGAATTCGAACTTAAGGAAGGTAAAAAAGGATTGAATGCAGTAAATGTCAAAGTAATTTAATACTTACTCATTAATTTTTTTGCAAAAGAAAAGCCTATCAATATTGATGGGCTTTTTTCATTTATATCCACGTGACACCCCTTTTAATGTTAACACAAGTAGCGTTTCTTTAAAACTCTCCTTGTTGAATTAACACCAATGTATATTAAGCCGGTTAATTTCTATCAAGCATTTCTTTCCGGCACATGATTTTATTAGTTAACTAACACTCTACTTCACCCCTTGAAGGTCTCTAGTTATCTATCGTGACTTAGAATCATATTAATCAATCAAGCCAAATTTTTCAGCAGTATTACTGCATTTACAAACCAAAGAATGACTTTTAAAGAACTAGATATTATCGACCCCATCCTGAAAGCACTTGAAGCTCAAGGATACACCCACCCAACTCCTATTCAAGAACAATCTATTCCAATATTACTATCTCGAAAAGATTTATTAGGATGTGCTCAAACAGGAACAGGAAAAACAGCAGCTTTTGCAATTCCTATTTTACAACACCTTTTTAATGAGAAAGAAGACGACCGCGCTCAACGTAAGGTAAAAGCCCTTATCGTAACTCCTACCAGAGAATTAGCTATCCAAATTGCCGATAGCTTTACTGCATATGGTAAGTTTACAGGTATTAGAAACACCGTTATTTTTGGTGGAGTTAAGCAGGGCTCTCAAACCAAAGCTCTCCGTAGAGGAGTAGACGTTTTAGTTGCTACTCCTGGCCGTTTATTAGACTTAATGTCACAAGGGTTCATTTCTTTAAGAGATATAAAATACTTTGTACTTGATGAAGCTGACCACATGCTAGATATGGGCTTTATTCACGATATTAAAAAAATCATAGCAAAGCTTCCTAACAAGCGTCAATCCTTGTTCTTTTCTGCAACTATGCCTTCTGATATTGTTAGTCTATCTGGAAAAATATTGGGCAATCCAGAAAAGGTTACTGTAAAACCAGAACAGGCAACCGCCGAAAAAGTAGATCAACTCTTATACTTGGTTACTAAAAAATATAAGACTAGTTTATTGATTCACCTTCTTAAAACAGAAGACTTTGACTCTGCTTTGGTGTTCTCTAGAACTAAACATGGCGCTAATAAGATTGTCAAATTTCTTGACAAGTCAGGAATCAATGCTGATGCTATTCATGGGAATAAGTCTCAGGGAGCACGCCAACGTGCGCTTGCAGGATTTAAGAGTGGCGATATTAAAGTTCTTGTAGCAACCGATATTGCGGCGCGTGGAATTGATGTTTCTGAACTTTCGCTAGTTATTAACTACGACTTACCTAACGTGCCCGAAACTTATGTACATCGTATTGGAAGAACAGGAAGAGCCAAAGCAAGTGGTGTGGCAATGTCGTTCTGCGACTTTGAGCAAAAACCTTTACTCCGCGACATTCAAAAGTTAATTGGACAAGAAATTCCTGTGGTTACTGACCACCCTTTTGTTGATGATGGCTCAGAAGATGTAGCACCGCCTGCAAAGCAACAGCGTTCAAAAAGCTCTCGAGCTCCTAGAAATCGTAATTCAAGCACTAGCACCGCTGCACGAAAGAGCTTTAGACCAAAAAAACGTTAATACTGTTTTTTGCTTATTATAAAAAGGCTTTATACTTCTAAAAGCCTTAATTTGATGCTTCAATTACCAGAACACCTTAATTCTGGTACAGCATCACAATTTATATTATTTCAGGAATTCCTCAATGAGCATAAAACAACTTCTTTTAGATCGTAGCGAATCAAAATGTGAACTTTGTGCAAGCACAGAAAATTTGCAAGCCTATGCAGTACCACCATCTTCTACAGAAACATTAGATGACAGCGTACTTTTATGTGAAACGTGCTTTAATAATGTTGAAGCTCCAGACGCCATAGACACGAATCATTGGAGATGTTTGAATGATAGTATGTGGAATCCTAATCCAGCTGTGCAAGTAACTGCTTGGAGAATCCTAAACGATTTACGCGGTGAAGGTTGGCCTCTCGATTTGCTGGACATGCTTTATCTAGATGAAGGAACTCTGGCTTGGGCAAAGAAAACAGTTGCAGAACAAAACCCAGAAGACTCAGCCAAACATGTTGATAGTAACGGCGCTGTGCTCGAATCGGGTGACACTGTTGTCCTAATCAAGGACCTTAATGTAAAAGGTGCAAACTTTACCGCAAAAAGAGGAACTCCAGTACGAAACATCTCTTTAGTTTATGACAATGTGGAACATATTGAAGGCCGTGTAAATGGTCAACAGATTGTTATTTTGACAAAATTTGTGAAAAAATAAAAGCTATCTCAAACACCTTATAAGTCGGTTTCTCAAAAGCTAATTCCACAAAGTTAGCTTTTGAATTATACAGCAAATTCTTCATTTTAAAATTGAAACTAATATAAGGTTCTTGCCATATGTCGACTTTCGATTTTAATGCTGATTATTTTCTAGAAAATGATTTTGTGCTAATTCGGCCTCTCACAGCTGATGACTTTAAGTACTTAAAAGGCTTTTCGCTTAATGAACCCGAACTTTGGCAATACTCGCTCACCCCTGCCAATGGTTTAGAGAATCTCAAAAACTATATTGGGGCAGCTCTTCAAAATAAGTCTGAGGAGACCTCTTTTCCATTTATAGTATTTGACAAACGAACTGGTGAATATGCAGGAAGCACCCGTTTCTATGATTACCAAAAAAAGCATAATACTGTTCAATTGGGTTACACTTGGTATGGGAAGAAATTTCAAGGAACTGGATTAAACAGGCACTGCAAATTACTTATGCTCGAATTTGCCTTCGAGGTTATTGGAGTAGAACGAGTTGAGTTTAGGGCTGATTTCAATAATAAGCGAAGTATTGCTGCAATGAAAAGTATTGGCTGTACTCAAGAAGGTGTTCTAAGGCAAAACTGTGCAAGTTTAGATGGCAGAAGAGACAGTATTGTATTAAGCATTTTAAAGCAGGAATGGTTTTCTCATATTAAATTTCACATTCAACAGAAAATTGAACGTTCTTAGTAGCCCATCAGTTCTTTTTATTCATCGCTGAAGTATTCTATCACACCTCTTAGATTTTATTTATCCTTTTTCGATTTAAATTAGTAAACCATCTCTCTATGAAACACGTACTACGTTTTATTTTTGCCCTAGCGGGTACTTTCGTGCTATTCTATCTCCTCTTTATTTTCCCTATCTGGAGCCTAATCGGTCTTGGTATCATCATTGTTATTATTGGCTTGTACGATGTGCTTCAAAAAGAACACACTATTCTTCGGAATTTCCCCATTGTTGGGCATTTCAGATATTTACTGGAGGGTATTGGTCCCGAAATCCGTCAGTATTTTGTTGAGTCAGACACAGAAGGAAAACCATTAGATAGAAACCAACGCACCTATATTTATTCACGTGCAAAGCTAGATAATCGATCCCATCCCTTTGGTACAGAACACGATTTACAAAAAGAAGGAATGGAGTGGGTCAAGCATTCTATTTATCCTGCACAAATGCCTATCGAAACACCTAGAGTTCTAGTTGGTGGGCCAGACTGTAAACAGCCCTATTCTGCTAGCTTACTAAATGTATCTGCGATGAGTTTTGGTTCACTTAGTAAAAACGCCATCAAAGCTCTTAATTTGGGTGCTAAAGCTGGTAATTTTTATCATAACACAGGAGAAGGAAGTATTTCTGATTATCATAAAATGGGTGGAGATATCACCTATCAAATAGGTACAGGATACTTTGGTTGCCGCGCTGATGACGGAACATTTTCAGAATCAAAGTTCAAGGAGACTGCCGCCATTCCTCAAGTAAAAATGATTGAGATAAAACTTTCTCAAGGTGCTAAACCTGGGCATGGTGGTATTTTACCGGCTTCTAAAAACAACGAGGAAATAGCTCGTATTAGAGGTGTAGTTCCACATACCATGGTTTTATCTCCTCCCGGTCATTCTGCCTTTAATTCTGCCAAAGGACTTTTAGAATTTGTTCAAAAACTAAGAGATTTATCTGATGGAAAACCAGTTGGGTTTAAATTATGCGTAGGTAGTAGAGAAGAGTTTGAAGATATTTGTCTAGCAATGGTTGAAACTGGTATAAAACCAGATTTTATTACTGTTGATGGCGCTGAAGGTGGAACAGGTGCAGCTCCCATTACCTTTTCAGATCACGTTGGAATGCCGTGGGAAAACGCTCTTATTTTTGTAGCCGACACGTTAAATAAGCACAACCTTAAAAAGGATATCAAAATCATAACATCATCAAAGATTATTGATGGTTTTGATATACTAAAAGCACTTTGTTTAGGAGCTGACCTTTGTAACTCTGCCCGCGCAATGATGCTAGCACTTGGTTGTATACAAGCCTTAGAATGCCATGAGAACACTTGCCCAACGGGTGTTGCTACAAATAACGAGCGTCTTATGCGTGGTTTAGTAGTTCAAGATAAATGGGAACGCGTAAAAAACTATCAAAAGGAAGCTGTTCATGATTTCTTGGAACTAATGACAGCAGCAGGATGCTCTGAGTTAAGCCAATTAAATCGATCGCTTATCTATCGCCAAGTAAGTGGTAAATCCATCTCGTTCTCAGAAATGGATTATCAGGTGACATCTTAGATTACTTAGCATAAAAAAAGGTCTAGTATTATAAAGTACTAGACCTTTTTTTAAATAAGATTCGCCTAATTTTTTAAGCTAGCTTGTAAAGCGTCCCAATCTGATAAAAACTTCGCTAAGCCACTATCTGTAAGAGGATGATTTAGCATTCCCATAATTACACTAAGAGGCATGGTCCCAACATCGGCACCTGCTTTTGCGCAAGCAACTACGTGCATTGGGTGGCGAATACTCGCAGCTAAAACTTCAGTTGGGAAACAATAGTTTTCATAAATATCAACAATGTCCTCTATCAACTGCATACCGTCTGTTGAGATATCATCTAAGCGACCAATAAATGGAGAGATATAAGTCGCACCTGCTTTAGCTGCAATTAGTGCTTGTGTAGAAGAAAAGCATAATGTGCAATTCGTTTTAATACCTTGATCAGAAAAAGTCTTTATTGCTCTGATACCATCTTTAATAAGTGGAATTTTTACAACTACATTATCTGCGATTTTGGCAATTTTCATCCCCTCTTCAATCATTTCGTTATAAGTAGTAGAAACCACTTCGGCAGAAACATCCCCTTCAACAATATCACAAATCTTTTTAATGTGCCCCTCAAAGTCTCTAACACCCACTTTGGCGCATAAACTCGGGTTCGTTGTTACTCCATCTAGAACACCAAGGTCGTTAGCTTCTTGGATTTCTTCTAGATTTGCAGTGTCGATAAAAAATTTCATTTTCTTGCGTGATTTTGTGTGAGGTTTGTCGTCCAATTTACGCAATCAATTCAAGCTTTTCATAATGTAAAAATATTCTTTGAATTGCGTTTTTTTACAAGCTTAGCTTAAATATAGAGAACGAAACCTCGACCTTTGGGTTTTAGTTCACACAATTAAATAACAAACAAAACGACGTGAAAAAATCTCTTTTAATAGTCATCCTTCTGCCTTTAGTTTTTATCGGGTGCGGTAGTAATAATGATTCTCAAAACAACTCTCAAAGCGCTCAAGGTTTTGGCGGTCGCGGAGGTGGTGGTTTCGGCACTCGAACTACAAGTGTTGAAGCTCAGCCCGTTACCATTGGCTCCATTTCTGAACAAGTTCGTTCCTATGGTAATATAAAAGCCCAGAATGTTGTTCAAGTTGCCCCCCAAGTTAGTAATAGGATTGTTAAAATTTATGTTGATTTAGGTGATACCGTTCGCACCGGGCAAGTTCTTGCCAAAATTTATGATGCTACTTTTAAAGACCAGTTAAACCAAGCAAAATCACAATTAGAACAAAGCAAAGTTGCTCTTAAAAGAGATAGCACTCAATTTGCTCGTCAAAAATCATTATATGACCGCGGGCTTAGTAGTGATGCCGAATATGATGTTGCTTTAGCTACTTTCAGAAGCTCTAATGCACAGTTTCTATCTGCTATAGCTTCTCAAACTCAAGCACAAGAGAGCTTCAATAATACGTTAGTAAAGTCACCTGTTAGTGGTGTTGTGGTATCTAGAAATTATGAAGAAGGCGATCTTGCTAGTTCTGGGCAAGCATTGTTTGAGATTGCCAATACCTCAGGCTACGAATCACGGATTTTCGTTCCTGTGCAAGACTGGCGTGAAGTTACGATTGGCCAAGAAGTGAATCTTCGAGTATCTAACGAATCTGACGCTACTACATTCGGTGTAGTATCTAAAAAAAGCCCTCAGCTTGACGCAACCACTGGTCTTGGAGAGGTGGTTATCACTCTTAATACAGTTGGTTCTTCCATTTATCCAGGTGTTTTAGTAGAAAATGTAATTAACATTATTACTAAAGAACGAGCAATAACTGTTCCTAGAAGCGCACTTGTTGAAAAAATTGAAACCGTAGTTAACCCTGAGTCAAATACCATCGATTTAAACAAAAGTTATGCGGTGTTTGTATCTAGAGGAGATTCTATTGCCGAACGTAGAGAATTACAATTGGGCATTGAGCAGGGAGACAAAATTGAAGTTCTTAGCGGATTACGTCCCAATGATAGGATTATCATAATTGGGCAACAAGGACTAGAAGATGGTGCAAGAATTGTAGTTGCTACAGGCGATCGTTTTTCTGCACCTGTACAACAAACTATTGATGGTGCGGATAATTCTAATCCTAGAGTTCGTGGCCAAAGAAATGGAGGTGGACAGCCAGGTGGCCCTAATCCTTTCGGAAACATGAGCGAGGAAGAACAAGCCAAAGTACGTAAGCAAATGGAAGGCTTATCCCCTGAGGAACGCCGTGCATTTATGCAAAAGCTTCGTGAGCAATCAGCAGATTCAACTTCAAAAAACTAGGCGTTCGTAATGGGATCTTTATCCAAACTGGCGGTAGACCGCCCGATAACTTTTACGATGATTACTCTTATCCTTATCGGATTTGGGATTTTTGGATTACAAAACCTTCGACTTAACCTATACCCTGATGTTTCTTTTCCAACCATTACGGTGTACACTAGTTACGAAGGTGTAGCCCCCGAGGATATTGAAACCTTAGTAACACGTCCAATCGAAGAATCTATTGGTAGTATTTCTGGTATTAGAAAAATCCGTTCACTTTCTAGCCAAGGTGCCTCTGTTGTTAAGTTAAACTTTAATTGGGGTACTGATTTATACGAAGCTGAGAATGATGTTAGAAAACAACTTAGCTTTGTAGAGCGCTCCATTCCTGATGATGCAGAGTCTCCTCTCGTATTTTCTTACGATCCAAACCAAGAGCCGATTGTTGTACTAACAGTAACTTCAAATGCTAGAAGTTCACGTGAGCTACGAACTTATGCAAAGCAAGTTCTTGAACAACGCTTAGAGCGTGTAAACGGCATTGCCTCCGCTGAAACATCTGGAGGGCTAGATCGCCAGATTAACGTAACAATTAACAATGAGCAGATGAGATTGTATAATCTCTCAATCTCTGATATTTCAAATAAATTGCGTCAAGAGAACATTCAAGTTCCTGCTGGGCAACTTACAGAAGGAAATACTGTTTATTCACTTCGAACAATTGGAGAGTTTAAAAATGTTGATCAAATAAGAAACACCATTATAGCAGTAAGAGATGGGCAAGCACTACTTCTTAAAGATGTTGCTAGTATAGAAGATGGTATTGCACAACCAATAGGCAACGTTAATATAGACGGACAAAACGGAGTTATTGTTAATGTTTATCGCCAAAGCGACGCCAACGTTGTTTCTGCAGCTAGAGAAGTTATAGCTGGATTAGATGATATAAAGAAAAGCCTTCCAAACGATGTTAAAATTAATGTATTAACCAATAAAGCAGACTTTATTGAACAATCGATAGATAATTTATTGCTTACAGGACTTCAGGCCGTTGTTCTTGTAGTGCTTATTCTTTTGGCTTTTTTAAGAAGTGGCCGTTCCGCTTTAATAATTGCCATCTCAATTCCTGTATCTATCATTACTACTTTTACGGTAATGGATTTCACCGACTTAAGTTTGAATATCATTTCCCTTTCAGGCTTAACACTTGCAGTTGGGATGGTGGTAGATGATGCTGTGGTGGTGTTGGAAAATATATTCCGATTCCGAGAGCAAGGTGCCGACCGATTAACGGCTTCCATTAAAGGTGCCAAAGAAGTAGCCGTTCCTGTTGTTATTTCTACATTAACAACATTGGTTGTATTTTTGCCAATTTTATTCGTACCTGGTATTGCAGGTTTTCTTTTCAGAGATTTGGCACTTACTATTTCGTTTTCACTATCTATATCATCTCTGGTAGCGCTTACGTTAATCCCACTGATGACCTCTCAATTTTTTAAAGATTCTACTGAAAGTTTTGAAGCAAAGAACAGTATTGCCAATTTCTTCAGTCGTTTACTCGACAATATGGAGGCTTGGTATAGCCGAAACTTAGACAAGGCTCTAAATAAAAGTGGCATTATAGTGACCGCTTCTGTTATTCTTTTTGCAGCTTCGTTACCTATTTTTTACTTACTTGGAGGAGAGTTTTTCCCTCGTGTTGACGAAAACGCATTTACTCTAGAAGTGCAGCGTGAACCAGGTGTAAACTTATTCGAAATTGAGCGCTCTATTTCGCAAGTAGAAGCTATTATCAAGCAAGAAGTTCCAGAAGCTCGTCTTGTGGTATCCGATTATGGTGACAAAGAAGGTATTGAAGGTGCTGATAGCCCTGGAGGATATCAAGGTACTGTTCGTGTAGAACTCATTTCTCAAGACGAACGGAGCAGAACTCAATTTGCAATCACATCCTCTCTTCTTAAAGCGCTGGAAATTGTACCTGGTGTAGAAATAAAAGAATTAGTTATCGATCCACTTAGTCCAGATGGTGAAAATGGTTTGATTGTTCAAATTTTTGGCTACGAAGCTGAGGTTAAAAAAGGCCTCGCCGAAGGTGTAAAAGAAAAAATACTTTCTATTGAAGGTATTAATACTGTTTTTAGCACTTCCGATCAAGGTCGACCAGAGCTTCGTTTAGTTATGGATCGCGAACGAATTTCGCGAGTTGGTATGACAACAAATCAAGTTGCATCAGCCGTTAGTGATGCTGTACAAGGAAGTGTAGCAACTACTTTTGTAGACCAAGGTGTAGAATTTGAAGTTCTTGTAGAGCTTGACCCAATGGATAAATCTCAATCGGTTGATTTAGCTAATATCCAGATTCAAACTCCTAGTGGAGATTGGATGCCACTTAAGAACCTTGCTCAACTTCAACGTTATACAGGCCCAACAAATGTGCTTCGTATAAACCAAGAGCGCGTTGTGGAGATTACCGCTGATCTATCCGAAATGGATTTAAAGTCTGCGACAGAACAGGCTCGTATCCTACTAGACCAAGTTGAATGGCCTGATGGTTACCGATACGAAGTTGCAGGAACCGCAGAAGAACAAGCAGAGTCATTTAACTTCTTAATGATTGCGTTCGCTATTGCTGGAATTCTAACATATATGGTAATGGCTTCTCAATTTGAAAGTTTAGTAGAACCTTTCATTATTATCTTTACCATTCCATTAGCGCTTACAGGCGTTCTAATTATGCTTTGGGCAACTAGTACATCAATTAGTGTAACTTCTATGGTTGGTCTCATTCTTCTTACAGGAATTGTGGTAAACAATGGTATTGTGATGATTGATTACATCAAGATTCTTCAAGCTCGTGGGGTGGATAGACATCTAGCTATTGTTGATGGTGCAACTAGACGTTTACGCCCAATTCTGATGACAGCGTTCACCACTATTCTTTCTATGGTACCACTTGCAATGGAAATTGGTTCTGGCTCAGAAACGTGGAGTCCAATGGCTAGAACCGTTATTGGTGGTTTAACAATGTCTACTGTACTCATGCTTTTTGTAGTACCTTGTTTATACATGTTGATAAACTCTGGTGTAGAAAAGCTTGGTTTCGACTCAATTCATAAAATAGATCCTTTAGCAAATGAGGAAGAGGTAAACTCATGAAAAAATTCACGGTTGCTGATTCAATTTTAAGGCGCCCAATCACGGTTATAATGATAACCTTGATTGTGGTATTCTTTGGAATTTTTGCGCTTACAAATCTACGCGTAACGCTATATCCTTCAATAAATATTCCTGTACTTGCTATTTCCTCTGGTTATGCAAACGTAGCGCCAGAAGATATCAACCGTATAATTGTTAACCCCATTGAGGGCGCCGTTTCCGCAATTGAAGGAATTGAGTCGTTGGAAGCTCGAGTTAGCCGTGGAAGCGCATTTGTAATGTTGCGCCTTAAAGACGGCACAGACATTCGCAAGACAGAATTAAAGGTGCGCAAGGCTATTGATCAAATCAAAAATGAGCTTCCAACTCAAGCCCGAGAGCCTGTGCTGCGTCAGTTTGATCCAGAAAGCCGGCCAATAATGAAATTGAGTATTTCTGCGCCTAACAGAGGCCTCGACGAACTTCGGAACATTGGGCTTGAATTTGTTGAACCCCGCTTAGAACGTATTGAAGGGCTTGCTTCAGCCGAAACACAAGGTGGTTTAGAGCGCCGAATTTATATCGATATTTCTCCAATGGCTCTAGCTCAGTATAAGCTAATCCCTTCTGAAATTGAAAATGCTCTGAGCTCAAATAACTCCCAACAACCCATCGGTAACATTATAACCGATCGCCTTAGTTATAGTATTAGAGCTGAATCAACTTTTGAGAATGTTGAAGAGATAAAAAATACAATTATAAAAGTATCGGAAAACGGAATTCCAATACGTATACAAGATGTGGCTGAAGTTTCTGATGGCTTTACCGAAGTTACCAACTTGATAAAAGTGAACGGTAATAATAGTGTTTCCGTAGACATTCAGAAGAACTCTGATGCTAATACTCTTGATATTGTAAACGCAGTGAAAGATGCCATTCCTGTACTCAATGAGATTCTACCTCCAGGTGTAATAATTCAAGTGCTTTCCGATGAGGGTCGTTCTATCGACGACTCCATTAACAACCTTTCTCAATCTGCAATTGGTGCATTAGTTGTTGTTATTGTTGTGATTTTCATTTTTATGGGAGGCTGGCGAATTTCATTAGTAGTGGCTTGTTCCATTCCTGTTTCTATAGCAGCTAGTTTCGCAGCTATGTATTTTGCCGACTTAACACTCAACATTCTTACCATTTCAGCACTCGCACTCGCCATTGGTCTTTTAGTAGATAATTCCATTGTAGTAACCGAGAGTATCGCTCGAAAACTTGAAGAAGGTGCGACCAGATTTGATGCAGCGTTACAAGGAACCAATGAAGTTATTGGCGCCCTGCTTGGATCTACATTAACAACATTAGGGGTGTTTATTCCAATCATTATGCTAACTGGTACACAAGCTGCTTTTTTCAAAGAGTTTGCCTACACCATCTGTTTTGCTATTGGCTTCTCCTTTTTGTCATCTATCATTTTGGTACCTGTAATTTCTTTACTTGTACTAGATCAAAAGCAATTCAACTCTAAAAATCTAGCTTTTAGGAGTATTGCCAAACTTGAGCGTGGTTATGCTAAGTCTCTTACTTGGCTACTTTATCATAAATGGATTCCTTTTATAGTTATGATTGGCTTAATTGGAGGCTCCTACTCCTTATACCAAAATATTAATAAGGAAGGATTTCCTGAAACAGACTCTGGACAGATTGATGTCAACATTACCCTTCCTCAAGGAAGTAAGCTTGTTAAAACAGTAGAAATCATGGAAGGTTTCGCTGCTAGAATTGACTCTCTTCCAGAAGTGGAAACACTGATTACTTCTATTGGTAGAAGTAGGTTTACTACTCAAAGTAATCGTGGTGAAATAAGCCTTACTCTTGTTAGTGAAGATGCAAGAAAAAGAAGTACAAACGATATCTCTGTTTGGTTACGTGAGAAGTTAACTTCTCCCGGGGTGACTGTTCGTGTTTCTGTTGAAGGTGGAGGTTTGCAATTTGGACGAGGATTCAGATCTGGTGGAGGTTCTATCAGACTTAGTTTAATTGGACCAGAGATTGATAAGCTCGTTGCCATATCTGATAAAATTGAAGCTAAACTCCTTGAAGATCCTCAAATCATTTCTGTCGATAATGGTCGTACCGATCCAACTCCTGAATTACATTTCTATGCCGATAGAGAACGCTTAGGGTTACTTGGTACCAATTTAAATACCATTGCAAGTGCTTTAAGAACTCAAACTCTTGGCAACCAAGCTGGATTTTATATCGATGGTGGAAGAGAAATCCCTATCGAAGTTAGAACTCGAAAAGAAGCGCTCAAGAGTAGAGATGATCTGTTTGATGTAGAGGTATTGGAAGTAAATGACCAGCGAATACCAATCGTTGCCGTTGGTGAGTTTATTCCTACAATGGGAGTTGATTCCTTTCAACGCCGAGACCGCGAAACCCTGCTTGATGTAAACATTCAAGTTCAAGGCGATGCCACAGCCTACACCGAGCAAATTACAGAGTTCATAAAAAATGAAATCATTATGCCAGAAGGTTACCGATATGAATTTACAGGTGCGACCAGAGAAAGTGCACAAGGTGCCGGTGAATTCGGTTTTGCTCTCCTTGCAGCTATTATTTTGATGTTCATGATTATGGCTTCATTGTTTGAGAATTTCCGTGACCCAATCATTATTTGGCTCTGTATTTTTATGGCCGCTTTTGGGGCTCTTTTATTCTTAACTATTTTGGGTGACCCTCTTTCAACTACCGCACAAATTGGAATGTTTATGTTGGTTGGAATTATTGTAAACAATGGCATTGTACTAGTAGATTATATGCATCTGTATTCTAAAGGAAATGAATTCGACACGCGTCGTAACTCTCCATTTATGATTCATATCATAGAAGCATGTAGACGTAGAATGCGTCCAATTTTGTTAACTGCATTAACCACTATCTGTTCAATGATTCCTCTTTCGCTTGAACTTGGAGCTGGTTCTGAAGTTTGGTCGCCACTTGCTAAGGCAGTAATTGGTGGTCTGGCTTTTGGTGCCGTACTGACATTGTTTATTACCCCTGCATTGTCAGTTGGTTTTAACCAAGTTATTAACTGGATCAAAGGTTTAGTCCCAAAAACGGATGTTGTTGCAGAAGTTGACTCAATTCAAACCGATGTATAAATATTCCTTTCTAAATAGTGGTAATTGGGGCTCCAATTAGCTATTCTTGGAAAAGATTATTGATATTAAAAAGGGATAATTATGAGTAAATCAGGAAATTTTTTAGCAGGTTTAATAAGTGGTGCAATAGCTGGTACCGTTCTAGCTTTGCTTTATGCACCCGATACAGGTAAAAACACACGAGATCGCCTTTCATATCGTCTGAGTAATTACAAAGATGAGCTAAATGAATTGATCGATCAGTTACGTGAAGAAAAAAGACACTTAGTTTCTGAGGCGAAAGACAAAGGCGACAAGGTTGTGCAAGAAGCAAAGCAAAAAGCAGACGACTTAATTAAAGAGGCTGAAGGATTATTGGCTACTATCGAGAAATCGAAATAGAATAGATTAAGCTTCTACACTTTTTTTTAAAATCGCACTTCAAGATTTACACAATCAGATTGGGTTTGCCCTAATCTGATTTTTTTTTGAGTATACTACCCCACCGAACCACACTTTTACATCATCTTAAACTACTGTATTTTATTTAATCAATTAAATTGATTAATATCGGCTAGAAGCGCTTTCATATCCCTTCATATTATATTCAGCACACATTCTAGCCTTATGTATTTACGCAAAATCATCCCATACTTCAGCATAACTATTCTACTTGTTTTGAGCTCTTTTAATGCTCAAGCTCAAATTTCTGTATCCAAAATGTTCAACAGTAGAATGGTTCTGCAACGTGATATAGAAATCCCCGTTTGGGGTTGGGGCGAAACAGGTACAGAAGTGATTGTTACCTTCGCTGACTCAATACGTACTACCTCAGTTGACTCTAGTGGTAGATGGAAGGTTTTCTTCTCTGCTAAAGAATCAGGGGGCCCATATACCATGCAAATTACAAGTGGTGAACAATCTTATTCCTATTCTGATATTCTTATTGGCGATGTATTTTTAGTTTCGGGCCAATCCAATATGGAATGGCGCTTAAGTAGCGCAACTGGCGGAGAGCTTGAAGCTGCAACGGCAAACTTCCCAGATATTCGTCAGTTTAAAATCCCGAAATCTACTGCTACTGAAATTTCTGAAAAACTTTCTTCAGGAAATTGGTCTAAAGCTAATACATATTCTTCTACCGCAGCATTTTCAGCAGTTGCATATTTCTTCGCGAAAGATGTTTACGCTCAAACAGGAGTACCCATCGGACTCATCAATAATACTTATGGCGGTGCGCGTATCGAGGCATTTATGAGCGAACAAATGCTAGGCTACGATGAAAAAGACCGTGTAATTGGGAGTGGTGTTACTGAACAACAGCCCACTTTGATTTATAACAAAATGGTTCACCCTCTTTTACAAGCTAGATATAAAGGGTGGCTTTGGTATCAAGGTGAAACAAACGGCTATTACTCTGTAGATGCACTAGCCTACGAAGAACAATTTCAAACAATGATTACCTCCATTCGTGATAGTATCGGACAAGGGGACTTGCCAACAATTTGGGTTCAAACTCAAAATTTTGATTCTCCAGCTGGAGACAAGCCATCAACTCGCTTAGGTTTTCCAGAACTTCGCGCTTCTCTCTCTGCTGCACTCGCATTGCCTAACACAGGTGAAGCTCTGGCTATAGATCTCGGTACTGTTACCGTCCATCCACCAGATAAAAAACCTTTGGGTGAACGTTTAGCTTTGGTTGCACGAAAACTAATTTACGGTGAGGATATCGTTGCCTCTGGTCCGCGCTACAAAAGCAATACATTAGCAGATAGCGGACGGGTTATTCTTACTTTCGATGAAATTGGTAGTGGATTAGTCGCTCGCGATTCCGAAAAAGGTGAACTTCACATGTTTGCCATAGCTGGTGAAGACGAAAATTTTGAATGGGCAAATGCCGTTCTAGATGGTGATGAAGTTACAATCTGGCATAACGATATTCCGGAACCTCTCTTTATCAAGTTTGCATGGGAATTCAATCCTCAAACACTCAATCTATATAATGTTGAGGGACTACCAGCAGCTCCATTCAAAGCTGAAATTAATCCTGGGTTCAAAATTGGGAAATTCATTAGTGCTCGCACGGCTATAGAAGAAGGACAAAGTACTTCCCTCAACTGGAAAGTTTACAATGCTTCTTCAATCACATTAGATGGAGAACCCGTTGATAGTGCAGGAACTAAGCAGATATCACCAGATGCTACCACTACATATAGCTTAATTGCTGTCAATAGAGATAATCCTGCCGAAACCGATACTGCTTTTGTTACTGTGGAGATTTTAGATCCTACACAAACAAACCGAGCTCTTGAGCGACCTACTACCTCTTCTACTTTTGAAAATTGCTGCAGTTTAGAACGTGTGCCAGAATTTGCCGTTGATGGTGATTTAGAAACCCGGTGGAGTAGCGCTTGGAGTGATGGTACAGGTACTACGAAATTGGATCCTAACTATGATGGAAACGCTGATGACGAATGGATTTCCATTGACCTCGGAGCTTATTATGATTTGAATCGGGTAATTCTTCAATGGGAAGGCGCTTTTGGATCAGCTTATGATGTACAAGTTTCTTTAGATGGATTTCTCTGGAAAACTGTATTTGAAGAAAGAAATGGAAATGGTGGCGAAGATAATATCATTTTAGATACATCTGCTACAGGCCGCTACCTCAAAATACTAGGCATTGAAAGAGCTACAAAATTTGGTTATTCACTTTTCGAGATTGCCGCTTATGGCGCCATTTCTGCCATTCAGCCACCTTCTATTTCTTTAGATACCGACTTTGGTAACTTGGTTGATCAAGGAAGTATTTCTGCTACGATAACTGCAGAAGTTGAATCTATCAACAGTTCTGTAATGAGTGTTCAATTTTTCGTTAATGACGAAGTTATTGGAACCTATACTGAAGAGCCATACAAAGTAGATGTAACTATTGATGACTTAGAAGAATATTCTGTTTCAGCAATTGTCACAGATAATGATAGTGTTCAAGTACAGTCTGCACCATTTATTATTTATGTAGACCAAGGAAATTTCACGCGGGTTGAAGCTGAAGAAGCAACGCTTACTGATGGTGCAACTGTTGAGGATGATGCTACAACAAGTGGAAAGAAATACGTAAAGTTAAAAAGCGGCTGGTCGATGGCATTCCCAAAATTTACTATAGATGAACCAGGTGTAAAATTAGTTAACATCCGATATCAGTTAACTTATGCTTCTCCTAAATACCAATATCTTGTAATAAACGGAGACACCGTTCAAACATTGAAGTTTACTGCCCCAGATAAAACTAGCTGGCTAAACCTTGTTATTCCTGTAGATTTCGTCGATAGTGAAACTCATGAAATAGCAATCCATACTAGTTGGGGATGGATGAGCATCGATTATATAGAAATCTCTGATTTAGAAAGTATTGTTGCTTTAGAAGAGGACAATCAACTTCCTACTTCTGTTGACTTAAAACAAAACTATCCGAATCCTTTTAATCCATGTACACAAATATCATTCCAGTTACCCAGTAACCAATCTGTAGAATTGAATGTTTATGATTCTACAGGCAGACTAGTACAAAGATTATTTGATGGGGAAAAAACGGCTGGTTCTCACACTTTACAATTTGATGCCAGCAATTTGGCTAGTGGCGTTTACTTTTATAGATTGATGGGGAATTTCGGAACCAAAACCAGACAAATGGTTTTGATAAAGTGATGTTGTCACAATTTTTTATCAAATGACTACAAAAAGTTATTGTTCTCAATGTCTGCTCGATACTATTCAACTCCATAAGAAATCTCACATTATTCCACGTTTTATGTTTAGAGAGATTCTAGGAAAAGAACGCCCTTAAATAGTCTTTGCAGACCACAAACACTTCAATCAAATTGGTTCCGTACATGATGCTCCTTATGACGAGAAATTATTTTGTTTCCAGTGCGAAAATAAATCACAATCATCGATTGAATCTCAAGCAAGTCAAATTCTTTTTCATCAACAATTTTCACCAGAAAAGATCTCAAGAATTAATGGTAATGGAATAAATCAACATGTATTCTTTGAAGCCGATGTCGAAATTTTCAAAAAATTTCTTATTCTGATATTATGGCGTGCACATCTGAGCAATCATAAATTTTTTCATGATATAAACTTAGGCCCATATTGTGAGAGATTCAGAAAGATTATTAATAATGAAGCCGAGCTTAATACATCAAATTGTCAATTCTATATATTCAATTTTAGAAATGTATTAAAAAAAGAATTGCAACATTTTTGTACTCCATTCTATCATTTAAGAATTGAGGATAGAAACTGCTACTCATTATTTATAGATGGGGTGGGTTACCTTTATCAATTTGGGAAACCAATACGTAATATTTTAGATAAATCTATAGAAGCTCCCGAAGGTTTAAGAATCAATCTTCCTTTTAAAAGGAATTCCAATCTTTTGTTAAATAAGATGTTTCAAATCAAGGGCGTCAAACTTATTAAAGAAATTACCTAATGATATTCACCCTAAAGTTAGCCTTTTTGTGAGATTACTACATTTATGAGTACTCCTTAACATTCTATAGAGTCCAGTTTATTTCTTTGATCTTTTTCATAAAAAAAGCCTCTTCTGAAAACAGAAGAGGCTTTGATTTTCTATATCGAAACTAGATTAAACTTCAGCTGGTTCCTCACCATTTCCGCCTAAATCTTCGAATACTTTAGCAACTTCAACATCGCTTTCTTCCATGTCTCTTTTAGCACCAACAATAATGTCGTTGTACTGACGAAGACCTGTACCAGCTGGCACTTTGTGCCCAACTACTACGTTTTCTTTCAAGCCACGTAAGAAATCTTTCTTAGCTTCGATAGAAGCTTGAGTAAGTACTTTCGTAGTTTCCTGGAAGGATGCTGCTGATAACCAACTTTCAGTAGAAAGAGCTGCACGAGTAATACCGAGCAAGATTGGCTTAGAAATAGCCGGTTCTGCTTCACGTGTTTCTAGTTCTTCTTTTTCTTCTTTAATTAGTTGATTATTCAAATCACGCACTTGACGACGATCAAGGATTGCACCTTTCTTAAGTTCGCTTCCGCCTGGGTTTGTAACCACAAACTTACCGATTAACTCATCGTTTTTACGGCTCACTTCAAAGCGATCTTCTTTATCGCCTTCAAGGAACATTGTGTCGCCTGGATCCGTGATTTCAACTTTCTGCATCATGGTGCTAACGATAACTTCAATGTGCTTATCGTTAATTTTTACACCTTGAAGACGGTAAACTTCCTGAATCTCATTTACTAAATAAGATTGTACAGCATAGGGTCCAAGTATATTTAGGATATCCTGTGCAGGAATAATTCCATCAGAAAGCGACTGACCTGCTTTAACAAAGTCGTTAGACTGTACTAAAATGTGCTTGCTCAGAGAGATTAAGTATTTTTTCTCGTCAGTACCGTCTTTTGATTTAACAAATACTTCTTGAGAACCTCTCTTACGACCACCCATTTCAACAATACCATCAATCTCAGATACAATTGCTGGATCACTTGGAGACCTAGCTTCGAAAAGCTCAGTAACACGAGGAAGACCCGCTGTAATATCTTTCGATTTGGAAGTTGCTCTAGGAATCTTAGCAATTACTTGCCCAGAAGCTACTTTATCACCATGATCAACCATGATGTGAGTATCTGCTGGTAGAGTACTTTCTCGTAAGATATCGCCATCACCTTTAACAACAAGTGTAGGAACAAGCGTACGATCTTTAGAGTCAGATATTACTTTTTCACGGTGACCTGTTTGAGAATCTGTATCCTCAGTAAAAGTAACACCTGAAATAATATCTTTGTACTCGATAGTACCGTCAATTTCAGAATAAATAAGAGCGTTATAAGGATCCCACTTACAGAGCTGAGCTCCTTTTGGAACGGTATCACCCTCTTCAACCATCATTTCGCAACCGTAAGGTACGTTGTAGCTGATAAGCATTTTACCTTCGTCATCAACAATCTTAAGTTCGCCAGCACGACTTAGAACAATGTTATGCTCTTCTTCGCCGTCGTTGTAAACAACAACTCTAATATTTTCAAACTCAACTTTACCTTCGAATTTGGCTTTATGCTGAGAATCTGCCTCTAAACGAGAAGCTGTACCACCAACGTGGAACGTACGAAGTGTAAGCTGCGTACCAGGCTCACCAATAGATTGGGCAGCAATTACCCCTACGGCTTCACCAGTTTCAACTACGCTACCGCGTGCTAAATCTCGTCCATAACATTTGGCGCAAACACCACGGCCAGTCTCACAAGTAAGTACTGAACGAATTTCAACTTCTTCGATGGATGTTTCAGCTATTTTCTTAGAAACAGCTTCGTCTATCATCTGATTAGCAGTGCAAATTAGCTCGTCAGAAATCGGATCGTAGATATCATGTAGAGAAAAGCGACCAATGATACGGTCTTCTAAACGCTCGATAACATCTTCGTTATCTTTAAGAGCTGACATTTTGATACCACGAAGAGTACCACAGTCATCTTCAGTAATAATTACATCCTGAGCAACATCAACTAAACGACGAGTTAGATAACCAGCATCAGCAGTTTTAAGAGCTGTATCGGCAAGACCTTTACGAGCACCGTGAGTAGAGATAAAGTATTCGAGAACTGAAAGACCTTCTTTGAAAGAAGATAAAATCGGGTTTTCAATTACTTCATTACCCTGTTGCATTGAACTTTTTTGTGGCTTTGCCATCAAACCACGTAGACCACCAAGCTGACGAATTTGCTCTTTAGAACCACGAGCTCCAGAATCAGCCATCATAAACACAGGGTTGAATCCGTCTCTATCGTTAGCTAAGGCTGTAAATAGTGTTTCAGATACTCTGTTTGTGGTACTTGTCCACTTATCGATTACCTGATTGTAACGCTCGTTATCCGTAATGAAACCCATCTCATATCGATTCTGGATTTCAGCCACTTCATCTTTAGCACTGTTAATAAGTTGAGCTTTTGCATCAGGAATGATGATATCATTCAAGCTAAATGAAAGACCACCAAGGGTAGCGTTTTCAAAACCAAGCTTTTTCATGTCATCCAAGAATGCAGCTGCACGTGTTGTTCCAGCTTCGCTATGGATATCACCAATCAAAATACGTAGCTCTTTCTTGCCAAACGTTTTGTTGATGAAACCCATTTGCTTAGGCACAATTTGGTTGAAGATTACTCGACCAGTAGAAGTTTTGATAACCTCAATAATGTCGTTGCCTTCTTCATCAATATTAGCAATTCTAACATTGATTTTTGCATGCAATTCAAGTTCACCCTGATCGTATGCAATAAGTACTTCGTCCACACTAGAGAAGGTTTTACCTTCCCCTTTCATGCCATTACCCAACTTGGTTAAGTAGTAAAGGCCTAAAATCATATCCTGAGAAGGAACTGCGATTGGACCACCGTTTGCAGGACTCATAATGTTATGAGAACCTAGCATAAGAACAGATGCTTCAAGAATTGCGTCGTTACTTAACGGAAGGTGAACGGCCATCTGATCACCATCAAAATCGGCATTGAATGCCGTACATGCTAATGGGTGAAGACGGATTGCTTTTTCTTCAATAAGAACTGGTTGGAATGCCTGAATACCTAAACGGTGAAGAGTAGGAGCACGGTTAAGCATCACAGGATGCCCATCGATTACATTTTCAAGAACTTCCCAAACTACTTGATCTCGTCGATCAACTACTTTCTTCGCACTTTTCACGGTTTTAACATAACCGCGCTCAATCAATCGGCGAATAATAAATGGTTTGTATAATTCTACCGCCATCTCTTTTGGTAAACCACACTCATGCATTTTCAGCTCAGGGCCTACCACAATTACAGAACGTCCAGAATAATCAACACGCTTACCTAAAAGGTTCTGGCGGAAACGACCACTCTTACCTTTTAACATATCGCTTAAAGATTTAAGCGGGCGGTTGTTATTACGTACTGCGTTAGATTTACGAGAGTTATCATACAGTGAATCTACTGATTCCTGAAGCATACGCTTTTCGTTACGCAAGATAACGTCAGGAGCTTTGATATCCATTAATCGCTTTAGGCGATTATTTCTGATGATAACACGACGATAAAGGTCATTCAAATCAGACGTTGCAAAACGGCCACCTTCCAATGGAACTAGTGGACGTAATTCAGGTGGAATTACTGGAATAACACCTTGAGCCATCCACTCTGGACGGTTTTCTGTATGTCTTAAAGCTGAACGGAACGATTCAATAACTTGAAGACGCTTTAGCTTTTTCTTCTTACGCATTTGTGAAGTCTCATTCTTCACCTCATAGCGCAATTGGTAAGCCAATTCGTCTAAGTCAAGATCTGAAAGCATTGCTTGAACAGCTTCTGCTCCTTCCTTTACAATGAATTTATCTTCTTCGTCATCATCTAACTCGAAGTTATCTTCTGGTAACTGATCGAAGATATCATATTTCTCTTCTTCAGAAATCATATCACCTTTTGCATAGCCCAAATCACGAGCTACACCAGGATTAATAATCACGAAAGTTTCGTAATAAATAATTCGGTCAAGATTCTTAGATGATAATCCTAACAGATATGCGATCTTGTTTGGTAAGGATTTGAAGTACCAAATATGAACAACAGGAACGGTAAGGGTAATATGCCCCATGCGCTCACGACGTACAGCTTTTCTTGTTACTTCAACACCACAACGATCGCAAATAATACCTTTATAACGAATACGCTTGTACTTACCGCAATGGCATTCGTAATCCTTAACCGGTCCGAAGATCTTTTCACAGAAAAGACCGTCCATCTCTGGCTTAAAGGTTCTGTAATTAATAGTCTCAGGGGTTAATACTTCTCCATGAGAGCGCGACAAAATAGTCTCAGCAGATGCCAGTGAAACACCAATACTGCTGAAGTCGTTAGTGACTGCTAATGTTTTAGTTATAGGCAAGGGTTTTCCTCCATTACTTTATTAACAGTAAATTAATCTATGTGAATTTCAAGGCCGAGACCCATAAGCTCTCGTAATAATACCTTAAATGATTCTGGTACGTCTCCATCAGGAAGGTTTTCACCTTTTACAATGGCTTCATAAACTTTGGAACGCCCTTTAACATCATCACTTTTTACAGTGAGCATTTCTTTTAGGATACTTGATGCACCGTATGCATAAAGTGCCCAAACTTCCATCTCACCAAGACGCTGACCACCAAATTGAGCTTTACCACCCAATGGTTGTTGCGTAATTAACGAGTATGGTCCGATAGAACGAGAGTGCATCTTATCTTGAACCAAGTGATTCAATTTAATCATGTACACGTGACCTACGGTAGTTTTCTGAGCAAAAGGCTCGCCAGTACGACCATCATGTAAAATTACACGGCCATCTTCTGGTAACCCAGCTTCTCTAAGTTTTTCTTGTACGTCTGCCATTGTAGCACCGTCAAAAATTGGTGAAGCAAAAGTAACACCAAGTTTTTTACCAGCCCAACCTAGAATTGTCTCATAAATCTGACCAAGGTTCATACGAGAAGGTACACCAAGTGGATTCAAGCAGATATCAACAGGAGTTCCGTCGGCCATAAATGGCATATCTTCTTGTGGTACTATTTTAGCAACCACACCTTTGTTACCGTGACGACCAGCCATCTTATCACCTACCTGAAGCTTACGCTTTTTGGCGATGTAGACTTTTGTCTTCTGAATAATTCCCGGAGGAAGTTCATCTCCTACTTGAATAGCAAACTTACGCCGTTTTGCTTCGCTATCGATAGAACGACGAAGCTCACGATAGTTATGGAACAAGACACGTACATGTGCTACTAATTCTTGATCTGTAGCCCAATCAATATTTTCATTAATATTTACCGGGTCAATTTCTTCGAACACAGACTTCTTGTATTTCTCACCTTTAGGAATGAGTTCAACATTACTGTAGTCTAATACGCCTGGAGATGTTTTATCTCTTAATAGAGAGTACATCTTGTCAGCCCATTGCTGGTTCAAGTCTGCTAATTGTTGAGTATGACGTTCGTTTTCTTGTTCAACACGTTTTTTCTCTTCTTTTCGAGAAACAAGCTCATCTCTTTTGCGGCTAAATAATCTTGTATCGATAACAGTACCAGAAACACCTGGAGGTGTTTTTAGAGATGCATCTTTTACATCACCAGCTTTATCACCAAATATAGCACGTAATAACTTTTCTTCAGGTGTAGGATCAGATTCACCTTTTGGAGTAATCTTACCAACAAGAATATCGCCTGGATTAACTTTAGCACCAATTCGGATAATACCTTGCTCGTTCAAATTACGAGTCGCTTCTTCACTTACATTAGGTATTTCTCGAGTAAGCTCTTCTTCACCACGTTTAGTATCACGAACTTGTTGTTCGAATTCTGTAATGTGGATAGAAGTGTAAATATCATCTTGTACAATTCTCTCGCTAACTACAATAGCATCCTCAAAGTTGTACCCTCTCCAAGGTAGGAAAGCAACTAATAGATTACGACCAAGAGCTAGCTCGCCACCATCAGTAGAGCAGCCATCAGCAATTGCTTGGCCCTCTTTAACTCTGTCGCCAACTTTTACAATAGCACGTTGATTAGTACAAGTATCTTGGTTAGTACGCGTGAATTTATCTAGGAAATAAGACTTAGTACCACCATCAAAATAGCAGTTTTGCTCAACATCGCTTCTGTCGTACTTAATACGAATTTCAGTAGCACTTACGTAAACAACTTCACCACTAGTATCTGCAGTTATGATAGCACGAGAATCTCTAGCTGCTCTATGCTCTAAACCAGTTCCAACAATAGGCGCTTCTGGACGAAGCAACGGTACTGCTTGGCGCTGCATGTTAGAGCCCATTAATGCACGGTTTGCATCATCATGTTCAATAAACGGAATCATAGCAGCAGCCAGAGAAGTAATCTGGTTTGTAGCTACATCCATATATTCAATTTCATCTGGCTTAGCAACAATGTAGTTACCTTCGCGCATACGAGAGAATATAGTTTCGTTTACAAATGTGTTATTATCGTCAAGTTCAGCATTAGCCTGAGCAATTACAGTTTCATCTTCTTGCTCTGCAGCTAAATATTCAACCTGGTTAGAAACTTTGCTGTTTTTAACCTTACGATATGGGGTTTCAATAAACCCAAAATTGTTAATCTTTGCATGAACACACAAAGAAGAAATCAAACCAATGTTTGGACCTTCAGGAGTTTCAATTGGACAAAGACGTCCATAATGCGTGTAGTGAACATCACGAACCTCAAAACCGGCTCTTTCACGAGTCAATCCACCAGGGCCAAGCGCAGACATACGGCGTTTGTGTGTCAATTCTGCTAATGGATTGGTTTGATCCATAAACTGTGAAAGCTGATTGGTTCCAAAAAATGTATTAATAACACTTGAAATAGTACGTGCATTAACAAGATCTTGTGGAGTTAACTGCTCAGCATCACGAGAGTTCATTCTTTCTTTAATAGTTCTAGCCATTCTAGCTAAACCAATCGCAAACTGTTGTCCTAGCTGTTCGCCAACAGTTCTAACGCGTCTGTTACTCAAATGATCAATATCATCCACTTGAGATTTCATATTTTTAAGACGAATTACTTCTCTTACAATAGCAACAATATCTTCTTTAGTTAGATACTGAATATCTTCGTTGCCCTCTAAACGTAAACGCTTGTTTAAGCGATAACGACCAACTTCACCTAAGTCATATTTTTTATCGCTAAAGAATAGACGTTCTAGAATAGCACGTGCAGTTTCTGGATCAGGCATTTCACCAGAACGAATCTGCTGATATACTTCTCCAAGAGCTGAATGCTCATCCCAAGTTGGATCTTTACGTAAAGTGTTCATTATAACAGAACGCTCAGACTCTTCGGCAGAAATAGTTTGAACTAAAACAGTTTTAGTTTCAACTTCCTTTAGCATGCCATAATCATCTTCAGTCAACTCATGGTCGCGTTCAAAAATGATTTTTCTATTTAAAGCTTCTGATACTTCACCAGTTTCATCGTCAACAACTTCTTCGAGTTCTTCAACAATAATGTTCTGAGCAAGACGCTTACCGGCAATCTTTTTATTAAAATCTGGTTTTGAACCAAATTTAATTTCTTCAGACATTTCAAAAAGTCCAAGCAACTCAATATCGGATGAGAAACCTAATGCTCTTAAAAGAGTTGTGGCTGGAATTTTTTTCTTCCGGTCAATGTAAGCCCACAACACATCTCTAATATCGGTAGTAAATTCTATCCAAGAGCCTTTAAAAGGAATAACTCTTGCAGAATATAATTGAGTACCATTAGGATGAACTGATTGTCCAAAGAAAACACCAGGAGAACGATGAAGTTGAGATACGATAACACGCTCAGCGCCATTTATAATAAATGTACCACGGTTAGTCATCCAAGGTAAGTCTCCTAAAAAGACTTCCTGCTCAATTGTTTCACTAGCTTCATCGCTGTCATCTACAGAAGAAAGGCGAAGTTTCGCTTTCAACGGTACTGAATATGTTAAGCCACGCTCTTGGCATTCTTTGATGGTATAACGAGGAACATCCACGTTATAATAAAGAAATTCAAGGATATGAGTTTCGCGAGTGTCTTGTACTGGGAAATTCTCTAAAAATATTCGTTGTAGCCCTTGATTTGCACGCTCATTTGGTGCAATATCAAGCTGTACGAATTTCTCAAATGACTCTAGTTGAATATCCAGAAAATCAGGATAATCTAAAACTTGTTGGGTACGCCCAAATGATAGGCGCTCCGTGTGCGGAATAGTTTGCATCTTCTTGCTCAAAAGGAACCTCTCCTTTTTGTTGAAGGTAAAATGAACGGTAAAAACCCTCGATAACCAAGGGTTAAGTGATATAGACGCCAATAGCCAATACCGCTTTCACGATATTGGCTACGAACGAATGTAATACAAGCGCTTACTTGAGCTCTACAAGAGCACCAGCTTCTTCAAGCTTAGCTTTGATTTGCTCAGCTTCGTCTTTAGAAGCACCTTCTTTAACAGCGCTAGGAGCACTGTCAACGAGTTCTTTTGCTTCTTTTAAACCAAGGCCAGTGATACCGCGTACTTCTTTAATTACCGCGATTTTCTTGTCACCAGCAGAAGTTAGAATAACGTCAAACTCTGTTTGCTCTTCTGCAGCAGCATCGCCACCAGCAGCAGGGCCAGCAACAGCAACAGCTGCAGCAGCAGGTTTAATACCGTACTCGTCTTCTAATACTTGTGCAAGCTCATTAGCTTCTTTGATAGTTAGGTTGACAAGCTGTTCAGCTAGATCTTTTACGTCAGCCATTTTTATCTCCAGTGTTTTTTTAGTAAAAATTTTTCTGTCTAAAATAGACAGGTTAATAAGGGTGTTATTCGCCTTTTTCAGCGATGGTTTTTAAAGCACCAACAATGTTAGAGCCCTGCGCTGTAAGCGCGCCCACTATGTTAGTAGCAGGTGATAGTAGTAAGCCAATAATATCGCCAATCACTTCGTCTTTCGACTTCATAGCGGCTAAGGCTTCCAACTGATCTGGTCCGTAAAATTCACCATCAATAAAAGCGCCTTTAAACTCAGGCTTCTTTTTATCTTTAGAGAATTCTTTCAACAATTTAGCTGGTGCCGACAATTCGTCTTCTACAAATGCAAAAGCGTTTTGGTCAACTAAGGAAGGGAGTACTTTATCGTAACCTCCGATTTCTTCCATAGCCAATTTCATTAGCTTGTTTTTATAAACTTTGTAGAAAATATTTCCCTTACGGAATACTCCACGCAGTTCATTGGCATCGGCTACCGACATACCCGTATACTTAGCGATATAAACGCCATTAGCATTTTTCAGGTTTTCGGTAATCTCATTAAGAACTGCTTGCTTTTCTGCAGTAGGCATAATTCAATTCCTCCTAGTTAAGGGATGTTACTGCGGTTCTGCTTATGGGAATACTTGGCCCCATGGTACTACTAATAAATACACTTTTTACGTAGATACCTTTTGCGGAAGATGGTCTTAAGCGCATAACGGTTGCTAGAAACGCTGCTGCGTTGTCTTTCAAGTCATTTACATTAAAACTTACCTTACCAACAGATGTGTGTAAAATTCCAAACTTATCAACTCTAAAGTCAATCTGTCCAGCTTTAACCTGCTTCACAGCAGCTGCAACATCCATTGTTACGGTTCCACTTTTTGGGTTCGGCATGAGACCGCGAGGTCCCAGAAAACGTCCAAGTTTACCGAGTTTTCCCATTACATCAGGTGTAGCAATAATCACGTCGATTTCTGCCCACCCATCTTCAATCTTTTTTATGTAATCATCTAAACCAACATGGTCTGCACCGGCTTCTCTGGCTTCGTCTTGTTTAGACTCGTTAACGAGTGCTAAAACGCGAACTTCCTTTCCAGTTCCATGAGGTAAACTCACGGTACCACGTACCATCTGATCTGCATGTCGAGGATCTACACCCAAACGGATGTCGATATCAACAGATGCATCAAAATTAGTATTGGAAGTTTTTTTAACCAGATCGCATGCTTCTTCCAGAGAATATTCAGTCCCCGGATTAACAAGTGCCACAGCCTGTTCGTATTTTTTTCCTTTTTTTGCCATGATCACATTTCCTTATTTGTCGCGATTTACTCTAAGACCCATACTCCGAGCCGTACCTGCAATCATTTCTGCACCAGCTTCAATGTCAAACGCATTTAAGTCTTCCATTTTTTCTTGGGCAATTTCCTTGCATTGGCTCCAGGTAACCGTACCTACTTTCTTAAGGTTTGGCTCGCCTGATCCGGACTGTACTTTAGCTGCTTTCTTGAGTAGTACTGGTGCTGGCGGTGTTTTCGTTTTGAAGCTAAACGATTTATCCGCATACACTGTAATCTCTACAGGTGTAACAGTTCCGGCTTTTTCCTGAGTCTTAGCATTAAAGGCTTTACAAAACTCCATAATATTAATACCTGCTTGACCGAGTGCCGGTCCTACAGGTGGGGCAGGGGTTGCCTGTCCGCCTACTATTTGGAGCTTCAGGATTCTTTCAACTTTTTTAGCCATGGATTATCAGGATCCTAATAATTAGTAACTTCTGTTTGTTCGCGTAATAGCTAGATTAACTAGTTTCTTTTTAAGTGGCCGATTCAACTTGGCTCACATCTACTTCTACAGGGGTTCGGCGTCCAAAAATAGACACTAACACTCTCAGTTTTAACTTATCGGTGTTTACTTCCTGTACAGTTCCATCAAAATCTTTGAATGGACCTGAAATAACTTTCACTAAATCCCCTTCACTATATGGGATTCTAACATTCTGAGTATCTTCTTCACTTTCTTTTACTCGTCCTATTATTCTTTTTACTTCATGTTTTTTTAATGGATGGGGAACTAATTGAGTTTTACCCACTTTTAAAAAACCTAAACATGAAGGCGCACCTTGTACAAGGTTATTTACTTCTTCGTCATAGTGCGTATTGATAAGGATATAGCCGGGGAAAAAATTCTTTTCACGCGTTCTTTTCTTACCACCACGAATTTCTACCACAGTCTCAGTAGGAACTAGCACTTCGCTTACCTTATCCTGAAGGCCATGCTCTTCTATTTCACGATCTAAGAATTCCTTTACTTTTTTCTCATGACTGGAAAAGCATCTTATCACATACCAATCATGTACCGTTTCGCTACTCATTACTTGTATATAAATTCTAAAGCTGCGCTGTACACTTGGTCAACGCCAAAAATAAATATCGACAGTATTATTGAGAACACTACTACTATTATAGTGTTATCAATGAGTTCTTTCTGAGTTGGCCAAGAGACCTTTTTAAACTCAGTTACTACTCCATCAAAAATTCCAGATAATTTAGCCATATTGCCTTTTTAAAATTAATGCACGGGCGGAGAGACTCGAACTCCCGACACCTGGTTTTGGAGACCAGTGCTCTACCAACTGAGCTACGCCCGTAAATACGCGGAAGAGTAGATAGCAAAAACTACCTACTCTTGTACCGCAATTTCAATAAATATTTGTGTGGTTAGTCTAAAATTTTAGTTACCACACCAGCACCTACTGTACGACCGCCTTCACGAATCGCAAAACGTAGACCTTCTTCCATCGCTACTGGCTGGATTAATGTCACATCCAACTTCACGTTGTCTCCTGG
>JBLWWM010000016.1:0-32796 GCA_048267905.1 Balneola sp.
GAGGTCAGAATGGTGGAATCAACGGGACTTGGAGCACAGTCTCAGCGTTTACTACAATAATTGAAGCGCCAGAAATGGTAATGCTTGAGGCTCCTGCTGACAATCAAGAATTAGTTCCAGTAACTCCAGTTCTACAGTGGAGACGTTCAGCAAGAGCTACAGAATATAGGATACAGATAACATCGGACTCATTATTTTCAGATTTGAGAGTAGATTCTGTAACAACGGATACGTCAATAACACTTATAAATCCTTTAAAAAATGACAAGATTTATTATTGGCGTATAATGGCTTCTAATTTAGGAGGCCAAAGTAAATGGAGTTCACTCCAAACTTTTAAAACGATTATTAAAAATCCTGAGAGAGTGTCCTTGAGAAACCCTTTAAATCATTCACTGGGTACATCAAGACAGCCAGCTTTTAAATGGGATAGTTTAGAGGTTGTTGAGAAGTATGGTTTACAATTGGGAACAGATAGTTTATTCACAGGTATGCTGATTGATACAGTTGGGCTAATTAATACAGAATATTATCTTGTGGATTCACTGAATTACTTGACAAGATACTATTGGAGAGTACGTGGTGGGAATGAAGCGGGTTTTGGTGATTGGAGCGATACATGGAGTTTTACAACAATCATTGACAAACCAACTAAGGTAAAATTGATTTCGCCTTCAGATAGTTCTGATTCAGTTCCAGTACAGCCTGAAATTAAATGGAGTTTAAGTCCCGATGCAGTAGGTTATAATATTAATATATCATCAGATAGCTTCTTTAAAGAACTTGTAGTTGACACAACTATAACAACGGTTGATACTGTTTTTGTACTAAAAGAAGTACTTCGCCAAAGCAAAAAATATTTCTTAAGAGTCAGAGGGTTTAACGATGCTGGTTATTCTGATTGGTCGGATATTATTCAATTTTCGACGAGAGTTCTTACTTCAAATGAGAGTGAGGATTTACCTATTGAATTTAATCTATCTCAGAACTATCCCAATCCGTTTAATCCAATTACCCAAATTAATTACTCATTACCAAAAATATCATACGTTAGGTTAGAAATTATAAATTTAATAGGGCAAAGTATTGGCTTATTAGTTGATGAGAAGAGGCCTGCGGGATACCATACGGTGTTGTTTAATGCCACAAACTTATCATCTGGCGTATACTTCTACCAACTTAAAGCTGGGGATTTTGTGCAAACAAGAAGGATGATGCTGATTAAATAAGAAAGAATTCTGAATTAATGACTTTCTTTTTCTGCGAGCTATTTTGATTGCAAGGAATACTACAAAGAACCATTTTTCGGGGTTATACGAAACTAATCAAAAAGGATACCTAGGTATGAATATTAAGTTATTATTAACTATAATTATAATTTTTATATATGGTTGTAGTACCGATCCTGCATCGGATGTAGCAATCTCAACAGAGACTGGAAACCGAATTATCGAAACGGAAGTAGTGGATGTTACGAATCCGGCTACAGGGCAAGTGTGGATGGACCGGAATCTAGGAGCTAGTCGGGCGGCGATATCCAGTACTGATGAAGAAGCGTATGGATATTTATACCAGTGGGGTAGAGCATCAGACGGTCACCAACTCAGAAATTCAGGCACTACAAGCACATTCAGCAGCAACGACGTACCTGGGCATGGTGATTTTATTAAGGGCTTGACCGTTTGGCTTAGTCCCCAAAACGATGAATTATGGCAGGACCTTAACGGAATAAACAATCCCTGCCCTGATGGGTATCGTCTGCCCACTTCGGCTGAATTAGAAACCGAGAGGCAAAGCTGGTCAAGCAATAATGCAGAAGGGGCTTTTGCATCGCCGTTGAAGTGGACCCTTGCAGGCTACCGCGGCCACAGCAATGGTTCGCTCGTCAATGTGAGTTCAGGCGGTGGCTATTGGTCAAGCGACGTGGAAAGTACGGATGCGCAGTTCCTGTACTTCCATAGTAGCACTGCTTCCATTTACAGCGGCTACAGGGCGGGCGGACTCGCAGTGCGTTGCACAAAGAATTGACACTTTGATTTATTTGAACATTTTACACTTAGTCTGACCGTTCCGAAGGACGGGATGGCAAGTGCCTCTATGTTATAATGGGATGTGTTCTATATATGATATCCATTCACACTTTACGTTTATTGCAAAGGATTAAATTATTACGGAATCGATTTCTGAGATTAAATCAGCATGCAGACACACTATCAATTTTGGTGCTTCTCAATTTTACTCTGGCGTATACTTCTTATAAAATAGTCCAGCCACATGGATTTTTTTGGATATAAAAAAAGCCTGCATTTCAACACGAAATGCAGGCTTTTACTATTTTAAGCTATATGGTTTAAAAATAGAAAAGTAAATTTCCAATTAAACTTCTTTGGCTTCTTCAGAGGCGTCTTGTTCTTGAGAGGATTTCTCACTATTACTAGCAGGTTCTTCTTTCTTTCCTACTTTATTCGGAGAAGGTTTTAGCCAATCAAAAGACAAATCATCTCTCGATTTATTCATCTTAATCTTGATGGTAGAACCGAGTTCTCTTTTTTCTTCTAAAAGCGCCTCAGCAAGTGGATCTTCAACGTATTTCTGAATAGCTCGTTTAAGCGGCCGAGCACCATATTTAGGGTCGAAACCTTTATCAGTGATGAACTCCTTAGCTCCTTTAGTAATCTCAATATCATAACCAATTCCACGAATACGGCCAAATAACTCTTCACAAAGTATATCTATAATCTGGAAAATATCAACTTTTTCGAGTGGTCTGAATGTGATTACATCATCAATTCGGTTCAAGAACTCAGGATTAAATACTTTTTTCAAAGCATCCTGAATGGTGGACTTCATTTTTGCATAATCGAATGTTGTTTCGTTAACATCACCAAAGCCAATGCCTTTGCCCATGTTTTTTATATCTCTGGCACCAATGTTGGATGTCATGATAATAATGGTATTTCTGAAATCAACTCTTCGTCCTAAACTGTCTGTCAAAATTCCATCATCAAGTACTTGAAGTAGAATATTGAATACATCTGGGTGAGCTTTTTCAATCTCATCGAGTAGAATAACGCTATATGGTTTACGGCGAACTTTTTCGGTTAAAATTCCACCTTCTTCATACCCAACATATCCTGGAGGTGCTCCTACTAAGCGAGATACAGAGAATTTTTCCATGTACTCACTCATATCAACTCTGATAAGTGCGTCGTCTTTATCAAAAAGATATTTCGCTAGTACTTTACCCATCTCAGTTTTACCCACGCCAGTTGGCCCGAGAAATATAAATGACCCAATAGGTCGTGATGGATCTTTTAAGCCCGCTCGAGTTCGTTGTATAGCTTTGGTGAGTTTTATGATGGCTTCTTCCTGCCCAATAACTTTACCAGAAAGACTTTCCTTCATCTTAAGAAGTTTCTGTCCTTCATTTTGACTTATTTTATTTACAGGTACGCCACTCATCATTGCTACTACTGAAGCCACATCGTCTTCAACAACATCAAATAGTATGCTCTCAGATTCTTTTTCCCAATCTTTTTGAGAAACTTCTAAATCTTCGATTAAACGCTTTTCAGTGTCTCTAAGTCGCGCGGCTTCTTCAAAGCGCTGCTTTTTCACCATATTGTTTTTTTCAATACTGGTGGTCTCAATTTCGTTCTCGAGCTCAATAATATGTTTTGGAACAGTAATATTTGAAAGGTGAACACGAGCACCAGCTTCATCTAAAGCATCAATGGCTTTATCTGGAAGGAAATGATCGGTTACATATCTATCTGTCAACGTTACACAAGCATTAATCGCATCATCTGTATAGCGAACACTATGGTGCTTTTCGTATTTAGATTTGATTTGCTTTAAAATCTCTACAGTTTCCTCGGCAGATGTAGGGTCTACCATGATTTTTTGGAAACGACGTTCGAGTGCGCCATCTTTTTCAATAAACTGGCGATATTCGTTTAAAGTAGTCGCACCAATAGCTTGTATGTCGCCTCGTGCAAGAGCAGGTTTAAGCATGTTAGATGCATCTAAAGAACCACTAGCGCCACCTGCTCCAACAATAGTATGTAACTCATCGATGAACAGAATTACATCATCTGTTTTTTCGAGCTCAGTCATTACAGCTTTCATACGTTCTTCAAATTGACCACGATATTTTGTACCTGCAACCAAAGATGCTAAATCAAGAGAAATAACACGTTTGTCGTACAATACACGAGAGACTTTGCGTTGAATAATACGCGCAGCTAAACCTTCAGCAATTGCGGTTTTACCAACACCAGGTTCCCCAATTAAAACGGGATTATTCTTTTTACGGCGGCTAAGTACTTGAGCCACTCGTTCAATTTCTTTGTCTCTACCAATTATTGGATCAAGTTTACCTTCTTCAGCCATCTGAGTAAGGTCACTACCAAAATTATCGAGAACAGGAGTTTTAGACTTTTCCATTTTCTTTTCCCTTGTGCTTCCAGATCCAGTTGAGCCCTTTGAAGGTGATGCGCTGGCAGACGTAGATGAGGAATCGCTGTGACCCTCACGTGCTTTACCTGAAATAATTAGGTCAAGTTCTTCGCGAACTGCATCATAAGACACGCTAAACTGTTGGAGAATTTGAGCGGCAATATTTTCATCGTCTCTTAATAATGAGAGGAGTAAATGCTCGGTACCAATGGTATCACTTTTATAAAGCTTAGCTTCCAAATATGTGATGCGTAAAACCTTTTCGGCTTGCTTGGTGAGCGGAATATTGCCAACTGTTACTGACCCTCCAGTTCCTCGGACCGTTTCTTCAATGGTTTTTTTTAGTTTAAATAAATCGCAATCTAAATTCTTAAGTATGCGCACCGCTACACCATCTCCTAGGCGAACAATGCCTAGAATAAGATGCTCAGTGCCTATATAGTCGTGACCTAATCGTAAAGCTTCTTCTCTGCTAAACTGAATAACGTCTCTAACTTTACTTGAAAAATTACCCTCCATGATGGCAAGTCCTTATCTGTGAAAATTTGGTATCTCTAATGCAAAAAACGAGCCTACCACTACTTTAGTTCATTTGATAACGAATGTAGCAGGCAGACTAAGTAATTGCAAGCAAAATGACGGTAGAAAAGATTAGAAAAGTGCTTTGCCGGTCATTTCGGCAGGTTGTTGAATTCCCATGAACTTAAGCAGGGTAGGGGCAACGTCTGCTAAAATTCCAGAATGCATCACAATTTTGTGTGGATAATTAACAATTATTGCAGGAACTGGAGCAGTTGTGTGCGCGGTATGAGGACTTCCATCTGGCTTTATCATGCAGTCTGCGTTACCGTGATCTGCAATTATAAGAGAGGAGTAACCGTGTGCATTTGCGGTTTCAATAACTCGTTTGAGCTGATTATCGATTGCTTCCACTGCTTTTACTGCAGCTTCCATAATACCTGTGTGCCCAACCATATCTGGGTTGGCGAAGTTGAGAATTACTAAATCGTACTTTTCTGTAGCAAGCTGTTCGCAGAGGGTAGTTGCAACTTGATCGGCATTCATTTCTGGCTGCAAATCGTATGTAGCTACTTTTGGGCTAGGGATCACATGTCGGTCTTCGCCTTCATTCGGAATCTCTACGCCACCGTTAAAGAAATAAGTAACGTGTGGATATTTCTCAGTTTCTGCAATACGAAACTGTTTCTTACCTTTTTTGCTTACCCATTCGCCCAAGGTATTTTCTAAGGTCTGCGGTGGGTACGCAACATGAACTTGAGTAAATGTAGCGTCGTAAGAAGTAAAAGTAACGTAGTGAAGGTTTAGATTTGGCTGAACATCAAATTCTGAAAAATTCTGTTCGGTAAGTGCACGTGTAATTTCTCTAGCGCGATCTCCGCGAATGTTATAAAAAATAACGGCATCATCGTCAGAAATTCTAGAGTCCTCAGATGAGTCTAAAAGAATAGGTTTGATGAATTCGTCTGTTAAGCCAGCAGCGTAAGAAGCATCGAAGGCTTCATCACTATTCGAAAATGCTTCGCCTGTTCCGTTTACGAGTAGGTCGTAAGCAAGCTGAACACGTTCCCAGCGATTGTCTCTATCCATAGCGTAATAACGCCCAATGATAGAAGCGAGTTTACCAACACCAATCTCTGATGCTTTAGCATTAAATTCTTGAGCGTACTTCTTGCCACCTGTTGGTGCAGTATCACGGCCGTCTGTAAATGCATGAACATATACATGTTCAATACCATGCTGTTTGCATAGCTCAAGTAGCGCGTATAAATGCTCGTTATAGCTATGCACTCCACCATCAGAAAAAAGTCCAAAAAGGTGGATTTTATTATTTTTCTTAGCTTTTTCTAGCGCTTCCAGGAAAATACTATTCGTGAAAAAATCGCCTTCTTTAACAGAAAGGTTAATTCGAGAGAGTTCTTGGCGCACAATTCGTCCTGCACCAATATTAAGATGTCCAACTTCGGAATTTCCAAACTGGCCGTCAGGTAAGCCAACATTGTCGCCACTGGCGAGAAGATGAGTGTTGGGGCAAGTATTAAAAAGGGAATCGATAAAGGGTTTATTGGCTTTATCGATTGCGCTGACGGAAGGATCTACAGCCAACCCAAATCCATCTAAGATTACTAAAAGTGCTCTAGACTGAGAGTTGGCCATAACGTAGAATCTCTTAAAGTGTGTTTACAAACTTGGTAAGGCTAGCTTTTTTACGAGCAGCGTTATTAGCGTGTACAATACCTTTTAGGCTCATTTTATCAATGTAAGAAACGGCTGCTTTTAGTGCTGCTTCAGCTTGAGTTTTATCAGAAGCCTCGCGCACATTTTTGATGAGCGTTCTCATTTTAGACTTACGAGTTCGGTTTTGAAGTTTTTTCTTTTCCGCTTGGCGAACACGTTTGATTGCTTGTTTTGTTTGTGGCATGACTTATAGTCGCTTAATTGTCGAAATTTCTTTAGTTCCCAAAATTACGGGTTACCAAAACATTATTCAACTTTTGATTGAATATTTAGTGTAATAATTTTAATTTAACCTTTCTGATATGATAATAGTAATAGATGGGCCCGCTGGGTCAGGAAAAAGTTCAACTGCTAGGGCTGTTGCCGAGCAACTTCAAATCCAATTTCTGGATTCCGGAGCGCTGTATCGAGTAGCAACACTAGTTTATTTGAGTGCTAGTCATAACAGAGCATCGTTCCTTGAACTCCTGAAAGAAAGTGATATCTCTTTTTATTTCAAAGAAAAAAAATTCCAAGTTTCGCTCAATGGCGAACTCGTTTCTGAAAAGATTCGTGAAATGGAAGTTTCTAATGCAGTAAGTGAGGTTGCTTCAATGCCTGAAGTTAGAGCGTTTATAAATGCTTTAATGCACAAGCAAGTGGCAACTGGTATTTATATTGCTGACGGAAGAGATCTTGGTACTGCGGTTTTCCCAAATGCAGAGCTTAAATTTTTTATGGTTGCTGACTTAAATGAAAGAGCCAAAAGAAGATTAGCCGAGTTGAGAGCCAATGGTATTGAATCTTCTATTGAAGAAGTAAAAGCAAATATTGCCAGTAGAGATGAAGTTGATTCATCGAGAGAGGCGGATCCTTTAAAACAAGCAGAGGATGCAATTCTTATTAATACATCTGGTTTAACATTTGAAGAGCAAGTAGCACAGATAATTCAGCACGCACAAAGCGTGATTGTTAAAGAACTTTAACTAAATAATAACCTTATCCCACTATTGAAAGTCAATGGTGAGGTAATCCATTAACTAATTTTATAATGACTGAAGATTTAAACAAAAAAGAAACCGAGACTGAAGAAACTGCCGTTGCTGAAACGGTTGAAGAAACTACCGAGGAAGTTGTTGAACAAACAGCTGCTGAGAAAAAAGAAGAAACATTGACTCACGTTTTTAGCGGTGAAGTTGAAGGTGAAGTTTATACGTACGACCAACTACAAGGTCCGTCAGAAGAATACACCGAAGCTGAGTACAATGAAATGATGGGGTTATATGAAAACACCCTAAATGAAATTGAAGAAAAAGAAATTGTTAGCGGTCGTGTTGTTTCTATCGATGAGAAATATGTTGTTATCGATATCGGTTTCAAATCAGAAGGTATTATACCTGTAAATGAGTTTCCATCTGCTTTCCTAGAAAGCATGGCTCCTGGCGATCAAGTAGACGTTTTTCTTGATCGCGTTGAAGATAAAGATGGCCAGTTAATTCTTTCTCGCCGTAAAGCAGATATCCTACAAGCTTGGGAAAAAATTGAAGCTGCTCATATTTCAGGTGAGATTATTGAAGGTCTTATCAAACGCCGTATTAAAGGTGGTATGGTTGTGGATGTATTCGGTATCGATGCGTTCCTTCCTGGTTCACAAATTGATGTTCGCCCAGTTCGCGACTTCGATGCTTATGTTGGCCGTACAATGGAATTCCAAGTTGTTAAGCTTAACATGGCAGCAGAAAATGTTGTTGTATCTCACAGAGCGCTTATCGAGTCTGATCTTGAAGAGCAACGTGAGCAAATTCTTGACACTATTGAAGCGGGTCAAGTTCTTGAAGGTGCCGTTAAAAACATCACAGACTTCGGTGTATTCATCGATCTTGGTGGCGTAGATGGTCTTCTTCACATTACAGATCTTTCTTGGGGACGTGTTGACAATCCAAGCGAAATCGTTCAATTAGACCAACGTATGAACGTTGCTGTTATCGACTTTGACGAAAGAAGCAAAAGAGTGTCTCTTGGTCTTAAGCAATTACAACCGCATCCATGGGAGCAAATTAACACTAAGTATCCTGAAGGCATGAAAGTTCAGGGCCGTGTTGTTTCTATTGCTGATTACGGTGCGTTTATTGAGCTAGAAAAAGGTGTTGAAGGTCTTATTCACATTTCTGAAATGTCTTGGACTCAGCACATCAAGCATCCATCTCAATTAGTTCAGAAAGATGATGTTGTAGAATGTATTGTTCTTAACATCAACGAAGACGAGAAGAAAATTTCTCTTGGTGTAAAACAATTAACTGAAGATCCTTGGGCAGACATCCTAGAAAGATATCCTGTTGGTTCAAAACACAATGGTGTTATTCGTAACCTTACCAACTTTGGTGTATTTGTTGAACTAGAGCCAGGTATTGATGGTTTAATTCACGTTTCTGACCTTAGCTGGACTGACAAAGTAGAGCATCCGAATGAAATCGTTAAGAAAGATCAAGAAATCGAAGTTGTGATTCTTGGTGTTGACTTCGAAAACCGTCGTATTACTCTTGGTCATAAGCAAGTTCAAGAAAACCCTTGGGAACAATATGCTAGAGAATATCTTCCTGGTACTACTGTTGAAGGTGAAGTTGTTAAATCAAACGACAAAGGTGCTTTCGTTAAATTGCCATTAGGGGCTGTAGCATTCCTAAGCTTAGGAAAAGCTGTTGAGCCTGAGTTTAAAGAAGGCGATAAAGTTGAAGCCTTCGTTCTTGACTTTGACGAAGCTGGAAAAAACATATCTCTTAGTCAATTAGACAAAGATCAGAAAAAAGCAAAAGCAGCTAAGAAAAAAGCTGAAGATGCAAACATTGAAACTGGTGCACCAACACTAGGTGAAATGTCTGGCCTACAAGCTCTAAAAGACAAAATGGAAGCTGAAGAAAAAGCGGACGCCGCTGAAAAAGCAGCTAAGAAAAAAGACTAAATTGGTTTAGTACTTAATACTAAAGCCCTCACATTAATTTGTGAGGGCTTTTTTTATGTGATATAGATTCACTTAATACGTTTTAAAAAGTTGTTATCATAAAATCTTATTATTAAACCTCAAAAGTTAAGTAATAATATTCAGCTAAATGCTTTCAAAAAAACTCGTTCTAATTCTCTTACCGATTCTCTATTTATCCTGTGCTAGCTCTTCGAAATTAGATTCAAAATTACTTGAATTAGATTCTGCTCAAATTGATAATATTTACTATGCCACATATGCTTATGAAGAATTTATGGTAGGCATGAATTATTTCTGTGACAGCGCGAAGGATTACTATGATTATAATGACATGGAATTTAGTTGTGAGGGAAATGAGATTAGCTTAGTTGATACTTCAACATCTATTTCCATTGAATCGGCACTTATAAATGCAAAAGAACAAGGGTTTAATTTCTTATTGTTAGTTATTAATACTGAAAATGAAGTAGATGCAGAGGCAGGTTTTCCCTTGGGCTTTGGAAATAATATGCCTCAATCCTCTTCATTGGGTACTTCGTTATGGGTTAAAATTCCAAAAGTATCAGCAGGGATGGAAATAACATTGATCTCTTTGTCTGATGGGAAAAGTATTTGGACATCTACGCTTAACTCAACAACTAAATTAGTGGGGCAACAGAAGGAGATTGGAATATCAGTATCTAAATTGGTAATGAAGAAACTACGGGAAGATGGCTTACTAAGTGAGGACTTCTACATGCCAAGAGTTATTTACAATTAATCTAGTACCTAAATTCAACAAACAAAAAAAGGAAGCCATATGAGCTTCCTTTTTCATTTCTATTATAAAATATTATCTGAATTAGACTATGGTACTTGAACCGAACCCATAATCTTTTCGATGATATCTTCAGCCGTAATGTCTTCTGCTTCTGCCTCAAAAGTTGGGATGATTCTGTGGCGAAGAACATCCATTGCGATAGTGCGAACATCCTCTGGTGTAACGTACGCTCTGTGCTCCATAAATGCCTGTGCACGCGCTGCAAGGTTTAAGTTGATGGTTGCACGAGGCGAGCCTCCAAAGCCGATGAGCTCTTCCAAATCCTTCAATCCGTAATTGGCTGGCTTTCGGGTAGCAAATACTAAATCAACAATGTATTTCTCCACTTTCTCATCCATGTAGATGTCGTTGATGACGGTGCGAGCTTCCATAATTTTGTCTACGGTAACAACGGTGTTAAGAGTAGGTTTTGGACCAGTTCTTGCCATTCGGCGCATAATTTCCATCTCTTCAATTTCAGTAGGGTAACCGATTTTAAGCTTAAGCATAAAACGATCGACCTGAGCTTCTGGAAGCGGATAAGTTCCTTCTTGCTCAACAGGGTTTTGAGTAGCAAGTACTAAGAATGGCTCGTCAAGTTTGAAAGTGGTTTCGCCAATGGTCACTTGCTTCTCTTGCATGGCTTCGAGAAGCGCACTTTGAACTTTAGCTGGCGAACGGTTAATCTCATCTGCGAGAATAATGTTCGCAAAAATGGGCCCTTTTTTAACTAAAAACTCGGCTTCTTTTTGGTTATAGATGAGCGTACCAATCAAATCGGCAGGTAAAAGATCAGGAGTAAACTGTATGCGTTGGAAATCTGTATTTAGAACGGTAGCCAACGATGACACGGTTAATGTCTTAGCTAATCCGGGTACGCCTTCAAGTAAAACGTGGCCATTGGTAAGCAAACCAATCATTAAGCGATCAATCATATAATGCTGGCCAATAATCACTTTGTCCAATTCTTTCCTGATATCCTCAATAAATAGGCTACTTTCTTTAATCTTTTCACCTAACGCGGTCATGTCTACAGCAACTTCACTCATATTTCTAATATTCCGTTATAATTTTCTCTATGATATGATTAATTTCTTGCCTTCAAAAAGCCTCTAAATATAACACATGGATATTTTACAATCTTTTTTATTAGGACTTTTACAAGGTCTTACCGAATTTTTACCAATTAGTAGCTCTGGGCACCTAGCTTTAGGCGAATATTTTTTAGGAACTGGGGACGAAACAGGGCTTACATTTGAGATTGTAGTCCATTTTGGAACACTTTGCAGTATTTTGATTTACTACCGTGAGTTGCTGTGGAGTTTGATAAAGTCAGGTGCAAATTTTGTAATTGCCCCGAAAGAAAAGGCAACTGACCCTCAAATTAAACTTATTGGCTACATTATTTTGAGCATGATTCCTGCTATGATTGTCGGTTTCACTCTCAAAGACAAAGTAGAAACTATTTTCGGAAGTCCGTTTTTGGTTTCTGTGATGTTAGTGGTTACAGGTTTTATACTTTTCTTAACTAAGTTTGCTAAGCATACAGAAGGAAAAGTAACTTTGGGCAAAAGTATTTTGATTGGACTTGCACAAGCTTGTGCGATGATTCCGGGAATTAGCCGCTCAGGTTCTACCATTTCAACCGCTTTATATTTAGGTGTGAAAAGAGAAGATGCTGCAAATTTCTCATTCCTCATGGTTATTCCGGTAATTGGTGGAGCAATGTTACTCCAAATCCTAGAATTGATGGAAACAGGTATCGAAAGCGCTCAGGTTATGAGTTTAGTTGTAGGCTTTTTTACAGCCTTCATTTCAGGGTATTTCGCCCTTAAATATCTTATCGTAATTCTAAAGAAAAGTGGATTTCATTATTTCGCATACTATTGCTGGATAGTGGGCGCGTTTGGCTTGGTTTATTTCTGGGTGTAAATGAGCTCGTCATTTGGATGGAAGTGTAAGCCGGTTCAATCCTAAAGCTCATATTTTAGAATTGAATAATTTGGAAAAAATGATAAGCCATACAAGTTTTGGTCATCTACAGCTATATCGAAAAGATATTCATCAAATTTAAGGGCTTTAATAAACTTTCCATTCCAATCAAAAATGTGCACTATGTTGCCAACATTGTCAGATCGCTTAGATATTTTCTCACCATGAAATAAGGCATAGATATATTTATCTGTAGACTTTATAGAAAGTTAGTTTAAGCGAGTATCATCAACCTTAGCCATTCTAGTATCCTGAATGGTATAAATAGGCGATTCATTAAGAGGACCTGTTTTAGTGGCTAATTTATGTTCATCAAAATCATAAATTTCTAGTAAATCAGTGTATAAGTAACCTACGGCTAATTTAGCTTCATCTTTATTAACGGCAACCGATTTTCTGTACACATGTTGCCGAACAGAAACAGTTTCTAAGGTATCACCTTTAAGTGTTCCAAAATCTCTAACAAATTCACCTTTAGAATTATATATAGCCAACATTCTATCCCCAATTAAGCCACTACTCACGAACAAAGAGTCATCCAACATTCTAAACTGGAGCGCAAAACTCAAGGGTTTAAATTTAAATTCGTCAATAAAGATGGAACGTTTATCTTTTTCATATTCTACTACTTTAAGATTCTGAGCATCAAATAGGATTATCGACTCGTGTTCTGTTAATTCAATATTACCTAGATACACTACTTCGCCAGGCCCACGCCCAGCCTTTCCAAAACTATGCGAAAACTCACCATTTTGTTTATTAAAGACAGAAATGGGTGTGGTTTTCTGATTGTCATACAGGAAAAGGTTGTTTTCATCCACTTCAATATAAAGTGGCCCATATAGTGAATCTTCTGGTACAAGTACGGTTCCATTAGTAATCGAAAGATCGTTTTTGTCGTACTCTATAAATTCATTGGTATCTGTTTTAGAACAGTTTAAGAATATGCTGAAGAGGAATAGAAAATATAATCGAGACATATAATTAAGATTTAGGCAGAGATTTGGAATCTCTGCCTAGGTTAAAAATTATTTAGCCCCCAGGTAATTGATCGTCAGGTTTATGGGTGGTGCAACTTCCATAGTTTTCCTCACCAATCGTCCATTCGGAATAGTATTCACATACTTGTCCTGGATGATAGTGACACGAACCTGATTCAAAAGCCTCTGCGCTAGTACTAAAAAAGGAGATGCCAATTATTAATAGACTAACTGTAGCGATTAGAAATAAAATTTTATTCATAACAAAAATTTAGTTAGGGTTTACCTCATTAGTATATATCCAAAAAAAATCTACTTAGAGATAAATCGTGTCTAAAACATATACCCTGCGGTAAAATAAACTCCCATTCCTTCTTCGGAGAAACCAAAATCTGTTCGGAGAACAAAATCGGGAGTGAAAAAGGAGCTAGTTCCTCCAAAGCCAAATGAGTATTTAAGGTCTTCGGAAATGGCTTGTAGGGATTCACCATTAGGGAAAGTTCTTCCTAAGTCGAAGAATAAAGTTCCTCCAAAATCGGCATCAAGGGCGTTTATTCTAAATAACCAAGTTCTGAGTTCTGTATTTAGAATAATGGCGTTGTCATCTAAAAAACGACGTGCTGGATATCCTCGCAGTGTTTCTTCATCTCCAGCATAAGCTAAATCCCAATAAGGCACTTCACCAGCGGTGTGTTTGAAGTAGATTCTATTGGCGAGAGTGATTTCGCGAATTAGGAAAAAAGAGAGGTAGTTACGGGCATCAGCTCTTAGAATAGTGGTGTTGTAATCACTCCCGAACCACGTTTGTCCAATTTCTAAAGAGCTTTTTGCATATTGTCCTTTTGTAGGGCGAAATTCACTATTTCTACCTTCCCAAATAAAGCCAGAGCCAAGCGTTACTGTATGGCCTCCCGTATACCCCAAAGGTTGCTGTTGAGCAATTAAACGGTTAGAGTCGTTATCCCAAGGAGTTTCATAAGTGAAGCCTAGAATGGCTAATACATCTAGTTGTTTTCCTGAGGAGTAAGTTTTGAGCGGGTAACGCAGTGTAATATCGAAGCCCGTTGAGATAGATTTGAAGTTATAGAGCGAACCTTTGATGCTAGTGGAGTTTGGAATTTTTTGATAACTCCCAATCCCAAAATATGGATCTTCAAAAAAACGAGCAGCATATAATTCCCCAATAAAACGAAGTTTTGTGTTGGTAAAATTTGGTTTGTCGTATGATATTGAACCTGAAGCAAGTCCTCCAGTGGAGACGATACCTGCGATATTTATAAACGAGTAAAATGGGCTGTTATCTGTTTTATAGTGGAACCGGTTGACAATGCCACCCACCATAAAGCCATAATCGCTATTGTAGGCTACGGCTGGTAAAAAAGCGAAGCTCGTTGAATCGGTGATGACTGCATTGATTTTAGACTGTGCAAAAAGCGAGTTGGAAAAAAAAAGGAGCGACCAAATAGTAGCTCCTTTCAAAAATGATGATTTGAGAAAAAGTAAGTTCACTAAATGAAAAAGTAAGTTACAGCTAGATAGATTGGTACTAAAATACCAAAAGACCACATCATATAAGCACCAAAACTTGGCATATTAACTCCATTTTGTTCGGCAATAGATTTCACCATAAAATTCGGTGCGTTACCGATATAAGTAAGTGCTCCAAAGAAAACAGCACCAGATGAAATTGCCATTAAAGTGTGGCTCATTTCTGTCATAAGGAGTGTGGCATCTCCACCAGCTGCGTTAAAAAATACTAAATAAGTAGGAGCATTGTCTAAAAATGCAGAGAGTAAACCTGTTATCCAGAAAAACATTTGGTTGTCAGGTTCACCGTCACTGAATACGGCTTGGTTAACAAACTGTAAAGCGCCCTCACCATTATTGGCAGCTTTTAACATAGCAATAGGTGCAATTATGGTGATAAAAATTCCAGCAAATAATTTTGCCACCTCTTGAATTGGGAACCAGTTGAATCCGTTTGCTGCACGACTTTGCTTAGAAGTGAAATGCCAACTTAACCAAGTAATAAGTAGAAGAGATAAATCTCTAACTAAGTTCGCATAGGTTACGTGTACATCGAAGACAGAGAAGTCACCAAGGTTTGCAAGTCCTGAGAATAGTACAGCCCCGATTACCCCCAAAAGAAGTACTAGGTTAAATCCACCTTCAATGCCGATAGACTCAGAGCCATCATCCTCTGGTGGACGATTAGTCTCTTTTTTGAATAACGCTTTATCCCAAAAATAATAAAGTACTAGTAGCACTACTGCTACAAAAGACATTTCCCAAAAAAGGTGAGAGGTTGTCCAGAAAAAATCTACACCTTGCAAGAAACCTAAGAAAAGGGGAGGGTCTCCTAGAGGAGTTAGTGAGCCACCGACATTAGCTACTAAAAATATGAAGAAAATCACCATGTGGACTTTCTTTTCTCGCCATGCATTAGCTCTTAACATAGGGCGAATTAGAAGCATTGCAGCACCTGTAGTTCCCATCCAGCTAGCTAATATAGTACCAATAAGTAGAAATCCAGTGTTTACGAGCGGTGTTCCTACTAGATATCCTTTAATACGAACGCCACCAGAAACGGTAAATAATGCTAACAAAAGAATGATGAACGGAAAATATTCCAATAAATAGGAATGAAGCACTTCATAAAGGGTAGCCTCAAAACCAAAACTTATAACCATTGGAATTAGAAGTAGCGAAGCCCAAGCAGCTGAAATTTTTCCAAAATGGTGGTGCCAAAAGTCCTCTGCAAACAGTGGGAACAATGCGATTGAGAGTAGAATTCCTACAAATGGTAAGCCCCAAAGCAAGCTTAAGGAACCTCCGCTAATACCATGTGCTGAGCCTTCAGCCGCAAATGCAATATTAGAGAATAAGAGAATAAAAACAGGAGCTAGTATCAGTCGAGTTCTGGATAAAATATTTGGTAGACTCACGAGGTTAGTTGAATTTATTTTTTTGGTTTAAAATAATAGTTGGCTTGTTACTTCAAAAGAATATTGACTGTTTATGAAAATAATTAAGTTAAAATATTGTAAACAGCTACTATTTTAAAGTAGCTGTAAAAAATAAGGGTTTTAAGGAGGCCAAAAGCCTCTATTGATAAGTTGCTTATGCTTTGAGCAAAAAAAAGTGCTTCCGTTTTTTTATTATTAATTTGTGATTAAATATGCTAAATAATCTTAAGTTTTGTTATGAAATCATATAATCTGAGTTATTATAATTATGAGTGTACCTTTAACGCAAACAGAGATTGGTAATAACCTGAAAAAACTTTTTGGGTGGGAGTTTTCAAAGAATAAGCTCATAAAGGAATTCCAATTTGTTGATTTTAAAGAAGCTTTAGCTTTTATAGTACAAGTTGGGATGGAAGCTGAATCCAAAAACCACCACCCAGAAATATTTAATGTATATAATAAGGTGAGTATTAGCTTACAAACTCATGATGCGGGAAAGAAAGTGACTTCAAAGGATGTTGACCTAGCGAGAGCGATTGAGAAGATTTATACAGAATAATGTGAAATTTAGAATTATTAATCTCTAGAAACACGGAGAATTTGAATAGGTAAAAAAAGCTTAATTGGAAAATAGAAATGAGTGTTCGAAAGCGTATGCTTAATGTTGGATACAAGTAAATAATACCGTATTTTTGGCACCTTCTGTTGTTCGTGCAAAGTGCATGGATAACTGTTTTCAAGATTGAAGACATCCACAGAAACCAATACATACTATGAAAAAGAATTATTACGAATTCACGTATATCCTAAATCCAGTACTGGAAGAGGATAAATACAAAGAAGCTGTTGAGAAAGTAAGTGCTTTGATTACTACCAACGGTGGAGAAATTGAAGAAGTTGATGAGTGGGGCTTACGTCCATTTGCTTACAATATCGACAAAAAAGGCAATGGCTACTATGTAAACATGTACTTTACTGCGCCTGCTGAAGCAATTGCTAAGATTGACCGCGTTTTACGCATTGATGATGATGTGTTACGTCATATTGCTCTTAAATATGACGCAAAAATGCTTCGCCACCGCGAACTGCAGAAAAAGAATGAAGTTCCTAGCATTTTCACTGTTGTTGAAGATGAGGAAGAAGTAGCAAAGTCTGCAGACTAACCCATTCATCACTAAAAAGAATTTATTATGATTAAGAATCCATCACACCCAAAGAAAAGCATTCGCAAAGTTAAGCAATGCAAATTTACTAAAGCTGGAGTTGAATACATCGATTATAAAGATGTTGAAACTCTACTTCGCTTTACAAACGATCAAGGAAAGATTCTTCCTCGTCGTGTAACTGGAACCAGTGCTAAGCATCAACGTCAGCTTAACGTAGCTATTAAAAGAGCTCGTTTTTTAAGCTTGATTCCTTACGTAGCAGAAAACCTTCGATAATAAAGAGTACTAGACATGAAAGTTATACTTAGAGCAGATATTGAAAAGTTAGGACAAGCCGGCGAGCTTGTTGATGTAAAAGATGGTTACGGACGTAATTATTTAATTCCTCAAGCTAAAGCTGTTATGGCAACTAAAGGCGCTATCGCTGAGCTTGAATTAAGAATGGCACAAGCTGCCGAACGCGCAAAATTAACAGTTAAAGAAGCAAAAGATTTAGCAAAAGTATTAGAAGCTACTTCTATTACCATCTCTGTTACTACTGGAGAAGATGATAAAATCCACGGTACGGTAACAAATGTTCAACTTGCAGAAGCTTTAGCTGAACGTGAAATAATTGTTGATAGAAGAAACATTTCTCTTAATGAAGATGTTAAGGCTCTTGGCGAATACACTGCCACTATTAGTTTAGTAGGAGACTTAAAACCAACAATTAAGTTTTGGGTAGTTAAAGCCGACTAAGGCAATTATTAATTAACCAAAATTTCGATGAAATTATTTAAGACATCATTAATGGGGATCATCTTTGCGATGCTATCCCCATTTTTTATTTACGCACAGATTCCCGATCCCGTAAAATTTAATATAACCGACTCTCCAGAGGTGGTTAAAGCGGGGGAAGTTTTTACTATTATTATTGACGCGTCTATTGAAGGGAAATGGCATCTCTACTCAGTACTTAACGATCCTGATGCGGGTCCTTACCCAACTAAATTTTCTGCTAAATCAACAAATTTTGTAATTGCCGGCGATGTTAGCGAAAGCCAAGCGGATATTGAATACGACCCTAATTTTGACGCTGAACTAGGATGGCATTCAACACAAGCTACATTTAACATTCCTGCAGCTGTTGTTGAAGGTAAATCAGGAATACAGCATCTAGATATTGAAGTTTATTACCAAGTTTGTGATGATAGAGTTTGTTTGCCTCCCAAAAAGAAATCTATTATAGCTACCGTTAATGTTGATGGTGTTGCAGATGTTATTTATGCCGGAGCTACAGAGGCCAATTCCTCCGATAAACTAGAACGAACATCGAAAGGAAGTTTAGGTAGTGAAGGTATTTTTTCATTTATGTGGATTGCAATTTTAGCTGGTTTTGCGGCTTTATTAACGCCTTGTGTTTTCCCAATGATTCCACTAACCGTTTCATATTTTTCGAAACAAGAAGGGAATAAGAAAGGAATTGGTCAGGCAGTTATTTTTGGGGTAGCCATTGTCGCAACATTTACCATTCTAGGAGTTGTTTTGGCATCCTTGTTAGGGGCAACGGGCGCGCAGAATTTTGCATCAAATCCAATTGTTAACTTAATTATTGCATTTGTACTCGTAGCATTTGCGCTTAGTTTACTTGGTATGTACGAACTCCAACTTCCTCATCAGCTTACAAATTTCCTTAACAGAAAAAGTAATGAGAGCTCAGGTATTGTTGGAATATTATTTATGGCAATGACCATAAGCGCTGTTTCATTTTCATGCACAGCTCCGTTTGTAGGCGCTGTATTTACTGCAACAGTAGGTGGAGAATGGTTTTACCCAATTTTAGGAATGATTGGTTTCTCTGCGGCATTTGCAAGCCCATTTGTTTTGTTTGCGATGTTTCCAAACTGGTTAGAATCGCTACCAAAAAGTGGTTCCTGGATGAATGTTGTAAAAGTGCTTCTTGGGTTTATCGAATTAGCAGCGGCATTTAAGTTTATTTCTAATGCTGATTTAGTTTGGCAGTGGGGTGTAATATCTCGTCCGTTTACTATTGCTGCCTGGATTGTAATATTCCTGATTGCTGGTTTTTATGTATTAGGCTTTATTGCTCTAAAACATGAATCTAAACCAGAGCAAATTTCTACCGGAAGAATGATTCTTGCAATGCCATTTCTGATTTTTAGTTTATATTTAATCCCTGGATTATTGGGATCCTCTTTAGGAATTTGGGATGCATGGCTACCACCAAAGCAACCAACCGATGTGAGTTTGGTTGCTTCTATTGGAGTTGGAGGTGCTAGCGCATCAGCTGATGAAGGTTGGAGCCAAGATTTTGAAGCTTCAAAACAAGTAGCAATCGAAGCTGATAAACCAGTGTTTATTGATTTTACAGGCTATACATGTACCAATTGTAGAGCTATGGAAAGTAATGTTTTCCCTCTCTCTGAGGTTCAACAGCATTTTGGAGACATGGTACTTGTAAAGCTTTATACTGACGGCGGAACTGATGCACAGAAAAATCAACAAATTCAATTTGAACTAACGGGCAATATCGCACTTCCAACGTATGTTATTTACGACCCTGTTAGCAAAACAGTGATTGATCAGATACTAGGTTATACCAAAGAAGAAAAATTCACTACTTTTTTACGAGAAGGTTTAGCTGAGTTTAAATCACGCTAAAAGTTGACCCTAATTCGGGAAAGCTTTAGCCTTTGCTAACCTGAACAAAAATGGTTTACTCTGGCAACAATATCTAACAAGAAGTGGCAAATATTTGCTCTGGCTTTATTAAGCCAGAGCTTTTTCTATGTTTCGATATCTAAAGCCCAGCACATTGTTGAAGGTACGCTTTCAATTTCTCCCGTAAAAATAGATTCTATATATCAGATTGGTGAATGGCTAATTCCTGAATCTATTGTTCTATTAAATAATGGTAGCCAGATACCAACTTCCAATTGGGAATACCAAGTAGGTGGGGGAAGGCTAGTTCTTATTGAAACTTCGAGTTTTAATTTCGCAGAAATGGATACCGTTTTTATCCAATTCAAAACACTACCATACGCTATTAGAAGGACATTTTCTGCAGACAAATATTCTATATTCGATTCTACAACCTTTGATCAAAATCAAGATTCGCTAACAAATGCTATTTTATTAAATCAATCTAAGCAGTCTTTTATAAATTCAGATCTGCAGCAAAGAGGAAGTTTAAGTCGTGGAATTGTTATAGGTACCAATCAAGACTTCGCGCTGGAAAGTGGTCTCAATTTCGAACTTTCTGGTAATCTTACAAACGACATAACTATAGAGGCTGCACTAACCGATCGAAGTATTCCAATCCAACCAGATGGTACCACTCAAAATCTTCGTGAATTTGACCGTGTATTTATTCAACTACAATCTCCCACTACAAAATTACAAATGGGTGATGTTGATGTGAAATTTGAACACAGTGCTTTTGCAAAACTAAACAGAAGATTGCAAGGAGCTGCAGGTTATAATTCTTCTAGCGCAGGGGAATATGGTGGCGCCGTTTCGGTGGTGAGGGGAGTGTACAAAAGTCTAAAGTTTGATGGACAAGATGGAGTTCAAGGTCCTTATAGATTGACAGGTAATGAAAACGAGCAGTTTGTGATTATACTTGCTGGAACGGAACGTGTTTATATAAATGGAAAGGAAGTACAACGTGGGGAGGAAAACGAATATGTTATCGATTATGGTTTAGGTGAGGTTAATTTTACTAACAATTTACTAATCAAAGATGAAACGAGAATAACTATTGAATACGAATATATTGACCAGAATTTTAACCGAACATTGATTGCTGCAGAGGGAGGAGATACTTTTTTTGATGGAAAGCTAGCTTTTGGGGCTACCGTAATTCGCCAAGCTGATGGCAATGATTTACTGTCTCAACAAACTCTCTCAGAAGATGATATTGAAATTCTTAAAGCATCAGGTGATAATCTTGATAACGCTTTTGTCTCGGGCGCTGAGTTATATGACAATTCGGATGAGGATGAGAATGTATTGTATGCTTTGCGAGATACCGTATTTAATGCGCAAACTTATTCCATTTATGTAAATGAAAAAGATGAAAGTGATGCATTATATAAAGTTAGATTTTCAAAAGTAGAAATAGGAACCGGAAGTTATAGCAGAATAGGATCTACGGTAAATGGATTGGTCTATGAATGGGTCGGTCCTGATAATGGCGATTATACACCTTTTCGAAAACTTCCAGCACCACAAAAACAGCAAATGGCAGCTTTTAAAAGCTCATATTTAATTAATAAAAATACAAAGCTTTTTGGGGAGTGGGCAATAAGTGATATAGATAAAAATCGCTTCTCTTCATTAGATGATAATGATAATGCTGACATCGCATATACTAGTGGTCTGCAAATAGAAAATGCTCAAACTAATTTTGGGAAGTTAAATGCAACTATTAGTAGAAGGTATAGTGGTGATGAATTTGAATATTTTGAACGAACTAGAGATGTTGAGTTTGATAGAAAATGGAATATATCAGACATCACAAATTCAAAAGAAGTGATAAATGAAGCATCCATAGGGCTTAATCTCACTGAATTAACAAGTGTGAGTGGTGAATATGGATTTATTGAACGAAATGGATTTAAGAGCCAACGACAAGCGGCACATTTTATAAGTGCCGAAGAGGATAAAATTCAAATTAGTTATAATCAAGATTGGGTAAGTAGTAAAGACGATAATATTGACGAAAAAGGGAATTGGTTTCGGCAAACACTAAATTTGAGCAAGTCTTTTAAAAAAGGAGTAGGGGCAATTATACCATATATATATGCCGAGCAGGAGAAAAAAATAGAAAAGAACCAAGGTACTGACTCTCTAAGCTCTCAAGCGTTCTCATTTTATGATGTTGGCCCTGGACTTGCTTACACTAAAAAGGGCTTTAGAGTTGATTACTCTCTCGCTTACAGAAGGCAACAAGGCGTTCTTAGCAATACGCTTAAAAAAGAGTCAGAGGCAATTACTCAAAAATTTTTACTCAACATTCAACCCAATAGCTATATAATTAGCAAAAATCAGATTCAACTCCGCTCAAAAAATGTTACGGATAGTTTTCAAAATATAGGTGATAACCCTAATCAAAAAAGTATTCTTATTAGATCGAATACAAATTATTCCAATATTTCAGAGAGTTGGAATGGTGAGTTGTTATATGAAGTAAATACAAAACGTCAAGCGCTCTACCAAGAGAATTATATTAATGTAGGCCCAGAGTTTGGCCAGTTTGTGTGGGATGATATCAATGGAGACGGTGTGCAGAAAATTGATGAGTTTTTCCCTGAATTAAGTGCAAATGAAGGAATTTACATACGTCAGCTACTTCCATCAGACGAACTTTTTCCAGTGGTTGATCTTAAAGTTATGCTGAGAAACGAAATTAAACCTTTTGGATTTTTAGCAGGAGATGAAGGGTTTTACTTCTTCATGCATCAAATAAATTTGAAATCAAGATTTGATATAAGTGAGAACACCACAACTAATCGGTTATCTGATGTTTACTTTATAAAGTTGAATACATTCCGAAATGAAGAAAATACTATTCAAGGTAGATTAGCTTGGGAAAAAGAGTTAGATATTCTGCCAGAATATGATCGAGCAGAGTTAGCAATTAGATATAATCAGATTAGAAGCTTAAGTAGAAGAAGCAGTGAAGTATTGATTACCTATAATGAAGCCTTTACAATTGATGGAGAGTTTAAGCTAACGAATCGAGTTGAATCAACATTACTGCTTACAAAGAGCATAAATAGCAGCGAAAGTACTACGTTGAGTTCAAGAAATTTTAATATTCGATCGTATAACATTGAGCCAGGTTTAAATGCTACTATAAACAGATCGTGGCGCACAGGGTTTAGTTTTTCCTATGCTAATAAAAAAGATAGAGGCACATTAAGTCCTATAGATGCAAAAATTTATAAAATCAGAAATTCAAATCGGTTTTTTTTACTAAAAAAAATTCAGGCAAATTCTCTTCTCGAGATCCGAAATGCGAGCGTAAACGGGGAGCCCTCAAGCTATGGTATTTTTGAGTTAACAGAGGGTACAGGCAAAGGTACTAATGTGCTTTGGTCGTTAGGAGGGAACTATAGAATGAGTGATTTAATAAGACTTAACTTTACTTACGATGGTAGAACAGTAAAAGACCGGCCTACTTTACACACCTTTAAAATTGTTGTAAATGCAATTTTTTAGAAGGGAGTTCTTAAACACTCCTGAAATAAAAATCAATAAATAAATGTACTTATTGTTTACTTAAACTTAATTTTTATGAGCTACAGTGCTTTGACATTTACTTTAAAATGACCTATCCTTTCGCATCACTAATCTTAGACACTAACATTAAATCATTATCGGAGTGAACATGGCATCGTCGATTGCTCTTTTTCTATTACAAGCCGGTGGAGAAGATGGCTTTTTTAACCTAATTGTTCAGAAATTCAATGAAGGAAATGACGGCGGATATATGTGGCCTGTATTGGTTACACTTATCCTTGGGCTGGCTATTTTCTTAGAAAGAATTATAACCCTTAACCTTGCAGACATTAATACTCGGAAGTTCATTGTGAACGTTCAAGAAGCCTTACAAGAAGGTGGCATCAGTGCTGCTGAAGAATTATGTGCTTCTACTCGCGGACCTGTAGCTTCTGTATTTCAGGCTGGTCTTATGCGTGCTGATGAAGGAATTGATGCCGCTGAGAAAGCAATTTCAGCTTATGGTTCAATTGAAATGAGTTTCTTAGAAAGAGGCTTAATTTGGTTGTCACTATTTATTGCTATTGCACCACTTTTCGGATTCCTTGGTACAGTAATCGGTATGATTGCTGCATTCGATGAAATTCAGATTGCAAACGATATTTCTCCAAGTGTAGTTGCTGGTGGTATTAAAACTGCCCTTCTAACTACTGCTGGTGGTTTGATTGCAGGTATTATTCTTCAAATTGGTTACAACTATTGTGTTTCTAAAATTGACCGCTTAATTGCAGAAATGGAAGAAAGTTCAATTACTCTAATCGATTCAATTATTTTACTAAAGGCTGGTAAGCCTCTTGTAGCTCCTGCTGCTAGTTCTTCTGAAGCTGACGCATAAACCAACAACAACTAAATAGGAGACAATATGATTGTTCAAATTGCAGTTATTGGTGCAGCAGCGCTGATTGGTCTTGGAGTAGTATCCATGATCATCTCAGCTATCAAAAGCATGGCACAAGGCAAGCAAGACTTTAAACGCATTGCAATAATGGCTGTTCCATTCGTTGTTTTTGGAGTAAGTTATTTAGTGCTAGATAATATTGTGGAAGCAGCTGTTATGTCAGCTGCTTTTATGATGGCGGCAATGGCGCTGACTATTCTATTTTCTGGCTTGCGTGGAACATTTAAGTTTTAATTAAGCGATTATGCTATTAAAGAAACCAAAAAGAGAATCGGCAGAAATCAATGGGTCGTCTATGGCGGATATTGCATTTCTATTGCTCATCTTCTTCCTAGTAACCACTACAATTAATGTGGATACTGGAATTGGGTTAGTACTTCCGCCACCTCTTGACATTGAATCTACACCTCCTCCTGTAAAAGAGCGTAACATGATGAATATCTTGGTTAACGCTCAAGGTCTTGTCCTTATGGATGAGCAACCTGTACAGTTGGTTGATGTGAAGCAAACGCTTAAAGACTTTATTAAGAATCCAGAAAGAGATGAAACACTCTCTGAAAGCCCTCAAAAGGCAATTGTATCTATTAAGACTGTACGCGAAACACCGTATCGTATTTATATCGATATGCTTGATGAGGTAATGGGATCTTATAAAGAGCTTAGAGATGAAGCATCGTTAGCTAATTATGGGCGGACGTTTGACAAACTAGCTACAAACTCAGCACAGCGTAAAGCGATGACTGATATGTATCCAAAGAAAATCTCAATCGCAGAACCGGATAAGGAATAAAGAAATGGCTCATTTTAAGAAAAAACAAGCCGGCTCTAAGCAAGAAATACCAACTTCAGCTATGCCTGATGTTGTATTTATGCTCCTTTTCTTCTTCATGGTAACCACGGTTCTTCGTGAAGTTACTTTAAAAGTTAGAATTGATTTAACCGAAGCTGGTAATATCGAAAAGATTGAAGAAAAACGATTAGTTTCATATATCTATATCGGACCTGAGAAATTGAATAACAATCAATTAGGAGAAGATAAAATTCAGATAGATGACGCTCTTGTTGAAGATATCCCGTCTATCAGAAAACTGATGTATGATAAACTCCTTGAAGAACCTCGTATGATTGTTTCTTTAAGAGTAGATAAAGACTCTGAGTTTGGAGTTTTAACTGATGTTCAGGAAGAATTAAAACAGGCTAGTGCTTTTAGAGTAAATTATTCTACAAAGAACGAAAACTAGACTCTCTTCTTTTATGTATCTTTAAGGCAACCATGCTTAGCATGGCTGCCTTTTTTATTTATATTATATTATGACACAAGATTTCAAGACCATTCAAAGTGTAGGCCGTGATGGACTACTTTCTCAAATTAAGAACTACGATTCCTTTAAGAACACTGATACTGTTTATGGCATTGGAGACGATGCTGCGGTCATAAGTAGCGATAAAGGACAGCATGCTTTATTAAGTTCCGATACGTATGTTGAAGGTGTTCACTTTGATCTTACTTATACTCCATTTCAGCATTTGGGTTATAAGATTATTAGTGCGGCTATTAGTGATATTTTGGCGATGAATGGTACTCCGAATTCTGTACTTGTCAATTTGGCTGTTCCGAACCGACAATCTGCCCAAATGATTCAAGACTTATACGCAGGTATTTATGCGGCTGGTAAAGAATATGAAGTTGAAGTTGTAGGTGGCGATTTAACAGCGAACCATGCGAATACTGTAATTAGCATATCGGTATATGGTAAAGTTAACGCAGAATCAATTACCTATAGAAGTGGTGCGAACACTGGAGATGCAATTTGTGTGACAGGTGATTTAGGTTCAGCATTAGCCGGTCTACGTGTCCTTACTCGCGAGAAAAGATTTTGGGAAGAGCATGGAAATGAAAATGTTCAACCTGATTTAGGGGATTATGAGTTTGTTGTTAAAAGACAGCTGGTACCTACTGCTCGACAAGACGTTATTAAGGCTTTAGCAGAACATGACATTGTTCCATCGTCAATGATAGATATTACTCAAGGCCTGATAAATGAAGTAACAGAACTTTGTAAAGCTTCTAAGACTGGAGTATATCTATACCAGGCAGCGTTGCCAATAGCTGCAGAAACTCGTGCTGTAGCAAATGAAATGGAGGAGGATGTTGATAGATATGCTTTGTTTGGTGGAGAAGATTTAGAACTGATGTTCACCCTACCTGAAAAAGACGTCGAGTCTTTGATTGAAAAATTTAGTGATTTCGTAGTAATTGGGCGTATGGTTCCTGAAGATGAAGGTATGGCAATGCAAACGGCAGAAGGTGATGTTCTCAATTTTGATGATTTGTCATAAAAATCGTATTGGCACAATTTTTGACATTTATTTGTTCATATCTTAAGGATATTTAAAAATTGACCGATCGAATATTATATTACACTGTTCCAAAGCTTTAGATAATTAAATGGCCGAGAAAAAAACAACACCCGAGAAGAAAAATAATCCCGAAAAGAAAATTAAAATTCCTAAGGGAGGGAAACCTGGCGGGGCAAGCCCAAAATTCCCTACGTGGGGATTTTTAGCAATTCTTTTTGTACTACTTATTGCGCAGTTTATTTATAGTGGTGTTCAGAGCACAAGTACTATTAAATACAGCAAATTTTTAGAATACGTTAAGAAAGGTTATGTATCTGAAATTATCGTTAAGAATAGCGTAAATATTTACGGAGAGTTTAATGATAAAGCCATTTCTGATGGTGTTGTTGCTGCTCCTGATCCAACTGAAGACGATAAATTTAGTTTAGGCGAATCAAAAAGCTTCAAAAATTTTAATACTACTATGCTTCGTGGGGATGATATTCGTCCAATTCTAGATGAGCATAATGTTGAGTATGAAGTAAGGATTGAGGAAGATTGGTTTAGTGGTGTATTTTTATGGTTAGTAATGATTGGGCTAGGAATAGGATTCTATGTATTTATACTAAGAAAAATGAATCCAGGTCAACAGGTCTTGAATATAGGAAAGAACAAAGCGGCACTTTACAATCAGCAGACAGATACTAAAATTACATTTAAAGATGTTGCTGGGCTTGAAGAAGCCAAAGAAGAAGTAAAAGAGATTGTTGATTTCTTAAACAAACCCGGAAAATTCACTAATCTAGGTGGTAAAATTCCTAAAGGAGCGTTATTAGTAGGGCCTCCAGGTACAGGTAAAACTCTTCTAGCAAAAGCTGTTGCAGGCGAAGCGGGTGTTCCTTTCTTTTCACTCTCTGGTTCAGATTTCGTGGAAATGTTTGTAGGCGTTGGTGCTGCTCGTGTACGTGATTTATTTAAACAAGCCAAAGAAAAAGCACCATGTATTGTCTTTATTGACGAAATTGATGCAATTGGCCGTTCTCGTGGTAAAGGGCAAATGCCTGGTTCTAACGACGAGAGAGAGAATACACTAAACTCTCTTCTTGTAGAAATGGATGGTTTTGCTACTGACTCTGGCGTGATTATTCTTGCAGCTACTAACAGACCTGATGTGCTAGATAGTGCTCTATTAAGACCAGGTCGTTTTGATCGTCAAATTAGTATCGATAAGCCTGATATTGTTGGTAGAGAAGCAATCTTCAAAGTTCACTTGAAACCATTGAAGTTGCACAAGGATGTTGACCCAAAGAAATTATCTGCACAAACTCCAGGATTTGCTGGCGCTGAAATCGCAAATGTTTGTAATGAAGCAGCTTTGATTGCAGCACGTAAAAACAAAACTGCGGTTGATCTTAGTGACTTCCAAGATGCAATTGATCGTGTTATTGGTGGGCTAGAGAAAAAGAATAAAATTATTTCTCCTGAAGAGAAAAAGATTGTGGCTTATCATGAAGCTGGACATGCTGTCGCAGGCTGGTATCTAGAACATGCTGATCCGTTAGTAAAAGTATCTATTGTACCTAGAGGTTTAGCAGCACTTGGTTACGCTCAATATTTACCTAAAGAACAATTCCTGTATCAAACGGAGCAGCTAATTGACGAAATGTGCATGACTCTTGGTGGTAGAGCTGCGGAAGAGATTATATTTGGAAAGATTTCTACGGGTGCATTAAGCGATTTAGAACGAGTTACAAAAGTAGCATACAGCATTGTTACTATTTACGGAATGAACGAGAGACTAGGAAACATATCGTTCTACGATCCTAAACAAAGTGAATATAATTTCTCGAAGCCCTATTCCGAAGATACTGCAAGGATTATTGATGAAGAGGTTAAGAAAATTATTGAAGATGCTTATATCAGAACCAAAGAGCTACTCAGTGATAAGAAAGAGGAACTAGAAATATTGGCAAAAGAGTTACTTGAAAAAGAAATTCTATTCCAAGCTGATTTAGAGCGATTAATTGGTAAACGCCCTTTTGCTACTCAAACTACATATGAAGCTTATACTAATGGAAAAAATGAGCCTTTAAAAGAAGAAGCTGAGAACGTTGAAATAATCAGTGAGTCTGTAGAAGAAACAAAAGAAGAAGAAAAAAAAGAATCTTCTGATTTACCAAAAGAAGAAAGTGATTCTGATAATAAAGACACTAAGTAAAAAATAGCGTTCTTTATATCCTTATGGGGGTTGGTAATGTTACGGTAATAGACCGGTAACAAAAGGATAATCACCGCATAACCTTAGCGCAAAGCTGGTACTGTAATTTTGGTTTGTAATCTAAAAAAAGATACAAACTTAAAATAAATCAGCACTGCAGTGAGAATAAAAACAATCCTAATTTTATTTGTTGCGGCCGTATTCAGCACAGCCGCAATTGCGCAAGAAATAGGAAGCTTAACAGGAACAATTGTAGATGAGTCTACTGGCGAACCAATTATTGGCGCTAGTGTATTTGTTGAAGGTACTGTTAAAGGCGCGGCTTCCGATATAGATGGAGTTTACTCCATTAAAAATATAGAATCAGGTACTTATGTACTTGTTGTAAGCTATATTTCCTACCAAAAGCAAAGAGTTACCGGCGTTGAAATTAAAGCTGGAGAGGTAATTTCTCTGGATTTAATTTTGTCTCCAGAAACTGAAATGCTTGGTGAAATTACAGTTACTGCAGAAGCAGTACTTAATAACGAAGCAGGTCTTCTTCGGCACCGACAAAAGTCTATTGCTTTCAGTGATGCAATCTCCGCTGAAAATATATCCAATTCTGGAGCTGGAGACGCAGCAGCAGCTATGTCTAAAGTAACTGGTGCTTCAGTAGTTGGAGGAAAGTATGTATATGTTAGAGGATTGGGAGACCGGTATACAACTACGCAACTTAATGGGCTTGAACTTCCTACATCAGATCCTGATCGGAAGTCTTTTCAGTTAGATTTACTACCGTCAGGTCTTTTGGAGAATATTGTTACTCTGAAAACCTTTACAGCGGATAAGCCGGGAAATTTTTCGGGCGGTTTAGTGGATGTAACTACGCGAGCTATACCTGATAAGTTGTATTTCAATCTATCAATCAAGCAAGGTTATAATACTTCCTCTTCTTTTCAGGATATCCTACTTGGAGATAAAAGTGACACTGACTGGCTAGGATATGATTCAGGATATAGAGCGGTGCCAGGTTCTGTTAATGACCGTGACAATTCAGATTTTCCAAGTGAAACAGAAGCTCGGCTTAATGAAGATGCTGCTGAAACTTTAGACCAAATTTCACGCTCGTTTAACCTACCGTTTTTACCAACTGAGCAAGCAACTAATCTCAACCAATCTTATAGCATTGGATTTGGAAATCGTCATGATTTTAAAAATGATTTTCAAATTGGGTATTCGATTAATTACTCCTACGGGATGAACTATAGTGCTTACGATGATGGAAGGCAGTCTCGTTTTCAGTTGCTAGGGCAATACGAAGACAGTGAAACGCTTTCACCAAATATTGACCTTGTTGATGTAAAAGGTACACAGACTGTAGATTGGGGTCTATTGGGCTCCTTTGGACTAGTATTCGGATCATCAAGTAAGATTGATTTTAATTTTCTTCAGACTCAAAGTGGAGAAAACACTGGCCGGTACCTTTCTGGAGCGTGGGAACAACTAAATTCAGATAATGCAGAACTTCGTTCCCGAGTAAACCAATACAAAGAAAGAGATTTAGTTTCTTATCAAGCATCAGGTAAGCATAATTTTTCTATACTCAATAACCTGCAAATTGATTGGAATACGGCATATCAAACAAATGGTCAAGAACAACCAGATTTAAGGTTTCTTTCATCTGATGCTAGATTTGTTATTGATACAAATACTGGTGCTGTTGTGGATACAGTACTCGGTAATGATAACTCTCAGCATCCACGTCCAGCAAGATTATTCCGGGACTTAAATGAGTCGAAATATTCAGGAACGATGGATATAACTATTCCAATCTCTGTGGCAAGCCAAATACTGAAGTTCAAAGTTGGAGGCTTGTATGAAAATACGGAGCGTGACTTTACAGAACGCCGATTTGAATACAACCAAGGTAGAGGGTTTTTCCTTAACCAGTTTGAAAGTGAAGAAGACTTTTTAAATGAAGTTGGGCAGGTAGGAGTAGATAGCAGAGGGCGCGCTGAGTTTGCAAACTATGTGGAATCTGCAACTACAAATAGAAGTAGTTATGATGGTGAACAAGAAATTTCAGCATTATATGGTATGGTAGATTTTAACCTTCTATCCTCGCTAAAAGTGGCAACAGGGTTTAGATATGAAAGTACAGATTTGCAAACAGCGAGTCGCGATACTACTCTCATGGCAGAAGACCGTTTTGGATCAATCAAAGAAGCCGATTTACTTCCTTCTCTAATACTTATTTATTCTTTAAACGAACGCTCTAATATTAGAGCTGCTGTTACACAAACATTGGCAAGGCCAACATTCAGAGAGATGACGCCTTATGTTTCGTTTGACTTCGTTGGAGATAACCTTTTTAGAGGAAACGCCAGCCTAGAACGTACTTTGATTACTAACTACGATCTACGATTAGAATGGTACCCAACTTCAGGGGAAGTGTTTACAGTTAGCGGGTTCTATAAGAAACTAGACAACCCTATTGAGCGTGTTCTTCGTTTTGATATAGCGGAAAAAGCTGAATCAGTTCAAAATGTATCTGAAGCAAGCGTAGTGGGAATTGAGTTTGAGGCGAGAAAAAATTTAGGCTTCATTTCCCACGCTTTTTCGAATTTCCAGTTGATCACTAATTTAACTTTTGTTAAGTCTGAAGTAGATATCCCAGAAGCTGAGCTAATTCAAGCCAGAGAAACTCAACAGAATCCGGAAACCACTCGGTCATTAACCGGGCAATCTCCTTACTTGGTAAATATTGACCTCAGCTACTTTAGTGGCGAAAAAGGAATTTCTTCGAATCTAAGTTACAATGTATTCGGAGATCGTCTCAGCAGAGTATCTCAAGGCTCCGCGCCTGATATTTTTGAACGCTCTTACGCCAACTTGAATTTTAATGCAAGTAAAGTAATAGGTAAGTACTTCACTTTAAGTTTTAGCGCTAACAACTTATTGGATCCTAAAGTTACCTATTCACAGATTTTCAAAGGAAACGAATATATCTACAACCAATATAGAAACGGACGAACCTTTTCTGTTGGTGTAAAATATAAACTTTAATACAAACCTAAAATAATTACAAGTCAAATGAAATCAATTACATTTACTATTTTTGCAGTGCTATTATCTGCATCCTCGATAGTTGCCCAGGTTACGGTAACTGATGCGAGTATCAATGCAGGAGACAAAGTATATTGGACAGCGGACAATGAGTATCTCATTGATGGGATGGTGTTCGTAGAATCCGGAGCGGAACTATGGATTGAGGCAGGTACGGTAATCAAAGCCGAAGACGGTTCAGGAAACAACGCTTCAGGCTTAGTAATTTCACAAGGTGGAAAAATATTTGCTGAAGGAACAGCAGATGCTCCAATCATCTTCACTTCAAAATTAGATGATTTAAGTGGAAGCTTAGACGAACAAGATCGTGGATTATGGGGCGGTTTGGTTGTGTTAGGCTATGCACCAACCAACAATGCTACTGTTCGTCA
>JBLWWM010000017.1:0-27112 GCA_048267905.1 Balneola sp.
ACGTGGTAGAGTAGGTCGCCGCCTTCTTCTTTTTATAATTAGCCGCTTGGGTTTATACCCAAGTGGCTTTTTTTATGTCTTATCACAAATGAGAATTCTTCCAAAAAAATTATTCATTCATTTTCTATCTATTCCATATATATCTAGATGAATAATTGCTAGGCGTTAATTAAATGAGAGTAATAAAAGAGATTACTCTAGTATAGAAACAAAAGTAAAGCTAGACTCAACATATCAGAATAATGAGTAATACTGTTATCAATACACTCATATAAAATAGTTTGTAATTATTTTATGTTAAAAGAATAAGAACGTATTAGTGTCGTTAATTAAAACTGTAATTATCTATTTATACCATTTTAACCAAACTTTCCGTAAAAGAGTGGTATATTGTAGTCTTACATAATCCATGTAAGGAAATCAAATTGTAAAAAATGTCGAAATTGAATTTTTCCGAGTTTTTAATAGAATATAAAAACCGACTGTCTAATATTTTCGCTACTGAAGATGAAAAACATGTTGACAGCTTAAAACGTGGAATCGAACCATCCACTCTAAATAAAATTGTAGAAATGGCTCCACTTGGAGCATTTATTCCTTCTCAATATGGTGGCTTTGGTGGGCACACTCAAGAGGCTTTAGCAATGCTTGAAGCAAGCTCTTATCAATCTCTACCTCTTTCACTAATGATGGGTATTAACGGTGCGTTGTTTTTGCAACCCATTGCAAATTATGGTAGTGAAGAGGCAAAAATTGAAATTTACGATAGAGTTATCAATGCAGGTAAAATGGGTGGTCTAATGATTACAGAGCCTGATTACGGTTCAGATGCCCTCAAAATGCAAACATCTTTCATCAAAAAAAATGATTCTTATAACATCAAAGGAACTAAGCATTGGGCTGGGCTAACAGGAATGGCTGATTACTGGCTAATGACTGCTCGTGGAGTAGGTAAGAATGGTAATCTTGACAGAGATATTTCTTTCTTTATCCATGATAGTAGAAACGGCGGAATTGAGGTTGAAGAATATTATAACAATCTCGGTTTATACATGCTTCCTTATGGGCGTAACCAAATAGATATCAATGTAAACCAATCTCATAAATTAAATCCGAGTAGTACTGGTATTACAATGATGCTTGATTTACTTCATCGAAGTAGATTGCAGTTTCCTGGGATGGGAATGGGTTTTTTAAAACGTATGATGGATGAGGCCATTACACATTGTAAAGAGCGTTTTGTTGGAGGGCAAAGTTTGTTTAATTATGAGCAAGTTAAAAGTAGAATTTCTGAGCTTCAAGCTTATTTTACTGTTTGTTCTGCAATGTGTAATTACACAGGTAGTAACATCCATTTATCAGACAATACCGCCAAAATGGATTTGGAAGCAAATGCTATAAAATCAGTTGTTACTGATTTTATGCAAAGGGCATCTCAATCACTTCTTCAATTAACAGGAGCAAAGGGCTATAGACTAGATCATATTGCTGGTCGTTCTACGGTTGATAGCCGTCCATTCCAAATATTTGAAGGTTCTAACGATATTCTTTATCAGCAGATTTCAGAATCAGTAATGAAAATGATGCGAAGAGTTAAGAGTACAAACCTGTATGACTTTTTAAGTGAGTATAAATTCACAACGAAGTCTTCTGAACATTTTAAAGACCTGTTAAACTTTGAACTTGATGTCAAAATGCCACAGAACAAGCTTGTAGAGCTTGGTCGTGCAATTGGTAGAATGGTTTCAATGGAGTTTACTATCGATTTAGGTGAGCAAGGTTTTAACAAAGACCTTATCGAAAATGCAGTAACTACACTTAAGGATGAGATTAACACCATCATGAAAATGTTTGATGTAGGTGGTACAGCTAAAGTTGTTGAAGACTACGAAATGGATAGTTCTTGGTTTAACCTCCAAACAGTGAATGCATAAAAAGAAGCTTGCAGTATTAACAGGTGCTGGAATCAGTGCTGAAAGTGGTTTAGCTACTTTCAGGGATTCTGGTGGGCTTTGGGAAGGCTTCGATATAAATGAAGTTGCAACTCCCATGGCTTGGAAGTTGAACCCTGAAAAGGTTTTAGACTTCTATAATTTAAGACGTACTCAAGCTTTGTCTGCTCAGCCAAACCAAGCTCATAAAGGGCTAGTCACGTTAGAGGATTATTTCGATGTACAAGTTATAACACAAAATGTGGATGATTTGCACGAAAGAGCCGGAAGTAAAAATGTTTTGCATCTTCATGGTGAGCTTCAAAAAGCTAGAAGTGAGTTAAACGAGAATATTAGCGTTGATATCGGTAGCGCTCCAATTAATATTGGAGATTTAGCCGAGGACGGAGCTCAACTTCGTCCGCATATTGTATGGTTTGGCGAAATGGTTCCCATGCTGGAAAAGGCTGCGGTAATTATTGATAACGCCGACATTCTGGTTGTAATTGGCTCTTCCTTAGTAGTGTATCCTGCGGCGGGTTTAATTCATTATGCTAAACCAAATATCCAAAAGTACATCATTGATCCCTCCGTCCCACAGCTTTCGAGCTATAATGGCTGGGTTCATATTCAAGAATGTGGAACTAAAGGAGTTGAACAATTAATAAAGAAATTGAAAGAAGATTATGAGTAAAGCATCAGCAGAAGAAAGAGAAATACTTGAACAATTTATGTTGCCTTTTTTGCATTTGAAAAAGAGACATCCACTACTTCCCGGTAAAGAAAATGAAGAGGCAGAAGCTCTTCTTATGGGTATTTCTGTGGAAGAGTTGAAGAAATATCGTATGAACTTTGACGAGAATGCGAAACAAGCAGCCTTAGAACTTCTGAAAGAAGATGAAATTGTAGATATAATTACCAATTTACCTTTAGACGGTACTGAGACTTTCGCAGCATTAGGAGATTCGATTACAGAAGACGCACAAGGCTGGTTTGAAATTTTACGCCACTTGCTTACAATTTCAGTTGAGAAAGAAAACTTTACTTTTATAAATGCAGGTGTTGCATACAACACAACAACTGATGCATTAAGAAGAATTGATAGAGATGTTTTAATTCAAGATCCTGATTGGGTTTTTGTAGCTCTAGGAACTTTTGATGCACAACGTTTAAACATAGCTCCCGATAGAACATTGATTCCTCTTTCTGAAAGTTGGGAGAATCTTGAAACTATTCAGAATATTCTAGACGAAACTATATCGAATCCAGCTTTTTGGATTACACCTGCGCCAGTTCTAAATGAATTGTTGGCGGCAAATCCTCTTTACGAGTATTCTATAGAACCTTCAGACTTAGCACAAGTTCAGCAACTTGTTGCAGGAAAGTCTGGAGTGATAATAGATTCTTTAGGAACAAGAATGGGTAAAGAAGGACCCGAAGCTTGGAATTATCAAAGTGATGGTTTACATCACTCATTATCAGGCCACATGAATGTAGTTAGGCTAATTCTTAAAAAAATGTTAGAAGCAGAAATTCCTAAAAGTTAATTCTTAGGTTCATAACGTCAACTGCTGGTGTAATTGAATAGCTAAAATCAGCAGATTTAGTTTGAATAACAGTAGGGTTCATAAATCCTAAGCTCGTTCCGTTTTCAAAGCTCACACCAAGTAATCCACTTGCAGTACTAGGAGGAGTATAAGCTGCAATCGATGGTGCAGAAGATCTTTTTGCTAATACAAAAGTGTCGAATAGACCAAATCCAAATCCAGCCCAAGCCCCAATAGAAGCCCCATATTGTAATCCTTCAACAATAGGTTCGTTTGCAACAAGCATCACAGATGTTACAACAATAGAGCCAACGGCAGCACCATAAAAAGTATCAAGTAAAACTATTATGCTACTATTGTTCCCGTCATTGAAAAGGCCAGAAACAACAATAGCTCGTCCCCCAGCTTGGGAAATATCATAAGCGCCCATCCCAAGACCGTACAGAGTTCCAAGCCCTACACCAACTCTTAAAGCCCCAAAATCATCGCTATTTGAAAGGCCCATAGCAGCTCCGCCCAATAAGGTTCCTTGAAGGGCTCCATTAAGTGTGTTCCCAGCAACTATTTCAACAGATTGCGCCTGAATTTTAGGTATAGTGATTGCAAATAAAAATAGAAAAGTGAGCGAAAACGCAAAAATCTTTTTCATGCTTTAAGTTGGTTTATTTTTTTTAGGAAGGTAGTAATTAAATATAGGGTTTACCAAGCCTAATCGGGATTATTAAGAGCAACGGGCAGAATTTTTCCGTTGAAGAATTGATGGCCTGAAACTATGAAATCTGAAATATATTCTCCCATCTGTTCTGGCTTTACAGGTGCTTCATATCCAGGAAAGGCTTTTGCAAGCATTTCGGTTTGAACTGCACCTAGACAGAGGCAATTTATAGCAATTTGCGAACTAGATAATTCAGTACTTAGGCATTCTGTAAGAATAGCTAAAGCTCCTTTAGAAGCTGAATATGCAGATAACCCAGCAAACTTGGAACTACCTTGAAAGCCACCCATGCTACTAATATTGAGAATATGGGATCCTTTAGCCATATATGGTAAAAGTGATTGTGTAAGTTGTACAGAAGTAAACACATTTACTTCGAAAACGGAACGCCACTCAGCAATGCTGGTTTCTTCAAAAGATTTATTAAGAACTGCACCCGCGTTATTAATGAGACCTGAAATAGGTTCCATTTGCGAAACTATTTCTGTAACAGATTCAATATCAACAGAAAGTGTTAGGTCTGCAGTGATGGTTACTAAATTTTTAGAATTCGACTCCAATTGAAGTCTAGTCAGTTTGTCGCCAGATCTAGCAATGGCCACAACTCGATGATTTTTCTTAAGGAGTGAAAGAGCTGTTTGATAACCAATTCCTTTGCTTGCTCCAGTAATAATGTATGTCTTCATAGAAATAACCTTCCCTCATTTTTCTAAAAGGTACGGAATGCAAATTGTTTACAAAACATTAAACAATTTGAGTTTAAATTGATGGAAAAAGCGCTTTTTTATGGATATCTTAAAGTTCTATAATGGAATTAATATATTTATATACTAAATGAGTCAACGTCCGAATAAGCCTCTAGTGCCCAGTAATATTGAACAGTTAAGTCGTTATGTTGCTGGCAAAACCATTGCAGAGGTTGAGGAAGTTTATAAGCCAAAACGCATTGCAAAGTTAGCATCTAATGAGAACCGCTTAGGTTTCAGCTCGAAAGTAAAAGAAAGTATCGAAGAGGCATTGGCGGGAGCCCATAATTATCCAGACCCTATTGCGAGAGATTTAAGAAAAGCAATTGCGATAAGAAATGGAGTAAAGGAAACGGAAGTTATAATTTCTGCGGGTTCTGAGAGTATTATTGCAATGCTCTGCCGTACCTTTTTCCTAAATAAACAAAATGCAATTACTGCAGATGCGACGTTCGTTGGCTTTTTTGTACAAATTGGCGTTCGAGGGGCACATCTTAAAAAAGTACCTGTAACTAAAGATTTTCGGTTTGATGTAAAAGCCATCGTGAACTCTATCGATGAGCACACTAAAATGGTTTATATCGCTAATCCCAACAATCCAACTGGTACCTATATTACCAAAATGGAATTTGAGTGGATGATGACAAAGATACCAAGAGATGTGTTGGTTGTTATGGACGAAGCTTATTACGAGTTTGCAGAAATGGTGGATGATTATCCTCATGCGTTAGATTATGGGCATGAAAATGTAATTGTACTCCGTACTTTTTCAAAAGCTTATGGTTTAGCTGGATTTAGGGTAGGGTATGCAATTGCCCGCGAAGAATTGATCAATTATTTATTAAAAACAAAGTTAACTTTTGAACCCTCATCTCTTGCACAAGCAGCAGCTTTAGCAGCATACAACGACATTGAGTTTTTAGAAAATGGTTTAGATGTTATTGAGAAAGGGAAGCATAGATTATATACCTTTTTTGATAAGCATAGTGTGGAGTATGTACGTTCTATCTCTAATTCTGTTATGATGGTGTTTTCAACCGAAGATGAAGCGATAGATTTTACACAATCAATGCTAGAAAAAGGTGTAATATTGCGTCGCATCAATGCATTTGGATTACCAAAATGTGTGCGAATTAGTATTGGCCTAGAAGAAGACATGGATCAATTCGAGTGGGCATTCGAAGAAATTTTAGCATCAAAAAGGAAGCAAATTAATGGCGAAAACTAAAAAATCTTCAATGAAAAACGAGCAATCTAAAAATGTAAAAGTAGATTGGAAAGATGTTGCTCGCTTGATGTTGATTTCTCGAGCAATGGATGAGAAAGAAGAATCAGAACTGGTACCACAGAAAAAAGTATTGTATCAGTTTTCAGCTAGAGGGCATGAATTAGGTCAGATATTATTAGCAAAATTGTTAACAAACAACAATGATGCAGCAAGTGCTTACTACAGATCAAGACCTATTCTTTTAACGCTTGGTTTAGAATTAGAAGACGCAATGGCTGCCCCAATGGGAAAGTCAGGAAGTTATAGTAACGGTAGAGATATTGGTGTTGTTTGTAATAAACCTGATATAAACGGACCAAAAGTGTTACCAATGGCAGGCGATGTTGGCTCACAGTACACTCCTGCAGTTGGTTGGGCTCAGGCGATAGAATACCGCAGAAATGTACTTAAGGAAAAAAAGTATGAGAATGCAATATCTGTGATACTTGGTGGTGATGGTTCTGTTGCAACCAATGGTTTTTGGTCGGCACTTACAATTGCGACTACTCAGAACCTACCCGTTCTGTTTTATATTGAAGATAATGGCTATGGAATTTCAGTAACTAGTGATTTTCAAACTCCAGGTGGTGTTATTACAGACAATCTGCAGTCGTTTAAGAATTTAAAAATTATAGAGGGTGATGGAACCGAGCCAGAAGAAGCAGCTGCGTTAATGGAAGAAGCTGTTTCTTATGTGCGTGACAGAAAAGGCCCCGCAATGATAAGGCTACGAGTGCCAAGGCTAAACGGACATTCTTACCAAGATAACCAGGCGTATAAACCAAACGAGTTTGTTGAAAAGGAAAAGGAAAGAGACCCTTTAATCAAGCTTCAAAAGTTTTTAGTTCCAAACCAACTTTCAAAACGAGCTTGGAATGCGCTGGAAAAGAAAGCAAAGGAAACCATTGATCAAGTTGCTGAAGCGGCGTTTAATCGCCCTGATCCTAATCCTGAACTTACAGAAAAACATGCCTTTTTTGAAGAAAATGAACCCCAAACCATTGGCGGATTAATTGTAAATGGGCATGAATTTCCCGTGCAAAGTGAAATAGCAACTCCTGAAAAGCAACGTATTAATATTGTTGAAGGAATTCGTAAGACATTAGATTATGAACTTTCAACAAACAAAAAGTTGGTAGTTTTTGGAGAAGATGTTGGGTTAAAGGGTGGTGTTCATGCAGCTACAATGGATTTACAATCTAAGTTTGGAGATGAGCGAGTTTTCGATACGAGTTTATCAGAAGAAGGAATTATCGGTAGAGCAGTAGGAATGGCTTACGCAGGATTAATGCCTGTTGCTGAAATACAATTCCGAAAATATGCCGATCCAGCAACAGAGCAACTTAATAACTGTGGAACAACACGCTGGAGAACAGCGAATCGCTTTGCAGCTCCTATTGTAGTTCGTATGCCAGGAGGTTTTGCCAAGTGTGGAGATCCTTGGCATAGTATGAGTAATGAAGTATTCTTTACGCATGCAATTGGTTGGCAAGTAGCTATGCCAAGTAACGCAGAAGACGCCGTAGGGCTCTTACGCACAGCAATGCGTTCAAACAATCCAACAATCTTTTTTGAGCATCGGAATCTATTAGATGCTAAATACGCTCGTAAGCCTTACCCAGGGGATGAGTTCGTAGTTCCATTCGGAAAAGCCAAAAAGCTTAAAGAAGGAAATGATATCACCATAATAACTTGGGGTGCTATGTGTGAGCGTAGCGAACAAGCGATTGAAGAAATGGGCGTTTCTGCAGATGTAATAGATTTACGCACACTGATGCCTTGGGATAAAGAAACTTGCTTAGAATCGTTGAGAAAAACCAATAAATGTCTGGTTGTTCACGAAGATAATAAGACTGCAGGTTTCGGTTCAGAGATTATTACAACTCTTACAGATGAGGCGTTTGAATACCTCGACGCACCCATAGCTAGACTCACCATGCCAGACATACCAGTACCCTATAACCTAGGGCTCATGGATTCTGTGCTACCAAATGTTGGAAAAATCATCAAAAAGCTCGATTACCTACTTTCGTATTAGTACCAAAGCCATTTGTTACATAATTATTTTATAATTCTTAATCGTGGTTATTAATACTGTCTTTAGATAACTTTATTTGCTAAAAACAAATAAGAGTTAAATTGAGCCTAGGTAAAAGAATTGTATTGAGTTTTGTATTCCTCAGTGTGCTATTGGGAGGTTTAGGAATATTGTGGGAAGTTTATTACGAGAGGATAATAAATGAGCAACTCAAGGAAAGTAGAGAAGCCTCATTATTAGTGGAATACACTAATAACATGGAAATAAGTTTATATCAGAGTTTACTTTACCTGAACTCTATTCGTGAAGTAAACCAAATACCAATTGTAGAGCAAGGTATTCAAATATTACCTACCACCGCCTTTTTATCAGATGGGTTTGATGATGAAATTCAAAAATTCAATATGGCTTTTGATACTCTGGAAGTTATTCTGGGAAAGAACCCGCCTTTTTTTAATGAGATTTCAGAATTAAGAAATAGATTCCTTTTATATACATCGCTATCTAGCGAGTGGCTTGGGCTTGTAAAAGAAGATTTAGATATGGCTAACGAAATGTTCATGTCTTCGTTAGAACCTTATTTTAGAACACATATAATGCCCAAAGTTTCAGAGATAAGAAAAAAGGCTGTAGCTAGACAAGAAGAGAAAATTAAAAACCTCGATGAGGAGCTATTTATAGCGAGAAAAGCGAATTTAATTGCGAGTTCTTTCACTTTAATCCTTGGTTTTTTGTTGGCTTTATATATTTATAGATCAATTGCACGCCCTTTAAAGAGCTTAATCAAAGCAGTTAATAAACTTGGTGAAGGCGATCTTAAATTTAGAATCGATTCAATATCCAAAGATGAGTTTGGGCAGTTAGCAACAGCTTTTAACGAGATGGCTCATAGTCTCGAAACTAAAACGATTTCAACCGATTACCTTGATAATTTATTAGAATCTATAGAAGAAGCCATTTTTGTTGCAGATGAAGATGGGAAAGTTACTAAGGTGAATAGTGCAGCCGCAGCTATGCTAGATTATAGTAGAAGCAAATTGTTAGGAAAACAACTTAAAAATTTCTTTTATCTAACTGATATTGATGAGGATGGTGATCAGTCTTTGAATAAAAGCTCATCAAGAGAGTATAATTTAGTTACGAGCAAAAACAGTCAAATTCCTGTATTATTTTCACAGGCTGAATTGATTGAAAATGGAATAAAGAGAGGCACTGTAAATGTAGCTAGTGATATAAGCGAGTTAAAAGCTGCTGAGCTAGAATTGAAAGTAGCTCTTCAAGAAAAAGGGCTAATGTTAGCCGAGATTCATCATAGGGTTAAAAACAATCTGGCTGTAATTTCAGGACTTTTACAGCTTCAAAGCTTCCAAAGCGAGAACGAAGAAGTTAGCAAAGCATTAACCGACAGCCAGTATCGAGTTCAGTCGATTGCGTTAGTACATGAAATGCTTTATCAAAGTGAGTCGTTGGCATATATAAATTACGATCAATACGTAAAAGATCTTATGCAAAATATAAAAGCTATGCATTTATCGAGCCACAAAGATATTAACCTTATTGCCGAGATTGAGCCATTTTCCTTGAATATTAATCAAGCAATATCTTGTTCGCTTTTGATAAATGAAGTACTTGTAAATTCATTTAAGCATGCGTTTACAGACCAAGATAGTGGGTTTATAAAAGTTCAAGCCGAGGAAGTTGAGGGAGATGTGATTATAAATATATCGGATGATGGAAAGGGTGTAAATCACGATGACTTCTATAAATCATCATCATTAGGAGCAACGTTAATTAAAACACTTTCAAGCCAATTATACGGTTCTTTTGAAGTGCTAGAACAACCAGATGGTAGGGGTTCAATGTTTGTGTTTAGATTTAAGAAAGAATCAGCCGTGTAGATAATGAAGACGAAGTGGTTCTTCGAACTTCTCTATGGCATATCGAAGCATCGTTCGAGGCATTTTTTTAAAATGCCTATCAAGAAATTGTTTTTCGGTTTCTAAATCTCTATTCCCAACTTCACGAATCATCCATCCAACTGCTTTGTGAATCAAATCGTGGCTGTCGTTCAATAAAATTTCAGCAATAGCCAGAGCGTCTTTAAAGTCATTCTCCTTGATAAAGTAAAAGCAGGTAATCATTGCGATTCTTCTTTCCCAAAGGTTCTCCGATAGTGCTAAATTATAGAGTAAGTCCCGTTCTTTATGTTCTAGAAAACGCCCAAGTATTTGATGACAGGAGCTATCAACTAAGTCCCAATTATTTACAAATTCTAAGTTTTTTAAGTAGAGTTGCACAACAGGTTCTAGCTCCAAATTACTACAAGTACTAATTCGGTAAACGAGAAGCATAACAGCGGTTAATCTAGCTTCATGGTACTTATTCTGTAAAAGTATTTCTACCTCTGTGAGAGGCATAGAAGCATATTTTTTGGCTATTTTCCGTTGGTTAGGAACATTGATACCTAGAAAAATCTCCCCCTCTCCATACTCACCTTTCCCACTTTTAAAAAATCGTTTCGAATGTTCTGCTTTAATGGGATCAGCAAATTGTTGTAACTCGGCAAGAGCAAGTTGAGCAGTCATATATCATAGGAATCAGGTTTTTGAATAGCTTATTATAGCAACACCAGAAATAATTACCAAAGCACCGGAAAATTGGATGAGGGTAAGTGTTTCTCCTAAAAAAATCATAGAAAGTAAGATCGTGGAAATTGGGCCTAAGCTTCCAACAATAGAAACACTAGAAGCTCCAATTCTACTGATTGCCTCTACTATTAGAAAAGAAGGAATTACTGTTGCAAAAATTGCCATTAGAAAAGCTATAGTATAAACTTCGATAGGATAACCCCATAGACTAGCACCTGCTGTAAGCAAGAAATGAATAATTACGGCTATACATGAGATTATTAGCGAAAATGTAGTTAAACGCTGACTGCCAACTCTGGCTATTAGAAAGTTGCTTCCTACTAGATATAAAGCGTATGTGAAAGCACTTAATAAGATTAATCCCACTCCAAGAAGAATGTCGTGTTCTGTTCCTATAACAATACCCGTACTGCCATTAGAGAAAATAATAGCCAGCCCTGTATAAGTAATAAAAATGGCACCAATCTGCGCCCTAGTAACTTTCTTTTTCAAGATAAAGAAGCTAAGAATTAAAACGATTGTAGGATAGGTGAATAAAATGAGTCGTTCTAAGCTTGCACTAATGAAAGTAAGACCTTTAAAATCGAAAAAGCTAGCTAGGTAATAACCCACAATCCCGAGTAAAACAATCTGGCCATACTCTTTCTTACTAAGAGGGATTTTCGTCCATTTTTTGAAATTAAAAGCCCATACTAATAAATAGAATGGGAGAGCGAAGAGCATACGGAGTAACAATAGCGATACTTCATCAATAGGATACTGATAAGCTAGTTTTACCATTACAGCTTTGGAAGAAAATAGAATTACTCCGCATGCAGCAATTAGTATTGCGGTGGTTTTTAGTTTATCGATGAGACTGAGTATGAAAAAGTGAGTGTAGAGTCTGTTGCCAATCCATTAAAATACAGAGAATCTGTTAATGATGGCGAAATAAATTAGGCAAATGAGAGGTTTTACCTTCTATCTTAATTATATAAATGGAGGTATTAATTTCTATATTCTTAGATAAATCGGTGGGATATAATTATTATAAACAAATTGAAAGTGCTATTAAATAGAAGGTTAGAGTATTTTAGGTATTGTTGCAAAAATTAAAACTATTATTATTTGTTTTATTAGCACTACTTCTTAAAGATGTCTCTGCACAGAAGTACAATATTAAAACGTATTCGGTGAATGACGGACTTCCGTCTAGCCAAGTTTACGATGTTCATCTAGATGACAATGGTTATGTATGGCTTGCAACTGCTAGTGGTCTAGTGAAATTTGATGGAATTACTTTTAAAACATACGACAAAAGTGACGGCCTTAAAGATGAACTCACTTTAAGCATATTTGAAGATAGTAAGAAAAATAAATGGGTTAGCACTGAGGTTGGTGGAGTTGGTCTTTTCAAAGAAGACTCTTTGGTTTATATCCCTGAGCTTGCGCTGTTAGATACGATCTTGGTAAACTATGTTTCAGAATCTCAATCAGGTGAACTCTGGTTTAGCACAAATTCACATGGGGTAATAACTTGGAATCCCAGCACCAATATATTTTCAAGTATATCTACAAAAGAAGGAATGCCAAGTAATCAAATTTGGGATGTTTTCTTTGATAATAATGATACAGCTTGGATAGCAACCATGTATGGTGTTGTTGAGTATAAAATAGGGGAAGGTATAACTAGATCATGGACTAAAGAAACGGGGCTAAGTGGGGATATTAGCTATCAGATTTTTAGTGCTAGAGATGGGACTAAATGGGTAGCAACAAATAGAGGTATTACCTTAATCAAAAGTGATGGTTCGATTGAAACAATCACTGAGATTAATGGCGAACCAATAGACTATGTGTATAATATAAATCAAGATGATGACGGGATAATATGGATTGGAACCGAACGAAAAGGATTGTATTGGTTCGATGGGCAATCCTATACACATATAACAAAAAATAATGGCTTAAGTAGCAATTACATCTATCGGCTAATTAAAGTTAAGGATGGTACCATTTGGATTGCAACAGATGGAAATGGGGTCAATATTTTTAAGGATAAGCAGTTCAGGTTTTTTGATTCCAATACAGAATTTGGATCAAACTCGGTTTACGGAATGCTGAGAAGTCGAGACAATACACTTTGGTTTGGTAATGAAAAAGGCCTCACAAAGTATGAAAATGATGCTTTTAAATCTTTTGTGCTTCCCAAAGAACTATTTGATGAAGATGAAATATGGGATATCGAGGAGCTCAGTAATGGTAATCTACTGCTACTCTCTTATAACTATGTATTATCCGTTTTTGATGGATCTCGTTTTTATGAGTTTGATGGGGGGGTAGACCTATCGCCATACTATATTAACGATGTTTATGTTGACGACAACGATGTTATTTATTTTGGAATTTCGAATGGGTTACTAAAATATGAGAATGGAAACCTGGAGTTTTACAAATTAAAGAACGGTTACTGGGGGAGCATGGTAATCTCAATATTTAAAGATTCTAAGAATAATTTTTGGTTAGGAACTTATGATGGTCTTGTAAAATTTGATGGAAAAGATTTCTCACCTTATAGCACAAAGCGTGGAATTATTGGTGATAGTATTTATGAGGTATTAGAAGACGAAAAAGGGACAATTTGGGTAGGTACAAATGAGGGAATTTACTATTCCTTGAGCAATGGGGGGCATTCAGATTCGCTCGAATTTCGAGTGTTGGATGAAGAACATTACGGTTTAGATGAGACTATTTCTTTACAGCTAGATGCGAATGGTGGACTTTGGCAAGGTACCAATGCGGGTTTAAATTACTACGATTTAGATTGGTGGAGAGAAACAAATTTGATTTCACGTATTCATTACGCATTACATGACTATGGTAAAGGTATTGAACTGAATGGTGCGTCGACGCTTATAGATGAGAATGGTCGGTTATGGTTTGGAACAGCGGGAAAGGGTTTAGTAATTCATGATTTTATATTTCAGAAAGAAAAAAAAGTTAGTGTTAATCCTGCTCCGAGTACTTTTATTCGTTCAATTGTAGCAAGTGGTATTACAGTATTTAATCAAAATGAAGATAAAATTGACTCTACATCAAGGGTAGTTTTAAATTATGATAGAAATAGTATAGAGTTTAGATTTGGAGCCATGAATTATTCAGATCCATTGAGGTTATTTTATAAATATCGTCTAAAGGGATTTGAGGATTCTTGGAACGAAGTTTTTAACCTACATGAGGTTACTTATACCAATCTTGAGCCAGGAAAATACACTTTTGAGGTGATGGCGAAGTCTATGAAATCGGATTGGAGTCTAACATCGTCGAAATTCGAAATAGTAATAGAAAAGCCATTTTGGCTATCATTTTGGTTTTTTGCTATTGTGGGGCTTTTCTTAGTTTTGCTGGCCTTAGCATATATTCGCGCTCGAATTGGCTGGCTAGAAAAAATTAAATTAAAACAGTTAGTTGATGAACAGACAAAAGAGCTAACAGACGCTCTCTCAGAGAAAGAAATTCTAATTAAAGAAATTCATCATAGAGTTAAAAATAACTTAGCTGTAATATCTGGTTTGTTTGAATTACAACTTTGGAATACACAAGACCAGTCTGTGATAAATATCTTAAAGAACAGCCAAATGCGCATTCGATCGATGGCTATTATTCATGAGCAGCTTTATCAGAGTAAGAATTTTTCGAAAATAAACTTGAGTGATTATATGAGAAAGCTGATTCAAGCAGTTTCTGACACAATGGATAATGGCTTATCCAAGGTATCGCTTACTGTCGAAATAGATAATGATGTTGAAATGACCATCGTTCAAAGTGTTCCTTGTGGACTTATTCTAAATGAGTTGCTAAGCAATGTTTATGAACATGCTTTTAAAGGAAAAAGTGTAGGGAATATTGAAGTGATAATGAAAGAAGAGCGTGATAGAATCATTATGGTAGTTACCGATGACGGAATTGGTATGCCTTCTCAAAATCCTGAAGATTATAAAGACTCACTAGGGCTAACTTTAATCACCACACTTACGGCTCAGTTAAATGGTAGCGTAAAAATTGATAATCAGTCAGGAACAACCTTTCACATTGACTTTGAAAAAGTAAAAATTTCGAATGATTACATTAGGAGACAAACAATTACTTCGCTTTGAACTGTTGAATAAAGTTTTTTGTGTATTCTGAAAGTACTAATCGGCCACTAATTTCAGCACGTTGCTCTAGTAACATACCCCACTTTTTAGTGCCCTTCCATAAAACACTTTTCAAATCTAGCATGGCTTCGGGGCTACTTTTCGCAAGCTGAGTTGCTAATGCAGAAACGGCAGAATCTAGCTCTTCGATAGTTTCATGAACTTGGTTGAATAATCCATTTTTTAGAGCCCAGCTGGATGAGTACCAGTTAGTAGCATCAACAGCTAGGGCCGCAAACGCAGAAGTTCCTACTTTACGTTCTACTGCAGGGCCAACTACGAACGGCCCAATTCCTAAAGCTAATTCGCTAAGTTTAACGGATGCTCCTTCTTTTGCAAATGTATAGTCACCAGCAGAGGCAATACCAACTCCACCACCAACAGTTTTGCCATGTACGCGCACAATTATCAACTTCGAAGAAGTTCGCATAGCATTTAGAACTAGTGCAAAACCCATAAAGAAATTTTTTCCAGTTGCATAATCCTCAATGGCAATGAGTTCATCGAATGAAGCACCTGCACAAAATGCACCTTCACCAGTACTTTTAATCACTATTACACGAATGTCTTCATTCTTGCCTGCAACAATAATAGTCTCGGCAAGTTTACGAAGTATTGCTCCGGGTAAAGAATTTCCTTTTGGGTGGTAGAACTCTACTGTCCCAATATTATTTTCGATAGTTAGATTAACGGATCCGTTTTGATCTAGCATGGTTTTGTGAATCAGTATGTTGGTATTAAAATTATTTTCAGCGTTTAGATATTGACTTCAAGAGATTTTTCTATTCCTCATCAATATCTAATTGGTGTTTACGTTTTACTAACGTCAAAATAGTGTATTCAGCTACAAGGACTGCATCTTGGTTTTTTACCTCTACATCCCAATAAACAACACCAAAAGGAAAAAGGTCGACTTCTCGTTGCTGGCGAACCGTTTTTCGTTTCACAATAAGTTTAGTTTGAATAGTGTCACCTGGGAAAACTGGGGCAAGAAATGATAGATTTTCTAACCCATAATTCAGTAGAACGGGACCTTCATCCGAAAGCACAAACTGGCCAGCTGCAGCTGAAAGGACGAAGTAGCCATGAGCTACAATTTTACCAAATAGTGATCGTGCAGCCGCGTCTTTATCAGTATGAGCATAGAAGTGATCGCCTGATAGATTAGCAAAATCTTCAACATCTTGGTCTTTAACTTTACGTAAATCTGAAAGCAGAGATTGACCTACTTTCAATTCTTCAAAGTACATTTTGAATGGATGTTTCGGAGCTTCTTCGGTTTTGGCGCCCTTCACAAATTGCTGCACAATATTCATTAATGTTGTAGGAGAACCTTGAAGAGCAATTCGTTGCATGTTATGCAATACTGAACGAGCTCCGCCCAATTCTTCGCCACCACCAGCGCGGCCTGGGCCGCCATGAACCATATGCGGCATCGGAGAACCGTGGCCAGTTGATTCGCCAGCGGAATGTTTATTAATCACCATAAAACGCCCATGATAAGGAGCGCAACCCAAGGTGATTCTAGCAGCAATATCATCATCAGCTGTAAAAAGAGAAGCTACAAGTGAGCCATCCGATTTATTTGCAATGGCAATAGCTTCTTCTTCAGAATCGTAAGGCATAACAGTTGTTAGCGGACCGAATGCCTCAATACGGTGTACTTCATCAACATGCAAGGGCTGGTGACAGAGGAGTACTCTGGGGCTGGTAAACGCACCAGTCTGTGTATCTCCAGCATACATGGTATCGGTTACATCTGAAAGTATGGCGAGTTGTTCATCAAAACGTTTTGATTGCAGTTCTGAAGCCAGTGGTCCCATTCGGGTTTCTTTTTGAGAAGGATCTCCAATAGTAGTTTTGGAGAGAAAGCTTTTTAAAGCTGTTACTACATCTTCAGCTCTATCACGAGGCACAATGGTACGGCGAATGGCTGTACATTTTTGACCAGTTTTTACCGTCATTTCCATTCCAACTTCCTTTATAAAAAGTCCAAACTCTTCCATATCAGGAGTAACATCTGGCCCTAAAATGGACGCATTTAAGGAATCGGCTTCCAAATTAAACTGAACGCTGTTAGCCACAATATTAGGATGTGATTTTAACATTTTTCCCGTTTGAGCAGAGCCAGTAAAGGAAATAGAGTCTTGGCTAGTTAGATGTTCAAGCAAATCGCCTGGTTTATCGGCGGCAATAAATTGCACACTTCCTTCAGGTAAAATATTTGACTCAATAATATCTTTAAAAACGGCGTGAGCTAAATATGAGCCAACAGGTGAGGGTTTTACGATACAGGGTAGTCCCGCCATAATTGCCGGCGCTAGTTTCTCTACCATTCCCCAAACAGGAAAGTTAAATGCGTTGATGTGAACAGCGATGCCCTGCTTTGGAACACAAATATGTTGGCCAACAAAGGTTCCTCCTCTAGAAAGGCGTTCTGTTCCGCCTTCAACATGAAAGGGAAGATCGGAAAGTTCTCGCCTAGCTTTACTCGAAAGTACAAACATAGATCCAAAACCGCCCTCAATATCAATCCAGGAATCTTTGCGAGTAGCACCGGTTTGCGTAGAAAGCTCGTAATAATGTTCCTTTCGCTCCATTAGGTAGGCTGCCAAGAATTTAATTTTAAAAGCTCTTTGATGAATGGTTAGTTCTCGTAAAGCAGGGCCGCCAACAGTACGGCCATAATTCAGTGCAGATTTGTAGTTAATATCTGCTTCAACAAGTTGAGCAATGGGTTTTCCGGTAACGGCACTCATTAAATCGGTTTCGCTACCAGATGGCAACCATTTTCCTTGGATATAGCTAGTAATTTTCATAATTCTTTTTTGTCTGCGTTAGTCAATTTTTTTGGGTAATTATGATTATCGCTCGCTTGAAGTTCATCGAAAGCCTGCTGAAAGTTAGCCATCAAATCCATATAATTCTCCGTGTTCTGAAGCTTATGGGTCAACTGTCGATTAATAAAACTCTCGTTATGTGCTTTTTTGATAAGTCGATAAAATTCCAGTTCAAGTAGATTTCCAAATTCGTCTTCTAAGAAAATATGACCATTTTCAGTAACCCCTTTAAAAGTTAGATAAGCCTTGGCATAGCCACCTTGAGGGGCATATTTCGTTAGCGAAGAGTAAGGAGCTATAGATCCAAATACGTAGTTTAAATTCCAGCAATACACGGTGTCACCTTCGCGCCAATGTAAAACATCTGGATACCAAGTATGTGGAGCCTTGCCTTTTTTCTTGTTCGTAAATAATCCCATTATTCTTGTTCTTTTGATGGAAGTGATTGTTGAGGATTGTTAGATAAAGAACCCAACCGTTTTGGGTGTTTGTCTTCTTCTTGTAGCTCATCGAATGCTTTCTGAAAAGTGTGCATAAGCTCCATATATCTTTCAGAATCCAGATATTGCAGCTCTAATTTTCTACTTGCTAAACTTTCGTTTTGAGCCACTTTTATAAACCGAAAAAACTCGAATTGTACAATATCTCCGTCGTGGTCTAGATAAATATTTCCCTGTCCATCAACCGACTTAAACTTGAAAGTTCCCTTTCCAAATCCAGTTGAGCTGTGGTCAAGGAATTTGTAATAATCTTGAGGTTTGGCTTTAGCATACCCAATGGCTTTGGCAACATTCCAGCAAAAAATTTTATCACCTTCGCGCCAATGCAAGATATCGGGATACCAAGTATGTGGAGCTTTTCCTTTTTTCTTATTGGTGAATAAGCCCATCTAGTCTAGTAATTTAGGGTTGTCAGTTTCTTCGAGTTCTTTGTATGCAGTTTGGAACGATTCAATCAATTCCATGTAATCTTGATTATGTGCTAAATCTTGTTGAATTGATCGATTAAGTAAACTCAGATTCTTAGCTGTTTTGATAAATTTTTTAAAAGGCACTTTATGTAGATGTCCCGTTTTCTTCTCTGAAATAATGATAAACCCATTGCGAGTAATTGCTTTAAAATTATAGATTAAATTCAGATTGCTATCTTCAAAAGCCACGATTATTGAAAGTGGGTTGTTTAGAACAACATTGCGTGCCTTAATTTCGTCACCTTCTTGCCAATGTAAAATTTCTGGATGGAGTTTATGTGGCGGAATATGTTTTGAAAATATACCCATTATGAGTTCTTTTTATTTCCCCAAGTTGAATAGTCTGCATTCTGATCTTTTCTATCCTCAGGGACTTCCCTTAACGGCTCGCATTCTATCAAGGTTTCATGTAATTCTTTAGGCAACCGTTGATACCAACCCGTGCCCTCCGTTTTCCATTTCAGCATTTCGTCAGAGACATCTTTAATTATTTTTGCTGGATTACCAACAATCACTTTTCTATCTGGAATTTGCATTCCTTCCTTAACAAAAGTAAGAGCGCCTACAATACATCCGGCTCCAATTTTCACATTATCCATCACAACAGCATTCATCCCAATTAAGCAATTTACGCCTAAATGTGAACCGTGAATAATTGCACCATGACCAACATGAGCTCCTTTTTCTAACAAAACAGTAGTGTCAGGGAACATGTGAATGGTACAATTTTCTTGAACATTACAACCATCACCAATAATAATCTTCCCCCAATCACCACGAATCGCAGCTCCAGGCCCGATATACACATCTTTGCCGATAATCACATTTCCAGTTACCGCTGCTAGTGGATGGATGTATGCACTTTCGTGAATTACGGGTTTGTATCCTTTGTATGAGTATATCATTTTTGGTTGTGTGAGTGATTTAGTTGTTAAGAGATTAAGAGATTAGGTGGATTTTTTGGCTTTTTTAAGGTATTGAACATAGCCATTTAATATTTTTAAACATTCCAAAATTAGCTCATTGGTATTGTTGAATTGTTCGTCATTTATAAAGCCCTCATCTTTCGGACACATTAAGTGTTCTAATGTTTCATATAGTGAGCCTCGTGCTATTCTACAAAACTGAATGTTTTCTTGATAATGAAATCTTCCAAACCCCTCAGTAATATTTGCTGCCACCGATCTTGAAGATCGAAGTATTTGATCCTTAAGCCTAAATTTTTCATCATCAGGAAAAGGTTTAGCCAACTCAGAAATGGCAAGTCTCAATCTCCTTGATGATTTCCATGATTCTAGCTCAGATAGTTTATACATGGTGTAGACTCAATAACTCAATCTCTTAATAACTAATAACAATTAACCAACAACTACCCTCCAACCTTCTCCAGAACAACAGCAAAGCCTTGTCCAACGCCTATACATAATGTACAAAGGGCATATTTTGCATCTTCTCTTTCGTGGAGTTCTACCGTTGCGGTTTGAAGTAATCGTGCGCCAGTCATTCCTAAAGGATGACCAAGAGCAATCGCTCCTCCGTTTGGATTCAATCGGGTGTCATCATCTTTTAAACCTAAAGTTCTAGTAACACCTAAAGATTGCCCAGCAAAGGCTTCGTTTAGCTCAATAATGTCCATATCGGTAAGAGTGAGGCCTGCTCGCTGAAGTACTTTTTGGGTAGCTTCTACAGGTCCAAGTCCCATTATACGAGGCTCAATTCCAGAAACAGCTGATGCTACAATTCTCGATTTGGGCTTCAAACCGTATTTATTTACAGCAGTATCTGATGCAATAAGCAAAGCCGCTGCCCCATCGTTTAATCCAGATGCATTTCCAGCAGTTACACTACCATCTTTTTTGAAAGCAGGTCGAAGCTTCGCTAAAATTTCTGCAGTAGTGCCTGGCCGAATAAATTCATCATCCTTAAAAATAATAGGATCGCCTTTGCGCTGAGGAATTTCAACAGGGATAATTTCTTTGGCAAATCGACCAGAGCTCTGTGCTGTGGCTGCTTTTTGTTGGCTCCATGCGGCAAATGCATCTTGGTCATCGCGCGAAATATTGTGCATTGCTACTACATTCTCGGCTGTAATCCCCATGCCATCAGTTCCAAACATCTCGTGCATTTTGGGATTAACAAAACGCCACCCAAAAGTAGAATCGTGCATTTCTGTAGTGCCGGAATATGGAGAAGAACCCTTACCAAGAACGATTGGCCCACGAGTCATATGTTCAACTCCTCCAGTAATAAATAAATCTCCTTCGCCCGCTTTTATAGCATGGAAAGCTCGAGCGGTGGCACTCATTCCTGAAGCACAAAGTCGATTCACCGTTTCTCCAGGAACCGAAACTGGGAGTCCCGCAAGTAAAGCGGCCATCCGCGCAACGTTTCTATTGTCTTCGCCTGCTTGATTTGCACATCCAAAAATCACATCCTCAATAGCCGTTAGGTCAATCTCAGGGTTTCTTCGTAATAATTCCTTGATTGGGATTGCTGCTAAATCATCAGTTCTAACGGGCGATAGAGCTCCTTTTAAATTCCCAATGGGAGTTCTGATTGCGTCAATAATATAAGCTTCCATAGTATGTAGTATTTAGTAGTGAGTACCTAGTAATTTGAGAATAGTATTACTCACTTAATTCATTGTATTAGATAAAGAGAATATCATTTTTTGAATATCGTTTATTGATTCAGATAAAGTGGGTAAAGAATCAGAACTCAGAAATTCTAAGTTATTAGAAATTATAAGTTGGGTTTCAAGTTCCGAGCAAGAGCCGTAGGCATAGTTTAGGAAAAGTTTGAATTCATTATTTGAGTTACTACCAGCGCCTTCAGCGATATTGGAGCTAATGGATACAACACTTCTTCTTATTTGAGAAGTTAGTCCGAATTTTTCATCCTTAGGAAAGTTCTTTGCTGATTCATAAATGTGAGTAGCAAGCTCGACAGCTTTTTGCCAAACTATTAACTCTTTAAATTGATGCATATGTATACCTCCTTTTAATATGATTTCTAAATACTCACCACTAAATACTAATTTCTACATACTCCTAAATACCGTCCCTCTAAGCTCTGCTACAAGTTGGTCGTTTTGATTGGTGATTTTGACTTTATAAACACCAAGAGTCCGGCCATTTTGAACTTCTTCAGTTTCAGCCGTTAGTGTATCTCCAACTGAGACTTTTTTGGTGTAGTTGATATTATTTTCGATGGCCACAGATGTAGCCCCTCGAGAATTGGAGGCAAAAGCGAGAGCACTATCTGCAAAGGCGAATGTTACCCCTCCGTGGCATACTCCAAAACCGTTTGTCATATCTTCTCGAACAAGCATTGAAAGTTTTGCGTATCCAGATTGAATGTCTACAATTTTGACATCCAGCCATTTTGAGAATGCGTCTTTTTCAAGCAATTGCTGAACTTCGGTTTTTGGATTTTTACTCATTTGTAGAGTTTAACGGTGCTTGGTTTTATACTATCTCATAGAAATTTCGTTCTTCTCGCACCATTCGTTTTAGCAAAGGATTTGGGCGATATCTTTCTTCACGATATTCTACTTGTAATGCGGTCATCATATCGAGCACTTTAGGTAATCCAATTTCATCGGCCCAAGCAAGCAAGCCTTTTGGATAGTTTACACCATTCTGCATTGCCAAATCTACATCTTCTACAGAACCAATATTCATAAATACAGCATCGCAAGCTTCGTTTATAAGCATCACCAATACCCTGTTTAGGATATTCATCCCTAATTCTTTGTCGGTATTTGGTGAGGGGTTGGTCGAATTTTCGTGATAATCATAAAATCCGCGTCCGGACTTACGACCAAGCCATCCCGCTTCTACCAATCTTTTTTGAGTGAAAGAAGGCTTGAATCTAGGGTCGTAATAAAACTCTTTAAAAACAGAGCTAGTCACTTCGTAGTTAACATCGTGGCCAATTAAATCCATAAGTTCAAACGGGCCCATTCTAAACCCACCGATTTCTTTCATCGCCCAATCTATAGTGGCTACATCTGCTACGCCTTCTTCTAAGATACGAAGTGATTCTCCATAGAAAGGACGAGCCACTCTATTTACGATGAAGCCTGGAGTGTCTTTACTGCTTACAATTATCTTTCCCCAAGCTTTAATAAGCTCTTTTGCTTGATTTGTGACTTCGGGAGCCGTTGCAATACCAGGAATAACTTCAACCAATTTCATTAATGGCGCAGGGTTGAAGAAATGAACTCCTAAAAAGCGACCTGGTTTTTTTAATGAAGAAGAGATAGATGCAATCGAAAGAGAGGAAGTATTTGATGCAAGTATACAATCACGAGCTACAATAGCTTCAAGTCGAGCAAAAACGTCTTTCTTAATGTCTGGATTTTCTACCACGGCTTCAATCACAAAGCCACATTCTCCAAACATGGTGATATTGTCTACAAACTTGATTCGATTTAAAATATCATCCACTTCTTGCTGAGACATCCTGTCTTTTTCTACTTGTCTGGCAAGAATGTTTTCAAGCGCTTTTTTGGCTTTTACGAGTTGCTCTGTGAAGGCATCATAAATATATACTTGGTGGCCATTTGTAGCTGCTACTTGTGCAATGCCAGTTCCCATTGTACCGGCGCCAATAACGCCAATGGTTGCCTGTGTATTTGTCATAGAAAATCTTTGTTATAATTATAGAAAATCGCTTCCAAGATAATAATTCTGAGTTGCAATAACGTTTAAAAATAGAAAAAATAGAAGAGAGTATATTTTTAATTGGTCAGTATTTATGGTGTCATAGTAGAAAAAATCATGCAGTAAACGAAGGTTACTCAATATTGAAAATAATAGTTGAATAAATATTGAATGAAGAAATATTTATTCATAGCATATTGTGTAGTCGTCGTCATTCTTTAATTCATGATTCAAAGAAAACTATTTTAAAGCTGAGTATTTGCTAAAGAATTAGAGAGGGATTATATAATAAAAAAACTACATCAAATTTATTAGAGATAAGACGGGGAGGAATTGTAATCGGGAGGATAATTCTACTTCCATTCTTTAAAGAAGTTTAAGTAAGCAGAAATAACAATATTATAATTTTGGACTAGGGATAGTGACAAATAAGACAAATCACGTAATCATTATAGGCGCTGGTATTGCGGGTTTAGCAACGGCATATTATTTAAGAAAAAGTGGAGTAACGGTCACCGTCTGTGATAAAGGAGATGGTAGCGACAACTGTTCATATGGGAATGCAGGTCTTATAGCTCCTAGACATATTATACCGTTATCATCTCCTGGAGTTATTAGCCAAGGGTTGCGATGGATGTTTAAGGCAGATAGTCCCTTTTATATTAAACCACGTTTGAATGCAGATCTTATTAGTTGGTTATGGAAATTTAGAAATAATGCTACCTTAAAACATGTTGAGGAGGCTGGGCCTGTACTCAGAGATATGCTTCTTAGAAACCAAGAATTACTTATTGATTTAGAGAAGTCTGAATCAATGAATTTTGGACTGCAAAGAAACGGGCACCTTTCCATTTGTGAAACAGAAAAAGGACTTAAAAGCGAGATTGCAAGCGCAGAGAAAGCAAAGGCCTTAGGTGTACCAACTCAGGTCTTGTCGGCCAATGAAGCTCAAGAATTGGAGCCTAATATGCAACTAGATATCCACGGAGCCGTCTACTATCCGAACGACGCACATGTCCATCCTGGGCAATTGATGAGTGAACTAAAAGCTCTACTGCTGAAGCAAGGAGTAACGTTCAGTTTTAATACCAAGGTCGTTGACATCAAAGAAAAAGCAGATGGAGGCATTGATGTTATAAGTTTTAATCGTAAAAAGATAAGCGGAACTCATGCAGTTGTATGCTCTGGAACCTGGGCACCCGATTTGATGAAGAAATTAGATATTAAACTTCCTGTACAAGCAGGCAAAGGGTATAGCATAACTCTTAAAGCTCCTTCAAAAATCCCAAAGATAAATGTTGTTCTAGCGGAGCGTAAAGTAGCGATAACACCAATTAATGGAGATCTACGATTTGCTGGAACGATGGAAGTTGCTGGCCACGATACTTCTGTAACTGCTGCAAAAATAAATGCTCTTAAAAAATCCGTTCTGCCATACTTCCCTGAATACTCTTTAGAAGATTTAGATAAGCAGTCGGTTTGGGTTGGGTTGCGACCTTGTTCCCCTGATGGCTTGCCGTATGTAGGCAAAATAAACTCTCGTAGAAATGTGTATGTTTCCACGGGCCACTCCATGGTTGGGATGAGCTTGAGCTTTGCAAATGGCGAAACAATCAGCCAATTAATAACGCAGGGCCAAGCTAAACTTTCCCATCCGTTGACAGACCCTAATCGTTTTATGTGATATTTCTTTAACTCAATAAATTCTTTATTCCGGAATGCATTATGCCAGAAGCAAAAAAAACATGGTTCTCTTCAGTTTCCAAAAATAACCGAATAAATCTAGCCATTACCTTTTTTCTTATTGCCTTGGGTTTAGTTTTTGCAGGTCGGTTCCCAGATCAGGGTGGACATTTTGGGTTTTGGTCAATTTTACCACCATTGGTTGCAATCGGGTTAGCATTTTGGACTAAAGAAGTCATCAGTTCTCTATTTGTGGGGATTGCTTTAGGCGGGGTTATTTCTGGCAAACTCAATATCATTCAAGATTTTTTAATCCCATCGATTGGAACCGAGAGTTTTGCACTTATTCTTTTGGTGTATTTGTGGGCGTTGGGTGGACTTATAGGTATTTGGACTCGAACAGGTGGTGCCGAACAGTTTGCAGAATGGGCGGGAGAAAAGATTGTACACGGGCCTAAAAGTGCTAAGTTTTTTACGTGGATGATGGGACTTATTTTTCACCAGGGAGGTACTATCAGCACCGTGCTTACTGGTGCCACTGTACGTCCTATTGCTGATAAACATGGAGTAGCCCACGAAGAACTTGCGTATATGGTGGATTCCACAGCCTCACCAGCGGCTACCATCATACCATTTAATGTGTGGCCCATTTATATAGCTGGCCTTGTTGTCGGTACGATCCCACTTTTTGAAACAAGTCAGGATGGGATTAACTTTTTTATCCAAGCATTGCCCTATAATTTTTACGGAATTTTTGCTTTGCTCATCACTCTTTTCTTTGCTTGGGAATTGCTTCCTTGGGTTCCAGGTAAGAAGATGCGAGAGGCAATAAAACGAGTAAAGACTACCGGCAGACTCGATCGAGAGGGATCTATGCCAATGTCGTCACGCGAGTTGACGGAAATGAAAGTCCCAGAAGGATATCGCTCTGGCTTAGTTGATTTCCTAGGGCCTATTGGAACTCTTTTGGGAGTGGCTATTATTCCGTATTTCGTCACCTTTTATATTATGGGGCAAACAGAAAGCCCAATGCTACTTATTGGTGAAGCTTTTGTACTAGCTGTACTAACGAGCGTTTTCATCGCCCTAGCCAAAGGGATGGATTTACAAACAGTGATGGATGGTTTTTTAGATGGTTGTAAAGGCGTAACAATTGGAGCTATTATCTTAGCACTTGCGGTAACACTTAAAGAGGTGGCGCAAGCAGTAGGAACGGCGGAATATGTTGTAGATCTTGTAGGGAATGCTATATCACCAGTCGCGTTACCAGCTATTTTAATGGCTATGTGTATGCTGATTGCATTTTCGGCAGGTACATCGTGGGGCACTTATGCAGTAGTCTTTCCTGTGGCTATGCCATTGGCGTGGGCTATATTACCAGATCCATTCTTCATCACTATTTGCTTTGGGGCAGTGGTAGGTGGAGGAGTGTTTGGGGATCAGTGTTCGCCTATCTCTGATACCACGATTTTATCATCGCTCGCAACGGGGTGCGACCTTATGGATCATGTAAAAACACAGATTCCTTTGGCACTTTCAGCTGCCGCACTAGGTGGGATATGTTCCACGCTAGCTGTATTCTTTTTTGTGTAGAGGTAACTACTAGGTTATCCCATTTCTAAATCAGCATATTTGATATTTAAAGGAACAAAAAAGGCTAGTTACCGATGTGTGGTAACTAGCCTTTTGAACTATTTTTGCCTTTTTATCACATTAAGAGAGATTATTTCTTCATAATCGGCAACTTAATTTGAGACGGGTATTTTGAAGAGTGGTGAATGCTGTTGTTAGCAACAATGCCTTCTTTCTCATCATAATTGTTACCACCGGTATTCAAGTTTCTAGCAAAACGAGGGAAGTTACTACTCGATACTTCAATGCGAAT
>JBLWWM010000018.1:0-14899 GCA_048267905.1 Balneola sp.
CTTCTATCATTCAAAAGAATAACTTCTAAGCTCGTTCAAACAATCTGTTTTATGCTTCTACATCTCTTCAAAGAACATTTTTTCGTGTTTCAATCATTTCTGAAACAGAAACCAAAGATAAGGTATTTCTGATTAGATGCCAACTTTATTTTTAAATATTTCTATTTTTTTTTGGCAAAACTGTAAATAATATCTTTGAATTTATTTACAGGGCAAAAAATAAGTGCAATACTATACTGTAAAGCACTTATTCAATAAAAAGAATTAATTATTTCTTTTCTTCTGAATCAGATTTTGATTCAACTTCTTCAGTAGACGCTTCAATTTCTTCTTCAACCACTGGAACTTCGGGAGCCGCAACTACTTCTGTCTTATTCGACTTGCCAGCTCTACGAGTCTTTTTCTTTACAGGAGCTTTAACTTCTGCTTCTGAGTCGTTGAAATCAACAAGTTCTATAATAGCCATTTCTGCGCTATCACCTTGTCTAAATCCAGCCTTTATAACTCTAGTATAACCACCAGGTCTATCACCCACTTTAGGAGCAATTTCACCAAAAAGAAGTTTTACAGTTTCTTTATTTTGGACAGAAGAGAATACTTCCTTTCTATTCAAATGTGTATCAACTTTAGACCGTGTAATTAAAGGCTCAACAAAGCCTCTAAGCACTTTAGCTTTAGTTACCGTAGTTAGAATTCTATGCTCTCTAATAAGAGCCATAGCAAGCGCACGCATGGTAGCTTTTCTGTGAGCAGCTGTACGACTTAGTTTTTTACCTTTTACTCTATGGCGCATTTCTTTATTCCTTTAATACTTAGTCCAAATATTTTGATACATCCATTCCAAACTGAAGATTCTTCTCTTCAATTACTTCAAGAAGCTCTGTAAGAGATTTCTTACCAAAGTTACGGAATTTCAGGAGATCCTGCTCATCACGTGAAACCAATTCACCAATACTATTAATATTAGCTGATTTCAAGCAGTTATAAGCACGTACACTCAAGTTCAAATCTTCAATACTTGTACGTAAAAGATTTGCTACGCGTTGCTTTTCAGCATCCACTTCTTCTTCTTCTTGAGTGAAAGGCTCATCAATTTTTTCAGTGATGAATTTTTCGATATGTTCTTTGAGAATTTTCCCAGCTATTGTTAATGCTTCTTTTGCATTTACAGAGCCATCAGTCTCAACATCCATAACTAGTTTTTCGTAATCAGTACGTTGACCAACACGAACATTTTCCACATTGTACTTAACCGACTTGATTGGAGTAAAGATAGCATCTATTGGAATAAGATTTACATCTTCTTCTTCAAAAGAAATATCTTCGGCTGGGACATACCCTCGGCCTCTACCAACTCTTAGTTCAATTTCTAGCTCAGCATCATCTGCTAGGTTAGCAATAACTAATTCTGGGTTAAGAACTTCATAATCTGCGGTAGCATCATGGATGTCTTGTGCAGTTAACGTTGCTCCACTTTTCTTAGTAAGGTGAATAACACCGCTGCTTTGTTCTACTTGTTTAAAGCGAACTTGCTTGAAATTAAGAATGATCTCGTAAACATCTTCTTTAACACCTTTGATGCTAGAATATTCGTGATCAACACCATTTATCTTAACAGCAGTAATTGCAATACCTGGCAAAGAGGATAGCAAAACTCTTCTAAAAGAATTTCCTATAGTTACTCCAAATCCTCTTTCGAGTGGTTGCAGTACGAATGTGCCAAAGTTATTGTCGTCCTTGACTACATCGAGACTATCAGGCATTTGTATACTGTAATTACTCATGATAAATAAATTTTAAAATTACTTAGAATAAAGCTCAACAATAAGTTGAACATTTATGTTCTCAGGTATTTCTTCCATAGTAGGAACGTATAACATTTTACCTGATTTAGACTTCAAATCGGTCTCAACCCATTTGTACTTATTTCTAGAAGTACCCTGTAAAGAGTCTTCAACAACTTCCAATCCTCTAGACTTAGGACGTAATGAAATTACATCACCAGGCTTAACGCTATATGAAGGAATATTTACAAGACCACCGTTAACAACAATGTGCTTATGGGCAACCAATTGACGAGCTTGTCGTCTGGTTTTCGCAAATCCCATTCTATAAACAGTATTATCTAATCTGCCTTCAAGAAATTGCAATAATAACTCACCCGTTACACCATCTTTGGCGCTAGCAGCTTCATATAAATTGCGAAATTGTTTTTCTAGTAAACCGTAAGTGTACTTTGCTTTCTGCTTTTCTTCAAGCTGAACAGCGTACTCAGATTTACGGTTAAAGCGAGAACGTCCATGTTGGCCTGGGCCGTAAGGTTTGCGCTCTAGAGCTTTACTTGGTCCAAAGATTGCTTCTTTGAAACGTCTAGCTTTTTTCTGTTTTGGGCCTGTATATCTTGCCATTATAAATAAGACTTACGATTAAACTCTTCTACGTTTTGGGGGGCGGCATCCATTATGAGGAATTGGTGTACGATCTTTAATAGAAGACACTTCCAAACCTGCACTAGCCATTGCTCGAACTGCTGACTCACGACCAGAACCTGGCCCCTTCACAAACACTTCTACTTTTCTAAGGCCCATTTCATACGCTACTTTTGCGGCTGTTTCAGCGCTAAGCTGAGCTGCATAAGGTGTATTTTTTCTAGAACCTTTAAAACCTTCTTTACCAGCAGAAGACCATGATAGCACATTACCAGTGCCATCAGTAATAGTAACAATCACATTATTAAAAGTAGCTTTAACGAAAGCCATTCCATTAGGATCGCTAATCTGCTTTTTCTTTTTTCGCTTAGCAGCAGCTGCTGCTGAAGCTTTAGTTTGTTTCTTAGCCATGATTAAACTGTGTTATTATTACTTCGTTGCTTTTTTCTTACCAGCAACAGTACGTTTTCTGCCTTTTCTGGTACGAGCGTTAGTTTTTGTACGTTGCCCTCTTACAGGAAGGCCTTTTCTATGACGCACTCCGCGATAGCTACCGGTTTCAATCAGACGTCTGATGTTGCCGTTCACTTCACTTCTAAGCGCACCTTCTACTTTAATCTCTTCATCAAGAATCTTTCGAAGCTCAACTACAAGATCCTCATCCCAGTCTTCAACTTTCTGATTCGGGTCAATTCCAACTCGAACTAGTAACTGCTCTGAGGTTGTACGCCCAATACCGAAAATATAGGTAAGTGCGATTACGCCTCGTTTCTGTTTTGGTAAATCAATGCCAGCAATACGTGCCATATATATCTGCTATTAAAAAATTAACCTTGACGCTGTTTATTGCGCGGGTTCTTCTTGTTGATTACGTAGAGACGGCCTTTTCGTCGAACAATTTTGTCGTCTACACTTCTTTTCTTTACTGAAGATCTTGTTTTCATAACCTTAGTTATTTATATCGGTATGTGATTCTACCTTTGCTTAAATCGTAGGGCGACATCTCTACCGCCACACGATCTCCTGGTAGTATTTTTATATAGTACATTCTCATTTTACCAGAAACATGTGCTAATAATTCGTGCCCATTATCCAACTTCACAATGAACTGTGCATTGGGTAAAGCTTCGATTATTTCTCCGTCCTGTTTAATGGGCTCTTGTTTAGCCATGGTAAATAATATTTTCCTGATTTTTTGATAGCTCGGCAATATAGTCAAAAGTACTGAGAATTTCAGCTTTTCCTTCACGAACTACAATATCATGTTCAAAATGTGCTGCTAAGCTACCGTCGGCTGTACAAACTGTCCAACCATCATTCAATGTTCTTACTCGCCAGCTCCCCATAGTTATCATTGGTTCCACTGCAAGTGTCATTCCTGTTCTAAGTCGTTCACCTCGGCCTTTCTTGCCAAAGTTTGGAACTGAGGGATCTTCATGTAAAGATTTCCCCAACCCATGTCCGACTAAATCTCTTACCACTCCGTATCCATTGCTTTCGCAATGTGTTTGAATGGCCGAAGCTAAATCACCAATTTTATTCCCGTGAATAGCTTCATCAATTCCTTTGTAGAGCGATTCTAAAGTCACTCTCAATAAATTTAACGCTTTTTCTTCACATTCGCCTACTGCAAATGTAAAAGCGTGATCACCAAAATAGCCGTTTTTCTCAACTCCACAGTCGATTGAAACAATGTCACCTTCCTCCAACTTTCTAGAGCTGGGTATTCCGTGAACTACTTCTTCATTAACTGAAATACAAAGTGTGCCTGGAAATGGATTCTTTCTAGAGCCATATCCTTTAAAAGCGGGCCGTGCATTATTTTTAATAATATAATCTTCAGCTACTCTATCCAATGTCCCAGTTTCAACACCGGGTTCAATTAGTTTACCTATTTCTCCAAGAGTTCTAGAGACCAATTGCGCACTTTCACGCATCTTCTCAATCTCATTTTCGCTCTTCAGGTAAATCATTCTTATGCTCTTCTTCTTCCTTTAATCTTACCGGTCTTCATAAATCCATCGTAATGACGCATCATGAGGTGACTCTCAATTTGTTGAAGAGTATCTAAAGCCACTCCAACAATAATTAATAGGCTAGTTCCACCGTAGAACAATGCAAAACCAGGAGTAACACCTAGTAAGCCTGTTGCTATAGCAGGAAGAATAGCTACAAATGATAGGAAGATCGAACCTGGTAAGGTAATCTTCGTCAAAATGTTATCAATGAACTCTACAGTAGACTTTCCTGGTCTAACACCTGGGATAAATCCACCTTGTCTTTTCATAGTATCTGCCATCTCTTTTGGGTTGATAGCGATAGCTGTATAGAAAAATGTAAAAAACACACAGATTAAAAAGAATACAATTGAGTATATAACTCCTGTGAAATCAGCTGACCAAGAAGTCATAAATTGTACAGTTTCATTCTCTGGGAAAAATTGTCCTATTGTGCTTGGAATAAACATAATAGATTGTGCAAAAATAATTGGCATTACACCTGCAGCATTAACTTTTAGAGGTAAATATTGTGTCGTACCTCCGTAAACCTTACGACCAACCACTCTCTTTGCATATTGCACAGGAACTTTTCTAGTTCCCTGTGTAAGTAAAACAACGGCTGCAATTACTGCTACTAGTGCTGCTAATTCAATTATTACTAGTATTGCATTTTGCTTTGTTACTAACTCGTTATAGAAGTTAGCTGGTAAAGCAGCCACAATACCAATCATGATTATAAGTGATATACCATTTCCAATCCCACGATCAGTAATTCTTTCACCTAACCACATCACAAAAACTGTACCTGCAGTCAATACAATCATCGCAGTAATTGAGAATGCTAAATTATTAACAACTATCGCTTGAGGTGCAGTAGCAATCAAGTTTATTGAAAATGCTATTGCTTGAAAAGCTGTAATTAATACTGTACCGTAACGTGTTAGCCTTGTTATCTTACGTCTACCTTCTTCTCCATCACGTTGAAGCTTCTGAAAATAAGGCACTATTGCTCCAGCTAACTGGATAATAATAGATGCCGTAATATAGGGCATGATACCAAGCGCAAATACGCCTGCTCTAGAGAAAGCACCTCCCACAAAAAGATCAAAAAGTCCAAGAAGACTAGATGCATTACCACCACTATCAATTAGTGCTGATGCATCCACCCCTGGAAGAGTGATATAACTACCTGCTCGATACACCATCAATATACCAATAGTATAAAGAATGCGATTCCTCAGGTCTTCTATTTTAAAAATATTGCGGAAGTTTTCTACAAGACTCATTCGTCCCTAGGCCCGTGTGTTAGTTATTAATTAAAGTAATGGTTCCACCAGCTTTCTCAACTTTTTCTAAAGCTGATTTACTTGCGGCATGTGCTTCAATAGTAAGTTTTGCAGTAAGGTCACCACGACCTAAAAGCTTAACTCGATCATTTTTGTGAGCTAAACCAGCGTTAACAAGGTCAGCTAATGTCACAGTCTCATTAAGTTTACCTGCTTCAATAAACTCAGCAATAGTAGTAACATTAATAGGACGGTGCTCTACACGGTTTGGGTTTTTGAAACCAAATTTAGGAATACGGCGTTGCAATGGCATCTGTCCACCTTCGAACCAAGCACGGCTTTTATAACCAGATCTTGATTTTTGACCGTTGTGTCCACGTCCAGATTGCTCACCTTTTCCAGAACCTTCACCACGCCCAACACGTTTTCTGTCTTTATTATTTGGGGTGGGTGCTTTTAAATTATGTAATTCCATTATAAACTCGTTTAGGTATTAACCTTGAAAAACTTTGTTAAGAGAAACGCCTCTGCGCTGAGCTACTTCAACAGGATCTGTTAGATCACTAAGAGCTTTAAACGCAGCTTTAACCATGTTATGGGGATTTGAAGAGCCCTGAGATTTAGAAAGGATGTTATGCACACCCGCAACATCTAAAAGGTTCTTAACAGCACCACCTGCAATTACACCAGTACCTTCTGACGCAGGGCGAAGTAATACTTTACCTGCACCAGCTTTACCAACCACTGGATGGTAGATACTTTTTGTTTTGGTTAATGGAATGCGAATCAAATTCTTTTTCGCATTATCGAAACCTTTCTGAATTGCATCAGATACTTCGTTTGCTTTTCCAAGACCGTGACCAACTACACCGTTCCCGTCACCAACAACTACAATAGCGTTGAAACTGAAACGACGACCACCTTTTACTACCTTAGCAACACGGTTAACGTGTACTAGTTTTTCCTCTAGATTGAGGTTTGCGGCTGGAATAGATTGTTTTCTTCTTACTTTAGGCATTGCTTAAACCGTTCGATTAAAACTGTAAACCACCATCACGGGCACCTTCGGCAGCCGCTTTGATAATTCCATGATACTTGTATCCACTTCGGTCGAATACAACTTTATTAATTCCTTTTTCTTGAGCTAACTTAGCAAGTGTTTGACCTGCTCCTTTTGCATTATCAACACCAGAAGCCGCTTTGTTAGCAGCAAGTGTTACACCTGCTGCATCGTCTATAAGTTGAAGATAAATACTTGTATTGCTCTTGTATACGCTAAGTCTTGGACACTCAGATGTACCTTTTATAGTAGATCTAATACGGCGTCTAATCTTACTTCTACGTTCTGTTTTATTCTGATTCTTATTCATTTCAAACTTCCTTATTTACCAGCTGATTTACCCGCTTTACGACGGATTTGTTCACCAACATAACGGATACCTTTTCCTTTGTATGGCTCTGGTTTTCTGAAAGAACGTATCTTAGCAGAAACTTGGCCAACTAATTCTTTATCAATCCCGCTTATCACAATAATAGCGTTCTTGCTTGTTTTGGTATCCACTTCAATGGTAATGCCTTCAGGCGCTACAAAAAATATCGGATGCGAGTAACCTAAGTTTAGCTCTAAAACATCGCCATTAATAGCAGCACGATAACCAACACCAACTATTTCTAGTTTTTTTGTGTAACCGTCAGTAACACCAACAACCATGTTGTTAATGAGTGCTCGGAATAAACCGTGAAGAGCTCTGTTCTGCTTTTCATCATTCATTCTTTTTACTAATACTTCGCTTTCAGTTTTCTCAATTGAAATATTAGGGTGCACTTGTAATGTGGAGGTACCTTTCTCACCTTTTACAGTAATCAGATTGTCAGCACCAATGCTGAAATCGACTTTAGAGGTAAGTGGTACAGGTAATTTTCCTATTCGAGACATAGTCTAAACTCAGTTTTTAATAAATGGTGCAAAGAACTTCGCCGCCAACATTTAGCTTGCGAGCTTCTTTATCTGTCATTACACCTTTCGAGGTAGAAAGTACAACAATACCTAAACCATTATGAGAGCGAGGAACAGTTTCTGAACCTTCATACACTCTAAGGCCTGGCTTAGATACGCGTTTAATATCGTGGATTACAGGTAGTCCATAAGAATCATACTTAAGGAATAGGCGTAAAACACCTTGTTTACCGTCTTCGATGTTGATAAACTTTGCAATGTATCCTTTATCTACAAGGATTTTTGCAAGTGCGCGCTTCAGTTTTGAAGCAGGAATATCAACTTTGCGATGCCCGGCTGTTTGGGCATTACGAATACGGGTCAAAAAATCAGCTATTGGATCGGTCATTATTTCCCTGAATTAAAATTACCAGCTTGCTTTTCTTACACCTGGAATCTTGCCAGCTAGAGCAAGTTCACGAAATTTAATTCGTGATACGCCGTAACGGCCAATATAGCCACGGCCTCTTCCAGTGATACTACAACGATTACGCAAACGAGTTGGGCTTGCATTACGAGGTAACTTTTGAAGTCCTTCGTAATCACCCGCTTCTTTTAACGCTGCTCGCTTTTCCGCGAACTTGTCAACGGTTACTTTTCTTTTCTCGTTACGTGCTATCCAAGCTTTCTTAGCCATAGGAGTATCTCTTAGTTTCTTCTTTTAAAAGGCATTCCGAAGTGCTTCAACAATGCAAATGCCTGTTCGTCTGTTTCTGCTGTCGTTACAAAGGTAATATCCATTCCATGGATCTTTGTAGCTTTATCGGTATCGATTTCAGGAAATATAGTATGTTCCTTAATTCCAACCGTATAATTTCCACGACCGTCAAAACTTTTATCAGGAACACCTTGAAAATCTCGTGTTCTTGGTAATGCTAAGTTTACGAATCGATCTAAAAATTCATACATAATGCGTGAACGCATTGTAACTTTACAACCAATTGGCATTCCTTCTCTTAACTTAAAGTTAGAGATAGATGTCTTTGCTTTTGTAGTTACAGGCATTTGCCCAGTAATCTGCGCTATGTTTGCAACAATAGTGTCGAGTACTTTTTTGTCTTGAATTGCTTCACCAACACCAACGTTGATAACAATTTTTTCAAGTTTTGGGATGCTCATCACATTTTCAATAGTAAATTCTTCCTTTAACTTAGGAACAATTTCCTCTTTGTACTGTGTGTATAGTCTTGCTTCAGCCATTTTAAATCACACTAAAATTATTTGTCCAAAATTTCGCCACTGGTCTTAGCATAACGAACCCAACGGCCACGGCCATCTTCTTCAATTCGTTTGCGACCAATTCTTGATGCTTCATTCGTAGTAGGATCTATCACCATCACATTAGACACGTGAATAGCTCCTTCTCTTTTGAGACGTCCACCTTGTGGATTGTCTTGAGTAGGCTTGTCATGATGCGTTTTCATGTTGATACCTTCAACAAGAACTCGACCTTTTTCAGGAAGTACCATAAGTACTCGGCCTGTTTTGCCTAAATCTTTACCAGTGAGAATTTTAACTTCATCACCTTTCTTAACGTGCAATTTGTTCTGTTTATTAAACTTGCGTGGCATTACTCTAATCCTCTAAAGTACTTCCGGAGCTAGTGACACGATCTTCATAAAGCTCTTCTCGCGAAGTTCGCGAGCTACAGGGCCAAAAATACGTGTGCCAACAGGCTCTTGATCTTTGTTAATAACTACCGCAGCATTCTCATCAAATCGGATGTAACTACCATCTCTTCTGCGGTACTCTTTTTTAGTTCTTACTATAACGGCTTTAATAACGTCACCTTTTTTAACGTTACCGCCGGGCATTGCAGTTTTAACAGAAGCTGAGATTAAATCTCCAACTCTTGCATATCTACGCTTGGAATCACCCAATACTTTAATACACATGATTTTTTTTGCGCCGCTGTTATCTGCTACTTGTAATATCGTTTGCGTTTGTACCATCGTTATATATCCTAAATTTTATTTAGCTCTTTCTACGATTGATACCAGGCGCCATGATTTGCGCTTGGACAAAGGGCGTGTAGACATAATGCGTACAATGTCCCCAGTTTTCGCTTCGTTTTGCTCGTCATGAGCCATGTATTTGGTAGTTTTAGTAATAAACTTTCCATATATAGGATGCTTAATCTGACGATCAACGGCAACAGTAATACTCTTGTCCATTTTATCGCTTACTACACGTCCAACACGTTCTCTTCGTTGTGCTCTTTCTAATTCTGCCATAGTCAATTCCTAATGCTTACTCAGCACTAATTTTTTCATTGATAATGGTTTTCAATCGCGCTATTTCACGTCTGTGATGTTTGATACGAGCTGGGTTTTCCAACTGACCAGTAACCGCTTTTGAAAACTTTAAATTTTGTAATGCTTCTTTTTCGTCTTTAAGACGAGCATTTAATTCGGTATTCGACAATTCTCTTAGTTCAAGTGCTTTCATCTGCTGCTCCTTGATTAATTACCGTCGTAGTCACGACGTACTACGAACTTAGTTTTAATTGGAAGCTTGTGAGATGCGCGGCGCATGGCCTCACGAGCACGTTCTTCAGATACACCTGCAATTTCAAAAAGGATGCGACCTGGTTTTACTACAGAGATCCAATGATCCAAAGAACCTTTACCTTTACCCATACGAGTTTCGGCTGGTTTACTTGTCATAGGACGATCTGGAAATATTCTTATAAATGTTTGACCATCACGTTGTAATGATCTTGCAATTGCAATACGACAAGCTTCAATTTGACGAGCTGTGATAAACTTAGGTTCAATAGCTTTTAATGCAAAATCTCCGAAGTTTATAAGATGCCCACGATTAGCATTTCCTTTAAGCTTATCGCGGTGTACTCGACGTCGTTTAACTCTTTTTGGCTCTAACATCGTTTTTCTTAGCTATTTGGGTTATTAGACCTGTTGCGATTACGGTTCCGACGACGGCTACGGCGATCTCTATCGTCACCACCACGTCGATTATTGCCAGCATTAGCTTCTGCTTCTTTACGAGCTTGAGCTCCTGGGCTTAAATCAACATTACCAATAATCTCACCTTTATAAATCCAAACGCTTACTCCAATTGCACCATAAATAGTGTTTGATGTAGCATTAGAATAATCAATATCTGCACGTAATGTATGTAATGGAACCTGACCGTCTTTGTATTGTTCGGTACGTGCCATTTCAGCGCCACCAAGACGACCAGCACAACGTACTTTTATACCTTTAGCTCCCATACGCATTGCTGAGGCAAGTGCTGTTTTCATCGCACGACGAAAAGAAACACGAGACTGAAGTTGCTGCGCAATATTCTGAGCAACTAAACTTGCATCAAGTTCAGGTCTTTTAATTTCGCTTACATTAATCTGAACTTCTTTGTTGGTAATCTTTTTTAGCTCTTCACGAAGCAGTTCTATCTGCTCTCCACCTTTCCCGATTATAACACCAGGGCGGCTTGTTCTAAGAGTTAAAAGAATACGCTTAGGAGTTCTTTCAATTACTACGTTTGATAGGCCACCATTACGAAGACGTGTGTGTAAGTACTCACGGAGCTTTGTATCTTCAAGTATTAGGGCTGGCTGATTATCTTCTGAATACCAGTTAGAGTCCCAACCTCGAATGATGCCTAATCTAAAACCTACTGGATGTGTCTTTTGTCCCAAGGTACTGCTCGTTTATTTATTTACAATTTCTTCTTCACGCTTGGCCACAACAACTGTGATATGGCAACTACGTTTGTTAATTCTGTGCGCGCGGCCTTGCGGTGCAGGCTGAATTCTTTTCAAAGTGACACCTTCATCAACAAAGATAGTCTTTATATAAAGATCTTCATCATTGAAACGCTCATCCTGAAACTTATCACGTAAGTTAGCTGCAGCAGACTTAATCACTTTTGAAACTTCTAAAGTAGTTCCCTTTTTTGTGAATTGAAGTCTCTTAAGAGCCTTGTTTACTTGTTCGCCTCTTACAGCGTCAGCAACCAATCTTACCTTACGAGGAGCTTTTCTTAAATGTCTTTGCACTGCACGTGCTTCAAGTACTATAGTATCCATCTCTTACTACCTTATTTACCCTTTTTAATTGGATGTCCACGGAAAGTACGCGATGACGAAAATTCGCCAAGTTTGTGTCCAATCATATTCTCTGTAATGAAAACAGGAATAAATTGTTTTCCGTTGTGCACTGCTAGTGTAAGACCCATGAAATCTGGAGTAATCATAGATCCTCTAGACCAAGTCTTAATCACTTTCTTACTTCCGCTTTCATTGGCCTCGTCAACCTTCTTTTGAAGCTTGTAATGTATAAATGGGCCTTTTTTTAGTGAGCGTGGCATACTTTACTATGTTATTTCTTAGCGTTTCTTCTTCTGACAATGTACTTCGAAGACAATTTCTTTCTATTTCTTGTCTTCTTTCCTTTAGCGAAAGTACCCCAAGGAGAACGAGGATGTCCACCTGAAGATTTTCCTTCACCACCACCCATTGGGTGATCAACCGGGTTCATTGCAACACCACGGGTTTGAGGACGACGACCTAACCAACGGCTACGTCCTGCCTTACCAATAGTAGTGTTCATGTGATCCGGATTACTTGTTGATCCTACGGTAGCCAAACAGGTCCCTAAGATCATGCGCACTTCACTCGATGGAAGTTTCACACTAACATACTTTTCTTGCTTACCCAATATCTGAGCTACAGTACCTGCACTTCGGCAGATAGTAGCACCTTGGCCTGGCTTTAATTCAATACTATGAATGAAAGTACCTGGAGGCATATGTCTCAATTCTAAAGCATTTCCCATATCAGGAGCTACTTTTGAACCAGAGATAATTGTATCGCCAACTTTTAAGCCGTTAGGAGCAATAATATATCTTTTTTCACCATCTGCATAAGCTAAAAGAGCGATACGAGCCGTTCTATTCGGATCATATTCAATCGTTTGAACTTTAGCAGGTATATCAAACTTGTTTCTCTTAAAATCTATGATACGGTAACGGCGCTTGTGCCCACCACCTCTATGTCGAGAGGTTTTTCTACCATGGTGGTTACGTCCACCAGATTTATCGATACCAGCTGTTAGTCTTTTTAAAGGACTACTTTCCGTTACATCATCGAAAACAGGTGCTATTCTGTGTCGTGTACCCGGAGTATTTGGTTTTAATTTCCTAGTTGCCATAATTTCTCAGATCTTAAATTTCTGTGAAGAAATCTATTTCGCCTTCTTTTACGGTTATAATTGCCTTCTTCCACGTTTTTGTTCTACCATCCTGGTAACCGCCTTTAGTAAAACGTCCCTTAGGTTTAGATGGCATGATAAGCGTGTTTACTTTAGCAACTTTTACGCCTGGATAAGTTGCTTCAATAGCTCTTTTAATCTCAGGTTTTGTAGCTTTTTGCGCTACTTCAAATGTCACTTTGCCAGTTTCTTCCTGAATCCGTGTTAACTTCTCAGTGATTACTGGTCTGATTAGGATACTCATGCTGCAGCCTCTTCAGTTTTAGGTTCAATACTGTTTTCAAGCACAGCAATTGCACTTTGTTGTAATATAATTACATCAGCATGCAAAATTTGATAGGTATTTGGCTTGTTAGCTTCTAATACTTCAACTTTTTGGATATTGCGAGCTGACTTGTAGATTACCATATCGGTATCTGCAGTTAGCAACAACACTTTTTTGCCAGTAAGTTCTAGAGCATTAATTAGGGCTAAAAACTCGGAAGTTTTAGGCTCTTTAAAGTTAAAATCACTTACTACTGTAATAGCTTTGTTAGCTGCTTTTATTGATAAAGCTGACTTACGAGCTAGTTGAACAACTTTCTTGTTCATTTTGAAACCGTAATCTCTTGGCTGTGGTCCAAAAACAGTACCACCCTTTCTCAATAATGGAGATTTTGCATCACCACGACGAGCATTACCAGTACCTTTCTGACGGTATAGCTTTTTTCTACTACCTGTAACTTCGCTACGACCTTTAGTTTTATGAGTACCTTGACGCTTGTTAGCCATGTGGCGGCGAACGTCTTCATAAATAGCACCTTCATTAGGCTCAATAGCGAAAATTGTATCGCTAAGCTCAGCCTTTTTGCTAGTTTTACTGCCGTCTATTTTAAAAATATCTACTTTCATGATCTTAGTATAATGATGGTTTAGTTAGTATTTCAACGTAACCACCGTTTGGTCCTGGAATAGATCCTGTGATAAGAACAAGGTTTGATTCAGAAATAATTTTAGCAATACTCAAACTTTTAACTTTAACTCGAGAGTTTCCGTGTTGTCCAGCCATTTTCATGCCTTTAAATACACGAGCAGGATCAGAAGCGCCACCGATAGAACCAGGAGCTCTTAGTCTGTTATGCTGACCGTGAGTTGCATCACCTACACCACTAAAATTGTGTCTTTTAATTACACCAGTAAATCCACGTCCTTTTGAAGTACCTGCTACATCAACAAGATCACCTACTGTAAAAATGGTATCAATTGTTAATTCGTCGCCAACTGTAAGGCCTTCTGGTGTGTAATCTCTTAGCTCATGAACAACAGCTTTAGCCGAAGCACCTGCTTTCTTGAAATGACCTTTAAGAGATTTTGAAATGTTTTTTTCTTTTTTATCAAAAGTAGCGATTTGGGTAGCATTATAGCCATCCGTTTCAACTGTTTTGATTTGGGTGATAACAGCGGCTGGTACTTCAACAACGGTTACAGGGATACTGCGACCTAAATTGTCGAAGACGCTTGTCATTCCAACTTTTTTTCCAATCAAACCACTCATTGTGTTCTGAATCCTTTGTTACACTTTAATTTCTACATCGACGCCGGAAGGTAATTCCAACTTCATCAATGCATCTACTGTTTGAGAACCTGTTGAAAGAATATCGATCAAACGTTTGTGAGAGCGGTATTCAAACTGTTCGCGAGACTTTTTGTCTACGAACACAGATTTGTTTACAGTAATTATACTTTTTCTGGTCGGTAGTGGGATAGGACCCGAAACTACTGCACCTGTTGATTTCACAGTCTGAATAATCTTTTCAGCTGATTTGTCGATCAAGTTATGATCGTACGACTTCAATTTTATTCTGATTTTTTGTTGTGTTGCCACGGATCAGAACCCCTTAGTCTAAAATTTTAGTTACCACACCAGCACCTACTGTACGACCGCCTTCACGAATCGCAAAACGTAGACCTTCTT
>JBLWWM010000019.1:0-11280 GCA_048267905.1 Balneola sp.
TGCTAATAAGTTGTTAGGCATCAATTGCTGACGATAAAGAGTCCTTAATGGAATTTAAAGAAGAATATAAAAAATGGAACATTGTTCCTGACGATGCTGATAAGTCATGGTTCAGAAAGAGAGGATTTGCTTTTGAAAATATATTGAATGCATGTTTGCAGGCTGATGGTTTAGAGCCTCGTTCTGGTTACAAGACTGAAGGTGAGCAAATTGATGGTTCATTTTTCTTGGATGGAAGTGTTTTTTTGCTAGAAGCCAAGTGGCATAAAGATCCTCTACCAGCATCATCAATATACCAGTTTAAAGGAAAGGTTGATGGTAAGCTGTTTGGGACCTTGGGAATATTCATTTCAATGTCAGGGTATTCAAAAGATGCTGTAGATGCTCTTACATTAGGCAAGTCCCTTAATATAGTTTTATTCGGTAAAGAAGATATTGATTCTGCTATTCTCGGCGAAAGGGGATTTAAAAGCATTTTGAAATCAAAGTTGAGGATTGCCGCAGAACAAGGTGTTGTATACCACTCAAGTGAAGTAGAGCAGGTTTCTAAAGATGGTCATACTACTATTGACTCATTTACATACGACAATACGTCTTCACTCCTGCTAAAGCAGGAAGCAAACTTTGATTTAACGTCTGATTTGGTTGTTGTCTGTGAAGGTAATACTGATCGTGAACTGATATCAATACTTGTAACTAGGATTCTTAATCAATTTGGACTTTCAAAGAAAGTAAATATTATTGTCGCAATGGGAAAAATGACTATCCCAAGAGTCGCAAACGCAAGCTCAAATATTCTTTCCAAAGCCCCAGTATTAATTATCACTGATTCGGATAACGAATATGATAGAACGTTGGAGATGCTGAAGCGAGGCGTGGAATTAGATAGTTGGAAGTACTCTATTCCCGAGCCTTCAATTGAAGCATGGTTGGGCGTAGTAGATAGCAGAGAATTTATTCGAAAGTATCGAGGTGAGAAAAGAAGCCTTAAGTTGCATGAGCTTTTAAATGATATAAACCTAGATGAATTGGCTGCTAGAGATAAATCGTTTAAAACTTTCTACGAATGGGTGAAAAATGCCTAACAAGCAGCAACGGACTGTCAAACCTGCCACTCAAATTGCTGCACAATTACGTGGCAGCTTTGCCAACCGCTGTGCAGAGCGTTACATGCCCGGCGAGTACTAAAAGTTAATAAATAAGGAATATAAAATGCGTCTTGTTAAAGTAAAAATTAAAAACTTTAGATGCTACAAGGATGAAACACCTTTTAAATTAGATGATTTAACCGCCATCATTGGAAAAAATGATATTGGCAAATCAGCAGTAGTTGAAGCAATAGATGGTTTCTTTAATGACTCTATAGAAGCTGCTGATTTATCTAATGAGGCTGATAGCAATTCAATTGAAATAACATGTTTCTTTGATGGTATACCCGAGGAAGTTGTCTTGGATACATCAATACCAACCTCCCCAAAAGATGAGGGAATTCTTAATGCGCAAGACCAGTTAGAGATCAAGAAAGTATTTACATTCGCTGCAAGAAAAACTACTGCAATATATCTAAATGCTAATCATCCAGCAGATGAGCGTCTTACTAACCTATTAAGCATGAAAAATACGCCGCTCAAAGCTTATGCAGCTGAAATTGGTGCTAACTTAGAGGATGTAAATCAAAGAAAGAATCCGCAATTAAGGGCTGCCATTCGTGAGCATATAGGTGGCGAACGTCAAGTGAGAGAAATCAAGGTAGATGGAAACATCGATAATGAGGACAACATTAAAGCTGTATGGAGTTCTTTGAAAAAACTCCTTCCTATCTTTTCCTTGTTCAAAACTGACAAAGCGTTTGATGATAAAGATGGTGATATTAAGGATCCTCTGCAATCGGCAGTAAACGAAGCTCTTGCTCTTCCCGAAATACAGGGGCTGTTGTCAGAGATCGAGTTAAAGGTTAAGGAATACTCTACTGACATTGCCGACAGAACAATCGAGAAGCTGAAGAATTTTGACAAAGATATTTCTGAAAGGCTTAGGTCTGACTTTAATAAACCGCCATCATATTCAAAGGTTTTCGATCTTACTTTGTTGAATGAAAATGATATTCCTCTTAATAAACGGGGTAGTGGTATAAGAAGATTGGTGGTGCTTAGTTTCTTTCAGGCTCAAGCCGAGAAGCGTAAAGCTGAAAAAAATGCGCCCTCAATTATCTATGCAATAGAAGAGCCTGAAACTGCCCAGCATCCAAATCATCAACAAATGATTATTGATGCTCTCCACGACTTGAGCAAACAAGATGGTGTTCAGGTGTTATTTACTACTCATAGTGCAAACCTTGTACGGGAAATCCCTGTAGAATCATTGCGCTTTATATCTCCAGATGACGACGGAAAGATTAAAGTGGAGTATGGGGTTGATTCCTCCACGAACTCCACGAATGAAGGTGTGATATCAAAAATAATCCATACACTTGGAATTCTTCCTAATCCATCGGAACGGGTGAAAGCTCTAGTCTATGTCGAGGGTAATCATGACGTTAATGCCCTTAAGCGATACAGCAAAATCTTAAATGAACACAACCCAGATATTATAAATCTTATGGATTCCGAGGCCATCGGTTATGTAATAACTGGAGGGTCAGCATTGAAGCACTACATTAATCAAAAACACTTAGATGGACTGGGCAAGCCTGAAATCCATATCTATGACAGCGATGTTGGATCGTATGTTACGGCAGTTCAAAAAATCAACGAAGAAAACAACCCCATTAAAGTCGCATTTAATACTGAGAAACTTGAGCTGGAGAACTATCTTCACCATGAAGCAATTGTGGAGGCATATGCTGAGAATGGTACGCAAATAGAACTGGTTGAAATCCAAGATCAAGATGATGTACCCATGCTTGTCGCTAAATCAATGAATGTTGCAATAAACAATAATTGGGATGAGTTATCCCATGAAAAACAGAAAGAACTAAGCAGCAACAAAAAGAAATCGTTAAATACCGCTGCCGTGGAAAAAATGACGATTGAGAGGATCGCTCAAAGGGGCGGCTATGATGAGATTGTAAGTTGGCTAGCTGAGGTTAAGCGACTTGCAGTTTAGATTGTCAGCTGAATAAGTCTTAACTAGATCTTTCAGATTAGAATTATGGAACTCAATCAGATCTGACAGTCACATATGTGCCAATATCGGATCTTCAACGCTTCAATCAGCCGCCGCTTCTGCGTTCGGTTGAATTGACTTGTTATATTCCAATATCGCAATACCATCAAGTTTTTGGTGTTCTTCGTATATTGCGAAAACTATATTTTTGGCTTCCTTTTTTTTCTCTAAAAGGATCTCTCTGTCAAAGTTGTTCGTATCAAATCTAATGTAATGCCCTACGCTATCGTACATATTAATTTCATAAATTTGTCTGAGCTGAACAAGTAACTCTTGGATTGAGTCTTGTATTTTTCGTATTTCAGGGTTGAACGAACGTCGCTTATCGGTATACCAATAATCACGAAAGTACCCCAAATTCTCTAGTGCATCATCGTGTATTGCGAAAGCTAGCTCTTCAGTCTCGCTGAATAGGTAAGCGAAAAAATCAGAGTAATTTCTTAGAAACTCTCTCAGAACATTAATGTCATCATCTGAGTATTTTTGCCCATCCATTTCTTTTTTCATCGTAAGCGATCCGACCAATCCTGCGATTCCAAACAATGCTGTGATCACAGGCTCGAACCCAGGCTCAAAAATGAACCAAAGAATAGCAATTAGAATAGCTATACTCGAAATTATTGTCCCTGCGCGCTTCAACTAAACCTCCTGATTGAATATTACGCCTCGCTTAACCGGCGCAAATTAGCCATTTGATGGTGCTGGAACCCAAGTTAAATTCAGATCAACATGGAATTCGTTTGGCTTTATTTTGGCTTGGTCGGCTATATTCACAACATTGGAACCTGTATCAATTGCGAGTAGTTCACCGTTTGTAAATTGAATGAATAACGCTTCACTTTGGTGAATCTGTACGTGATCCTCTCGCAAGCCAAACCACACTTTTTCAACTGTTTTACCGACCATTTGGGTAGCTTGGCAGATCGAGTAATTGGATTCGATGCCGCCATCAACAATCTTTGGTAAATACTGCATAATTTCCTGCCTTCTTAGTTCATGTGTTGCAGAAACGTTGAATTCTTGCTCGATAAGTTTTAGCAGCAGTTCAAATGACTCGACGGCCTGCTCTAAATCACGATTAAAGAGGCCGAAAGCATCACATGATTTTGCAGAACTTCTTACACCGTGACTACTATTGCCACGCTCAGTGCTTATTAGACTTAAAACTTTGTGCAACTGAGATTCTTTATCGAACTCTGTGAATACATGCCGCAACAAAGTTGGAGGTTTCATATTTGCTGCTTCAAGTATATTTTTTTGACGCTTTTCAGCCAGAGCGAGTAAACATTTTTTAGACAGACCATCAACGAGAAAACCGTATAAATTCTTATGTGAATCCTCATAAGCGTGAGTATTCTGAGAACTAGGGTATGTAACAGAACTATTTGGGACTTTGGAATATAGAGGATGCCCAGTGAGAGCTTTACAGCAAGCATTGATTTTCTCGATTACTGCTGTAAGGCGCTTTCTTGCTCCATTTTTCACTCCCCAGCTACCCTGAATATTTCTATCAAACCACATGGTAAACCGCTCGTCTGAATCTGCTAAAGCATCATCTTTAACAATAAATGGTGACCATTTCTTTTGCTCTAAGGGCGCAGCGTTAGCCAAGTCTGGGGTAAAAACAGCCAAGCACAGCCCTCCATCAGACTTTGCGTGATACCCGAATCTAATACGGATGTGCTCATCACGCCTCCCAGAAGTATCAAGTTCTTCAAAATATTCTGCGGAGGTTTTTAGCTCACCTTCAAAGTAGTCAGTGTCTATGGTGTATTTATGAGGGTTCGAGCTATATAGAGATAGAACATCTGCCTCAAAATATCCGATGACTCTCTGTGTCATGATTTCTCCGTGATGGCTAACATCTTAGTATTTATGGGACACGTTGTTTGTGTCACATAATCCCTTGTTGAACTGAGCCGCTACCTGCACGTAGCTTGGTGTAGTTTATGCTATGGGAATTTGCTTTTTTAAGCCTAAGGGGCAAGTGGGTGATTTGCTCAATCCTTTACCTTACTTTGCGCTTCCTAGCATCGCTCAGTCGTGTTTTCTATGTTTCTATTACAGCGAATTCAGGGGCCGTAAGCAACCTTTTTTTAAACCGCGCAGCACATCCCACCCCAATCCGTTCAATTAGGATAACTCATTGAATTTAGGCAGCTCGTTGACGCTGCTAACTCAGTCGGATGTTAGCCATTGTGTCGTATTGATTGTGCCTTGGAAACTTGTAAATGGACAGCCGTTTAGGGAAAAGGTTGAGCGTCTGCTTTTCGCTCATTGCAGTCTGTCAGCTGAAGTCTAAACTTATTCACATAAACTGTAAGATCAGATATGAGCTAGTACATGTCAGCATGTAACAATGGCGTGCATAGGATTCCGGCGCTGTCGGCCGGCGTAGGTTTGCTTCTAACACACAGCTTTCCTTCATCTCAAACTCATAATTGTCCAAAAATGAGTTAGCTTGACCGTCTCTTGAACATTCATAGCTGCTTGTCAGGTGAAGTCAGAACTAATTTTCCTAAGCTGTAAGATCAGATATGAACTACTACAATTTATTTCATTTTATTTTACTGTCTTTTAGCAACTATTAAAACACCTTCAGTAAAAGTAAAGCCATAACCCTAACCAGAGCTAGTATTGGTACTCGATGAATAACTGGAGTCATGGTTGTGCGCGCCAGAGTTTATACTACTAACACAATGAATTTCAAAACCATCTTTCTCTAGGGTATCCAATGTATTTGACACATCGAACGCTAGACGCTCCCCATCTATTTCACTATCTGAGAACCCTTTTTTTTCGTACCCTGGTGGTATATGAGTACTTGTGCCAACTAGGTTGTCGCCAAAGACAGCTTTCAACATACCTGGTTTTCTATAAATAGGTCTAGGGTAAGCTTTTACGAATACAACTTTGTTTTTCATAGGAATTCCAAAATCAATTTTTTATTCTTACTTATTTAACCATAAAACCTTAGAGGTTATCAGCATTAGCAACCAATACGTTGTGTAAGTTCTTTTGAATCTTTGAATTTAGGCATAGAATATTTAAGCATTTTATTTACCTGCATATTACTTGTAATTTGGTCGCAGTATTGAGCACTCTTTGGTAGGTCTTGGTCAAAGATAAAACTAGCAGAATTCCCTTGTAAATCGTAAATCACTTTATAAAAAGCAGAAGGTATTTTATGTGGTTCATTGGCACCTGGTAAAGGTGTTTCATTTTCGAGGTATAGCGTCCCAGTAATTACATATAAAGAATCTCTAAATGATACAGCTTCTCTAACTGCATTTTCTAAATCAACCCAAGCTCCTTGGTTGAGTGCTGATTTCTGAGGTGTAATATTAGATAAGTAATTAAGCTCGCTCCAATTTGTATTGCCTGCAAAACTTGCTAGCGGTGCAAGATGTCCTCTATCTGTTTTTAACGCCTTGAACGCTCCTTTAAAATCATCTTCTTCTAATGACTCATCATCATCAACTAATGGATCATTTCCCCAGTCTCGGCCAGGACTATCTCCAAAATTTAAAACATTGACTTCATAAGCCACCCAGTCAGCAAATTTTGTTGTGGGGTTATTACTTAGAGCATAAGTAAAGTTAAAAACAACATCATTCTGTTCTATTGTTAGACTTGGACAGCCTTATGGGCAGTGGACACTTCTAATTTCAGATTGTGAAGTAAAGCTGAGTGTTATAAGGAAAAGTAAGATAATGGACTTCATTGCTAACACCCTTATTATTGATAATAATTTAAATTCAATAGTATTTATAAAATCTGATTCTTAAAGTAGAAGAGTTTATAAAAAAATCCAAGTAATATTTCACTAGTCTTAGCAAATATCATATAGGGTACTAGGTAGCAAAAAATCCTCATTAAAAACAGATGAATTTCTTAAGTCAGCCAACTTATCCGCAAACGCTTGCTCTCTATCTAAAGAGTGTTTAGTTTATCTCCATTGCGAAACTGTATGTCACATAAATTCACGGTTATTTTATGATATTCCGAGGAGTCAGGCTTTGGTCTTAATTATCTGTGTTGATAAAGTTTCTTAAGATTTTGGAAGAAAATATTTAGGTTTGTGTCTTAGCTGGTTATGTAATTATCTGAAAGAGTAGTGCTAATCTGGAGCTTAGTTTAGAGATGAAGGAGTTGAAACTAATGCTTTAATACTGTTAGCTATTTTTTCTAGGTACATATGCTTTTTGCATTTTTCATCTTTTTCGTTAACCTTCTCAAGTTTATGAACTAGTTTATGAGCATAGGGCATGGTCGTTTTGGTTCGCCATAGACGTCGATTTTCTACGAATGTAGTTATTACATTTGTAAGTCTATCGGGAGTTAACTTCTCTTGAAAATTGGAAAAAAACAGTCCTGCTATGTTTTCTTTTTCGTCTTGCTCAAACTCTACTAAGTAAGAGTATGTTTCTTTATATAGTACTTGAGCAATAATGAACTTCCGACAACGCTTTACTTGGTCTGTAAGGGTTTCTTTTCCTACCTTGCTTTTTTTTATATTTCTCAGCATTACCCAATTCCCCTTTCCTCCCAAATCTCTATACTCTGGAGGCATGACGTTTTCATACTTTGATAAAGAGTGGTAACTGTCACATTTAGGTTTTATATGCCGAAAGGTAACAGCCGCACTAGGTAGTTCCAGCTCAATATCACTTAAATAGTTATATATCTCTGCAAGGAATGGAGATCGAAGACCAGCATCACAGTCTGGGTTATCATTTATATCACTAGCATGGACAGTAGATATACGTCCTGCATCCAATTTTGCGAGTAATTTTTGTGTATTATTAGCCCCCAGTTTCTCCGAAAGATATGCAAGGGCTTGGATGATTGCATCTCCTATGTATATAGGAATTGTTTTCACCTTACATGTTACTTTCTCTATTTTTCTGATGTTTAGATTAGCAAGCTGGCTACACATAGCATCTTTGCTATCTACCAAGATATGAACAGACTCAATGTCATCGTCAGCTAAGCCTGTATTTTCGATAAGCTTATCATCTTCACCATCATTATCATTATCATCTCTCTCATTGTCTTCTTGGGTGTTAGGTAGTTCATTAGCTTTTTTTTTCTTTTCCAAGGGTTTTGTTTCTTCCCCAGGTTCACCGCGATTATCATTTTCTCTTCCAAATATCAGGTCTGAAAAAGGAAAAGAGCCATTGCAAGAGCTAATTTGTGAAACTATAAATGGCTCATGGGGAGCACTTTGTTGACCAAGAACCTCCCAAGTTAATGTACCATCTACAAAAGGCCGGCAATAAAGACCATAATTACCATTTGAAAAAGGGAAACTGAAAGAATATTCGTGGATTGAATTAAATGCTTTCTTAGCTACTTCAGAAAGATATATTCGGGCTACGTGAGGTGCAACAACATCATATATTTTTTTGTGGAGATGAACGTACTCAATTCCATCTCCACTTAACATTTTCCTTCCTTCCTCGGTAAGTCGTTTGTTTACGAGCACAGAGTCTGCACCAAGTCCTCCTCCACTTAAGGCCGCCCTTAGTAGACAACTATGTGGTAAATAGAAACTAGCTATTGCTGTACAAGGAACAATTACGTTAACTTGCTTCCCACATACATCAATTGCATCAATTTGCATGGCCCATTGATTTGAGAATGCATCTGAAAGGTTTTGATATTTAGGGTTCTTGGTTCTTGGTACAAGCTCATCAATATGTTTAGGCTTATTGTCTGCCGTTAAGATAAATTTAAGTGTTCTTGGCTGACATCTCTTATCATTTTTCTTAATGTAAGCGCCTGATTTATTATAAATATCGCCGCGGCGAATCAAAGTAAGTTCTTCTATTGGCAGGGTTTCTTGAAAGAAGGTGGCGTCATTAGAGTGAGCTTTTACAAAGTTAGCGCTAATCATCGCTACCCTTTTCTTACCTTTTTGTTCTTTAGTTAATCGCCCAAAGCTATGTATAAGGGTTTCAGGGTAAAGCTGTTCAAATAAATTGCGAGATATCTTATTTAAGCTTGTGGCACGTACTTTCATAAAACAGATTATTACTTTCGTTTCTAACAAGTTAACCGATCAATTTGGTAAGGACAAGAAAAATGATAATACTTGTAAAAATAATGCCATATAAGAGTTCACCAATGAAAAATGTTTCTGTTATACGGGTGTGTACGGGCTGCATTCTCAATTAACTTGCGTTTGGTTTTGTTAGTATAAAATGAGCGGTCATGTCCAAGTAGCTCACCAATATTTCCCAGCGATATTTTATATGAATGAGAACTTAAGTACTTAATAGCAGATTCTATTTCCGTGTCAGTAATCCAGTAATACCCTTTATTTAGATGTGTTCTCATAATTACCCATAGCCAGTATGGCCAATCATTATGTTTGTTTCGGTAGAAGTCTGTTTGTCGTATGAACCCTTGTTTTTTTAGTTCAATTAATGTTGTTGGCCAGTCTGCCAAGATCTGTATTGTTATCTCCATCAGGCTGTGGCGTGATTGAATATCTAGTGTAGATAATTGAGCAAATTTATTATTCGTGCATCCATCACCAATGCAAAAAAAGAGCTTTCTTCTTACAGCTTGAATAATGAAAAAGAGCCCATTAATAAATGGGACAGAATGCATATCGAAGCTTCCCCACCTAAACCATTGCGTATCTATAGCATTTATAAAAGCCTGAGCAAAACTGACATTTACAGGTGATACAGGATTACTTGACGGGAGCGAGGTTAATTCTAGGAGACATTTATCGCATATTGCTTTTGATGAGTGAAGTATATGTATGCGGTGGAAATTGATTGGTTGGCCGCATTGAGGACAGGAAGCATATAGTCGGATGGCATGTTTGGGGCAAACAGTTACAGGAGCATATCGCCAATGCTTTCGGTAGTAATTACTTTCTTCCAAACAGCGTGGGCAGAACTGTGTCCACATAGTCGTGCGACGAAAACCTATAATTCTGGTAGCGAGAGTAATTGACTCATGTAAAAAGGTGTGGCGCTTTTCTATGCCAGAAAAATAATATTGTGATATCTGCAAGTTTGAAAGTTCGCTCAGTGAAAGCTGAGATAATATAGATAATTTTCTAACTGCGGCATCGGGGATACAGCGGTCGAGATCCCTGTTAAATAGGGGGTAACCTGTGGTATCCATAGAAAATACGTATGGAGGGCAAAGGTTTTCTCGAGCTAATCGATTTATCCATGAAGTTAGAGATTCATCATGCATAGGCTTCGTTTTGATGAATAAATGATGTTGATTGTGCATGAATTAAACATGATCATGTTCGCTACCGTAACAAGTAGTATGGAATAGGCTTTATGAAATTCAAGTTACATTGAGCGTGATTTGCAATATTGGTTTAGAAGTGAACAACTTACTTTTTGGCGTCCATCTATATGAGAGAAACAGTTTAAAGTATCATTATAGTAAGGCTGTAATCGCGGTCGATAAGCTGCCATTTATAAACCGAAAATGCCCCAAATAAAGTTTCATACTAAGTAAAAAGTTTCTACCCAAGGGCTAATGGAGTAGCCCCTTAACCTTGGTGAAAAGTATTACTTAAAATATGATAAAAAGCAGACTCATCATTGTGTTTTGTATATCATGAATGTGCCGCTGAAATGAGAATGCATAGCTAAAGACGGCGGCGTTGGTCTGGGGCTTGCCAATCTAGTTTTTGAAGAAGATTGAGAGTGATTTCTTCACTCCCATCTTTTATCGCTTGTATCGCAGTTCTTTTTATTAATGTGTCCATTTCACCTATCCAACCTCCAGCCATGGCGTATATTTCTAGTGCAATGTCTTGCTCCTGAAGATTCGAAGGTTTCTTGAGCGGGAGTAATCGTTCGAATGTTGCTAGTAATTTCCTGTATTCGCTACATATTTTCCATTGAGGCAGCTCCAATGGTTCAAACCTGTTTGCAAGTTGACCATCTGACAGTATAGCTGTGTGAGCCTCTTTCGTGCCTGCTGCTACAATCGAAACTCTTGCTCTGTTCCCAAGGTATTTTAGGGTGTCTAGCATCTGTGCCTTTTTTAGCTTTGTGGTATTCATTAATACATGCAGTTCATCGATGATGAGAAGCTTAACTTGAAACCGTTCAAGTGCATCAAAAGCTA
>JBLWWM010000020.1:0-10676 GCA_048267905.1 Balneola sp.
ACTTGCCCCATAAGTAACGCTGTTTTAGTCACAGCTCTGATTGCTTGAAATGTTAGATGAATAGTACGAGCTGATTTATCTTGTTCAACTAATACTTGCCTTAAAAAAGAAAGCTGGTCGTAGCCAAGAGCATGTATTTGACATGTTTCTAAGCCATCACCAGCAGATAAAATTTTAATCGCAGCATTAAGCACTGATTTGACAGCTCTACGGCCTGAAGGAGCAAGGTTACTTAAGTAACATTCTGTAGGGGTTAATGTAGTCATTGAGCTATACCTTTGAAGTAAGTTTAAGCTCGGTATATATAACTAACTAGTTAAAACCAGTATGGTTTTTGACATTTAATGACGTTTGAAACTAGCCTATTTCATCAATAATGATCCCCCCTTTTTCATTAGTAATTTGAGTTTGAGAAGTTAAGTTCAATTTGCTCATAATGCTGGCATGATGAACATGAGCCGTTCTAGATATTATATTAATCACTTGTGAAGCATGTTTCGTAAAAGCCCAGCACAAGTAGCTTAAGAACCTCTAATTCTCTTGGCACAAGTTTGTCTATTACACAGCCAGTTTTTAAATTTTAAGAAATACGTACTAGTTGATGGGCTTAAAGAGTCGTTTTTAAACTAGTATTTGTAGCATTTATATAGCAGTGTATAGAATTTAGTAACCGCTTAAGTTTAAGCGGTTACTAAAATTCGTCAGACATCTATAAATTAGCCCAAATGTTAATAGCTTAATAGATTGGTTAATTTTTTCTCTGTTTGAAATGTTCTACCTGCTCCATAACCTGATCAAACACCTCATCGTTATGCTGTGGTGGGTAACCATTTCTATGCAAGCAGAAGAATATTTGTTGGTTCAGGTCTGCCCTTACATTGCTATTGTTGAGCCAATCTGTAAACGAAGATTGCGTATCAATTAGATCTTTAATTTTTTGAGCCAAAAGTTTGCATTTATCGTTCACTATCAAGTTGCCAACTTTTTTATCTTCACCAAACTCAAAGTTATACTTATCCCGTAGGTGTATAAGAATATCGTAGAATGCTTTTTCTTCAAAAGTTAACCCTAATTTTCTGAAGCTATCTTTGTCCTCTCCTAACTTTGACAATAAATCCATAGCCTGCTGAGTAGCATTTCGGATAATTGAGTCGACTGCTTCAGCTTGCGTTGAAGAAGCTTCTTCAGAAGATAAACTAGCCCTTCGACTATGATATTCTTCAAGCGTCCTATTTAGTAACTCTTCATATTTTTCTGCTGCTATTTTATTAGTAACCTTGTATTCTTTTATTGATCTACGAAGCATCTTAATCAGCACTTCGAGTTTAGTGGCTGGAAGCTTTATGCTATCTAACTGCTCAATGAATTCAGGACTAAATATATTCTCTTCTACATCTGTTTCTAAAATATTTACTACTGAATTACACTTTAAGGCCTCTGCAACCATTTTTTCAACCGTACGATTCATGCTTTCAGAGTCGTGTTTCTCACCCGATGTTTTTCTGATATAAGAAGCCACTGCCATAAAACATTGTGACAAAGATAATTGCTCATTGGTAAGTACATTTGATGGCTGGCAGATGTCGTAAGCAGTCCTCAATCGTCTAACATGAGCCAAAAAGAAAGTCTTTACACTAACTGTTTTTGGCTTATCTTTTTCATTGCTAAGATTTAATTGCTCAGTTAGTGTGATTATGAAATCGGCTGCAGAAGATAAACACTCTAGACGTTCTAATGGCGTTGTTTTGGGATCGGTAAATGGTGTTATATCAAAGTCAAAAAATACATCTCTAATTATTTTCAACTCAATAATTAGAGCTTCTAGAGCTTGTTGTACATCATCTTCACTAGGACCAAACGACTCGCCCCCAAACTTTCGCATAGCCTTCATCATATTTTCACGAATGCCTATGTAGTCAATTACATATCCGAATTCTTTACCTGGGTATTTGCGGTTTACACGGCTAATAGTTTGAATCAGCGTTTGTTTTTGTAGAGGCTTATCGTTGTATAGGTATGATAAACAAGGAACGTCAAATCCTGTAACCCACATATCTACAACTATTACTATTCGAAAATTCGAATGCTCCATTTTAAAGGCATCATCGAGCTTTTTAACTCTAGATTTATCACCTAAGTAGGTATACATATCCGCTGGGTCATTTGGACCACGAGTAGCTACCATTGCTATAGCTGGCATTCGCGATAGTTTTTTTAATTCATCAGCTGTTAATTTGCTATCATCTGGTGATTTTTTCTCTTCAAACCACTCAGGCTTTTGATCCCTAAACTTTTGTAATAACCGATATGCAATTTTACGCTTACTACATACAATCATTGCTTTTTGCACAACATTGGCCTTGTTCTCACAAGCCTTCGTGTAGTGTTTTGTAATATCACTGGCAAGACGTTCCAAGCGCTCTTCATCGCCAAGAATTACTTCCATTGCACTCATTGCTTTTTTGCTTGCTGCTAAATCATCCTCTGTAGCACCATTATCAGCACACTTCTTGTAATAAGAGTCTATCTCTTTTACTTTTTCACTATCGAGCGTAACATTTGCTATGCGAGGAATATACTTAAGAGCAACAGTTATATCATCTTCAACCGATTGCTGCATTGAGTAGCTATCTACAACTTCACCAAACACTTGAATAGTTTCTTCTATCGGTGTGCCTGTGAAGCCAACAAAGGTGGCATTTGGAAAAGCGCTACGGAGGTGTTCTGCATAAGGCTTTGTTATGAAAGCTCCTAAGGGGGTCTGCTTTGTATCTTTAATAGCTACTTTTTGATCTTTTACTTTTAACTGCTTATTCAATTTTACTTGTGTGCGATGTGCCTCATCGGAAAAACAAATGATGTTTTTTCGAGTATTTAATTCGCCTATTTCTTCACAGAATTTTTGAATAGTACATACAAAAAATCCACCAGACTCCCTTATCGACATTTCTGTTTTGAGTTCTTGTCTGTCAGCAATAATCTTAGCGGCCCCTAAAGACAAGAACTCTTCAGAGTGAATGAAGAGCTTACCAGCTTGTGTTTGTAGATCGTCTCGATCCACAATCATTACAATAGTCGGAGAGCCTAGCTCTCTGCATCGTAAAGATAACTGACGAGCAAGAAACAACATTGTATATGTTTTACCACAACCTGTTGCACCAAAGTAAGTACCGCCTTTACGGCTGTTAATTGAGTAGGCTTCTAATACGCTTTCCCTCAACATTCGAGTAGCAAAAAACTGTGGGTAACGACATACTATTTCTTCTTCTTTCTCAGACTTTTTGTCAGGGAAGTAAACATAATCACGAATAATTTCCAGAAAGCGATTGGGCTCATACACACCAGCTACGATAGTTTTTACTTGATCAACACCTCGTTTAGCTGATTCATCCTCGTTATTTACTTTTTTCCAAGCATAATAGTGATTGTATGGAGTATAGGTTGTGCCTAGTTTGGTGTTATTCACCGTTGCATCACTAATACAAGATAGTGGGCAATAACGCAGAAGGTGAGGTATGTCTCGCTGATACCTGTTATGAATTTGGTCGTATGCGTCGGCAATCGTTGCATTCGCATCTGTTGGATTCTTAAGCTCAAAGATACAAAGAGGAATGCCATTTATATAGAGTAATAGGTCGGGTATTCGAATATCGGCTTTTAAGCCATACCCGACTTCAAACTGATTTACACAACTATAACTATTATTTGAGTTATTTGGTTCAAAGTCTAAATATTCTATGTCGAACACTTTACCGTCGCTAGTACGTGTGTAGCGATAACCATCACGAATAAGGTGGAAAGTATTACGCAGCAACTCAAAATGTGTTTGTCCACTGGTATGGCGGAGATGGTTTATAACCTCCTCAATATCGGTATCAGTCAATTCCTTATACCGCTTTTTTAGGTAGCTGGCCAAATCACCCGTAAGAAGAGCTTCTCTATTATTTCGAGCTATACTACCGCCATATGTATATGTCCAACCTTGACTTTCAAGAAGAGTAACAAGAGCCTCTTCATAGTCGCTTTCGTAGAACTTTCCTTTTTTCATGCTAATTGTCTTCTTTTTTATAGTTATCCGTTAACTGCTTTCTGCACCAATGCAGGGCTTAGTGTTTTCATTTGTAAGCGGGCTTCTTCTGCTATTTTTTTAGCCTCTTCAGCACAGTTGTAAATATTAACAATAGCCTGTTGAACATCTAGTGGTGGAAAGGGAACCTTAATCCGACAAAACTCATCCCAATCAAGATTGGAGCGAACGCTACTATCACTCAGAAACCAGCCATATCTATCCATTTCAAACCTATTAAATTGAAGAAATAGGTATTGAGGCAATATTTTGGACTGATCTTTTACTCTAAAAGTCGTGTAAGCTGGAGAAACCAAAATAGGAACATCTTTTGAATATAAAGCTAAACGTATACAAACGTCACGGCCTGTTTGCATCCCACTAAAAACAAATACACCACTCTCTACCATTTTATATTTTGAATTATCTAACCCATTTGTGCTAGCAATCGTTGGCATAAAGCTCTTGTCTTTGTTTATGCCATAAAATTCAAGGTTTTTAGCTTCGTTATTTTTTTTATCATAAAGTTCAATAAATTCACCAACTTCGATTTCAGAGTATTTCTTCTTACAATTAACAATGTAGGCCTGACAAGCTTCAGTGAGAGGTTTTATTAAATCCTCGTTTTGTTCAGCTAACTCTTTTAATCCATAATATATATCAACTAATTTTTGTTGCATATCCACATCAGGAAGAGGAATTTTGATTTCACTCAAATCAAAGAAGTTAAACTCTGGTCTCTGGCTTCCAAAATTTAGATAATCAATTAACCTTGAGAACTCTGTTCTCTTAAAATAGAGCAATAGAAATTCAGGAAGTAATTTCTCTCGTCCCAGTTCGTTAAGCTGAAAAACGACATAAAGATGAGATACGATACATAAACCACCTGTTCTAAATGCTAGTGAGCCAATGTTTAGTCGTGATGGGTTATAAACAAAATAGCCATTTTTTACAATTTTATAAGGTTTAAGGTTTATACCTAGAGTATTTGCTTTAGGAGGGCAGAATTCGCCATTGCTATTCACACCTTCTATAAACTCTACTCCATATTGAAGGTTTTTGTTATTAACCATACTTCTCTGAATATAATCACCGAGTCTTACCCAACAGACATTATTATTCACACTTATACCCCAACTGCTTTAGCGCATTACGCAGCGTTTCATCATTTTTTTCTTGGCGATTCAAAAGGCTAGAAACAGTTGATGCAGTATCAGTAAGTACTTGGTGATAATCTATTGTTGTATCACGGTCGACAAACTCAATGTAGCGACTTGGAACAAGTGAGTAATCATTACCTTCCTTACGTAGCTCCTCTAAGCTAACCGAACGATAAAGTTCAGGCTGGGCATAATTTGTCCCATCAGTTCCATCGCTTTGCCATTTAAAATATATATCTGTAGCTCTTTTTATTTGTTCAGCATTTAGCTCAATTTTCTTTTTCTGTTCTTTCTTTATCTGGTGCTCCGTCCACTGGCGTAAATCCATAAACAAAATCTCTTTCTCTCTGTTACGCAATTCACGGTCATGCCATATGCCCCCTTTTTTATTCTCGTTCAATATCCAAAGGGTTACCGATATATCAGTGGTGTAGAATAGCTCTCGAGGTAGAACAATAATGGCTTCAATTTTGTCATTTTCGATAAGTTTTTGACGAATAACTGTAGCGTCATCATCGCCAAGGGCACCATTAGCAAGTAGAAACCCAGCTACACCTTTGCCCGCTTTCAACTTCGAGAGCATATGCAGTATCCAAGCATAGTTGGCATTACCCTCAGGAGGGGTTGAATAGTCAGCCCAGCGACTATCATTACTTAACGTAGCGTCATACCACTTTTTGAGATTAAATGGGGGATTAGCCATAATATAGTCAAAGCTTAACCCCTTATGTAAATCTTGTGTAAATGTAGAGGCGTTATGCTCACCAAGGTGGTGCGAAATACCACGCATTGCTAGGTTCATTTTTGCAAGGCGATAGGTCGCAGGATCTCTTTCTTGACCATAAACATTCACCTTTTCAATATCGCCTTGTTTAGCTTCCACATACTTAGCACACTGGATAAACATACCACCAGAACCACAACAAGGGTCGTAGAGCGTACCATCAAAAGGCTCAATAAAAGCAGATATCAACTCAACAACATCGTGCGGTGTATAGAACTCGCCCTCTTCCTTGGTTGCATTCACTGCAAATGATTTTAAAAAATACTCATAAACACGACCAATTAAATCCTTCTCCTCACCGAAAGACTTGTGGCAAATTTTATTTACTTCGTCTACAACTTTCTTAATGACATTGGCATCGAGATTGATTGAAGTAAACAAACCTAAGCGGATACAACCTTTTAATTCATCACCACTATTTTCAAGCTCCTGAATTGCGTCATCAAAAGCCGCATTTAATTTAGTGGCTGGCTGTTTTACTATCTCAGCCCAACGAGCTTTTTCAGGCACATAGGCTATACCTTTGTAACGATTTGGGCTGTTAAGGAAGGAGTTTATTAACGACTCGTCAGTAATACCGTTTCTCAAACATTCTTGCCTCATCTCAGCCTGAACGTTTTCAAATTTCTCACCAATAAAACGCATAAAAACAAGCGTGAGAAGTAAATCCCTTTTATCGTTTAGGGATGCATTGCTTCGCAAATACTCTCTGCAGTTAAATAGGATTGATTCTAAGTTTTGCGTATCTAATGTTTTTTGTTTCTTAGCCAAAATGTTACCTTTAATTCTCTATTAGCCAACCATTTGCAGTAAGCTTTAATGGCGCGGCTATAATATATCAAAAAACATCTAAATTTGACGTTAAAATCTCTTATCATTTTTCATCAGTAACTAGGTAAGTAAATTTAAAAATTAGTGATAAATTTAAGTAAATCAAATTACTACACCTCTGAACGGCTTGTAAGTGAAAATAGTACGGTGTTCTAACAATTAATAAACACCTCAAAAAATAACACAGAAGATAACTCTACCTATCAAAAACCACTCTTTACAAATCTGAAGTCCCAATTTAAGGCATTTAAAAAGTAATGATGCTTTTAACTTCATCTGACCCGGAAATAAATTAGCCTAATTTATTGGAGCGAACTTAAGCCTCACTATCCAAGTAGCGTTAATGTGTATTAACATGACTTTATATTTCGAAAAATGTTCTAGATAAATTTTCTAATTAGCTTTTTTCAGATTCTTTCTTGCTGTAATTAGATTAGCATCCTTATACCTAAACTTTCTTGTTAGCTTTTTAAGAACTTTTTGTTGAGTTTCCGGTGTCCAAAAAATTTTTAAACGCTCTTTAGTTCTTGTAATCGCTGTATAGAATATACTATGAGTTATATCATCATCATTTGCATCAGTGATAACTAGCTTTACTGAATTGTATTCCAATCCTTGCGCTTTATGGATAGATACAGCATATGCAACTTGAAATGGTACTGTGGTATTAAGGTTATCATCATCTTCATCACTCGAATGTGGTGAGTCAAAGACTGTAAATTGCACTGTCGATCCACCAAGCCACTTTAAGTCGTAACAACTAGACACATCAAATTCATCAAGATGTGTATCTAGTCGAATATCAAATTGAATCAAGCCTGTAGACTTTGTAATATTCACAATCCAACCTTTTAAGTTGTTGTATATTACAGGTCTAAATCTCTCGCTATCTGTAAATAGAACTGGATCACCTATTTTATAAATTGACTCTTTCCAAATAAACCTAGCCCCATCATTTCCACTTTGAAGGAACCTATTTATGTTATTTATTCCGTATAGACCATCGTAATTAAGACACAATATTATTTCATCTGAAGATTGATGTTCAAAAAGCGAACTATCCAAACAAGTTGAATAATTGTTTTTTACCATTACTTCAGCAATGTCATCACTGCTATCTCGAACTTTGCTCCAAAATTTAAGTAGCTCTTGGTTATTTGTTCTGTACGGGGTTTTTAATTCAAAAACTGATAAGCTAGGAATAAAGGAGGGAGCAATAGTAAACCAATTTCCAAACTGTATTGACTCTATCTGATATGAGTCACCAACAAGAACCAATAACTTATAAGATGTATTCTCTAAAACTTTCAATAAATCAGCATTACTAACGGTACTACACTCATCAATAATTAACACATCAAACGCTTCTGCTCCCCCGCTGTTCGTTTGCTTACGGATGGTTCTAAAAATTGAATTCTGTGCATTTATTCTGCGCTTTAAGTTATCTATCGCAGGATTAGTATGAGCTAAAAAGAGCTTACTTCTGTTGTTAAAGTACTGAGCTATATATTGAATCATAGTTGACTTTCCAGTTCCTGCAGCACCATAAATTAGGGCAACCTTGGATAAGCTAAATAGACTTTCTAATGCTCTTTCCTTTGTACTATCATCAATAAACTTGGGGGAGCTTAATAGCCATTGCTGAACAGCTTGAGTATATCCATTTATCCCTGATGAAGCTTTCTCCTGTAATAAGCCGATAATTGATGCAGTTTCCTCTTCATACCTTTGTACAAATACATGGCCTCTATCTAAGAGTATTCGCCGATCAAAGTGCTTGCTGTATAGCTTAGAGTTGTAATTATTAATCAGTGTGTTTATATCACCACATTCGTTCAGTTCAGAAATGGGTGTATAAAGAACACCACTTTGCTCAACATTATTTTTTATTTTCCTCGCGAAGATTTCATGCTCCCTTAGTGGAATATCTATACATTCAGCAACATCAATAAATCGAGGGTTATGCCCAGTAAGAGAAGTACAAAAAGGCATGTTTTCAAAAGGAATACAGCCATACTTTAGATTTAAATGTGATAACAAATGACACCTATCTCTTGATAGTTGAGCTTTGATGACTTGATTATTCATTTTTAGTAATAAATAACGTAAAACGTTACAGCCAGGATAATTATTCAATATTATATTCCTAGCTATATCTAGAGCTAAAAATATTTGAGGTAACTCACTGTTAGAAAGCGCATTATTTTTTTCATAGTTATAAGATAATTCGGGCGATGTAACAAAATCAAGCAGGCTATTTGAGTTGTTAGACAAGTGGTTCATCAAATGTTGGTATTCAAATGAATTCGTTCGTGTTTTTATATCTAAACCGACTACTTTTGCAAAGTTTGTTAGTTCACATGGCCTAATTGACACGCCCCATCTGCGAATGATAGTAATAGGCATTACTTGACCAAGTACTTGAATATTGCCCTGATACAATGTCAGCATCGCTGCATGCTTATCAGGAATATCAAAATTCGTAAATGCTATTATCCTATCGAATTTATTTGCCCTATTCGTGGCCCGATAAAAGGTCACTTCATAATAAATTCTTCCAAAGCAAAAGAACGGCCTTTTTTTATGAATATAGTAACGTTCGGCATCTGCTGTATTTCCTTGGTGCATTCCTAGACTATTAATCTCATGAGCTATTTTTTCATGGTATTCACGAAGGGACGGATCTAAATCAACAGGGAAAGACTCTAAATTCGCAAGGATATTTAACTTATTTTCAACTCTGATTAAATCCCTTATTCTATGAAGATACTCATAGTACTTAAGCATTAATCTTTCTGAATTATCACCATCAACAGTATAATGTGAAACACTGATCTGAAGGAGCCTGTGAAACTTACTAATAAAATTAAGCCTACCTTGGCCTTTTATATAGGCAAGAGCAGGGTTGACCTTATCGTATAAAAAAGGGGCTTCTAGATCATTGCAGTGAAATAAAACAGCGATACCTTCAACCAAGTTTCGTAATTGGGAAAGTATATTTTGTGATAAGAGATCGCGTTGGCTATTCAGCTGTTCTATGTTGTTACAAATCGCAATTTCTGAACTTAGTATTTGATCCTTTACTGTACTCATTAAATATCCCTTTAGTTTATAAACAAATTAACCTTCTCTAAGTTTCCCACATTAGGCAAGTTACTTTTTCATTTAAATTCTGAATGAATCAACAACTTCAGCCAACCTCCTCAAATCCGCACTCTTATGAGTGTACTTATCTGTAATCCCGCCATTAGAAAGTTCATGCCCAACGACCTGTTGTAGCAGCGCTAAATCAAAAGAGTGATTATTTCGTATGTTACTGATAAATGTATGTCTAAAGCTGTGAAAACTTCGCATTTCATCAAGCTCGTTCACGCTTGTTATTTCAAGCTTTGTAAGTAAGCGCGCAAACCAGCTTGTTATACTTTCTGCCGACGTAATCTCATACAAGATCCGCTCGTCTGCATTCTCAACATAGTCAAGAAAGCCTAATTCAATTAAACGTCTATGGATTGGAATTCTACGCTTGGCATTTTCAGTTTTAAGGCGCTGTGATTCATGTTCATCAGTTACGAGAATATAATCAATACCGTCTTCTCTTCGAATATCAGACTTTCTTAGCTGGTAAATTTCTGTACGTCTCGCTCCTGTATATATTGCTAATAAGAGCGACCATTTTTGCCATGCACTTTTTGTTTGCATAGCAAACGTTTCAAACTTATTAAGCTCTTCACTATTGAAAGCACCACGTATACGTTGTTTAAATTCACGTTTGATTGTGCAAGGCGAGTGTTGAATATACTCAACAGTGTCTCTCTTGGCATAGGAAAATACGCCC
>JBLWWM010000021.1:0-8275 GCA_048267905.1 Balneola sp.
GAAAGCGCACGTTTTACTCAGCTTGTATCTGTGGAATACGGTGATACAAATACCAAAACACGCTCTGAATCAGCTATTTTGGCGAAAATCAACGGCTCACTACAAATGAAAGTGGCGTATAACATCATCCACAACTCAGACGTAGCGGATGACAAAGAAAATACAGACACAGAAACATCAATAACACTAGTTTACAGCTTTTAACGTTTTTAATAGGTTAATTTACTAGATTTGGTGATAAAAGGGGCTCTAGCCCCTTTTTTATTTTAATGTAATTAATGTATGATACACACCAATTTTTGTGTTGTAGTCTCAGGGAAATATCTACTCGTGAACTTATTTAAACATTTTTTAAGTACTTTTTTACTTTTTTGTAGTTTTACTGCCTTGTCTTTTTCCCCAACTGCAATGCAATTAGAACAATTCAAAAAGCTTCCGAAATCTCAACAAGAGGCTTTGGCTAAGCAATATGGGATAGATATATCTGACTTTAGAAACGCTCAGCCTAACACTAATGACACTAGTAATGAAAAAAGTTCAATTAGTGAGCGCCCAGAAAAGCTCCCAGAAAAACTCACAGATGAAGAACGATTCAATCCAGTAACAGCTAATGTTAAGCCTTTTGGTTATAGCCTTTTTGCCGGCGAACCTAGTACATTCATGCCTAATGAAACTGCCTCTGTACCTGATGAGTATTTAATTGGTCGTGGTGACCAATTTTTAATTAATTTTTATGGAAAAGAAAACCAAAGTTACGAGGTAACTGTTGACAGAGAGGGGCGGATTAATATTCCGAACCTATCTCCAGTACAAGTCGCCGGGCTAACTTTTTCTGAGGTGAAGCAGCTCATAAAAGTTAAGGTTGAGCAAGAAGCTATTGGTGTACAAGCTTTTGTTTCACTTGGGAAACTACGCAGTATCCGAATTTTAGTTCTAGGTGAAGCTTATAAACCAGGGAGTTATACTGTATCACCTTTGACGACTATTTCTCATGCACTATTTGTGAGTGGTGGAGTGTCAGACATTGCATCCTTACGAAACATTCAAGTGAAGCGAGCGGGAAAAGTTGTAACTGATTTCGATTTATATGATCTTCTTATTCGCGGTGACAGCAGCAACGATATTATTTTAAAGCCAGGCGACGTTGTTTTTATTCCATCCGTGGGTGATCAGGTTGCAGTGGAAGGTTTAGTGAAACGTCCTGCTATTTTTGAGCTAAAACAAGGGGAAAGTGCTCAGCAATTAATTGAAATGGCTGGGGGGTTAAAACCTAATGCTTATGCAAAAAGTGCCGTCGTTGAACGGTTTAATAAAAGCCGAAAAGAAGTACTTTCTGTTGATTTCTCAGAAGGGAAAGTGAACTACGTTCCTAAAGATGGAGACAGAATTCGGTTCAACTCTATTGGCTCTCAGTATAAAAATTCTATCAGCTTAGTCGGCGCAGTAGTACGTCCGGGGAATTATCAATGGAACGAAGGTAATAAAGTTTCGGATATTATTACCTCAGTTCGTGGAGATTTACTCCCGCAGGCTGATTTAAATTATGCAATAGTGGTACGAGAAATTAATCTAAAAGGTGACATAGAAGTACATCAATTCGATTTAGCACAGGCTATATCAAAAAATAGCGTTCATAACTTAGAATTAAATTCCCATGATAAAATAATTGTATTTAGTCGTTTCGAGGAAAAACAGTTAGAAAAGATTGCTCTTAAGAATATGGCATTAAGCCAAGAGCAGCAAGAGCAGCAAAAGAAGACAGAACAGTGGCATCAGTATCAACAACAACAATTTGAAAAATATATTGGTTTAAATAAAAATGCTGCTGCTGACAATAAAGAAAAAGCTAACTCGCAAAATTTCATGGGTATAAATGCCTCGGAAAACAATGAAATCGATACCGAGCATTTTGCTTTATTTAGCCGTCATAACCTATTAGATCCAATTTTAACTAAACTGTCTGTTCAAGCCGGCGTTGATAAAGCAATTCAGATAGTTGAGATTAGTGGTAGTGTTATGTATCCAGGCATCTATCCTCTTAGCGTCAATGGAAACGTGAAAAACTTAGTCTCAGCTGCTGGCGGGTTACTTGAGTCTGCATATATAGAAGAGGCAGAAATTACCCGTGTAGGTACTTCTAAAAGATCTGGAGTTGAACATATTAAATTTAATTTAGAAGATGCCATAACTAATAATGACAATAGCAACATTAAATTAAAGAGCAAAGACACGTTAAATATTTTTACTATCCCTAATTGGCAAGAAAATTTGAAAGTAGAACTAAAAGGCGAACTCAAGTTTCCTGGTGTTTATACTATTCGCCGTGGTGAAAGCTTAAACAGTTTATTAGAACGTGCCGGTGGGTTCTCTGATTTTGCAGAGCAAAAAGCTGCAATATTCACCCGCAACTCAATTAAACATCAAGAGCAGCAGCAGTTGGCTCGATTAGCAAATGAATTACGCCGAGATATAGCTTCTAAAGGTTTTCAGAACTCAGTAAGTAGTAGTAGTCTTTCTTATAGTGATATGAATAAGCTACTAGAAGATTTGGCAGATGTTAAAGCTGTAGGACGTTTAGTTATTGACTTACCCCTTATTGTTAAAAATCAGCAAAACCTAATATTACAAGACGGTGATGTTCTTTATGTGCCCAGTAAGCGTGATTCTATAAGCGTGATTGGTGAAGTAAATTACTCTACGTCACATTTGTATAAAAAAGGTACGAGCGTACATGACTATATTGATTTAAGTGGCGGTTTGAAAGAGCGGGCAGATGATGAGCGCATTTATATCATTAAAGCTAACGGCTCAGTGGAAATACCTAATATGGGCAGTTGGTTTACTGTTAATACATCTGATCAACTAGAGCCAGGGGATACTATTGTTGTACCACTTGACGCTGGTCATATGGATCAATTAACGCTTTGGAGCACGGCTACACAAATAATTTATCAACTGGGTGTCGCTGTAGCAGCTATTAGTAGTATTTGATAGCTATATATACTTCATTGTAAGAATTAATTAAAACTAAGTGTTAAATTTAATAATTACCGAGATGTAAATGGAAAGTAACTTAGAAAAGGCTAATGAATGCCCACAAACATTTAGCAATAATGCTGATGAATTAGACATACGTGAAATATTTATTGCAATTTGGCAAGGCAAGTGGTTAATAATACTGATAACAGCTTGTTTCGCTATAGCGTCAGTTTTTTATGCAGTGAATCAGCCTAATATTTATAAGTCTGAAGCCCTTCTGGCACCTGTTGAACAAGACTCGAAAAGTGGTCTAGGGGCTTTGGCAGGGCAATTCGGAGGCTTGGCAAGTCTTGCTGGAGTTAATTTAGGCATTAATAGCCGTGTAGACAAAACAAAAATGGCACTAGCAGTATTGAAATCGCGTCAGTTTGTCGGTAATTTCATCGAAAAGCACGGTATCTTACCTGAGCTTATGGCTGTTAAATCATGGGATAAAAACACTAATAGTCTGATTTATAATGAAGATTTATTCAACCCAGCGACTAACGAGTGGTTAAATGATCCTGCCTCACCTGATGCTTTAAAGCCATCCAAACAAAAGGCTTATAAAGTGTTTACCAATATTTTTAACACTGAGGTGAGCTCAGACACTGGTATGGTTATTTTATCTGTAGAGCATGTGTCTCCGTATATTGCTCAACAATGGGTTAACTGGTTAGTTGCTGATATAAATGAAGCAATGAAAGAACGAGATGTTATAGAAGCAAACGAAAGTACCCAATTTTTAACGGCTCAACTAGAGCAAACTAAAGTAGCTGACATTCGCTCGGTGCTTTATAAATTAGTGGAAGAACAAGCAAAAACAATTATGTTTGCAAATGTTCGTGACGAATATGTTTTTAAAACGATTGATCCTGCCGTTGTTCCTGAGCTTAAATTTAAGCCCAAACGAGCATTAATTTGCGTTTTGGGTGTGATTTTAGGCGGCATGGTTAGCGTGTTCTTTGTTTTAACGCATTATTTTATCAGAAGAAGTTAATGGTATTTTTGCTGAGCTTTAATTGCCATGAATAAACCCTAAAGATTAAGAGAAATAAAATGTACATTCCATTTGAGAAAATTAAAATAGGTGTAATCGGTCTGGGTTACGTTGGTTTACCATTAGCCGTGGAATTTGGGAAGAAGTATTCTTCTTTAGGCTTCGATATAAATAAGAATCGAGTAGAAGAGTTAAATAATGGTCATGATTCTACACTTGAGGTGAGTGATTCTGAATTACGACAAGTAAGTAACTTAAAATTCTCATCAGATAAGCAGGAACTTAAAGACTGTAATATATATATAGTGACAGTTCCTACTCCAATAGACGAAAGTAATGCACCTGATCTGACACCGCTGCGAAAAGCATCAGAATTATTAGGTGAGTTTATTCAAAAAGGTGATGTTGTCATTTATGAATCAACAGTATATCCAGGAGCTACTGAAGAAATATGTTTGCCTATAATTGAGAAAAAATCAGGACTAGTATTTAATAAAGACTTCTTCGCTGGCTATTCGCCAGAACGAATTAACCCTGGTGACAAAGTAAATACGTTAACTAAGATCATGAAAATCACCTCTGGCTCTACACCAGAGATAGGTAACTTCGTCAATGAGTTATATAGTTCAATTATCACTGCTGGCACACATTTAGCTGGTTCTATAAAGGTGGCAGAAGCAGCTAAAGTCATTGAAAATACTCAGCGAGACTTAAATATTGCCATTGTTAATGAATTTGCAAAAATCTTTAACCGTTTAGGTATTGATACGGAAGAAGTATTGAATGCAGCAGGTACAAAGTGGAACTTCTTAAAGTTTAAACCAGGATTAGTAGGCGGGCACTGTATTAGTGTTGACCCCTATTATCTAACCCATAAAGCTCAAGAAGTTGGCTATCGTCCAGAAGTTATTTTAGCAGGACGTAGGATAAATGATGGCATGGGCGAGTATGTAGCGACGCAACTAGTCAAAAAGCTATCTAGCAAAAAGATCCATATTGATGAAGCTAAAGTTCTTGTATTAGGTTTTACGTTCAAAGGCGATTGTCCTGATGTTCGAAATACAAAGATTATCGATATTGTCAATGAGTTAAAAGATTTTAACATGACTGTCGATGTTCACGATGGTTGGGCTGATCCTAAAGAAGTCGAGTGTGAATATGGCTTATCATTAACGAGTGAACTGGCTGAAAATCACTATGATGGAATTATTCTAGCTGTAGATCACAGCGAGTTTAAAGAGATGGGAGTACAGGAGATCCGTAAATACGGTAAAGAGACTCACGTACTGTATGATGTTAAGCATGTCTTTAGCGTTGAAGATTCAGATATTCGTTTATAAGCAAGGATTTTAAAATGAAAAATTTTGCATTAATTGGTGCTTCTGGTTACATAGCACCTCGCCACTTGAAAGCAATAAAAGAAACAGGGCATAACCTTGTTGTTGCAATGGATATTAACGATTCTGTAGGTATCATGGATAGCCATTTTCCTGAGGCTGAGTTTTTTACGGAATTTGAAGACTTTACAGCTTACGTTGAAGATCTAGCCATGAAAGGGTGCAAGCTTGATTATATTTCAATTTGTAGTCCTAATTATTTACATGCCCCACACATGAAATATGCTCTTAAAAATGGTATTGACGTGATTTGTGAAAAGCCATTGGTGCTTCATTCAGAAGATATGGATACCCTGAAAGACTATGAAAACAAATATGGTGCAAGTGTTAACTCTATACTTCAATTAAGATTACATCCATCAATTATCGAATTAAAAGAAAAAGTAGCAGCAGCTCCTGCTGATAAAGTATTTGATGTAGATTTAACTTATATGACATCGCGTGGTAAGTGGTATATGAAGTCTTGGAAAGGGTTTGACCATAAGTCAGGAGGTGTAGCAACTAATATAGGTGTCCATTTTTACGATATGTTGCATTTTGTTTTCGGAGCCTTAAAGTCAAATGAAGTCCATTATCGAGATGAAAAAACAGCGAGCGGTTATTTAGAATATGAACGTGCTCGGGTTAAATGGTTTTTATCAATTGACGCAAATAACTTACCAGAAAATGCTGTGGCGGGTGAGAAGCTTACATACAGAAGTATAACGATTGGTGAAGATGAGCTTGAATTTTCAGGTGGTTTTACTGACTTACATACTCAAAGTTATCAGAATATCTTAGCTGGTAAAGGGTTTGGTATTGATGAAAACAGGGTTGCAATAGAAACAGTCGAGAAAATTAGAGAAATGCCCATTGTTCAGGCTGGAGAAAAAGCCCACCCTTTACTTTCCAAGGTGCTATAACTATGAACTATCATGTACATGAAAGTGCAATTGTAGATGAAGGCGCTCAAATTGGTGAACATACACGTGTTTGGCATTTTGTGCACATATGCAGTGGAGCACAAATAGGAAATAGCTGCTCTTTAGGGCAAAATGTATTCATAGGCAATAAAGTTTCTATTGGTAATAATGTAAAAATACAAAATAATGTATCTGTTTACGATAATGTGCACTTAGAAGATGACGTTTTTTGTGGCCCAAGTATGGTTTTTACAAACGTATACAATCCACGCTCATTTATTGAAAGAAAAACGGAATATCGTGATACCTTGGTGAAGAAGGGAGCTACGCTTGGTGCTAACTGTACCATTGTATGCGGAGTCACTATTGGTGAGTATTCATTAGTAGGAGCTGGTGCTGTTATAAATAAAGATGTACCAGCATTTGCTCTAATGGTTGGTGTACCAGCAAAGCAAATTGGTTGGATTAGCAAGTACGGTGAACAATTAGAGCTGCCTATAGAGGGAGTTGCTACTGCACAGTGTGCGCATACTGGTGACAAATATCAGCTTTCAGGTTCTACCTTGACTTTAATTCATGAGTAATAATTAAATGCAATTTATAGATTTAGCCGCACAATATAAACATCTAAAAGCAAAAATTGATAAACGAATTCAAAATGTATTGGATCATGGTAAATACATTATGGGTCCTGAAGTACAAGAGCTTGAAGAAAAGCTAGCTGAATACGTTGGTGTTAAGCATGCAATAACATGTGCCAATGGTACAGATGCTTTAACGCTTGCTATGATGGTTTTGAATATTGGTAAAAATGACGCCGTATTTTGTCCGACATTTACCTTTTTTGCGACTGCAGAAGTTATTGCTTATGAAGGCGCCACCCCTGTTTTTGTAGATTCGGATGAAGCGACATTTAATATTTGTCCTGTTGATCTCGAAAAACGAATTCAAGCTACCCTCGCTGAGGGGGAGTTGACTCCCAAAGCTATTATTGCAGTGGATTTATTTGGCCTACCTGCCAACTATCCAGAAATTCAAAAAATAGCTGATAAATATGGATTAAAGCTAGTTGAAGACGCTGCACAAGGTTTTGGCGGAAGCATAAATGGTAAGCGAGCTGGTAGCTTTGGTGATATCGCTACAACCAGCTTTTTTCCAGCTAAACCCTTAGGATGCTACGGTGATGGGGGAGCAATATTTACTAACAATGATGAGTATGCTGAGTTAGTAAAGTCGTACCGTGTACATGGAAAGGGCAGCGACAAATACGATAATATTCGCATTGGTATGAACTCGCGTCTAGATACAATTCAAGCTGCGATACTTCTGGAAAAGCTAGCAGAGTTCCCTAACGAACTTATTAGCAGAAATAAAGTGGCAAAAGAATATGATGATATGTTGTCAGGGGAATATAAAACGCCTCAAGTCCCCGAGGGCTATATGAGCTCTTGGGCACAATATACATTAGTTTCTGATTCTAGAGATGCTGAAATGGCCAAGTACAAAGAGCTGGGCATACCAACTATGGTTTATTATGGCACTTGTATGCACCAACAAACTGCATTCTCATATTTGAATTCAAAAAAAGATAATTACCCTGTTGCAGAGAGATTGGCGGCGAGTGTATTTAGTTTGCCTATGAGTGGCTACTTAGACTCTGACTATTTGATAGAAAAGAAATTATCAAAGCATGATCTTTAACTTCTTTAAGGGGAAGTCAGAGTATACAAAAAATATTTTGACTTTAGTTACGGGGACTGGTATCGCGCAGCTAGTCCCTTTAGCCGTATCTCCAATAGTTACTCGATTATACACACCTGAAGATTTTGGTATGATTGCACTATACATGAGTATAGTTTCAATTTTAGTCGTGCTGAGTAGTGGGCGATATGAAATGGCTATCATGCTTCCTAAAAACGATTCTGACGTTAGCGGTATACTAAGACTCATTGCTTTAC
>JBLWWM010000022.1:0-7664 GCA_048267905.1 Balneola sp.
GTCTTAAAAAAGTTATTTGAATTTAGATGTACAGTTGAAAATATTACTTGCTAAATCGCGCAACATAACAAGCGTTTCAAGCGGACTCGGACGCGGTTCGGAACTTTATTAATTTTAACTCGACTCGCCGCTTAAACGCAGGGTCGTTATGCTACTTTAGAAACCGTAATGAAAAAAATATTCATATTTCTACCTCTTTTGTTACTTAGTTGTAGCCATACGAACGAAAGCTACAAGTATAGTTCGGATATAGATAAACCAACTCTTGAGATTAGAGATATGTCCTTAGAATATAATGTTGACCAGAGAGTATTTACACTTCAAGGAGAGTTGTACGACACCTCTAATTCAAGATCACTTTATGAAATAGGGTATTACAAAGATAATACCGTCTATTTTTTGGTTGGAAATTATCAAGGAAAAGAAAAGCAATGGATAACAGAAAGAATGGATTCCAGTGATACTCGAGTTTTCTCATTAAGGGATACTTTATATTTTTCATTTAGTAATTCCGATACTTTATCTGGTGACCAAATTCTAAAGATTCGGGCAACTCTTTATGAGGATCTTGATATTGAAATTTCAGAAATATCAGCTATTCAAATTAGAGAGTAGCATAACAAGCGTTTCAAGTCGGACTCGTTTAGGGTTCGGAAATTAATAATTTTAACTCGACTCGCCGCTTAAACGCAGGGTCGTTATACTACTTATACAGTTTTATGGAGTTCATTAAAGTAGAAAAATTTATAAAATTCGGTTGGATTGTCGCTGCATTTTCAGGGGCTCTTACTACAGTACTTTCAATTTTAGCTATCACAGGCGAAACGGGAACCGATCCCCTTGGAATTACTACTCCATGGAACCTACTTGATGGAATTATTTATTTAGGTTTAGCATATGGTATTTATAAGAAAAGCAGAATTTCATCAATCTTAATATTTATACTTCATTGTTACTTTCATTTTTATGTAAGAATAAATTCTGGTGGTAATCCTGGTTTTTTTGCTGCCTTCATCGCTGTAATCTATTTACAAGCAATATTAGCAACCTTTAAATTTCACTATAAAAAAAACAGCTCAAACATCGAAAATCCAGTAGTATAACAAGCGTTTCAAGTCGGACTCGGGTATTGGCTCCGCATAATTTAATTTTCAGGTAACTGATTAATTCTGTTACTTTCACAAAAACCGAAAACCCTCGCCGCTTAAACGCGGGGTCGTTATATGCCTAAATGTAAATTTCTAAATTATGGTTGAGTTTCACGGTTGGGCAACTATCAAGTATCATACTTACGACACTAGTCAGAGTTTACAAGATCAATGCTGGAAAATGATTGAAGCTCACATCCCTTCCTTACCAGTGCCAAAATTAGTTCACCTTCAAAGGTACAATGGCTGTGATTCTCTACATATCGCAGGACAACATAATCATGAGGCTGAATATGTTATTGAGCTATTTAGATGGATTGCTCAAGTTGCGCCTGGCTCCTATGGCATTTTGTACTTTCAGGATGACGAAGATGAACAGTATGAAAATGAGTTCAGAGTTTGGCGATTGTGTCGAGGTGAATTAAAAGAACATGATGATCCATTATTGTCACCGTATGTACCTACAGTTGAAGATGAATATGATGAATCACGAGGAGATTAAGCAATGCGTTCGGCATATAACAAGCGTTTCAAACGGACTCGGACAGAGTTGCGAACCTTAAAAATTTTAACTCGGCTCGCCGCTTAAACGCGGGGTCGTTAGTAGGCTCGAATATTGAAGTCGAATATGATTAAAAGATCTCCCATATTCCTTTTCCTTTTTTTGATCTCTTGTTCGAGCTCAGGCTCATTTCTTGATCAAGATCACTCCTTCATTTCAATTGATAAAGAAACTGGTTTTTCAAATTCTCTGAGTATTAAAGCCAATGGTACTTTTTACTACGAGTTTAATGGCGAATTCATGCATAGAGAGTCAAGTGGAACTTGGAAAAGAGAAGGAAAAAGTATTCTTCTAAATAGTTTCCCAGAATTTAAAACTGGGTATGTTAGAGGTTTAGAAAGCAGTACAAATGAAAAATCAGGAATAAATGTTCTTGATGAAACAGGCACTCCTATATCTACTGCATTCATAACTTTTGGTCAAAACAAAAACTATGGAGTCAATACCGACAATGAAGGTTTCGCAGAAGTATCTGACTTCAATTTTGACAGCATCGTTGTTCATTTCTTGGGAGATGAATATGAGTATACTTTAAATGACACAACTTCGAATTATCTCGAGTTAAAAATTAGCCTCATTGATATTTCAAAAACCTATTTCAAAGACGAGGCCTTTTCCTTAGATAGAAATAAAGTGATAGACAAAAGTGGAAATGTATATGAGTTACAAAATCGAGAATAGCGGTGCGCCTACTAACAAGCGTTTTAAGTCGGACTCAGGTATTGGCTCCGCATAATTTAACTTTCAGGTAACTAATTAATTCTGTTACTTTCACAAAAACCGAAAACCCTCGCCGCTTAAACGCCGGGTCGTTAGGCGCATTAACGAAACGATGTACAAATATAATTCTCATTTCCTTTTATCATTTTTTCTAATCATTGGTATTAGCAATGTTTGCTTTGGACAACAATCTTTTGTGTTTCCAGAAACGGTAAAGCAAGAGTTAACTAATTCCTTTGCATCGTTATTTAGGGATTCAGCTAGTACAGAATTTGAACCCATTGTTTTAAATTCGACAACATTTAAATTCTCCCAAGAAAAAGATTCTGTCACTTTTTTAAGGCTTAGACCTCGTGGTTTTGACTATAGTTTTATGGTTATTGGATTTTATGGAGATATAGAATCAGGAATTTTCTATAACTCAGGTGCTTTTATGCCTGAATGTGGTACTCCTGATTTTAATATTTCTGACATTTCTTTTTTAAGAATTGACAAACAGCCTTTGATAAAGATTACCGAAGAAAAATGGATTAGAACCTGTTATGATGTAGACGCAAATAAAGTTAAAACGGCTATGTATTATCAGGTTAACAAGAACTTTGAGAAAGCTTTTGAATTTGAAGATTTTTACGCGGTTTACAGTGAAAAAAATTTAGTAATGCGTTCAGCATATTCCTATTTATCATATTGTTCTGATGAAGATTGCAAACACCTGATAATCATTAGTTACGATAACAGAAAACCTGAAATAGAAACTGTAACCTCGGTTTCTTATACAGGAGATAAATTTGTTCTTAAAAAAGAATAATCATGCGCCTAACAAACGTTTTAAGTCGGACTCCCCGAATGCTCGGGGCAGGCTGGTTCGGAACTTTATAAATTTTAACTCGGCTCGCCGCTTAAACGCGGGGGCGTTAGTTGCCTTTTCCTTAGATGAATATTCAAAGTGAAATAAATGAGTTTCTCGAATTAGTTTTAGAACATAATTCAAAGCTCGAAAATTTAGACGAACTAGTTTTTGCTTTGGATAGATTAGCTGTTCTAATTCAATATGTAGATTACACATATGATGAAACTGACTTCTCAAACCCTCCCGATTTTGAATATTCTGTGATTCGGAAAAAAGTCGAAAATAGGTTTCCCAATTTAGGGTATTACAATGTAGCCTTGGATATTGTTGAAAAAATAGGTTTTGGAGAAAATGGTACTGGTGATGCAATTGATGACATTACTGATATAGCTATTGATTTACTAAAGGTTCAATGGAGATTTAATAATACTTCTACTGAAGATGCACTTTGGAACTTTGAGTTTTTATTCAATGCACATTGGGGGCAACATCTTAGAGAGCTACAATTGTATTTGCATGAACTCAAACATTAATCGGCAACTAACAAGCGTTTTAAGTCGGACTCGGGTACTGGCTCCGCATTTTTTACCTTTCAGCTAATTCATTATTTCTGTTACTTTCACAAAAACCGAAAACCCACGCACCTTAAACGCAGGGTCGTTATCAGTTTTAAAGAACTCATATATGAAAAGAAAAATCTATACCGCAGTTTTTATTCTTAGTGTTTCCATTCTTTCGATTGGTTGCAACTCGTCTTCAAATTTTATAAATAAAAATTATAGTCCATCATCCTCTCAAATAACTTTGGGAATAATTCCAATTCAAGGAGATTTACAATCTTTCTCTGACTCGACTTTAACTATAGTTTATGCAGATTCTTTAAATCGCTATTCTACTTACCCATTGGAAAATGTTCATAATAACATACAAGACTCTGAAGACTTCAGTGAAATTGTTAATAAATTAGTTCTATCAGATTTTTCCCCAGAGGAGTTGAAACAAACACCCAATCTAAACTCAATACTAAGTTCAGAAGAGTTAGACATTCTAAAAGAAAACTTAGGGAATTCGAATCTTCTTTTACTTCCAATAAACTTTAATATCAACAGTAAATCATTTTATACTTTTGGCATTGCTCGTTTCAGGTTATTTGACTTGAATACAGGAACTTTGATTTATGATATTTCAGACAACTTTAATGTGAACCAAGGTGGAGAAATTGGACAAAAGAATATGACACTATTCTTAATCGCAAATTCTTATTCCTACTTCAAAAAAAATATCTTAGGAAACAGCTAACAAGCATTTCAACTGGGACTCGTTTAGGGTTCTAAACTTTAATAATATTAACTCGACTCGCCGCTTAAACGCGGGGTCGTTAGCTGTATTCAACAATGACAGATGCTATAAAAAAATATGGGGGATATTTATTACTAATTCCAATTGGTCTTTTTCTAGTAATTTTTGTCGCTCCAATATTTTTATTAGCTCTTCTTTGGGATAAAATTATTGGCTATTGGTTAAACGTTAGATTTCGTTCAAAGCATAACTTTCCAGATAAAAATATTCTTTTCATTTATTCAAATAGTCCAAACTGGAAAGACTACATTGAAGAAAATTTACTTACCAAAATTCAACCAAATGCTGTGTTTTTAAACTGGTCTGAACGATCGAAATGGGATTCTTCCCAGCTTGAAGTCAAAGTATTTAAGCACTGGTCGGACCATAAGGAATTTAATCCTATGGCTATAGTTTTTGAAGAAAACCGTAAAGTTAGAACCATTCGGTTCTACAAAGCTTTTAAAAACAGAAAACATGGAGATGAAAATTTACTAAAGCTTAAACAAAAAGAATTATTTTCCTATGTTAATTAAGCATAGTGTTCATACAACTAACAAGCATTTCAAGTCGGGTGCAGATGGGGTTTTGCCAAGTTTGTTCTAATTCCAGAATTCTGTTACTTCAATAAAGCCTTATCCCCAAGACTGCTTAAACACTAGGACACTTTACTGTTTAGGTTTTCTATCTAACACTTAGACCTTCAACTTTCTATAAAACAATTATCAGTCATAAAAGCACATATATCAAATCAATTTTCTACAATAGACTCAAATTTGATAGCCACAAAACAAAATATATCTACTGGCTTTTCTATTTGGGGCTACTTATGGCTTTTCTGGAATTTGGTCAAGATTATATCAGTTCGGTCTTAAACGATAATTATTTTTCTTTGGGTCAATCGCTTTCGTATAAGCTTTTTTGGTTGCTCTTTCCTCTTTTTTCCATCGGTTTAGTTGCTTGGTATCACAAAAAAGAATCCTATTCTTCGAAAGTGTTACATGCAGTGTTGGGCACTTTGATAATTCTCCTTATCACCCTCGCTCACCTATTGGTATTTTCATTTCTTCTGTTTGGTATTTCAAACATGTTTTATGAAGAGTCGGTGTCTGTTTATTTCTTATTAACTGAAAAGCTTTCGACCCGCCTGTATATAGGTCTTTCCATTTACATCATTTTCTCGGCTTTGTATTACTACCATTCTAAGCAACAGAGCGTCGAGAATCATGAAAAGGAACAGAATCAAATAAAAAACATTACCGTTAAAAATGGGCGTACTACAACGCGAGTAGATGTGAATACGATTAATTGGATTGGTTCTGATGGACACTATTTGTCGGTCCATACAGAAAACAAGGAGCATGTAATTTTAGATAGTCTAAAAAATATTATCACCAGCCTACCCGACAATTTCAAACGTATACATCGCTCCACTATAGTGAACACCAATCGAGTTAAAAAGTTGAAATCAAGAGGTAATGGAGATTACGATGTTATTATGAATGACGGCACCATTCTCCGGCTGAGCAGAAATTATACGGAGCCTCTGAGGGACTTACTGCTTTAGCACTCATCTTATGTGGTAAAACCACTCCACTTATGTCATTCTTGTTTCAGGGGTACTCTCTGCATGCGATATTGCCATCACTTGCTAATCAAACATTATGATTTACAAGTTAAAAACCAGTATCGATTCATATCCAAACCTCAGAAAACCCAAGAGTAATGTATCAAAGTATCTTAAAATTACTGCTTCAAACCAGTCGTGATTCGATCCAAAGCATTGGCATTTTTTTGCTTCGCGTTGGAGTCTCACTATCTATGATTATTATACATGGATGGCCAAAGCTTTCCAGTTATATAGAAGGCAACATCGATCTTTTCGATCCATTAGGTATAGGCTATGAACTTAGTTTATTGCTAGCCATTTTTGCTGAAATTAGCTGTTCGATTCTTTTAATTCTGGGATTATTTTCAAGAATTTCAGCCATTCCTTTAATCATAACTATGATGGTAGCAATGTTTTTAGTCAATGCAGGGCAGCCTTTTATTGTTAAAGAGAAGGCATTCGTTTTTTTAATGACCTACATCTTCATTCTACTGGTTGGTTCTGGAAAATTTTCGATTGATGCCCTACTTACCAAAAAACTCTCCTCTATTAACAAGCACTAAATGTGTTCACTCAAAACAAAAATCCCATTACAAATGAAAACCTTGATTCCAATCCTTTTTTGTCTATTAAACTATAACCTATTGCTTGCGCAAAACACCCTAGTTGGTGGTGCTTGTGAAGGATGCGAAGCTGTTCTAGAATATCCGAATAAACCACTCACTCCCGTTGATACCCTGCCAGACTTTAATCGGCCTGGACCTAAACTCAAACTACAAGGAATTGTATATCAGCAAGATGGTAAGACTCCAGCTGCTGGTGTGGTGATATATGCATATCATACCAATCAGAAGGGTGTTTACGAGAAGCAAGGTGACGAAGAAGGTTGGGGAAAAGTACATGGTCGCCTCCGTGGATGGGTAAAAACAGGAGCTGATGGCACCTATGCATTTTATACTTTAAAGCCAGGAATATATCCCACTCGCTCTGAACCAGCTCATGTACATCTCACCGTTTTGGAACCCAACGGCAAATACTACTGGATTACAAGCGCACATTTTGAGGGAGATCCACTTCTTTCCGATAAAGAGCTAAAAAACAATTCGCCAAGAGGTGGTGGCGACGTTATCCTACAACTAAAACAAATCAACGGAATACAAGTGGGATATAGAGATATCATTATGGGTAAAAACTTGGAAGGATATAATTGAAAGTAATCATCTCCTATTTTTTACATAATTCATGATGTTCCCCTCTAGCAAGTAGAATGGTACAATCGAGTTTGTTAGTTTGGGATTAATTTCGCTATTTAATGATAGATTAATGAATGGTTTGTTAGTCTCTATGAAAACGGTTCTACAGAGAAAATTTGGTCTGGTTGGTCAGATTGGTATTTAGATGGGGAAATCAATAAAAAGAATGTCGAGTATTGTTTTC
>JBLWWM010000023.1:0-7080 GCA_048267905.1 Balneola sp.
TATATTCCGCCCACACAACACGACGGGACATAGCGCAGTCTGGTAGCGCACTACACTGGGGGTGTAGGGGTCGTGGGTTCGAATCCCGCTGTCCCGACCATAGAGAAGGACTTGTTAATCCTTTGGATTGCAGGGCCTTTTTCTTTTCCAGAGGAAATATAGAGAACACTTCTGATAAAGATTCTACGGGCTTCCTGTACACAAAACAAGCCCTCATACACAGTGTAGTGCACACTGGTACCCAGTGGCATAGCAGCTACCAGACTGCGCTATGTCCCGAACGCCTGTGGCACTGACGCGAAAGCGTGTTAATCTTCGTTGAATTCAACCAAGAACGAAGACGCATCAAACCCAATGACCTTGGCAATATCGATAAACTCGACAACATCAAGTCGTCGTTCACCTTTTTCATATTTGCTTACATATGATTGAGGTTTGCCTAAAGCTTCAGCCACTGCCATCTGTGTTAGTCCTTGCTCTTTTCTCTTTTGGATAAGGAGCTTCCTGAATTGTTCATATCTAGGACTGTGAAGAGACGAAGCCATTATTTTGTATCCGTTAAAATAAACGAATACTTTCAATAAACCTCTTTCAGGATTATCCCATATCGGGTTATTATTGATAAATTCACCACTATAGAGAGGGCACCATGTTCAGTTTTTTCACAGGAAGAAAGTTTTGCAAAGAGGTTGCGTCATACATGGTAATGAGACCTAACTTCTTAGGCACAGTCCTGTTAGAAGTGGGTGTTACTTGGGCACACCTTAAAGCAATGAAGAAAGCGGGACATTCTGTAGAAGAGACAGCAATTGCTTTGATACCCGCTATGTATGAAGGCATCCAATCCTTACGAAATAAATTTGGAGATCAGCGAGAAGCAATGGAAGCTCTAGAATCAGTACATCGATTAATTCAGCTCGCCAATCAAAAGACACAGGGCACAACTGAAGCCCCACTTGAATCGACTTTCACACCCAACGCCATTCAAATACAGCTCCAAATGTCCAATTCAAATGTACATGTATTCAATAGCGATGCCTTTGCTCTCGGCTATTTCTTCGGTATGGCAGAGATGGAGTATTACCATAAAGGTGGCTCACTCGAAGATCAAAAGAAATCACTTCATTTCATTCGTTCTGCTTTTCATCAAATTAGTGAGGGAGACAATGCTTCTCTTATAGAACGCGGCATTCGTTTACAGGGAACTGAACCATTTGGAACTGGACGACAATTAGGTTCTGATGAAGTCGGACAATTCTTCAAAAGTCAGGGTGCTAAAAAGCCTCTTGGCTTAATGTCACACCTTCAACAGTAACCACCTGAAGAAAAGAAAGTTTCAACACTCGCAACCTATAAAATTTGCTTATTTTTTCAATCTGGTTAAATATCAAACTAATCCTTAGATGAAAACAATTTGAAGTTTCCAAATGCTTAATGCCAGACAGATTGCTTTTATAGAACAACCTGAGCCCAATAGGCTTGATCACATCAACTATCTGTCTGCTCCTGTGGGAAGCGGCAAGACAGCAGCCATTATCAATGAAATCAAAGACAATCAGGAGCGATTTTATATTTTCGTTTCGCCAACTCAGCAGTTAGTACGAGAAGTGAAAGAACGTTTGGACATAGCGTTAGTTAATGTCAATCAAGGCCAGAATGTACACCTGATAACGACTGAATCTATCGACCCTAATCCTGTAGTGGAAACTGCATTTGACCATGTTATTCGCAATCACGGTGCTCATACACTGATCATCACAACGGAGACTTTTCGCCGTCTTCTCCCCCGTATACCTCAAGCACTAAAAGCTCGTTACGATGTATTTATGGACGAGGGCATTGATGCCATTGATCATGTTGAACTGAAAACTGAACGCCAAACAGTATTCATGGATCAGATTATCCAAGAGGAAGACTCGTCGATTAAACCCCATGAAGGCTCAGAAGAGCTTATGCAAGCTGTAGCTTACGAACAGGCCGCAAGGTTCAACCGCGAAGAACTTAATGTCCCTCGTTATGTCCACATTGCGAAGTTACTCACTAGTGAAATTCACGATGTTTACGCCTCAATCGGAGAAGAGAGCATTAGGGTTGTTGCTTTCTTGCGGCCTGATCATTTTTTACATTTCCGATCAGTCACGATCCTCATGGCGATATTTGAACAAAGTCTACTATGCCTATTCTGGCGTGAGAAATATGATATTGATTTCCGAGAATACGAGACCGACTATGAACTCTATAATACTCACATCAACAAAGGGCCCCAAATAATCGTCCAGCATTTACTCCATACTGGAGATAATGCCAGCAGCTTGAACCTGAAACGTAACTGGCAAACAGGCGAAGAAAATGCACCTGAAAGAAGTGGACTTCGGGTGATTGACAGAATGGCAGAGATCATTAACGAAGAGCTGGGACGAAATAATATTCCCTATTGCTGGGCAGCCAACAAATATTTTCTAAATGAAAATGAAACCTTGGTTCCTCAAACTCGGATGCCAGTAAACTCTGCGGGTTTAAATGGGTACAAACTATTCCCTGTCGTTGTGTCGTTGATTTCGATGAACCCACCACCATGGGTTAAAAACATGGTGACCGAACAGGTCGAAATCTCTGATGCTGATTTGTATGCACTGTGGAAACTATCATACACTTACCAAACAATTGGCAGATGTTCTCTTCGAGTTAGGGATTTCAACGACGAAATTAGATTAATTGTTTTATCTGAAGACTGCGCGAGAAGAATTTCCAACTTATTCGAAGGCTCAACAGTTGAAGGGCAGATTGGCGATCTTCGCCATTTCGGTGAGGCGAGAAGGGGAAGAGGTCTTGCAAGAAATGGTATCAGATACTCTGGAGCAGCTAATACAGCTTGGTCACGATACAGACGAAGAAATCCTGACACACCATTGTCGAAGGAAGAATGGTTCGAAACTGTTTTCAATGCCTAGGGATATGTAAGATTATAATCTCTATTATATTAGGAATTATTTTATTACACATTTTTACATCAAACTAACTTCACTACGTTCGTAACGCCCTTTAGAAAAGGACCAAAGACGCAGACAGGATAGGAAAGGAGGTAAGATTTCAAATTTATTTTCACATTCAAAGAGTTTGCATTAGAAAAACCAAACTACCTTCATAAATAAAACGAACAAAAACAAATGGTTATGTTCAAAATTATTTTTTAAGCTTATCAATTTTACCTATCTGTCATTCAGTATCGTAACTACTGGCGTTAACACACGTATATTAACCTGTCCCAATGGTCTTTTATGATCCCAATATCCATAATTTTGGCGAGAAAATTTTAAGCTCCAATGCATAAATACGACAATGGAGTATACCCCCCCCTTGGTGGGTACCCTTTGTTCCCCAAAATTACGAAAATGAATGAAGCCTACATTGTCCAAGTAAATATACACCATTTAAAATCATAAAGTTAACACTAGAAAACAGCATATAGCTTTGTGTATATTGCCCAGACAGAGGCATTAGAGAGGACAGTTGCATGGCTAGCAAGGAAAACACAGATCAATTCATCAATCAGCTGAATAATTTGCCTAACGACATTCTTGATCGTATTTCCAACCAGATTGATCTCTTCAATAAAGTACCAACATCAAAACTAACTAGAAGAAACGTTTCCGAGCTCATAGATGGATTAGCTTACGTATTCTTTATGACGCCATTTAAAGCCAGTACAATCAAAGAATTATGGCGTTCGCGTCCCTGTAAAGAAGGGGAATTGTTCACCCATACTGATGAACTGCGTTATCCTCCATCTCATTGTACTTCGATGCTTCGAATGAACTTCCAAGGTGAACCACTTTTTTATTCTAGTGACACACCAGAGACAACATTTGCTGAATGCCGACTACAGGAGCAGACATTTTTCCATTTAACAAAGTACAGCGTCCAACCAGACAACGATTTCCACGCTTTTTGCATTGGGGATATTGATAATGTAAGAAGAAAAGGCAGCACCGTATTTTCTCACCCCAATCGAACAAAAGGGATTAAAGACACACTTTCCAGGCTTCGTAAAGATGTTGCCCTAGCTGTACAACTCGTTGATGCTTTTTTCGTTGATAGGATGAATAGGAAAGGGGAGAGCGAATATGTTGTAACCTCAGTGATAGCAAAAGAATTTTTCAACATCCACAAAGGCGTTGATTGCTTAATTTTTGAGAGCGTGCAGCACAAAGGTGGCTTCAACTATGTTTTTTCCACGGACGCTTACGATAAGTACATCTCCCCAATTGAAACGCGTCTACAACTTGTCACAAGGGCCTATGGCTATGGTATATACTATACAGTATCCACAAAACCCATCAACATTACCAAAGCACCCTCTTCATTTTCTTGGCCCCTTAAAACTGATCAATATTTTTCAAACTTAAAGAATCTTGCTGATGGCTCACTTAAGCTGAATGACCCAATAGAGAATTAAAGTATGGCGTATACCTTAGACCAACAAGAATGTGAACGACTATGGAGTTTGTTCGGCCCATTATGGAATGATACAAACCAAGATGATTTATTTGAACTGGATCAAACACCTTTGCTAGCACACTATACTTCACTTGAAGTCTTAGAAAGTATGCTCAAAAATGATGAAGTTTGGTTTTCCAACCCGCTCTACATGAACGATATTGAAGAATTACGATTTGGAATGTTAGAAGGCACTAGCGTTTTCTCTACCAATAAATCCATCGTAAAAGCATTAAAAACGCCTGAAAGGCATGAGTTGTTCATAGACTCACTGGACCAGCACCTCCTCAATTACGATGATAAACATCTTTTGGACACATATATTTTCTGCCTATCAGAACATCACACAGGCGATTTAGATGGACGTTTATCAATGTGGCGAGGTTATGGAGGAAATGGGAGCGGAGCTGCACTCGTATTCGACCTAAGTAAACTAATTGAAACACCAAATAGCCCTCTAATAATTTCCAAAGTGCGTTATGCCTCGAAAGCTGAAAGGTTTGAATGGTTCAATAAAACAGCAGAGTTGTTTGCATCCCTTATCGAGAAAAACGACATCCATTCTGAAACAATTGGTTATGTAACAGGCGCATTGTTTGAACGATTAAAACAGTTCTCTCTTTTCAGTAAACATGACGGTTTTTCAGAAGAGCAGGAATGGAGAGTTGTTTATTTCAGTGACAGAGATCACCAAAATAAGCTCGAACGAATGTTGCACTACTTCAATGGCCCCAATGGCGTCGAGCCTAAGCTCAAACTGAAACTATCTCATGTTGAAGGAATTATGCCACAAAATCTCAACTTTAATAATTTCATCAGCTCCATAATACTTGGCCCATGCACATCTTCCCCAATGGCAGTAAGATCAGTTCAACGGATGATGGAGAAATTAGATAAGCCAGACCTATCATCAAAGATTATCGGCTCCTCTATTCCTTATCGACCAGATAGAAAGCCTGAAACAAGCTCATAGACATAAGATGATCACGGAAAGTGAGATTTTGTTTAGATAAACTCGCATCCCAATCTATAGATATCAATAGGGGGGGGTACTAATTGGGGAAGGCATCTTAAGGCAGGTACCAGTCAACCAATTCTCTAATGTTATCAGGAGCATTATAAACACTGTCCTTAAAGACAATTTGGGCTTCATCTATAATTTCCAGATATGGTTTTAATTCGGTGATCATTTCTGGAGGAAAACCATACCGCATCAGCAATATATGCTTGGGGTCGTTTGTACCATATCTAAATAACTCAATAACCTTAGAAGCTCTGTCATCCTCACGCTTTTCTCCATATACCTGAAAAGCGGCGACAAAAACATCAGATAATGAGAATGACAATACTTGGTCTAAATAGTCATATGTATCGAAGACAACAGCGTCATAGCTAACCTTTTTTGCAAGAGTACCTGTATCATAAAGACTATATAAGCGAAGACCTTTACTCGGTAACTTTTCAGCTGGCTGAGAAAAACGAGCTAACCCCTTATTCTTATTATCTCTATCTGCAATATAACTATACCTAATTCCAACAATTTCCTTAAATGACCGTCCTTGAACCATATAGAAAAATATCGTGATAGCATTGTCAAAGACTGACGATTCCCCGTCATCGAGCTCACGCCCTAATGAAGCTTCATAAATCAGCGATAAATACGCTTTTGCGTTATCTCTATTCGCTTGATTTTTCTTCCCCTCAATATTCGCCCTAATTCCGTTTTCATCTCCATAAACGATGTCCAAAAAACGTGCTGCATACCCCAAGACGTTGTCCTCTGACAAACGCTCTACTTTTGACATAGGTATATTTTTATCATCATCAAACTTGTCTTGTTGAATAGAAGAGACCAATTCATTTACATCGTCGTCTTCATCATCTAAAGCATGACTTTCAATCTGTGACCTTGAATTTAATTCAAATGTTGACCTGATCCTCTCTGAGAAAAGACGAGGATTGTGAGTAAATACAAACCCATAATCAAATTTACTCTCTTGCGACAGCCTTCCTGCACGACCTATTAAGTTCTTAAACGCTAAAGCTCTTTCATCTGCATCACCCATAAAGCGATTATTATCCAACCAGACAATATCAAAGGGCATATTAATACCTTGTGCTAAAGTGCTTGTCGCAAAGCAAAGTGCCGCAAAACCTCCTCTGATAAAACCTTCCATAAGGAACCTTGCTTCCAATGGTATTGACCCATGGTGAATGACAACACCCTTTTTTAGCAATGCTATCATTTGAGACTTGTGCGCTGAATTATTTGCACCAAGCATTTCTCGTATTTTATCAATAATCTGAAGAGCAAAATCATCTTCAATAATAGGTAACTTTTCTATATACCCTTTAAACCCTTCAATGAAGGTGCCTCTATAGATTGCAGACTTTGATACATACACTAAAATTGAATATTTACCATTTAAGGCAAATTCTGAAAATGAACCCTGAAACTCAACGCAATTCCTAATATGATATCCATTCTCTTCATATGGTGAGAAGTAATAACTTTTTGAGTTACTATGTTCGAAAACACATATTCTGCCTACGGCTCCATATGTATAGGATTTAGAATAGGTT
>JBLWWM010000024.1:0-5764 GCA_048267905.1 Balneola sp.
AGTTGCATCCTGAGTCGATATGGCATTCTTTTTAGCTGCTTTTTTATTGTTGTTCTCGAATTCGCGTATTTTTCTTTTGCGAGTGAGCGCATGTTTTATAATTTCATCGTTACTCATACGAGCTAAATCAATAGATGCATCGACTTGTCTTAGCTGTTCAAGAAATTCTTCTTTCTCTGAGTTTCGCGGTATTTGCTTCGGTGGTGTCACTATTGGCACTTTTAGCATCGATTTCGTCAGAGGATTAAGTATCCATACAAAGTACTCGTTTATGAGCGAGTACGTAACGCTAACTTCACCATTAAAATGCTTACCCATGGTGCTTTTGAGTTGTCGTCTCATCGATTGAAGCTCTATACTGTTATACCAGTAGCGTTTGCCACTTCGAGTAATAACAATACCATCAGTTACGTTAATAGTTCGATGCTCTCTGAGACCACTGAATAAACATAACTCATCAACGTCTTGAACGAATGGCGGGGGATTGTAAGCACACTGGCGGTTCCATTCGTCTTCACGTGAGAATGTTTCAGCAGTTTTGCTGTCTGTGTGTTCACCATACAAATAATCCAATAAAACTCTGGATTTAATTATGTGATATTCACGAATTGTCAGAGATGCTTGGGCACGGGCATTAATAGTATCTCTTAGATTTAAAGCGAGCCGGTCATTAAAATGACCAGGTAAAGCGTTCAATACATTATCTTTAAACCAGTCGTTCAGGCTTTCTACTCTTGATTTTTGTTTACCTTCTTGCGTTTTTGCCATGTGAGCAATGACAAACCATTTGCGTAAGAACATATGAACATCTTTACTTTTATTTGCACTTGCTCCATCTAAAATGAGTGATGTAACGAGGCCCATGGCGTACCATGGTTTAGGGTAACCAACTTCGATGTGTAAATCTGGCTTACCCAAGAAAATGGATTTGAAATGCTCTATTAAATAGTCACTGCGCTCTGAACCACTCTCATAATTAGTTGTATTAGCCAAGATGGCGGTGGTGACAGGCTCATACGAAAGATACTCAATGGGAACTTTATCAAGCGCTCTGTAGTTAGTGTCATCGACTAAAAAAATCGGCGCATGTAGACAATCAATTTGTACATTCGCCATGAATGTAAATATTTCATCTGACTTTATCTTTGTTTGCGTGGCAATTTTACCAGCGACACGGCCATCCTGGCGTCTAGCTAAGTAAGCTGAGTCAACATCTTCTTTTAACCAGCGGCAAAAAGTTGAATATGAAACCGCTTGACCATCGAGCCCTCTCTCTAAGTGCAGGGACACTAGTCGCTCATGTGCTTGTGTGTTATTGAGTGGGCTGGAAACCGCAATATATTGGCGTACAATTTCTCTGAATAACTGTTTTTGTTGCTCTAGCAAAATTTGCTTGTGTGTTTGCTCAACGGTCATGATTATCTCGCGAAGTTAGGTTTTTTTCTGCGTCCGTCTAATAGACTAAATACATTTCCATCACTTTTTCTGTATTTAGTAACCCATCCGCGTACTGTTGATTCTGCTACAAGACAATCATCTCCGAGAAGCTTTAGCGTTTCACTTATCAATTGGTTTGCTTCTTCACCCGTTTTGATTGGTTCTGCTATAAATTGATTAACAAGCGCTATTTTCATATTAAGCTCACGCTTTTGCGATTCAGCTAAGAAAGCATATGTAGCTCTCGTTAATTCTTCGTCTATTTCAGAAAACACCATGGGTTTAAGTAACCCTTTTTTGTGAAGTCTCTGAAGTTGGTAATTGTTATATCCGCTCTCTGTTCCATGTTTCACATCTCTAAATACCGAATAACAAGAGCTTGAGTAAGTCACTGAAACAAGAGTGTCGTCTAAAATGAATTTGCTATTTATTTTGAACATGATGAGCTCCAAATAAACGTATTGCTATTAATGAACTTTGATTCATCAGATACATGCAAACGCTTGTGTGCGAGTAGGAACCACACTTTTTGACTGGGGTAGGAAATCCCGTTATCACGTAATGAATCAATTAAAAGCAACAACGGTACACCCTTGTTTGCACTGAGCAGCTCAGCTACTTTTTCTACTTCTACAAGTTCATCTTCAGGAAAGTGATTATGATAATGTCTGAAAAATCGCAAAATATTCGCTGTAGAATCTCTCGGGCAAATGTCATGTTCAGTTTTAACTTCGAAGCAGCATTGCTCAGTGTTTAGTTCATCAGCAACTATCGCTAATTTGTCTCTTATTTCTTGCTTTTCAAGCTCTGAAGACTGTTTAACTTCAGTACAATAAAGTGTGGAGCTAGCGAGCGTGTATTCAACATCGTCTGTATACCGACGACCCAAGCGCTCAATGTATTTTGAAGTACACGCTGTTGTGACGTATTTAACGCTTGGGTCGATGAGTAATTTTAAAACAAACAATGTTTCTAACGAGCTTTCAGCACGCAGCATATCTGGGCCATCTGATTTTAGGTTGGGAATGAAACTCAAGTTTGCCCACCATGAAGAAGTAACAAGCTTCGCTTTTGGGTGTTGTGTTTGTGTCTCTTTGTTCATGTTTGCTACTCAAAAATTCGATTTAATAAACGAATAGCAAAGAAATTAATTTGATCAAATTCCTATATTTTTCAACAACATAATATACTAATAATTAAATAAACTGTCATTGTGATGAAGTAGGGGATAGAGGTATGAAAAACCGGAAGTTTTTAACACAGAAAATATTTTGATATTCACATACCGAATATGGGTAAATTAGATATCTTATTGAATTATCATAAGAATAAAATTTTTGTAATTTTTTTACATTTTTTTGGAATTTAGCTTCCCCATCAAGCAAGAGGAGCATAAGAGAGGGTTATCAAACGACTAGTTTCGTCAGCAAACTGTAGATAACAGAATTTCTAGCTTCATAACTCGGTAAAATTTTAGTATATGTTTGAATTAATAAGCTCAGGCTAACAATTGCAAATGATATGTGCCGAGTAAATTGCCGGATATGGTATTACAGTCTGTGAAGTTAACCGGATTAGACCCTACAGAAGAACGCCATTTATACCGCCACAGAACAGACATTAAAAAATGTCGATGAGCTCCGACACATCAAAAATGCTTGGCCATAAAAGCATCCTTACATCGCAACATTACACTAAACGTTAGTCATAAAAAGTATTAATAGTTTATAAAGCCAATCAACCTTCTGGTGAAGATTTTAGTGGGGTGTTTTAAGCTTTCTATACAACATAAATTTATAACGTTCATTTAATAAAACTTAGACAATAGATTAAAATGTTAAAGTTTGTTATAAATATTATTCGGTTAGTCTAATTTTTGATGGGATTTATAACCACATCTATAATTAAGGAATTAATTTCAATGGAAGAAAAAAAACCTTATCTTTTTTTCAATTCTTTTCTTGTTAAGGATGAATTCAAAGACCTAGAGCCTGATGAGCTTCTAAAAAGCTCTGCCCAAGTAAACGCTTATGATTTGGATGCACAACATAGGCTTGAAGGTAAGCTTTTTATTAAAATACCGACAGAAAAAAAGCCGAAATGGACATCTTTTACTGAAAATATTACTGGCCGGAACTTAGATGAACTAACTAATAAATCTAGTTCCGCAATTCTTATTGTGAAAACTTCTGAACACACTATGGCATTTAGTTTTGGCTATGGTCGTTTTCTGTTAGATACGAAATACTTTGTTTATGACTTTGGCATCAAGACAGCTTTAAACACGCTAAAACATGACAGTTTGAGGAGTGTTGACCTGTTTACTCTTGATGATCAAGCCGTTCAAAAAAAATCTCAAGCGACTAGAGAGTCAGGTGTAGGTGTATTTGGAATAGATATATCAAAGGATATTTTAAGGGCGGTAACTGGGTCGCCAAAAGCTGGGGTTGAACTAAATAATATTTCAGGAGGAGACTCTGTTTTTTCGTTTGGTCTTGAAATTAACATCGAAGAAATTTGCAGCTTAATATCTCAGCTTTCTCTTTATTACAACAACGATTCCTATAAAGGTGAATTTTCTTGGGTAGATAACATAAGAAGGGTGAAGGAATCTTCGGAGATCTCTAAATTAGACGACTTTTTGCTTACAGAATTGAAATCGAAAAGCTCTAATGTGTATATAACAATACCAGAACTTGCAGAATGGGATTCTATATGGGGATTCAGCTTTACTCGAACAAAAAATACTATTAACCCAACAATTGATATAAACGACTATTACTCAGGATTAGATGTTGCAGCTGTTTCTATCGACTCAGTAAAGAGAGATAGATTGTTTGTTTACGACATCCATGAAAATGAGGTTGAGCACCAAGTTTATAAATGTATTTATTATGAACATAAATTAGAAAATAAAATTTATGTTCTGTTCTCAGGGGTTTGGTATGAAATTAATGATGACTTTATGTCTAGAATTGACAACATCCTTTCAAATATACCAATATCTAACCTTGCCTTTCCTCAAGTTTATACATGGACAGAAGATTCAGATGACGGTGTTAAACATAAAATAGAATCTGAGGGTGATTACAACGACAGAGCTGCAAATGAATGTGGCTATTTCCTGTTGGACAAGAAATTGATTAAGAGTAACCGGACGACAACATCAATAGAATTGTGCGATCTAATGACGAATAATAAACAGTACATACATGTAAAACATAGAAAAGGAGGTTCTGCTGGGTTAAGCCATTTGTTTGCTCAAGGAAGTGTTTCAGCAGAAATTTTGTTAGGGGATAAAGAATTTCGTAAAGCTACTAGAAAAGTTTTAAAGGGAGTTAGCAATGGACTTCAAAGTGCGGTGCCCTTGAATAATTTCAAAAGTGATGGTGTCGAAGTCATTTTCTTAATCCTTGGAGAAGATTCGACAACATTAAAGGGAAACTTGCCATTTTTTAGTAAAGTGAACCTCACGAAAGCTTTTGAAAACCTCTCTCAAAGAGGATTTGAGGTAAAAATTGCAGGTGTAGGTACTGTAAACAGACCCTGAGCTTATATATGAGTTTCTAGCATAGCCTGGAAAATATTTTAAAAAAGTTAAATGATTGCTTTAAATTTAATCATGTGGCCACAATCTCGTTTGAAGAGGATAAAAATAAGGTGAGGGAGTATGACTAATAATACTAGCGCTGTTGCTTCATGGTTAGGTTATACCACACAAGAGTACAGATTAGTTCAACGATTACTTGATGCAAAAAAAGCTAATGTTTTAGGGTTTGAAACCTTGGATGATGTCCAAGAACATACCGGAGATAAAACAATTCTTGAACAAGACAAAATTAGTATCACTTCTCGGAATATAGTTTCTAATCACAGCAAAGATCTTTGGAAAACCCTATCCAACTGGTGTGATTTGATTAATTCTGGTTCTGTAGAGCCTACGAACACAGATTTTCTCTTATATACAAACAAAGAATACTCTAGTGACGTGCTAAGGTTACTTGTTGAATCAAGTGACATTGAAAAAGCTAAAATTGCATTCTTAAAATTAAGAAAAATAGTAGACCGTCCATCTGATAGTATCAAAAATTATGTCGAAAATTTTTTTTCATTCGATGATCGGATATATACCTTAATTGTAAACTTTAACTATTTATATGGTAGTGGCTCTGCCTCATTTGATTTAATGAATGCGTATTTAGAGCGAAACACTAGTATTGAAAATCACGCAGAAAGTATTGTGCATGAAATACTTGGTTGGGCGAAAGATACATTGACTTTATTAGCGGAGCAAAAACGCCCTACCTTGATAAATGCAAAATCGTTT
>JBLWWM010000025.1:0-5351 GCA_048267905.1 Balneola sp.
TATGGAAAATACCCATCACTTGCTTCGGTTGTACCATTCTTAGAGTAGGTGATTTTACTCGTTCTAACTTGGTCGCTCCAACTGTTACTCGCTTTATAAGTTTCTGCTGTTTGGGTTACTTGGGTTGGCAAACCATAATTGTTGAAAATGATACTCGTTGTATTGCCTCTGCCTGATGCTGAAGCACCTTGCAAACCACTTACTGTGATATTCTTAGGTTTTCTGTTTAAATGGTAGTTACTATAATCAGTGACTATTTTTATCGTTGGATCTAACTCTGAAGTCGAGGTAACAGGATCATATACGTTACGACTTGTGAGCGTATGTTTAGTAATCGTCTTTTTTCTTAGTTTATCAATGAACCATGTATTTTCGTCATACTCGTAATCCATCACTTCGGTTATTTTGTTGACTCCCCAGCGATCAGCCAGTTGTGTGACTTTCTCTTTCACATTGCCATATTTATCAATATTATTGATCGTAACTATTTTTGTAGAAGCTTCTGTTTTATTGTAAGAGTTACTGCTACTCTCATTAGTAGAAGGCAGTCTCGTCACCGTTTTTTCTGTTTTAGGATAAACACCGTGTACACCAGCAACCGAATAGTTTGGATTGTCTTTCCAATCAATTTCTTTAAAAAGTAAAGCTTGCGACTCTAAAGCTTCAGATTTCAACAAATCATGTCTACCATAGTTTGCTTTTGCAAATGTTGCTTGTCGAGTTAGTTTTCCTTGGAATGGAAAAGCTTGCATAAAATCAGATTGTGTAACAAGCCCTGTAGTAACGTCCTCTTCAGCAATAGATTTAAACCCCATAAAACCACGGCCTTGTAAATTATAAACTGCACCATGATAAGAGTATTTTTTTTCGGAAAAACCACCAACACTGTCGTTTTGCTTAAAACTTGAAACAGCATACATACTAGATGCAAAATTCAAATACCCTGAGCTATAATCACTGCCAAGACTGTAATGAGGTGAACCCTCACCGATTCCTCCTTGACCTGAAGTCAATGGTAAATAACTCCAATTACTCTCACGACCCAGCCCATTCACGATTGTAGTAACTAAATTTGTTGGTAAGTAGTCGTAATTATTAAAAGATTCCCTTGCACCATAATTTCTGTTTACATAAACACCATATGCATAAGGATTATTATCATGAGATGTCCACAGCCGCTTTCTGTGTAAAAATACGAAACTTTGTAAACCCGTACCAAAAACATCCATAAATGTAGATTCATACGCATGACCAATAAGATCTGTGTTCTCTTTTTTCACAGAAACGTTTCCAGCCAAGTCAAACTCAAAGTCATACTTATTAAATTCATATAAGCTATCATCAGCTTTTTCTGCATTTATTGAGCGTTTGTAGCCTCCTGGAGCATTACTCCAAGTCTTTGTATAAATATCACTACCGCACCAAGTTTCTTCCTTATACTGATTCATGATCCCTGATGAGCATCCTTCAACGACAATTCTGCCTGGGACGATTAACTCCACACGGCCATCATTATCTACGTCATAAACCTTAATCGCGCCTATAAACATTGGTTCATATCTAATATATGGTTCATCTTTAATTACGACCTGAACACTTCTCATAGGAACTATAGGAACACCCAAAGTTTGAGATAGAGAGAAATCCCCATTTCCTTTGTTTAGTCTAAGTATAAAATCGCCAGACTCCCACCCAATCCAGTCAGGGAGAGAATCGCCATTAACATCAGCAAAATAACTGAATACTTGGTTTAAAAAATTTTTCTCAGTTACTAAATCCAAATCTATTGAACTGAACTGAATTGCTGATGGAGAAGAAGTATTCTTTAAAATTTTGTCTGGAATTGGCTGAGCGTACGACTGTCCATTCCAACTAGCTATATTGTCGGTTATAAGTAAGTCTGGTAAACCATTTCCTGTGATATCACCATTGAACTCAATACTTCTAGCTAAACGGTTGCTTCCTCCAACACTAGATGAACTAGTAGTTGGGTAGTTATAAACAACCTCTCCACGAGGATAAGGAGAAGCAGCGTCTCTAGAGTGGGTATATAGTGTTAAGTTAATATTGCTATTGTTTGGAGCAGTAAAAACCATTAAATCAGGATAAGAGTCACCATTATAATCCGCAATATCTACAATTCGATTTTTCGTCCCTGGAATTATTGAGTTACTAGGGATAAAGACATTAGTTCCATACTCCTCACCATTCGAATAACGAAGACGCAGGTAGTCATTAACGACTTCCCACTCATCAGAAAGTCCATCCTGATCAAAGTCTGCAGAAAAGCATACTAGCTGTCCTGTAAAAATGGTATCTCTACATTGCTCAAAATTAGATGCAAAATTACCTGTTTCCTCACCTTCTGCATTAATAAATTTATTTTTCCAGTCCCTTACTCCATCTCCATTTGCATCGCCACGAGGTAATTCTAGGGATAAATACTCTGCATCACGAATTAGAAATGGATTAGAGTTAGTGCCCAGAGGCATCATCTTATAGTTGTCTGATTCACCAGACCATGTAATCGTTGTTGGCTCTAAACAGCCATTAGCAAAACATTTCCTGATTTTTTCTAAATTATCTGTTTTTACACTAACATTATAATCTAGACGGTAAGAGAAGTTGACATTCCCGCTTGATAGCATTTCTATACGTTGGATACGTTTTGTACTTGAGTACTTACCACCTGATATATAACCAAAATTCTTATTATTTCTATTCTCATATTCAATACGAACTGATTGAAGCCCTAAACTAGACGATGAGTTAGCTGTGTAGTTTAGCTCGGTTAATAACTTTTCTCCGACACCAAAAGCTTGATATTTATAATTGATATAATTCTTTGCTGTTGCATCATGCTTATACTCAATGAGCCATGCATAGGGACTACTTTTTCCTTGATGCACTAAGCGTGAGCCTGAAGTTTTACCAAAATAGGCAATATCACCATTTTTATACTCAACAGTAAATGAAACGGACGGACTATCTAAAGAACCTGATTGTGTAACACGAGTGGATGAGTCCATCTCCGGATAATAAACAGTGCCTGACTGTCCAGCTATAAGCCTTTGACCATCAAGACATAACTTATCATCGCTTTGGTATTGTGGATTTTGAATATAACCATCTTGAGCCAAAGTTGAACTACAACGAGTTATACTTGAGCCTCCAGAAAAAGCCCAACCAGTACCAACTGTTGAACTTCCACTTCTAGAGGAGTAATTTAGAGACAGTTTTGGTTGCATACTAGCTCTACCAGGTGGAATTTCTAAAGGAATAGAGTAGCTAGCTGCACCACCATTTACGCCTGCAGAACCAGCAATAGTTCCTACATTATCAAAACTTGGAGCTGTTATTACACTTGATTGACTAGAGTCGCTAGGAACTTGCAAAGTCGTTTGGGCATAATTTTTTTCTTGCGCTTCTGGCAGCTGTTCATTACTAATATTGGCTCGTTTAAAGTCACCACATATATTCTGAGAGTTACATGCTGAAACTCTAAAGACAGCTTTATCACCTAGCTCAGGCACGAAGTCATTGCTTGTCAGCTGAGTGTTACATCTTGTATCTTGAATATTACGGGTACCACATTGAAAACTTTTCCACCCGCCAGATTGAAGAGTTGTTCTTTGTTCAAGTACATAGTGACTTGCCCCAACAACACTGCTCCACTCGAGAACATAATCACTGCTTTGACGAGAAATTGTAAACGCATTTGGTGCATCAAACGCTTTTTCACCCACAACAGTACACGCCGTATCAGAAAACCCACCTACACTTCCATCACTGTAAGTAGCTCTTACTTTATAACAATACTCTCTTCCAGCAGCTAAACGAGGTCTAGTAACTTTGTACTGGCCTAGTGAGTTGATAGGAATAGTGTTAGGTGCACCACTAAAGAGTAAACCATCTAGCTCACCAAAAAGCTCAAATTTAGTGACACCTTGTTTTGCAGTACCACACCATGAAATGTTAATTGGTGTATTTACGGGAGTAATGCTTGGTATATTCAAACAAGCAGGCGAATCACTTTTATTTACAGGAACAACATTAAGCCTTGCGGTAAGAAATGCATTCGAATTTGTTGGTAATCGATTCCCTGATTTATCTTTACAAAACCACTCGGTAATTTTTTCTTCTTCTGCAAGGAATCTGTGTAAACCATTATTTCCTTTAATTGGCCTTGTTTTATTATTGCCATAACATGAATCAGCATTCTCAACATCCCAATAAAATGTCGAGGTCTGACCTACCGTTATCACGGCTGGCTTCCACTCGAATTGCTTCACTTGCATTGCTGGAGGTGGAATTTGAATAGAACTAATTGAAGAATAACCCGAACAGTGATCATTTACTGTACAAGCCGAAATTCTAACCTGATAGGTTCCGGGGCTTGTCAGATTAGTTAATAAGCTAGAGCCTACTGATGATCTGTAATAACGCCATGAATTAGAGTCTAATCGGTAGTAAACTTTATATTTGTAAGCACCACTTACTTTACTCCAAGATACATTAACTTTACCTCTAGCTAGAGAAATAGAGGGCTTTCTTGGAGTACTAGGTATTTCTTCTACGGTTAATGGGGCAGTTAAGTTGATTGTATTTCCACGAGAATCAGTACATGACCAACTTGTAACTTTATTTTGAGCGTATGTGTAAACATGTCTCCCGTTGTTACCACTTGATGTACGTGGCTTATTATTTCCAAAACATGACTTAGCATTTTCGATGTTCCAGTAAAAAGTTGTTGGCTCGCCTACAAGAACGACTGAAGGTTTCCATTCAAACTGTTTAACGACCATGTCACTCCCTTGCGCGCTAAAGATAAAAAACGCAACAAGGATTAAAATCTTCCTTAATAAAAACACAATTAACTAACCTATCTAAAAAATTGGTCGCAAATAGTACCATATATCACATTTATAAGAATACTAATATATTCCTATATTAGAACCAGCTAATTATTCAATAACTTTTCCTCTTTGAATAGCCATCAAAAATAGAGCGTTAAACTTCAACCAAAGATGGCTTACTGTCTACCTCTATTTCCTTTGTATAGTCTTTTATGATTAAAATCACAGGTAAATAGTAGCATGCCCATGAACTACAATAGCTTGTAGGATGGCCCCTGAAAGAGGATTATCATAATATGGGAATAAGGATTAATGCTTTGGTCATTCGTTAGGCTTTGTATAACGGGGTCAACCGACATAAATCGCCAAGGTTATAATCATACACCCGACCGTTCATATGAATAAGCTCAATATCATCCAAATGCTCATGGTCAGTAAAGCCACGTCGTGTTTTTGCATCTTACAAGTCATTTAGCTTTGCGTTTCCAATTGGTA
>JBLWWM010000026.1:0-5058 GCA_048267905.1 Balneola sp.
CACTATCTGGCACTAAACCTATTAGACTAAATGCTTGAATGAAGCTTACTTTTTCGTGAGCAACTACTATATCGCAAGCCAAAGCGATATTTGCACCAGCACCTGCAGCCACTCCGTTAATTGCACCAATAATTGGTTTTTTAATGGAACGTATTCTGGTGATGATTGGGTTATAATGTTCTTCTAGTATTTTTTTGAATCCCGGATTTAAATCAGGATCTGTAACTTCTTTTAAATCTTGACCAGCACAAAATGCTTTTCCGTTTCCGGTTAAGACAATAGCTCTAACATCTTTATTTGCTTCGCAAGCATCCAAAGTTTCTTGTAAACTAAATGCCATTTCACGATTGAAACTATTGAATACCTCTGGTCTGTTTAGCGTGATGTACGCTACTTTATTTTCAATTCTAAGTTGTATGCTTTTGCTCATAATTATATGCTTCTTCTCTGTTTTTCACACCCCTAAAGTCCCCTCAAGGGGACAATTGTTCGATTTAAAATATTTACACTTATAAATTTGACTTTTGCCTCATTTTAAACATTTAAAATAATCAAAGGGTTCTTGGCAATCGTCACACTGAAATTGTGCTTTACAAGCTGTGGAACCAAACTGACTTACTAGTCTTGTATTGGTAGAACCACAATTGGTACACTTAACAATACGCTTTCCATTAAGCAATACATCTTTATCTGCTTCTGCATTTAAAGGTGCTGCAATTCCGTAATCTTCCAATGCTTTTCTACCTCTTGGTGTAATCCAATCGGTTGTCCATGCAGGATGTAAAATCAATTCTATTTTAGATTCGTATCCGGCTTGTTTTAATGCTAATTTTATATCATCACCAATCGCATCCATTGCAGGACAACCACTGTAGGTTGGTGTGATTTTAACATTAACGATATTATTTTTTACAACCGCAGAACGCACCACGCCCATATCCATGATGGATAATACGGGGATCTCGGGATCTGAAACTTTTTCCAAAATTGGAATTAAGATTTCGTCTATATTTTGTTCTGTTGTTGTCATTTTTTGAATTTGAAGTTGAAACTGAATTTGAAGTGTTCTTCTTTCAAATTCAAGTTCGATTTCAATTTCTTTTATTTTTTACCATTCCATATTAGGATAAGCACGTTGCATGTATTGAAGCTCTGCTAATAAATAGCCCATATGTTCTGTATGAATACCTTCTTTTCCACCTTTTTGGAACCATTTTGATTCTGGTGTTTCAAGCGTTGCTTCTTCTAAAATTTCATTCACTCTAGCATAATAAGCGTCTTTTAGTTTAGTAACATCCACACCGATTCCTTCAGCAACCATAGCTTTATCGGCTTCTGTTTGATGAAATAATTCATCAGTGTACGTCCATAAACCATCAATAGCTTCTTGCATTTTTACTTTGCTTTCTTCTGTACCGTCACCTAAACGCTTTATCCAATCTGAAGAAAAACGTTCGTGATAACTGACTTCTTTAATACATTTATTAGCAATTGCAGACAATGTTAAATCGGTACTTTTTTGTAATTCGCTAAGAAAAGCTAAATGGTACACATCGAATAAAAACTGACGCGCCATAGTGTAGGCAAAGTTTGTGTTTGGTTGTTCTACCAATAGTACATTTTTATAATCACGCTCTTTTCGAAGCATAGCAATATCATCTTCTGTTCTATCGTCACCTGCTATTTTTGCTGCATATTGAAAATAGCTTCGCACTTGACCAAATAAATCCAATGAAATATTAGTACAGGCGATATCTGTTTCTAGGCTTGGACCATGACCTGTTAATTCTCCTAGTCTTTGACCGAGGATTAGGCTGTTGTCTGCTATGCCTAAAATATATTTGTATAAATTTTCTTTCATCTTAATCAAAATTGAAATTGAAGTCGAATTTGAATTCGAAAACCTTCAATTGATATTTTTTATTCTAGTTACAATAATTCGAATTAATTGATCATTTTCATCTTTCAATTCTCTTATACTTTCCTCAGAAATTAATTTTGCTTTAGTCTGAATGTTTAAATTCCTTAAGGATTCTCTTAACTCTTTTAAGCAAATTCTAAGTTTATTTATTTTGTCTTTATTTGTTCCAGCACCTAAAACTTCACCGTAATTTAAAGCTGAAGAACATGAAGAACGGATAAGTTGTTTTGCTAAATAATCGCCAGCATAAGAAAGCGGTTTCTTATCATATAAAATAATGATTGCAGCAGCAAAATTTTCAAGTCGTTCTGTTAAATCAAATTTTATCCCATTCATATTTTCAGATTCAGATTCAGATTCAGATTCAACTTCAATTTCGATTTCGATTTCGATTTCACTGTTACATATGTTTCACCTCGTCTGGCAAATCGTAAAATGTTGGATGACGATACACCTTGTCTTGAGCAGGCTCAAATAGTTCACCATTGTGTTCTGGATTTGATGCTGTAATATTTTTAGATTCTACAACCCAAATACTTACACCTTCGTTTCGTCTAGTGTAGACATCTCTTGCATTTTCTAAAGCCATTTCTGCATCTGCAGCATGAAGGCTTCCGAAATGACGATGCTCTAATCCATTTTTACTTCTAACGAAGATTTCCCAAAGTGGCCAGTTTTTACTCATTATGAAATTGAATTTATCTATTAAAAACACCCCTAAAGTCCCCTCAAGGGGACAATACTCCCATGAGCATCGAGGTTAATTAAATTGCTTGTTTTTGTTTTCTTGCTTGTTTCTTTTCAGCGTAAGCCATTGCAGCATCACGAACCCATTCTCCCTCTTCCCATGCGTTCACTCTAGCTTTCATTCGTTCTTTATTCATTGGTCCATGACCTTTGACAACTTGCCAAAATTCATCCCAATTAATCTCTCCGAAATCATAGCTTTGGCGTTCTTCGTTCCATTTTAAATCGGGATCTGGAATGGTAAGTCCAATTAATTCTGCTTGAGGAACGGTTTGATCTATAAATTGCTGACGTAAATCGTCATTAGATTTTCGTTTTAATTTCCATTTCATCGATTGCTCTGTATGAATAGATTCTGCATCTGTTGGGCCTAACATCATTAAGCTTGGCCACCACCAGCGGTTTAAAGCATCTTGTGCCATATCCTTTTGCTCTGGTGTTCCATTTGCTAGTTTCATCATAATCTCGAAGCCTTGTCGCTGATGAAAACTTTCTTCTTTACACACACGAATCATGGCACGTGCGTATGGGCCGTATGAGGTATTACAAAGTGGTACTTGATTAATAATGGCTGCACCATCTACCAACCAACCAATGGCTCCCATATCTGCCCAAGTAATGGTTGGGTAATTGAATATGGACGAATATTTTGCTTTTCCGGAATGCAATTGCTCATATAACTCATCGCGAGAAACTCCTAAAGTTTCGCAAGCAGAGTAGAGGTACAAGCCATGACCTGCTTCATCTTGAACTTTAGCTAATAACGCTACTTTTCGTCTTAACGAAGGTGCTCTTGTGATCCAATTGCCTTCGGGAAGCATCCCTATAATTTCGGAATGCGCATGTTGCGACATTTGTCTAATATGCGTCTTGCGATATTTTTCAGGCATCCAATCTTTAGGTTCGATTTTCTCGTCTCTTGCGATACGTTCTTCGAACTGCTTTTCTAGATTTTTTATTTGTTCTTCACTCATCTTTATAGCTATTAGCTATTGGCTTTTGGCCTTTAGCTCGTTGAACTTTATTTTTTATTAGCTGTGGCCGTTGGCCTTTTGCTGTTGGTGCGTTAAGGAATTTGCTTTATAAGATTCCTGTCTTCGCAGGAATTTTACACATCAAAGTCGACCACTACTTTCTCAGATGTTGGCACGGCTTGACAGCTTAATACCAAATTTTGAGAGACTTCTTTTTCGTCTAAGGCATAGTTAATTTTCATTTCAACAGACCCTTCAATAACTTCACATTTACAAGTACTGCAAACACCACCTTTACATGCGAAAGGTAAATCGGCTCCTGCACCTAAGGCTGCGTCTAAAATATTATCATATTCTTTGGTCATGGTGAAAGCAAATTCTTTTCCTCCATCAACAATAGTGACCTCTATTCCTTCTACATTTTGTTGTGCTAAGCGTTCTGCTCGTTTTATATCTTCATCTGAAAGTCCGGTGACAAACAATTCAAAATGCACGAGTTCTTTTGGTAATCCGGCATTAATGAGGTAAGTACTAACATAATTCACCATTTTTTCTGGACCACACAAAAAGACTTCGCTAGTATCTGGAATATCGATAAACGTTTGCGTTAAAATTCGCATCTTTTCGTCATCGAATCTTCCATTAAACAGTTCTATATCTCTACGTTCTTTGGTTAAGAAGTAATAGATTTCGAACCGCCCAAAATATTTATTTCTAAGCTGCTCTAGTTCTTCTTTAAAGATAATAGATTTTGCGGTCTTATTGACATAAAATAATTTACATGTTGAATTTGGTTCGGCTTCTAAATGCGCTTTTACCATGGACAGTACAGGTGTGATTCCGCTACCTGCTGCAAAAAAAAGATAGTTTTTAGCTTTTGTAGCATTGACGTCTACACCAAAGGTTCCGCTTGGCGACATTACTTCTAACTGGTCACCACGTTTTAATTCGTCGTTTATATAGGTAGAGAACTTTCCGCCAGGAATTAACTTTACAGCGACTTTCCATTGACCATCTAATGGACTTGAACAAAGCGAATACGAACGACGTACATCTTCTCCGTTAATGTCTGCTTTTAAGGTTAAATGCTGACCTTGCCTAAATTGAAACTCTTTTTTTAATTCTGAGGGTACTTCAAAAGTAATTACAGAAGTGTCTTCTGTCTCCTTATAAATGTCTGCAACTTTTAAGATGTGAAAATCTGCCATATGTTTTTCTTAAACATTTAACTAACACTTGTTAGTTTGTTCAGCAAAGTTATAAAATATATTCTAAACTATTTGTTAATGCCTTTTATCAGTATTTGATTTAGGGTATGAGATAATTCTTCAGGGTTAATGTCTTCTTTTTTAGGTATCCAGATATAGAGGGAGCGTAATGTTGTTAAAATAGAAAACATCATTACGTCTGGTTTGG